>NZ_PPHG01000075.1 GCF_002904295.1 Amycolatopsis sp. CA-128772
GCGAAGAACCTGCCCGCAATCGCCGGCGAACGGTTGCGCGAAGTGTGCGGTGTCCGCGAAGAGGACAACGCCGGAACGGTTCGCGGCAAGGTCGTCGACACGCTTCGCCGGCTGATCGAGAAACTGCCCGGGTCGCAGCGGGAAACGGCGCGGATCGTGCTGGGTTTCGGCACCGGCGCGAACGAGCGCTACACCCAGCGCCTGGAGCTGCTGGGCACCGGGGCCGACCGCAACGTGCGCACCATGCAGCGTCGCGCCGACGACGTGATCTACCTGATCGCCGAAGCCGCGTACGGGGCGCCGTCGCCGTTCGGGGGTGTTTCGGCGAACAGCCAGGACGGTCCCTGGCACACCTCGGACCTCGCGGTCAACCTGACCCTGACCGGGACCGCCGCCGAGGTGTTCGAAACCCGCAAGGTGGTCAGCCACGTCGCCGGGCTGGCCGAGATCGAGCACGCGATCTCCCTCGCCCGCCCGGCCAGCACGACGAGCCCGCCGGACCTGTCCGGCCTCGGCATCGACGTCGTCGCCGGCGGCGAGGTGCACTCCGTGCGCCTGGTCAGCTCCACCCGCGTCGCCTTCACCCTGCGGCCGCCGCAGCCGCTCGACGCCGGGGACCAGCACGAGTTCTTCTTCCGCATCCGGCTGGCCGAGCTGCCGGCCCCGTTCTACTGCTGCACGCCGGAATTCCTGTGCGAAAGCTTCGAGCTCAACGTCCGGTTCGACCGGCGCGAGCCGCCGCAGCGCGTCTGGCGCATCGACGGCGACCTCTCGAAGGACGCCCACGACCCGCTGCCCGCGCGCAAACCGCTGTTCCTCGACAACGCGGGTGAGGTGCACACGAGTTTCCGGGACCTGCGGCCCGCGCGGTCGTACGGCGTGGGGTGGCAGCCCGCTCCCTGAACCGGCGCCGCCGGGCGTTCCCACGGCCAGCACACCGGGCCATCCGGGTGATAGGAATGGCCGGTGACCGAACCGAACCTGATCGAAGCCGCCGCGGCCGAGGCCGTTACGCTGACCAGCGAACTCATCCGCATCGACACCACCAACACCGGGGATCCCGACACGGTGGTCGGCGAGCGGGCGGCGGCCGAGTACGTTGCCGAGAAGCTGACCGACGCCGGCTACGAGATCACCTACGTCGAGTCGGGTGGGAAGAACCGGCACAACGTCTTCGTACGGCTGCCCGGAGCGGACGCGAGCAGGGGAGCCCTGCTCATCCACGGCCACCTCGACGCCGTGCCCGCCGACGCCTCGGAGTGGTCCGTGCACCCCTTCTCCGGCGCGATCCAGGACGACTACGTCTGGGGCCGGGGCGCGGTCGACATGAAGGACATGTGCGGGATGGCGCTCGCGCTGGCCCGGCACTACAAGCTGAACAACGTCGTGCCGCCGCGGGACCTGGTCTTCGCCTTCCTGGCCGATGAGGAGGCCGGGGGCCAGTACGGCGCCCAGTGGCTCGTCGAGAACCGGCCGGAGCTGTTCGAGGGGGTCACCGAGGCCATCAGCGAGGTCGGCGGGTTCTCCATCACGCTCAAGGACGACGTCCGCGCCTACCTCATCGAGACGGCGGAGAAGGGCATCCGCTGGATGAAGCTGCGCGTGCGCGGTACCGCCGGGCACGGGTCGATGATCCACCGGGACAACGCCGTCACCAAGCTCGCCGAGGCCGTCGCGAAGCTCGGCAACCACCGGTTCCCGCTCGTGCTCACCGACTCCGTCAAGGAGTTCCTCGCCGGCGTCACCGAGATCACCGGCTGGGACTTCCCCGAGGACGACCTCGAAGGCTCGGTCGCCAAGCTGGGCAACATCTCGCGGATGATCGGCGCGACCCTGCGTGACACCGCCAACCCGACCATGCTCACCGCCGGGTACAAGTCGAACGTCATCCCGTCGGTCGCCGAGGCCGCGGTCGACTGCCGGATCCTGCCGGGGCGGCTGGAGGCCTTCGACCGCGAGCTCGACGAGCTGCTCGGCCCGGACATCGAGAAGGAGTGGATGGAGCTCCCGCCGGTCGAGACGACCTTCGACGGCGCGCTCGTGGACGCCATGACCGCCGCGGTGCTGGCCGAGGACCCGGGGGCGAAGACGCTGCCGTACATGCTCTCCGGCGGCACCGACGCCAAGTCGTTCCAGCAGCTCGGCATCCGCAACTTCGGCTTCGCGCCGCTCAAGCTGCCCGCGGACCTCGACTTCTCGGCGCTGTTCCACGGCGTCGACGAGCGCGTCCCGGTGGAGGCGCTGAAGTTCGGCACCCGCGTCCTCGACCGGTTCCTGCGCACGTCCTGATGACCGGGTTCGCGCTCGCCGACGGCACGCCCCTGCAGGTGGTCCGCAGGGGCGACCCGGCCGCTCCGGTGACGGTGGTGTTCGTCCACGGCTACGCGCTCGACCAGCGCAGCTGGGGCCGCATCGCGCCGCTGGTGCCGGACGCCGCCGGCGGGCCGGTGGCCGTGCTGACCTACGACCAGCGCGGCCACGGCGGGTCGGGGCGGGCGCGGCGGGGGACCGCGACCATGGCGCAGCTCGGCGACGACCTCGCCGAGCTGCTCGAGCGCGAGGTCCCCGAAGGCCGGGTGGTGCTGGTGGGCCACGACATGGGCGGCCTGGCGATCATGTCGCTGTCCCAGCGGCACCCGGAGCTGTTCGCCGCCCGGGTGTCCGGCCTGGTGCTGCTGGCGACGTCCTCGGGCACCCTCGCCACCGAGGTGTCGGCGGCCTGGCCGAACGCGCTGGGCAAGCTGGCCCGCGACCTCGAGGCGGTGCTCGGCTCGAAGCTTTTCGGCGTCGTGCGCGAGCGGACCAGCCGGGCGGTCAGCGCGGGCCTGCGCTGGTGGCTGTTCGGCGACGACCCGGACCCGGACCTGGTCGAGCTGACCGTCAAGATGATCCGCGGCAACTGGCCGCACACCGTCTCCCTGTTCCGCCCGGCCCTCGACGCCTACGCGCGCCACGCGGCCTTGGCGCAGGTCAGCGGCCTGCCGGTGACGGCGATCGTGGGGGAGCGGGACCGGATCGTGCGCGCGTCCGACGTCGAGCAGTGGGTCCGCGGGCTCGACGCCGGGACGTCGGTGGTGTTGCCCGGCGTCGGGCACGTCGTGCCGCTGGAGGCCGCGGCGCAGGTGCTGCCGCGGGTGGTCGCGCTGGTCAACGCGAGTCACCGGAGCTGAGGCGGCCGGTGGCGAGGAAGATCGGCACGGCGACGAACAGCCGGTCTTCCCGGGCGCGGCCGGTCTGCTCGGCGAGCCAGGCGCCGTCGCCGCCGAGGTTGGCCAGTACCGGCAGGGCCGCCGCGTCGGTCCACACCAGCGCGCGGACTTCGACGGTCACGTCGGTGAAGCCGTTGTCCAGCAGCAGGGTGCGGTACCGCCGGGCGATCCGCGGGTGGGGCAGGCCGTCCGCGCGCGCGTGGACGATCGACCGGGTGCGGGCCGGGTCGTCGGAGTCGATGACGATCGTGTCCCAGTCCTGGCCGGTCAGCACCGCGCGGCCGCCCGGGGCCAGCACGCGGCGGGCCTCGGCCACCGCGAGCGCCGGTTCGGGCACCACGTGCAGGACCTTGTCGGCGCGGTAGCCGGTGACCGAACCGTCGGCGAGGGGCAGCGCGGTGGCGTCGGCGACGTGGAATTCGCCGGCGGGCCAGCGTGCCGCGGCGGTCTCGATCATCGCCGGGTCGGCGTCGACGCCGATCGCCCGCACCCCGCGGGCGGCCAGTTCGCCGACGGCCCGGCCACTGCCGCAGCCGACGTCGACCACGACGTCGCCGAGTCCGGAGTAGGTGCGTTCCCGCAGGTCGGCGGCTTGCGGGCGGTCGTCGAGAGCGTCGAGGAGCGTGAGCAACGTGGACATGGCGCCCATCCTGCGACTTAATGCCGGCATGAAGTCAATCGGCGAAGTGGCGGCGCGCTTCGGGCTGCCTGCGCACGTGCTGCGCTACTGGGAAGCGGAAGGGCTGCTGGCCCCGGCCCGGGTGGGCGCCCGGCGCCGCTACGACGACGCCGACCTGCGCCGGGTGGCCGCGATCCTGGTCGCGAAGGAAGCCGGGTTCGAGCTCGTGGACATCCGGTCGATGCTGACCGACCGGTCCGCCGCCGGCCGGGCGGCGATGGCGGCCCGCCAGCGGGACCGGCTGCGGGCCCGGATCGCCCGGGCGCAGGCCGCGCTCGAGCTCATCGAGGGCGACTGCCGGCACGACGACCTCATGGCGTGCCCGCACTTCCAGAGCCTCCTCGACCGACAGCTCGATCGTTCTTGACAACTTCTCTGTTCGAAAGAACACTGGGCGCATGTATCCCGTGGCGGTGATCGAAGACGCGGCGGCGGCCGAGGTGTCCCTGGACCCGGTCCGGGCCCGGCTGCTCGCCGAGCTGGCCGAGCCGGCGTCGGCGACGATGCTCGCCGGGCGGGTCGGCCTGCCCCGGCAGAAGGTCAACTACCACCTGCGCGCGCTGGAGAGCCACGGCCTGGTCGAGCTGGTCGAGGAACGCCGCAAGGGCAACGTCACCGAGCGGATGATGCGGGCGACGGCGGCGTCGTACGTCATCTCGCCGACGGCACTGGCCGCGGTGCAGCCGGATCCGGCCCGCTCGCCCGACCGGCTCTCGGCGCGGTGGCTGCTCGCCGTCGCCGGGCGGCTGGTGCGCGACGTCGGCCTGCTGATCACCGGCGCGGCGAAGGCCCAGCAGCGCGTCGCGACCTTCGCGCTCGACGGCGAGGTGCGGTTCGCCTCCGCCGCCGACCGGGCCGCGTTCGCCGAGGAGCTCACGACCGCGGTCACCACCCTGGTCGGCCGGTACCACGACGAGACAGCCGAGAAGGGCCGCTCGTACCGGGTGGTCGTCGCCGTGCACCCGAGCGTCCCGGAGGCGTCCTGACGTGGGCCACGAGTTCGAACTGACCGACGTCGCCGAGGTCGGCGCGACGCCGGACCAGGTGTGGGAAGCCATCGCGACCGGCCCCGGCATCGACTCCTGGTTCATGGGCCGCAACGAGGTCGAGGGCGGCACCGGCGGCACGGTCCGCGGCGCCTTCGGCGGGTACCGGCCGGAGTACGGGATCCGAGACTGGGAGCCGCCCGCGAAGCTCGCCTACGGCAGCGACACCGCACCGGACGGACGGCGGATCGCCTACGAGTTCCTCGTCGAGGGCCGCGACTCCGGCAGCACGGTGATCCGCTGCGTCACCAGCGGCTTCCTCCCCGGCGACGACTGGGAGGACGAGTTCCAGGCGATGACCACGGGCGGCGAGCTGTTCTTCCGCACCCTGGCCGAGTACGTGACGCACTTCGCGGGCCGCACCGCGGTGCCGGTGACGGCGTTCGGCCCGCCGGTGGCGGACTGGGAAGCGGCGTGGACGCGGCTCGGCGCGGAGCTCGGCCTGCCGGCGCGCCCGGCCGAGGGCGACCGGGTCCGGATCGGCCGGGAGGGCGTGGTCTACGCGGCCAACGACCAGGCGGTGGGCGTGCGCACGCCGGACGCGATGTTCCGGTTCGTGCGCGGCTTCCACGGGCCGATGGTGGCGTCCCACCACCTCTTCGCGCCGGGAACCGACCCCGGGACCGAGGAGAAGACCTG
Organism: Amycolatopsis sp. CA-128772; assembly: GCF_002904295.1. Lineage (GTDB taxonomy): Bacteria > Actinomycetota > Actinomycetes > Mycobacteriales > Pseudonocardiaceae > Amycolatopsis. The sequence continues at coordinate 5,574 of NZ_PPHG01000075.1, forward strand.
GGGCGGCTGGCTGAACCGCGTGTCCGGCTAGGTCGGCAGGGCGCCCGGCAGGCTCTGGGCCGTCTTCTTGCGGCGCAGCCAGACCCGGCGCGTGCCGTCGGCGTAGAGCCGCACGGTGCGCAGTTCCCAGCCCGCGAACTCCGCGTGGATGGAGAGCTGGGTCGCCGCCGCACGCCGGGACACGCCCGGGGGGAGGTGCAGGCGGCGATACTCCCAATCCCCTTCGACCACCGCCTCGCTGACCGCTGTCATGGCTCGATCACCTGGGTCCCTTCTCCGGCGGCCGAGCCGACGATCACCCGGCCGCTCTTCTCCTCCACCCCGACCGAGTCCGGCTGGCGCACGGTGGGGAACCGGTACTTCTCCACGGGCTCGCCCCCGCGGACGTCGAACCCGACCACTTCGTTCCGTCCGGTGAGTGTCACCCACGCCAGGCTGCGCGTCGCGTCGTAAGCGATCCCGTACGCCCCACCGGGCACCGGGAAACGCTGCTTCAGGATCAGCGGGCCCGCCGAGAACGCCAGCAGCGCCCCCGCCCGCACGTCGGTCACCAGCACCCGCCCGTAGGAGTCGGCCACGGCGTTCGCGGCGCCGTCCCCCGCCCGCAGCCCCTCGCCGACCTTGCCCGCCGCGACGTCCACCGAGAACACCGCGGTCCGCAACCGGTCCAGCACCACGACCCCGTTCCCGGTGTCGACCACGTCGTCGGCGCTGTAGAGCTGCCCGCCGATCGTCCGCGCCGGACCCGCCACCGGCAGCACCCGGATGTCCTTCCCCGCCCCCATCGCCACCAGCCGATCGGCCCCGTAGGCGATGCTCGACGCCGGCTGCCCGCCGGTCTTCGTCTCGGTGAGCTTCCGGTCCGGCAACGTCAGCTGCTGCACCACACCCGGCCCGGGCTCGGCGATCTCCACCCGCCCCGGCGTCACCGTCAGCCGGGACGCGGTGCCGTATAACGGCATATTCACCGGCGCTGACGCGAGGGCGTTCAGGTCGTAGAGCCGCAGCGACGGCGGCGAAGAAACCGCAACGACGAGGGTCGACGTCTTCGGATCCACGGCGACGGCCGAAACCGGGCCGTCGGCGAGGACCCGGCCGGCGGGCTTGACGGTCACCGCGGGGGAGACGGCCGGGCGCGCGGCGGTCGGGTTCGCCACGATCTGCAGGTCGTCGGAGGTCGACTTGGCCGACGAGCAGCCCGAGAGCGCCAGGGCACCGGCGAGCGGGATCGCGATCCACGACACGGCGGCGAGCCGACGCACGTTGCGGCCTCCAGTTGTCCCTCGGCGGGCGGTCTCCACCAGCATGCTCCTTGATCCCCGTGCCGTCACGTGCGTGTCACCGAACAGACACCTGGCGCTCACCGCGGCCAGCGTTCGGGGTAGCCGACCTCGATCGCGCTGACGTCGTCGAGCGCGGACCGGATGGCGGGCGGCAGAGTGATCTCCTCCGCCGCCAGCGAGCCGGTGAGCTGGCCGGTGTCGCGGGCGCCGACGACCGGGGCGACGACGCCGGGCCGGTCGCGGACCCAGGCCAGGGCGACGGCGAGCGGGGACGTGCCCAGCCCGTCGGCGGCGGTCGCGACGGCCTGCACGATCCGGGCGGCGCGGTCGGTGCGGTGGTGCTCGACGTAGCCGGCGTAGGCGCTGTTCGCGCCGCGGGAGTCGGCGGGCGTGCCGGTGCGGTACTTGCCGGTCAGAACGCCGCGGCCGAGCGGGGCCCACGGCAGCAGCCCGATGCCGTGGTGGGCGGCCGCGGGTACGACTTCGCGGTCCACCCCGCGTTCCAGCAGCGAGTACTCGACCTGGGTGGAAACGAGCGGCGCGGTGGCCGGGGCACCGGCGGCCGCGGTGGCCAGCTGCCAGCCGGCGTAGTTCGAGACGCCGACGTAGCGGACCTTTCCGCTGGTCACGGCGTATTCGAGGGCGGACAGCGTCTCGGCGAGGGGCACGCAGTCGTCCCAGGCGTGCAGCTGCCAGAGGTCGATGTGGTCGGTGCCGAGCCGCTTGAGGGAGCCGTCGAGCGCGCTGAGCAGGGCGCCGCGGGAGGCGCCGCCGCCGAACGGGCCTTCGGTGCGCCGGGCGACCGCCTTCGTCGCGAGGACGACGTCGTCGCGGGGCACGAGGTCGCCGAGCAGCGAGCCGAGCACCCGTTCGCTCTCGCCCTCGCCGTAGATGTCGGCCGTGTCCACCAGGGTGCCGCCGGCGTCGACGAAGGCGACCAGCTGGCTGGCGGCCTCCTCGGCGTCCGTGTCGCCACCCCAGGTCATGGTGCCGAGCGCCATACGGGAGACGCGCAGTCCCGAGCGGCCGAGCAGTCGCTTTTCCACGACCGCCGAGCCTAGTGGGCTGCCCCGTCCGGAGGAGACCAAGGTGAGTCGTGTCGCGATCAAGGCCCCCGTTAGGGTCGGGCCCCGTGCGACTCGGACTGAATCTCGGCTACTGGGGCATGGGGAACGACCCCGCGCACCTGGCCCTGGCGAAACACGCGGAGGAGCTGGGGTACGCGGTCGTGTGGGCGGCGGAGGCCTACGGCTCGGACGCGGTGACCGTGCTGACCTGGATCGCGGCGCGGACGTCGCGGATCGACGTCGGCGCCGCCGTGCTGCAGATCCCGGCGCGCACCCCGGCGATGACCGCGATGACGGCCGCGACCCTGGACACGCTCTCGGGCGGGCGGTTCCGGCTCGGTCTGGGCGTGTCGGGCCCACAGGTGTCCGAGGGCTGGCACGGCGTGCGGTTCACCTCGCCGGTGAGCCGCACCCGCGAGTACGCCTCGATCGTGCGTTCGGCGTTGCGGCGGGAGCGGGTGCGGTTCGCGGGTGAGCACTTCACGCTGCCGCTGCCGGACGGGCCCGGGAAGGCGCTGCGGATGACCGTCCGGCCGGCCCGTAAGCACGTCCCGCTGTACCTGGCCGCGATCGGGCCGAAGAACCTGGAGCTGACCGGGGAGATCGCCGACGGCTGGCTGCCGGTGTTCTTCTCGCCGGCCCACGCGGGGGAGCAGCTGGCCCACGTTCGGGCCGGTGCCGAGCGGGCCGGCCGTGGCCTGGACGGCTTCGACGTGGTCCCGTCGGTGCCGCTGGTGCCCGGGGACGACTGGCGGGCCTGCGCGGACGCCGTCCGCGGCTACGCCGCCCTCTACCTGGGCGGGATGGGGAGCAAGGAGAAGAACTTCTACAACCGGCTGGCGTGCCGGATGGGTTTCGCGGCCGAGGCCGCCGAAGTGCAGGAGAAGTACCTGGCCGGCGACCGGGCGGGGGCGATGGCGGCGGTGCCGCCGGAGTTCCTCGACGCGACGTCGCTGCTGGGTCCGAAGGAACGGATCGCGGAGAAGATGAAGGAATACGCCGAAGCCGGCGTGACGACCCTGTCGGTGTCGCCGTACTCGCCGGAGCCGGCCGCAGCGCTGCGCACCGCCGTCGAGGCGCTGGACCTGGCGGGGGTGGCCTGACGTGGGGTGGTTCGAAGCCCTGGTGCTCGGCCTGGTCCAGGGCCTGACCGAGTTCCTGCCGATTTCCTCGAGCGCGCACCTGCGGATCGTCGCGGCCCTCGCGGGCTGGGACGACCCGGGCGCGGCGTTCACCGCGGTCACCCAGATCGGCACCGAGCTGGCGGTGATCATCTACTTCGGGCCGAAGATCGGGAAGATCCTGCGGGCCTGGTTCTTCTCGCTGTACAAGGCGGAGTGGCGCCGTGACCCGGACGCCCGGCTGGGCTGGCTGATCATCGTCGGCTCGCTGCCGATCGTGGTGCTCGGGCTGCTGCTGCAGGACCAGATCGACAGCGCGTTCCGCGACCTGCGGATCACCGCGACCGTGCTGATCGTGTTCGGCGTGATCCTGCTGATCGCCGACCGGATCGGCAAGCAGGACCGGACGCTGGACGACCTGACCGTGCCGCACGGCCTGGGCTTCGGCTTCGCGCAGGCCCTGGCCCTGATCCCCGGCGTGTCCCGCTCGGGCGGCACCACGAGCGCGGGCCTGCTGCTGGGCTACACGCGGGCGGAGGCGGCGGAGTACTCGTTCCTGCTGGCGCTGCCGGCGGTGTTCGGGTCGGGCGTGTACAAGCTCAAGGACATCGGCTCGGGGAACGTGCCGGCCCAGTGGGGCCCGACGATCCTGGCCACGCTGGTCGCCTTCGGGGTCGGGTACGCGGTGATCGCGTGGCTGATGGCCTACATCAAGAAGCGCAGCTTCGTGCCGTTCGTGGTCTACCGGCTGGTGCTCGGCGTGCTGCTGTACGTGCTGATCTTCAGCGGCGTGCTGGACCCGAACGCCGGGCCCGTCGGGCACTGATCGCGGCCACGTAGGGTGGGGGCCGTGAGTACGGTCATTCTGCTCCGGCACGGCAAGTCGACGGCCAACGGCTCCGGCGTCCTGGCCGGGCGGTCCCCGAAGGTGAACCTCGACGACACCGGCCGCGGGCAGGCGGAGAAGCTCGTCGGACGGCTCGACGGCGTGCCCCTCGCGGGGCTCGTGGTCTCGCCGATGCTGCGGTGCAAGCAGACCGTCGGCCCCCTGGCGGCGGCCAGGGGGCTCGACAAGGTCGTCGAGCCCGGGCTGTCCGAAGTGGACTACGGCGACTGGACGGGCCGGGAGCTCAAGCACCTCGCCAAGGAACCGCTCTGGCGGGTCGTGCAGGCGCACGCCTCCGCGGCGGTCTTCCCCGGTGGCGAAGGGCTCGCGGCGATGCAGGCGCGGTCGGTGGCCGCCGTCCGCGCGCACGACCGGCGGATCGCCGCCGAGCACGGCGACCACGCCGTCTGGCTGCTGTGCAGCCACGGCGACGTGATCAAGTCCATCCTCGCCGACGCACTCGGCCAGCACCTCGACGCCTTCCAGCGGATCGTCGTCGACCCGGCGTCGATCTCGGTCGTGCGCTACACCGAGACGCGGCCGTTCGTCATGCGGGTCAACGACCACGGCGGCGACCTCCACGGGATCGTGCCCCCGGAGCCCAAGCCCCAGCGCGGGAAGAAGGCGGCGGACAGCGACGCCGTCGTGGGTGGCAGCACGGGCCGGTGACCCCGGCCACCTCCGGAAAGCGCTGACATCCGCACAGGTGGACCACGTAGGGTGGCGGGACCGAGTGTGTCTGTCCCCGACCAGGAGCCTGCCCGATGATTTCGCCGGACAACCCGTTCGCCGCACCCAGCGAGCTGCCCTACGCCCTGCCGCCCTTCGACCGGATCTCCGACGAGCACTACCGGCCCGCGCTCGAGGCCGGGCTGGCCGAGCACGCGGCGGAGATCGAGCAGATCGCGGCGCAGGACGCCGAGCCGACGTTCGAGAACACTATCGTGGCCCTCGAACGCGCCGGTGAGCTGCTGGGCCGGGTGGCGAGCGTGTTCTACAACCTGGCCGGCTCCAACAGCACCGACGAGATCCAGGCCATCCAGGCGGAGTTCGCGCCGAAGCTGGCCGCCCACCACGACGCGATCCACCTGAACCCGCAGCTGTTCGCCCGGATCGACGCGCTGCACGCGCGGCGGGACGAGCTCGGCCTGGACGAGGAGTCGCGGCGGCTGCTGGAGCGGCGGCACACCGACTTCAGCCGGGCCGGCGCCGGGCTCGGTGAAGCCGAGCAGGCCCGGCTGCGCGAGCTCAACGAGCAGCTGTCCACCCTGCAGACGAAGTTCCAGCAGAACCTGCTCAAGGACACCAACGACCTGGCCGTCGTCATCGCCGACCGCGCCGAGCTCGACGGCTTCGGCGAAGGCGCGATCGCCACCGCGGCCGAAGCGGCGGCCGCCCGCGGCGAGGACGGCAAGTACGTGCTCACGCTGAGCCTGCCGACCAGCCAGGCGTCACCGCTGGAGACCCTGCGCGATCGCGACGTGCGGGAGCGGATCCACGCCGCGTCGATGGCGCGGGGCAACCGCGGCAACGACTACGACAACAACACCGTCGTCGCCGAGATCGTGCGGCTGCGCGCGGAACGGGCCGTGCTGCTCGGCTACCCGCACCACGCGGCGTACGTCATCGCGGACGAGACGGCGAAGACCGCCGAGGCCGCCGCCGGGCTCCTGGAGCGGCTGGCGCCCGCCGCGGTCGCGAACGCCCGCGCCGAAGCCGCGGAGCTGCAGCAGCTGCTGGAGGCCGACGTGCCGGGCGCGAAGCTGCGGCCGTCGGACTGGCCGTACTACGCCGCCCAGGTCCGCCGTGAGCGGTTCGACGTCGACACCGAGGCGCTGCGGCCGTACTTCGAGGCCGACCGGGTGTACCTCGACGGCGTCTTCTTCGCCGCGACGAAACTGTACGGCCTGACCTTCACCGAGCGCGACGACCTGCCGAAGTACCACCCGGAGGTCCGGACCTTCGAGGTCTTCGACGCCGACGGCACCCCGCTGGGCCTGTACCTGCTCGACCTGTACACCCGCGACGCCAAGCGCGGTGGCGCCTGGATGAACACCTTCGTCGACCAGTCCGAGCTGCTCGGCCGCAAGACGGTCGTGGTCAACGTGCTGAACGTGAACAAGCCGCCGGCGGGGGAGCCGACCCTGCTGACCTTCGACGAGGTCGTCACCGCGTTCCACGAGTTCGGCCACGCCCTGCACGCGCTGGTCTCGGCGGTCCGCTACCCGACGTTCTCCGGTACCAACGTGCCGCGCGACTTCGTCGAATACCCGTCCCAGGTCAACGAAATGTGGATGCTGTGGCCGGAAGTCCTGGCCCACTACGCGAAGCACCACGTGACGGGGGAGGCGCTGCCACAGGAGCAGGTCGACAAGCTCCTCGCGGCCCAGCAGTACGGCGAAGGGTTCGCCACGACCGAGTACCTCGCGGCGTCCCTGCTCGACCAGGCCTGGCACCGCCTCGGCGTCGACGACCGCGTGGGGGAGGTGCAGTCGTTCGAGGCGGAGGCCCTGGTGAAGGCCGGCGTGGCCGTGGACGCCATCCCGCCGCGCTACCGCACGACGTACTTCGCCCACATCTTCAGCGGTGGCTACAGCGCCGGCTACTACTCCTACATCTGGAGCGAAGTCCTGGACGCCGACACCGTCCAGTGGTTCCGGGAGAGCGGGGGACTGACCCGCGAGAACGGCGACCACTTCCGCAGCACCCTGCTCGGCCGTGGCGGCTCCGTCGACCCGATGGACGCCTTCCGGGCCTTCCGCGGCCGCGACCCCGAGATAGACCCGCTGCTGACCCGCCGCGGGCTCAACGGCGCCTGATCTCCTTCATCTGTATAACGACCTATACTGCGGGGCTGGTTTTTTAGAACCAGCCCCGCAGTACCACTTGCCCAAAACCCGCAAAGACCTCGGGGACCGCCTCAGGCCACCAGGTCGAGCCAAGCTTCCGCGAGTGCGCGGTGGCCGGCCGAAGTGAGGTGCACGCCGTCTTCCGACCAGCGTTCCGGCCGGTCCGACGTGGACAGTCCGGTGAAGAGGGTGTCGGCGGTGAGCAGTTCGGCGTGGTACTCGGCCGCGAGGTCCCGCACGGCACGGATCTTCGGGTCGAGGCCGGTACGCCAGGCTCGCCGGGTGTCTTCGCCGACGACGACTTCGGCGGCCTCGCCGTCGCGGTGGATGCCGGCCGTGATGTCGCCGCGGACCGGCACGAGGAACGGTTCGATGAGGACGAGCTCGGTGCCCGCTTCGGCGAGCGGGGCCAGCAGGCGGTGGTAGTTCGCGGTGAACTCGGCTGCGGAGATTTCGCGGGCCGCGGGGTCGAAGGTGTGCTGTCCGTTGTCGTTGACGCCGACGAGAACGGACACGACGTCGGGGTGGGCGTCGAGGACGTCGGTTTGCCAGCGGGCCTGGAGGTCTTCGGTGGTGTCTCCGGCGTGGGCGGCGTTGATCCAGGTCAGCGGCCGTTCGGGGTGGCGGAAGCACCATTCGCCCGCGACGAGCAGGGGGTAGCCGCAGCGGTCTTCGCCGTCGGGGCGCCAGAGGTCGGTGATGGAGTCGCCGGTGAACAGCACCGTGCTGTGGGGCTTGAGGGTGATCGTCATGGGTCGAGCGTGGTGGGTGCGGCTGGCGGGGAACGCACGCCGGGCTGGCAGCCGGCTGGCATTCCCCGCCGCGGGGTGTCAGGCCGTGGCGGCTCGCTCGCGGGCGACGATGCGGTCGACGAAGCCGTAGGAGAGGGCTTCGTCGGCGTCGAACCAGCGGTCGCGGTCGGCGTCCGCGGTGATGCGCTCGACGGTCTGGCCGGTCTGGCGGGCGGTGATTTCGGCGATGCGGCGCTTCATCCGGCCGAAGACTTCGGCCTGGATGGCGATGTCGGTGGCGGCGCCGCCGATGCCGGCCGAGGGCTGGTGCATGACGATCCGGGTGTTGGGCAGCAGGTAGCGCTTGCCGGGGGTGCCGGAGGAGAGCAGGAACTGGCCCATGGAGGCGACGAAGCCGAGGCCGTAGGTGGCGACGTCGGGCTGGACGAGTTGCATGGTGTCGTAGATGGCCATGCCCGCGGTGACCGAGCCGCCGGGTGAGTTGATGTAGAAGGTGATGTCCTTCGCCGGGTCGTCGGCGGCGAGCAGGAGGAGCTGGGCGACGATGCGGTTGGCGACTTCGTCGTTCACCTCGGAGCCGAGGAAGACGATCCGGTCGCGCAGGAGCTGGTGGTACACCGATTCGTCGGGGTTCTGGGTGGCGGTGGCGTGCATGTCGGGTACGGCGAGAAGGGTCATGGCCTGACCGTAGGGCGCAAGATCGGGTTCGCGGTGGTGGTTTCGCTGTGGGCGTGCGGTGTTCGCCGGACGCGAAAGGGGCCGCTGTCCTGCCGGACGGCGGCCCCTTCGTGGTGCGGTGGCTCAGATGAGGCCGAGCTTCTGCACGGTGTCGCGTTCCTCGACGAGCTCGTTGACGGAGGCGTCGATGCGGGTGCGGGAGAAGTCGTCGATCTCGAGGCCCTGGACGATTTTGTACTGGCCGTTCTCGGCGGTGACCGGGAAGGACGAGATGAGGCCTTCGGGGACGCCGTAGGAGCCGTCGGAGGCGACGGCGGCGGAGGTCCAGTCGCCGGCCGGGGTGCCGTTGACCCAGGTGTACACGTGGTCGATGGCGGCGGAGGCGGCCGAGGCGGCGGAGGAGAGGCCGCGGGCTTCGATGATGGCGGCGCCGCGCTTGGCGACAGTGGGGATGAAGTCGTTTTCGAGCCAGGCCTGGTCGACGGCGCCGGTGATGCTCTTGCCGCCGAATTCGGCGTGCTGGACCGAGGGGTACTGGGTGGCGGAGTGGTTGCCCCAGATGGCGACCTTCTTGAGGTCGGTGACCGGGACGCCGAGCTTCTTGGCGAGCTGGGCGAGGGCGCGGTTGTGGTCGAGGCGGGTCATCGCGGTGAAGCGCTCGGCGGGCACGTCGGGGGCGTGGGAGCGGGCGATGAGGGCGTTGGTGTTGGCGGGGTTGCCGACGACGAGGACCTTGATGTCGTCGGCGGCGCCGGCGTTGATGGCTTCACCCTGGGGCTTGAAGATGCCGCCGTTGGCTTCGAGGAGGTCGCCGCGCTCCATGCCCTTGCTGCGGGGGCGGGCGCCGACGAGGAGGGCGATGTTGGTGCCTTCGAAGGCCTGCTTGGGGTCGTCGAAGATGTCGATGCCGGCCAGGAGTCCGAACGCGCCGTCGTCGAGCTCCATGGCGGTGCCCTCGGCCGCCTTGACCGCCTGCGGGATCTCGAGGAGCCGCAGCCTCACCGGGACGTCCTGGCCGAGGAGCTGACCGGACGCGATGCGGAAGAGCAGCGCGTAGCCGATCTGGCCGGCGGCGCCGGTGACGGTCACGTTGACTGGGGCTTGGGTCATTGCGGTTCTCCAGCTTGAGACGACTTTGGCTAGTGCTTGGGAGCCTATCCCTCCCGGGCGTTGCCGGTCGGGTGCGTCCAGTCACTGTTGTGAGGATCGCTTTCCTGGCCGCCTGCAGGTTGGTTGGGGGTGGGTTCGTCGGAAAGGTACGGTTCGTCCCGTTGAGGTAAGTTTCATGATCGACGCCGGGTGGGCTCGATCGCGCCGCCGGCCGGGGCGGGGTGAAACGATCAAGCCCGGACGTCGCGGGGTGATCGCGGACGGCGGGCAGCGGTCCGGGGGTGCGAAATCGTTTTCCGGTCCAATTCATTCGTGCCTCGCGAGAATGTCGGTCCAAAATTATCGGCATACCGCGTGGCGGGACGGCTACTGCGCGTTGCTCCGTTCAGCGGGGTTTGCTTCCATGATCCTTTCGCTACCATGGTCGGCGCCCCCGTCCCCAATTCGAATGTATTGGGAAGGATTCCGATGCTGTCTGCGGTCGTTGCTGCCGTAATGGCGCTCTCCTCTGTGGTCGCCCCGCATTCGTGGAACACTCCGCCGCCGCCCGACAAAATCGTCATCGACGTCGTCAACGCCATCGGCACCGGCTGTCCGACGGGCACGTCCGCGGTGGCGGTTTCGCAGGACAACACGGCGTTCACCGTGACCTACAGCGCCTACACGGCGTTGGTCGGGGTCGGCGCCGGACCGCTGGACGCGCGGAAGAACTGTCAGATCGGCCTGCGGGTGCACGTGCCGCAGGGCTTCACCTACGGAATCGCGCAGGCCGACTACCGCGGGTTCGCGCACCTGGAAAAGGGTGCGACCGGCCTGGAAAGAGCGAACTACTATTTCCAGGGTAATTCACCGACCGCGTACATCCAGCATCCGCTGGCCGGGCCGTTCGAAGACGACTGGCATTTCACCGATTCGACGGAGGTCGGCGCCATCGTGTTCAAGCCGTGCGGCGAGGAGCGCAATCTGAACATCAACACGGAATTGCGGGCCGCGGCCGGGACGTCGGATCCGAAGAAGACGACGAGCTACGTCACGATGGACTCGACCGACGGCAGCATCACCACGGTGTACCACTTCGCGTGGCTCGTGTGCCCGTGATCGGCTCCGGGTGACCGGAGGTCCAGAGGGGCGGCGCGGCGGGAAAGCTGCGCCGCCCCGGGCCGGTCAGGGCTTCGCCGGGGCCCGGGGATCGGTGGCTTCGACGCCGAATACGCGGCCGAGGGAGACGAGGGCCTCGTCGAGGTGGCTGAGGCTGGACAGGACCGCGCGGGTCTCGGCCTGCTCGACGCGGTCGGAGACCGGTGTGCCGTCGTCGCGCACGAGCGTCCCGGGTGTGGGGCCACCCGGGGCGGCCAGTGCGCCGCGGAGGATGTCGATGTTGGCCAGCAGCCGGCCGGTGAACAGCCGGAGGCGGTCGGCGTCGGGGCCGGCGAGCTGGCCGGGCTGGGCGCGGGCGGCGACGTGCCGGGCGCGGAAGGCGATGGTTTCCAGGGTGGTGAGCACGTGCCAGCCGTAGTCGCGGCGGGCGCTGCGGAGGTTGACCGGGTGGGTCAGTGGTTCGACGGTGGTGCGGACCTGGTCGACGCTGCGGTCGAGGTCGCGGGAGAGTTCGATGACGTTGACGTTCTCCTCGCCGGCGAGCAGCCCGCGGGTGTGCTGGAGGAACTCTTCGAGGTCGTCGAGCACTCCGGCGATGTCGTCGAGCATGACCGAGCGGGTGCGGACCGGGACGATGACGACCGCGGCGAGGATGCCGGCGGCGGCGCCGACGGCGGTTTCGGCGACGCGGATCCACAGCACCTGCAGGCTGAAGGTGCCGAGCAGGCTGTAGAGCAGGCCGAGCATGCTGGTGACGAAGAACGCCATCACCACCTGGGACACGCGCGCGGTGTAGACCATGCCGAACACGCACACGAGGATCAGGGCGAGGGTGGCCGGGGTGTTGCCGCCGACCAGCAGCGCGAGCAGGACGCCGCCGACGATGCCGATCAGGGTGCCGCCGAGGCGGCGGACGCCCTTGACGAAGGTGGCGCCGGCGCTGGAGGCGCCGATGAACACGACGAACACGGTCAGCACGGCCCAGTACCAGCGCTGGTGGGAGACGAGTTCGCCGCCGAGCACGGCGAGCCCGCCGCCGACGACGGCCTGGATCGCGCTGCGGGTGCGGTTGTCGTAGGCGAACCTCGGGGCCGGCTCGTCTTCGTCGTCGGGGGCGAGCGGGTCCGGGGTCGCCTCCGGGGTGGCGGCGCGCTGGGCGCGGTCGTCGGCCAGGGCCAGTTCGGCGAGGGCCTTGCGGACGCCGTCGCCCGGCGCGGCGTGGGAGTCGATGCGGCTGCCTTCGACGAGCATCCGGCTGTATTCGCCGGTCTGGCTGATCAGCGGCAGCTCGCGCGGGTCGCGTTCCATCAGGGCGCGGAAGCGGGCGAGCCGGGCGATGAGGTCGTCGCGGACTTCGGTGGCGAGTTCGTGGGTGCAGGTGCGCTGGACGGTGCTGGCCAGCCAGCCGACGGCGAGTTCGACCTCGATGGCGCGGCGGCGCAGCACGTCGGCGGCGCGGGCGTCGACGACGTCGGGGGCAGCGTCCTCGATGAGCAGCACGCATTCGTGCAGGCGGGCCAGTGCGGAGCGGAGCTGCTTGCGGGTGCGTTCGCCGCCGTTGACCGCGAGGTGGGCTTCGGTGGCGCGGACGACGGCGCCGAGGCGGGCGCGGAAGGCGCGGCGCACGCGCAGGAACTCGACCTCGGCGTTGTGGCGGAGCAGGACGAACCGGACGACGGCGTTGGCGAGCACCCCGACGCCGAGGGCCACCAGCAGCTGGGGGACCTGCTTGAGGTGGGCCTGCAGGAACATCGGGAAGAAGAACAGGAAGAAGGCGATCGAGCCGAGCGCGGTGCCGCGGGCGCCGAAGCGCTGGGCGTAGACGGCGACGAAGATCAGCAGGACGAACACGATGCTGTCCAGCGGTGGCAGCGCCGAGCCGAGGCTGGCCACGGTGATCGACGCGGCTCCGGTGAGGAAGGCCAGGACGAGGGTGACGGCCTGGCCGCCCGGGGTCGCGTCGTTGACGGTGAACGCGGTCATCATCGCGGCGATGGCGCCGACGAGCATGACGGTGAGCGGGACGTGCGCGGGCAGCAGCGCGGCCACGGCCAGGACGATGCCGAGCACGGCGGAGCCGGCCAGCCGCAGCCGGACCAGGCCGGGGTCGGCCGCCGCGAACCGGTCGAGAGCGGCGGTGCGGAGGTGGTTCATCGGGCGAGGAGCTCCCACTGGGCGAGGGTGGCGCGGCGGCCGCGGGTGGCGGTGATCCGCAGCCGGTAGTGCGGGTGCGCGGCCGGGGTGGCGAGGGCGAACGGGCGGGTCTGGCGGCGCCAGCGGAACAGCTCGTCGTCGCGTTCGTCCAGGGTGGACCAGTGGGTGCCGTCGTCGGAGCCTTCCAGGACCCACGCGCTGGGGTCGCCGCCGCGGGCGCCGGAGGTCAGGGTGTACAGGGCGAGTTCGCGGGGTTCGCCGGTGACGGTGAATGCGATGGCCGGGGTGGCGCTCGAGAAGGTGACCTGGGTGCGGGTGGTGTCGTCGAACAGGGCGCCGGTCTTGGTGCCGTCGGCGGCGGTTGCGGTGCCGGTGAGGTCGGTGAGCGGGGCCGGGTGTTCGGCGGGCGGTGGCGGGGCGCCCCAGTCCGTCGGTTCGGTCGTCAGGTCGAAGACGAGTTCGGCGCCGGCGGCGAGGGTGGCGTGGGCGATCGAGGTGGCGTCGTGGGGTTCGCCGTTGACGGTGAGCCCGCGGACGTAGACCGTTTCGGCGGTGTTGCCGGGGGCGTGGACGACGAGCTTGCGGCCGTCGCCGAGGTGGACGGTCGCCTTCTCGAACAGGGGTGAGCCGAGGGCGTAGCGCGGGCTGCCGACGGCGAGGGGGTAGAAGCCGAGGGCGGCGAAGACGTACCAGGCGGACATCTCGCCGTTGTCCTCGTCGCCGGGGTAGCCCTGGCCGATGTCGCTGCCGAGGTAGAGCCGGCGCAGCACTTCGCGCACGGTGGCCTGGGTCTTCGCGGGTGCGCCGGCCTGGCCGTAGATCCAGGGGATGTGGTGCGAGGGCTGGTTGGAGTGGCCGTACTGGCCCATCCGGACGTCGCGGGCTTCGGTCATCTCGTGGATCAGCCCGCCGTACGCGCCGGGACGGCGGCCGGTCTCGGGGGTGGCGAAGAACGTGTCGAGCTTGGCTTCGAGGCCGGCGTGGCCGCCGTGCAGGGCGGCGAGGCCGGGGCCGTCGTGCGGGGCGGTGAAGGCGGTGTTCCAGGCGTTGGTTTCGACGAAGTCGCCGCCCCAGGCGGCCGGGTCGTAGCCCTCGGGGGCGAACTTGCGGCGTCCGTCGCGGTGGCGGCCCTGGAAGAAGCCGATCTTCGGGTCGAAGTGGTGGACGTAGTGCTTCGCGCGCTCGCGGAAGTAGGCGGCGTAGTCGCCGTACGTCCGGGCCCGCGGTCCGGAGCTTTCCCGGGAAAGCTCCGCCGCGAGGTTGGCCAGGCCGAAGTCGTTGATGCAGCCCTCCAGGGCCCAGGACAGTCCTTCGTGGACGGGCACCGGGGTGTAGTGCAGGAAGATCGACTCTTCGAGGCCCTTGCGGCCGACCGAGCGGCGCGGCGGGGTGACGGTGGCGTTCTTCACCCCGGCGTCGAAGGCGGCCTCGACGTCGAAGTTGCGGACGCCCTTGAGGTAGGCGTCGGCGAAGGCGACGTCGGAGCTGGTGCCGGTCATCAGGTCCGCGTAGCCGGGGGAGGACCAGCGGGCGATCCAGCCGCCTTCGCGGTACTGCTGGACGAACCCGTCGATCATCCGGCCGCAGCGTTCCGGGGTGAGCAGCGCGTAGGCGGGCCAGGTGGTGCGGTAGGTGTCCCAGAAGCCGTTGTTGACGTAGAGCTCGCCGTCGATGACCTTCGCGCCGGTGCGCCGGCGGGTGCTCGGCCACCACCGGTGCACGACCGGGCTGGCGTGGCGGATCCCTTTCGGCGTCGTCTCGTGGGCGACGTTCGGGTACAGGAACAGCCGGTAGAGGTTGGAGTACAGCGTCGTGCGCTGGTCTTCGGTGGCGCCTTCGACCTCGACGCGGCCGAGCTCGTCCTGCCACAGCCGCCGGGCCTGGGCTTGCACCTCTTCGAACGTCGTCCCGGCCGGGATCTCCTGCTCCAGGTTGTGTTTGGCCTGGGCCAGGCTGATCAGCGACGTCGCGATCCGCAGCGTGACGTCGGGGCCGTCGAATTCGAAGTACCCGGTGACCCGCCGCCACGGCGGGAACCGGACCTTCGCCCCGCGGGTGGCCGGCGCGTCGGTGACGCCGTAGACGAACATCCGGCGCGCCCCGGCCGACAGCCGGCTGCGGACCCGGGTGTGGCCGGTGATCACCCCGGTGTCGGCGTTGATGCGCAGCCGGCCGCGGTTGCCGACGTTGTCGAACAGCAGCCAGCCGTGCTTGCTGGGGAAGGTGAACCGCATGATCGCCGCGTGCGACGTGGGTGCGAGGTCGGCGGTCATGCCGTTGGCGAACCGGACGCCGTAGTGGTGCGGCGAGGCGGTCTCGTCGTCGTGGGAGAAGGCCAGTGCGCGTTTGCGGCGGCGGGGCTCGACCGGGCCGGTGCCGGGCATGACGTGGAAGGTGTGCCGGTCGCCCATCCACGGGCTCGGTTGGTGGGACAGCGCGAACGCCTGCAGGGCCGGCCGGTTCTGCTCGTCGTTGTGGCGGTGGTAGGAGTAGAGCCAGTTGGTCACGCCGGCGTCGGTGACCGGGGTCCAGAAGTTGAAGCCGTGCGGCACAGCCGTGGCGGGGAAGTTGTTGCCGCGGGAAAACTCGCCGCTGGAGTGCGTGCCGCGGGTCGTGCGGACGCAGTCGACGGGGTCGCGTGGCTGCTCCGGGCGTTCGGCGATCCGGACGTCGTCGAGCCAGCCGCCGGTGTCTTCGGAGGGGGAGCCGGTGCGCAGCACGAGCCGGCTGATCCGGCGTCCGGCGAAGGCGCCCAGCGGGCGGCGGACGAGGTTCCACTGGTCGACCCACAACGTCTTGTCGTCGACCGGGGCGAAGCCGGCGGAGGTGCCGTCGGCGAACTCGACGTCGAGGCTGACGCGGGTGGCGTGGTAGGCGGGGACGTCGCCGTCGGCTTCGGGGAAGACCACATAGGACAGCTCGGTGCGGCCGGTGACGGGCACGTCCAGTTCGAACAGGACGGCGTGCGGCCGGGCGGTGTACCGCAGGGCCTGCGTGCCGGTGAAGCCGACGCCGGCCTTGGCCGTGGGGGAGTGCTCCGGGCCGCTGCCGACGCGCAGGCCGGGGTCCGCCGGCTGCGGGTCACCGGTTTCGAAGGAGGAGAAGAACACGGCGTCGGACATGCGATTACCGTAACCGCCGCCGGGCGGCGCAGCGTGCTGAGCACCGCGGCCCGGGCGCCCCGGGCCGCGGTGCCCGTCCTAGGCGACGGCGGTTCCCTCCAGCTCCACCAGCTGGCCGGGCACCGCCAGCCGGCTCACCCCGAGCAGCGTGGTGGCCGGCGCCACCCCGGCCGCGCCCAGCCGCGCCGCCAGCACGCCGTAGTGCGGGAACAGCCCGTCGACGTCGGTGGTGTAGACGTTCAGCCGGACCAGGTGCGGCAGGGACATGCCGGCCTCGGCGAGCACCGCCTCCAGGTTGTCCAGGCTCAGCGCCAGCTGCGCCGCCGGGTCTCCCTCGTGCTGCGGCTTGCCCTCGGCGTCCATCGCCGTCTGCCCCGAGCAGTACAGGGTGCGGGTCTGCCCCGAGACGACCTCGCCCTGGTTGAAGCCCAGTGCCGGCGACCACGTCACCGGGTTGACCGCCGTTCGTTCCAGTGCCACATCAGCTCCGTTCGTCGAATTGCTGCACCGGGGACCTTTCCGGCGAATCACGACATCCTGTGTCGGGTATTCCGCTACCGTCTCGAGGTGCGTGCCGACCGGCTGGTCTCCCTGGTGCTGTTGCTGCGTCAGCGCGGCCGGCTGACCGCCGAAGCGCTGGCCCGCGAGCTGGAGGTGTCGACCCGCACGGTGCTGCGCGACATCGACGCGCTCTCGGGCGTGGGTGTCCCGGTCTACGCCGAACGCGGCCGCCACGGCGGGTTCGCGCTGCTGCCCGGCTTCCGGACCGAGCTGACCGGCCTGAACCACGACGAAGCCCTGGCCCTGCTGACCACCGGGCGCGCGTTCGGCCTGGGCCCGGCGCTGGCCTCGGCGATGCGCAAGGTGGCCGACGCCCTGCCCGAAACCCACGTGGCCCCCGCGGGGCGCTTCCTCGTCGAGCCGGAGACCGACCTGCTCTCCCGCCGTCCCGTCGTCGAAGAAGTGGACCACCCGGCGATGCTCGAGGTCCGCCGCGCGGTCCTGGCCGGCCGCCGGCTGCGCATCCGCTACGCGGCCACCGGCCAGGAGCCGCGGTGGCGCACGGTGGATCCGATCGGCCTGGTCACCGTCCGCGACCGCGGCTACCTGCTGGCCACCCGGGCGGGTGCGGATCGCACGTACCGGCTGTCGCGGGTCCTGGCCGCGCAGCAGCTTCCCGAACCGGCCGAGCGCCCGGGCGAGGTCGACCTGGACCGCCTCTGGCGGCAACGCTGTGCGGCGTTCCTGGCCGAGGGCCACCTCGCCGTGCGGGTCCGGGTGCGCCCGGACCGGCGGGAAGACCTGCTGAGCGCGGCGGTGGCGGTCCGCGCCGAGCACCCCGACGCCGACGGCTGGCTGCGGTTCGAGGTCACCTACCAGGACGCCTGGCACGCCGAATGGGCGCTGTGGCAGCTGGGTGCGGACGCGGAAGCCCTGAGCCCGGAGTCGTTGCGCACGGCGCTGCGCGACCGGGCCGCCGCCATCGCCGGCCGCTACGCCGAGGGCGGCACTTTCACGTGAAAGTGCCGCCCTCGGGAGGTCGCTTTCACGTGAAAGCGACGGTCAGCCGGGATTACATCTTCGTGCACTGCCCGGCGACCGGGCCGCGCACCGTGTTCGGCAGGTCGTGGTCCGTCGGCGCCGGCGTGTTGACCGCGCAGGCCAGCGGGCCGCCGACCGTGCTGGCCGTCAGCACCGGCCCGTGGTTGCCGGTCAGCGCCACCGGGCCGCCGATGTCGGTCAGCTCGATCGACACCGGCCCGGTCGCGCCGGTGACGGCCACCGGGCCGCGCACCTTCGTGCGGTTCAGCACCACCTGGCCCGCGCCGGTGGCCGCCAGCGGCCCGTTCAGGGAACCACCGCGGACGATCAGCGAGGCGCCGCCGCTCACGGTGACCGGACCGGACACCGTCGCGTCCTGCAGGCACACCGTGCCGGACGTGATCGACAGCGGACCGTTCGACGCGCCCGTGATCGTCTTCGCGCAGGACGCGTCCGGCTTGCCCAGCAGCTCGAATTCGGCCAGCTGCGCCGGGGCGCCGGTGCTGGTCGCGGTCACTTCGAGCCGGTAGTAGGCGTAGTGCGCCGGGTCGGCCACCTTGAACGCGCGGGTTTGCTGCCGCCAGGTGAACGCCTGGTTGTCCTGCTTGTCGGCCACCGCCCACGTCTTGCCGTCGTAGGAGCCCTTCAGCACCCAGCTCTTCGGGTCGCCCGCACCGGTCTGGGACGTCAGCGTGTAGTGCGTGACGGCCTCGTCGGTCGAGTTCAGCTGGTACTGCAGGGCGCCGGTGACGGCGGCCTGGGTGCGCGAGGTGTTGTCGATCAGCGCGGCGGCGTTGGAACCGTCCGAAGTGGACAGCGTGCCCTTGCCCGCGCCGGTCTCGTCGTGCAGCGGCGTCGGGACGGCGTCACCCGTGGTGATCGACTTCGGCGCGTCGTTCGGGCCGGTGCCCCAGTTCGAGGGGTTCGGGCCCAGGTCGAAGTCGATCGTGCCGCCGCGGGCGATCAGGTCCTGCGGCAGCGACGTCGAGGAGTACGCCTTGCCGTTGACCTTCACACCCTGCACGTAGACGTTCCTCGCGTTGTTCTTCGGCGCGTTGATCACCAGGTTCTTGCCGCCGGCCAGGTGGATGGTGGCCTTCTTGAACAGCGGCGACCCGATCGCGTAGTTCGGGCTGCCCATCTGCAGCGGGTAGAAGCCCAGCGCGCTGAAGGTCCACCACGCCGACTGCTCGCCGTTGTCCTCGTCGCCCGCATAGCCCTGGCCGATCTCGCTGCCGGTGTAGAGCCGCGAGAGCGCCTCACGGACCTTCTCCTGCGTCTTCGCCGGCTGACCCGCGTAGTCGTACATGTACAGCGTGTGGTGCGAGGCCTGGTTGGAATGGCCGAGCTGGCCCAT
The DNA here is from genome assembly GCF_002904295.1 of Amycolatopsis sp. CA-128772. Classification (GTDB taxonomy): domain Bacteria; phylum Actinomycetota; class Actinomycetes; order Mycobacteriales; family Pseudonocardiaceae; genus Amycolatopsis. The sequence continues at coordinate 24,593 of NZ_PPHG01000075.1, forward strand.
CCGCACGTCTCGGGCCTCCCGCATCTCGTGGATCACCCCGCCGTAGGAGCCCGGGAAGTTCGCGGTCTCCTGGTCGGCGAAGAAGGCGTCCAGCTTCTTCGCCAGGCCCGCCTTGCCGCCGTAGAGGTTCGCCAGGCCCTGACCGTCCTGCGGCACGGAGAACGCCATGCCCCAGCCGTCGGTCTCGGTGTAGTCGATGCCCCACACCCGCGGGTCGTAGTCGGCCGTCGACCGGCTGAACTTGCCCGCCGCGTCCCGGCCCTGGAAGAACCCGACGCTCGGGTCGAACAGGTTCACGTACTGCTGCGCGCGGCTGGTGAAGTACTCGTAGTTGGCCAGGTACTCCGCCTTGCGCGGGTCACTCGCCGGGGCTTCGTCGTAGAGCTTCTTCGACAGGTTCGCGATGCCGTAGTCGTTGACGTAGCCCTCGATCGACCACGAGAACCCGTGGTCGGCCGTGTTGGGCGAGTAGCCGAGGAAGATGCCCTCGTCGATGCCCTTGCGGCCGACGGCGTTGTTCGGCGGGGTCACCGTCGCGTTCTTCAGCGCCGCGTCGTAGGACGCCTTGACGTCGAAGTTGCGGACGCCCTTGAGGTAGGCGTCGGCGAAGGCGACGTCGGAGCTGGTGCCGGTCATCAGGTCGGCGTAGCCCGGCGAGGACCACCGCGAGATCCAGCCGCCGTCGCGGTACTGCTGCACGAACCCGTCGACCATCTTCCCGGCCATGTCCGGCGTGAGCAGCGAGTACGCCGGCCAGGTGGTGCGGTAGGTGTCCCAGAACCCGTTGTTGACGTAGGTCTGGCCGTCGACGATCTTCGCCCCCGTCTGGGTCGGGGTGTTAGCGCCGGTCTTCGGCGAGACGAAGCTGGCGTACTGGTACTTCGGCTTCTCCGGGGTGCCGGTGTTCTCGAACCCGGAGTTCGGGTAGAGGAACAGCCGGTACAGGTTCGAGTACAGCGTCGTGAGCTGGTCCTTCGACGCGCCCTCGACCTCGATCACCTTCAGCTGCTCGTCCCAGATCCGCTGCGCGGCGTCGCGGACGGAGTCGAAGGTCGCGGTCGGCGCGATCTCCTGCGCCAGGTTCTTCTTCGCCTGGTCCACGCTGATCAGCGACGTCGCGATCCGCATCGTCACCGTCTTGTCGGCGCCGGCGGCAAACCGCAGGTAGCCGGCGACGTCGTCGTGGCCCTGCCCGGTGAGCTTCGCACCCGCGGTGACCGGCTTGTCGAAAGTGGCGTAGACGAACATCCGGCCCGCACCGGCCGACAGGCCGCTCTTGACGTCGGTGTAGCCCGAGAGCGTGCCGCTCGCGGTGTCGAGCGTCAGCCCGCCCTGGTTCTTGTAGTTGTCGAAGATCAGGCTGGAGTCACTGCCCGGGAAGGAGAACCGGAACACCGCCGCATGGTCGGTCGGGGCGATCTCGGTCTTGATGCCGTTCTCGAACTGCACGCCGTAGTAGTGCGCGCGAGCGACCTCGTTGTCGTGCTTGAACGCCAGCGCCCGTGCGTCGCGGTTGGCGTCCGGCACCCCGGCGGCCGCGGACGGCATGACCTGGAAGGTCTGCCGGTCGCCCATCCACGGGCTCGGCTCGTGGCTGACGCTGAACGCCTGCAGCTCCGGCAGGTTCTGCTCGTTGTTCTGGCTGTGGTAGTTGTACATCCACCGCACGTCGTCGTCGTCGGCGTTCGCGTCCGTCACCGGGGTCCAGAAGTTGAACCCGTGCGGCACCGCCGTGGCGGGGAAGTTGTTGCCCCGGGAGAACGTGCCGTTGGCCATCGTGCCGCGCGTGGTGAGCACGTTGTCACTCGGGCGGGTGCTGGCCGGCGGGGTCGGCGTCGCCGAGATCTTCACGTCATCCAGCCAGCCCTGCAGCGAGCCGGGACCGTCCGGGTTGTCGTAGCCGACCAGGATCCGGTCGACCGTCTTGCCCTTGGCCACCGTCCCGATCGCCGAGCGCACCAGGTTCCACTGGTTGGTGTAGAGCACCTTGCTCTTGCCCTGGCCCTCCGGCGTCAGCGGGAAGCCGTACTGGTCGGTCGCGCCCAGGTCGCGCAGCCGGGTGCCGTCGGTGAAGACCAGGTCGATCGCCACGTTCGTGCTCTGGTACTTCAGGTCACCGGTGATGAACTGCGGCTGCACCTTGTAGGTCAGCTCGGTCGAGGGCACGACGGGGATGTCCACGTCGAAGACCTTGTTGTAGGAGTAGCCGTGCGGCTGGGTCTGGCTGCCGGAGTAGCGGAACGCCTTGAGCCCGGTGAAGCCGACCCGGTTCTTGTTCGTGTACCCGCTGGTCGGGCCGGAGTCGGTGAAGCTGCGCATGTTCGGCAGCGGCGGCGGCGCGGGCTCGTCGTTGGCCAGCAGCAGCTCCGACAGCTGCAGGATCGGGCCGCCGTTGTTGCGGGTGACCTCCAGCCGGAAGTACTTGTACGCCGCCGTCGGCGCGGCCAGCGGGTAGTCCTTCTGCTGGAACCGGGCGGTGAACGCCTGATCGGTCTGCTTGTCCAGGTCGGTCCAGGCGCTCCCGTCGGCCGAGCCCTGCAGCGTCCAGTCCCGGGGGTCGCGCTCGGCGAAGTCGTTGGCCGAGGAGATCGCGTAGTGGGTGATCGACGTCGGCTCCGACAGCGTGAACTGCGCCCACGCCGTCGGGTCCCAGGACAGCCACTTGGTGTCGGTCGTGCCGTCGACGAGGTTCGAGGCCACTTCGCCGCCGCCGCCGTTCTCGCTGCTGGCGCTGGTCTCGGTCACCTTGCCGCGGACGTCACCGGGGATCGCGGTGCCGTTCGCGCCGTTGATCCCGGCCGCGCGCGGCTTGCCCGCCGCGTCGGTGTCGACCGTGTCGGTCCACGTCGGCTGGACGTCACCGGGCTCGAAGGAGGACGAGAAATCGGCGGGCAGGGCGTCTTCGGCGGCGGACGAGGCCGCGGGGAGGGCGACCAGGCCGGCGGCGACCACGGCGGCGGTCACCAGGAAAGCGACCGGCGGTCTGGCGCTTCGGGGCATCGTTGCTCCAAGCTCGGAGGGCGGATTCAGCAGCGCCGCGCAGGCGGGGACCGGCGGCGCCAACGAAGGGAAACGCGCGGGTGACATCGATGTCAAGACCGCCCGGCAAACCTGGCCAGAATCAGACAACGCCGAAAACGGGGGACCGATGAGACCACTGAAGATCTTTGCCGCCACCGCCGCACTGACCCTCGCCACCACCACGTTCACCCCGGCCGCCGCCACCGCCGCGCCCGGTTCGCCCGTCCGGCCGGTGACCACCTGCGCCGACCTGGTCCGCGGCTTCGCCCTCCCGGGCGCCACCACCCACGTCACCTCGGCGGCCGTCGTCGCCGCGACCGCCACCGACCCCGAATACTGCGGCGTGGCCGGCTACGTCGAACCCGCCGTCCGCTTCGAGCTGCGGCTGCCCACCAGAACCTACGCCGGGCGCTACCTGCAGTACGGCTGCGGCGGCTTCTGCGGCCTGGTCAACCCGCCCGAATTCGCCGACTGCGGCCTGCCCCACGGTGGTGACGTCGCGGTCGCCGCCACCGACGACGGCCACGTCGGCAAGACCCCCGCCGTCGTCGACGACGGCAGCTGGGGCGCCCACGACCAGCCCGCCCGCACCGACTTCGAATACCGCGCACCGCACGTCGTCTCACGCGCGTCGAAGGCGATCATCCAGGCGTTCTACGGCGCCCCGCCGCGCAAGTCATACTTCACCGGCTGCTCCGACGGCGGCCGCGAAGCCCTCCAGCTCGCCCAGCGCTACCCGGCCGACTTCGACGGCATCGTCGCCGGCGCCCCCGCGAACGACTGGGGCCCGCTGCTCGGCGAGTACCAGACGTGGCTCGCCCGGGTGAACACCGCCGCCGACGGCAGCCCCCTCCTGACCGCGGCGAAACTGCCCGCCCTCCACACCGCCGTCCTCGCCGCCTGCGACCGCCTCGACGGCCTCGCCGACGGCCAGCTCGACGACCCGCGCGCCTGCCACTTCGACCCCGCGACCCTGACCTGCACCGGCCCGGACACCCCGGCCTGCCTCACCCCGGCCCAGGTCACCGCGACCCGCAAGCTGTACTCGCCGCCCACCGACGCCCACGGCACCCTGCTCTACCCCGGCGGCCAGCAGCCCGGCTCCGAGCTGTCCTGGGCCGGCTGGATCATCCCCACCCCGGACACCGGTGGCGTCGCCTTCGCCCGCAGCCTGGCCGACAACTACCTGCGCTACCTCGGCTACCCGATCGGCGCACCGGCCGCCACCGTGGACACCTTCACCTTCACCCGGCACGACTTCGACCGGCTCACCCCGGTCGGCGTCCGCGCCAACGCGATGAGCCTCGACCTCTCGGCGTTCCAGCGGCGCGGCGGCAAGCTCGTGCTCTGGCACGGCTGGGCCGACGAAGCCATCCCGCCGGCCGGCACGCTCGACTACTACCAGCGGCTCACCCACGGCCGTCCCCAGGACTCGGTGCGGCTGTTCATGGTCCCGTCGCTCTACCACTGCGGCGGCGGCACCACCCTCACCGAGTTCGACCCGCTGCGCGAGCTGGTCGCCTGGGTCGAACGCGGCACCGCACCCACCCGCGTGATCGCCACCGGCCGCGACACCGCCGGCCACGTCACCCGCACCCGGCCGGTGTTCGCCTACCCGCAGCGGGCGGTCTACGACGGCACCGGCAACGTCGACGACGCCGCCAGCTTCCGGCCTGCGCCGCCGGTGTCGCCGGTCCGGGACGTCGTCCACTGGGCCGGGGACCCCCTCTACGCGATCCCGGGGCCGGTCGCGCCGTAATCCGGCCACGGGGTTCCGGCGTCGTCGCTACAGTCGCGATCATGACGACGCCGGAACCCGCCGACCGCGTACTCGCCCGCGCCTCCCTCGCCGAAGGCAACCCCACCGGCTGGTTCGACCAGCTCTACACCGCCGCCGCCCGCGGCGAAGCCGAAGTCCCGTGGACCCGCGGCCAACCGGGCATCGACCTGACCGCCTGGGCCGCCGAGCACCCGGGCGGAGGCCGCCGCGCACTGGTGGTCGGCAGCGCCCTGGGCGACGACTCGGAACTGCTGGCCGCCCACGGCTGGGCGGTGACCGGCTTCGACGTCGCCCCGACCGCGGTCGCGGCCGCCCGCGCCCGGTTCCCGGAGTCCACAGTGGACTACGTGGTCGCGGACCTGCTCGACCCGCCGCCGGCCTGGCACCACGCGTTCGACCTGGTCGTGGAGATCATGAACATCCAGGCCATGCCCCGCGACTTCCGGCCCACGGCCCTGAAGTCGCTCGCGTCCTTCCTGGCCCCGGGCGGCACGGCGATCGTGTGCGAGGTGGCGGAGGAGAACATGGACATGGCGAACTGGCAGAGCCCACCGTGGCCGTTCAGCCGCCCGGAGATCGAATCCACCGCCCAGGACGGCGTCCGCCTGCTCACCCTGGACACCATCCGCGACGGCGCCCGCTACTGGGCCACCTTCACGCGCTAGCCCGGTGCCGGCCGGGCGTCGTCCCGACCACGGCCGTGAACGCCGCGATGAAGTGGCTCGGGTTCGCCCACCCGCAGGCGTGCGCGACGTGCGTCGTGTCGTGGCCGGCGGCGAGCAGGACCAGCGCGTGGTGGATGCGCAGCTGCGTGCGCCACGCGTGGAACGTCATGCCCAGCTCGGCGCGGAACAGGCGGCTCAGCGTGCGGGCGCTCGCCCCGACCCGCGGCCCGAGCTCCGCCAGCGGCGTGTTGTCCCCGGGCGTCTCGTACAGCACCCGGGCCAGGGCGCGCAGCCGGTCGTCGCGCGGCTCGGGCAGCTGCAGCGGCTGCTCGGGGGCCTCGCGCAGCTCGTCGACCAGCACCCGGCGCAGGCGCGCGCTCGCCGCGCGGTCGTACTCGCGCGGCCCGGTCAGGGCCAGCACCACCTCGCGGGCCAGGTCCGACGCCGCGAACACGGCCGGCTGCGCCGGGACGAGCCGGGCCAGCGACCCCGGCAGGAACACGATCCGCATGTCGGTGTGGCCGTGCGCGCGGTGCCGGTGGACGAACCCGGCCGGCGTCCAGGCCACCCGGTTGGCCGGCACGATCGACGTCCCCCGCTCGGTGTGCACCGACAGCACACCCCGCGCCGCGTAGACCAGGTGCCCGCGGTCGTGGGCGTCCGCGTCGCTGCCGCCGCCCGGCGGCCACAGGTGCACCCCGCCGGACGGCCAGATCCGCGACACGGGTTGGCGGCCATCGGGCATGACGTGGCAGTTTACCGGTGGTCGGCCACCGCCGTGCGCGGTGAAAGTGGGACGCATGAAGACGATGCGTGCAGCGGTGTGTGTCCGGCCCGGTGGTCCGGAGGTCCTGGAGGTCCGCGAGGTGCCGGTCCCGGCGGTCCGGGCCGGCTGGAGCCTGGTGCAGGTGAAGGGCACCGGCCTCAACCGGTCGGAGCTGCGGACGCGCCAGGGCCACTCCCCGGACGTGCGGTTCCCGCGGGTGCTCGGCATCGAATGCACCGGCGTGGTGGCCGTCGCCACCGACCCCCGCCTGCCCGAAGGGACGACCGTGGCGGCGGTGATGGGGGAGATGGGCCGCGCCTTCGACGGCGGCTACGCCGAGTACGCCCTGCTGCCGAACCCGCTGCTGATGCCGGTCACCACCACGCTGCCCTGGGAGACGCTGGCCGCGCTGCCCGAGACGTACCTGACCGCCCAAGGCGCCCTCGACGCGCTCGGGATCGGCCCGGGCCGCACCGGCCGGCTGCTGATCCGCGGCGGCACGTCCTCGGTCGGGCTCGCCGCGGCCGCCATCGCGGCCGGCCACGGCGTGACGGTCGCCGCCACCACCCGCCGGCCGGACAAAGCCGCCGCCCTGACCGGCCACGTCCTCATCGACGACGGCGGCCCGCTGACCGGCCTGCCGCGGCTGTGGCCCGAAGGCCCGGACTGGATCCTCGACCTGGTCGGCGCCCGCACCGCCGTGGACTCCCTGCGCCTGGTCCGCCGCGGCGGCACGGTCTGCGTGGCGGGCTCGCTGAGCGGCTGGATCGTCCCGGACTTCGAGCCGATCGCGGAGATTCCCTCCGGCACCAAGCTGACGGCGTTCCACAGCAACGACCACGCCGGAGCTACGGAGGTCCTGCAGCGGATCGTCGGCGAAGTCGAGGCCGGCACGTACGCGCCGCACGTCGACCGGATCTTCCCCCTCGACGAGATCGCCGACGCCCACCGGTACATGGAGGAGGACCGCGCCGCCGGAAAACTCGTCGTGGTGCCCTGAGCCGGTGGCCTAGGCTCGGTGATCATGCCCACCCAGTCACTGCGGATCCCCACCCCGGACGGCCACGCCGACGCCTTCGCCGCCTTCCCCGACGACGGCGAACGCCACCCCGGCGTGCTGATGTACCCGGACGGCTTCGGCATCCGGCCCGTGCTGCGGGAGATGGCTCGCGAACTGGCCGGTCACGGGTACTCCGTGCTCGTCCCCAACCCCTTCTACCGCCACGGCCCGGCGCCGGTGCTCGACCTGCCCGGGCACATCGGCGAAGAAGCCCGGCCCGCGATCTTCGCCCGCCTGATGCCGATGATCGAGGCGCACACCACCGACCGGATCCTGCGCGACGCCGACGCCTGCCTCGAGTTCCTCACCGGCCGGCCCGAGGTCGCCCCCGGACCGGTGGCGGTGACCGGCTACTGCATCGGCGGCCTCCTGGCCACGCACACCGCCGCGGCCCACCCCGGCCGGGTGGCCGCCCTCGCCGCGTTCCACGCCCCGGTGGGCGCGGCCGGGCCCGACAGCCTGCACCGCCTCACCGCCCGGGCCCACTTCGGCCACGCCGAAACCGACCTGACACCCGGGGCGCTCGCCGAGCTCAACCGGACCCTCGACGCCGCCGGGATCGAGTACACCTCGGAGATCTACCCCGGAACCGTCCACGGCTTCACCATGGCCGACACCGACGCCTTCGACGCCGCCGCGCTGCGGCGGCACTGGGAAAGCCTGCTCGCTCTCCTCGACCGCGCCTTCTAACAGTTCTCGAGGAACCGGGCCAGGACGCGGGTGCCGAAGTGCAGGCCCTCGACCGGCACCCGCTCGTCCACCCCGTGCGCCATCGCCCGGTACGGGAACCCCTTCGGCAGCCACAGCGGCGCGAAGCCGTAGCAGTCGATGCCCAGCTGCGCGAACGCCTTCGCGTCCGTCCCGCCGCCCAGGCAGTACGGCACCACCACCGCCTCGGGATCCTCCGCCCGCAGGGCGGCCGCCATCGCGTCGAACCACGGGGAATCGACCGGCGCCTGCACCGGCGGCTGGTGCGCCGCGAACTCGCGCGTCACGCCCTCGCCGAGCAGCTCGTCCAGCGCCGCGAACAGCTCCTCCTCGGTGCCCGGCAGCACCCGCACGTCGATCTGCGCGGTCGCCGTCGACGGGATGACGTTCACCTTGTAGCCCGCGGCCAGCATCGTCGGGGTGGTGCTGTTGCGCACCGTCGGGACCACCAGCGACCCCGCCGGGCCCAGCGCCGCCACCGCCGCGTCCACACCGTCCGAAGAGGACAGATCCACCGGCACACCCAGGGCGGCGCCGGTCCGCTCCAGGAACGCCCGCACCGCCGGGGTCAGCGACACCGGCCAGCGGTGCCCGGCGATCCGGTTGAGCGCCCCCACCAGCCGGACGACCGCGTTCTCGTCGTTCGGGCGCGAGCCGTGCCCGGCCCGGCCCCGCGCGGTCAGGCGCAGGTGGGCCGTGCCGCGCTCGGCCGTCCCGACCGGGTACAGGTGCACGTCGCGGCCGTCGGCGGCGGGCACGTGGTAGGTGTAGCCGCCCGACTCGCTGATCGCCGCCGCGCAGCCGTCGAACAACGACGGGTGCCGGGCGACCAGCCAGTGCGCGCCCCACTCCCCGCGGTCCTCCTCGTCGGCGACGAACGCCAGCACCAGCTCGCGGCGCGGCCGCACCCCGCCGGCCAGCGCGGCCAGCACCATCGCCACGAAGTCCTTCATGTCGGTCGCGCCGCGGCCCCACAGGTACCCGTCGCGCACCTCACCGGCGAACGGCGGCACCGACCAGTCCGCGGGGTCCGCCGGGACGACGTCCAGGTGCCCCTGCACCAGCAGCGCGGGCAGCGACGGGTCGGTGCCGGGCACGCGCGCGACCACGCTGGCCCGCCCGGGCGCGGCCTCGAGGATCCGCGACGGGATGCCGAGGCCGTCCAGGAACGCGGCCACGTACTCGGCGGCCGGCCGCTCGGGGTTGGCGTCGTTGTTCCCGCGGTTGGTCGTGTCGAACCGGATCAGGTCCGCGCACAGCTCGACGACGTCAGCCATAGATGCCCTGCACCGCCCCGCCCGCGATCGCCGTGACGACCTTGAAGCACTTCATCGCCTCGGTCATGTCCGCCGCGTCGAACCCGACGCGGCGCGTGCCGATCTGCTCCACCGTCGGGATCACCGCGGTCGCCTGCGCCAGGTGGCTCGCGTCGAACTCCACCTCGATCCGGTGCGCCCCGACCTGCCGCTCCTCCCGGCCGGCGCGGGCCATCGCCGCCGCCGCGGCGGCGGTCAGCAGCTCCGCGGTGCGCGCCGGCGGCAGGCAGATCGCCGCGTACCGGCTCACGCACTCCTTCACCGGGACCAGCTCCGCCTCCGGAGCGTAATCACGGGCGTCGTCACACGTTTTGTCGTCACCCGAAACGAGCAGGACAGGGACGCCGTACTCCGCGGCCATGACCGCGTTCAGCCGCCCCTCGCTCGCCGGGACGTCGTCCAGCCACACCCCGGTGATCTGGTTCTCCAGGTAGGTGTGGGAAAGCACCCCGTCGAACCCCGCACCGGCGTGGTAACCGAGGAACACCACCCCGTCCACGCCGGCCTCGACGCCCTGCATCATCGACAGCGGCTTGTGCCGCCCGGTCAGCATTCGCGCCCGCGGGTCCAGGTCCTCCAGCAGCAGGTTCCGCTGCGACGAGTGCGCCTCGTTGACCAGCACATCGGTGGCCCCGGCCGCGTACAGGCCGGCCAGCACCGCGTTGACGTCGCCGGTGAACAGCCGCCGGAAGCGATCCCACTGCGGAGAACCGGGCACGACGTCGTCGGTCCAGGTGACGCCGGTGGCGCCCTCCATGTCCGCCGAGATCAGGATGCGCATGCCGGGCACTCTAACCAGCCCGCGGCGCCTCCGGACGCGGAATGCCCCCTTCCGGATGTCACGGTGCGTGATCGCGAATGGATCGATAACGATCGGGCACTCGGCGGGGCGGCAACATATTGCGCAGTTGTCCCGACATGTGGTTACTTCTCGTCTTCGGGGAGGCTCACAAGCGAACGATGGGGTGGTTTTCGGTGCAGTTCCAACGCAGATGCGGGCGGTTCGCCCGCGTGGGCGCGGTCGTCGCGGCCGCGACACTCGCGGCGATCCCGCTCGCCGTTCCCGCGCACGCCCAGCAGGCCAAGGTGCTGCGGGTGGCGCTCACCACCGGCATCGACCACCTCAACCCCTTCACCGCCGTGCTGTCGGCCTCCACCCAGATCGGCCGGTTCACCTTCGAGTTCCTCACCGTCCCGGACGCGGCGAAGGCCGAAGCCTCGCCCGCGCTCGCCGAGTCGTGGACCCCGTCGGCGGACAAGCTGACCTGGACGTTCAAGATCCGCAGCGGCGTCAAGTGGAGCGACGGGCAGCCGGTGACCGCCAAGGACGCGGCCTACACCTTCAACCGCATGCTCACCGACGAGAACGCCCGCACCGCCAACGGCAACTACGTGGCCAACTTCGAGACGGTCACCGCCCCCGACGACACCACGCTCGTCATCAAGACCAAGACCGTGCAGGTCAACATGAACCTGCTCGACGTGCCGATCGTGCCCCAGCACATCTGGGAACCGGTCAAGGACCTCAAGTCCCCCCAGACCGACACCCTCGCCGTCGCCGGCGTCTCCGACGGCCCCTTCCAGGTCACCGAGTACAAGCCCAACGAGTACGTCAAGTTCAAGGCCAACAAGGACTACTGGCGCGGCGCGCCGAAGGTCGACGAGCTGCAGCTGCTGCAGTTCAAGGACACCGAGGCCGCGGTCAACGCGCTCAAGCAGGGCGAAGTCGACGTCATCAACCGGCTCAACCCCAACCAGTTCGCCGCGCTGCAGGGCCAGCAGGGCATCACCACCAACGCCGCCCCCGGCCGCCGCTACGACGAGCTGGCGCTCAACTTCGGCGTCACCGACAACGCCAACAACCCGATCGGCGACGGCAACCCCGTCCTCAAGGACCTCCCCGTCCGCAAGGCGATCGCCCAGGCGGTGGACACCAAGACCATCGTGGACAAGGTGCTCAAGGGCCTCGGCCAGGTCGGCGGCGGCGTCGTGCCCGCCGTCTACGCCGCCTACCACTGGGACCCCAGCGACGCCGAGCGCATCAAGTTCGACCTCGCCGCCGCCAACACCACCCTCGAACAGGCCGGCTACAAGAAGGGCCCCGACGGCGTCCGCACCGCCCCCGGCGGCGCGAAGCTGGAGCTGCGCCTGACCGGGCACGCCAACCGCAGCTACGACCAGGGCGTCGCCCAGTACGTCACCGGCTGGCTCAAGGACATCGGCGTCACCGTCAAGCAGGACCTGGTCTCCGACGACGAGCTGTCCGACCGCACCTCCACCGGCAAGTACGACCTCGCCATCGGCGGTTACGGCACCAACCCCGACCCGGACTACGCGCTCTCGCTGCACACCTGCGCCGCGCGCCCCACCCCGGACGCCAAGGGCGGCAGCACCGACACCTTCTTCTGCGACGCCGCCTACGACGAGCTCTACAAGAAGCAGCTCACCGAAACCGACGACGCCCAGCGCGCCGGCTACGTCAAGCAGGCCCAGGCCCGCCTCTACAGCCAGGTCCCGACCATCGTGCTGGACTACCAGAACGCCCTCGAGGCCTACCGCTCCGACAAGTTCTCCGGCTTCACCACCCAGCCGCAGCCCAAGGGCGCCATCCTCGAGCAGACCGGCTACTGGGGCGTCTACGGCGCCACCCCGGCCGGCACCACGAACACGGCCGACAGCGGCAGCGGCAACACGGTGCTGTGGATCGTCATCGGCGCGGTCGTCGTGGTCGTCCTCGTCGGCGGCGGCATCATGCTCGGCCGCCGCGGCAAGTCGGCGGAGGACCGCGAATAACCATGACCGCCCCCGAACAGGCCGCGGTGCTCGCCGATCCCGGCGAGCACCGCGGCGGGACCGGCACCGCCCGGTTCGTGCTCACGAAGCTCGTCGAAGCCGTGACCAGCGTCCTGCTGGTGATCGTGCTGTTCTTCTTCCTGTTCCGGATGCTGCCCGGCGACCCGGCCGCGGCGATGACCCGCGAGCGCGTCACCAGCCCCCAGCAGATCGCCGAACTGCGCGAGAAGATGGGCCTCGACAAGCCCCTCCTCGTCCAGTTCGGCAACTACTTCCGGGACCTGTTGCACGGCGACCTCGGCGAATCCCGGCTGCTCAACAACGGCCGCCCGGTCGCCGACATGATCGGCGAACGCCTGTGGCCGACCATCCTGCTCGTCGGCAGCGCCACCCTGCTCGCCGTGGTCATCGGCCTGTGGCTGGGCATCCGCGCCGCCTGGCGCCGCGACAGCTTCTTCGACCGCAGCCAGACCGGGCTCGCGCTGACCCTGTGGTCGGTCCCGCAGTTCTGGCTCGGCCTGATGCTGCTCGTGGTGACCAACGGGTTGTTCCCCAGCCGCGGCATGCACTCACCGGACGCCGCTCCGGACTTCCTGTCCCAGACCCTCGACGTCCTGCACCACCTGGTGCTGCCGTGCGTGACGCTGCTGGCGGTGTTCTACGCCCAGTACATGCTGATCATGCGGTCGTCGCTGCTGGGGGAGATGAACGCCGACTACCTCACCACCGCCCGCGCCAAGGGCCTGCGCGACGACCTCGTCCGCCGCCGCCACGCCGTCCCCAACGCCCTCCTGCCGACCACCACGCTGGTGTTCATGCAGTTCGGCTCGGTGCTGGCCGGCGCGGTCACCGTCGAAGCCGTGTTCAGCTGGCCCGGCCTCGGCCAGCTGACCTACGACGCCCTGCACGGACCCGACCTGCCGGTGCTCCAAGGCGTCTTCACCGTGCTGGCGAGCGCGGTCGTGCTGATGAACCTGCTCGCGGAACTGCTCTACCGCGTGCTCGACCCCAGGGTGCGTACCTCATGACCACCGCCGAGACACCCCGGCAGATCGCCTGGGCCCGCCGCCGCGCGTCGCTGAGCAGGACCTGGCGCGAGTTCGCCGGCCAGCGGGCCGCGCTCGCCGGGCTCGTCCTGCTCGGCGCCACCGTGCTCGTGGCCCTGCTGCTGCCGCTGATCAGCGACCAGACCGGCCTCGACGTCACCAAGGCCACCGGGCAGCCGCTGGCCCCGCCGGACGCCGAGTTCTGGCTCGGCACCGAAAACTTCGGCCGGTCGGTGCTGCTGATGACCGTCTGGGGCACCCGGATCTCCCTGCTCGTCGGGTTTTCCGCCGCGCTGCTGTCGGTCGTCATCGGCACCCTGATCGGCATCACCGCCGCCCACTTCGGCGGCTGGGTGTCGGCCACCCTGCTGCGGTTCACCGACTTCTTCCTGGTCCTGCCCTCGCTGATCCTCGCGATCGCGCTGTCGGCGGTGCTGCCCAAGGGCGTCGGCACGATCATCATCGCGATCGGCCTCACCGCCTGGCCCAGCACCGCCCGGCTCGTCCGGGCCCAGACGCTGACCATCGAAAGCCGTCCCTACATCGAGCGCGCCCACGCCCTCGGCGGCGGCCACCTGCACATCATCGGCCGGCACGTCCTGCCCGGCGTGATGCCGCTGGTGCTGGCCAACACGACCCTGGTGGTCGGCAACGCCGTCATCGCCGACGCGACCCTGTCCTTCCTCGGCGTCGGCGACCCCAACTCCATCACCTGGGGCCTGGTGCTGGAGAACGCGCTCAACAACGGCGCCATCAGCCGCGGCGCCTGGTGGAACGTGCTCCCGCCCGGCATCGCCATCGTCCTCGTCGTCCTCTTCTTCACCCTGGTCGGCCGGGGCCTGGAGACCGTGTTCAACCCGAGGTTGAAGAAGTGACCACCCCGCTGCTGCAGCTCACCGGCCTCACCGTCACCTACGCGGTGGGGGACACCGACGTCCCCGCCGTCCGCGGCGTGGACCTCACCCTCGAACCCGGCGGCACCCTCGGTGTCGCCGGGGAATCCGGCTCGGGCAAGTCCACCGTCGCGATGAGCGTGCTGCGCCTGCTGCCGCGCACCGCGAAGATCACCGGCGAAATCTCCCTCGACGGCGAAGACGTCACCATCATGAAGTGGGGCCGGCTGCGCGCGGTCCGCTGGGCCGAGGCGTCGGTGGTGTTCCAGGGCGCCATGCACGCGCTCAACCCGGTCCGCAAGATCGGCGAGCAGATCGCCGAACCGCTGCGGCTGCACCCGGAGGCAGGCAAGGCCCGCACCGACGCCGAGGTCGACGCCCGGGTCGCCGAACTGCTCACCCAGGTCGACCTGCCCCCGAGCCGGGCCGGCGCCTACCCCCACGAGCTCTCCGGCGGGCAGAAGCAGCGCGTCATGATCGCCATGGCGCTGGCCTGCTCGCCCCGGCTGATCATCGCCGACGAACCGACCACCGCCCTCGACGTCATCGTCCAGGCCCAGGTCCTCGCCCTGCTCACCCGGCTGGTCGCCGAACAGCGCATCGGGCTGATCATGATCAGCCACGACCTGTCCGTGCTCGCCGCCACCTGCGAACGCATCGCCGTCATGTACGACGGGCAGATCGTCGAAGAGGGCCCGAGCGCCGAGGTGATGGGCTCGCCGAAGCACGACCACACCCGGGCGCTGGCCGCGGCCTTCCCGACCGTCGGCGACCCGGTGTCGCGCTTCGCCCCGGCCACCAGCACGCCGTTGCCGCCCGAACCGCCGGAAAGGGCGGTGGGGGAGCCGCTGCTGGCCGCGGAGAACCTGCGGGTGTCCTTCCGCGACCGCACCGGCAAGCGCATCGACGCCGTCGCCGGGGTCGACCTCACGGTGGCCCGCGACGAGGTCGTCGCCCTGGTCGGGCAGTCCGGCTCCGGCAAGACCACCCTCGCCCGTACCCTGCTCGGCCTGCAGAAGCCCGACTCCGGCGTGGTCCGCTACGCCGGGAAACCGGTGCCGGCGTCCGGCGCGGGCCTCAAGGCCTACCGCCGGCAGGTCCAGCTCGTCCTGCAGGACCCCACCAGTGCGCTCAACCCGGCCCACACGGTGTACGAGGCCGTCGCCGAGGGCCCGCGGATCCACCGGCTCGCCGACGAGCGCGCGGTCGTCCACCGGGCCCTGGAAGCCGCGGAACTGCGGCCGGCGGAGAAGTACGCCGACCGGCTCCCGCACCAGCTCTCCGGCGGCCAGCGCCAGCGCGTCGTCATCGCCGGCGCGCTGGCCCTCGAACCGTCGGTGGTGGTGGCCGACGAACCGGTCGCCTCGCTCGACGCGTCCGTGCGCGGCGAAATCCTCGGGCTGCTGCTGCGGCTGCGCCGGGAACTCGGCCTCGCGGCCCTGGTGATCACCCACGACCTGGGCCTGGCCTGGAACATCGCCGACCGCGTCGCCGTGATGTACCGCGGCGAGCTCGTCGAAACCGGGACCGTCGAGCAGGTCCTGCTCGACCCGCAGCACGAGTACACGAAGTCCCTGCTGGCCGCCCTGCCGGGCGGCACCGCCCAGCGCCGCACCGTCGGAACCTGATACTGCGGAAACCCCGGACGAGCGCGGTGTGTAATCTCCGAACGGAAATGGCGACCACCACCGACCCCGCACAGACGCCCTCGGCCGGACTGGCCGAGCGGCTTCGCGTGCCTTCGCGATTCCCGTACCGCACGATCGCGATGGGCACGGTCGGCAGCACGTTGCTGATGATCGCCGCGCTCGGCGCCGGCGGCATCCTGATCTCCGACCCGGTGCTCGGCCACGGCCCGCTGTCCTGGGTCCGCTACGGCCACGGCCGCATGCTCGCCAACGCCGTCCTCTACACCGGCTTCGGCCTCGTGGTGTGGGCCTGGGTCCGGCTTGGCCGCTACGTGCTGCTCGGCCGCGTCGGCAGCCGCCCCGTCCTGATCGCGGCCGGCTGCTGGATGGCGCCGCTGCTGGTCTCGCCGCCGCTGTTCACCCGCGACGTCTTCTCCTACCTCGGCCAGGGCGCCCAGCTGCTCTACGGGCTCGACCCGTACGCCAACGGTCCCGCCGAGCTCGACGTGCTGCCGAACGTCGTGCAGAACGTCCACCCGCTCTGGCAGACCACCCCGGCCCCGTACGGGCCGCTGTTCCTGCTCATCTCCAAGGGCGTGGTCGCCACCACCGGCGACAACATGATCCTCGGCGTCATCCTCATGCGCGTGGTGCTGCTGGTGGGGCTGGCGGGCACGCTGTGGGCGCTGCCGCGGCTGGTCAAGCACCTCGGCGGCAAGCTCCCGGTCGCGCTGTGGCTGGCGGTGGCCAGCCCGATGATGGTCATCCACCTCTTCGGCGGCCCGCACAACGACCTGATGATGCTCGCGTTCCTCACCATCGGCGTTCTCGCCGCCCTGGAACGCAAGCACGTCGCCGCGGTCGTCCTGGTCACGATCGGCATGCTGATCAAGCCCACCGCGGCGATCGCGCTGCCGTTCCTGGTCTGGATCTGGGCCAACCACCTCACCGGCGAGTCGAAGGTCCGCAACTTCCTGCGCGCCGGCGCCGCCTCGGTCGGGCTGTTCCTCCCGGTGTTCGTCGCCGGCACCTGGATCTCGCTGGGTTCGCTGAACCTGGGCTGGTGGTCCGGGCTGAAGGCCCCGCAGCTCATCGCGAACTGGCTCAACATCCCCACCGGCATCGGCGAGGTGTTCTACAACCTGGTCCACCTGATCGTGGACGTCCAGGTCTCGCCGTTCGTCACGGTCGCCCGCGCGGCCGGCATGCTCCTGCTGATCGCCATCGGCATCCGCCAGTGGTGGCTCGGCCGCGGCGGCGGCACCGAGGCGGTCTACCGGGCCGGGATTTCCCTGCTGGCGGTGGCGATCCTCATGCCGCCGACCCTGCCGTGGTACCTGACCTGGGGTTTCGTCCTGCTGTCGGCGTTCAAGTGGCAACCCCGGCACCTGGCCGTCGTGGTGGCGGTCTCGGTGTTCGTGACGCTGGTGTACTACCCGACCGGCGAGCAGGCCCTGTACGACTGGTGGTTCATCGCCGGCGTCGTCCTGGCCAGCCTGTACTCGGCGGCGTCCCTGCTGCGCCCGGACCCGCTGGGCATCATCGACGCGTGGCGCCGCCCGGAGAAGTTCCTGCGCGACTAGCTCCCGGCCCAGCCGCTCCAGGTGATGGCGGCATGGAGGACGACCGCTGATCGGTGGACGATGGCGAGCTTGTCGTAGCGTGTGGCCAGACCACGCCATTGTTCGAGCAGGGTGAACCGTCGCTCGACGACGTTGCGACCGCGGTAGATGATCCCTTCGACCATCGACCTGGCATCGGAGAACGGTCGTCCTTGTTTGCCGGTGCGGGCGGGCAGCAGGTCCTCGGTCAAGGCCCGCTGATCGTCGGAGAGCAACTGAACCCGCGACACGCTCGGCACCATCTCAGCCACCAGCCGAAGCCTTTGTCAGACACGCCCTAGCTCCCGGCCCAGCCGCTCCACGTGTGCACGTCCGTGACCACCACCGCGTGCTCCGGCGGCCGCTCGGCGTACTGCTCGTACTTCGCCACCAGCCACGACACCGGCTCGGCGCCCGGCGCCTCCACCCGCGCGACGCCGTCCGCGCGGGCCCACCACAGCCGGGACCAATCCTCGGCGTAGCCGTCGGCCAGGAAGCACACCGCCGGGTTCTCCGCGATGTTCCGCAGCCGCCGCAACGCCACCGTCGTCTTCGGTTTGTGGTCCACCGCGAACACCACCACGTCGCCGCGCACCGCGAACGTCACCGGCACCAGGTGCGGCACCCCTGAAGCCGACACCGTCGCCAGCCGCGCGACCCGCGCCGCCGTGAACCGCTCGCGGGCCTCTTCCGGCGTCACGTCAGCGCCGGGGCGTCGAACGTCAACGTCCCCAGGTCCGCGTCCAGCGTCACCGGCACGCCCAGCGGCAACGTCGGCGACGACGCCACGTGCCCGAACCCGAACTCCTCCACCAGCGGCACCCCCAGCGGCCCCAGCCGCTCCAGCACCAGCGCCCGGATCTCCGCCGGGTCACCGCACGCCGCCCACGACCCCAGCACGATCCCGCGCACCCCCGCGAACCAGCCGCTGCGCAGCAACTGCGTGAGCATCCGGTCCAGCCGGTACACGCTTTCGGTCACGTCCTCCAGCAGCACCACCGCATCCCGCGCCGACCCCTGCTCCGGCGTCCCGAGCCCGGCCGCCAGCAGCGACAGGTTGCCGCCCGTCAACCGCCCCGACGCCCGGCCCGCCACCAGCGCCGCACCGCCGCGGACCACCAGGGTGCGCTCCGGCTCGAACAGCGACCGCCGCAGGTGCTCCTGCGCGAAGCCGTCGAACAGCACGCTCGCCGGCATCGGGCAGAACAAACTGGACAGTCCCAGGTGGACGTCCACCGCCCGGTGCAGCGCGGTGATGTCCGACGACCCGGCCAGCACCTTCGGGCCCGCCGCCCGCAGCGCCGCCCAGTCCACCAGGTCCAGCATCCGCTGCCCGCCGTAGCCGCCCCGCGCGGCCATGACGCACCGCACGCCGGGATCCAGCCACGCCTCGGTGAACTCCGCCGCTCGCGCCGTGTCCGGCGCGGACAGGTACGGCGGTGACCCGGGCGACGAACGCACGCACGGCCCGACCCGCACCTCCACTCCCCAGCCGCGCAGCACCGGCAGCGCCTTCTCCACCAGATCCGCCGGCACCGGTCCGGCCGGCGCCACCAGCGCCACCGTGTCCCCGGCCCGCAACCGCGGCGGCCTC
Organism: Amycolatopsis sp. CA-128772; assembly: GCF_002904295.1. Classification (GTDB taxonomy): domain Bacteria; phylum Actinomycetota; class Actinomycetes; order Mycobacteriales; family Pseudonocardiaceae; genus Amycolatopsis. The sequence continues at coordinate 43,464 of NZ_PPHG01000075.1, forward strand.
ACCGCGACAGCTCCAGCCGCGCCACACCCGGCGTGCCGAACCCGAACGCCTGACCGTAGAACGACAGCTCGGCTTCCAGCGCCGCCACGATCGTCGCGGCCTGCCGGAACCCGTGCTGCTCCCCGGGGAACCGCTGGTAGGCGTACGGGATCCCGCGTCCGGCCAGCCCGGCCACGAACCGGTCCGCCTGCTCCGGCGGGCAGATCCGGTCCTCCAGGCCCTGCTGGAACAGCACCGGCCCGGCCAGCGCCCCGGCGTTCGCCAGCGGTGAACGCTCCACGTACCGCTGCCGGGCCTCCGGCAGCGGCCCCACCAGTCCGTCCAGGTACCGCGACTCGAAGTCGTGCGTATCGCCCTCGGTGCCGGTCCACCCGGCCAGGTCCAGCACCGGGAACATCACCGTGCCCGCCCGGTAGGTCTTCGTCGTCGTCAGCGACGCCGCCGCGGTGAACCCTCCCGCGCTGCCCCCGCGGATCCCCAGCCGGTCGCCGTCGGCCAGCCCGGCCGCCACCAGCGCCTCGGCCACCGCGACGCAGTCGGCCACGTCCACCACGCCCCACTGCTCCCGCAGCCGCTCGCGGTAGGCGCGCCCGAACCCCGTCGATCCGCCGTAGTTCACCGCCGCCACGCCGATGCCGCGGCTGGTGAAGTACGCGATGTCCAGGTCCAGCGCCGGCAGGTACTGCCCGGTCGGGCCGCCGTGGACGTGCACCAGCAACGGCGGCCGCTCGCCCTCGGGCGCCGAGAAGTCCGGGTTCCGCGGCGGGTACAGCACCACCGGCACGGTCTCGCCCTCGGCCGTGGTGAACACCCGCTCCTGCGGCACCGGCAGGTACGCCGCCGGCAGCTCCGGCTGCGGCGTCAGGTCGGTGACCCCGCCGTCGAGCGAAACCCGCACCACCGCCGGTTCCCGGGCCGGTCCGCCCGCGACCCCCACCACCGTGCCGCCCAGCGCGGTGAACGCGGTCGACGACCACGCCGTCAGCTCGTCCGCCACCGTGGTGACCGAGCCGTCCGCCTCGTCGAGCACCGCCAGCCGCCCCGACGCGAGCACCGCGTGCCGCCCGCCGCCCAGCGGCGCGAACCACCGCGACCCGGGCTTCCACAACGGCCCGCCCAGCTCCCGCTCCACCGGCGCGAGGTTCACCACCGGCCCGTCCAGGCCGATCCGGTGCAGGTTCCACCAGCCGTCCGGGTCCAGCACCGCCAGCACCGCCGACGGCGTCTCCCACTCGACCTGGCAGACGGCGACGTCCGCGCCGCCGGCCAGCACCCGGTGCGGCCCGAACGACCCGTCCCCGGCCACGGGAGCCACACACAGCTCGGTGCCGTCCCACGGCATCAGCGGGTGGTCCCAGCCGAACCACGCCGCGTGCCGCCCGTCCGGAGACAGCTTCGGCACGGTCAGGAAGTGGTGGCTCGCGGCCAGGACCCGCTCGCCGCCGCCGTCCACGGCGATCGCCACCAGGTCCCGCTCGACGTCGGTGGGCCGCGGCCCGGTGCTGCGCTCCCGCACCGCCCACACCTCACCCGGCCGCCCGGCCCGCAGATCGCCGTAGCGGACGCCCTGCGGTTCGGCCGGCAACGGGGTGAGCGGCACCACGCCGGTTTCGCTCTGCGCGTACACGCGCTGATCGGCCCAGTGCGTGAACACCACGGCACCGTCCACGGCCGCCCACGGCCGGCCGCCGTACTCGTGCAGCCGGTTGCGGACGTTCCACGGGGCGGCCACTACGTCCTCGGTACCGCCCGGCACCGCCCGGACCAGCGCGACCCGCCCCTGTTCACCGGGTCGCGCCTCGGCCCACCACACCTCTTCGCCGACGACGTCGAGCCACTGCGGGCCGCCACCGGCGGCGGCCACGTCGGCGGCGGTGATGGGGGACGACCAGGTTCCGTACGGGGAGATCCGAGACACCCCCCGAGGCTAGCGGCCCCGCGAAGCAGGGGCGGCGGATGCCGATCATGCGCCGGTGGCCTAGGGTCGTCAGTGCTATGTCTCGCGTAATCCACGTCTTCCGCCAGCCGGATCGGTTCGTCGCCGGCACCGTCGGCGAGCCCGGCGATCGCACGTTCTACCTCCAGGCGTCGGAGGACGTGCGCATCATCAGCGTCACCATCGAAAAACAGCAGGTCGTCGTCCTCGCGGAACGGCTGAGCTCGCTCCTGGAGGAGGTCGCCAGCCGGTTCGGCGCCGACGTCCCCGACGACGCGCCCGACGACCTCGTCGACCTCGACCCGCTCACGGTCCCGGTCGAGGAGGAGTTCCGCGTCGGCACCATGGGCCTCGGCTGGGACGCCGACAGCAGCGCGGTCGTCATCGAGCTGCTCGCCATCACCGAGGGCGAGGTCGACGAAACCGTCGTGCTCGACGACACCGAGGAGGGCCCGGACGCGGTCCGCGTCTTCCTCAGCCCGGCCGCCGCCCGCGCCTTCGCCGAGCGCGCCGACCGCGTCGTCAACGCCGGGCGCAAGCCGTGCCCGCTCTGCGGCGAGCCGCTCGACCCGGCCGGGCACATCTGCCCCCGGCAGAACGGCTACCGGCGCGAGACCGACGCGGGCGAAGACTGACGATGACCCCCGCCCCGGCCGACCCCGCCTCCCGCGAGCTCGTCACCCACGGCCGCATCGACGTCGAAGGCCGGCTCGTGGACGCCTCCAACGTCACGCTGTTCTGCGCCATCGAGCTCGACGGCGTCACCGGCCGGGTCGTGTACAAGCCGGTGTCGGGGGAGCGGCCGCTGTGGGACTTCCCCGACGGCACCCTCGCCGGGCGCGAGGTCGCCACCGCGATCATCGCCGACACGACCGGCATCGGCGCCATCCCGCCGACCGTGCTGCGCGACGGCCCGTTCGGCCCCGGGATGGTCCAGCTGTGGGTGGAAACCACCGAGGACGACCTGGTGGAAGTCCTGCCGCCGGACGACGTCCCCGACGGCTGGCGCCCGGTGCTGCACGCCCACGACCGGCTCGGCGAACCCGCGGTACTCGCCCACGCGAGCCACCCGGGCCTGCGCGACCTCGCCGTGCTCGACATCGTGGTCAACAACACCGACCGCAAGGGCGGGCACCTGCTGCCCGGCGTCGACGGCCGCGTCTACGGCGTCGACCACGGCATCTGCCTGCACACCGACCCGAAGCTGCGGACCGTCCTGTGGGGCTGGATCGGCGAGCCGGTGCCCCCCGACACCGTCGAGAAGCTGCGCAAGCTGCGCTCGGAGATCGACGGCGGCCTCGGCAGGACCCTCGCCGAGCACATCACCAAGGCCGAGCTCCGGGCCCTGGCCGACCGCACCGACCTGCTGCTGGCCGAAGGCACCTTCCCCGAACCGGGCGACGACTGGCGCGCCATCCCGTGGCCGCTGTTCTGATGAGCGCTGTGCTGATCGACGACGCGGCCCGCGCCCGGCTGATCGGCCGCTTCGGCGCGGTGCTGGCCGAGCCGTGGTGCGACGGTCTCCCGGACCTCGTCGCCCGCCTGAGCGCGAAGTGGGGACTGACCGTCCGCGAGACGCGGCCCGGCAACACCGGCCGCACCCTGCTGTGCACCGGCCCCGGCGGCGACCTCCAGGTCCTCAAGCTCACCCCGGACCCCGAAGTCGCCCGGCTGGAGTTCGCCGGACTGCGGGCGTGGCAGGGCTGCTGGCGGGCCGTGCAGGTGCTGGACACCGACCTGGACGCCGGCGCAATCCTGCTCGAAGGTCTCGTGCCCGGCACCGAACTGCGCGGCCGGCCGGTCCCGTGGCCGGAGATCGGCGCGCTGCTCGCCCAGCTGCACAGCGTGGCGCTGCCGTCCGACCTGCCGCCGCTGACCGACCGCGTGAGCTTCATGTTCGACATCACCGAGCGCACCGTCCCGGGCTCGGCCGCCGAGCCATACCTGACCCCCGGGGTGCTCGCACGGGCCCGCGACCGGGCACTGGCCCTGGCCGCGGACGGCCCGGTGGCGGTCGTCCACGGCGACCTGCACCCGGGCAACGTCCTCGACGCCGGCCCCCGCCGCGGCCCGGTCGCCATCGACCCGCGGCCGAGCGTCGGCGACCCGGCCTTCGACCTCGCCGACTGGCTCTACCTGCCGCTGGCCGCGGGCGGCACGCTCGACGACGGCATCGAGGCACTGCGCCCCCACCTGCCCGGCCTCGACGCCGGACGAGCCCGCGCGTGGTGCGCCGCGCTGGCGCCCCTGGCCGCCCACGCACCGCTGCGGCGTGGCGAGCGCACCCCGTTCACCGACGTCCTGCTGGAGATGGCCCGCTGACCGGCGTGGCATGACCCGCCCGGGCGGCCGCGCGCACTAGGTTCCCAGGTCGTGCGCTCCCACTCCTATGACGACGTACTCGCCGGCCGCCGCCGCAAGAAGGTGCCGGAGGTCCCCGCCGAACCCGGCCTGGTCGTCGAGGACCCGGCCAGCGGCTACTGCGGCGCCGTGGTGAAGATCGAGTACGGCAACGTCGTGCTCGAAGACGCCAAGGGCCGCCACCGCGTGTTCCCGCTCAACCCGGCCGGGTTCCTGCTGGCTGGCAAGCCGGTCACCCTCGTGCCGTACCGGGCCCCGGCGAAGGTACCGGCCCGGCAGATCTCGGCGTCCGGTTCGGTGCGCGTCGAAGGTTTGAAGGCCCGTGTGGCCCGCGACTCGCGCATCTGGGTGGAGGGCAAGCACGACGCCGAGCTCGTCGAACGCGTGTGGGGCCACGACCTGCGGGTCGAAGGCGTGGTCGTCGAACCGCTCGACGGCGTGGACGTGCTCGCCGACCGGATCGCCGAGTTCGGCTCCACGCGTCGGCTGGGTGTGCTCGTCGACCACCTGGTGCCCGGCAGCAAGGAATCGCGGCTGGTCGAGGCTGTCCGGGACGAGAACGTGCTGGTCACCGGCCACCCCTACATCGACGTCTGGGAGGCCGTGCGCCCGGAGGCCGTCGGCATCGCGGCGTGGCCGAAGATCCCCCGCGGCACCGAATGGAAGCAGGGCATCTGCGACGCGCTCGGCTGGGGGCAACCTTTCGAAGGCTGGCAACGTGTCCTCAGCGGGGTGAGCAGTTTCCGCGACCTCGAGACCCCGCTCATCGGGGCCGTGGAACGGCTCATCGACTTCGTCACCGAACCGGCGGAAGAGGGCTGAATGTCCGGAATGTCCAAGGTCACGCGAAGGTTACGTCCCGTCACTGTGCCGGTGCGAACCGGCGCGATCTGAGAGCATGAAGCCATGGCTTGGGCACTGGTCTGGTTGATCGTCGGCATCGCCCTGATGATCGCCGAAGTCGTCTCCGGCGACTTCGTGCTGATCATGCTGGGCGTCGCCGCGCTGTTCGGCGCGGGGGCCGAGGTGCTCACCGGGAACGTCTTCATCGACGTCGCCGTGTTCGCCGTCGCCTCCGTCGGCATGCTCCTGCTGGTCCGGCCCGCGCTCAAGCGGCGCCTGCTGTCCGGGCCGGCCCACCACACCGGCATCGACGCGCTGATCGGCGCCCGCGCCGTCGTCGTGTCCACAGTAGACGCCGAGACGGGCCGGGTGAAGCTGGCCGGCGACGTCTGGTCGGCCCGCAGCCTGGGGGAGCACCTCCCGCCGATCGCGCCCGGCACACCGGTCACCGTCGTCGAGATCTCCGGCGCCACCGCCGTCGTGTCGGCCGAGCCGTGAGCCTGGGACTCGTCACCGTCCGCGAGGGCCACGCCGCGGTGATCGAACGCGGCGGGAAGTTCCGCACCGTGCTCGGCCCCGGCCGCCACTTCGTGCTCCCGTTCGCCGACCGGGTCCGGGCCCGCGTCGACCTCGGCGAGCAGATCCTGTCCTGCCCGCCCCACGGCGTCCGGGCCGGCGACGGGCAGGAGGTCCGCATCGGGTTCGAGATCACCTTCGCGGTGACCGACCCGCGCCTGGCCGCCTACGAGATCGCGAACCCGGCGCTGGCGATCGACCAGCTCACCCGCACCGCGCTGCGGCAGGAGGCCGGCCTGACCACGGCCGAGCGCGCCGTCACCGCGCCGGGGGACCTGCACCGTACAGTGTGGACAGTCCTGCACGACACCACCGGCCGCTGGGGCATCACCGCGAAGGACTTCAAGCTCGCGGTGCGCTCGCCCGCGGCACCCGCAACGCCGTCAACCGCGCAAGAATGGTACTAGGTAAGGGGAAATTCTCTTGACCGGATTTGTGATCGGCCTGGTCATAGCCTTGGCCTTGCTCGTGATCATCACGATAGCCAAGGCGGTCATGGTGGTGCCGCAGGCGCAGTCGGCCGTGATCGAGCGGCTCGGCCGGTTCCGCACGGTCGCCTCGCCCGGCCTCAACATCCTCGTGCCGTTCCTGGACAAGGTGCGCGCCCGCATCGACCTGCGCGAGCAGGTCGTTTCGTTCCCGCCGCAGCCGGTGATCACCGAAGACAACCTGACCGTGTCGATCGACACGGTCGTGTACTTCCAGGTCACCGACTCGCGCGCCGCGGTGTACGAGATCTCCAACTACATCGTCGGTGTCGAGCAGCTGACCACGACCACGCTGCGCAACGTGGTCGGTGGCATGAGCCTCGAGCAGACCCTGACCTCCCGCGACTCGATCAACACCCAGCTGCGCGGCGTGCTGGACGAAGCGACCGGCCGCTGGGGCATCCGCGTGAGCCGCGTCGAGCTGAAGGCGATCGACCCGCCGCCCTCCATCCAGGACTCGATGGAGAAGCAGATGCGTGCCGACCGCGAGAAGCGCGCCATGATCCTCACCGCGGAAGGCCAGCGGGAGTCCGCCATCAAGACCGCGGAAGGCCAGAAGCAGAGCCAGATCCTCTCCGCCGAAGGTGCCCGCCAGGCGACCATCCTCGCCGCCGAGGCCGAGCGGCAGTCCCGCATCCTGCGGGCCCAGGGTGAACGGGCCGCGCGCTACCTGCAGGCGCAGGGCCAGGCGAAGGCGATCGAGAAGGTGTTCGCCGCGATCAAGGCCGGCCGCCCGACCCCGGAGGTGCTGGCCTACCAGTACCTGCAGACGCTGCCGCAGATGGCGCAGGGCGACGCCAACAAGGTCTGGATGATTCCCAGCGACTACGGCAAGGCCCTCGAAGGCTTCGCCCGCGCGCTCGGCGCCCCCGGCGACGACGGCGTCTTCCGGTACGAGCCGCCGAAGGAGGACGACGTCCCGGACAAGCCCGACCTCGAGGACGACGAGGTCTCCAGCTGGTTCGAGACCAAGAGCGACCCGAAGGTCGCCGAGGCCGTCGCGGCCGCGGAAGCGGTGGCGCGCAAGGAGGTCCCGGCGATCGGGGCACCGTCCTCGCCGCCCGCGCGGCCGTCGATCCCGCGCCCGGCCCAGCCGCAGGCCGAACCGGCGGCCGACGAGGACCGCGGCACCGAGGTCACGCCGTCACCGCAGCAGCAGCCGCCGACGCCGCAGAGCGGCCAGCCCGCCCTGCCCCAGCCGCAGGCCCCGGCCGGCCCGCCCCCGGGCGGCCAGTACCAGGGCCCGCCGCCGCAGGCGCCGCCGCCGGGCCAGTTCGGCGGCCCGCAGCAGCAGAACCCGGGCACCGGGCCGTTCCCGCAGCAGCCCCCGTTCGGCGGCCCCCAGGGTCCCCGCCGCTGACCCCGACCGACCGTGAAGGCCACCTCGAGTTCATCGAGGTGGCCTTCACGGCTTTACGGCTTCTTCAGGTGCGCTGGTAGACGGCGACGTCGTCGATGTCCGCTTGGGACCGGTCCTTCAGGAAGATCACGCACAGCACGGAGACCACGGCGGACAGGATGATGTAGCCGGAGATCGCGTACGGCGTCCCCGTCGTGTGCAGCAGCCACGTCGCCAGCAGCGGCGCCGGCCCGCCCGCGAACACCGACGCCAGCTGGTAGCCGAGCCCGGCGCCGCCGTAGCGCAGGTGCGTCGGGAAGCTCTCGCCGATCAGCGCCGCCTGCGGGCCGTACTGCAGGGCGTGCGGGACGAACGACACGACGACCGCGACGAACACCAGCGCGTGGCTGCCGTGCGCCAGGATCGTGAAGTACGGGAACGCGATCACCCCGGTCAGCGCCGCCCCGCACAGGTAGACCCGCTTGCGGCCGAAGGTGTCCGACAAGGACGAGAACAGCGGGATCAGCGCCAGTTCGCAGGCGGCGCCGACGAGGACCGCGTTGAGCACGAAGGTCTTGCTGAACTCGTGGCGCGACACGACGTAGATCAGCACGTAGCTGGTGAACAGGTAGAACGGCATCTGCTCGCTGAACCGGACGCCGGCCGAGAGCAGGATCTCCCGCCAGTGGTGCCGGATCGCGTCGAGCACCGGCGTGCGGGCGGTCTGCCGGTTCTCGACGAGCTTCGCGAACATCGGCGTCTCGAGGATCTTCAGCCGGATCACCAGGCCGACCGCGACCAGCACCAGGCTGAGCAGGAACGGGATCCGCCAGCCCCAGGAGTCGAAGGCGGCGGGGGAGAGCGTCGCCGACAGCAGCGTCATCCCGCCGGTGCCCAGCACCAGCCCGACCGGGACGCCGATCTGCGCGAAACTGCCGAGCAGCCCACGTTTGCGCTGGTCACCCCACTCCATCGCGAGCAGCACCGAGCCGCTCCACTCACCGCCGATGGCGATGCCCTGCACCAGCCGCAGCAGTACCAGGAGCAGCGGGGCGGCGATCCCGATCGCCGAGGTCCCGGGCAGCATCCCGACCACGCCGGAGGAGATGCCCATCAGCAGCAGCGTGACGATCAGCGTCGCCTTCCGCCCGATCCGGTCACCCCAGTGCCCGAAGATCGCGGCCCCGACCGGCCGCGCGGCGAAGCCGACCGCGTAGGTGGCGAACGACTGCATGGCCCCGGCGTACGCGCTCGACGCGGGGAAGAACAGGTGCGGGAAGACCAAGGCTGCCGCGGTGTTGTAGAGGAAGAAGTCGTACCACTCGATCGTCGTGCCGATGGCGCTCGCCAGCGCCGCCCGCCGTACTTGCACTCTGCTGTCCGGTGCCGTCTTGTGAGTGACGCTGTTGTCGCCCAGAACCATCTCGCAACACCTCCGGTGACCGATGTCACACAACAGTGTGACGCCCGACGGTGGTTTCGGCGATCGATGACCCGGTTCTCGTCCGGTGCGTGACGGAGGGCCGGGAAAACCGGACGCGCCCGGCGGCTGCGGACCACGTACGTGCACGGCCGCACCCAAGGCCCGGTAGGCGGCCTTCCTCGGCCACGCATCAGCCACAAAACTTGCCGACTAAGCAACTTTGCACATTCGGCAAACTTCGGTACGGTGAAGCCATGGACACCGACCGCGCCGGCCTCCGGGAGCGCAAGAAGCACGAAACGCGCATCGCGCTGAGCTGGGCGGCGATCCGGCTGACCGTCGAACGCGGGCTCGACAACGTCCGGGTCGAGGACATCGCCGCCGAAGCCGGGGTGTCCACCCGGACCTTCAGCAACTACTTCGGCAGTAAGGGCGAGGCCATCGTGGCCCGCCACCACGACCGGGCCCGGGCGATCGCCGCCGCGCTGCGCGCCCGGCCCGCCGGCGAGCCGATCTGGGACGCGATCACCCAGGCCGCGCTCGAGGGGTTCGCCCTCGGCGAGCCGGTACCCGACACGCGGGTGCCCGACCAGACGTGGGTCGAAGGACTGCGGCTGATGGTCGCCGAACCCACGCTGCAGGGCGAGTTCCAGAAGGCCGGCGCGGCGGCCGAAGCCGAGTTCGCGCTCGTCGTCGCCGAACGCACCGGCACCGACGTCGGCCGGGACGTCTACCCGCGGCTCGTCGCCGGTGTCGTTGGCGCCGCGCTCAACGTCGTCACCCAGCAGTGGCTCGTCGCCGAGCCGTCGCAGTCCCTCGAAGCCATCCTGCGGGACGTGTTCGGCCGGCTCGCCGCCGGCCTGCCCGACCCGCGCTAGACCCCGCCGGACCGCGCCCGCGTACGCCGGGCTTCTTCGGCATGCCCATTTTCCCGCCCCCCGCAAGGAGTTCCGCCATGGAAGACGTCGTCATCGCCGGAGCCGGCCCCAACGGCCTCATGCTCGCCTGCGAACTCGCCCTCGCCGGGATCCGGCCCCTGGTCTTGGAGCGGCTGCCCGAGCCGACCACCGAAAACCGCGCCAACGGCCTCGTCGGCCAGGTCGTCCGCCTCCTCGACCGCCGCGGCCTGCACGAACGCCTCGCCGGGCCGATCGGGCCGCCCGTGCCGGGCTTCGTCTTCGGCGCGATGCACCTGGACCTCACCCTCGCCGAGCGCAATCCGCTCCACGTCCTCGGCGTGCCGCAACGCCGCATCGCGGCGGTGCTCGAGGAACGCGCCGCCGAACTCGGCGTCGAGATCCGGCGCGGGCACGAGCTCACCGGCCTCACCCAGGACGCCGACGCGGTCACCCTCGAGGTCACCGGTCCCGACGGGCCCTACCGGCTGCAGACCCGGTACCACGTCGGCGCCGACGGCGGCCGCAGCGTCACCCGCAAGCTCGCCGGCATCGGCTTCCCCGGTGTCACCGAAGATCGCACCGTCTCCCACTCCGCGAACGCGACCGTGCCGGCGGAGTTCGTCGACCCCGAGTCCGGTGGGCTGCGGATACCGGGCCGCGGCGTGATCCCGCCGTTCTTCCACTACCGCACCGAAACCGGCCTGTTCGCCTACGCGCCGTTCCCGGCGGGCACCCTCGTCACCGCGATGGAGTGGACCGACGACGCCGGGTCCGACGACGAACCGCCGATGTCCCTCGACGAGGTGCGCGCGAGCATCCGGCGCGTCCTCGGGTTCGACCTGCCGATCGGCGAGCCGGAGGGGCCGGGGCCGCACCTGCTGCGGCGGCTGCGCGGGCGCAACACGCGGCTGGCCGAGAAGTTCCGCGAAGGGCGCGTTCTGCTGGTCGGCGACGCCGCGCACGTCCACTCCGCGATCGGCGGCCCCGGCCTCAACCTCGGCCTGCAGGACGCCGTCGGTCTCGGCTGGAAGCTCGCCGCCACGCTGCGGGGCCGGGCGCCGGCGGGCCTGCTCGACACCTACGGGAGCGAACGCCGTCCGGTCGCCGAGCGCGTGGTCATGCACACCCAGGCCCAGTCCGCGCTCATCGTCCCGGGCGGCGACGTCACGGCGCTGCGCGAGTTGTTCGGCGAGCTGTTGCGGCTGCCGAGCACGGTGCAGCACATCGCGGACCTCATGTCCGGCGCCGACGTCCGGTACACACCGGCCACCGACCACCCGCTGGACGGCCGCTGGGCTCCGGACCTCGTGCTGGCCGACGGGACCCGGCTCGCCGAGCTGACCCGCACCGCCCGGCCGCTGCTGCTGGACTTCACCGGCTCCCTCGGTGACGAGCTGCGCGGCTGGCGCGACCGGGTCGACCTCGTCCCCGGCATGGGGCCGGACGACGTGACCGCGCTGCTGATCCGGCCCGACGGGTACGTGGCCTGGGCCTCCAGCTCGGCCACGCCGGACGACACGGAGCGCAAAGCCCTGCGGGTGGCCCTCGAACGCTGGATCGGCGACCCCCTTGACGCGTAGGAGATCTCCTACGTGATGTCCGGTGCATGGCGATCACCCACGTGCAGTTCCTGACCCTGCCCGTCGCCGACCACGCCCGGGCGCGGGACTTCTCCGTCGGCAAGCTCGGCTTCGAAGCGCTCGTCGACCGCCGCACGCCCGAGGGCGGCCGGTTCGTGATGGTCGCGCCGAAGGGGGCCAAGACCGGCGTCGTCCTGACCGGCCAGCAGGTCACCGGCAGCGGCGGCGGGCCGCAGCACTTCCAGCTGCAGACCCCCGACCTCGACGCCGACGTCGCCGCACTGCGGGCGGCCGGGGTCGAGGTCGCCGAGCCGCAGGTGCGGCCGTGGGGCCGGGCGACGTCGTTCACCGACCTCGACGGCCACGCCCTCGGCCTGCTCGAGCCGTCGGACTTCGGCGCCGTGCCGCGCTGATGCCGGTCAACGACGACGTCTTCGCCGCTCTCGCCAGCCCGGCGCGGCGCGAAGTGCTGCGGCTGCTGCTCGACGGCCCGATGGCCGCCGGCGCGATCGCCGAGCGGTTCGCGATGGCCCGGCCCAGCCTCTCCGAACACCTGCGGGTGCTGCGGGAGGCGGGCCTGGTCAGCGAGCAGCGCCAGGGCCGCAACCGCGTCTACCGGCTCGACGCGGCCCCGCTGGAAGAGGTCGCGGACTGGCTGACCCCGTACGAGCGCTTCTGGCGCACCAAGCTCGCCAACCTGCGTGACCTGCTGGACGAAGAGGAAGACCTGTGACCGAGGACCCGACCGCGATCCACGTCGACCAGTTCCTCGCCCACCCGGCCCGCAAGGTGTGGCGCGCGCTGACCGAGCCGGACCTCCTGGAGCGCTGGATCAGCATGCCCAACGACATCGCACCCGTGGTGGGGCACCGGTTCGAGCTGCTGGCCGAGCCGGTGCCGGCGGCCGGGTTCGCCGGCGGCCCGGTGGCGTGTGAGGTGCTCGAGGTCGAGCCCGAGCGCAAGCTCAGCGTCCGCTGGGGTCCGCAGTGGACGGTCACCTGGCGGCTGGTCCCCGAAGGCACCGGCACCCGGCTGTTCCTCAGCCACGAAGGGTTCGACCCGGACGACGAGTTCCAGCGCGTCTCGCGGCGGATCATGGGCGGCGGCTGGCGCTCCCACGTGCCGCGGGCGCTGGCCCGGCTGCTGGACACGCTGCCCGATCCCGCCCCGGGCCGCACGTAACCGTTGCCACCAAGCCATTCGGCGTGCCGGTGGCCGGATCGGCGCTGCTCGGCGCAGTACGATCGGCTGGTGCCCCCCGCCGCCGCTGACCCCGCCGAGCCGAAACCGCTGCGCGCCGACGCCCGGCGCAACCGGGCGCGCGTGCTGGAGGCGGCCGAGCGCGTGTTCGCCGCCAAGGGCACCGGCGCCCCCACCGAGGAGGTCGCGCGCGTCGCCGGCGTCGGCATCGGCACGGTGTTCCGGCACTTCCCGACGAAGGAGGCGCTGCTCGAAGCGGTGCTCTTCGCCCGGCTGAGCCGGTTCGTCGACGAGGCCGAGGCGGCCGTCGCGGCGGAGTCCGCGGAACCGGGGGCCGCGTTCTTCTCGTTCCTCGGCAGCTGGGTGGAGATGTCGAGCGCGAAGAACGCCTACTTCGAGGCCCTCACCGCGGCGGGGGTGACGGTCCCGGTGGCGAAGTCCGACATCGGTGCCCGGCTGATGTCGGCCCTCGGCGTGCTGCTGTCGCGGGCGCAGGAAGCCGGCGCGGTCCGCGGCGACCTGGTCGTCGGCGAGCTCGTCCCGGTGATCATCGGGGTGGCCCGGGCCGCGGAGTACGCGAGCCCGGACGCGCCCCTGCGCGACCGGGCCGTGGCGATCCTCTTCGACGGCCTCCGCCCGTCAGCGGGGGACCGCCGCTGACTCGACCGGCGCCAGTGCCGGGCGCTTCGCGGTGAGCGTGTCGCCGGAGGACTCGCCCCGCAGCCGCCGCCCTACCCACGGCAGCGCGTGTTCCTGCGCCCACTTCAGGTTCCGGCTGCGGCGCGCGGCGGGACTGAGCACCTCGCGCGGCCCCAGCTCGGTGGCGGCCAGCGGGTGTTCGACACCGAGCGCGGCCAGCACGGCGATGGCGACCTCGGTGTGGCCGTAGGCGTTGAGGTGCAGCCGGTCCGGCGCCCACAGCCGCCGGTCGCGCAGCTGCCGCATCGCCCACATGTCCACCAGCAGCGCGTCGTGGCGGACGGCGATGGCGCGGACGAACTCGTTGTAGATGGCGACCCGGCCGCGCATCCTGCGGAAGAGGGCGTCCTCGACCCCGTCGACACCGGTGAACAGCACCAGCCGGGCCCCGGTGGCCCGGATCTTCGCGACGGCGGCTTCGTAGTCGACCATCAGCCCGTCGATGTCGACCTTCGGCCGCATCAGGTCGTTGCCGCCGGCGTAGAGGGTGATGAGGTCGGGCTCCATGGCCAGCGCGGGCTCGAGCTGCTCGCCGAGGACCTGCGGCAGCAGCTTGCCCCGGATCGCGAGGTTGGCGTACCGGAACCCGGGCTCCCGGCCGGCGAGCTGCTCGGCCACCCGATCGGCCCACCCGCGCACCCCGTTCGCAGCGGCGGGATCGTCGTCACCGACGCCCTCGGTGAACGAGTCCCCCAACGTCACTAAGCGCTTGCTCATGTGTCCAGTGTAGGCAGCACCGCCACGCAGCCGACCGCGGCCACCGGCCAGTTCCGCCCACCGCAAAACCCGTGGACCGCCCCGCCCCGGCCCCGGTACACGGGAAGGGTGACCGCCTACGACGCGATCGCCGACTGGTACGAATCCACGCTCGTTCCCACCTGGCGGGCCGATCCGCTGGAGTTCGGGCCCACCCTGCGGGAGCTGCTCGGGCTCGGCACCGGGCCGTGCCTCGAACTCGGCTGCGGCACCGGCGCCCACGCCGGGCGGATCCGCGAGCTCGGCCGCACGCCGCTGGGGGTCGATGTCTCCGCCGGGATGCTGCGGCACGCCGCCGGGCGGTTGCCCGTCGTGCGGGGTGATGCCACCGCCTTGCCGGTCGCCACCGGGGTGCTGCCCGCCGTCGTCGCGATCATGGTCCACACCGACATGCCCGGCTACCCGGTGGTGCTGCGCGAGGCCGCCCGGGTGCTGGCGCCCGGCGGGGTGTTCGTGCACGTCGGTGTGCACCCGTGCTTCTGCGGGGGCTTCGCCGACCGCAGCGACGGCCGGGCCGTCGTCATCCGGCCCGGTTACCGGGAACCCGGCTGGACCACGGAGTCCTGGACCGACCAGGGGCTGCCGGACAAGGTCGGGGCCACCCACCTGCCGCTGCCCGCGTTGCTGGAGGCGGTGCTCGACGCGGGCCTGGTGTTCGAGCGGTTCGCCGAAGGCGGCGCGCCCACGCCGACGGTGTTCGCGTGGCGGGCCCGGAAGCTCAGGCGCTGAGCTGCCGGGCGCGGTGGTCGGCGACGTGCACCCGGGTTGCGCAGCGCGTCGAGCAGAACCGGCGGCGGCCGTTGCGCGAGGTGTCGACGTACGCCGTTTCGCAGCCTTCGCGGCTGCAGATGCCCAGGCGGTCGGGGGCCTCGCAGACGAGGTGGGCGAGCCCGCCCGCGGTGTACGCGCGGACCCGGCCGACCGGGCCGGCGTCCTCCGCCGAGTAGTGCAGGTGGGGCGGCTTGCCGTCGTGGGTGGTGATCGACGGGCGGCACGCCGCCGCGGCCAGCAGGGCGTTGACCAGGTCCGGGCGGTCCGCGGGGTCGGCGGCGAACACCGGCCGCAGGCGGTGGGCCCACGCGCCGATCCGCGCTTCTTCCTCGCTGGTCAGGGCCGCAATGGACATACCGTTGCGGACCATGCCGTCGAGGAGCTCGCTCGCGGACCCGGCGTTGACCAGGTCGGCGGCCACGAGGGCGGCCGGCCCGCCGTAAGGGTTGAAGTGCACTGAAGCATTACAGCACGATCGGGGCATGGATCGGAACCGTTGCCCCCGCTGCGGCTGGCCGCTCGCCGAACTCACCGCGGCCCGGCCCGTCACCCACCGCCTCGACTACGTGCGCTGCGTCTGCGGCAGCTGGCTCGCCCACCTCGGCGGCGAAGTCGTCGGCGCCACCCGGGCGCGGCTGACCCGGTGACTCAGAGGTCGAGCGCGCCCGCCGCGTTGTCGTTCCACTGGTCGACGCGGCGGATGTACTCGTACAGCGCGCGGCTGCCGCGCACCCAGCGGCCCTGGTCGGCGATCGCGAGGTCGTCGGCCCCGGCGCGGCGGGCCTCGGTGGCGAACCCCGACCGCAGGGAGTGCCCGGTCACCGGGTAGGGCAGGCCGGCCCGGACACCGGCCCGGGTGAGGATCTGGTTGACGCCGGTCGTGGTCAACGCCGGCTCGCCGACGTTGCCGTGCCGGTCCACGCGGCGGAACGCCGGCCCCTCGGTGATCCCGGCGCGCGCCCGCCACGCGTGCCACGCCCGCACGGGATCGGTGTCGGGGCTCTCGCGCCGGGGGACGACCATGTCGCCGGTGCTCTTGCCGTGCCGGACGGTCACCGCCAACCCGCGGTCATCCACCGGCTGCACGTCGGTGACCAGCAGGTTCGCCAGATCGGAGCAGCGGGCGGCGATCGGGAAGCCGATCAGCAGCATCGCCCGGTCCCGGGCGCCGGCGACGGTGTCGGGGCACGCGCGCGACATCGCCCGCAGGTCGGCGAGGGTGACCATGGTGGCCTTGCCGCGCCCGCGCTGGATCCCTTCGCGGGCCAGGCGCTGCCGGTACCCCTTCAGCGCCCGCCACGCGGCGCGGCTCGCCTCGGGATCCACGACGACCCGGTGGTGCCGCAGCCCGGCGAGCGCCCCGGTGAGCCGCCGTTCGATGGTGGACGGCGCGGCCGGGGCGGCCCGTTCGGGCACCTCGGGCACGGCCCGTTCCTCCGGCCGCAGCGTGCGGCCGCGTTCGAGCCAGACGACGAACCCGGTCAGCGCGCCGACCGACGCCGACAGGGGCGGGATGCCGGTTTCGGCGGTGTAGTCCTGCCACACCTGCCAGTCCTGGGCGTAGGCCTTGAGCGTGTTCGGCGGCCGCTGCTCGTCGACGTGCCGGACGGCCGCGGCGTCCAGCAGCGCCAGCCGGTCCTGCGGACTGAGCGCGGCGTCGATCACCGGTTCCAGGTCGGGCACGCGCCGAGGTTAGTCGATCTCCGCGGGCAGGAGCGACAGCCCGGCGACGTGGGCGGTTTCCACGTCAAGCACGGCCAACAGAGCGGCGGCGGTGGCCGCCATCGTGAACGGCCGCGGCGGCGGAACCGTGCCCCGCACGTCGGAGGCGGGGATCTGCATCCCTTGATCTTCCCGGCGGCGTCCACGGAAAATCCGGACCGCGGGGGTGTCGATCCCCGCGGGTGCCGTTCGTATCAGCGGTGACGGCACCCGCTCCGAGGAGGACGACGTGAAGCAGTACCTGCTCAGCATCTACCAGCCCGACGGCCCCACCCCGCCGCCGGACGTGCTGGCCGGGATCGCCGAGAAGCTCGACAGCCTCAACGCCGATCTCAAGGCCGCCGGGGCCTGGGTGTTCGCCGGCGGCCTGCACCCGCCCTCGAGCGCCACCGTGCTGCGGGCCGGCGACGGCGGTCCGCTCCTCACCGACGGCCCCTACACCGAAGGCAAGGAGCACCTCGGCGGGTTCACCATCATCACCGCGCCCGACCTCGACGCCGCCCTGGCCTGGGGCGGGCGGCTCGCCGACGCCGTCGCGCCGCTGCCGGTCGAAGTGCGGCCCTTCCACGGATGAGCGTCGAGGCGGTCTTCGCCGCCGAGTACGGCCGGGCCGTGTCGGTGCTCGTGCGGGTCTTCGGGGACATCGACGTCGCCGAGGAAGCCGTGCAGGACGCCTTCGCCGAGGCGGTCCGGCGCTGGCCGTCGGCCGGGCTGCCGCCGAGCCCGGCCGGCTGGATCATCACCACCGCCCGCAACCGGGCCATCGACCGGCTGCGCCGCGAGGCCGCGCGGGCGGACAAGCACGCCCAGGCCGCCCTGCTGCACGCCGCGGTGTCCGACACCGAAGCCGAGTCCGTGGAGGAGGGCGCCGTGCCCGACGAACGGCTCCGGCTGATCTTCACCTGCTGCCACCCCGCGCTGGCCCGGCCGGCCCAGGTCGCGCTGACGCTGCGGCTGCTCGGCGGCCTGAGCACCGCGGAGATCGCGGCCGCCTTCCTGGTCGCCGAGCCGGCGATGGCGCAGCGGATCGTCCGCGCGAAGCACAAGATCCGCGACGCCGGCATCCCGTACCGCGTCCCGCGTGACGCCGACCTGCCCGCCCGGCTGGCCGCGGTGCTCGGCGTGCTCTACCTGATCTTCAACGAGGGGTACACCGCCAGCACGGGGGAGGACCTGGTCCGCGACGACCTGTGCCGCGAGGCGATCCGGCTCACCCGCGTCCTGGCCGCCCTGATGCCCGACGAGCCCGAGGTGCAGGGCCTGCTGGCGCTCATGCTGCTCATCCACTCGCGCCGCGCCGCCCGCAGGAGCACCGGCGGCGCGCCGGTGCTCCTGGCCGATCAGGACCGGGCCCGGTGGGACGCGGACCTGATCGCCGAAGGCCAGGCCATCGTCCGCCGCTGCCTGCGCCGCAACCAGCCGGGCCCGTACCAGATCCAGGCGGCGATCCAGGCCGTCCACAGCGACGCACCCACCGACTGGTCGCAGGTCAAAGCCCTCTACGACCAGCTGCTGGCCGTTTCGCCGACGCCGGTGGTGGCGCTGAACCGGGCGGTCGCCGTCGCCGAGGTCGACGGCCCGGCCGCGGCGCTGGCCCTCGTCGAGGACCTCGGCCTCGCCCGGTTCCCGCTGTTCCACGCGATCCGCGCGGACCTGCTGGCCCGCCTGGGCCGGCCCGCGGAGGCCGCCGCGGCGTACACGACGGCGATCGAGCTGACCGGCAACGCCGCGGAACGCGCCCTGCTGCGCGGCAAGCTGCGGTCAGCGCGGGCCGGGTGAGAGGACGTAGGAGAACCGGCGCACACGCGGCACCCAGGTCTGGAAGGCGCTGACGTCGGGCAGCGTGATCGACGGCGCGAGCTCGGCCAGGCTGTGGTGCAGGTGCGTCCACTGCCCGATCTCGCCGGCGGGGAGCGGACCCACGGCCTCGCTGCTCCAGCGCTCGTCGCGCTCGACCGGCTGCAGGTCCGCCACGAAGTCGGCCCACGGGGTCTGCGGGGCCCGGCGCAGGAGCGCGTCGGCGAACCGCCCGAGCAGCCGCCCGTGCGCGGTGCACGTCCCGAGCAGCACGACCACGGCCTCGAACTCGCCGTCGAGGAAGGCGGAGGCCTTCGACAGGTCCCGCGTCGCCCGCAGCATGCGGTAGAGGTTGATGAGGCGCTTCGCGTCCCGGGGCGTGTCGACCAGCCGGTCCAGGCGGGCGAGCAGGGCGATTTCCGGTTCGGTCAGCGGACGCGGTTTCGCGAGCGGCTCGGCCGGGTCCAGCTGCGCGGCCACCTGCGAGCCGGGTTCCACCGGGAGCTCGGTGGCCGGCTGGTCCCAGGTGGCCGTCGGCGCCGGTTCCGGCGACGACGGCGGGCGGCGTGCGGCGGCCGGGGGTTCGGCCATCCCGTCCAGCAGCCGCCGGAGGCTGCCGGCGGGCATCCGGGGCAGGACCAGCGGGATGTTGAGGATCTTCTCCAGGTAGTCCTCGGGGGTCACGTGCCACCCGTCGGCCCGCACGACGGGGTCCGCTTCGATCAACCGGTCGTAGTGCGAGCTCAGCGACCGCAGCAGCCAGCGCGGGTCCACGCCGACGACCACCACGAACAGGTCGAACGCCAGCAGCAGGTGCACCGCCTGCAGCACGTCGACGACCTGGCGCGGGCTGCAGCGGTCGAGGTCGTCGATGTAGAGCACGATCCGGTCCAGCGGCCGGGTTCCGTCGTCGTCGCCGGTGGTCATCAGCGCGACGAGCTTCTCGAAGTCCTTGCGGATCGTGGAGATGAGGCCCAGGTTGCCGTGGTAGTCGTCGGTGCGGGAGCGTTCGGCGAGGAAGGCGTAGAGCCGCCGGCCCGGCGTCAGCTCGGTGAGCTGACGGCCGAGCTCGCCGATCCGGGCGACGACCTCGTCCAGCTGGCGTTCGGCGATCTGCTGCTCGGCGTCGGCCTGCCGCAGGGCGGCGACCTCGCGGTGGGCGGTGTCGTCGAGGCCCTTCTGCAGGTCTTCGGCGAGGGTCCGCAGCCGCCGCAGCCCGCCGCGGGCGGCCCGCACCAGCGTGTACCCGGTGGTCGCGAGCGTGCCGGCCACGGCACCGACGCCGATGAGCCAGCTGCGGATGTCGGGGACGAACGCGGTGAGGGCGGCGCCGGCCAGCAGCACGACGGCCGCGACGACCAGCGCCGTCCGGCCGTGGCGGTAGCGCGCAATCCGGCTGAGCTCGCCGGCTTCGTCCCGGGTTTCCCGCAGTTCACCGGCCAGCAGCCGGCTTTGCTCGGCCGCGTCGCCGACGCCGAGGTTGCGCCACACGCGGGCGTACTGCTCCCGGAACGCGGGCGACTTCCCCAGCGCCCGGACCAGGTCCAGGGCCCGGGTCCGGCGGCTGCTGCGGGCTTCGCCGATCTTGAGCTTGAGGGCGGCGGCCTCGGCCTGGGCGCGCTCGGTCACCGCGGTCAGCTGCTTGCGCTGCTCGAGTTCGCCGGCGAGCTGCTCCCGTAGCCGGGCGCCTTCGCGGAGCCGGGCCTGGTGCTCGGCGTCCGGTTCATCCGGCTGCCGGACCGGCTCGGCGAGCTGGCGGAAGATCTCGTCGCCGAGGCTGGCCCACAGGTTCGCGTCCGCGTAGTGCCACGCGTTGAACCCGACCTGCGCGATCTTCCGGCACTGGCCGGGCGTGCCCGCCAGCTCCTTGACCTGGCCGCGCAGCATGCCCATGAAGAAGCTCTTCCCGGCGCCCCACTCGCCGAACACGCCGATCGACAGCGGCAGCGGGGTGTCCTTCGCGGCGATGACGGTGGCCAGCATGGAGACGTAGGGCTGGACGCCGAGGTGGTCGCGGGTCAGCGGGATGCATTCGTTGGGGTCGACGAGGTCCTTGGCCAGTCCGCCGGCGAGCTCGTCGGCGGAGTACCCGGGGGCGGTGGCGCGCTTCGGGAAACGGGCGACGACCCACTGTTCGGCGATGGTGTTGACCTGGTCTTCGCGCAGGGAGAAGAAGATCACCTCGCGCACGGCGGTGTGTGCGGCGAGGGCGCCTTCGAGGAGCGCGTCGGCGGCGACCGGTGCGGGCATCCCGAGCTGGCCGGTGGCGAACAGGGGCAGCGCGATCGACGTCGCGCCGGAGCCGGCGGCGGTGAGGATCGCGGTCTGCGCCGCGTCGGCGATCGCCTGCGGGGTGACGGAATTGTCCTGGTCGGGGTCGTGCGGTGTCGCGAGCACGGCCAGGCGCAGCTGCAGCCCGTGGCTGTACGCGCTCAGGTCGAGCAAGGCCGGCGTGGCCGGCGTGATCTTGCCGAGGGGGATCGAGTCCCAGTCCGCGTCGGGGAAGACGTCGCCCAAGGCCGCGGCGAGCTGCCCGAACCCGCCGCCGACGGACACGGCCAGTGCGTCCACCGGCAGTTCCCAGGGGCGGTTGGTCAGCGCGACGCCGTAGGAGACGCCGTCGACGGTCCGGAGCGGGGTCACCGCGGGCGACGAGGAGGGGTGCACAGTTTTTGACTCGCCTCGGCACCCTCCGTCGTTACTCGCTGGCCCACCGGGATGTTCTGAGTTGGGATATGTGACCTTATCCAAACTTAGCCGTCTTGCTTACAATCTTTAGATTTTGAACAGCTAGTTTTAGTTTTAATCATAAGCTTTGATAGGGTGCTGATCATGACGGAAGACGCAGGTCAGGTGCGTGTGTGCGAGTACCGGCGATGTGGAGCGGCGCTGCCGCCCGCGGTGGGACGCGGAAGCCGGGCCCGGTTCTGCCAGGACGGCAAGACCTGGGGACGCCGCAACCTCAGCTGCCGCGACGCCGAGGCCGTGCTGTCGGACGCCGAGTCGCTGCGGGAGAGCGACACCGAACTGGACGACACGGCCGTTACGGCGTTGGCGGGCCAGGTCGACCGGGTGCTCGAACCGGCCCGCGGCCTCGTCGAGACCCTCACGACCCTGCGCCACCAGCTCGAGGCGACGACCGCGACGGCGCTGGCGGGGCGGGACGCGGCGCTGGCCGAGGCCGACGAACACCGCCTGCACCGCGGCCGCGCGGAAGCCGAAGCGGCGCAGGCCCGGGACACGGCCGAGGCGGCCGTCGCGGCGGCGGCCTCGGCGGAGAGGGAAAGGGCGGCCGCCGTCCGGGAGCGCGTCGAGGAGGAGGTGGCCCGGCGTGCCGCGGTCCGGGAACAGCAGCGGGCCGAGGGGCAGCTGGCCGCGGTGCGGGACGAACTCGCCCGCGTCGCCGACCGCGCCGATGCCTCCGCGGCGCTCGCCGGCGAACGTGCCGTGGTGATCGCCACCCTGACCGCCGAACTGACCACCGCCCGGACCGCGCTGGAAGAGGAGCGCGGCCGTGGCCAGGTCGCCGCCGCGCGGGCGGAGGCGGCCGAGACCCGCGCCGGCGCCGTCCAAGAGCGGTTCGACACCGCGCGTGCCGACCACGCGAAGGCGGCCGCGGCGCAGGAAGCCGCGCTCGACCGGGTCCGCGCCGAGGCCGAACGCCGGCAGGCCGGGTTCGACCGGCGGCTGGCCGAACTGCAGGCCGCGCACGAGCAGACCGTCCGGTCGATGCACGAGACCACGACGAACCTCGGCGCCGAACTGCGTGCCGCGCTGGGCCGGGCCGACGCCGCCGAGCGCGAACTGACCGGCGTGCTCACCGTCCTGCGGGAGACACCGGAACTACCCGAAACACTTAAGCACTTACTTGACCGATCGGCGCCGGCGAGCTAACTTAAGTGCATGCTTAACCATGATGAGCCGCTGGACCTGGTGTTCCGCGCGCTGGGCGACCGGACGCGGCGGGCCCTGGTGGAGCGGCTCGTGCGCGGCCCGGCGTCGGTCAGTGAGCTGGCCGAGCCGCTGACCATGTCGCTCGCCGCCGTCGTCCAGCACCTGCAGGTGCTGGAGACCGCGGGGATCGTGCGATCGGAGAAGGTCGGGCGCGTCCGCACCTGCCGGATCGAACCGGCGGCGCTGCGCGCGGGCGAGCAGTGGCTGGGGCAGCAGCGCACCACGTGGGAGAGCAGGCTCGACCGGCTCGGCGACTTCCTCGCCGAACCGCCCGGAACGTCGGAAGGGAGCACGTCATGACCGTCCTGCACAGCACCTTCACCCTCGAGCGCAGCTACCCGGTGCCGCCGGAGCGGGTGTTCGCCGCCTGGGCGGACCCGGAGGCGAAGAAGCGCTGGTTCGTTTCCGCGGGCGAGCACGAGCTGGACTTCCGCGCCGGTGGCCGGGAGACCGTCGCCGGCCGGACGCCCGGCGGTGGGGCGATGACCTTCGTCGCGACCTACCACGACATCGTGCCCGGACAGCGGATCGTCTTCTCCGGCACGCTCACCGGCGACGGCGCCCTCGCGACCGTGTCGACCACGACCGTGGAGCTGTTCGCCGAAGAGGCCGGTACCCGGCTGGTGCTCACCGAGCAGGACACCTTCCTCGACGGCGCCGAGAAACCGGAGTGGCGCGAGCAGGGCACGGGCGACTGGCTCGACCGGCTCGGCGACGAACTGAAGTCGTGACGGCTCAGTCCGCTGCGAGGGGAATCTCGGGTGCCGGGACCACGGCCGCGGGCTGCCCGGCCTGCACCGTCCACACCTGCCCGGTGCCGGGCCCGGCCAGCACGGTTTCGACCGCGGCCGCAACCTCGCCGGGGTGGGCCAGGCGCAGTCCCCGGTCCCGCAACGCTTGCCGGTGCGGGGCGAGGACGGGGGTGTCGGTCAAGCCGGGGCACAGGGCGTTGAGCCGGATTCCGGCGGCGGCCAGCGCCGGGGCGGCCGACCGGGTCAGGCCGACCAGCGCGTGCTTGCTGGTCGCGTAGAACAGGTCCGGTGATCCGCTGAGGCCGGCGATGCTGGCCATGACGGCGATGGATCCGTGGCCTTGCCGCCGCAGCGGGGGCAGGCAGGCGTGCAGGCCGTAGACCACACCGTCGAGGTTGGTGCGCAGCGTGGCGCGGTAGCCGTCCACGGTGAAATCGTGCAGGCCGCAGCGGCCGGCGACGCCGGCGTTGAGCACGACGTTGTCGAGCCGCCCGAAGGCTTCGAGGGCGGCGTTCACCACGCGGGCGTTGTCCGCCGGTTCACCGACGTCCGCGGCGACGAAGAGGCCGCCGACCTCGGCGGCGACGGCCGCTCCCGCGGCCGCGTCGCGGTCGGCGAGCACGACGTGGCCGCCGGCGCGGTGGAACCGGCGGGCGGTCGCCGCGCCGATCCCGCCCGCCCCACCGGTGATCAACGTGACGGTCACCGGGCCGCCGCCACGGGCACGACTTCCACGCCGTCCAGCCGCAGCCCGTGGCGGCGGAGGTAGGTGCGGCCGAGGATGCGCTGGCCAAGAACGAGCGCGGCGAGCGTCACCACCAGCAGGACGAGTTCGGCGCCGGGCACCGCGTCCACCGGCAGGACCAGCACGGTCACCGCCCGCAGCGCCGCGTCGAGCAGGCACGCCGCCGCCCAGAGGGCGCTGCACAGGCGCAGTAGCCGGCGGAACGGCGGGTGCTCGTCCCAGTTGCGCTGCCAGGTGCGCTGCTTGTCCTGGTCGAAGACCGTCCGTGCCACCTCGTACAGAAACGGGCGCCGGGCCCACATCGTGACCAGGAGGAACACGCCGAGCGCCGCCATCAGCACCACGCCGCGCAGCAGCAGCGCGCGAGGGCTGCCGCTGATGAAGGACCCGGCCACGGTCACCGCCATGGCCCCGAGCACGAACCAGCGCACGCCGCCGATGCGCTGTCCCGCGGCGAGGTCACGCACTCCGGCCACGACGGGGATGACCGCTCCGGCGAGCAGGGCGAGCAGCTGGTCCACGCCCGCGGCGCGCAGCCCGTAGAACAGCGCCAGCGGCGCAAGCACCTCGACCAGGACGCCGTTGAACCGCTTCACCGGGCCACCGCCCGGGTGAAGGTGGTGACGGCTTCCCCGGTGTAGGCGTCGAAGTCGAAGTCGGCCTCATCGCGCAGCCGGCGTGCGGCGCCGTCGACGGCGCCGCGGATCAGCACCGCCATCGACCGGACGTCGAAGTCGCGGAATTCGCCGCTCGCCTGCCCCTGGCCGAGGAGTTTCTCCAGGCTCTGCACGCTGACTTCCTGCGCGCCGACCGAGGTGTACGGGCGGCCGGCCGCGGTGCGCAGGTGTGGGCCGATCTCGGTCAGGGCCGCCATGTCGGCGGGGTGTTCGCGCAGGAACTGCAGGTTGGCCTCGAGGTAGGCCCGCACCTTGCCGGTCGCGGTGTCTTCGGCCACCACCCGCTCGTTGATGAACGCCGCCGCGGCCGTGAAGACGTGCATCAGGATCTCGTGGATCAGCTCGTCCTTGTCGGCGAAGTGGTAGGAGATCATGCGCGGGCCGCTCAGCCCGGCTTTCTCGGTGATCCGTGCGAAGGACGCTTTCGCGTACCCCACCTCCGAGATCGTGTCGATCGCCGCCCGCATGATCTGGGCGCGCCGTGCTTCGTTGGTGAACGTCCGTCCCATGGTCTCCCCCCACTTTTATCTGATCAGATAAAAGTTACCACACTTATTACGCCCGCGTCCGGTAGCGCTGCGGGCTGACGCCGAACTCGCGCTTGAACGCCGCGCTGAGGGCGAACGCGCTGCCGTAGCCGACCTGGCGGGCGATCGCGGCGATCGTCGTGTCCGGGTGCTGGCGCAGCAGGTCCGCGGCCAGCGCCAGCCGCCACCCCGTCAGGTACGCCATCGGGGTCTCGCCCACCGCCGCCGCGAACCGGCGGGCCAGGGCGGCGCGGGACACGCCGGTGCCGGCGGCGAGCTTGGCGACCGTCCACGGCTCGGCCGGCTGGTGCTGCAGCAACCGCAGCGCCTGGCCGACGACCGGGTCGTCGTGGGCCCGGTACCAGGCCGGGGCGCTGGTGTCCGGGCGGTCGAACCAGGCGCGCAGCGCGGCGATCAGCAGCAGGTCCAGCAGGCGGTCGAGGACAGCTTCCTGGCCGGGGACGTCCCGGCCGATCTCGGTGGCGAGCAGCGCGACCAGCGGAGTCGGCCAGTCGGTCGCGCGCAGGACGAGCAGCGGCGGCAGCGCAGCCAGCAGCCGCTTGCTCAGCTCGCCCTCCATGCCGTAGGTGCCGGTGAGCAGCACGACCGGGCCGCCGGTGCCGTGGCCCCAGGTGCGGACGCCGAGGTCGGCGAGTGCGCTCAGGTGGCCGCCGTCGGGGGTGCGGCACTCCTGGCCGGGCAGGATCAGCGCCTGCGGCGGGGTGCCCGGGTGGTCGGCGACCAGGTACGGGTCCGGGCCGAGCACGATGGCGACGTCGCCTTCGCCCAGCAGGACGCCGTCGCCGGTGTCGGGCACGATCCACGCTTCGCCGCGCACGACCGACACCACCGTCAGCGGCGCCCGGTCCTCGATGCGCAGCGACCAGGGCGGGGTCAGCACCGATCGCAGCAGGAACGCGCCGTGGGCGCGGGGGCCGTCGAGCAACGCGGCAAGCGGGTCCATGCCGTCGACTGTAGACGCTGGAACATGGGATCAAGGGTTTGAACCATGGAGAGTCTCACCGGTGGCCGGTTGACTGACGGGCATGACAACGACATTCCTGGTGGTGGGCGGCACCGGCAAGACCGGGCGCCGGGTCGCGGACCGGCTGCGGGAGCGCGGCCTGCCGGTGCGGGCCACGTCCCGGCGCGGCGCGCCGCCGTTCGACTGGCGCAAGCGGGAGACCTGGCCGGCGGTGCTCGACGGCGTCGGCGCGGTCTACTTGACCTACTACCCCGACCTGGTGGTGCCGGAGGCCGCCGGCGATATCGGGGCGTTCGCGGAGCTGGCGGTGGCGGCCGGGGTGCGGCACCTGGTGCTGCTGTCGGGCCGCGGCGAAGAAGAAGCCGAGGCGTGCGAAAAGCTCGTCCGGGACGCCGGGACCGGCTGGACGGTCCTGCGGTGCAGCTGGTTCGCGCAGAACTTCAGCGAGCACTTCCTGCTGGACGGCGTGCGCGCCGGGGAGATCGTGCTGCCGGCGGGGGCGGTGACCGAGCCGTTCGTCGACGTCCGGGACATCGCCGACGTCGCGGTGCAGGTGCTCACCGAGCCCGGCCACCTCGGCGCGGTCCACGAGCTGACCGGGCCGCGGCTGCTGAGCTTCGCCGACGCCGCGGCGGACATTTCGGCCGCGTCCGGGCGCGATGTCCGCTACCGCGCGGTTTCCTCCGGTGAGTTCGCCGCGCTGGCGACCGCCCAAGGGGTGCCGGCGGCGGAGGTCGAGGCGTTGACCGGCCTGTTCGCCCGGGTGCTCGACGGGCGCAACTCGTCGCTGACGGCCGACGTCGAGCGGCTGCTGGGCCGGCCGGCGACGGATTTCGCCGAATTCGCGCGGGGCGCCGCGGCCACCGGGGTCTGGGCGCGGTGAAGGGGGCGATGTCGATGGTGGTGCTGGTGGCCGCGCTGGTCGCGGCGGGGTTGATCGCGGGGCTGTTCTACGCCTACGCCTGCTCGGTGATGCCGGGCCTGGCGCGCGGGGACGACAGGACGTTCGTCGAGGGGATGCGGGGGATCAACGTCGCGATCGTGAACCCGGTGTTCCTGCTGACGTTCCTGGGTGCGCCGCTGCTGGCGGGGGTGGCTGTGTTCCTGAACCCGGGGCCGCGGCCGTGGGTGATCGCCGGGTTCGCGTTCCTGGCGGCGATGGTGGTGCTCACCGGCGTGGTGCACATCCCGCTGAACAACGCCCTCGACCGCGCCGGCGCCGACTACGCGGCGGCGCGGGCGGCCTTCGAGGCGGTGTGGGTGCGCTGGAACGTGGTACGGGCGCTGGTGAGCACGGCCGGGTTCGGGTGCCTGGTGGCGGCCGTGCTCACCGGACGCGGTTAGCCCGCGAGGCGGAAGAGCAGGTCGGTCACCCACTGCGTGGGGTCCGGGACTTCGCGGGGGTTGCTGCGCAGCACCTCCAGGCGCCCGCCCCACGCTTCGCCGTCGGGGGTTTCGGTGCGGTCCCAGATGAGGCCTTCGGCGGCTCCCCAGGCGAGGACGGCTCCGGTCGCGGCCGCCAGGCCGTCGGGGGCGCCGACGTAGGTTTCCCGGACGTACCGGCCCGCCGGGAGTTCGCCGAGGAAGGCGGGCTCGTCCGGGGTGTACCCGCCGTCGATCGGGACGCCGGCTTCGACGGTGAACCGCGGGCCGGGGTGCAGGACGCGGTAGCGGAAGAACGGGGCTCCGGCCGGGGTGACGCCGTGGGCGGCGAGGGTGCCGATGAGCGGGGGCAGCCGGTCGGCGATCCGGGGGAAGTCCGGGATCCCGAGGGTGGCGCGCTCGGCGACGTAGCGCTGGGCCGGCCGGTCGACGATGGCGGGCATCAGGTGAAGTCCTCCGGTGCGAGCATCGGGCGGACTTCGATGCTGCCGTAGGTGGCGGCGGGGTGGCGGGCGGCGAGGTCGAGGGCTTCGTCGAGGTCTTCGCAGTCGAGGATGACGAAGCCGCCGATCTGTTCCTTGGCTTCGGTGAACGGCCCGTCGGTGAGCAGCACCTCGCCGTCGCGGACGCGGATGGTGGTGGCTTCCGAGGGCGGGCGCAGACCGCCGCCGCCGCGGACCTTGCCGCGGCGGTCCATGTCCTCGCTCCAGCCGCCGCAGCCGTCGTAGGCGTGCTCTTCGGCGGTTTCGTCGCCGCAGATCATCAGCAGGTACTGCATGTCAGCATCCTTCCAGGACTTCACGCAGGCGCGCGGCGAAGGCGGCTGCGTGGGTGTCGAACCCGCCGTGGCCGCCGGGGAACGCTTCGGTGCGGGTGCCGAGGGCGGCGGCCAGGCCGAGGGCGGCCTGGTGGACCGCCGGCCCGGCGGACTCCTCGCCGACGGCGACCACCAGCCGCGCCGGGCCGGCCCGGAGGGTGTCGAGGTCGGGCTCGTAGGCGCCGATCGCGGGCATGAGGTGACCGAAGAAGTAAGCGAAGTTGCCTTCGGCGCGCGGGTCGAGCGGCGGGGCAGGGTCGACGCCCACGACCTTCATGAACGCGGCGAAGGCGGCCGGGAGGCCTTGGTCGCGGAAGAGGGCCGGGATGTCGTGCCCGTCGAGGGCGCCGGCGGGCAGGAAGCGGGTGACCGGCGGTTCGTGCAGCACCACGGTGCGGACGTCGGCGGGGTGCTGGCGCAGGTGTTCGAGCAGGGTGATGGCGCCGCCGCTGGAGGCCAGGACGTCGGCCGGGCCGACTTCGGCGAGCAGCCGGTGCACGTCCTCGGCGTGGTCGTGGACGACGTCGGGGCCGGGGGCGCCGTCGAGGGGGCTGCGGGAGAGCCCGCGGGGGTCGTAGGTGACGACGGTGTGGTCTTCGGCCAGCAGCGGCCGGAGGTGGGTGAACACGGCGGCGTCGGCGGGGCCGCCGGGGACCAGCAGCAGCGCCGGGCCGCGGCCGTGGACGTCGTAGGTGAGGGTGGCGCCGGGGACGGCGAGGGTGGTCATGGGTGTTCCTCCGGTGGTCGGGCTTCCCCCGCCCGACGAACGGCGTCGGCCGGGACCGACACCAGTCCGGAGATTCTTCGCGTGAGGTAGGTGCGTTCGGCTTCGGTGCCGGCGAGGTCGCGGGCTCGCTCGTACCAGTGGACGGCTTCGGCGTGGCGGCCGAGGCGGCGGAGGAAGTCGGCGCGGGTGGCGGCCAGCAGGTGGTAGCCGTCCAGCGGCAGGTCCTCGAGCAGGGCGAGCCCGGCCGCGGGTCCGTCGGCCATGCCGACGGCGATGGCGCGGTTGAGGGCGACGACGGCGCTGGGGACGTACCGGTGCAGGCGGTCGTAGAGGCCGGCGATCTGGGGCCAGTCGGTGGCGGCCGGGTGGGTGGCGGTGGCGTGGCAGGCGGCGATGGCGGCCTGGATCTGGTACGGCCCGGGCTGCCGGCGGCGCAGTGCGGTCTCCAGGACGCCGGTGCCCTCGGTGCTGGCGGCGGTGTCCCAGCGGGTGCGGTCCTGCTCTTCGAGGGGGACGAGGACGCCGTCGGCGTCGACGCGGGTGGCGCGGCGGGCGTGCTGGAGCAGCATGAGGGCGAGCAGGCCGAGGACTTCGGGTTCGTCGGGCATCAGCCGGGCCAGGACGCGGGCGAGCCGGATCGCCTCGGCGGCGAGGTCCGGGCGCAGCAGGTCGGGACCGGCGCTGGCGGAGTAGCCCTCGTTGAACGTCAGGTACAGCACGCCGAGGACGGCGGTGGTGCGTTCGGGCAGCAGGTGGGCGGGCGGGACGCGGTAGGGGATGCGGGCGTGGCGGATCTTGCGCTTCACCCGCACGAGCCGCTGGGACATGGTCGCTTCGGGGACGAGGAAGGCGCGGGCGATCTCGGCGGTGGAGAGCCCGGCGAGGGTGCGCAGCGCGAGCGCGACCTGGGCTTCGGTGGCCAGCGCGGGGTGGCAGCAGGTGAAGATGAGCCGCAGTCGGTCGTCGGTGACGCCGCTGTCGTCGGGTTCAGGGGGGTCGGGGACGGGCATGCGGGCGGCCTCCCGGAGCTTGGCGGCGCCGACGGCGTCGCGGCGGAGGCGGTCGGTGGCGCGGTGGCGGGCGGCGGTGGTGAGCCACGCGCCGGGCCGGGCGGGGACGCCGTCGCGGGGCCAGGTGCGCAGGGCGAGGGCGAAGGCCTCCTGGGCGCACTCCTCGGCGAGGTCCCAGTCGCCGGTGATCCGGATGAGCGTGGCCACGACCTGGCCCCACTCCTCCCGGAACGCCTCGGCGACGGCGCGCTCGACGTCCACTTCCGCTCCTCCCGCCGGTGTCACCCTCCCGACGAACGGCCGTGTCCCGGACCGACAGCGGCCGCGTGGCACGCGCCGTACCCTTCGGCGCGCGCGACGATCCGGCCGGCTTCGACGCGCACGGCGGTCTCGGTGGCGTCGCTGACGGCGGTGACGCCGGCGGCCGCGGCGAGTTCGCCGCCGGCGTCGCAGACCAGCCGCAGCCGTGGCCGGGCCGGGGGCGCGATGGCCTGGTCGAGGCAGCCGCGCAGGTCGGCGACGGCGAGCCGGGCCAGCGGGGCGAGTTCGCCGGGGTCGCTGGTGACGAGCACGGCGGTGACGTCGGCGCCGGCGCGGACGGCTTCTTCGAAGGCGGCGGCCCGGTGCAGGCCGAGGACGGTGACGACGCCGTCGCCGGGCCGGAAGGGCTCGCCGGTCAGCAGGTCGGTCGCGGCCGGCGGATCCCACGGCCGGTCGTCGCGGCGGGCCGGGGTGGTGATCGGCGGTTCGGCGGGCCAGTCGTCGGTCAGGTCCAGCTCGAGCAGGGCGGCGCAGGCGGTGACGAGGTGGAAGGGCTCGCCGAAGCCGGGCGCGGCCGCGGCGAGCTGGCTCGCGCCGTGCAGCGTGGTGAGGGCGGCTTCGGCGACCCGCACGAGCCGGCGGCCCGGGCGCAGGCGTTCGAGGGCGAGCCCGAGCAGGAGCGCGTCGACCCGCATGAGCTGCGCGAACGGCCGGCGGGTGTGCTCGTCGGCGAGGATTTCCGGGAGCAGGTCGCGGGCGAGGCGGGCGTCTTCGGCGTCGCTGTCGATGGCCAGCGGGAGCCGGGCGATCCAGGCGCGGGCGAACGCGGCGAGTGCGTCGGCGGCGCCGGGGTCCGGGGGCGGGGTGGCGGGCCTCGGGGCGCGTTCGGCGAGGTCGGCCAGGACGGCGAAGTACAGGGCGCGTTTGCCGGGGAAGTTGGAGTAGACCGCGCCGCGGGTGAGTTCGGCGCGTTCGGCGATGACGTCGACCTTCGCTTCGCGGAAGCCGCGGCGGGCGAATTCGTCGCGGGCGGCGGCGAGCACCTTCGCGCGGTTGCGCTCCTGGGTCTCCGCCCTGCTGAGCCTGACCATCGTCCTCCTTGCCGTGGTGTCGCGAGCCAAGATACAGTGACCACTGAGATGGCTAGAACATCTGATTTGAACATCTGGAGTGGTGGATGACCCCCGAGATCGATCTGACCGACCTGAGCGTGCTCACCGACCCGTTCTCCGCCTACGACCGGGCGCGGGAGGTGAGCGCGGTGGCCCGGCTGGTCATCCCCGGGTTCGGCCCGTTCTGGGCGGTGACCCGCTACGCCGAAGCGCGCGCGATGCTGGGCGACCCGCGGTTCGAGGTGAACTCCGGCAGCTTCCTGCGCCCGCCCGGGATTCCCGAGCACTGCCTGGCCTACCTGGAGACGATGGCGGAGAAGGACGGGCCGGAGCACCGGCGGCTGCGGCGGCTGGTGGCCCCGGCGTTCGCCCCGAAGCGGGCCGAGCAGCTGCGGCCCCGGCTGGCGGCGATCACCGGAAAGCTGCTCGACGAGCTGTCCGGGCACGCCGAGGACGGCGTGGTCGACCTCGTGCCGCACTTCGCGCGGCCGCTGCCGATCGACGTGATCTGCGAGCTGGTCGGCATCCCGCACGCCGACCGGCCCCGCTGGCGCGAACACGGCGCCGCGGTGGCCGGCGGGGTGGGGCCGGACTTCGCCGCCGCCATCCCGGCGATCATCGAGGGCGCGAAGGAGGCCGTGGCGCGCAGCCGCGCCGAGCCGGGCGACGACCTCATCGGCGACCTCGTCCACGCCCAGGACGACGACCGGCTCACCGATACCGAGCTGGTCACCCTCGTCTGGCACCTGGTGCTGGGCGGGCAGACGCCGGTGAACCTCATCGCCAACGCCGTCGAGGCCCTGCTGCGGCACCCCGACCAGCTGGCGCTGCTGCGCGCGGACCCGGGTTCGTGGCCGGGGGCGGTGGAGGAACTGATGCGCTGGTGCAGCCCGCAGCTGCTGACGACGCCGCGGTTCGCGCGCGAGGACGTCGAGATCGACGGGCAGGTGATCCGCAAGGGCGAGCGGGTGACGGCGGCGATGGTGGCCGCCGACCGCGACCCGCGGGCGTTCACCGACCCGGACCGCTTCGACATCGCCCGTTCGGGGCCGGCGCAGCTGGGCTTCTCGCACGGCCCGCACTTCTGCCTGGGCGCCTCGATCGCCCGGGTGCAGACGGAGGTGGCGTTGTCGGAGCTGTTCACCCGCTTCCCGGACCTGGCCCTGGCCACCGACGACGTGCCGCGTGCTCCCGACGGCGGGACCTGGCGGCCCGCGGCGCTACCGCTGACGCTCTGACACCAGGGTCTCGATGCCGTCGAGGACGCGGGCGAGGCCGAAGCGGAAGGCGTGGGCCGGGTTCTCCGCGGCGTTGTGGGCCTGGCCCGCGGCCGTGCCGACCCGCGAGGACAGGGGGTAGTGCGCCGCGTCGGCGGCCGGGATGCCGGCCAGCACCGGCGCGGCGCGCTCCCACCACTGGGCGTCGGTCATGCCGCTGACGCGCACCAGGCGGGCCTGGTCGACCGAGCTGCGCGCGGTGGTCCGGACGAGGCCGGTGACGAGGCTGACCACGGCGTCCATCTCGACGTCGTCGAGGCCGATGCCCTCGACCGCGGCCAGCTCGTGTTCGTACTTGGCGAAGCTGTGCGGGCCCAGGGCCGAGCGGCTGGTGGTGACCTGCAGCAGCCAGGGGTGGCGGTGGAACAGCGCCCACTGGTGCTCGGCGATCGCGGTGAGCGCCGCCCGCCAGCCGAGGCCGGGTCTGGGGGCCGGCAGTTCGCCGTGGGCGTGGTCGATCATCAGGTCCAGCAGCTCCGCGCGGCCGGGCACGTAGGTGTAGATCGCCATGGGGGAGACGCCGAGCTGCTCGGCCACGCGGCGGATGGTGACGGCGTCGATGCCGTCGGCGTCGGCCAGCGCCACCGCGGCCCGCACGACGTCGGCCGTGGTCAGCTTCGGTTTCGGGCCGCGGCGCGGGGGTGCCGGGACGCCCCAGAGCAGCTCGATCGCCCGTCGTGGGTCGCCGTCGCCGTTGTCCTGCGTGCTCACCCCGGCCATTCTGCCCACCCGATTCCCGTACAACGTACAGAGTTGTGCTAACCTTATCTTCGTACAATGTACAGAGTAAGGGGCAGGATGACTCCGCAGATCCACGCCGAGGGACTTCGCAAGCGCTACGGCGACGCGTACGCCCTCGATGGGTTCGACCTCTCCGTCCCGGCCGGCGCCCTGTGCGGCCTGCTGGGACCCAACGGCGCGGGCAAGACCACGGCGGTCCGCGTGCTCTCCACGCTGCTGCGCCACGACAGTGGCCACGCGCGCGTCGCCGGGTTCGACGTCGCTGCCGAACCGGCGAAGGTGCGTTCGGCGATCGGGCTGGTCGGCCAGCACGCCGCGGTGGACGAACTGCTGTCCGGGCGGCAGAACCTGGTGCTGTTCGGCCGGCTGCACCACCTGGGCCGGCGCGAAGCGGCCCGCCGCGCCGACGCGCTGCTGGAACGGTTCGGCCTCGCCGAAACGGGGTCCGAACCGGTGTCGGCGTACTCGGGCGGGATGCGGCGGCGGCTGGACCTGGCCGCGTCGCTGCTGGCGGCGCCGCGGGTGCTGTTCCTCGACGAGCCGACGACCGGGCTGGACCCGCGCAGCCGCGCCGAGGTCTGGCGGGCGGTGCGGTCGCTGGTCGGCGACGGCACGACCGTGCTGCTGACCACGCAGTACCTGGAGGAAGCCGACCGGCTGGCCGACCGGATCTGCCTGGTCGAGCACGGCCGGGTGATCGCCGAAGGCACCCCGGCCGAGCTCAAGGGGTCACTCGGCGCGACCCGGATCGAGCTGGTGCTGACCGACCCGGACGCGCTCGGCGCGGCGGCGGGGCTGCTGGCCCGGGTCACCGGCGCCGAGCCGGTCACCGAGGACCTGCGGGTGAGCGCACCGGCCGAGCCGCCGATGCTGACCGACGTCGTGCGGGCGCTGGCGGCGAGCGAGCTGTCCTTCGCCGACGTGGCACTGCGGCACCCGACGCTGGACGAGGTCTTCCTGCAGCTGACGGGGGTGGCGCGATGAGGTGGGCCATCGTGGACGGCTGGACGCTGACCCAGCGCCACCTGGCGCAGCTGGCGCGCCGCCCGGCGCGGACGGCCACGGTGGTGGCGTTCCCGATCCTGCTGGTGCTGATCTTCGCCTACCTGCTCGGTGGCGGAATGACCGTGCCCGGCGGCGGCTCCTACCGGGAGTTCCTGATGCCGGGGATGTTCGCCATGACGATGGTCTTCGGGCTGTCGGGGACGATGATCGCGGTGCTCGACGACGCCACCAAAGGGGTCACCGACCGGTTCCGGTCGCTGCCGATGGCGCCGTCGGCGGTGCTCACCGGACGGGTTGCCGCGGACCTGCTGAACGCGGTGCTCGCGTTGGCGGTGCTGCTGGGCTGCGGGTTCGCCGTCGGCTGGCGCCCGCACGGCAGCCTCGGCGAGACCCTCGCCGCGCTCGGCCTGCTGCTCCTGCTGCGGACCGCGCTGGTGTCGGCGGGCTGCTACCTCGGCCTGCTGACGTCGGATCCGGCGATGGTGACGCTGGCGCAGACGGTCGAGTTCCCGTTCGGGTTCCTCTCCAGCGCGTTCGTGGCGACCTCGACGATGCCGGCGTGGCTGGGAACCGTGGCGGAGTGGAACCCGTTGTCCTCCACGGTGACGGCGGCGCGGGTGCTGTTCGGCAACCCGGGCGCGGCCGGGACGTCCTGGGTGAATGCGCACGCGGTGCCGATGGCGGTGGCGTGGCCGCTGGTGCTGCTGGCGGTGTTCGTGCCGTTGTCGGTGCGCCGGTACAGGAGGCTGGGGAACTGAACGTCCACTTCGAACCGGGCGAACCACCACGGGCGGGCCGCCTGGTGGTCGACGGCCGGGAACTGTCCATCGCCGAGGGGCTGCCGGAACTGCTGGACGGCGCCGGGGAGTTCTGGGCGACCGCGGCCCAGGCCGCGCTGCGGCTGGTCGCCGCGGGCCGGCTGCTGCCGGGAGTCACCGCGGCCGGGCACGACGCCTGGCGCGTCGGCCCGCTCGAACCGGCGGAAGCGGCGTGGCTGCGGGACCTCGCGGCCGCGATGCCGCCGGACGAACGGGCGCCGGGGCCGCTGCTGCGGGCGTTCCTCGACGCCGTCGCCGACACACTGCCCCGCACGCCGGCCGCGGCGAAGGCGGCCGGGACGCGGTTGTTCGCCGCCGTCCCGCCGCAGCGTGCGGAGCCGCTGCGGGACTGGGCCGACGAGCTGGCCGCGGGCCTGGACTCGGGAATCCGGGTGTCGTTGCGGGTGGAGGCACCGGACGGGTTCGACGCCGGCCGGTTCCACGCCGTCGTGCAGGTGCACAGCCTCGCCGAGCCCGGGCAGGTCGCCGACGCGGCGCAGCTGTGGGAGACCGGGCGGTTCGGGCCGCGGGCACGCATCGACGTGGTGCTGGCGCTGCGGCGGGGTGCGCAGGTGTGGCCGGCGCTCGGCCCGCTGCTGACCTCGGCGGTGCCGGCCGCGCTGGACCTCGGCGGGGACGAGGTGAGCGAGCTGGTCGCCTCGGCGGCGCCGCGGCTGGCGGCCGCCGGGATCGACGTGCACTGGCCGGCCGAGCTGGCGGGCTCGCTGACCGCGCGGGCCGTGGTCCGCGCCGGCGACACCCCGGGTGACCTGCCGTCGTTCTTCGGCGGCGGCCGGGCGCTGCAGTTCGACTGGCAGCTCGCCCTGGGCGGGGAGGTGCTGACCGAGGCCGAACTGGACGCCCTGGCCGAAGCCCGCCGCCCGGTGGTGCGGCTGCGCGACCGGTGGGTGCTGGTGGACCCGGCTTTCGCGGCGAAGGCCCGGGGGCGGGCGCTGAAGCCGCTGTCCCCGGTCGACGCGCTCGGCGTGGTGCTGTCGGGGACGACGGAGGTCGACGGCGAGCCGGTCGAGGTCGTCACCGACGGCTGGCTGGCGCGGCTGCGGGAACGGCTGTCCGCGCCACCGGAGCCCCAGGCACCCCCGCCCGGGCTGGCCGCGCAGCTGCGGGACTACCAGCTGCGCGGGCTGCAGTGGCTGGCCACGGTCACCGGGCTGGGGCTCGGCGGGTGCCTCGCCGACGACATGGGCCTGGGCAAGACGGTCACGCTGATCGCGCTGCACCTGCACCGGAACGCCGGCCCGACCCTGGTGGTGTGCCCGGCGTCGCTGCTGGGCAACTGGGAACGCGAGATCCGCCGGTTCGCCCCGGACGTGCCGGTGCGGCGCTTCCACGGCGGCGCGCGGTCCCTCGAGGACCTCGACGGGTTCGTCCTGACCACCTACGGCACGCTGCGCACCGATCCGGCGCCGCTGGCCGGGGTGCGGTGGGGGCTGCTGGTCGCCGACGAGGCCCAGCACGTCAAGAACCACCGGTCGGGCACGGCGAAGGCACTGCGGCTGGTGCCCGCGGCGGCCCGGGTGGCGCTGACCGGCACGCCGGTGGAGAACACGCTCTCGGAGCTGTGGGCGATCCTCGACTGGACGGCGCCGGGGCTGCTGGGGTCGCTGAGTGAGTTCCGGGCGCGCTGGGCGAGGCCGATCGAGGCCGGCGACACGGGTGCGGCGGACCGGCTGGCCCGGCTGCTGCGGCCGTTCCTGCTGCGGCGCCGCAAGTCCGACCCGGGGATCGCGCCGGAGCTGCCGGCCAAGACCGAGACCGACCGGCCGGTGGCCTTGAGCGCGGAGCAGGTGGCGCTGTACGAGGCGGTCGTGCGGGAGATGATGGCCGACATCGCCGGCAGCGACGGGATGGCCCGGCGCGGCCGGATCGTGAAGCTGCTGACCGCGCTCAAGCAGATCTGCAACCACCCGGCGCAGTACCTCAAGGAGCCGGGCGGCCGCTCGGGCAAGGTGGAACTGCTCGACGAGCTGCTGGACACGATCCTCGCCGAGGGCGGCGCGGTGCTGGTGTTCACCCAGTACGTCGCGATGGCCCGGCTGCTGGAGAGGCACCTGGCCGGGCGCGGGATCCCGACGCAGCTGCTGCACGGCGGGACCCCGGTGGCGCGGCGCGAAGAGCTGGTGGCCCGCTTCCAGGCCGGCGAGGTGCCGGTGTTCCTGCTGTCGCTGAAGGCGGCCGGGACGGGGCTGAACCTCACCCGCGCGGACCACGTCGTGCACTTCGACCGCTGGTGGAACCCGGCGGTGGAGGACCAGGCGACCGACCGGGCGTACCGGATCGGGCAGACCCGGCCGGTGCAGGTGCACCGCCTGGTGGCGGAAGGGACGGTCGAGGACCGGATCGCGGCGATGCTGCGGGAGAAGCGGGCCCTGGCCGACGCGGTGCTGGCCGGCGGCGAGGCCGCGTTGACGGAACTGTCGGACACCGAGCTGGCCGAGCTCGTCGGACTGAGGAGCCGCGGATGAACGACGACCGGGTACGCGGATTCCCCGCGTTCGGGGCCGGCGGGCGGCTGGCCCGCTCCTGGTGGGGCCGGGCGTGGGTGAGCGCGATGGAGGACACCGCGCTGGACCTGCGCCAGCTCAAGCGCGGCCGCAAGTACGCGGCGGCCGGGCTGGTCGGCCCGATCACGGTGAGCCCGGGCCGCATCGCGGCGACGGTCGACGACGTCGACGGCGGCCCGTACCGGACGGTGCTGCGGCTGGCGGAGCTGTCGGAGGCGGACTGGACCCGCTTCTTCGACCGGGTGGCCTCCCGCGCCGGGCACCTGGCGGCCCTGCTGGATCGCGACATGCCGCACGACCTGGTCGAGGCGGCCGCGGACGTCGGCGTCCACCTGCTGCCGGGCATCGGCGACCTGGACCCGGAGTGCGACTGCCCGGGCTGGGAGCTGCCCTGCCGCCACGCGGCGGCGCTGTCGTTCCAGGCGTCGTGGCTGCTCGACGCGGACCCGTTCCTGCTGCTGCTGATGCGGGGCAAGGGCGAGCGGGAGATCCTCGAGGAGCTCACGAGCCGGACGGTGCCGGTATCGCTCCCGGTTCCGGAGCCGGACCGGGTGCCGGGGGAGCTGCCCGACCTGGCCGCGTTCCACCCGTCGGGAGCACCGTCGATCCCGGCGGCGCCGGGGGTGCCCGCGGAGGCGTTCGCGTTGCTGGCGGCCAACGCGGCGGACGGCGCCCGGGCGTTGCTGGCGGGCCGGCGGCCGCCGTCGCGACGTCTCGACGCGGTCCGGTTGGCGGCGGAGTTCCCGGCGACGGCGGAGAAGCTGGGGTCGGGACCGGAATTCGCGCGGGCCATCGCGGCCTGGACGCACGGCGGACCGGACGGGGTGGAGCTCCTGGAGTCGACGTGGGCACCCCCGAAGGCGGCGGTGGCGGCAGCGCGGGCGGCGCTGGCCGATGTCGCGGAGGTGGAACCGGTTTTCGAGCGCAACCGGTGCACGGTGGGCGGGGTGCAGCTGCGGCTGGATCGCGAGGGCCGCTGGCACCCGTACCGGCTGGAGGAGGGAACGTGGTGGCCCGCGGGGGCGCCGGAGAGCGATCCGGGGTTGCTGCTGGGGTGAGGGGAGACCCGGGGACGGCTGGGGCCGGCGGGAATCGGCGGATCCGGACGCATCGCCGGTCCGCCCGGGTCCGATCCCGGCTGCCGACCGGATCCCGCCGGGGCCTCCGGCCTTCGCCGGCGCCGGCGCCCGTGCTGCCGCCCCGGCGGAAATCCGGCTCTTTTCGCGGTATCCAGCGCGGTACTCGTTGTCTCCTGTCCCCCGACGGCGGGTTCCGCCGGGCCACTGGGGGTGCGGGCGCGCGGGGTCTCTCCCGCGCGCCCGCCCGGTTTCCGCCGGTGACCGAAGATCCGCTGTCGAGGCTGGAGGGGGTTTCCGCGCGCGGCCGCCCCCTCCAGCGTCAGGTCGTCGCCGGGATCGCGTAGTCCTTGACCTGCATGGAGTCGTGCATGCGGACGCCGGCGGTGTTCAGCTTCGCGAGTGCGCGCGTCCACGCCGCCGGGAGCGCCGAAACCAGCTGGCCACCTCGGGTCAGGGCCCAGACCCCCGCGCGGGACGCCGGGATCAGGCTGCGGGCGGCGCCGACCGCGAACGCGCGGCTGCGGCGGACCAGCTCGCCCATCTCCCGTTCGTAGGCGGCGAACGCGCGCGTGTGGTCGCCGCCCGCCGTGGCGAGCTCGCCGGCCAGGACGTACGCGCCGAGGACCGCGAGGCTCGTGCTGCCGCCGACCGCCGGGCCGGGGCAGTAGCCCGCGTCGCCGACCAGGGTGACGCGGCCGCGGGACCAGGTTTCCAGCTGCAGCTGGGTGATCGAGTCGAAGTAGAACGGGCCGCCGTCGTCGAGGCGGGCGAGCCAGCCGTCGACCTGCGGGTGCATCCCGGCGAACGCTTCCCGCAGCAGCTCCTTCTGCCGCGGGACGTCCCGGTGGTGGTAGGCGAGTTCCCGGTCGCGGCGGAACAGGAACACCGCGCGGGCGTCGCTCATGTGCCGGGCGCTGTAGAGCGACGCGGTGCGGCCGGCGCCCAGGTGGGTGACCGCTTCGCCGTCGAGACCGAGGGTGTCGGGCAGGGACAGCACCGCCAGGTACGCGCCGATGAACCGGGTCAGCCCGGCTTCTTCGCCGAACACCAGGCGGCGGACGTTCGAGTGCAGCCCGTCGGCGCCGACGACGACGTCGAACCGCCGCGGCGGGGCATGTTCGAAAGTGACGTCGCCGTCGGGGGAGAGGGCGGTGATCGTGTCGCCGAAGAGGTACTCGACGTCGTCGCGGCCGGCGTCGTAGTAGATCTCGCTCAGGTCGTCGCGCATGACCTCGACGTGCCGGTCGGAGGCGGCCTGGAACAGCTTCGCCAGGTCCACCCGGGTGGGCCGGCGCGCGCCTTCGCGGTGCAGGGTCATCCGGGTCGTGCCGGTGGCGAGGGCCTCGACGCGGGGCAGGACCCCCATCCGTTCGGTGATGTCCATGGCGGGCCGGAACAGGTCGACGGCGTGGCCGCCGGTCTTGCGCAGCGCCGGGGCGCGCTCGACGACCGTGACGTCGAAGCCGTGCCGGCTGAGCCAGTACGCCAGCACCGGACCCGCGATGCTGGCGCCGGAGACGAGAATCCGCATGAGTACCTCCCTGACTTAACGGTAGGTAAGTTGTACCGCATCTGCTTACCTATCGTTAAGTCAGTTATGCTGGGCCGGTGCCGAAACCCTCCGACACCAAACAGCGCATCCTCGACGTCGCCCGCGACCTGTTCACCACGCAGGGGGTGCAGCGCACCAGCCTCCAGGACATCGCCGACCGCCTCGGCATCACCAAACCCGCGCTCTACTACCACTTCCCGTCGCGCGACGACCTGGTCCGCAGCATCGTCCGGCCGATGCTCGAGGACGGCGAGCAGTTCCTCCTCGACCAGGAGGCCCGCGGCGACGCCCCGGTGCGCGAGCTGATCGAGGGCTTCTTCGACTTCAACCACCGCCACCGTGGCGACGTCATCATGCTGCTGGCCGAGATGCCCACCCTGGCCGACCTCGGCCTGATCGACCGGGTCCTGGGCTGGCGCACCCGGCTCACCGAACTGATCTGCGGCCCGTCGCCGTCACTGGAACAGCAGGCCCGCGCGATCCTCGCCCTCGGCGGCCTGCAGGACGTCTGCATGCAGTTCCCCGACGCCCCGGTCGGCGAACTCAAGGCCGCCGCGGTCGCCGGCGCCCTCGACGCACTCGGCCGCTGAAAAGTTTCCGCCGTCGAATGTCGAGAACCCGCCAC
Source organism: Amycolatopsis sp. CA-128772 (assembly GCF_002904295.1). Classification (GTDB taxonomy): domain Bacteria; phylum Actinomycetota; class Actinomycetes; order Mycobacteriales; family Pseudonocardiaceae; genus Amycolatopsis. The sequence goes on from NZ_PPHG01000075.1 coordinate 84,426, forward strand.
CGGCTCCGTCCCCGGGACATCAGCGACCCCGACCCGAGGAGCCGACCGTGCAGCAGAACGAGATCACCGAAATCCTGAACCGCCCGTACAGCCGCGAACTGCTCGCCCGCGACCTGACCCGCCTGGCCTACGTCGCCAAGGACGGCACCCCGCGCAGCATCCCGATCGCCTTCACCTGGAACGGCTCGGAGATCGTCATGTGCACGACGAAGAACTCCCCGAAACTGCCGTCCCTGCGCGCCAACCCCGCCGTCGCCCTGACCATCGACACCGAGTCGCACCCGCCCAAGATCCTCCTCATCCGCGGCCGCGCCGAGCTGGACGTCGTCGACGGCATCCCGGAGGAGTACCTGCAGATGAACGGCAGCTACGAGATGAGCCCCGAGCAGCGCGTCGAATGGGAACGCGAGGTGCGCTCCCTCTACGACGGCATGGTCCGCATCGTCGTCACCCCGACCTGGGCGAAACTGATCGACTTCGAAACCACCCTGCCCAGCGCGGTCGAGGAACTGGCCCGCCAGCGCGCCGAGCGCGTCGGCTAACGGGCCACGGCGCGCTCGATGATCGCTCCCGTGTCGACGCCCGCCGGGAGCGTGCCGAAGGCGACGCCCCAGTCGCCGCCGAAGCGGGATGCGCAGAATGCGTCGGCCACCGCCGGGTGGCCCTCGCGCACCAGCAGGGAGCCCTGCAGCACCAGGGCCATCGCCTCGACCAGCCGCCGTGCGCGGTACTCGATGCCGTCGAGGTCGGTGAGCTCCTTGCGGAGGCGGTCCACCGCGTCGTCCAGCCTGGTGTCGCCGCCGGCGGCCCGCTCGACCTCGGCGAAGAACGCCGCGACCGACTCCGGCTGCCTGCCCATCGCGCGCAACGCGTCCAGCGCGGCGACGTTGCCCGAGCCCTCCCAGATCGACGACAGTGGCGCCTCCCGGTACAGCCGCGGCATGCCCGACTCCTCGACGTACCCGTTGCCGCCGAAGCATTCCAGCGCCTCGGCCGCGTGCATCGGCGCCCGCTTGCACACCCAGTACTTCGACACCGCCAGGCCCAGGCGCCGGAACGCCTGCTCGTGGGCGTCACCGGGCCGGTCGCCGGCCGCGGCCAGCCGCATCGCCACCGTCGTCGCCGCTTCCGACTCCAGCACCAGGTCGGCCAGCACGTTCGCCATCAGCGGCTGGTCCACCAGCGCCTTGCCGAACGCCTGCCGGTGCGTCGCGTGGTGCACCGCGCGCACCGCACCCAGCCGCATGCCGGACGCGCTGCCGAGGGTGCAGTCCAGCCGGGTGTTGTTGACCATCTCGATGATCGTGCGGACCCCGCGGCCCTCCTCGCCGACCAGCCATCCCACGGCGTTGTCGTACTCGATCTCCGAGGAGGCGTTCGAGCGGTTGCCGAGCTTGTCCTTCAGCCGCTGCAGCCGGATCGCGTTGCGCGAGCCGTCGGGCAGGACGCGGGGGAGCAGGAAGCACGAAAGCCCGCCGGGCGCCTGGGCCAGGGTCAGGAACATGTCCGACATCGGCGCCGAGGTGAACCACTTGTGCCCGACCAGGGTGTAACTGCCGTCGGCGGACGGGCTCGCGGTGGTCGTGTTCGCGCGGACGTCGGACCCGCCCTGCTTTTCGGTCATCGACATGCCCGCGATCAGGCCACGCTTGCCGCTGGGCTCGCGCAACCCGAAGTCGTACTCGGTCGCCGCCAGCAGCGGCTCGTACCGCGCCGCCAGTTCCGGATTCGCCCGCAGCGCCGGGATCGCCGCGTACGTCATCGAAACCGGGCAGCTGTGCCCGGCCTCGGCCTGGCTCCAGACGTAGAACCTCGCCGCCCGCGCCGCGTGCGCGCCGGCCCGGGAATCCCGCCACGGCGTGCCGTGCAGGCCGTGCGACACCGCGACCGTCATCAGCTCGTGCCAGTACGGGTGGAACTCGACCTCGTCGATCCGGTGCCCGTACCGGTCGTGCGTGCGCAGCACCGGCTCGTTCTCGTTGACCAGCCGGCCCCACTCCTGCACCTGCTCGCTGCCGGCCAGCCGGCCCAGCTCGTGCAGCTCGCCCGCGGCCCAGCCGGCCCCGGCCCGCTCGAGCCCGGCCAGCAGCGCCGGGTCGTCGGCGACGTCGTGCCCCGCCAGCGGCGGAACCTGGTTGGTGACCTCATGCGTGGCGGACATCGGAACCTCCTAGAGCGCGCAGGATGAAGGTGCGGAGCTCGGCGACGTCACCGGCGTTCCCGCTGGTCAACGGGCCGATCAGAACTTCGGCGGCGGCCCCGACCAGCGCGGCGGCCGTCAGCCGCCCGTCCTGGGGCGGCAGCACGCCCTGTGTCACCCCGGCGGCGACGTGCTCGGCGATGACGTCGGTGTAGGCGCGGCGGAACTCGAGCCGCTCGGCGTCGATGAGCGCGTCGACCGGCTCGGCGAGCAGGGCATACGCCTGCTTCGGCGCCTTGAGGGCGCGCTGGGCGAACGTTTCGACCGCCGCCAGCACCCGCTCGGCGGGTTCGCCGGCCGCCGCGGACGCCACCCGGACCGCCTCGACCTCGCGCGTCACGACCTGCCGGAACACGTGCACGACCAGGTCGGCCTTGGTGGGAAAGTGCTGGTAGACGCTGCCGACGGCGACACCGGCGCGCTCGGCGACCGCGGCCACGGAACAGCCGCTGTAGCCATATTCGGCCAGCTGGCGCGTGGCGGCGACAACGATCGTCTCGCGCTGGGCGTCCAGGCGTTCCTGCACCTTCGGGGTGCGGCGGTAGGGCACGTCAAGGAGTGAAGCACTGATTCACTGCTTCAGTCAACGGCCTCGCCCCGCCCGCTTGACCAGGGCCACCAGGTACCGGCACGACACCGGCCCCGGGTTCACGAACACGCAGTCCGCCGCCGGTCCCAGCTGCAGGCAGTCACCCGCCGACAGCTCGTGCACCTGCGCACCCTCGTGGAACCGCAGGTGCCCCGCCAGCACCCAGATCTGCTGATGCAGGAACGCATACGTCCCCGACACCAGCGGCACCTCCACCCCCGGCGGCAGTTCCACCTCGACCAGCTCCAGCGGCCGGCCGGCCGCGGGGGAGACCGACCGCCGCCGGTAGCCGGTGTCCGGGTCCACCCACACCGGCTGCTCCGCCGCGCGCACCAGCCGCCGCTCGTCACCCTCGGCCCGCGCGATCAGCTCCGACAACGTCAGGCCCAGCGCCGCCGACAGCTTCGCCAGCAACGCCGCCGTCGGCTGGACGTCGCCACGCTCGATCTTGCCGATCATCGCCCGGGACACCCCCGATCGCTCGGCCAGAACCGCGGCCGACAAGCCTTGGGACGTCCGGGCCGCGTGGACCGTCGCAGCCAGGCGGGCAGTCAGGGGATCGGTCATAACTCGCGATACTATACGAGCCACTGTGGCTACCATATGAGCTATGATCCGAGCCGCCACCCCGCACGACGCCGCCGCCTGCGCCGCCCTCTATGCGCCCTACGTCACCGACACCGCCGTCTCCTTCGAGGACGACCCACCGGACGCCGGCGAAATGGCCCGCCGCATCTCCGCCGCCCACGCCTGGTTCGTCCTCGAAGACCACGGCCACATCGCCGGCTACGCCTACGCCAACCGCTTCGCCGAGCGCGCCGCCTACCGCTGGTCCTGCGAGACCAGCATCTACCTCGAACAAGGCCGCCGCCGCACCGGCGCCGGCCGCGCCCTCTACGAAACCCTCTTCCGCCGGCTGCGCGAACGCGGGTTCTGCCGCGCCTTCGCCGGCATGACCCTGCCCAACGAAGCCAGCGCCGGCCTCCACCGCGCGCTCGGGTTCGAACCCGCCGGCGTCTACCGCCGCGTCGGCTGGAAGCACGGCGCCTGGCACGACGTCGCCTGGGTCCAGAAGGACCTTCACGCAACTGAAGGTTGCGCATCGGGGCCCGCCGAGCTAATGTGACACGCAACCGAACGTTGCACAAGGAGCTTGCATGGACCACGGCACCCTCGAACGCGAAATCCACATCGACGCCGCCCCCGACGTCGTCTTCGACGTCCTCAGCAACCCCGAACACGTCCGCGAATGGTGGCCCGACGAAGCCGAATACCCCGTCGAACCCGGGGGAGCGGGCCGCATCGGCTTCGGCGGCCAATGGGTCCAGTTCACCGTCGTCGACGCCATCCCCCCGAAACTCTTCTCCTTCCGCTGGGCCCACGCCGCGGGGGAGACCGCCGCCCCCGGCAACTCCTTCCTCGTCGTCTTCGAACTCGAACCCACCGCCACCGGCACCCGCCTGCGGATGACCGAAACCGGCTTCCGCGAACGCGGCTGGGACGAAGCCAAGATCGCCGCCGAATACACCGACCACGCCGGCGGCTGGGACCACTACCTGCCCCGCCTGCCCCTGCGCGTGGGAGCCATCCGGTGACCACCACCGTCGACGACGACCTCTGGTCCGCCATCGGCGACCCCACCCGCCGCCGCCTGCTCGACCTCCTCCTCAGCGAAGGCCGGGGGACCGCCACCAGCCTCAGCGAACACCTCCCGGTGACCCGCCAGGCCGTCGCCAAACACCTCGCCGTCCTCGACCGCGCCGGCCTCGTGCACGGCCGGCCCGAAGGTCGCGAAAAACAGTTCCACGTCGACGAAGCCCAGCTCGCCCGCGCCGTCGCCCAGCTCACCGAGGTCGGCAACACCTGGGACGCCCGGCTCCGCCGCATCAAGCGCATCGCCGAAACCATCGAAAGGAACCGCTAGAAATGGACATCCTCCACCGCATCGGCATCCGCAACGCCACCCCCGGACAGGTCTACGACGCCCTCACCACCATCGACGGCCTGGCCGGCTGGTGGACCGAGAAAACCGAGGGGGAGACCGGCCTCGGCGGCGTCACCGCCTTCCGCTTCATCCCCGGCGGCTTCGACATGAAGACCATCGAGCTCGACCCGGGCCGGCTCGTCCGCTGGGAGGTCGTCGACGGACCGCCCGAATGGATCGGCACGACGATCCGCTGGGACATCGAACAGCGCGACGACCACACGATCGTCCTCTTCAAGCACGAAGACTGGCGCGAGGCGGGCGAGTTCATGCACCACTGCAGCACCAAGTGGGCCAGCTACCTGATGAGCCTCAAGCAGCTCGTGGAGACCGGGGAAGGCGCCCCGGCACCGCGGGACGTGATGATCAGCGACTGGCACTGACAACTGGCACTGACGTTACTTGACATAATGTACATTATCGGCACTTGGGGACACGCTGGGTCGAGCGCCGAGAGGGGCGCAAGAACCGGGGTCGGCGCCGCCTGTGCGGGAGTGCGCTCGCTTCGTCAGGACGGCTCCTGAGACGGTTACCCGGGACCGCCGCAGGAGGCTTGCCCGGAAACGGCCTCCAGAGGGGCGCTCGGGATCCCCTGAGAGGCGCGAGTCCGACGTCCCGTCACTCGACCATAAAACGTCACGGTGACGAAACTGTGGAGGGTTCCGGGAGCTCCGGAACGTCGCACGAGTGCCGATTGGCGACGGTGCGCGAGCTCATCGGGTCCCAGCGGGCCCCCTCAGCAGCTTGACCTGCTGTTTCGTCGAACATATGTGCGTATACCCCGCCATAGGTGCGTCAGAGGGCGGAAACGGGTCCTCGGCGGACCCGGGATCCCCTAGGGAGCAGAATCTGAGCCACACCGGTGTTTGATGCATAATTGCGGTTATGCATCAAACACCGGGTGACGGCCCGGCCACGGAAACTGTCGGTGGTGTGCGGTACAAGATCCACATGAAGGTTTCCGAGGCGCAGCAAGCCTTCTTCGCCGCCCGCCGTCCCCGCAAGGACTCCCCGCACACCACCGACGCCTACCGCCGGGATCTCGCCGGTCTCACCACTCTCCTGGTTTCGGAGCTCGGCCGCCCCGCCGAGGACCTGGAGGTCGCCGATCTGACCGGGCCGGCGCTGCGGGCGGCGTTCGGTGCGTTCGCGGACGGGCACGCGAAGAGCTCGGTGCTGCGGGCGTGGTCGACGTGGAACCAGTTCCTCACGTTCTGCGTGGCCGACGGGTTGCTGGCCGGCAACCCGATGGGTGCGGTGGCGCGGCCGCGGACGCCGGCGTTGACGCCGAAGCCGTTGCGGGGTGAGGAAACGCCGGAGCAGCTGCTGTCGGCGGCGGCCGCGGGTTCGCGGCGTGCGCGGGATCCGTGGCCGGAGCGGGACGTGCTGGTGATCGCGCTGGGGCTGGTGGCGGGGTTGCGGGCGGCGGAGATGCGGGCGTTGACGTCGCGGTCGCTGGTGGGGCGTGCGGGTGAGCTGCGGTTGCACGTGAAGGGGAAGGGCAGCCGGGACCGGTCGATCCCGGTGCAGCCGGTGCTGGCGGAGCTGATCGAGCGGTACCGGGAGTCGTGCCGGGTGCGGTTTCCGAACGTGCGGTTCTCCCCCGGTTCGCCGTTGTTGCTGGATCGGGCGGGTGAGCCGATCGGGCGGGGTGCGCTGGAGTACCTGGTGAAGTCGTGTTACCGGGGTGCGGGGTTGCACGACCGGGTGCCGGTGGGGGCGAATCTGCACGCGTTGCGGCACACGTTCGCGACGCGGCTGGCGGAGGACGGGGCGACGGCGTCGGAGATCATGGCGCTGCTGGGGCACGCGAGCCTGGCGACGAGCCAGAACTACATCGAGGCGACGGGCCGGGAGCAGCGGGCGGCGGCGGCGAGCAACCGGACGTACCGGGCGTTGGATGGGTTGGGGTGAGGGTCAGCGGAGTTGTTCGAGGTCCTTGGCGGCGCGGGCGATTTCTTCGGCGAGGCCGCGGAGTTCGCGTGCGCCGGCGCCGTCGTCGGCTGCGGTGACGATGTCTTCGGCGGCGCAGCGGAGCTGGAAGAGGCGGTCCTGGAGGGCGGCGATCTCGGTGTCGGAGAGCACGACGGCGTCTTCGGGCAGGCCGCTGCGCTGCAGGGCGGTGCGGCGTTCGTAGGCGCGCTGGCGGCAGGATTGGCCGCAGTAGCGGCGGCGGCGGCCGACGTTGCCGCCTTCGGGGAGGCGTCGTCCGCACCAGCCGCAGTGCTTGGGGGCGCCTCGGCGGGCCGGGGCGAGTTCGATCGTGGTCGGCTGGGTCAGTTCGGCGGCTTCCCTCACCCGGGAGACCCTAGCTGGCCACCGGTTGCTCATGCCGGGGTCATGGCGGAAGTGCACACTTGGGGGATGCAGGCGTTGTTCCCGTACCTGGCCGATCCGCTCCCCCGTGCCTTCGCTCACCGGGGGTGGCACCTCGATGACCTGGAGGGTCTGGAGAACTCGTTGCCGGCGTTCAAGCGGGCGTGTGCGGAGGGGTACCGGTACCTGGAGACGGATGTGCACGCGACGGCGGACGGGGTGGTGGTGGTCCACCACGATCCGAACCTGGATCGGACGACGGACGGTTCCGGGCCGATCGCGGCGCAGACGTGGGCGCAGCTGAAGGGCGTCAAGGTGGGTGGGAGGGCGCCGTTGTCGCGGTTGGAGGACGTGCTGGAGGAGCTGCCGGGGGCGCGGTTCAACGTGGACGTGAAGGCCGATCGGGCGGTGGAGCCGTTCGTGCGGGTGCTGGAGCGGACGGGGGCGTTCGACCGGGTGGCGGGGGCGGCGTTTTCGGATGCGCGGCTGGTGCGGTTGCGGCAGCTGGCGGGGCCGAAGCTGGTGACGGCGATGGGGCCGCGGTCGGCGTTGGCGTTGTGGGTGCGGGGGAAGCTGCCGCTGCTCCCCCTGGGCCGGCTGGTGCTGGGGGCGATGGCTCAGGTGCCGGTGCGGCAGGGGGCGTTGCGGGTGGTGGACAAGGCGTTCCTGTCGATCGCGGGGCGGTCCGGGATCGAGGTGCACACGTGGACGATCGACGATCCGGCGGAGATGCGGATGTTGCTGGACCTGGGGGTGCACGGGATCGTGACGGATCGGCCGGACCTGTTGCGGGAGGTGCTCGTGGAGCGGGGTGTGTGGCAGCGGTCGCAGGAGCCGTGAGCCGTCTCAGCGGGGTGGTTTGCCGGTCCAGGCGGCGTCCCAGGTCTTGGGGCCGAGGAGGCCGCTGTCCTTGATGCCGTTGGCGCGTTGGAGGTCGAGGACGGCGGTGCGGGTTTTGTCGTAGTAGCAGCCGGTGGCGCTGAAGCCGTAGCCGAAGGCGTTCATGCGGAGCTGGAAGGTCTTGAGCGGGGCGGCGCAGTCGCCGTAGCTGTAGACGACGCCGGGCCAGGCGGGGCGGGGGCCGCCGGGGCCGGGGGGTGGTGCGGGGAGGCCGCCGCCGCCGATGTAGGCGGCTTCGGCGTAGGTGGGGATGCGTTTGCTGCGGGCGTCGGCGTCGCCGGCGAGTTTGAGCGAGCCGGCGCACTGCCAGGGTTGCCAGCCGCGCATGCGGTAGAGGTAGAGGGCGCGGTAGTCCTGTTCGGCGGGGGCGGCCTGGTCGGGGCGGCCTTGTCCGCCGACGCTGCGCCAGGTGGGCAGGTCGAACTGGTAGGCGCCGTAGTAGCCGTTGCCGGTGTTGGTGGCGTAGCGGTTGCTGGACTCGCACATGCGGAGTTTCGCCCAGGCGGCCGAGGCGGGGTCGGCTGCGGCGATGGCGGGGGTGGTGAGCGGCAGACCCGTGACGGCGAGCGCGAGGAGCAGGAGTCTCAGCACGGTGCGCCGGCGGTTCTGGATCATGCGAGCACAGTAGGAGCGTGTCACGTTGTCCACAACAGACACAGTGGGCGCTCCAGTCTCACATGAAACACCGTTCACTTTTGCGGGCGACACGCCGTGGGGGGCGGACGGGGGTCGCGGGCGAAGGTGTCGGATGATCACGAAGCGACAAACCGGACACGGTTTCGGTGGTGTGGTCACGGGGTTTTCCGGTGGGCCGTAGTCTCCGCGCTGACCTGGAAGTTGTCGAGGTGAAGGAGCCGTGGATGACGCTGGCCGGGACGCGTTCGACGAAGCGCGAGCGCTGGGGCTGGTATTTCTACGACTGGGCGAATTCGCCGTTCTATTCGTCGACGACGACGGTGTTCGGTGCCCTGTCCATGAGTTCGATCGCGGCGGAGGACGCGAAGGCGAACTTCACCCTTAACGGGGACCGTCCGTGCGTGGACGCGGCGGGTGCGGCGGACACGCTGCAGCACTGCGACGTGACGTTGTTCGGGCTGCACTTCCCGGCCGGCTCGGTGTGGGGGTACCTGCTGTCGGTGGCGACGGTGGTGCAGGTGCTGGTCCTGCCGATCGCCGGTGCGGTGGCCGACCGGAGCCACAACAAGCGGCGGATCCTGGGCGGGTTCGCGTTCCTGGGTGCGGCCGCGGCGGCGGCGATGTTCTTCCTGGCCGGTTCGGACTGGCAGCTGGGTGTGGTGCTGTTCGTGGTGGCGAACATCGGCTACGGGGGTTCGCTGGTCGTCTACTACTCGTTCCTGGTCGACATCGGCGGGCCGGACGAGCGGGACGGCATCTCGGCGCGGGGCTGGGCGTTCGGGTACCTGGGTGGCGGGCTGGCGCTGGCGTTGCAGCTGGGGTTCTACCTCGGGCACGACGCGTTCGGGGTGAGCAAGGGCCTGGCGGTGCAGATCTGCTTCCTGACCTCGGGGTTGTGGTGGGCGGCGTTCACGGTGCCCGCGGTGCGGGCGCTCCCCCGCCGGCATACGCCGGTCGACGTCGTGCCGGGGCGGTCGGTGCTGCGGGCGGGGTTCGTGGAGCTGCGGCAGACGCTGGTGTCGGCGAAGGCGTATCCGTTGACGCTGGCGTTCTTGGGCAGCTACCTGGTCTTCACCGACGGGATCAACACGGTGGTGACGGTGTCGGCGCAGTACGGCAAGGACGAGCTGGGGTTCGGCAACGAGGTGCTGATCGTCACGATCCTGGTGATCCAGTTCGTGGCGTACCTGGGCGGGACGCTGCACGGGCTGGTGGCGCGGCGGCTCGGGGCGAAGCGGACGATCCTGGGCAGCCTGGTGCTGTGGGTGGTGGTGTTGGTGGGGGCGTACTTCGTGCAGCCGCGGCAGCTGCCGCAGTTCCTGGCGGTCGCGGTCGGGATTGGGCTGGTGCTGGGCGGGACGAATGCGCTGTCGCGGTCGTTGTTCAGCCAGATGATCCCGGCGGGCAAGGACGCGCAGTACTACTCGCTCTACGTCGTGGGCGAGCGCGGGACGTCGTGGCTGGGGCCGCTGGTGTTCGCCGGGGTGGGTCAGGCGACGGGGTCGTTCCGGCTGGCCATCGTGGCGCTGGTGGTGTTCTTCGCGGCGGGGCTGGTGCTGGTCGCGCTGGTGCCGGTGCGGCGGGCGATCGTGGCGGCGGGCAACCGTCCGCCGGAGGTGCTTTGACTCCCCGATAGGGTCGGGCGTCGTGACCTTGCTCAACGACCCCCCTGCCGGCCCCGATCCCACGGACGCGCTGTCGTCGGTCCCCGCGGCCGGTTCGCGCCGCGGGACGCCCCCGGTGGGCAGGCTGAAGTTCTGCTACGGGCCGATGGACTGCGGGAAGTCGACCCTGGCGCTGCAGATCGACCACAACCACGCGCGGCAGGGCCGCCGGGGCCTGGTGCTGGTGCGCCACGACCGGTCGGGTGCGCCGCAGATCTCCAGCCGGATCGGGCTGTCCCGGCAGGCGGTGGAGGTCGTTGATGACACCGACGTGCGCGATCTGGTCCGGCGGGAGTGGGCCCAGGGCCGGCACGTGGACTACGTGGTGGTGGACGAGGCGCAGTTCCTCTCCCCCGGTCAGGTCGACCAGCTGGCGGAGCTGGCCGACGAGGTGGAGATCGACGTGTACTGCTTCGGGATCGCGACGGACTTCCGGAGCCGGTTGTTCCCGGGGGCCGCTCGTCTGTTCGAACTGGCGGACGAGCTGCAGCCGGTTCAGGTGGAGGTGTTGTGCTGGTGCGGGCTGCCCGGACGGTTCAACGCGCGGGTGGTCGACGGCGAGGTGGTGAGGGAAGGCGATACCGTCGTGGTGGCAGATACCGAACAATCCGTAGTTGAAACTTCAGCTTCAGCACGTTTCGAGGCCGAATTCGCTACGGTGCGTTATCAGGTATTGTGTCGGCGCCACTTTCGATCGGGTGACCTGGGTGCGGTTACCGCTCATCACGGTCAGTTACGGTTGACCTGAGCGAGACGCGGGTAGCCCATCCGGGGGATATCAGCACTAAGAAGGCCGTATTGACGTCACGCCGGAGCGCGAAACGCCTCCTACTAGAGGAAGCTGATCCCGGCGGGTGACGCAGCTCATCGTGAGCAAGGACATGGTGCTTCGGGAATCCTCCCGGGGCCTGAGTCGTTGCATAGGGTGAGCATCACCCTGGCTCCACCCCGGAGCTGACTGAAAGGACCCATCATGGCCGACCGTGTTCTTCGTGGAAGCCGGCTGGGAGCGGTCAGCTACGAGACCGACCGCAACCACGACCTCGCCCCACGCCGTACCGTGCGCTACGCCTGCCCGAAGAACCACGAGTTCGAGGTGCCGTTCTCCGACGACGCCGAGATCCCGACGGTCTGGGAATGCCGACTGCACGGCAGCGAATCGGAGATCGTCGATGGCGGGCAGCCCGAGCAGAAGAAGGTCAAGCCGCCGCGCACCCACTGGGACATGCTGCTCGAGCGGCGCACGATCCCCGAGCTCGAGGACCTGCTCAACGAACGTCTCGCCGAGCTGAAGGGCCGCCGGACCTCCCGGTCGGCGTGACCCTGCGGAACTCGGCCCAGTAGCCAAGCTCCCACCACAACGGAAAGGCCCCCGCGACCTCCCCCCGCGGGGGCCTTTCGCTACCCCCACCCCGCCCGCGGATGCGCCCCAATGTGGCGTTCGGTGCGTCCCACGCACCCAAAGTGGCGTTCGGTGCGTCCCACGCACCCAAAGTGGCGTTCGGTGCGTCCCACGCACCCAACGCCACATTGGGGCGCTTGGGGCCGTGCTATCCCGCCGTTGGGCGGAAGGGGCCGTGGAGGGCGGCCCACTGGAGGAGCATGATCGTCTTGGCGTCCGCGATCTCGCCCGTCCCGGCCATCTCCAGGGCCTTGGCGAACGGGAGCTCCAGGACCTCGATGTCCTCCCCCTCCTCCGCGAGGCCGCCGCCGGTGCCGCGGTCGGCCGGGTCGTAGGGTGCCGCGTAGCAGTGCAGGCGCTCGGTGACCGAGCCCGGGCTCGTGTACACGTCGAACACGTGCTCCAGGGAGCCGATCCGCACCCCCGTCTCCTCCTCCGCCTCGCGGCGGATCGCCGTTTCCGGGTCGTCGGCGTCCAGCAGGCCGGCGGCGGTCTCGATGAACATGCCGTCCGGGTGGTCGTTGACGTAGACCGGGTAGCGGAACTGGCGGGTCAGCAGGACCGTCCCGCCCGCGACGTCGTAGAGCAGCACGGTCGCGCCGTTGCCGCGGTCGTAGGTTTCGCGCTGCTCGGTGGTCCAGCGGCCGTCGGCGTGCCGGTAGTCGAACGTCGTGCGGCGCAGCACGTACCAGGCCGACGACAGCAGCTCCACGTCGGTGACCCGGACCCGCGGGTTGCGGGACAGGCTTGTCGAAGAGGTCATACCCCGACCATAATGTGCACGACTCGGAAGAAACAAGGAGGACCGTGCATGTTGGTCGGGGAACGCCGTGAACTGCTGCTCGCCCGGCTCGCCGCCGACGGAAAGGTGCTGGCCAAGGACGTCGCGGCCGAGCTGGGGGTGTCCGAAGACAGCATCCGGCGTGACCTGCGCGACCTCGCCGCCGCCGGGCTCTGCCAGCGCGTCTACGGCGGCGCGCTGCCCGTCTCCCCCGCCGTCGCCGACTACGCGACCCGCACCGCCATCGCCCAGGACGGCAAGGACCGGGTCGCCGCGGTCGCCGCCGGGCTGGTCCGGCCCGGCTCCACAGTCATCCTCGACGGCGGCACGACCACCCTCGCCGTCGCGAACGCCCTCCCGGAAGACCTCGAGGCCACCGTCGTCACCCACAGCCCGACCGTCGCCGTCGCCCTCCTCGGCCACCACGGCGTCGAAGTGTTCCTGCTCGGCGGCCGGCTGTTCCGGCACTCCGCGGTCACCTGCGGCGCGGCCGCCGCCGAGGCCGCCCAGGCGATCAGCGCCGACGTCTTCCTGCTCGGCGTCACCGGCGTCCACCCCGAGGCCGGGCTCACCACCGGCGACGCCGACGAAGCCGCGATGAAACGCGCCCTCGCCCGGCGCGCGGCCGACACCTACGTGCTGGCCAGCGCCGAGAAGCTCGGCACGGCCTCCCGCTTCACCGTGCTGCCCTTCGCCGACGTCGCCGGCGTCATCACCGACGCCGACGACCAGAACGTGCAGGAACTTGCAGAGCGGGGCGTGCCGATCCTGCGGGCGTGACGTCGACGTACCACTCGCGGCCCGCCACCAGCCCGAACAGCGGCGCCGGCAGCCACACCAGCAGCCGCAGCACCGCCGACAGCCGCCCGGCCCCGCGCACGTCGGACACGTGCGCGGCCAGCGCCGCCTGCTTGCGCCCGGCGAACCGCCGCACGTCGAACCGGTGGGTGACGGCCGAGGCCGGGCTGTAGGCGTGCTCGAGCGCCTCGACGTCGTAGTCGAACGGGATCCGCAGCGCCCGGACCACCCGCACGAACCGCAGCGCGAAGTCGCGGGGCAAGGTGGCCTCCAGCAGCCGCGTGCCGGTCAGCCGGGCCGCCCGGCGGGCCACTTCGTGCACCTTCACGTGGTCGCGGTGCCCGTAGCCGCCGCTGCCGTCGTAGCCCAGCAGCAGGTCGGCGCGCTCCTCGTGCAGCAGCGCCGCGAGCCGGTGCGCGGCTTCCTCGGTGTCCGCGCGGGCGAACCGCTGCCGGCCGGGCGGGTCGGCGTACAGCACCGGCCCGTGACCGCTGTCGGCGTAGCCCAGGTGCACCACCCGCCGGACGCCGAGGATGGCCGCGGCGGCCTCCAGCTCGGCCCAGCGCGGCGTCGGGTGTTCGGCGGCCATGCCGTCGGTGGCCACCACGACCACCACCCGGTGCCCGTCGGCCGCGGCGCGGGCCAGGGTGCCGCCGCTGAGCAGCACGGGGTCGTCGGCGTGGGCGTGGAAGGCCACGATGGTCGTCATCGGCCTCATGATGGCCGAGAACGGGAGAAAACGGCGTGAGCCGCGTTCAGCGCTTGATGAGCTTGCGCAGCTGGTGCCAGCGCCGCTCGGCGCCCCACTTGGCCACCCGCAGGAACGCCTCTCCGATGATCGAGCCGTCCATCTTCGACTCGCCGATCTCGCGCTCGGTGAAGGTGATCGGCACCTCGACGATCTCGAACCCGGCCTCGGCCGTGCGGATCGTCAGGTCGATCTGGAAGCAGTAGCCGTGCGAGTTGACCTCGTCCAGCGCCAGCTTCTCCAGCACCGGACGCCGGTAGGCGCGGAACCCGGCGGTGATGTCGCGGGTGCGCATGCCGAGGGCGACCTGGGAGTAGATGTTGGCGCCGCGGGAGAGGACCTGGCGCTTGAGCGGCCAGTTCACGACGCTGCCGCCCGGCACGTACCGCGAGCCGATGGCCAGGTCGGCGTCGCCGACCGCGTCCAGCAGCCGCGGCAGGTCCTCCGGCGCGTGCGAGCCGTCGGCGTCCATCTCGACGATCGTGTGGTACTCGCGCGCCAGGCCCCAGCGGAACCCGGCGATGTAGGCGGCGCCGAGGCCGGCCTTCTCGGTGCGGTGCAGCACGTGGATGTGGTCGTCGGCCGCCGCGCGCTCGTCGGCGAGCTCGCCGGTGCCGTCGGGGCTGCCGTCGTCCACCACGAGCACGTGCACGTCCGGGAGTGCCTTGTGCAGGCGGTCCAGGATCGGGCCGAGGTTCTCCCGCTCGTTGTAGGTCGGGATCACCACCAGCACCGGCTCGATTTCCCGGGCCCCCCGCGGCGCCTGCGACATCCGTGCTCCTCCGATATCCGCGGCGGTCAGTCCGCCGCTTCCCCTGCCGTGCCGGCGCTGCCGCGCCGGGTGCGAAAACGGAGTACGAGCCCACCGGCCACCCCGGCGATCGCCAGAGCCAGCAGCCCGTACTCCGTCCACGCACCTAGTTGATCCGACAGCGTAGTCTGCGTCCGCAGCTGGACGCGCCCGACCAGGGAATCCGCCGTGAAAAGGCCCGTTGAGCTGGTCACCGTCCCGTCGGGGGCGACGATCGCGCTGACTCCGGAGACCGCGGACACCACGACCGCGCGGCCGTGCTCGACCGCCCGCAGCCGCGACATCGCCAGCTGCTGGAAGCTCATCTCGCTCTCGCCGTACCAGGCGTTGTTCGTCGGCACGACGAGCAGCTCGGCGCCGTCGCGCACGGCGTCGCGGGCCGGGTAGTCGAACGCGGCCTCGTAGCAGATGAACACCCCGACCTTGGTGCCCGCGGCGGCCACGGTCTGGTTCGCGCCGTCGCCGGGGACCATGTCGACGGTCTCGGTGTCGAGGAACGGGGTGACGAGCTCGGCGACCTTGCGGGCCGGGACGTACTCGCCGAAGGGCACCAGCTGCTGCTTGGCGTAGCGCGGCCCGGGCCCGGTGCGCGGGTCCCAGGCGATGACGGAGTTCTGCAGGTGCCCGTCCGGCAGCGCGTAGATCGCGCCGATCAGGGCCGGGACGCCGAAGTTGGCGACGAGCCGGTCGACCTGCGGGTCCGGGCCGGTGACGGTGGTGGCGCTCTCCGGCCAGACCAGCAGATCCGGCTTCGGCACCTTCCCGGCCTGCACCGCGGCCAGCAGCCGCTCGCTCTCGGCGAGGGTGTTGCGGCGCAGCAGCGTCCGCTCCCCCTGCAAGGCGAGCCCGATATCGGGGGCGTTGCCCTGGATGGTCGCGACCGTGCGTTCGCCGTCCTGCGCGTCGGTCCCGATCGCCGGCCACAGCGCGAGGCCGGCGACGACCGGCAGCAGCGTGCCGACGGCGGCGAAGACCGCCGGCCGCGTGACCTTGCGCACCTCCCACAGCCGGACGGCGAGGGCGGCCAGGCCGAAGCCGGTGAGGACGACGGCCAGGCCGACCAGCGGGGCGCCGCCGATCGAGGCGAGCGGCAGGAACGCGCCTTCGGGCTGGCTGAACGCGACCCGGCCCCACGGGAACCCGCCGAAGGGGAACCAGGCGCGCGGGGTCTCCAGCGCGATGAACACCAGCGCGCCCCACAGCGGCGCGGCGGGCAGCCGGGACACCAGCGTGATCAGGCCGCCCGCCAGGCCGTGGTAGAGGGCCAGTGCGAAGGACAGGCCCAGCCACGGCCACGGCCCGAAGTCCGGGCCCAGGAAGTCCAGCAGCCAGGTCAGCAGCGGGAGGAAGAACGCGAACCCGAACGCGAAGCCGTACCCGAAGCCGCCCCGGAACCCGCGGCCGCGCAGCACGAGCGCGAACGCGGCGAAGGCCAGCGGCGCGAGCCACCACAACGGGCGCGGCGCGAAGCTCAGGTAAAAGGCGAAACCGGACCCGAGCGCCGCGATCGTGCGCAGCAGCCAGGCGCGGGGGAACCGCCGCGTGCGGGCGGGCTGCTGCTGGGCGCCCGGTTCGGGGTCCGCCACGGTGACTGCCACAACCGAGAACTCTAGGTGATGGCGTCGTGGAGGACCGCACCCGCGCGGACCGTGCGCAGGCACTCCGGGAGCGCGGCGTCCGGTTCGAGCCTGGGCAGCGGTGGCACCCCGGCACGCGGATCGGTGGACCAGCGCTGCACGCGGCTGTCCGGCGTGGCCACGACGAGGTCGGTGGCGTCCCAGATCGCGTAGTGCGCGGGCGCGCCCGGGACGAGGCTGCCGGTGACGCCGTCGTTGACGCCGGCGGCGCGGTGCCCGGCGCGGGTGTGGGCGGTGAACGCCGCCCGCGGGGACAGGCCCGCGCCCGGGGTGCGGTGGTAGGCCGCCGCACGGACGCTCGCCCACGGGTCCAGCGGCGTGACGGGCGCGTCGGAGCCGAAGGCGAGCAGGACGCCTTCGGCGGCCAGGGCCGAGAACGGGTTGAGCCCGGCGGCGCGGTCCGCGCCCAGGCGCTCGGCGTACATGCCTTCGGGACCGCCCCAGAGCGCGTCGAACAGCGGCTGCGCCGAAGCGACAACGCCCCAGCCGGCCAGCTGCTTGGCCTGCTCGGCGGTGACCATTTCGAGGTGTTCCAGGCGGTGGTGGCGGGCGGCCAGGGCGCGTTGCCCGACTTCCTTCTCGGCCAGCCGGAAACCTTCGACGACTTCGGCGACGGCGGCGTCGCCGATGACGTGGAAGCCGGCCTGCAGCCCGGCCTCGGTGCAGGTGGCGAGGTGCCCGGCGATGCGGTGGGCGTCGAGGTAGAGCGTCCCCTCGCCGGGGTGGTCGGCGTAGGGCCCGGTCAGCGCGGCGGTGTGGGAGCCGAGGGCGCCGTCGACGAACAGGTCGCCGGCCAGGCCGCGGGCGCCGAGCCCGCGGGCGGTCTCGACGGCGCCGAGCTCACCCCAGTAGCCGACGACCTCGGGCGTGTCCGGGCCGGCGAGGGCGAGGAGGGCGGTGAGGTCGTCGCGGCCGGAGATGTCGGGGCCGGCGCATTCGTGGACGCTGACGATGCCCTGCTTCGCGGCCTCGGCGAGGAACGCGCGCTGGGCGCGTTCGCGCTGCTCGGGGGTGATGGCGGCACGCACGGCGGCGCGGACGGCGTGGTGGGCGGCGCGGGTGAGGGGGCCGTCGGGCGACCAGCCGTCGGCGGCGCGGGCGGCCGGGGCGAGCTCGACCAGGGCGGTGGAGACGAGCGCGGAGTGGACGTCGACGCGGCTGAGGTAGACGGGCGCGCCGCCGGCGGCGTCGTCGAGTTCGGCGCGGCTGGGCAGGCGGGGGTCGGTCCAGGTGGTCTCGTCCCAGCCGTGGGCGTGCAGGACCTGTCCGCCGGTGGCGGCGTCGCGCACGCGGGCGAGCAGGTCGGCGCCGCTGCGGACGCCGGTGAGGTCGAGGCCGGTCAGGTGCAGTCCGGTGGCGGTGGCGTGGACGTGCGCGTCGACGAACGCCGGGGCGACGAAGGCGCCTTGGAGGTCGATTTCTTCGGCGCCGGGGTGCAGGGCGCGGGCCGGGGCGTCCTGGCCGACCCAGACCACGGTGCCGCCGGTGACCGCCATCGCCGTCGCGTCGGGGCCGGCGGGGGTGTAGATGCGCCCGCCGAGCAGGAGCGTCGTGTGTTCGTCCGTCACACCCCTGAGTCTGCCCCCTTGCTCCACGTGGGGGACGACGACCCGGCAGGCAGGAAGATTTACTCCGTGCGAACGTTATGACAGGATATTTTAACGCGTTCCCGACGACTAGGAGTACAAGTGACTGCGATCCAGGAACCTGTGACGCCTGCCGCCGCCTTCGACCAGCCCTACGAGTACGCCCGCGCCGAGCTGGTGGAACCCGACTGGCGCCGCTTTCCTGGCTGGCACGACGTGACCGAAGCCGAGTGGCGTGACGCGCAGTGGCAGCGGGTGCACTGCGTCCGCAACGCCAAGCAGCTGCGCGCCCTGATGGGCGACCTGCTGGAGGAACGCTTCTACGACGACCTGCTCGCCGACCAGCGCGAGCTGGCGACGATGTCGATGCTGCTGCCCCCGCAGATGCTCAACACGATGGCCCCGACGGCCGGCACCGACCCGGCCAAGGTCACCGAGGCGTTCTACGCCGACCCGATCCGCCGCTACATGCTCCCGGTGAAGAGCGACCGCGACGCTCAGTGGCCGAGCCACCCGCACTCCGAGCGCGACTCGCTGCACGAGGCGGAGATGTGGGTGGTGGAGGGCCTGACCCACCGCTACCCGACCAAGGTGCTGGCCGAGATGATCTCGACCTGTCCCCAGTACTGCGGCCACTGCACCCGCATGGACCTGGTCGGCAACTCCACGGAGACGGTCGAAAAGCACAAGCTGACCCTCAAGCCGGTCGACCGCCAGGACGCGATGATCGCGTACCTGAAGAAAACCCCGGGCGTCCGCGACGTGGTGGTCTCGGGCGGCGACGTGGCCAACGTCCCGTGGCCGCAGCTGGAGTCGTTCCTGATGCGCCTGATGGACATCGACACGGTCCGCGACATCCGCCTGGCGACGAAGGCCCTGGCGGCGCTGCCGCAGCACTGGCTCCAGCCGAAGGTCGTCGAGGGCCTCGAGCGCGTCGCGGTCACGGCCCAGCGCCGCGGCGTCAACCTGGCGATCCACACGCACGTCAACCACGCCCAGTCGGTGACGCCGTTGGTGGCGGAGGCGGCGCAGACGGCGTTGAACGTGGGCGTCCGCGACGTGCGCAACCAGGGCGTCCTGATGCGGGGCGTCAACGCCACCCCGGCGGCGCTGCTGGACCTTTGCTTTGCCCTGCAAGGGGAAGCGAACATCCTGCCGTACTACTTCTACATGTGCGACATGATCCCGAACGCGGAGCACTGGCGGGTTTCGGTGTGGGAGGCCCAGGAGCTGCAGCACGCGATCATGGGGTACCTGCCGGGCTACGCGACCCCGCGCATCGTGTGCGACGTGCCGTATGTCGGGAAGCGGTGGGTGCACCAGCTGGCGGAGTACGACCGGGAGCTGGGGATCTCGTACTGGACGAAGAACTACCGGACGGGGATCGAGCTGGAGGACCCGGAGGCGTTGCAGCGCCGGTATCCGTACTACGACCCGATTTCGACGCTGCCGGAGGCCGGGCGGACCTGGTGGAACAACCAGCCCCGCTGACGCCTCGGCAGGAAACAGCCGAGGGGGTGCCGTTCCACGGCACCCCCTCGGCTGTTTCCTTTCGTCAGCGACCCAAGCCGCCATCAGCGTGGGTGTCGGCTGCGCAGTCGCGGGGGGACTCGCCCGTGTTGGCGACGTCGTGCAGGGGGACCTGGACGATGAGGATGTTGAAGGTGTTGTCGCAGAAGCCAACCGCGCCGTCGACGTTGTGCAATGCCTCGGTGCCGCCCAGGTTCAGCAGGCCGACGCTGTCGTCGGTGGGGTAGCTGTCCGCGGCGGCGACACCACCCGCCGAGAACGCGCCGGCCGCCAGGGCAGCCGTGACCAAACCGATTTTCCGCAACATACCGGGAGACTCCTGAAAACGAGGGAATGGAGGGTAGCCGCGGGTACCTCGCCGCGCGCGAGCAGAAAATACTGTGCGGCTCGCGCCCGTCGCCACCGGACGACGCCATCGGGTGAGGGCCACGGCGCCCTGACCACGTGGTGGTTGCCTCGTTCGGAGGTCAGCCGCTGGTGCCCGGTGGGCGGGTGCACGCCGCCAGGACCGTGCCGCCCATCTTGATCCGCAGCTGGGTCGTCGTGGCCTCGCCGAACAGCTGGCCGGTCGGGACCAGGGGTGGCGGTCCCGGGCAGAGGCTCGTGCCGTTGTCGCTGCGGTAGATGCCCAGCCCCGCGACCGTCGTGCCGGTGGGTGCGAACACGAAGAACGCGTCGCCCGTTCCCACGCTGAACTGGACGCCCGGTGAGCTCACCGCCGCCGAACCGGCCAGGACCGTGAGGATCGGCCGCTCGGTGGGCGGGGTGGTCGTGAAGTCCACCAGGGACACCGAACGGTTGCCGCCGCCGTTCGGGGTTTCCAGGAACAGGACGTGGTTGTGGGTGCCGATGAACATATACCTCGACACGCCGAGCGTCTGGTGGAACACCGTTCCCGTCGGGCCGGCGGCGGCCAGCCCCGCGGCGGTCCTGGTGACGGTCCGGTCGCCCATCGTCGTGGTCGGTGCCGAGGACCAGGCGAGCGCCGCGCTGTTGTTGAACAGGCCGTTGGAGATCGTGATCGGGTTCGCGGCCGCCGCCGGCGTCCCCGCCGCGAGCACGGCCGCCGCGACCGCGGCCAGCACCCTCCTCGCCCGGCTCACCGGTGCGCCCAGGTGACCGCGAAGTTCTGGCCGTTCGTGCTGGTGGCGCCGGTGGTGGCGTACGTGGTGGTCGTGTCCTGCTCCTGGATCCTGGTCCGTTGCCAGGTCGAGCTGGAGGTCATCGATCCGCCGTGGCCCGCGTCGTCGGAGGCGACCGCGTTGTTCATCAGGGCCCGGCCGTAGTCGGCCAGCGGGAAGAAGTCGCCGGTCCCGAACCGGCCCACGTCCTCGACGACCCACTCGGCGCTGCTGCGTGAGCAGACGAGGGTGGCCGCGCACGTCTGGGTGGTGGTGAAACTCGTGTGCTGGGTGGCGTCGGCGACGGTGATCGTGTACTGCGCGGTGGCCGCGTTGTACGTGACGTCCGCGCTCACGGCGTCGCCGGCGTTGATGGTCAGGACCGGCTGGATCGCGTTGGTCGGGAACATTTCCCACCACAGCTGGTACACCGGGGTGCCGTTGACGCACCGGGCCGAGCTGCCACCCTGCTCGACCGTGCCGTTGGTCCACCCGTCGAACCCGACCCAGAACACCGCCCAGGCGTCCGACGCCGGGCAGGTGACCGGCCGCTGCGTCCACGAACCATGCACGTGGGTGAACGTGGCCGCGGGTGAGGACAACGAGGTGATGGCGTAGCCCGCCCAGTTCCGCGAGGTCGCGTTGACCAGCGGACCGGCGACCGCGGGCGAGGCACCGGTGTGCTGGGCCGGGCCGCCGGCGTACCCGATGGGTGCGCTCGCGGCACCGGCGGGCGCCGCGGCCCCGGCGCTGGACACGACCGCCGCCGCCACGAGGGCGGTCAGCGGCAGGAGCCGTCGAAGTTTCATGCGAGTCCCTGTCTGCGAAGATCGGCGCCGGCATCGGCAGCCGGGCCCGCGCCGACTCTGGCAACCGGCGCTGAAACGCCCCTGATGCGGCGCTGAAAACCGGTGGTCAGCCCGCCAGCAGCCGGACGGCGAGCGAGGGCACCTCGAGGGCCGGGTCCTGCCGGAGGATCGCGGTCTCCAGCTCCCGCAGCCGCTGGTGGGGATCGATGCCCAAGTGGTCGGCCAGCGCCGTGCGCAGCCTGCGGTACACCGACAGCGCGTCGGCCTGCCGGCCGGTGCGGTACAGCGCGAACATCAGCTGCGCGTGCACCTGCTCGTCGAACGGGCGCGCGCGGGCCAGCCGGTCCAGGTCCGGTTCGAGCTGGGCGTGCTCACCGAGGGCCAGCCGGGCGCGGATCAGCGCCAGCTCGGCCCGGGTGCGCAACCGCTCCAGCCCGGCGGCCTGCTCGTCGAGCCAGGCCACCCCTCCGACGTCGACCAGCGAGCGGTCCCGCCACAGGGCCAGCGCGGCCCGCAGGGTCGCAGCGCTCTGCGCCGGGTCGTCGGCGCGTTCGCCGCGCTCGACCAGGCGCCGCGCCTCGGCCACGTCCGTGGGGCCGGCGGTGAGCAGGTAGCCGGGTGGCCGGGCGAGGATCGCGGTCCGGTCGCCGAGCAGGCGCCGTAGGGCGGACACGTGGCTCTGCAAGGTGTTCAGGGACACCCTGCGCGCTTCGTCGCCCCACGCCGCTTCGATGAGCCGGCCGGTGCCGACGATCCCTTCGCCGTGCAGGGCGAGGACCGCGAGCACCGCTTTCCGCCGTGGACCCGGAATCGGCACCGGCACGCCGCCGGCGACGACGTCGACCGGGCCGAGCAGTCTGACACGCACAGGGCCTCCCGTCCGTCGCGGGGACTGGCCGGTCCCCCGCGTCGGACGTTCCCATGATCGGTCGACAATCCGTCGACAGTCACGGGTTGTCGAGCGTCAACGCCGTGCAGCGGACTCCCCCGCCGCCCTTGCGCAGCTGCGTGGTGGCCAGCTCCACCACCGTCAGCCCCCGCTCACGCAGCTCCGCCGCCAGCTTCGGTGCGCCCGCCGTCATCGTCACCGTTGTTCCGTCGCTGACCAGGTTGAGCGCGAACTGCCCCGCCTCCGGCTCGCCCACCTCGATCAGCTCGCGGCCCGACCCGCGCAGGCGGGCGAGGCTCGGCTCGTCCAACGCCGCCGGGCAGTACGCCAGCAGGTCCCGGTTGATCACCGCCACCACCAGGTCCAGGTCGTACCAGCGGGGGCCCGTCGTGCGCAGCGGCACGATCTCGTACCCGAGGAACTCCGCCACCAGGTCGTGCGCGCGGGGGTCCGTCCGCTGGCCGTAGCCCGCCAGGAGGAGGTCGCCGCACGCCAAGGCGTCGCCCTGGCCGCTGAAGGCGTAGTCGCTCTGGATCACCTCGAAGCCGTGGTCGGAGAACCACTCGCGGTGGTACGGCGTCTCGGCCCGACGCTCCGGGGGCAGGTTCGCCAGCACCGCGCGGCGGCCGCGGACCACCGCCGCGTTGGCCGTGTACACCATGTCCGGGCACTCCGGGGCCGAAGGCAGGAGCTCGACCTTGCGGCCCGCCGCGAGGTGGGCCGCCACCAGGGCGTCGTGCTCGGCCGACGCCGCGGCCGGGTCCGGCTGGACCGCCGTGTCCATGTACGGGTTGATCACGTAGTCGACGCGGAAGTACCTGGCGTCGGACATCAGCAGGACCGTGTGCACGCCTGTCCTTCCGTGTGACCGGTCAGAAGGTGACCGGTACCCGCAGGTCGTGACCCGCGGGGTCGAGGGTGAAGTGCTCGGAAACCGTGGCGCGGTACAGGCGGTACACCGCCGCGCCTTCGACGTCTTCGCGGTCCAGCGGGGGCACCCCGCGGGAAGCCGACGGGCCGTTGTACACCTCGATACCGGCCGCCAGGTCCTCGCCCGCGAGTTCCTCGCCGACGGCCTTCAGGAACACCGCGCGGCCCTGGTACACCGGCACCTGGGAATCGAAGATCACGATGCTCATCCCCGCGCGCACCGCCAGGTTCCGCGAGTGCGCCGTGTCCGTCTTCGACGCCCAGTAGAACTCGCGGTAGGTGTCCGCGGCGACGAAGTACACCGGCGACACCCACGGCGTGCCCGACTCGTCCGCCGTCCCCAGCGTCATGTACAGGTTGGTGTCGACCACTTTCTTCGCGACAGCGGTCAGTTCGGCAGTGCGGTCCACGAGGTCCCTTCCGTTCGCCGTCACGCGGCGGCTTTCACGTCGGCCGGCGGGCCGGCCGGTTCCGCCCCGCGCTGCTGCTCGCGCACCGACCAGCGGCCGGTGAACAGCAGGCCGGCGCCGGCGACGAGGAACAGCGCGCCGAGCAAGAGCCACCCGGCCACGCCCCAGCCGCTGAGCAACGCGGTCAGCAGGCCGGGCGCGAGCATCATGGCAGTCCCCTCGCCCAGGCCGTACATGCCCTGGTACTCCCCGTGCGCGTCTTCCTTCGTCATCCCCACCGACAGGCCGTACCCACTGCCGAGGACGAACAACTCGCCCACCGTGTGCACCGCGGCCCCCGCGAACAGCAGCGCGATCACCACGACCCCGGTCCCGCCGTCGGTCGTCGCGTAGACCGCGCAGGACAGGGCGAGCACCACCCCGGACACCACCGCCAGCCGGCTCGCGCTCGGCACGGTCGCCGCGGCCTGGGTGAACCGGTTGAGCAGCAGCACGATCACGATGCCGTTGAACACCATCAGCGCGCCCATCGTCCACGGCGGCGCGTGCGTGTGCGTGGTGAGCCAGATCGGCAACCCCGAGTCGTAGACACCCCAGTTCAGCGCCAGCACCCCGCTCAGCGCGGTCAGCACCAGGAACGGCCGGTCGCGCAGCACCAGCACCTTGCGCGTGACCCGGCGCTCCCGCAGCGACTCCACGTGCGGGACCCGCAACAGCAGCAGTGCGAACGCCAGGTTCGTCCCGCCGCACAGCAGCACCATCACCAGGTAGGCCGGCTGGGTGTCGAAGAAGAGGATCACCCCGCCGATCAGGGAACCCACCACCGCGCCCGATTCCTTCATGACGTGGGTGTTCGACAGCGCCTTCAGCCGGTCCGGCCCGGACGTCAGCCCCGAGATGACGGCGATGCGGATGCCCGGCGCCGCGCGCTCGACCATCACCACCACGCACGTCACGAGCATGACCGCCCAGAACCCGTCGACCAGGGCCAGCGAGAGGATCGCCAGGCCGCGCACCAGGGTGAGGCCGAACAGCACCTCGCGCGGGCCGACCCGGTCGGCGAGGTAACCGAACGGCATCCCGGCCACCATGCCCACGACGCCCGCGGCGGTGATGCCGAACCCGAACTGCGCCGGTGAAAGGCCGATCGAACGCAGGTAGAACATCGCCCAGCACGCGTACCACGCGCCCTTGCCGACCGACAGCACCAGGGTCGCCACGTAGATCGGCCCGATCGGCGCCCGCCAGAAGTCCGGCCGGGACCAGCCGGGCCTGCGCCGCCACCGGACCTGCTGCTCCTCGCGCGCGTCCACGTCCACCCCTTCTCGCGTGTGCGGTCCGGCCAGCCTGGTGCCGCCGCGGCCCCTTGGTCATCTCCGGGCGTGCTGGGTCCGGCATCTGCGGACCGGAACCCCGGTCCGCACTCCGGAAGAGGACCTCCACGACGGCCGGTCGAGAGGATCACCCCGGCGGGTGAAGAGCGTTCGGGGGAAGGAATCGTGCTGTGGACGAACGGCAAGGCACTCCGCGGACCGCGGACGACCACCCGGTCCACGAGATCGTTGCGCACCGGGCCCGGCTCGACCCCGGCGCGCCCGCCCTGACCTGCGCCGACGGCACGCTGTCCTACGGCGAGCTCGACGAACGGGCCAACCGGTTCGCCCACCACCTGCGGACCCTCGGCGTCGGCCGGGACGTCGTCGTCGCCATCCACCTCGCCCGCAGCCTGGACCACTACGTGGCGCTGCTCGGCGTGCTCAAGGCCGGCGGGGCCGCGCTCCCGCTGGACACCGGCTACCCCGCCGCCCGCCTGAGCTACATGCTCGGCGACAGCGGCGCGCGCGTCCTGGTGACCCGTGGGCCCGCGCCGGCCGAAGGGACCTGGGCGATCGTCGACCCGGGCGCCGACGCGCCGCGCATCGACGCCCACCCCGCCACGCCACCGGACGGCCGGGCCGCACCCGGTGACCTCGCCTACCTGATGTACACCTCCGCCTCGACCGGCGCGCCGAAGGGCGTCCAGCTCGAACACGGCGGCATCACCAACCTCTGCCGGCGGCACGCGGCCGCGCTGGCGCTGACCGCCGCCGACCGCGGGTCGCTCGCCGCGCCACTGAGCTTCGACGCCTCGATCCTCGACCTCTGGCCGCTGCTGAGCGTCGGCGGGCACGGCGTCGCGGTGTCCGATGAGGACCGGGCCGATCCGGATCGGCTGGTCAGGGCATTGCGGGACAACGCAATCACCCTCTGCTTCCTCACCACCGCGCTCGCCGAGATCCTCCTCGCCCAGCCCGGCCTGGAGACGCTGTCCCTGCGGTACCTGGTCACCGGCGGCGAAGCGCTGCGGCGGCGGCCCCGGCCCGGGCTGCCCTTCCGGCTGCTCAACATCTACGGCCCCACCGAGACCACCGTGTACGTCACCTCGGCGATCGTCGCCGACTCGGCCACCGAAGACGGCCCGATCCCGATCGGCCGTCCCCTCGGCGGGGTGGACGTGCGGCTGCTCGACACCCACGGCACGCCCGTGCCCGACGGCCAGGCCGGCGAGGTGGTCGTCGCCGGCGCCGGTGTCGCACGCGGCTACCGCGGCCAGCCCGAGCTCACCGCCCGGCGGTTCGGCGTGGCCGGGGCCCGGCGGACCTACCGCACCGGCGACCTCGCCCGGCGGACGCCGCAGGGCGACTTCGAGTTCCTCGGCCGCGTCGACCGGCAGGTGAAGATCCGCGGGCACCGCATCGAACCCGACGAAATCGAACGCGTCCTGCTGCGCCACCCGCGCGTCCGCCAGGCCGCGGTGATCGCGGTGCGGCCGTCGCCGGAGACCGCGCAGCTGGTCGCCTACGTCGAGCCCGACCGGGCACCGGCCACCGGCTGGACCGCCCCGCCCGGCCCGGCCGGCGACGAGCACGCCACTGTCGCCGCGATCCGCGCGCTGGCACCGGAATCGCTGCTCGAGATCGGCCCGGGCGTGGCCGGGCTCGGCGCCCACGTCCGGCGGGACTCGGTCGCCGAAGCGGTGACCGCCGGCGGGCCCTTCGACGTCGTCCTCGTCGACGCCCACACCCCGGAACTCGGCTCGGCGGCCGGCGTACTGGCCGCCATCGCCACCGCGGCGGACCTCACCGGCGGCACCGGGGTGGTGCTCGTCAGCGGCGTGCGGTCCCTGCCGCTGCTGCCGGCCGCCCACTGCGCCACCGAACTCGCCGCGGCCGGGGACGACACGACCACGCGCGAACTGCGCTGGCGGGTGCGCGGCCGGCTCGCCGCAGACCCGGCCCCGGCGATCCACCCCGCCGCCTTCGCGGCGCTGGGCGCCGACATCGTGCCCCGCTTCGACCGGTCCGGCCCGGGCCGGTTCGACGTGCTCGTCCGGCTCGGGAACACCGCGGACGCGCCGGAACCCGCCTGGCTCGACTGGACCGCCGACGGGCTCGACCTGCCGGCGATCCGGACCCTGCTGCGCGCCGGCGGACCGCCCACGATCGGTGTCCGGGCCGTGCCGCACGCCGAAATCGCCGCCTGGACCGCCGCCTGGGAGGCGGCCCAGGGCGACGCGACGGCCGGGGAGCTGAGGCGGCGTCCCGGCACGCCGTCCCCGATCGACCTGCGGGCGCTGTGCATCGGGCTGCCCTACCGCCTCCGGCTCAGCTGGGCCGCCGGTCACGCCGGCGGTGCCGTGGACGCGGTGTGGGTGCACGAGTCGGTGCCGGAGTCCGCCCGGATCGCCTGGCCCGCCGCCACCGTCGTCCCCGACGTGCTGGAGAACAGCGCGCCGGACGAGCCGGCCATCGAAGCGCTGCGGCAGGAGCTGCGCGACGCGCTGGCCGAGCGGTTCGTCCCGCACGAGATGCCGGACCAGTTCGTCGTGCTCGGCCGGCTCCCGCTGACCCCGGTGGGCAAGGTCGACCGCGACGCCCTGCCGCCACCGCACTGGCTGGGCGGCGGCCGGCCGCCCTCGGCCGCCCCGCGGACCCCCGCGGAAGAGGCCGTCACCCGGCTCGCCGAAGAAGTGCTCGGCCGCGCCGGCGTCGGCCGCGACGACGACCTCCGCTCGTTCGGCGCGCACTCGCTGACGCTGGCGCAGCTGTCCACGCGGCTCCTGCGGCACTTCGGCGTCCGCGTCTCGGTGCGCGAACTGCTCGCCGCACCCACCGTCGGGGCGATCGCCGCGCGGGTGGCCACCACCGACCGGCGGGAGGCGGCCTGATGCACGCGCCCTTGTCCTTCGCCCAGCAGCGGCTGTGGTTCCTCGACCAGCTGCACCCGGGCGCCACCGGCTACAACATCCCCTCCGCCCACCGCGTGCGCGGCCCGCTCGACCCCGGGCTGCTCGCCGCCGCGCTGACCGAGGTCGTCCGGCGCCACGAGGTCGTCCGCTCGGTCGTGGCCGAAGGCCCCGGCGGGCAGCCGGAACTGCGGACCCGGCCGCCGGAACCGGTCAAGCTGCCGGTCACCCTGGTCGACGGCGACACGGCGGACCAGCGGCTGGCGAAGGCGGCCGAACTGGCCCGGAACCACGTGCTGCGGCCGTTCGACCTGCGCCACGGCCCGCTGCTGCGCGCGGAACTGTTCCGGATCGGCGACGACGACCACGTGCTGCTGGTCTGCCTGCACCACCTGGTCGCCGACCAGTGGACGCTGTCGCTGCTGCTGCGCGAGCTCTCCGAGCTCTACCCGGCCTTCCTGCTCGGCTTCGGCTCGCCGCTGCCCGAACCCGCCGTCCAGTACGCCGACTTCACGCGGTGGCAGCGGGAGACGCTCACCGACGCGGCCTTGGCACCCCAGCTGCGGCACTGGCGCGGACAACTGGCCGGCTTCGAACCGCTGGAGCTGCTCACCGACCGGCCCCGGCCGCCGGTGCAGGGCTGGGACGGCGCCCGCGTCCGGCGCCGGATCCCCGGGCGCGTGCTCGGCGCGGTCCGGGAGGTGGCCGCGCGCCACGACGTGACCCTGTTCGCGGCCGTGGCGGCCGGGCTCTCGGCGGTGCTGGCCCGCCACACCGGCCAGGCCGAGGTCGTGTTCGGCGCCGCCATCGCCCACCGCGACCGCCCCGAGTTCGAAGACCTCCTCGGGTTCTTCGTCAACACCGTCGTGCTGCGCACCGACCTGGCCGGCGACCCGGGCTTCGGCGACCTGCTCGCCCGCGTCCAGGAAACCGCGCTGCGGGCCCAGGAAAACCAGGACCTGCCGATCGAACGGCTGGCCGACCTGAGCGGGCCCGACCGCGACCTGAGCCGGCCGCCGCTGGTCAACGTCGTGCTGTCGTTCCTCAACACCCCCGCCGACCCGCTGCGGATCCCCGGCTCGGCCGTCACCGAGTTCGTGTTCGACCCCGGTGTGGTCAAGTTCGAGCTGGACTTCATGGCGTTCGAGGCGGACGGCGAGCTGGTCGTCGACGTCGACTACCGCCGGGACCTGTTCGACCGGGACACCGTCGAAGGGCTGCTGCGGCACCTCGAGCGGATCCTCGAGGGCGCGGCCGCGGACCCGGCCACGCCCGTATCGGACCTCGCGGTGCTGTCCCCGGCCGAGCACGGGCAGCTGCTGGCGTGGGGCAACGCGGCCGAGCCGGCGGAGGCGGCCACCACGACCGTCACCGAGCTGTTCGCCGAGCAGGTCGCGCTGCGGCCGGACGCCCCCGCCGTGCGCTCCGGCACCGAGGTGCTGACCTACGCCGAACTCGACGCCCGGGCCTCACAGGTCGCCGACGCCGTGCTGGCCCACGCCGGCGGGCGGCCGCTCTGCGCGGGTGTCTGCCTGGACCGCTCGATCGACCAGGTCGCCGCCCTGCTCGGCATCCTCCGGGCCGGCGGGCACTACCTGCCGCTCGACCCCGGCTACCCGGCCGACCGGCTCGGATACCTGCTCGGCGACGCCGGCGCCACCGTCGTGGTGACCAGCGCCGCCTTCGCCGGCCGGACCGCCAGCTGGAGCGGGCCGAAGGTGCTCGTCGAAGACACGCCCGTCGCGGCCACCTCGCGGGCCGCCGCGGCGCCCGGCCCCGAAGACCTCGCGTACGTCATGTACACCTCCGGGTCCACCGGGCGGCCCAAGGGCGTGCGCGTGCCCCACCGTGCCGTCGTGCGCCTGGTGCACGAAACCGACTACGTGCGCATCGGCCCGGGTGACCGCGTCGCGCACAGCAGCAGCATCTCCTTCGACGCCGCCACCTTCGAGATCTGGGGCGCGCTGCTCACCGGCGCCGAGCTGGTCATCCTGCCCCGGGAAACGGTCGTCGAACCCGCCGCGCTGACCCACGAACTGCGCGAACAGGGCGTCACCGTGCTCTGGATGACGTCGTCGCTGTTCAACCACACCGTCGGCGAGGTACCCGACGCCGTCGCCGGGATCGGCACGGTGATCGTCGGCGGCGAGGCACTCGACCCCGCCGTCATCCGCGCGGTCCTGGCCGCGGGCAACGCGCCGAAGCGGCTGCTCAACGGATACGGGCCCACCGAGAACACCACGTTCAGCACGGCCCA
Source organism: Amycolatopsis sp. CA-128772 (assembly GCF_002904295.1). GTDB lineage: Bacteria > Actinomycetota > Actinomycetes > Mycobacteriales > Pseudonocardiaceae > Amycolatopsis. The sequence goes on from NZ_PPHG01000075.1 coordinate 114,649, forward strand.
CCTGATCACCGGGGTGCCCGAGGGCGCCGTGTCGGTCCCGATCGGGCGGCCGATTCGCGGCACCCGCTGCTACGTGACCGGCACCGGGCTCGCCCTGGTGCCGGTGGGCGTGCCCGGCGAGCTCTGCGTCGCGGGCCTGGGGCTGGCCCACGGGTACGTCGGCGCCCCGGAGCTGACCGCGGGCCGGTTCGTGCCCGACCCGCACGGCCGGCCCGGCGACCTGCTCTACCGCACCGGCGACCTGGTCCGCTGGCGCCAGGACGGGACCCTGGAGTTCCTCGGACGGCGCGACGACCAGGTCAAGGTGCGCGGCTACCGCGTCGAACCCGGGGAGATCGAAGCGCGGCTGACCGGCTGCCCCGGCGTGCGCGCCGCCCTCGTGCTGGTCCGGCCCGGGGACGACGGCGGACGGCTGGTCGCCTACGTCGTCGCCGAGGGCGACCCGGCCGAACTGTCCACAGAGGACATCAAGGCGCAGCTGGCCGGGACGCTGCCCGGCTACATGGTGCCCGGCGACGTCGTCGCGCTCGAGGCTTTCCCGTTGAACGCCAACGGGAAGGTGGACCGGGCCCGGCTGCCGGAGCCCGGGCCGGCCGGCCGCGGAGCCGGTTACGTCGCGCCGCGCACCGAACTGGAGACGACCGTCTGCCGGGTCTGGGCCGAGCTGCTGGGCGCCGAGGTCGGGGTCACCGGCAACTTCTTCCACCTGGGCGGCACCTCGCTGCTCGCCACCCGTGCCGTCGGCCGCCTGCGCCGGGAGCTCGGCGTGCGGGTCAGCGTGCGGACGTTGTTCGACCATCCCACGGCCGGCGACTTCGCCGCCGCCGTGCAAGGAACCGGGGAGACGCGGAAATGAGCGCGACGAACGCGGCAGACCACCACGTGCCGGCGGCGAGCGTCCAAGAGCGGATGTGGTTCGCCGAGCGGCTCGAACCCGGCGACGGGCTCTACAACATGCCGTTCGCCTGGCGGGTGCACGGCACCCTGTCGGCCGACGCGCTGGAACGGGCCATCGCGGTGGTCGTCGAGCGGCACGAAATCCTGCGCACCGCGTTCGCCGAACGGGACGGCCGGCTCTACCAGCACGTCGGGGAACCGTGGACGCCCGGCATCGAACGGCTCGACCTGCGCGGCGCCCCCGACGCCGAAGACCGGCTGTCGGACTGGCTGCGCGAGGCCGCCCGCCGTACGTTCGACCTCGCGCAGGCGCGCCTGCTGCGCGTCGGGCTCGCCGACCTCGACGACAACCAGCAGGTGCTGTTCCTGTGCGTCCACCACATCGTCTGGGACGCCACCTCGACCCGGCTGTTCCTGCGCGAACTCAAGGACTGCTACGACGCCTTCGCCGTCGAAGCCGGGCCGCCCGCGGAAACCGTCTGGGTCGAACAGGCCCTGCCGCTGCCCGCGCAGTTCCTCGGCCAGGCCGCGCGCACGCCGGGCAAGACGGCGCTGGTCTTCGACGGCACCTCCCTGACCTACGCCGAGCTGGGCCGGCGGGCCCGCGCCGTGGCCGGCTTCCTCACCGGCCGCGGGCTCGGCCGCGGCGACCTGGTCGGGGTGTACCTCGACCGCTCCGCCGACCTGGTGCCGACGCTGCTCGGCGTGCTGCTGTCCGGCGCGGCCTACGTGCCCCTGGACCCGATCTACCCGCCGCAGCGCATCGCCGGCATGCTCGAAGACGCCCAGGTCGGCCTGCTCATCGCCGGCGGGGAGCTGCCCGCGGAGATCACCGCCACCGGCGTCGAAGCGGCCGGAATCGACACCGTGCTCGCCGCCGCCCCGATCGCCGACGGCGCCGCGGTGACCGGCGACGACATCGCCTACGTCATCTACACCTCCGGCTCGACCGGACGGCCGAAGGGCGTGCGCGTCACCCACCGCGGCCTGGCGAACCTGCTGCGGTCGATGGCCGTCAAGCCCGGGTTCGGCGACCAGGACACGATGCTGGCCCTCACCACCGTCTGCTTCGACATCGCCGCGCTGGAGCTGTTCCTGCCGCTGATCACCGGTGGCACGGTCGAGGTCGCCCCGGCCGAGATCACCCGCGACGGCGAACTGCTCGGCCGCCACCTGGCCCGGACGCGGCCCACCCACCTGCAGGCGACCCCGGCGACCTGGCGGATGCTGCTCGCCGCGGGCTGGCCCGGCGACCCGGAGCTGACTGTCCTCTGCGGCGGCGAAGCCCTGCCCCGCGCGCTGGCCGACGAGCTGCTGCCGCGCGGCCGCGTCGTGTGGAACCTCTACGGACCCACCGAAACGACCATCTGGTCGACCGCGGGCCGCGTCACGGCCGGCCCGATCACCCTCGGCGAGCCGGTCACCAACACCACCCTCAACATCCTCGACGAGGCCATGCGGCCGGTGCCGCCCGGCGAACCGGGCGAGCTGTGGATCGGCGGCGACGGCGTCGCGGCCGGGTACCTGCGCCGCCCGGAGCTGACCGCCGAGCGGTTCCGCCCGGATCCGGCCGACCCGGCGCGCGGCGTGCTCTACCGCACCGGCGACCTCGTGCGGCTGCTGCCCGGCGGGCAGCTCGAATACGTCAACCGGGTCGACAACCAGATCAAGCTGCACGGGTTCCGGATCGAACCCGGTGAGATCGAGTCGCTGCTGCGCGGCCGGCCCGAAATCGCCGACGCGGTGGTCCTGCTCGACGGCGACAAGCTGGCCGCCTACCTCGACTGCGCGGGCCCGCCGCCGTCCGTGGCCAGCCTGCGCGCCTTCCTCGGCAGCCACCTGCCCGAGTACATGATCCCGGCCGCCTTCCTCGTCGTCGAGGAATTCCCGTTGACGGGCAACGGAAAGGTCGACCGGAGGGCGCTGGCCGAGCTGGGCGGGCAGCTGCCCGCCGGGCCGCGCGCCGAACCCGCGACCCCGACCGAACGCCTGCTCACCGGGATCTTCGCCGACGTCCTCGGCTGCCCCGAGCCCGGTGTCGACGACTCCTTCCTGGAGCTCGGCGGGCACTCCCTGATGCTGGCCCAGCTCGCCGGGGAGATCGCCGCCCGCACCGGGATCACCCTCTCGGTCGCCGACGTCTACCAGCTGTCCCGGCCGCGGGAACTGGCCGCCCACCTCGACTTCCTCGCCGGCACGGCCGCCGAGGGCCCGGCTGAGCCGGCCCCGGCGGGCACCCCGGCCTCCAGCATGCAGGAACAGATGTGGCTGGCCGAGCAGATGGTCGCCGCCGGTCCCTCCTACAACGTCCCGCTGACCTGGCGGATCACCGGCGAGCTCGACCCCGCCGCGCTGCAGGCCGCCCTCGGCGGCCTGACCGAGCGCCACGAGATCCTGCGGTCGGCGTTCCGCCAGCGCCACGGCCGGCTCCTGCAGGTGGTCACCGACCCTTGGGTGCCCGAGCTGGTGCGCACCGACCTCGCCGACCGGCCCGAGGCCGACGCCGGCGCGGTGATCGACGCGCTCGTCGACACCGAGGCGTCGACGCCGTTCGACCTCGGGGCCGGCCGCCCGGTGCGCGCGCACCTGGTCACCCTCGCCCCCGGCGAGCACGTGCTGCTGCTCTGCCTGCACCACATCGTGTTCGACGCGCAGTCGCTGCCCGTGCTGCAGCGCGACCTCGACCACGCCTACCGGCGCGCCCTCGGGCTCCCGGCCGAGGACCTGCCGGCCCCGGTGCAGTTCGCCGAAGTGACGCAGCGGCAACGTGAAGAGCTCGAGACCGCCGACGGCGAAGACATCCTCGGCTACTGGACCGAACGCCTGGCCGGCGCGCCCGAGACGCTCGACCTCGGGACGCTGCCGCGGCAGTCCGGGCCGCACGGCGCCGTCCCGGTCCCGTTCTCCCCGGACTTCGCCGCGCGCGCCGCCGAACTGTGCGACGAACACCGCGTGAGCTGGTACATGGTGGCGGTCGCGGCCGTTTCCGCGTGGCTGCACCGCAGCGCCAACAGCGACGACATCACCTTCGGGCTGCCGGTGGCCAACCGGGAGGACGAGGACCTCGAGGACGTGCTCGGCCCGTGCCTGAACACCGTCGTCCTGCGCTCGCAGGCAACGTCCGGCACGACCTTCGCGGAACTGCTCGGCGAAGTCCGCGACGCCATGCTGGACGCCTTCGAGTTCCAGGCGGCTCCGCTGCCCGCCGTGCTGACGCGGCTGGACCCGCAGCGGCGGCACGGGCACACCCCGTTCCTCGACGTCATGCTCAACCTGGTCACCGGCGAAGCCACCGGGCACGCGCTGGGCCCGGCCACGATGACCCCGCGGCCGTTCGACCGGTGGGAGCACGAAACGAAGTTCGGGCTCACCGTCACCTTCGTCGAGGAAGGCGGGAAGCTGAGCGCCGTGCTGTCCTACCGCGGCGACCGGCACTCCGCCGCGCGGGTCCAGCGCCTGGCCGACGGCCTCGGCCGGGTGCTCGACGGGATCGGCGGCCTCGCCGGCCGGCCGCTCGCCGAGATCCTGCCGCCGGGCCGCGCGCAGTTCCGCGACTTCGCGCTGTCGCAGGCCGACGAACGCGCCAGCGCAGCCGGGAAGGCGGCGCTGGACCGGTGGACGAACCGGCTGGCCGGTGCACCCGCCTTCCCCGCGCTCACGCCGCCGCTGCGGCAGGCGCAGCCCGGGTCGGTGCCGATCCCGCTGTCCCCCGCCGCGCTGCAGCAGCTGCGCCGCCTGCGGGCCGAACAGCGGATGTCGTGCTCGTGGTTCATGGTGGCCGCCACCGCGCTCGCCGCCCTGCTGCACCGCTGGACCGGGCAGGACGAAGTCACCTTCGGCTTCCCGGTGGCCAACCGCGACGAGTTCCCCGACCTGCTCGGCCCCTGCCTCAACACCGTCGTGCTGCGGTCTGAATGCGACGACGAGACCACCGTGCTGGACCTGCTGCACACCGTGCGGGAAACCGCGCTGGCCGCGTTCGACGACCAGCGCGTGCCGTTCGAGGACGTCGTCGACGGGCTGCGGCCGCCGCGGCGCCCGGGCTGGACGCCCTACGCGGACGTGACGCTGGCCGCGACGGCCGTGGGCCGCGTCCGCACCGAACTCGGCGGCGCCGCGCTCACTCCGCTGGAACTGGACCACACCGGCGCCGGGTACGCCGCCAAGCTCGGCCTCACCGTCGGCTTCGAGGAGAGCCACGGCCGCCTCCACGGCACCATCCTCTACCGCGGTGACCGGATCACCGACGGTGAAGCCCACCGGATGGCCGCCTGGATCGGCCGGTTCGTCGACGCGTTCGCCGAAATCGTGCACCAGCCGGTGCGTACCTTGGACCTGCTCGGCGCCGACCAGCTGGCCGAGCTCGCCGGGTTCGAGCGGACCGCGCCGGCCGGGGAAGCGACGTCGGTGCCGGCGTTGTTCGCCGCGCAGTGCGCCGCCCGGCCGGACGCCCCGGCGATCCGCACCGCTCGTGGCGTGCTCAGCTACGCCGCGCTCGACCGGAAAGCCGACGCGCTCGCGTCGGTGCTGCGGGCCCGCGCCACCGGTGATCGACCGGTGGTGGCGCTGGTGCTGCCCCGCGGCGCCGACCTCGTGGTGGCCATGCTGGCCGCGTGGAAGGCCGGGTTCGTCTACAGCCCGCTGGACCCGGCGTACCCGGAAGGGCGGATCCGGTTCATCCTCGAAGACCTCGGCGCGTGCGCGGTCGTCACCGACTCGCCCGCCGACCTGGCCGGCACTGTCCCGCCGGGCACCGCGGTCGTCGACGTCGGCAAGGTCCCCGACGTCACCGCCCGCCCGCAGGCGGAGCTGCCGAGCCCGGACTCGACCGCCTACGTCCTCTACACCTCGGGCACCACGGGCGAGCCCAAGGGCGTGGCCTACAGCCACGGCAGCCTCGCCCACGTCACCCGCTGGCACGTGGACACCTTCGGGGTGCAGCCGGGCGACCGGGTCAGCCAGATCCACAGCGTCGCGTTCGACATGACCGAGTACGAAGTCTGGCCCGCCCTCTGCGGCGGCGCCGAACTGCTGCCCTACGAACGTCCCGTCGTCGTGCCGGAGCTGCTCGCCTGGCTCGGCGACCAGGACGTGACGATGTTCTTCACGCCGACGCCGCTGGCCGAGGCGCTGTGGACGGCGGGCACCGCGCCCGCGTCGCTGCGGTGGCTGTTCTTCGCCGGTTCGCCGCTGACGAGCGTCCCGCCGGAAACCCCGTACGGCGTCTGCGACGCCTACGGGCCGACCGAGACCTACATCACCACCACCCACGTGCTCGACGTCGCCACCGCGACCGCGCTCAACTGCGTGGGCCGGCCGATCGACGGCGTGCACGCCTACGTCCTGGACCCGGCCGGGCAGCGCTGCCCGGCCGGGATGCCCGGCGAGCTGTTCGTCGGCGGCGCGACCGTGTCCCAGGGCTACTGGGGCCGCGACGACCTGACCCGCGAACGGTTCACCGACCGCGACCCCGACGGGCGGCCCGGCTGGCTCTACCGCACCGGCGACCGGGCCCGCTGGCTGCCCGACGGCACCCTGGAATACCTCGGCCGGCTCGACCGGCAGCTCAAGATCCGCGGCTACCGCATCGAACCGGCCGAGATCGAGACCCAGCTGCTGCTCGACCCGCTGGTCCGCCAGGCCGTCGTGCGCGGGTTCCCCGGCGACGCCGCCGCGCTGGTCGCCTACCTCGTCGCGCCCCCGGGCGGGGCGGAGGACACCCAGTCGGTGCTGGCCGGGCTGAAGACCCGGCTGCCGGAGTTCATGGTGCCCAACGCCGTGGTGTGGCTGCCGGCGCTGCCGCTGAACCACCGCGGCAAGCTCGACGTCGACGCGCTGCCCGCACCGGGCCGCGAGGACCGCGTCGGCGCGACCGCGTGGACGGCCCCGGAAGCCGGGACCGAGCAGCGGATCGCCGCGGTCTGGTCGGCGGTGCTCGGCCTCGAGGCGGTCGGCGCGCACGACAACTTCTTCGACCTCGGCGGCAACTCCCTGCTGCTCGGGGCCCTGCACTCGCGGCTGGAACGCGAGCTGTCGATCACCCTGCCGATCCGGCGGCTGTTCGAGCACCCGACCGTGCACGCACTGGCACGGGCGCTCGCCGCCGGACCGGCCCCCCAAGAGTCCACAGTGGACGTAAGAGGACGTGCCGAACGCGCGCGGGCGCGCCGGGCCAGGCCCGGCCGTCCCGAGAAGATGGGCGACGCCGCATGACCGAGAGCAACGCGATCGCGATCGTCGGGCTGGCCTGCCGGCTGCCGGGCGCGGAAAACGCCGGGCAGTACTGGCGGAACCTGCGCGCCGGGGTCGAAGGCATCACCCGGTTCGACCTGCCCACGCTGGTCGCCGCCGGGGTGGACCCCGCGCTGGCCCGCCACCCCCGGTACGTCCCCGCCCGGGGCGTGCTCGCCGGCGGCGAGTGCTTCGACCGCCGGTTCTTCGGCTACAGCCCGGCCGAAGCCGCGGCCATGGACCCGCAGCAGCGGGTGTTCCTCGAGTCCTCGTCCGCGGCGCTCGACGACGCCGGGCTGGACCCGCGGCGGTTCGACGGCTGGGTCGGGGTGTACGCCGGGTGCGACATGATGAACCCGGCGCTGCAGGGCAACGGCGACGGCCTGTCCCGGATGATCGACTACGACAAGGACTACATCGCCACCCGCGTCGCCTACAAGCTCGGCCTGCGCGGGCCGGCGATGACCGTGCAGTCGGCGTGCTCGACGTCGCTGGTCGCCGTCCACCAGGCGGCGCAGAGCCTGCTCAACTACGAATGCGACGCCGCTCTCGCCGGCGGGGCCTCACTGTGGCTGCCCCAGGCCACCGGCTACCTCCACGAAGAGGGCTACATCGAGTCCGCCGACGGCCACTGCCGCCCGTTCGACGCCGCCGCCAGCGGCACCGTCGGCAGCAGCGGCGTCGCGGTCGTCGTGCTGCGGCGCCTCGAAGACGCCATCGCCGACGGCCACCGGATCGTCGCCGTCGTCCGCGGTTCGGCCCTGAACAACGACGGCGGCACGAAGATCGGCTACACCGCGCCGTCGTTCGACGGCCAGCGTGACGTGATCCGCTTCGCGCAGGCCCAGGCCGGGGTGGACGCCGCCGACATCGCCTACGTCGAAGCGCACGGCACCGCGACCCGGGTCGGCGATCCGATCGAGGTCGCCGCGCTCACCGCCGCCTTCCGCGAAGGCACCGACGCCGTCGGGTTCTGCCGGCTCGGCGCGGTGAAGAGCAACATCGGCCACACCGGGGCCGCCGCCGGCGCCGCCGGCCTGATCAAGACCGCGCTGATGCTGCGCCACCGCGAACTGGTGCCCACCCTGCACTACCGGGAGCCCAACCCGGGCCTCGAACTGGACTCCTCGCCGTTCCGGATCGCCACCGAGCTGGAGCCGCTGCCCGCCGAAGGCGCGGTGCTGGCCGGGGTGAGCGCGTTCGGCGTCGGCGGCACCAACGCCCACGTCATCCTGGAGTCCCCGCCGACCGCGCCGAGCCGGACCAGCCGGTCGCGGCCCCGCGTGTTCTGCCTGTCCGGGTCGACCGCGGCCGCCGTGGGCACGATCCGCACCGAGCTCGCCGACCACCTCGAAAGCGGCGAGGACTCCCTCGACGACGTCGCCTACACCCTGGCGGCGGGGCGGCGGCAGTTCCCGCACCGCAGCACCGTGGTGGCGACCGACCGCGCCGAGGCGGCCGAGGCCCTGCGCACCGGCGAGCCGGCGACGCAGGTCTCCGCCGAGCGGGACACCGCGTTCCTGTTCCCCGGGACCAGCGTGCTGCGGGCCGGGTTCGGCGGCGCCGCGCACCGCACGCTCCCGGTGTTCCGCGAGGTCTTCGACGGGCTGGCCGTTGAGACGCGCGAGCGGTTCGGCATCGACATCGCCACCGTCCTGCGCCCCGGTGACCACGTCGACTGGCTGCGGACGCTCGTCCACGAGCAGCTCGCGCTGTTCGCCATCGGCTTCGCCTTCGCCCGCCAGCTGCAGGAGTTCGGCATCGAGCCGAAGGCGATGCTCGGCCACAGCGCCGGCGAATGCGTCGCCGCGGCGGTCGCCGGGCTCTGGACCCCGTCGGACGCGCTGCGGGTCGTGCACGCCCGCGGCACCATCCTCGACGACGTCGAGCCCGGGCGGATGCTCGCCGTGCAGGGCCCGCCCGAACAGGTGCGGGAACTGCTCGGCTCGCGGCCGGGACTGGCCGTGGCCATCGAAGCGCCGCGCTACTCGGTGCTGGCGGGCCCGATCGAGCTGATCGAACAACTGCGCACCGAGGGGTTCGGCGACCGCGTGCTGGACCTCGGCGGCGCCTACCACACGGCGGCGGTCCGACCGGCCGCCGACCGGCTGGGCCGCGTCGTGGCGGAGATCCCGACCACGACGCCGTCCCTGCCGTACCTGTCCAATTTCACCGGCGGCTGGGCGGACCCCGCGGCCGTCGCCCGCGGTGACTACTGGGCCGACCACGCCGCGGGCACGGTGCGGCTGGCCGACGACGTCGAAACCCTGCTCGCGAGCTCCTGCCGGGTATTCGTCGAACTCGGGCCCGGCCAGACCATGACCCGCATGCTGCGCGCGCACCCGGCGTGGACTGCCGGGCACCTGGCCGTGCCGCTGACCCGGCGGGCCGAGGACAGCGAAGAGGAGAACCTGCTCGCGGCGCTGGGCGCGCTGTGGGAACGCGGGTTCGACATCCCGGTCGACGAGCTGACCGACGAGAAGGCCCGCTGCGCGCTGCCGCCGCACCCGTTCGAGGCGATCGACTGCGAAGCCGGTCGCCGCTGGGCGACCTCGCCGTCGGCCACGGCCCGCCGCCACGACGTGGTCGTCACCGTCGGGGCGGTGCCGGCCCCCGAGCTGGTCCCCGCGCTGACCGCTCCGCCGTCGACGATCACCGAGTCCACTTTGGACGACGCACTGGCCGGCACCGCGGGCGGGGTCTCGCCCGCCGTCGTGGTGGCCGTCGTGCCGGAGCCGGACGAGGACTTCCGCACCGGGCTCACCCGGCTGGCCGAGGACGCCGCCACCGCCGGGGTCCGGCTGATCCTCCTCGGCCGCGACCTGCTCGACAACGACCTGGTGGCGGACGTGCGCCGGTCGGCGTCCGTGACGGTGTACGACCTCGACGACGGGCCGCCGCCGGCGCAGCCGCCGTTCGCCGCCGCCACCAGCGACGTGCACGCCTGGCGCGGCGGCCGCTGGTGGGCCCTGGACGAAGAACCCCGCGCCGCCGCCGTCCCGGCCGCCGAGCCCGAGCTCGCCGCCGAACCGGACGCCGAGCCGGCGGACCTGCCGCGCGACGAAACCGAGTCGGCGGTCGCCGAGCTGTGGCGGGACCTGCTCGGCGTGGCGAGCGTGGGCATCCACGACAACTTCTTCGACCTCGGCGGGCATTCGCTGCTGGCCACCCAGCTCACCTCCCGGCTGCGCGTGCGGTTCGAGACGGAAATCGCGATCCGCACCGTGCTGGACAACCCCACCGTCGCCGAACTCGCCCGCGTCGTCGGCGCCACCGGCACCGGACGGCGGGCGGGCATCGCCGCCCGGCCGGACCGCGACGGGCCGATCCCGGCCGCGTTCGTGCAGCGGCGGCTGTGGTTCCTCGAACGGGCCGGCGCCGAATCCGCCTACGCCATCCCGCTGGCGCTGGACATCGACGGCGCACTCGACGTCGACACGCTGCGGGCCGCCCTCACCGAAGTCGTCCGGCGGCACGAAGTCCTGCGCACCGTGCTGCCCGAGCTCGACGGCGAGCCGGTCCAGGTGGTGCTGCCGCCCACCCCGGTGGACATCCCGGTGATCGACGTCGGCGAAGCCGCGTTGCCCGAAGCGCTGCAGGCCGACCTCCGCCGCCCGTTCGACCTCGCCGCCGGCCCGCTGGTGCGCGCGACACTGTTCCGCACCGGGGAAAACCGGCACGTGTTCGCGCTCTGCATGCACCACATCATCGTCGACGGCTGGTCGCTCGACATCCTCTTCGACGAGCTCGGCCGGCTGTACAACGCCTTCCTCGCCGATCAGCCCTCGCCGCTGCCCGAGCCGCCCGTCCAGTACGGCGACTACACGCTGTGGCAGCAGGACCACCTCGGCGAAGCCCTCGAAGCCGGCCTGAGCTACTGGAAGGGGCGGCTGGCGGACGCACCCGCCGCGCTCGAGCTGCCGACCGACCGGCCGCGGCCGCGGGTGCAGACCCACAACGGCGCGATCGCCGACCGGTGGCTGCCCGCCGGGCTGCGGGCGGACCTCGAACGGCTCGGCCGCGACCACGACGTCACCCTCTACATGACGCTGCTCGCCGCGTTCCAGGCCCTGTTGCACCGCTACACCGGGGCCACCGACCTCTGCATCGGCACCCCGGTCGCCGGCCGCACCGAGGTCGAGCTGGAGAACATGGTCGGGTTCTTCGTCAACACCCTGGTGCTGCGCACCGAAGCCGGCCCTCGGCTGCCCTTCGCCGAGCTGCTGGGCCGGGTCCGGGAGACGGCGATGGGCGCGTTCGCCCACCAGGACGTGCCGTTCGACCGGCTCGTCGAAGCGGTCAACCCGCAGCGCGACCCCGGCCGCAACCCGCTGTTCCAGGTGATGTTCAACCTGCTGAACATCAAGGACACCCCGCCGAGCATGGCCGGCCTCGCCGTGCGGGAGCGCGACGACACCGGGCTCGGCAGCGCGCAGGTCGACCTGGCGCTGGACGTCTTCCACCGCGACGAGCGCCTGCTCTGCCGGCTGGAGTACAACACCGACCTGTTCGACACCGCGACCGCCGAGCGGCTCCTCGGGCACTTCGAGACGCTGCTCACCGGGTTCGCCGCCGCGCCGGAGACCGAGCTTGGCCGGGCTGCCCTGCTGACCGCCGGGGAACGGCGTCAGGTGCTCGACGGCTGGAACGACACGGCGTCGGCGTTCGAGGCGGTGACCGTTCCGGAGCTGTTCGAGCGCCAGGTCGCCCGCACCCCGGACGAACTCGCGCTGGTGGCCCGGGACGGCCGGTACACCTACGCCGAGCTCGACGCCCGCGCGAACCGGCTCGCCCGCCACCTCGCCGGGGCCGGCGTCGGCCCGGAGGACCGGGTCGCGCTGATCCTGCCGCGCACCACCGACTTCGTGGTCGCGATCCTCGGCGTGCTCAAGGCGGGCGCGGCCTACCTGCCGATCGACCCCACCATGCCCGGTGACCGCGTCGCCGCGATGCTCGAGGACGCCGCGCCCGCCGTGGTGCTGACCGAGCTCGACGAGGACGTGCTGGCAGCCGACGACTGGGCCCTCGACCAGGCCGGGCGCGTCCGGCCGCTGCTGCCCGGCCACCCCGCCTACCTGATCTACACCTCCGGTTCCACCGGCCGGCCCAAGGCCGTCGTGGTGGAACACCGGAGCGTGGCCAACCTGCTGCACGAGCACCGAACCACGCTGATGGCGCCGCTGGCGCAGCGCGTCCGGCCGGTGCCGGTGGCGATCACGGCGTCGTTCTCCTTCGACACGTCCTGGGACGAGCTGCTGTGGCTGCTCGACGGGCACACGCTGCACGTCATCAGCGAAGAGGTGCGCGCCGACGCCGACGAGCTGGTCGCCTACACGGTGGCGAACCGGATCGACTTCCTCGACGTGACGCCGTCCTACGCCAAGCCGCTGCTGGCCGCCGGGCTGCTCGACGACCCCTCGCACGCCCCCGCGATCCTGTCGCTCGGCGGCGAGGCCATCGACGCGGCGCTGTGGGCGGAGGTGGCGGCCTCGCCGCGGACGCAGAGCTACAACTACTACGGCCCCACCGAGTGCACTGTGGACACCCTCGGCAGCCCGATCGCCGTAGGGACCTCGGTTTCGCTGGGCCGCCCGCTGGCCAACACGCGGGCGTACGTGCTGAACCCGCAGCTGCAGCCGGTGCCGCCCGGGGTGCCGGGTGAGCTCTACCTCGCGGGTGCGGTGCTGGCCCGCGGCTACTTCGGCCGGCCGGACCTGACCGCGGCGCGGTTCGTCGCCGACCCGTTCGGCGAGCCGGGCACGCGGATGTACCGCACCGGGGACCTGGTGCGGTGGCAGGCCGGGGGCACCCTCGAGTACCTCGGCCGCACCGACGACCAGGTCAAGATCCGCGGGTTCCGGATCGAGCCGGGCGAGATCGAAGCGGTGCTCACCGGCCACCCGGCGGTCGCCCGGGCGGCCGTCGTGGCCCGGGAGGACCGGCCGGGCGACCCGCGCCTGGTCGCCTACGTGGTGCCCGCCGACGGCGCCGACGTCGACCCCGGCGAGCTGCGGACGTTCACCGGCCGGTCGCTGCCGGACTACATGGTGCCGGCCGCGGTCGTGCCGCTCGCCGAGATCCCGCTCAACACCAACGGGAAGCTCGACCGGAAGGCGTTGCCCGCACCGGACTTCACCGGCTCGGCGGCCTCGCGGGCCCCCCGCACGCCGGAAGAGCGCGTGCTGGCGGACCTGTTCTCCGGCCTGCTCTCGGTGTCGCCCATCGGCATCGACGACGACTTCTTCGCCCTCGGCGGGCATTCGCTGCTGGCCACCCGGCTGGTGACCCGGATCCGGTCGGCGTTCGGCGCCGACCTGCCGGTGCGGGCGCTGTTCGAGGCGCCGACCGTCGCCGGGCTCGCGGCGCTGCTGTCCGCGGCCGGCCGGGCGACGGCCCGCCCCGCCCTGCTCGGCGGGCAGCGCCCGGACGTGCTGCCGCTGTCGTTCGCCCAGCAGCGGCTGTGGTTCCTCAACCGGCTGGCCGGCCCGGACTCAACGTACAACCTCCCCTTCGCGCTCCGGCTGACCGGCGCGCTCGACGTCGACGCGCTGCGCCTGGCGCTGGCCGACGTCACCGGGCGGCACGAGGCCCTGCGCACGATCTACCCGGAGGTGGACGGCGAACCGCGGCAGGTGATCCTCGACGCCGAGCCCGAGCTGACGGTGTCGGACGCCTCGGCCGGCGAGCTGGCGGGCACGCTCGAAGGCTGGTGCGATGCCGGGTTCGACCTGACCCGCGAGCTGCCGCTGCGGGCGCACGTGGCCCGGGTCGCGGCGGAGGAGCACGTCCTGGTCGTGGTGTTCCACCACATCGCGTGCGACGGCTGGTCGCTGGCGCCGTTCGCCCGCGACCTGAGCACCGCCTACGAAGCCCGGCTTGCCGGCACGGCTCCCGAATGGCCGCCGTTGCCCGTGCAGTACGCGGACTACGCGTTGTGGCAACGGGCCTCCCTCGGTGACGAGGGTGATCCGGACGGCGCGCTGGCCCGGCAGCTCGCCTACTGGCGCGACGCGCTGGAAGGCGGCCCCGAGCTGCTGGAGCTGCCGCTGGACCGGCCGCGCCGGGCGGACACCGGCCACCGCGGCGGCGTGCTCGACTTCCGCCTCGGCGCGAGCCTGCGCGACGCGCTGAACGACCTGGCCCGCGAACACGGGTGCACGCTGTTCATGGTGCTGCAGGCGGGGCTGGCGGCGTTGCTGACCCGGTCGGGCGCCGGCACCGACCTGCCGATCGGGTCGGTGGTGGCCGGCCGCCACGCCGAGGAGCTCGACGATCTGGTCGGGATGTTCGTCAACACGATCGTCCTGCGCACCGACACCGCGGGCGACCCGACGTTCCGGGAGCTGCTGGCCCGGGTGAAGGACGGGGCCCTGGGCGCGCTGGTGCACCAGGACCTGCCCTTCGACCGCCTGGTCGAGCACCTCAACCCGGCCCGGTCGCTGGCCGCGCACCCGCTGTTCCAGGTGGCGCTGGTCCTGCAGAACACCGCCGGCGAAGCCCTCTCCCTGCCGGGCCTGCAGGCGCGGCCCGAGGCGGTCGGCGCCGTCGGTGCGAAGTTCGACCTGACCTTCAACCTCGGCGAGGACGGTGACGGCATCGAAGGCGCCGTCGAATACCGCACCGACCTGTTCGACGAGGCCACCGCGGCGGCGCTGGCCGACCGGTTCGGCCGGCTGCTGACGGCCGCCACCGCCGATCCGGGCACCCGGGTCAGCGAATTCGACCTGCTCTCGGCGGCCGACCGGCAGCTGGTGCTGCCGGAAGCCGGCACCGCGCCGGTGCCGCAGCGGACGTTCCCCGAGCTATTCCAGGACGCCGTCGCGGCCCACGCGGACGCCATCGCCGTGGTCGACGACGACGTCGAGTGGACCTACGCCGAGCTGGACGCGCGCTCCGGCCGGCTGGCCGGGGTCCTCGCCGGGCGCGGGATCGGCCCGGAGGACGTGGTGGCGCTGGCGCTGCCGCGCTCGGCCGAGCTGATCGCCGCGATGCTGGCGGTGCAGCGGGCGGGCGGCGCGTACCTGGCCATCGACCCCGACTACCCCGGCAAGCGGATCGCCTACCTGCTCGAAGACGCCGAACCCGCGCTGGTCATCAGCACCGGCGCGATCGCGGCGGAGCTGCCCGCGCACGACCGCCCGGTCGTCCTGCTCGAGTCACTCGCCCCGGCCGGCCCGCCACCCGCGGGGCCGCGGGCGGACCTGCGGCACCCCGCCTACGTGATCTACACGTCGGGCTCGACCGGCCGGCCGAAGGGCGTGGCCGTCACGCACGCCGGGCTGGCCGCCCTCGCCGCCGACCAGGCGGCGCGGTTCGAGGCCGGTCCCGGGGACGCGATCCTGCAGTTCGCCTCGCCGAGCTTCGACGCGTCGGTGCTCGACCTGGCGATGGGCCTGACGACCGGCGCGCGGCTGGTGCTCACCGCGGCCGACCGGCGGCTGCCCGGCCCGGCGCTGACCGAACTGCTGACGCAGCGCGCGATCACCCACCTCCACGTGCCGCCGTCCGTGCTGGCGTTCCTGGAACCCGGCGAGGTCCCGCCGTCGATGGCGGTGATCGTCGGCGGCGAGGCGTTCCCGCCCGAACTGGCCGCGCGGTGGGCGCCGGGACGGCTCCTGGTCAACGTCTACGGCCCGACCGAGGCGACCGTCTACACCACCGCCAGCGACCCGCTGACCGGGGAAGGCGTCCCGCCGATCGGGCGTCCGGTCCGGGACACCCGGCAGTACGTGCTGGACAGCGCGTTGCGGCCGGTGCCGCCCGGCATCACCGGCGAGCTGTACCTGGCCGGCCCGGGCCTGGCCCGGGGCTACCTGCGCCGGCCCGGCACCACCGCGGAACGGTTCGTCGCGAACCCGTTCGGCGAGCCCGGCTCGCGGATGTACCGCACCGGCGACCTGGTGCGACGGCGGCGGGACGGGAACCTGGAGTACCTGGGCCGCGCCGACGGCCAGGTCAAGGTCCGGGGCTTCCGGATCGAGACCGGCGAGATCGAGGCGGTGCTGGCCGAGCACGCGGACGTGGCCCGCGCGGTCGTGGTGGTCCGGGAAGACCGGCCGGGCGACCCGCGGCTGGTCGCCTACTTCGTCGCCGAAGACGGCGAGGCACCGGCCACCGCGGCGCTGCGGGAGTGGCTGGCGGAACGCCTGCCGGTGCACCTGGTCCCGTCCGCCTTCGTCGGCCTGGACGCCATCCCGGTGACGCCGAACGGCAAGGCCGACCGAGCCGCGCTGCCGGCCCCGGACGTCGCCCCGGCCGGCCGGGCCCCGCGCACGGCCCGCGAGGTGGCGCTGTGCGGCCTCTTCGCCGAGACCCTCGGCCTGGAACGCGTCGGCGTCGACGACGGGTTCTTCGAGCTGGGCGGGCATTCGCTGCTGGCGGTCAAGCTGATGAGCCGGATCCGCTCGGCGCTCGGCGCGGACGTCCCGGTCCGGACGCTGTTCGCCGCGCCGACGCCCGAGGAGCTGGCGAAGCGGCTGGACCGCGACGAGGGGCCGGAGACCGGCCGGGAGGTGCTGCTGACGATCCGGACCACCGGGACCGAGCCGCCGTTGTTCTGCGTGCACCCGATTTCCGGCCTCAGCTGGTGCTACACGGGCCTGCTGCCGTTCCTGCCGGGACGCCCGGTGTACGGCCTGCAGGCGCGGCGCTCGGATCCGCCCGCGGACCTGGCCGCCCTGGTCGAGGACTACGTGACGCAGCTGAAGACGGCGCAGCCGGCCGGGCCGTACCACCTGCTCGGCTGGTCGGCGGGCGGGACGATCGCCCACGCGATCGCCTGCCGCCTGCAGCGCGACGGCGAGCAGGTGCGGTTCCTCGCCCTCCTGGACTCGGTCCCGGGCCAGGGCCACGTGGACCGCGACGCCATCGCGGCGGCCATCGGCGACGACCTGGGCGCCACCGGCGAGGACCTGGCGACACTGGTCGAGAGCGGCGTCCACACGCACCGGATCATCGAGCAGTCACCGCCGGGCCGCTACGAGGGCAACCTGGTGTACCTGACGGCGGCGCGCGACGAGCACCCGTCGGCCGGCGCGTGGCGCGCGCACATCACCGGCGAGCTGGAGGAGTACCGCATCGACTGCCACCACACGACGATGATGCGCCAGGGACCCCTCGGCGACATCGGCCCGATCATCGCCGCCGAGCTGAAGAGAGCAGTGTCTTGACGACGAACCCGTTCGAAGACGACGAAGCCCAGTACGTGGTCCTGGTGAACGACGAGGGCCAGCATTCCCTGTGGCCGGCCGCCGCGGAGGTACCGGCGGGCTGGCGCAGCGTCCGCGCGCCGGACAGCAGGCAGGGCAGCCTGGGGTACGTGGAGTCGGCCTGGCAGGACATGCGGCCGTTGAGCCTGGCCGAGCAGCAGGAGGGCTGAGCCGCCCGGCCCTCAGCACGGCGGTGCACAGGGCCGGGCGACCACGTAGCTTTCCCGTTCGTTCGCCGTGATGCGCTGGCCGACCGCGGCGCAGACCTCCGCCGCCGCACGTTCCGGGTCGGTCTCCCGGAGACGTAATTCCTGGCGCCCACCAGCGGTGTCCCGACAGCGGCAGGAGCGTGCGGGTCACGAAGGTCCGACATGGCGATCTCCACCGCGCGGCCGGGCAGGAGTTCGGCGAGGTCCTGGTCGAAGGCCTGGTCCGCGCATCCTGCCTGGCCGACGCCGTCCGGCCGGAGTTCTGGCGGCCCGTGCTGCTCGATCGGACCGCCCTGTTGCGTCAGGTGTCCGCCAGGCTGAACGCCCTCGGTGCCACCCCGCGGCGATCCTGACCCGATATGCCGCCAGAGGGACCCCGGCCGTCAGCCGACCGGAGTCCCTCTGGACGGTGGCTAGCGCTGCAGCGTCAGCACGCCCGGACGCCACGGCAGCTGGTCGTACGGGCCGCTCGCGTTCGGGGCCTTGCCCTGGTACAGCAGCTGCAGGTTGCACGGGTCGATCGTCATCGTCTGGTCCGGGTTGTTGCGGACCAGGTCACCGTGACTGATGTCGTTCGTCCAGCTGGCGCCGCTGTTGGCCTTGCCCGCGAACGGGTTGCTCTCGCTCGCCGCCTGCGGGGTCCACGAGCCGCTGAGGCTGCTCGCGGTGAACGACCGGAAGTAGCGGCCGCCCGAGCCCATCGCCTCGACGATCATCAGGTACTGGCTCTGGCCCTGGACCTTGTACACCTGGACCGCCTCGAAGAGGTTGGCTTGGGAGTCGCTCATGATCGTCGTGTAGTTCGAGCCGAAGCTGCCCGGGAAGTTGCCGATCGGCATGCTCGCCCGGTAGATCTTGCCGTTGTCGCCGGCGAAGAACAGGTACATGTTCGAGCCGTCGGCGATCAGCGTCTGGTCGATCGGGCCGGTGCCCGAGCCGGAGATGCTGCCGGTGAACAGCGGTTGCGGCGCCGACCAGCCGTTGGGGTTGGTCGGGTCGCTCGACGTGCGGTAGATGAACGGCCACGCGCCCCACTGGTAGGCCAGCACCCAGATGTTCTTCGGCGCGAAGTAGAACAGCGTCGGCGCCACCGTGCCCTGGTTCATCCCGGTCTGGCCGGCCGAGGCCATGTCGGACCAGTTCGTGAACGGCGTGAAGGCCATCGAGCCGTACGACGAGCCCGCGACGTTCGAGGCGTAGACCAGGTGCTTGCCGTTGTAGACGACGTTGGTGAAGTCCTTGAGCGAGACCCACCCGTTCTTCGGCTGGGCCAGCGCGCCGGTCGAGGACCAGCGGTACGAGGACGGCAGGGAGCAGGTGCCGCCCGGGGTCGTCGGCGTGGTGGTCGTCGGTGTCGAGCCCGACAGGCCGGTCCACTTCTGGTTGCTGCCGCCGTTGCACGTCCAGATCTCCACCGCGGTGCCGTTCGCCGTGGCGGCGCCCGTGACGTCGAGGCAGAGCCCGGACTGCACCCCGACGATCGTGCCGTCGGCGTTCACCTGCCACTGCTGGTTGGCCCCGCCGTGGCAGGTCCAGGTCTGCACCCGGGCTCCGGCCGTCGTCGCGGCGCCGGCCACGTCGAGGCACTTGCCGCCGAGAACCGTCAGCTGGCCACTGGCCGTCGACGTCCACTGCTGGCCCGCGCCGCCCGAGCAGTCGTAGATCTGCAGGGCCGTGCCGTCGGTCTGGCTGGCGTTCGGGACGTCCAGGCACCGCCCCGAGCCGACGCCGCGCAGGGCGCCGGTGACGTCGGCCGAGGCCGCGCCGGCTCCCAGCGTCACGCCCACCACCGAGGCCGCCGCGACCGTCACCGCGGCGGCGACGACGGCGATCCGGGAGCGGCTGCTGCCGCTGGTCCTTGCTCTGTTCATGACGACTTCTCCCCGTCACCTGCAGGTGTTATCGCTAACATTGAGTTGCGACAGCCTGGGCTCGGGCCGGAAGGATTGTCAATCCGCGTGGCCGGCCGTCCGGGCCCCGGACGGCCGGCCACGCGACTTGCCACCTCACGGGCGTGTTTCCGGTCCACAGTGGACCACCGGGGGATGAAAGTTACACGCTCGGACGGTGGTGTGCAGCCGCGCGACGGCGGCGAAGACGTCCTACCGGCCGTAGCGGCCGGTAGGGCCGTCCCCGCGAAAGGGTGCACCTCACCGGCCGAGGTGGGCGGCGTAGAACCCGGCCAGCTCGTCGAGAGCCGGCCCGACGTACTGCTCGCGGTCGTAGAGGTCGACGTGGGTCGCCCCCTCGATCCACCGCAGCTGTTCCGGCCCACCGGCGACCTCGGTCGACATGCGTGCGGTGACCGCTTCGGTGCCGACCACCATCAGCAGCGGCCGGGGCGCGATCAGCCCGGCGAAGCGGCCCGCGTCGAAGGCGACGATCCGGTCGAGGCTGTCCCAGGTGAACCCGGTGGCCGAGCGGGGGTGGAACCCCCGGCCGGTCCGGTAGTAGTCGAACCCCTCGAAGCCGTGCTGGCCGCCGGCGGCGCGGGCGTCCTCGGCGGTCGGCGGGAAGATCGGGAACGACGTCATCTTCTCGCCGCGCGCTTCGGCGGTGCGGGCCGCGGCCGCGGCGTCGAGCATGCCCTGGACGACGGCGGGGTCCTGGGTGCCGTCGGCACCCTCGCGGAACATCCGGCCGATGTCGGCGGCGCTGACCGTGGCGACGGCCTTGATCCGGTGGTCGGTGGCCGCGGCGGGGAGCACGTACCCGCCGGAGGCGCAGATGCCGAGCGCGCCGATGCGCTCGGCATCCACCTCGGACCGCGTCGTCAGGAAGGACACGGCGGCCTTGAGGTCTTCGACGCGCTGGCCCGGGTCTTCCAGGCCGCGCGGCAGGCCGCCGCTCTCGCCCTGGTAGGCGGCGTCGAAGGCGAGGGCGACGAACCCGCGCTCGGCGAGGCGGCGGGCGTAGCGCCCGGCAGTTTGTTCTTTGACACCGCCGGCGGGGTGCCCGACGACGACGGCGGGGTGCGGGCCGTCGTGGCGGGGCAGGTACAGGTGCCCGGCGATGTCGACGCCGGCGCTGGTGAAGGTCACGTTCATGCCTTCCAGGTTCGGCCTGGCCCGCCGTGGGCGTAAGAGCCGGGTTTCTGCCCCGGCAGCCGCGTTCGGGGGAAGGATCCTGCCTACCCACGTTCTCCGTCCACGGGGGACAATCGGCAGATGGAACCCACCGGCCGGCCGAAGGAACTCGGCGACTTCCTCAAGGCGCGCCGCGCCCAGCTGAGCCCGTCCGACGTCGGGCTGCCGGACACCCGGCGGCGCGTCGCCGGGCTGCGCCGGGAGGAGGTCGCCCAGCTCGCGGCGATCAGCGTCGACTACCTGACCCGCCTCGAGCAGGGCCGGGTGCAGGCGTCGGCGTCGGTGCTGGCCACGCTCACCCGGGCGCTCCGGCTGAGCGAGGACGAGCAGTCGTACGTGCACGAGCTGGCGGCCAAGCCGTACCGCCGCCCGCGGCGCCGGCCCGGCGAGAAGCTGCGCCCGGCGATGAAGCGGCTGCTCGACCAGCTGGCCGAGACACCCGCAATGGTCCTGGGACGGCGGTTGGACATCGTGGCGTGGAACGCCTCGGCGGCGGCGTTGTTCACGGATTTCGCCCGGTATCCGGCCAACCGGCGGAACTACGTCTACCTGCTTTTCGCGGATGCCGCGGTGCGTGGGTTGCACGTTTCGTGGGAAGAGGCGGCTCGGACGGCAGTGGCGGCGTTGCACCTGGAGGCCGCGCAGGATCCGGATGCGCCGGAACTGGCGGACCTCGTCGGGGAGCTGGCGGTGCGTTACCCGGAGTTCCGCACGTGGTGGGCGGCTCATCACGTGACCAGCGCCGGCTACGGGGTCAAGCGGTACCGGCATGCGGTGGTCGGGGAGCTGGCGCTGGACTGTGACATGTGGGAAAGCCCCGACGGCAGCGGGCAGCGGTTGATGGTGCTGACGGCGGAGCCGGGGTCGGCTTCGCACGAGCGGTTGCGGATCCTGGCGTCGTGGACGGCCGAGTCACCTCGGCACCCGGGCGAGCGCTCTGCGGAGCGTGCGCCCGAGGTCGGGGACCTGGATGCCCAGCTCCCGTAGCCAGTGGACGACCTGCGCTGTCGAACGTCAGCCCCGGCGGCAACCCGGGACACGACATTCCCAATCCGTGCGAACGGACAAGCGCGACCACCTCGGAAAGCGGCGCGTGCAGCCGGACGGCCGCCACGAGGAGGTACGCGAACGGCATGGCCTGGTCCGAGTCGAAGTACCCCGTCGACCAGCCACACCCGGTCGGCGTCGGCGATATCGTAGAGCGACAAGGAATGAGCCCATTCGTGCAGGTCAGGGGGAGACACTGGTCTCGCCCGGAACTCGGCCATCCGCTCCGATGTCGATCGGCCGGCCGGCGAACATCAGGGTCCGGCCGGCCGCGATGCAGGCCCGGTGAGAATGTCGGCGACGACCGGACTCCGGTCCGCGGCCCCGCAGAGCCACGCGTAACTCGGCGGAACTGGAGCCGGCCGGGGAGCCAGGTGACCGTCTCGACGCCACGTTGAGCCGTCGTCTCGAACTCCGCGACCGCCAGCAGCCTCCGCAGCACGTGCACGCACGACCACCGCCCGCCGTCCAGCCCCATCCGGCACGTCGTCACCCGGATTTCGTCGGCCAGCATGAAGTAGCTGAAAACCGCGGTGCCGAACCGGCTGTTCGGGTGGAACGGGATCGGGGGATCCAGCTCCTCCCACGCCGCCCGCTCGTGCCGGAACTCGGCCTGGCCGGGTGCAGGAGCTCGTCCGCGTTCGCCGTGTGCTCGCGCAGGCCTTCGACCACCGCCTCGTGGGACACCGCGCGCGCAGCACCGGGAGGTCGTGCGGGCCGCCCCACACCGCCTCGTCGAGGCACGACCGGACCGTGGCCGGGTCCACCGGGACCGGGATGCCCAGGTGCTCGCCCACCACGTCCGGCAGGGCCGTCGCCTCGATCGCCAGGGTGGCGGCCAACGCGCTGATGAGCGCCAGCCGCTGGTCGCGGATGCACTGCCGGCCCGGGGCGCGGACGTGGTCCTCCGCGGGCACCGCGCCCAGGAACTCCGGGTGGCAGACGTCCGGGCCGAGCCGCAGGCCCTCCAGCAGCGCGCACACCCGCCCGGCCGCGAACGTCTCCCCCAGCTCCGCCAGCGGCGTCCCGGCGTCCTGGAGCAAAGGGCCGGCGTCCGCGAACGACTCGTGGCGCGCCAGCCGGCGGTGGAACAGCCACCAGCCGATCGGCGGCGCCGAGTCCGGCCGCCGGCCCGCCCGGTGGACCAGGACCTCGTGCCCGTCGAGGAACGCCTCGAACGAGCGGGCCGCCGCCGTGCCGGAGGTGCCGCGGCCCAGCTGCGCCGGGTTCACCCCCGCGTGCTCGACGGCCAGCCGGACCAGGTTCGCCTGCCGGTGGAACGGGAGCAGGGCCAGCAACGCCGCCTCGGCCGCGTCCAGCGACGGCGGCTTCTCGCTCCACAGCCACACGATGCGCTCGAGGAACCGCGTCGCGAACCCGTCCGCCAGCCGCGGAAGCAGCGCCGTGACCACGGTCTCCAGGTGGGCCGCCGCCGCGGAGACGCGGGCGCGGTAGAAGTCCGCTCCCCGGCCGACGTGGTCCCACAGGCTCGAGGTGGCGACGCGGCCGGCCCGGCCCTGCGGCGTCACCGACGCGCCGGCGACGTCCCGGGCCTGCACCACCGAGCCGTACACGACCGAGTTCCGGATGACGTTGTGCGTCTCGCCGCCTCGACCGGGCTGCATCCACCCTCCCAGTGTTCCCGCGTCCAGGCCGGGAAGTGCAGTCCGGCCTCCCGTGCGGTGCGGACAATCGTCGCGATCGGAAGGTGCCGCAGTTCATTTCGGAGGGTCGGCAACCGGTGATCAATTGCCGTGCCGGTGGGACGAAAGTAGCCTTGCGGCCCAGTCGCACGCGGTCTACCCTCGGGCTCGGAGGGTTCTGAACTGCACAGGATTCGGGGGGACCAAATGAGCGTTTTCAACGTGCCGCAAAGAGCGAAAGCCGATTATTCCGATTCGGCGCATCTCCCGGGCCCGTCGCCTTTTTCTGTCGCTTGATCGAGCATCCGTTGACTACTCACGAGCACACCGCGCGAGCGCACTACAATTGCCTCGGCGTCGGCGTGGGGCCGGCGAACCTGAGCCTCGCGGCGCTCCTCCACAGTCACCCGGACGTCACGAACCTGTTCCTGGAGCAGCGAAACTCCTTCGGCTGGCACGACGGCCAGCAGCTGCCCGGCACGACCCTGCAGGTCTCCGTCCTCAAGGACCTGGTCAGCCTGGCGGACCCGACGAACAAGTTCTCCTTCTTCAACTACCTGCACGCCCAAGGGAAGATCTACCACTTCATCAACGCGCAGTTCGACGCCGTGCCCCGGCAGGAGTTCCGCAACTACCTGAAGTGGGTCAGTGACCAGAACGAGCACATCACCTACGGGGAAAAGGTGCTTTCCGTCGATTTCGACGACGTCTTCGTGGTGCGGACCTCACGCCGCACGGTGACCGCGGACAACGTCTCGGTCGGCGTCGGCAGCGTGCCCTGGGTGCCGCCCGTTGCCGGGCGTTTCCAGGGCGGACGGCAGTTCCACGTCAGCGATTTCGTGGAACGGGCCGCGGACGTCGGCGGGAAGCGGGTCTGCGTCGTCGGCGGCGGCCAGTCCGGGGCGGAGGCGTTCCTCGACCTGATCTCCCGGCCGGCTCCGGAACGGCCCCGGCGGGTGTCCTGGGTGACGCGGCGGGCCAACTACTTCCCGATCGACGACTCGCCCTTCACCAACGACTTCTACACGCCGAGCCACTCGGACTACTTCGTCACCCTGGAACGGACCACGCGCGAGGAGTTCACCGCGCGGCACGTCCTGACCAGCGACGGCGTCTCGGAAGCCACCCTGCGCGAGATCTACCGGCGCGTGTACACCCTGCGGTTCATCGAAGGCGCCCGGGACGTGGTCGCCCTCTACCCCCACCGCGAGGTCGTCGGGGTGGCGCGGGCCGGGCACGACGACTGGGCTCTCCGGGTCACCAACGACAACCACCCGGGTGCCGTCGGGCAGCTCGAGGCCGACGTCGTCGTCTGGGCGACCGGGTTCCGGCCGGCCCCGGTGGACTTCCTCGCCCCGATCGCCCACCGCATCGAACGGGAGGGCGAGGAGTTCCGGATCGACGGCCAGTTCGCCGCCCGCTGGGACGGCCCGGCGGGGCACGACATCTTCCTGCACGGCGCCGCCCCGCAGCAGCGCGGCCTGCCGGACCGCAACCTGAGTCTCGTCGCGTGGCGCAGCCAGCGGGTCGTCGACCGGCTGCGCGGCGTCCGCAGCGACGAACAGCTCCCGTCCTTCATCGAGTGGTCGCCCAAGCTCGGCCCGACCGACGCGGCGAAGGTCGTGCTGGGATGACCGACGTCGACGTGGCCGTCGTCGGCGGCGGCATCATCGGGTGCCTGGTCGCCCGCGAACTCACCGCCCGGGCGCCGGGCCGGACCGTCACGGTGCTCGACCGGGGCCTCGTCGGCTCGGGAGCCAGCCGGTGGTCCGCCGGGCTGCACTTCCCGCGCGGCGCGACCCGGCGGGTCCGGGCGATGGCCGCGGCCGGCCAAGACGCCTACGAACGGCTGAAGGCCGAGGACCCCGCGCTGCCGATCCACCCACTCGGCCTGTGCGTGCTGTCCTCGGACGCGGCCGGGGTCGCCCGCGCCTACCTCGAGCGGGCCCACCTGACCCCGGCCCGGGAGGTGCCGGGCACGCTGCCCGTGCCGGCCGGGACCGGGATCTGGACCGGCGAGGGGTGTCACCACGCCGACGTCGGCGCGCTCGCGGCCGCGCTGGCCCGCCGGTTGCGGCCCCGTGTCCGGTTCCGCGAAGGCGTCGCGGTCGCCGGGATCGAGCGCGGCGACCGCGAAGTCACGCTGCGGCTGGGCACCGGCGAGCCGCTCACCGCGGCCGCCGTGGTGCTGGCGCCGGGGCCGTGGGTGCACGCCCCCGCGTGGCGGTCCCTGACCCGGCCGCTGGAGCTGCGGGTGAAGCTGGTGGCGGCGCTGCACGTCGACCGGGTGCCCGGCGAGGGCGATCCGGTGGTCGTGTTCCACGACCCGGACGCGTTCCTGCTGCCGCTGGCGCACCGGGGCCACTGGATGTTCAGCTTCACCAGCCGGCAGTGGGACGTCCGGCCGGACGCCCTGACCGACGGCCTGACCGGCGCGACCCTCGCCGAAGGGCGCGAAGCCCTCGCCGCGTGCGCGCCGGAACTGGCCGGCGCGGTCACCGCCGGCCGGGTGTTCTGCGACGCCTACAGCCCCCGCCGGGAACCGGTGGTGCGGACGCTCGACGACGACGGCCGGATCGTGTTCGCCGGCGCCGCGAACGGCTCCGGCTACCGGCTCGCCCCCGCCATCGCCGCCGAGGCGGCCGACCTGATCTTCAGCGGACCAGCGCAAAGGATCTCCGCGTGATCATCACCCGCTACCGTCCCGCCGAACTGTCCGCCGCGTTCGGCATCGCCATGAACTCCGTGGCCGGGTTCGGCCCCGGCGCCGGCTGGGGCCGGGTCGTGCCCGGCGGCCGCAGCGACCCGCACCAGCACGACGAGACCGAGGTCTTCGTCATCGTCAGCGGCACCGGGGACGTCGTCGCCGACGGCAAGCGGACCCCGGTGGGGCCCGGTGCGGTGGTCCGGTTCACGCCGTTCGAGACGCACGTCATCGAGAACACCGGCGACGTCGACCTGGTCTTCTTCGACCTCTACTGGCGGGATCCCGCCGAGGCCCTCGCGGCCGCCGGCGTGGCTCAGCGCCGCCGGTTCGGCGAGCGCCCGGTCTTCGTCTTCTCGACGCCGCCGACCCCGAACGGCGACCTGCACCTGGGTCACCTGTCCGGGCCGTACCTCGGCGCGGACGTGTTCGTCCGGTTCCAGCGGCTGAACGGGGTCGAGGCCTGGCACCTGACCGGCAGCGACGACTACCAGAGCTACGTCGTCGACCGGGCCGCCCGTGACGGGCGGGAGCCGGCGGAGACCGCGGCGCACTTCTCCGCCGAGATCGCCGCGACGCTCGCGCTCATGGACGTCGAGCCCGACCAGTACACCGCCACCGGCGACGACCCCGGCTACCGGGCCGGGCTGCGGGCTTTCTTCTCGCGGCTGGTGGCCTCCGGCTCGGTGCGGCTCGAGGACGTCCCGGCGCTGGTCGACGCGGAGACCGGCGAGTACCTGTACGAGGTCGGCGTGTCCGGCGGCTGCCCCGGCTGCGGGCAGGGCACCAACGGCAACATCTGCGAGGAGTGCGGCGAGCCCAACACCTGCGCCGACCTCGCCGATCCCCGCGCGCGCCGGACCGGCGACCCGGCCGGCCGGGCCACGATCGCCCGCTACTGCCTGCCGCTGCACGAGTTCCGCAAGGAGGTCCTCGCCCACCACAACCTCGGCCGGGTGCCGGCCCGGCTGCGGGAGCTCGCGCACCGGGTGTTCGCCCGCGAGCGGCTCGACCTGCCGGTCACCCACCCGTCGCCGTGGGGCGTGCCGCCCGCCGAACCGGGCGCGGACGGTCAGGTCGTCTGGGTCTGGCCGGAGATGGCCTACGGCTTCCTGCACGACATCGAGGCGCTGGGCCGCCGGCTCGGCCGGCCGTGGCGGGCGGACGCGCCGGAGCAGGACTGGAAGATCGTCCACTTCTTCGGCTACGACAACAGCTTCTACCACTCGCTGCTGTACCCGGTGCTGTACCAGCTGGCCTTCCCCGGCTGGCACCCGGACATCGACTACCACGTCAACGAATTCTCTTTGCTGGGCAACGAAAAATTCTCCACCAGCCGCAGGCACGCGATCTGGGGCAAGGACGTCCTGACCCCGACGACCGTCGACGGGCTGCGGTTCCACCTGTCCCGCACCCGGCCGGAGGGCCGGCGGACCAGCTTCGAGCCGGCCGGCTACGACGCCGTGCTGCGTGACACGCTCATCGGGTCCTGGCAGCGCTGGCTGCACGAACTGGGCGACCGGGTGCGGCAGCGGCACGGCGGCACCGCCCCGGACGCCGGGGTGTGGACGCCGGAGCACACCGCGTTCCTCGACCGGCTCGGCACCCGGCTGTCGGCGATCACCGCCGCCCTGGGCCAGGACGGGTTCTCCCTCACCACCGCGAGCGCGGAGCTGGCCGGCATCGTCGAGGACGTCAGGCGGTTCGCCGCCCGGGAGCACGCGGTCGCGGAAATCGATGCATGGCGGGCCGAGACGCGGACCACGATCGCCCTGGAGCTGGCCGCCGCCCAGCTGCTCGCCCGCTGCGCCGCGCCGGTCATGCCGCGGTTCGCGGCCCGGCTGGCGGCCGCGCTCGGTTCGGCACCGGTCACGCACTGGCCGCGCACGGTCGAACTGGTCGCGCCGGGCCGCCCGATCGACCTCGCCGCCGAGTTCTTCCCGCCGGCGTTCCTGTCCACCCGTGGCGCCGCGGAGGCCGCCGATGCCTGAGTTCGACACCGACGTCATCAACACGATCGCCCGGACACCGTGCCGGGACACCCGGCACCACATCCACTACACCGACGGCGGCCGGCTGCGGTCGCTGACGCTGGCCGAGTTCGACGCCCGGGCGACCGCGGTGGCCCGGCGGCTGCACGCGCTCGGGATCGGGCGCGGCGACCGGGTCGGGATCGTGTCCGGCAACCGGATCGAATGGCTGCTGCTGGACGTGGCCGTGCTCAAGCTCGGCGCGGTCACGGCGGGGTTCGAAGCCGACCGGTTCGACCCCGCGCAGGTCGGGGCCGCCTTCGACCTGGCTGTGGTGTTCGCCGAGAACGCCGGCGGAGCCGTGCGCAGCATGGCCGAGGTCGCCGCCTGGGCGCGGGAGCCGGAAGGCGAGCCGCTGCCGGCTCACCCGGGCTACGACCCGGCCGACATCTGCACCATCAAGTTCACCTCCGGCAGCACCGGCGCGCCGAAGGGCCTCGAAGCGACGGTGGCCAGCATCAACAGCGACATGGCCGCCGTGCAGGAGATGTTCCGCCACACCGACGGCGACAACCTGCTGTCGTTCATGGGCATGTGGTTCCTGCAGCAGCGCTACTGGCCCTATTCGGCGCTGGTGCACGGCCACGACATCACGATGACCACCTACGACGAGGCCCTGGACATCGCGCCGCTCGCGCGCCCGACGGTCGTGATGGGCGTGCCGGGGTTCTACGAGGACCTGATGGCCCGGCTCGAGGCCGCGGGCCCGATCCCGGACCCGGACACCCGGCGGGACCTGGTCCAGGAGCGGCTCGGCGGGCGCGTCCGCTACCTGTGGACCGGCTCGGCCCCCGCCCGCCGGGTGCTGCTGGAGTTCTTCAACGGCTGCGGGGTGCCCCTGTACGAGGGGTACGGCCTCACCGAGGTCTGCATCGTGGCGAAGAACCACCCCGGCGCGTTCCGGCTCGGCAGCGTCGGCAAGCTGCTGCCGGGCAAGACGGTCCGGTTCGCCGAGAACGGCGCCCTCATCTTCGGCAGCCGCCACCCGGTCAACACCCGCTACACGTGGGCGGCACCGGGGGTCAACGAGCAGACCTTCCTGCCCACCGGCGAGGTGCGCACCGCCGATCTCGGGCACCTGGACGAGGACGGCTTCCTGTACCTGCGCGGCCGGGTCGACGACTACTTCTCGCTGACCACCGGGCGCACGGTGTTCGTGGCGAAGATCGAGGAACGGCTGCGCGCGCACCCGGACGTCCACCAGTGCGCGCTGTACGGCACGGACCGCAGCTACCTATCCGTCGTCGTCTCCCCCGCTTCGCCGGACGCCGACCCCGAGTCGATCCGCCGGTTCGTCGCCGAAGGCAACCGGGAGGCGCCCGCCGAGGAGCGCATCCACGCGGTGGTGCTGGCCGCGGAGCCGTTTTCGATGGACAACGGCCTGCTGACCAGGCAGCTGAAGCTGCGCCGCCGGGACGTCCACGAGCGCTTCGCGAAGCAGCTGGACGCGGTCTACCGCGAGCCGGACCCGGGCTGGGCCGACCCGCTGCTGGTCGTCACCGGGAGCACTGCATCGATCGAAGCGGGGAGGCCGTCGTGAGCTGGGCGAAGCTGAAGGACGTCGTGCTGGTCAACGACCGGGTCGAGCTGCGCCGCGTGCGGCTCACCGACCGGGCCGCCTTCGAACGCATCGCCTTCGACGCGGAGATCTGGCGGTACTTCGTGGCCCGCATCGGCAGTGCCGACGAGCTCGACGACTTCCTGGAGACCGCGGTCGCGGACACCCTGCGCGGCGCCCGGATCGTGTTCGCGATCACCGACCGCGGCAGTGGCCGCGTCGTCGGCAGCTCGGCGTACGGGAACCTGGCCGAAAGCGAGCGGCGGGTGGAGATCGGGTGGTCGTGGCTGGCCGCCGAGGCCCGGCGGACCGGCGTGAACCGGGCGGCGAAACTCGCGCTGCTCGACCACGCCTTCGCCGAACTCGGCTGCGAGCGCGTCGAGTTCAAGACCGACGTGCTGAACACGCCGGCGCGGACCGCGCTGGCCAAGCTGGGTGCGCAGGAAGAAGGGGTGCTGCGCAGCTTCAACTACATGCCCGGTGGCCGGCGGCGGGACGTCGTCTACTACAGCATCCTGCGCGCCGAATGGCCGGCGGTGCGCGAGCGGCTCGTGGCCAGTGTGCACTGACTGGGGGGGACATGGACACCGAAGAACTGCTGTTCGACGTCGGCGACCAGAAGCTGGCGGGGACGATGGTCCACGCCGGTCACGGGCGCCCGCCGAGCATCGCGCACCTGCACGGGCTGGGGGCCACCGCGAGCCGGCACACCGTCCGCTACCTGCTGGACGTGCTGGCCGCGCACGGGCACGGCTCGCTCACCTTCGAATACTCCGGCAACGGCGACAGCACGGGCGTGATGGAGCAATCCTGCCTGGCGCGGCGGCGGGCGGAGACCCTGGCCGCGGTGGCCCTGCTGGACCCCGGCGAGCGGCCGCTGCTGATCGGCGGCAGCATGGGCGCGCACCTGGCCGCCTGGGTCGTGCCCGAGGTGCGGCCCCGGGGGATCGCGATGTTCGCGCCCGCCGCCTATCCCGCCGGGGCCGAGCACCTGCGGTTCGACGAAGGCCGCGCCCGGGCGGGCAACCACCCCGATTCGCCGGCGTTCGCCGGTATCCGGGAGTTCGAGGGCGACCTGCTGATCGTCGCGGGGAAGCACGACCAGGTGGCGCCGCCGGAGATCGTCGGCGGCTACGTGGACAACGCCCGCAAGGCCCGGTCGGTCGAGGTGATCTGGCTCGACGGCGACCACTTCGTGCACCGCTGGCTGCCGGGCCGGCCGGCGGACAAGGCCCGGGTCCTCGACGCGCTGGTGCGCTTCGTCGACCGGACCGGCCACTGAGCTTCGAGGGAGGGGACCACCATGGTGATCGAGGAGAACGTGCTCCGGCGGCACGACCGGAAAAGCATCGACCTCGTCGAAGCCGGCTTCCGGACCGGCCCGCTGGCGGACGCGGTCCGTGACGCGCCGGGCCTGCCGGCCCGCGAGGGCCTGTCGAAGGCGGAGTTCGACCGCGAGTACCGCGCACGGTCGCGTCCGGTGCTGCTCAAGGGGTTCGCGGCGGACTGGACCGCGGTCCGGACCTGGTCGCTGGACTACCTGGCCGAGCGCAGCGGCGACGCCGAGGTCACGATGGACAGCGTCCGCGGCACGCCGCCCCGGCGGGTCACGGTCGCGGAGTTCGTCCAGCTGCTGAAGGCGAACGCCGACCTGCTGCAGGCCGACCCGGATGCCGAGCCGCTGCACCTGCAGGAGTGGTACTACCAGAACAGCGCGCCGCAGCTGGCGGCCGAGCTGCCCGAACTGGACATCGCGCAGTACGACTTCCGGCGCAACCTCTACGGGGACGACGCGGCCACCAACCACCAGCTGTGGGTCGGGCAGCGCGGCGGGATCACCCGCACGCACCAGGACTCGTACCTGGTCGACGTGATGCACGTCCAGCTCGTCGGCACGAAACGCTGGTACGTCATGGGGCCGCAGGCGCAGCTTCGCCTCGGCGCGGACGGCGAACCGGACTTCGCGGCGCTGGTGGCGGCCCCGGAGACCGAGCTGCACCGGTTCGACCTCGAGCCGGGCGACGTCCTGTACCTGCCGGCCAACTGGTACCACCGGATCGAGCTGCGCACCGACTCGGTGGGCCTGGGCCGCAAGTGCCTCGACGAGAAGAACCTCCAGCCGCACATGCGGCAGCGCCTCAACGAGCTGCTGGCCCTGCTGCTCAACTACGACGAGGTCGAGAAGACCCACCCCGAGCTCACGCCCATCCTCATCACGCGCAACCGCGCGTGGGCGAACCGGATGGGACTCGACCTGGCGCGGTTGCGCCCCTGAACCCGGAAGGAGCTCGATGCGGCAGAAGCACGTCCTGGCCATCGGCGGCCGCAACTCCACTGTGGACAAGGTGAGGAAGCTGGGGTTGCGGTTCTCCATGGTCCAGCTCCCGGACTGGGTCGACGAGCGGCAGTACACCAGCGCCGAGCGTTACGCGGTCCTGGACTACGAGGACCTCGGCGAGCTGCTGGCGGTGTGCCGGGCGTGGCACCGGCTCGACCCGTTCGACGCGGTGGTGACCTTCACCGAATACGGCCTGGAGAACACCTCCCGCTGCGCCATCGACCTGGGCATCCCCGGCGACAACCTGGCCGCCGTGCTGGTGACCCGGGACAAGGGGAAGACCCGGGCGCTGCTCGACGAGCACGGCTTGAGCCCGGTGCGGCACCGGGTGTGCCGGACCCTCGAGGACGCGCGCGGCTTCCTGGCGGCCGCGGGCGGTGAGCCGATCGTGGTGAAGCCGCACGACGGCGGCCTCAGCGAGGGCGTGTTCATCGTCGAGAACGAGGCGGTGCTCGCGCAGCGGTGGGAGCGCAGCAGCGCCGCGCGGCCCGGGCCGGTCCTCGCCGAGGAGTTCCTGAGCGGTCCCGAGTTCAGCGTGGAATCGCTGTCGGTGGACGGCGTGCACGAGATCGTGATGATCACCGAAAAGGTGACCACGCCGCTGCCGCGGTTCGTCGAGCTCGGGCACCAGATGCCCGCCCGGCTGGACGACGCCGACCGCGGCCGGGTGGTGGACCTGGTGACCGCGTTCCTCGACCTCGCCGGCCAGCGCACCGGGCCGGCGCACACCGAGATCCGGCTGACCCCCACCGGGCCGAAGCTCATCGAATCCCAGACCCGCGTGGGCGGCGACCAGATCTGGGAGATGTGCGAGTTCGTCACCGGCACCGACATGATGGCCGAAACGATCGCGGCCCTGGCCGGGGTGGCCCCTCCCCCGCGCACGCCGGTCGCGCCGGCGGCGGCGATCCGGTTCTTCGGCTACGAGAACCTGCGCGTGCTGGACGTCTCCGGCGTGCCGGAGGCCGAACGGGCGCGCGGGGTGGTGCGGGTGGAGTGCGACCTGGCGGCGGGCCGGGAGCTCGGTCCGCTGACCTCGTCGTACCACCGGCAGGGGTACGTGCTGGCCACCGGCGAGGACACCGAGGCGGCCGCCGTCCACGCCGAGTCCGCGCGTGACCTGGTCGAAGTCAAGGGAGAGCCACTGGGGCGAACGCCGGAATAGGGGTTTCGATGCAGGAAGCGAGCACGACGTCGGAGTCCGCGGACCGCCGGTACACCCGCCGGGCGACCGGGCTGATCATCACCCACTACCTGCTGAGCTACCTGGGCTACTACGGCCTGCTGTCCACGTTGGCGGTCGCGCTGAGCGCGGCGTCGTTCGACGCGGGGCAGATCGCCGCGCTCGTGATGGTGTTCGCCCTGACCAACAAGGTGGCCAACATCCCGCTGGCCCCGTGGCTGGGCCGGCTGCCGACGACGGTGTCGGTCCTGATCGGCTGCGTGATGGCCGGCGCCGGGTTCACCGGCCTGCGCTTCGCCACCGGCATGCCGATGACGGTGCTGTGCCTGGGTTTCGCCGGCGTCGGCATTTCGATCAACGCGCTGGGCCTGAAGACGCTGGGCGCGGCGGTGTCGGACCGGCTGGAGAACCGGTCCCGGCTGTTCGCGCTGATCAGCGTCAGCATCAACATCGCCGCGGCCACCGCGGCCCCGGTGGCGCTGTTCTTCGTCGAACGGAAGCACCACGGCGACGTCCTGCTGGCCGTGGCGGCGCTCTACGTCCTCGCCGGGCTGGTCACCTTCGCCAACCGCGTCCGCTTCCCGGACGCCGAGCGGGTGACCCGGTCGTGGTCGCTCGGCCTGTACCTGGCGGTGCTGCGGCGGCCGGGGCTGCGTGCCTTCTTCGCGGTCAACTTCTTCTTCTGGATCATGTACGGGCAGCTGTTCAACGCGCTCGCGCTGTACGTGTCGGAGACGCTGCACGAGCCCGCCGCCCTCGGCTCGCTGTACACGGTGAACGCGTTGATGGTGGTCGCGCTCCAGCTGGTCGTGACCCGCCTGGCCGGCCGGTGGCTGAAGGGCCGGCACCTGACGACGGTGGTGGCAGCGTACGGGCTGTTCGCGGTGGCGTTCGCCGCGGTGTACCTGGTGCCCGGCTTCGGCGGCGCGATCGTGTTCGTGGTGCTGTTCACGGTGGCGGAGATGCTGTTCATGCCGAGCGGCGACGTGGTGATCGTACGGGTGATCGGCGAGCAGAACCGCGCGGTGGGCTACAGCATCTTCGCGATCAGCACGGCCCTGGGCGAGGCGCTGGGCAGCGGCACGGGCGTCGCGGCCCAGCGCTGGCTGACCGACAACGGCCACGGCACGCTGTTCTGGCTGGCGGCCGCGGCGTTGGCGGCGGTGTTCGCGCTGATCACGCACCGGCTGCACCGGGCCTCGCCGGCGTTGAGCGCGTTGACCTAAGGCCTGTCCTCAAAGCTGGTGCGGGTGATCTGCTTTGAGCCGGGTGATCATGCCATCGGCCGGTCCCGCGGCGGACCCACCACCAAGATCCACCTGGCGTGCGACGGCCACGGACGACCGTTGTTGATGGTGCTGACCGGCGGCAACGTCAACGACTGCACCCAGTTCACCGCGGTCATGGCCGGTGTCGCGTTCCGCCGCCCCGGTCCGGGGCGGCCGGCGAGGCGACCGAGCCAGGTCCTGGCGGACAAGGGGTTCCCGAGCGCCGGGATCAACGAGCCAACCGGCTGCGCCGTGGCCGGGCCGGTGGTCGCCCGCCGGCTTTCGACCGTGTCGCTCACCGGCGCCGCAACATCGTCGAACGCTGCTTCAACCGCCTCAAGCAGTTCCGTGCCATCGCCACTCGCTTCGACAAGACCGCCACCTCTTACCGAGGGCTGATCGATCTGGCCACTCTGCTCCTCTGGCTTTGAGGACAAGCCCTAGCGGCAACGCTGCGGCTCTTTGCCCTTGTCATTGAGGAGTGTTTTGTGCTCGTGGTGAGTACAGATGAGTTCGTGATCACGGCTATCAGCCGCAACTAAGACAGTCCGTCTACGTCGTTATACACCTCAACCGGAACGATCGGGAAGCGCGGCCGAGCCGTCACCACCCGGCACGGAATGGCGGGAAGAAAATAATCAACCCCGCCGCCCGCCCATTCCCCGCAACGCCACCGGCAGGTGGATCGCCATTGCCAGAACCACCCCGGCGGCCACGCACGGCCACGGGTCCGATATCGGCCCGATCGCCGCATATCCGGCACTGCCGGCCGCGAGCACGGCCGCCCTGCCCACCGCCGCCCACGAAACCCGCTCCGCGCCGAAACACCCGCACGGCACGCCCGCCCGGCGCGTCCGCAGCACCGCCGCATAGCCGGCGAAAGCGCCGTAGACCGCCGCTTGGACCGCGGCGGTCAGGACCATCGACAAGGCCGTGACCAGCACCGACAGTCCCGTCACGAGCTCCGCGCCGGTGGCGACGGCCGCGACGGGAGGTGCCCACCGCGGCGGGAACAGGCGGTGCACGCGCAGCACCGCCCGGTGCTCCGCGGGCCGCGCCGCGTGCACCGCACCCGCGGCGCTCAGAAGAATCGCCCCCGCCGCCGTCAGGACGGCCATTCCCGACGGCCAGAAAACGTTCATGCGAACATGATATTCGCCGACAAAAGTACCGTCCCCGATCGGACCAATCTTCGGAACCGTTCCGAAACAATCGTGGCAACCACCGAATCCGTCGGTTAGCCTCAGCCGGTTGGTTTCGGCGGAAACGGAGGTCCCATGGCGACACAACGGTTGCGGCTGGTGGCGCCGGGCGGTGCCCGGGTGACCGTGGACCTGCCCGCGGCCGCCCCCGTTTCGCACGTCGTGGCCGGCGTCCGGTTCGTCGGCGGCTCGTTCGGCACCGGGTTCCAGCTCGGGCCGCGCGGCTACCACGAGTTCGCCTGCACCCACGTCGCCCCGGCGACCACCCGGGACCGGCTGGTGGTGCACGGCCGGGAGGTCGTCGTCGCCGAGGCCGACGACGGGCAGACGTCGCTGGCCACCCTGATCGGCACCTACCACGAGCTGATGACCGTGTACGCCGGCCCGGCCCCGCGCCGGGACCGCGTGCTGGCGCTGTTCAGCTCCTTGCGGATCGAAGACCACGTCGGCGGCATGACCGTCGTCCCCCGGGCGGCGACGCTGCTCGACTCGGCCAACGAACACTTCGTCGTCGTGGTGCGCCACCACGGCTCGCTGTCCATCCCCGGCCCGCGGCACGCCGCCGCCCTGCTCCCCCGGCACGCGGGCGCCCGCACCAAGCACGGCGAAGTCTGGAAAGCCGCGGGCACGGCCGGTTCGCCGCGCTCGTTCATCCTGGGTTGCCCGGCCGGTGTGGCCGAAGTGCACCTCGCGGACACGCCGGCGAAGACCGAGCAGGAACGGCTCGACTGGCTCGGCGAAATCGGCATCGCCTGGGACCGGGGATGACGCCGTCGGTCGCGTTCGGCGTCCTCACCTGGGCGGCGATCATCCTGCTGTGCTTCGGCCTGGCCGCCGTCCTGCGCGAAGTGCGGCTGCTGCGCGGGCTGGTCACCCGGACCACGGACGGGTACGCCGCCGCGCCGCCGGACCTGGACCTCGGCCCGGGGTTCGCCCGGAGCGGGATCGTGGTGGCCGTCGACTCCGGCTGCCCGCTGTGCCTGGCCGTCGTCGAACGGCTGGCCCGGCTCGGTGCGGACGCGACGCTGCTGACCCACGAACCGCTCGCCACGTGGACGGACCTCGCGCACGGGCTGCCGGTACTCAGCGATGGCGAAGCGTGGCGGTCGGTCTCCCACCTCTCGCCGCCGGTGCTGATGCTGCTCGACGGCACCGGCCGCGTCCGGCGGCTTCAGCTGCCCGTGCGGGCCGCCGACGTGGACACCACCCTGGCCGGCTGGACCGGCCCGACGTCAGGAGGCGATACCGGTGACGCTGGTGTTGGCGCACATTCCCGGTCTTGACCGGCCCGCGGCCGGCGCCGCGGACACCCGCGCGGGCCGGAAGCTCAAGCCCGGCGGCACCCGGCGGGCGTTCCTGCGCGCGGTGGCCCTCGGGGCTTTGACGATCGGCGCGACGGCCCTGGACTGGACCGGCCTGTCCCGCACCCGGCGGGCGAACGCCGAGTTCAGCCCGTACGGCATGCCGGGCTACGACCGCAACGACTGCCGCGACGCCTACCCCAGCGGCTACGCGGAACTGCCCGACACCAGCGGCGCCTACGCGAACACCTACGCCGCCTGCTTCGGCGGCTTCTGGCGGGGCAGCACGTACTGCGACGCGGGCTGGCACAAGTACGGCACCTGGAACGAGGGCGGCATCCAGGTCGACCACCAGCCGGTGGCCAACACCTGCGGCCAGTTCGTCGGCAAGAACGCCTGGCGGTGGACGACCCCGGACCAGAAGGTCTACCGCTGCTCCGACGGCTTTTCGACGTTCTGGGGCGCCGGCTACACCGGCCAGACGTACCTGACCATCTGCCGGGCCGCCCTTTGACGCACGCACCTGCCCGGCGCCGGTGGCACCCGCTGACCATCGCCGCCGGGCTCCTGCTCGCCGCCGGGGTGGCGAGCGCCCTCGTCCCGTGGCTGGTACCCAGCGCGTGGCTCGTGATGTGCGCGGCGGCCGGGTTCGCCACCAGCGGCTCCAGTTGAAGCCGGAACTCGGCCTTCGTGCTGAGCTCGCCGGTCTGGCGAGGCACCCCGGTACTGGCGTTCTGCGCCGGACTCGTCGGCGGCGGCGCCCTGACCGCGGTCGTCCTGATCGTGGCCGGTTCCCTGCTGCGCGCACCGTTGCCGGCGGCCGTCCGCTGGGCGCTGGTGGCCGGGGCGCTGCTGGCCGTGCTGCTGCGCGAAACGGGCGTGTGGTCGTTCAAGCTGCCGGAAAACCGGCGGCTCGTGCCGGACACCGTGTTCCGGCTCGGCCGGCACCTCGGGCCGCTGCAGTTCGGGCTCGAGATGGGCACCGGCGCGCGCACCTACCTGCCCAGCGGCCTGCCGTACGCCGCCGCGGTCGCCGTCGCCCTGACCGCGTCCGTCCCCGCGGCGCTGTGCGCGGGCGCGGGGTTCGGGCTCGGCCGGGCGCTCATGACCACGGCGAACCTGCGTTACGACGGCGACAACGGCTGGGACGGCGAATGGCGGGCCCACGGCCGGGAACTGAGGTTCCTGACCGGGGCCGCCTTCGTCGTCCCGCTCGCCGCCATCGCCGTCACGGCGTGGTCTGGTACGCCCTGAGCACCGTCTGGGTGAGCGCGTTGCCGTCGGTGTCGCGGGAGGTGATGCGCAGGGACACGAATCCCTCGCCCGCCGGGTTGCGCACCACCGCGAGGCCGCCGTTCCCGATGCGCGCGGTGGGCGCCGGCGTCCACGTCGAGCCGTCGTCGGCCGATGTTTCGACCCGCAGGTCCGCCAGCCGGAGCTCGCCCGCGCCCGGCTGGCGCTGCGCGGTCAGCGCGAGCACGAACGGCCGGCCCGCCGGGGCCCGGCTCTGGTCGTCGACCGCGCCTTCGGCCCGCACGACCATGAGCGGCAACGGGGCCGCCGGCGCCGCCAGGCCCGGCTCGTGGAACGTCCAGGCCACGTCCACCTGCGTGCCGACCACCGACCACGGCACACTGCGGGTGCCCGTCGAGTGCAGCGTGTAGGTACCGCCGCCGTCCGGGATCGGGAGTGCCCCGATGGCCGGGTTGTCGGCGGTGCCCAGCACCACGCCGTCGCGCGCCAGCGTCGCCGTGCCGGTGAGGCCACCCGGCGGCGAGGTGTACTGCTGCGGGTCGCTGCCCGAGACCAGCGGGATCGCGTACGCCAGCTGGTTGCCGGCGCGGACCACGCCCCAGCCGTCCTGCGGGTCGCCGAAGGCGGGCCCGACCGGGGCGCGGTTCCACCCCGAGTGCTCCCACCCGGGCCGGTAGGTGCGGTACGAGTAGTTGTTCTCCGCGTCGGTCAGCGGGTCCGGGTACACCGCCACGACGTGCTGCCAGCGCAGGCCGGGCGTGTAGTACTCGGTGCGCCGGCTCGGCAGGGCGTGCGCCACGATCTCGTAGGTCCCGCTGTCGGCGCCCGGGAACCCGAAGGTGACGTCGTCCAGGCGCAGGCTCTGCGCCGGTTTGCCCTGCGTGTGGTAGCGCGCGTCGACCACCGCGAGGTCGCGGTCGCGCACCCGGAACACCGGGTCGGCCGGGACGCGGCCGCGGACCAGCAGCGCCAGCTGGTAGACGTAGCCGTTCGGGTCCACCCCGGGTGGCCGGGCGGCCAGCGTCGCCCGGAAGTACAGCGCGTAGGTGTGGCTGGTGACCTGCCGGTCGGAGCCGGCCGCGTAGAGCTCGTTGCCCGGCTGGATGGTCCAGGCCAGCGTGCTGGTGCGCGTTCCGGCCGGGTTCCCGGACACCAGGCCGAGCTCGCCGCCCTGGAGCCGGGCGTCGGGTCGGTCGACCACCGCACGCACCGGTTTGCCCGCGCGGGCGTCCAGGGTGATCGCGACGTCGCCGGTCACCGGCTGGTCCGGCCGCGAGAACGCGGTCACCGCGGCCGGCCGGATCTGGCCCGCCGGGTCGCCGGACACGTCGAACGCGTTGAGGTCGTAGGTGCCCTTGGGCACCCGCACCACCGCCGTGCCGTCCGCGGCGAACGGGCGGACGCCGAAGGCCGCGCCGGTCGCGGTGTCGACCAGGGTGGCGACGCCCGCGGTGAACTTCCCGTCCCGGCCGATCATCCGCACGGACACGTCATGGCTTTCGCCCTCGAGGACCGCACCCAGTGCGGTCTGCACGGTGATCCCGGGTGCCGTCGCGGTCAGCCGGCCGCCGTACTGCCCGGCGCCGGCCGCGCCCGCCCGGAGGGTGACGCCGACGTCGGCGCTGCTGTGGGCGCCCACGACCACGGACGTGACGGACGGGGTGAACAGCTGCGCGGCAGCGCCGTCCGGTCCGGTGGCGGTGGCGGCGAGCGCCAGGGTGACGGGCGCGTCGCCGTCGTTGCGGTAGGTCACGGTCTTCGCGACGGCCTGGGCGTGCGGCCAAGCGAGGAAGCCGTAACCGAGGCTGCCGGTGGTGGCGGTGACCTGCTGGGTGACCGCGCGGCCCGCGTCGACCCGGCCGGCGCCCTGCTCGGCGACGCCGGCGGTGGGCTGGGCGGTGCTCGTCAGCGCGGCCTTGAGCCGGCCGGCGGGCCAGTCCGGGTGCCGCTGCACCAGGAGCGCCGCCGAGCCGGCGACGTGCGGCGCCGCCATCGACGTGCCGGACAGCCTGGCGTAGCTGTCGCCGACCGGGGCGAGGTCGCCGTCGCGGGTGCCCGCGGCCCGGGCCGAAACGATGCCCTCGCCCGGTGCGGCGATGTCGGGCTTGACCGCGTGGTCGCCGACCCGGAAGCCGCGGTTGGAGAACGCGCTCGTGGTGTCCTGCGCCGACACGCTGCCGACCGCGAGCGCCGCGTCCGCCGCCGCGGGCGCGACCACCGGGCCGGGCTCGGGCAGGTCGATCGAACGGTCGTTGCCGGCCGGAGCGACGAACAGCGTGCCGTACCGGCCGGTGAGCGCGTTCACCGCCTGCGACACCGGATCGGTGCCGTCGGTCGCGTCGCCGCCGAGGCTCAGGTTCACCACGCGCACCTTCGGCGCGATCCACTCCAGGCCGGCGATGACCGCGGATTCCGGGCAGCCGTAGGCGACGCAGACCTTGCCGCTGATCAGCTGCGCCTCCGGCGCCACCCCGCGGTAGCGGCCACCGGAGGCGGCGCCGGTGCCCGCGATGATCCCGGCGACGTGCGTGCCGTGCCCGAGGTCGTCGCCGGCGTCGGGCCGGGTGCCGGTGAAGTCCTTCGTTTCCAGGACCTTGCCGGCCAGGTCGGGGTGGTCGGCCTTGACGCCGGTGTCGAGCAGCCCGACCGTCACGCCGCGGCCGGTGTAGCCGGCCTGCCAGGCGGCCGGGCCGCCGATCTGCGGGACGCTGACGTCGAGCGCAGGTTCGGCCAGGCCGTCGAGCCAGACCTTGTCGATCCCGGCGCGCAGCGCCGAGCCGGCGGTGAGCCAGCGCCAGAACTCCGCGCCCCGGCGCCGGTCCTGGCGCAGCGCCGTGCCGCGCACGCTCGGCAGGTCGCGGACGGCCGCCGCGGCCGGCGGCCGCGGGGCGTCCGCCGCCGCCGGCCGGGTCACGATCAGCGGCAGGGCCGGCGCGGAGTCGGCGAGATGCTGCCGCAGCAGCTCCGAAACGTCGAACAACCGGGGATCCAGCCGGCCGGCGGCCACCAGGGGCAGCGCATCCGACGGCACCACGGTGAGGTCGCCGCTTTTCGCACCGGTGCGGGTTTCGCGGACGAAACCGACGCGCTCCCGGCCCGGGGCCGGTTCCACCGCGACCGCGTTCCCGCCGCCGGAATGCGGCAGCACCCGCACCCGGTCACCGGTGATCAGCGTGACCGTCTGCCCGGCGGAATCGGACACCAGGGGCGTCCCGGCCGGTTTCGCCGCGGCCGGCGGCGAAACCGCGACCAGCGCGGCCACCACGACGCCCGTCATCGCCTTCTGTTTGCCACGCATGTCAGGAACCCCTCCGCCGAGCTCGTTACCCATTGCCGAACCGCACAATGCCCCAGTTGTCGCCGGCGTTTTCGACCGCGCGGTACGTTACACGCCATCGGCGCGCGTTTCGGTCTTCCGGATTCGCGAATCACCCGGGTGTCGCAATGGGAAATAAATCTCGAAGAGGGCCGGGAAATCGGCGCGCCCGCCGGAAGCGGACTCCGGCGGGCGCGATCGGTCGGATACCGGTCAGAAACCGGCCGCCTGGGCGGCGTTGAGCACCGGGACCCACGTGTTCGACGCGGTGCGCGCGTAGAACGAGTTGGTGGACCGGTCACTGCCGGAGGTCACCGCGAGCAGCTGGTTGCTGCCGTTGATCACCGGGCCGCCGCTCCAGCCGCCGAACGCGACGCAGTTGTTGGTGAACAGGTAGGTGTCGCCGTTGAAGCCGCCGACGTCCCGGCCGTTGCCGATGCAGTGCAGCTGGTTCTGGCCGCCGTACTGCTCCTGCGGGTAGCCGTGGGTGTCCCAGCCGTTGATCGTGCCGGAGTTGTTCGACAGCCAGCCGAGGCCGCCGACCACGTTGGTGATCTTGCTGGCGCCCTGCGCGGCGATCGCCACGGTCGCCACGTCGTCCTCGTGGGTGACGCCGTCGTTGCCGTGGTTGAAGTACGTCGTCGGGATCCAGAACGTCGCCGCGTTCCACGTGCCCAGCGGCCGGCTGTTGTTGTCGTAGGAGGGGATGAAGATGAGGTTCTGGCTCCAGAGCTGCTGGTTGGCCGCGCCCTGGAACACGCAGTGGGCCGCGGTGGCGACCACGCTCTTGCCGGTGGAGTTGATCACCGAGCCGGAACAGACGTAGGTGAGGTTGTCCCGGGGGTTGACGAAGAAGATCTTCCCGGTCACCCGGGACTTGAAGTCCGCGGTGTAGGGCCGGGCGACCTGCGCGTTGCCGAACTGGTCACCGCCCGGGGTGAGCACCGGCGAGGCGGCCCGGGGCTGGGCCGCCACCTTGGGGGCGTCCTGGGCGACGGGTCTGGCGCTGCGCAGCCGCTCGGGCGTCCAGAACTTCTCCGCCTGCCCCTGGGTGAGCCGGTCGACCCGGGGTGACTGCACGACGCCGTCGGCCGGCGCGGCCGACGCGACCGGCGCCGAGACGAGCACGGCCCCCGCCACCAGCCCGGCCGAAGCCAGGAATGTTTTCAGCCGCAACGCACGAATTCCCATCTCTCCTCCTCCGATTGAATGCACGAACAATTCGGCGCGCACGACAAAAGGGACTGTCGCGCACCGGCGGAACGGCACCGAAATTCGGCCGGCTTCCGATCCCCCGTGATCGGATGACCCGGCAACCCGCTGCGGCAGGGGCAGATCGGCGCCGTCACACAGTGTTCCAACGTCCCGAAGAGGCGTCAAGATGAATGAACCGCCGGAAATGTCATGATTCTTTTCCGCCTGCACGCCGGTAAAGAATCGTGAAACTTACCGGCGCCAATTCGCCCGCCCGGACCAGTGGTGGGGCACGATCGGGCTATGGCGGGGTGCGCCCGATTACCAACGCCGCCGGGATCGCGTCAACGCCCTGACGGGCAGGCTTTCCAGCCCGCACGGCACCCCGGCCCGCGACCGCCCGGCCACGGAAGCGCCGGGACCTGCGTCGACAGGACCCGGCACCCACCCGGCGGTGCACCCGTTGCGCCACCGGCAGGAAACGGCCTGCTCCGCCCGTCCTGCGACCTCCCGGACGTGCGGCGCCGGTTTCCTGTCGAACCCCGACCGGTCCGCCGGGCAGTTCATGAATCGTTTTCGGCGGATCGCGTCCACGAGGCGTACGAGGTCTTCACCCGGACGCACTCCGTTACGCCGGGATTCGCATCGAAACCGTACCGTTACCGAAACCGGGGGTTAGGGGTGAAACGTCCGGGCCGGGTATCCCGACTAGTACAGCGGGTGACCATCCCGCTACGCGAAACGGAGCAGCCGGCTGGGCTACCCGCACGAGAGCTGGTTCGCCGGGATGCGGCCCGACGATTCAGGCCACTTTGTGGGGACGGGGAGAAGATGCGCCGGACATTCGTCGTCGCCGACATCGTTCGTCCTGCCGGGTACGAAGACCGGCTCAAACGGGTGCTCACCGACCTGCACGACGGCCTCGGCCCGACGCTCACCGCCGCGGTGCTCGGGCTGCGCGCGGCCCGCGACCTGATCGCCCGCGACCGGGCGGGCACCGAGCGGCTCCTGGCCCGGCTCGAAGACGAGCTCTACGGCGCGATCACCGACCTGCGCCGCCTCGTGGCCGACGCCCGCCCGCCGGCGCTCGACGACGCCGGTCTCGTACTGGCCGTGCGCCGGTACGCCACCACGCTGACCGACCGGGTGCCCGCCGAACACGGCCCGCTGCGGGTCGAGGTCCAGGTGCGCGGCGAACTGCCGGCGCTGTCGGCGGAGGTCGAGATCACCGCGTACCGGATCATCCGCGAGGCGCTGGTGAACGTGGCCCGCCACTCCGGGGCGCGGCAGTGCACGGTGCACCTCTGGCCGCTGGAGGGCGACCTGCACGTCGAGATCGTCGACGACGGCGTGGGCACGGACGGCGGCGCGCTGCCCGCGGTCGGCGGGACGGGGCTGCGGTCGATGCGGGAACGCGCCGGCGACCTCGGCGGCGGCTGCCGGGTCGAGCCGGTGTCCTCCGGCGGCACGCGGATCGCCGCGTGGCTCCCGATCGCCGCCGGGGAGTGAGCGGTGTTCGGCACCCTGCGCGTTCTCGTGGTGGACGACCACCCCGTCTTCCGGGCCGCGCTCTGCGCGATGCTCGACGCCACCGACGGCATGGAGGTCGCCGGGGAAGCCGCCGACGGCCTGACCGCCGTCTCCGAC
Organism: Amycolatopsis sp. CA-128772; assembly: GCF_002904295.1. Taxonomy (GTDB): domain Bacteria; phylum Actinomycetota; class Actinomycetes; order Mycobacteriales; family Pseudonocardiaceae; genus Amycolatopsis. Next base: position 158,965 of record NZ_PPHG01000075.1, read on the forward strand.
GCGGCCCGGCTGGAACCCGACGTCGTGCTGATGGACCTGAACCTGCCCGACCTGGACGGCGTCGAGGCCACGCGGCGGATCGTCGGCGCGAGCCCGCACACCGGCGTGCTCATGCTGACCATGTTCGAGAACGAGGCCGCGGTGTTCGCCGCCATGCGCGCGGGCGCCCGCGGTTACCTGCTCAAGGGGGCGCGCAACGAGCAGATCGTCCGCGCGGTCCGGGTGATCGGCGACGGCGAAGCCATTTTCAGCCCGGCGATCGCCACCCGGGTCCTGTCCCTGCTGGGCACGGCGACCCCGCGCGACGAGTCGTTCCCGCGGCTCACCCTGCGGGAGAAGGAAATCCTGCGGCTCGTCGCGCAGGGCATGGGCAACGCGTCGATCGCCGAAGAGCTGGTGCTGAGCCAGAAGACCGTGCGCAACCACGTGTCCCACATCTTCCGCAAGCTCCGGGTCACCGACCGCACCCAGGCCATCGCGAAAGCCCGCGAGGCCGGCATTGCCCGATCGGAGTAAGGAAAGCGGGACAGATCGGGACTCGGAGTCCCTGTTCGCCGGCCGCCCGCGGCCCGATCCTTGGTGGGGGAACCGTCGTCGTTCGAGGGAGGGCTTCGCCGATGATCACCGACCAGGTCCCGGTGCTGCTGCACGCCACCGACACCATCACCCACGCGGGAGTCACCGCCGCGCTGCGGTCACGCCCCGAAATCCGGCTGGCCGACGGCGACCAGGACGGGCCGGCCGTCGTGCTGGTCATCGTGGAACGGCTCAACGACGAGGCCCGGCAGCTGCTGCGCAGCCTCCAGTGCGCCAACCACGCGGGCATCGTCCTGGTCGCCGGGGAGGTGGAGGACTCGGAACTGCTCGACGTCGTCGGGACCGGCGTGTCGGCGATCATCCGCCGGGCCGACGCCACCCCCGACACGCTGGTGCGGCTGGTCAAGGCCGCGGCCGTCGGCGAAGGCGCGCTGCCGCCGGACCTGCTGGGCCGCCTGCTGTCCCGGGTGTCCCGGCTGCAGCGCGACGTGCTGCACCCGAACGGGTGGGACCTGGCCGGGATGTCCCAGCGCGAGACCCGGGTGCTGAAGCTGGTCGCCGACGGCTTCGAGACCAAGGAGATCGCCGACCAGCTGAGCTACTCCGAGCGGACGGTGAAGTCGATCCTGCACGACATCACCAACCGCTTCCAGCTCCGCAACCGCGCCCACGCGGTGGCGTTCGCCATGCGCGAAGGGCTGATCTAGCACGGTTCACTCGACCCGGCCGGAGAAGGAGACCGACGGCGTGCAATGGCCCCGGTCGCCGGGGTTCTGGCAGCTGACCGCCAGCACGACCTTCTCCCCCGGCCGGAACCGCCAGGCCTGCAGCCAGTGGTGGTCGAGGTCGCGGAAGTTCGCCAGGCCGACCTCCAGCAGGACGCTCTTGGTGCCGTTGGAATCCCGCAGCAGGCGCAGGGTTCCGGTGTCACCGCGCGGGTTCTGCAGCACGAGGTCGGTGACCACGAGCGTCTTGTCCGCATCGGGCAGCGTGTAGGGGAACTCGGCGAACCGGTTGACGTTGGAGTCGATGTTCGCGTCGGCGGCCACCCGGAAGTCCGTGGGTGTCCCGTCGGCGGGGTTCGCGACGCGGCTCGGGCTGGCCCCGGGTCCGGAGCCGGGGGCGGGGTTGTCGCCCGGCGGGGTCAGGCCGACGGCCTTCATCGCCTGCTCGGAGTTCTGCTTGGCCACCTCGGCGTTCTTCTTCGCCTGGTCCGCCCCGGCCCCGGCGTCCTGCGCGGCCTTGACGATCTCCTGGTTCTGTTCCGCGGCCGCCTCCCGCGCGGCCGACTTCACGGCCGGCCGCAGCACGGTGAACCACAGCGTCACCAGGGCGAGCAGCAGGACGAGCAGCGCGGCGAGGGCGGGCAGCAGCCACTTGGGCAGCAGCTGCCGCTGCACCATGGTGCCTTCGGTCTTGAGGGGCTCGGCCCCTTCGGCGATGACGAACACCTGGAAGCGGTGCCGGATCGGCTGCCCGCGCAGGAACCGCTTTCGCGGCTGGGTGCGCATCCGGATGAAGGCGGCGGTCCCGGGCGCGAGCTCGGCCCGGTCGCGCTCGAGCCGGAAGTCCAGCTCGTCTTCGGGATCGAGCGGGCTCAGCTCCACCACGACCGGCCGGTTGCCCCGGTTGTCCACGGCGACCTCGAAGTCGGCCTTGGACGCGGCCTCGACCTTGCCGGGCACGAGCTCGGCGCTCACCTCGGTGAAGACGCCGAGCTCGACGGTGCCCTCTTCGACGACCGAGCCGGCGGGATCCTCACTCGAGAACACCCGCACGCCGAACGGAACGGTCCCGGCGGGCACATCGGAGGACCGCGGCGGCGCGAACCGGACGGTGACGGTCCCGGTCTCCCCCGGCATCAGGTTGATCGTCGCGGGTTCCGCGCTGGCCCAGCCACTCGCATCACCCACGACATCGATCGCGAACTGGTCGACGACCTGCCCGGCATTCCGAACGGTCACCGAGCAGCTGGCCTCCTGACCCGGTTCCACGACCAGACCGGTCTCGGACAGCGTCGCCGTAGCTCCCATGCCCGGAAGTCTCCGCGCCCGGCTCGCGTCGCGGCACCAGCGGACGGGTGTGCGGCCGTGCGCCCGTGGTTGCCCGTACGGGCAGTGGTGGGGGCCGTGGGGGTTCTCGCCGTTGCAGGCCGCAGCGGGGTTGTTTCCGGCGCGGTGGCGGGGAAAGAGCCGCTCCTCGCGCACCGCGCCACGCCACCTTTGCCCAAGCCGCCGCGAGTTCCTCTCCGGCGCTCGGCCGGCGGAGGAGCCCCCTCCCCCGCCGGCCGAACCTCAGCCTCGGGTGATGAACGGTGGTTGCTCGGTCCGCAGGACGACCAGGATCGGGTTCGACTGCGCCGGACCGAACTGCGGGCCGCTCACCGACGTCACCGACAGCGTGCGCGGGCCGATCAGGTCGTGGTGGAACAGCAGGAACTGCGCCTGGAACCTCCCGTCCACCCCCACCGTCACCAGCCCCGGCGTCGCCGAGATGCCCGCCGACCAGGCCAGCCGGACCGTCGCTCCCGGCGGGAAGCCGGTGCCCGTCACCCGGGGTACCGAGCCGAGCGGGCCGACCGCCGGGTCCACCGTCACCACCGGCTGGCGGACCACCACGCGCGCGCTCGCCGTGTTGTCGCGGGCGTCGGTGTCCGGGCCGGTCGTGCTGACCGTGCCCGATACCGGTGCGTCGACCGCCGCCCTGGCCGCCAGGGAGATCCGGACCTCGACGGTCTGGCCGGGCGTCAACGTCCCGAGGGCGCAGCTGCCGCCCGCCGGCGTGCAGCCCGTCGCCACAGAGGTCGCCGGCAGCGGGAGCGGCAGCCGGGTGACCAGGCGGACGTCCGGCATCGGCGCCCCGGAACCGTTGTGCACCAGGAAGGTCAGCCCGACGTCGTCCCCGCCGGTGAACAGCGGCACCGCCGACACCGCCATCCCGACCGACAACGACCCCGGCGTGACCGGCGGCACCGGCTTCTCCTCGACCTTGACCACCGCCGTGGCCGTGTTGTCGCGCGCGTCGGCGTCCTGGCCGGCCGTGGTGAGGGTGCCCGTCGCGGCCTGCGCGCCGGGGACCATCCCGGCGGCGCTGAACCGCACCCGCACGGTCTCCCCCGGCGCCAGGGTGCCGAGCACGCAGACCAGGTCCGCCGTGCAGGTGCCCTTGGTCGTGACGGGCGCCTGCGGCTGCAGGCCCGCGCTTAGCCGGACGAACAGCCCGACGCCGGGCGACGCGGCGATCCCGTGGTCGGTGACGACGAACTCGAACGTCGTCAGCCCACCGAACGGGATCGCGGCCGGGACGGCCGTCGCGGTCACGGCGACGTCCGCGATCCGCTGGAACGCCGGTTCCGCGGCGCCGCCGGGCCCGCGGATCAGGGGCACCGACGGCCCACCGGCCGCCGGCACCACCAGGATGCCCGGCTGCGACTCACCCGGGGTGCTGTCGAACGCGACCAGCGCGCCGTCCGGCGACCACGCCGGGTGGTCGACGGACCCGGCGTCGGCGGCCAGGACCCGGCCGGGCCCGCCGTCCGCGGGTGCCCGGCAGATCTGCCGGTGGTCGTTCTGGAACGCCAGCGTGGTGCCGTCCGGCGAGACGTCGGCCGAGCCCTGCCGGCCGGTGCCGCACGGCGTTCCGAACGACGGCGAGAGGTTCCACTGGGTCCCCGCGGTGACGCTGTCCGGCCCCGGGATCAGCGAGACCTGCCACAGCTCCTGCCGGAACTCCCCGCCCGGGTCGACCGCCATCACCGCGGTCTCGGTGGCGGTGCCGTTCCGCCCGGTCGCCGTGCACGTCACGGTGGTCGCGCCGACCGGGAACAGGCTGCCGGACGACGGCGTGCAGAACGGCGTGATCGGGGTTTCGCGATCGGCGTCGAGGGCGGTCGCCGGGTATTCGATCACCGTCGGCGCGGTCCCGGTCACGGTCCGGTCGTGCACGGTGATCAGCGGCAGCCGCGGAACCTTGACCCGCACGGTGATGTTCTCGGTGTAGCCGGACCGCGCGGTCGGTTCGCCGTCCAGCCGGAACTCGACCTGGCAGTGCAGCAGCGAACCGATCGGCGCCGTCGGCGAAACGGTGGCGGTTTCGACGAAGTTCGCTTTGGTGCCGCCCTGAACCTGCTGCGTCCCCTCCGGGCTGAAGGTCATCGTCAGGCCGGTGTCGCAATAGGGCACCGGCAGCACCTTCACCTTGAGGTCGGTGATCCCGCGGATGATCGCCTCGCTGACCTGGCCGACGTCGGTGCTGTCGGTCAGGACGCCGTCGGTGCGCTTCGTGACCGCGGTGGCCTGGCCACGCCCGTCGAGGGCCGCGTCCGTGTCCGCGGCGAAGCTCTCGCCCGAGCCGCCGTCGCTGCCGTCACCGCCATCGCTGCTGGTGACGGCGGGCACCGCGACCACCCGGATCTTCGCGTCCGTCAGCGCGTGGACGACCGCATCGGTGGTCGGGAACGCGCCGCGCCTGTCGTCCGCCGGCGACTCGTGGCTGGCGGCGTCGCCGACCAGCACGACGATCCGGTTGCTCGTGTCGCGGAAACCGACCGCGCCGGTCGCGAGCTTCTGCAGGGCGACGTACCAGTCTTCGGCGGTGTCGTCCCCGCCGGTCGCGGTGATCCGGCCGAAGGCGTCGGTGAGCAGCTGGCGCTGGCCGGCGTTCTCGACCGGGGTGAGCGGCTGCTGCACGTGGAACGACCGCGGCGGGTCGGGCGGCGGCCCCGTCTTCGGGTGGTCGTCGATGAGGTCGCCGTAGGCCGCGACGGCGAAGTGCGCCGACGGCTGCACCTTCAGCACCTCGTCGATGACGTGGCCGAGGTTCGTCTTGACCTCGCCGATGACCTTGTCCATCGAGCCCGTCTGGTCCATGAGCAGCACGATGTCCGGGTTCGGCGGGACCCGGTCCGTCTCCACCGTCTTGGGGACCGAGCCCGAAGAGCCCTGCCCGACCGGCATGTCCACCACCGCCGGGTCCACTCTGGACGGTCCCGGCGGCGCGGTGCGGGCGGCCGCCCGGGTCAGCGTGATCTTCGTGCCGTCCGCGGACCACACCGGCTGCGAGTCGCGCGCCCGCAGGTACGGCGGCATCGCGAGCTCGCCGAGCAGCCGGCCGTCCGCGACGCGCGCGATCCGCACGCTGTCGACGCGGCTTTCGTCGCGGATGGCGGAGTGGGTGAACGCGATCATCGTGGCGTCCGGCGACCACGCGGGGTGCTGCTCGCGCTTCGGCCCGTCCACCGGGCCGGTCAGCGAGCGGGGCGCGCTGCCGTCGGCGTTCGCGACGATGATCTCGTCGTCCGGCGATTCGCCGGTGCCGCTCCGGGTGTAGGCCAGCAGCGAGCCGTCGGCGGAGAAGGCGGGATCGGACTCGTCGGCGTCCGGGCGGTTCGTGAGGTCGCGGCGGTCGCCCCCGGTCGCGTCGGCGCTCCAGATGTCGGTGGTGTCGCCCGAGCGCAGCTCGGTGAACACCGGCCGGCCGTCCGGGCGGAACGTCGGCTCGGATTCGCCGGTGCCGGGCAGCGCCGAGATGACCGAAACCACGCCGCCGTCGACCTGCTTGACGTCGCCGAGCGGGTCCTGCGCGCGGGTCGTGAAGGCCAGCCGGGTGCCGTCCGCCGACCAGGCGGGCTCGGCGGAGTCGCCGGGGCCGGGGACCCCGGGGGTGACCCCGCCGCCGGTCTCGGCCAGCAGGACCACGTCGCCGGCCGGGTGGAAGCGCGTGGTGGTGAAGGCGATCCGGCCCGGTCCCCAGGCCGGCTGGGTGTCCGCGGCGGGATCGGCGGTCAGCCGCACCGGCGCGCCGCCGGCGGCCGGGACGGTGTAGATGTCCCCGGCCGGGTCGTCGCGGGTGCTGCTGAACGCGAGCCGCGAGCCGTCGGGTGACCAGCTCGGCGAGTCGTCGGCGGCCGGGCCGGACGTCACCTGGCGCAGGCCGCGGCCGTCCACGCCGATGACGAACAGGTCCCGGTGGCCGGCGCGGTCCGAGGCGAACGCGACCGTCCTGCCGTCCGGCGACAGCGCCGGGTGGGTGTCGGCGGTGTCGTCGTCGGTCAGCCGCAGCGGGGTCCGCGCGCCATCGCGCAGGTACCAGAGCTCGCCGTCGCGTTCGGCCCCGCCGGGAGCGGCCGCGCGGTGGCTCACCCAGACGATGCCCCCGGTGCCCGCGGACGCGTCGGAGTCGACGCCGGCGGCCGCGGCGGGCAGCGCGGCTTCGGCGCCTTCCCCGGTGGCCTGGTAGAGGCCGGTGGTGGCTTGGCTGACGTACCCGACGCGGTAGGGTGCCGGCCCCGGTGCGGGCGCCTGCGCCGCGGTCGGTGCCTGTGCCCCGCTGAGCGCCCAGCCGCCGAGCAGCGCGACGACCGCGACCCCCGCCACCGCTCGGTTCGCGCGCATGATCGGTCCCTCCCAAAGGTTTGCGGCAGCTCAGCCGGCCTCGAACAGCTCGATCTCGGAGATCGCGACGTCCGTGCCGTCGAGCGAGCGGTGCAGCCCGACCACGTGCAGCTCGACGCTGGTCGCGCCTGCGCTGTTCTCGATCGGGACTTCCTGCGCGTCCGGCGTGTCGGCCAGCGTCATGTCGTAGGTCTTGCCGGTGGAGAACACCAGGTGCAGCTTCTGCGGCCGGTGCTCGGCCTGGAAGTTCGCGGCGTCGCCGGCGTAGACGATCGCCTTTCGCAGGTCCGCCGGGTGGTCGAAGGTGAACACCAGCGCGGGTTCCCGGTCGGTCGGGGCCGCCCAGAAGGTGTTCTTGGCGTTGTCGGTGACCAGCGGGGCCGCGTGCCCGTTCGTCTGCGCGGTCGCGGTCACCTTGACCGGGTGGACCGGATTCAGCTTCGCCTCGAAGATGCCGGTGACCTGGCTCCACAGCCCGGTCGCCGCGGTGTTGATCGCGCCGCGGAACGGCTGGTACAGCGCGTAGACCAGCGCCGAGAGCACGAGGAACACCGCGATCGCCCGGCGGATGATCTTGCCCACGGTCCGGCGCGCGCCGCGGGCCCGGCCGGTCCGGCGGCGGACGCCGTCCTTGCCCGGCCGCTCCCCCGCCCGGTGCTGCTTCGGTTTCCGGCCGAACACCCGGCGCCACCACGACGTCTTGACGGCCTCGGACTCGGCCAGCGAGGCACCGCAGCGGCTGCAGAAGTTCCGCGTGGGCGCGTTGCCCTTGCCGCACCGGCCGCAGATCAGGTCACCGGGGTTGAGCACCTGTTCTTCGACGGTCTGCTGCACGCTCTGCCGGACCGGCGCGTCCGGTTCGGCGGGCTGCACGACCTGCTGCTGCACCACCGGCTGCGTACGCACGGCGACCGGTTGCTCGTCGTCCCACTTCAGGTAGCGGCCGCATTCGCCGCAGAACTCGACTTCGGCGGGCCCCTGGTGCCCGCATTCGGTGTAGATGACCATCCGCTAGCCCTCCAGGACTTCCACCGCGACCCGCACGTGGGCGGGTACCGCGTCCACGACCGTCGCCGTCAGCCGCCGCACGTCGACCCGCGCCGGATCGGGCACCCGCACCCGCACCTGCACCCAGGGCGGCCCCGGGTCCGGCAGCGGCGCACCGGGCCGGGGTGCCTCGACGACCCCGCCGCTGTCGGTCACCTCGACCGCGCCCCCGGTCAGCAGCCGCACGTGTTCGGCGAGCCCGCGTTGCGTCCCGCGCCACCGGTGCAGCTCGACCGAGCTGGTCACCAGCTGCCGCAGCTGCGCCGGGCTCCAGCTCTCGTCGACGCGCAGCGCGACCCAGTTCGCCAGCCACCCGACGAAGTCCTCGGGCGCCAGGCCGGGGTCGAGGTAGCCGGCCAAGTTGTCCAAGGTGGACAGCACGGGCGCGAGGACCTCGTCGAGCGCACCGGTGAAGCCCTGGACGAACCGGTCTTCGGCGTAGACGGCGGGGAGCTGCTCGCCGATCGGGTGCGGGCTCGGCAGCCCGGCGATGCCCGCTCTCATGCCACCACCTCCCGGCCGGCCGGGCGCGCGAACCTGGCCGGCGGCGGGTCGAGCAGCCGCCCGCCGCGCCCGCGGGCCGGAATCCGCAGCCGCGCTCTCATGCGCCCGCCTCCCGCACCCGCACCTGGTGCCCGAAGGAGAACGCGAGCGCGTTGGGCGGCAGATCGAGCCGGTCGACCTGGTCGCCGCGCTCCCGGGTGATCGGGTTCGCCGCGAACAGCCGGACATCCTCCACCAGCTCCACGCCCGGCAGCCGTTGCAGCACCGCGAACACCTCGCCCGACTGCACCGGGCGGCCGAACGGCCAGCCTTCGCCGTCCGGACCGCCGCTGAGCGGGTTGAAGTAGTCGTACAGGGCCTGGGTCGCGCGCGCCCCGAGGGTCCCCGGGGTCGTGCGGCGGCGGGCGCGCAGCCGGGCCACCACCGTGACGCCCTGGTAGAACGGCGGTTCCACGGACACGAGCGCGCCGACGCAGCGCCGTTCGTCCAGGGACCGCTCGATCCGGGCGCGCATGCCCGGGTCGAGCATCAGGGTCGCGAACGCGAGCTCGCCGGTGTCCGGCACCGCCGGCACGACCAGGACCCGGATCGCGCCCGTCTCCCGGCCGTCCGGGCCGTGCGCCGGGATGCAGCGGACCCGGGCCGCTTCCGGCGCCGCTTCGCGCGCAAGCTGCTCGTAGTCGTCGGCCGTGACCGCGCGGTCGCGGGTGCGCAGCAGCAGCGGGCCGCGCACCTGCGCGTCCCGCACCGATTCGCCGTCCACCCCGCCGATCGCCGGCCGCCGGTTCACCACGCTGCTGACGAACGGGATCGGGTCCCGCTGCACCTCGAGGACCTCGCGGGCGACGTTGCCGCGCCGCCCGCCGCCGGAGCGGTACTCCGGCACGCGGATCGCGGCGGACTTGAGCGGGAAGGCCCCGTAGTACCGGAGGCCGCCCTCGGGCTGGCGCACCGCCGGACCGAACGCGATCTCCCCGCCGACCCGGTCGAGCATGACGTGCCGGTCGGTGGGCCCGGAGTCGGCGAACGACCGGACCTCGGTCCACTGCTGCCAGCCGTCCGGCCCCGAGACCTCGACGACCAGCTCGCCGTCCCCGGCGACCACCGGGGGACGCCCGAGCGGGAACCGCTGGCCCGGCGTGCCGTCCGACGTCCCGACGACCTCGTTGCGGATCACCTCGGCGTGCACCGCACCGACCGTGCCGCCGATCGTCGAAGCTTCGACCGTGTGCAGCCGCGGTGGGCGCTGGTAGAACGGCTGGTTCTGCTTGGCCTCGGCCAGGCGGCATCGCAGCCAGCCGGCCCGCCGGCGGGCGAGCACCGACGCGGTGTGCCCGGGCGGCACGTGCACCACGATGTCCCCCGCCCGGTTGAACGCGCCGGTGCTGTCCCGGTCGACCTCGCAGGCCGCCCAGCCGGTGCCGTCCCACGCCTCCCACAGCCACGGCGGGTCGCGCGGGTCGACGCCCTGGCCCTCGACCTCGCAGTCCATCCGCAGCAGCACCGCGCAGCCGGGCACGGCGTCCGACAGCCCGAAGCACACTGTGTCACCCGGTGCCGGGGTCTCCCCGAAGACCGCGGGGCTGCCGCCGACGAGCAGTTCGTCGGTGCGGTCGACCGGCGGCAGGCCGGTGTCGGCCGTGCCGGTCACCAGGTGCGCCAGCGAGCACGGCACGATGGTCAGCGTGCGCTCGACGGTGAACACCACCGGGTCCTCGACCTCGTTGCGGACGCTGGCGACCTGCTTGCCTGCCGGGACGACCACCGGGACGTCCCGGGCGGCCGAGAGCCAGAACGTCACGTCGGCGTGCGCCGCGGCGGGCGGGAACAGCCGGACCCCGATCAGGTCGAGGAAGCGCAGGTAGTGCAGGTCGGGCACCCGGTTGAGCCGGTAGAGCAGCTGGTCGACCATCTGCGCGAACGTCTCGATCAGCGTGACGCCGGGGTCGGAGACGTTGTGGTCGGTCCACTCCGGACAGTTGCGCTGGACCAGGAACTTGGCTTCGTCAACCAGGTCCTGGAACGTGCGGTCGTCGAGGTTGGGCTTGGGCAGCGACATCACGCACCGTCCTCTGCGGACTCGTGCGGCGGGATGACGTAGAACGGGAAGACGAGGTTGCGCGGGTCGTTGGTGCCGCGCAGGGTGTAGCGGATGTCGATCAGCAGCGTCCCCCGGTCGGCCTCGGCGAAGCTGACCACGACGTCGGTGAGGTCGATGCGCGGTTCCCAGCGTTCCAGCGAAGTCCGCACCTCGTAGGCGATCTGGCCGGCGGTCGCGGCGTCGGCGGGCGCGAACACGAGGTCGTGCACCGCGCAGCCGAACTCGGGCCGCATCGGCCGTTCCCCCGGCGCGGTCGCGAGGATCAGCCGGATGCTTTCGACGATCTCGCGCTCGCCGCCGACCAGCGCGATCGAGCCGGTCGCGTCCGTGTGCACCGGGAACGCCAGTCCCCGGCCGAGGAAGTCGTTCGACGTCACAGCCACGTCAGCCTCCGATCAGGACGGTCGGGCAGCCCATGACGATGGGCGCGCCGCAGGCGGCCAGGTCGCCCATCCGGGCCGCGGGCATGCCGCCGATCAGCACCGTCGGGCAGCCCGGCGGCGCGATCGGCGTCGGCGGGTGCACCGCGGGCGGCGGGAACGAGCAGGTGTGCAGCGTGCCGACGTTCGCGGCGGGCAGCCCGCCGATGAGCACGGTCGGCACGCCGGGCCCGGCGATGACGCCCGGGTGCCCGGTCGGGTCCCCGACCCTCGCGGCTGGTGGCATGCGCACTCCCCCGTCAGTTGATCTTGACCACGCCGCCGCGCACGGTGACGACACCGCTCGCGGTCAGCTCCGCCTGGCCCTGCCCGGCCACCGAAACGGTGGCGCCTTCGACCTTCACGCCGGCGGTGCCGTTGAGCTTCAGCTGCGCGCCCGCCTCGACGCTGGCCTCGGCCTGGGCCTTCACGGTGACCTTCTGGCCCTTGAGCTCCAGCGGCCCGGTGCCGGCGTCGATGCTGACGCCGTTGCGCGCCTTGACCGTGACGCTCTTCCCGCTGGTCACCTCGATGACCTGGTTCTTCTGGTCGATCTTGACCACGAACTTCGCGTCGCCGGAGGAGAGGATGATCCCGTCGTCCTCGGCGAACTCCAGCTTGTGCCCCTTCCGCGAGACGAACCCGCGGAGGGCGACCTCCCCGCTGTTGGCGTCGACGGTGGTCTTGCTGAACTTCGGCGTGACGTCCTTGCCGTTGTACAGCCCGCCCAGCACGTACGGCGCCTCGAAGTCGCCGTGCTCGAAGCCGACCAGGACCTCGTCGCCGACCTCGGGCAGCACCACCGCACCCCGGTCCTTGCCGGCGCCGGGCTGGACCGTGCGGGCCCAGGTGCTGGTGAACTCCTCGTCCAGCCACGGGAACGTGAGCTTGACGCGGCCGAGCTTCGCCGGGTCCCGGAGGTCGCTCACCACGGCGGGAACCAGGCCGGGCCACGCCGAGCCGTGCGCGCCGCCGGCGACCAGGCCGTAGAGCGAGCGTTCCTGCCGGCCGGACACGGTGAACTCGGTGGTGTAGCCGACTTCGGCGTTGAACAGGTGACGCGTGCTGGTCAGCGTGTACTTGCCGGAGAACGGCCGGCCGACGCCGGTGAGCGTGACGGCGGTGCCTGCGCGCAGCTTCGGGTTGCCCTTCGCGACGCCGTCGAGTTCGGTGCACGCGCTGCCGAGCTTGTCGGCCAGGGCCTTCGCGGTCGCGTCGGCCTCGCCCTGGGCCCGCCGGGGCGAGGCGGCGTCGAGGAAGGGCGGGCTGCCGAACTTGCCCGCCAGGCCCACCGGATCGACGCCCGGCACGTCGGTGCCCGCGTTCTTCGGGGTCGCGATGGCGGCGATCGCCTCCTTGTTCTCGTAGTTCCAGCCGGTGGCCCGCACCTCCGGGACCTGCTCGGCCGCGGTGACGCTGGCGCGCAGGCTGACCAGCGTCCCGTGCGCCTCGAGGACGAGCGGGTCGGCGGTCGCCTTCGTGCTGGTCGAGGGCGCGCCGGACGGCTTCTCCGGCAGTTCGAAGGTGAGCTTCCCGTCGCGGACGGCGATCTGCGCGCCGACCGCGTCGGCCAGCCGCGTGAGGAACTCCCAGTCGCTGACGTTGTCCTGGCTCAGCTGGGTGTTCGGCCGGCCGCCGTACCCCGGGACGTTGTCGATCTTGCCGGCCGGGATGTGCGCGCGCTGGGCGACCTTGCGCACGACGTCCGCGATGGTCATGTTCGGGTAGGCCGCCACCCGGCGGCCGCGGAAGAGCCGGTGCGCCTGGTCGTACCCGCGGACCTCGGTGAAGGTGCCGTGCCGGTCCAGGTCGATCGCGACCGCGGTGACCTCGCCCGAGAGCAGGTCCTGCGGGGCCTCGGGGTCGGACGTCTGGACCTTCAGCTTGATCTTCGCCCCGACCTTGAACTTGCCCTTCTCCAGCACGACGGACCCGGGGTCGCGGAAGCGCAGCACGAAGGTGTCCGGCAGGTTCCGGCTGTCGTCGACGTAGGCGTAGCCGAGCATCACCCTGACGTCGTCGGGCAGCGCGGTGCCTTCGACCTCGACCAGGAGGGTGTTCGTGAAGGTCTCGTTAGCCATCGAGCTCCTCCAGCGCGGGCACCAGCAGCCGGGTGCCGGGCCGCAGCCGCATCGGGTCGTCGATGTCGTTGGCGTCGGCGATTTCGCGCCACTTCCCGGCGTCGCCGTAAGCGCGGAACGCCACCGAGGCCAGCGAATCCCCGGAGACGAGCACGTGCGTGTCCCGCGCCGCGAGCGCGCCGGAGGTCGGGTTCTGGCCGCCGAGCTCGCCCGAGATCTCCTCCAGGTTCACCGTGCAGACCGCGCGCACCGGCGTCCCCGACGGCGTGAACAGGGTGTACTTCGCGGTGACGGAGGCGACGTAGGCGGGGAACCCGGTCATGCCGCCCCACTTGAAGATCACCCACGGCGGCGACGGTTTCCGGCTGTTGCGGCTGTCCTCGGTGGCCACGCAGCAGGTGAACAGCTGCTCGACCGTCTTGACGACGGCGTCGTCCATCTTGCCGGTGGCGTCGAGGAACATCTCCAGCGCGAGCTTGGCCGGGTCGGAGCCCTTGAACTGCGGCGGCGCGCTCTTCTTGGCGTTGGGTTGCGCGTCGCGGCCCCACTTGGCGTTCTTGCTGAGGGAAAGTTCCTTGGGGTTGAACTGGAACTTGATGTCGAACAGCTTCTCCCCGGGCGGCTGCCCGGTCCCCCCGGACTGCGGCGGCTTGCGGACTTCGAGCAGCGCGCGCTGCAGGTTGTTCGGCGCCGGTTCACCGGAACCGTAGGCGGCCGGGGGCGCGGAGCCGGCCGAGGTGAAGGTGACGGGCGAGGAGGACATGGTCAGCCCTTCTTCGCGGGGCTGAGGAAGCCGTGGTGGGCCAGTTCGAGGGTTTCGGTGGCGACCTTGGGCGAGTCGGACGAGAGCTGCGGGCCGCTCCACCGCACCGGGACGACGCCTTCGAGGGCCCAGCTGGCGATCACCTTGCCTTCGAGGGTGCGGGCCTCGATGGTGGCGGTCTTGCGTTCGATTCCGCTGGCCAGGCTGGCGAACCACTTGGTGATCTGCGAACTGGCCTCGGTGACGGGCCGCGACAGCTTGATGTTCGAGTACTTGATCCGGGTCGGCAGCTGCCAGACCATGCCGTTGTTGCCGCCCTCTTCCCGCTGTTCCATGACGAATTCGCAGCCGAGGCCGTCACAGCTGGAGAACGCACCGAGGTTCCCGAGGTTCTTGTCGTCCAGCTTGACGACGTAGCAGACGGCAACGGCCTCTTCGGTATCCGGCATCGGCATCCCCTTCAGTGCGGACGATCGGTGAGCGCCCCCCGGCGCTCACGGTCGAGTCGGAGTTCGGTCTTGAGCCGCCGCAGCAGCGGATCGAAGAGCTGCTTGACAAGCTCATCGGTTTCCGGCGGCGCGGCGGCGGGTGCGGGATCTCGCTGGACGGCGGGCGGTGGGGTGAGTTCTTCGGTGACCCGCTGGACGGCCGGTGGTGGTGGGGTGGGGTCGGGCGGGGTCGCCGGAGTCTCGACGGCCCGGCTCATCGTGAGGGGCAGTCCGCCGGCGGCTCTCGCCACCAGGGGCGCGGGAGCGTCGATCGGGCGGCTCACCGGCGAGGCGGGCTCGTGCACCGTTCGAGCTACCGGCAGGTTTGGTGTCTCGATCCCGCGGCTGACCAGGAGAGCGGACTCGTGGGCCGGTTGAGCCGCCGCGATGGCGCGGCTCACCGGAAGGGGCGGCTCTTGCGGCCCTCGGGCCACCGCAAGGGTCGGTCCCTCGGTCGCGTGGCTGGCCCGCGCCACCGGCAAGGCGGGCGCCTCAACCGCACGGCTCACCGGCAGGGCGGACTCCCGCACAACAGGCAGAACCGGAACCTCGGCCACGCGGTTGGGCGGAGGGGAGACCTGCCGAACCGGAGCTTCGATCGCGCGGCTGACCGGAAGGACGGCCTCCCGCGCTACCGGCAAAGCCGGAGTCTCGACCGCGCGGCTGACCGCCAGCGCAGGTTCGTGTCCCGCTGGCGGAGCCGTAGCCTCCATCGCGCGGTTGATCGGAAGGGCGGCCTCCCGCACAACCGGAGCCTCCATCGCGCGGCTCACCGGAAGGGGGGCCTCCCGCGCCATCGGCGGAGCCTCGGCCACGCCGCTCACCGGCAGTGCGGCCCCATGAGCCACCGGCAAAGCCGGAGTTTCAGCCGCACGGCTCACCGGCAGCACTGCCCCAGTCTCGGTCGCGCGGCTCACCGGCAGGGCGGTCTCATGCCCCACCGGCTGGGCCGGAGCCTCCATCGCGCGGCTGACCGCCAGAGCAGGTTCGTGCCCCACGGGTAGAGCCGGAGCCTCCATCGCGCGGCTCACCGGCAGGTCGGCCTCATGCGCCACCGGCTGGGCCGGAGTCTCGGTCGCGCGGCTGACCGCCAGAGCGGGCCCGTGCCCCACCGGCAAAGCCGGAGCCTCCATCGCGCGGCTCACCGGCAGGGCAGACTCCCGCACAACCGGCAAAGCCGGAGCCTCGGCCACCCCATTCACCGGCGGGGCGGCCCCAGGTGCCACCGGCCGAGCCGGAGCCTCCACCGCGCGGCTGATCGGCAGCGTGGACTCCTGCACCACCGGTTGAGCCTCGGCCGCCCGGCTCACCGGAAGAGGTGTCTCCTGCACGCCCCGGGTCACCGCGAGCGCCGGAGTTCCGCCAACCGGAAGCGACGACTCCAGCGCGGTTTGCACCACCGGAGTCGCGCTCAACGGAAGGCCAGGCTCCTGTGCCGTTTCCGCCACGGGAAGCGTCGGCGGCTCGTACGCCTGCGCTGCTTTCGCCGCCGGAAGGGCGAAGGGCGCGTTCTCCCGGCCGACTTCCTGCGCCGGTTGGGCCACCGGCAAAGCCGGGGTATCGGTCCCCCCGGGTTCCTGAGCCGCTCCGGTCACCGGAAGCGCGGGAGCATCGACCGCCCGGCTCACCGGAAGTGGCGGCTCCTGGTTCCCCGCAAGCGTCGATGTCTCGGCAGGCAATGCCGCCGGTGGGGCAACGCTCGTCGAGCCGCCCGGGACACCGGGCGGCTCCGTCGTGTCGAGCGGGCGGAACGTATTGACCGGCGACGACCGCCCCGGCGGCGCCTCCGCATCGCCCACACCCTGCGCTACGGAAGAAACCGCGACCCGCGACACCGGCAACACCCCGTCGCCCGGCTCCGGCAGGATCGGCGCCCCGAGCCCCAGCCGCCGCGGAGCCGACGGCTCCGCCCGCTGCACCACCGGCAGAGCCGGCCGCACAGGCTCACGCACGGCAGTTGGAGCATCCTCCACAGTCCGCACCGACAGCTCAGGCGCAGGCACATCCCCTACAGCCCGCACCAACGGCGCAGGCGCATCCTCCACAACCGCCTGGACCGTCCGCACCGCCGGCACAACCGCAGCCGCAGCCGCACCACCAGCCGACGTCAGCGGCGGCACCGCCTCCCCCGCCCCCACCACGGGCAGCACCAAATCCGCCCCGGGTCGGAAACCGCCCCCCTTGAGCGCCGCCCGCTGCACCACCGGCATGGCCGGCGCCTCCCCCTGCCCCGGCCGCGCCAGATCGTTGATCACCCCGGCCGGCTCGTCCGGGCCGATCCGGTGACCGAGCGGCTCCAGGTACGCCGGGCTCTGCCAGGACGTCAACGCGGCACTGAACCGCTGCACCGGGTTCACCAGCGGGTGCTCGGGGACGACCGGCCGGATCGGCGGCAGCGTCCGCCACTCCGCGCGCGCCACCGGTGGCTCGGCCGCGGGCGGGCGGGCCGGCTCCTTCCTGCGGAACCACATCGCAGCGTCACCGTCCCTGGCTCATCCGGGTGTTGATCCGGGCGATCTCGGCGACGTAGGTCAACCGGTCGGGGTGTTCGAGGTCGAGGATGTCGTCGAGGGACCAGTGCAGGTGGTAGGCGACGTACGCGACCTCCTCGTGCAGCCGGTCGGCCGCGTACGTCACGATTCCCCCAGGCGGCCACCGGCGACGTCGACGACGAAGCTGTGGCCGCACTCCGGGCACGCCACGCCCGCGCGGGTGTGGCCTTCGCTGTTGATCCGGCGGTACATGTCCTGCAGGAACGCCAGGTCCGAGGCGAACAGGTTCTCGATGATGCCGGCGTGGATGTCGGTGAGGTCACCGATCCGGGTGACGACCCGGGCCAGCAGCACCACCGTGAGGAACGCCGAGTTCTCGCGCACGCGGTCGTCCCGCAGCGGGATCAGCTCGTCGCGGGCGGTGGCCAGCCGCATCACGCCGGAGTGGTGCACCTTGCCCTCGTCGTCGACGTACCCGCGCGGGAGCTCGAACGCGAACTCCGTCCGCAGCTTCGGCCGGGCCTCCGCCGCCGTCGCGGCGGGCGCCTCCTCGACCGGAGCCGACGCCATCACCCTGCGCATGGGCTCACTCGACTTCCATCTGCTCGTAGGTGATCACGAGCTTCTCGGTGAGCACGCTGGTGTCGCCGGCCTTGAGCGAGCCGATCTCCAGGCTCTTCGGCCACGCGTTGGTCAGCTTGTAGCGCTTGAGCGCCGTGCCCTCGTAGTCGTAGACGATGATGGCGCCGCCCTTGCGCGCGGAGGCCATCTTGCCGAAGTGGGCGTCCTTGACCCACTTCTCGAAGCTGTTGTCGTCGGTCAGGCCGCGGGTCAGCGTGACCTCACCGGCCTTGGGCCGGCCGGGCAGCTTCTTGATGACGTACTTGCCGTCCACCGTGTTCTGCTTGAGCTCGATGACGTCCTGTTCCATCTTGAGGCCGGAGACCTCGGAGATCTGCTTGATCTGGACGCCGTCGATCTCCAGCCCGAAGGAGTGCCCTACCGCCTTGTCGAGATCGGGAAGTGCCATGTCTGAGGAGTCCCTTCACTACTCGTTGACCAGGCTGGTGCCGCCGGACATCTGGGCCAGCCGGAAGATCACGAACTCCGCCGGTTTCACCGGGGCGATGCCCACTTCGCAGATCACCTGGCCGAGGTCGATGCCCTCGGCCGGGTTGGTCTCCCGGTCGCACTTGACGAAGAAGGCTTCGTCCGGAGTGAGCCCGAACAGCGCGCCCTTGCGCCACTCCATGACCAGGAACGCGCTGATCGTGCGCCGGATCCGCGCCCACAGCGCGTCGTCGTTCGGCTCGAACACGACCCACTGCGTGCCGACGAGGATCGACTCCTCGAGGTAGTTGAACAGCCGCCGGACGTTCAGGTAGCGCCACGCCGCGTCGCTCGACAGCGTCCGCGCGCCCCAGACCCGGATGCCCTTGCCCGAGAACGACCGCACGCAGTTGATGCCGATCGGGTTGAGCAGCTCCTGCTCGGCCTTGGTCAGGTGCGTTTCGAGGGCGAGCGCGCCGCGGACGACCTCGTTGGCCGGTGCCTTGTGGACGCCGCGGGTGGCGTCGGTGCGGGCCCACACCCCGGCCATGTGGCCGCTGGGCGGGATGAACGTGTTCGTCCCGGTGGCGGGGTCGAGCACCTGGACCCAGGGGTAGTAGAGAGCCGCGTACTTCGAGTCGTAGCCGGCCACGTCCTGGCGCCAGTTGCGGACTTCCTGCGGGTTGAGCGACGGCGGCGGGTCGATGATCGCCATCCGGTTGCCCATCAGCTCGCAGTGGGCGATCATCGCCAGCTGCACGGCCTTGACGCCGTCGAGGTCGAGCAGCTCGCGCTGGTAGGCGGCCGTCAGGTCCGGGGCCGCGACCATGGTGATCTCGTCGATCGCCTCCAGGCCGCCGAACCCGGTGCGGTCGGCGACGTCGCCGACGTAGTCGTCGGCCCCGACGCGGCGCGGGACCGGCGGCGCCTGCGGCGGCGCGGTGAGCACCGCGGCGCCCTTGTCGGGCTTGGTGACCGTCCCGCCGGAGGCGACCTCTTCGACGGTGACGAAGCTGGACTTCTCCCGCACCGCCGTGACGACGTTCTCCTTGGTGCGCTTGGTCGTCACGTTGTGCGTCTCGACGACCTTGCCGTCCTGCTTGACCAGCACGGTGAACCGGTCCTCGGCGGGGTTCTCCCCGGACGGCTCGGCGACCTCGACGGTGATCTCGCCGGCCTGCTTGCCCTCCGGCAGTTCCTTCGCGACGAACCGGTAGCCGCCGAGGACGGCCTGGCGGGCGGAGATCTGCTTCGGTGCGGAGCCGTTGTCGTGGGCGCGCGGGCCGCCGATGCGGACGACGTAGCAGTTGGCGCCGCCGTTGAGGAAGTAGCCGTAGACCGACTGGGCCAGGTAGCAGCCTTCGAGGAAGTCGCCGAAGGTCTGGGTGTACTGACCCCAGTTCGAAACCAGCGTCGGGGTGTTGAAGGGACCGTCCGCGGCGAAGCCGACGAAGGCGGCGACGGCGGTGCCCACGCCCTCGATCGGCCGTGCGCCCGCCTCGATCTCCTCGACGTACACCCCCGGCGTGAGATAGGTGGGCATGCGGGCCTCCCTTGTCGACGCACAAGTCTTGTCTCCGGCGATGCTGCTGCCCGCGCGTTGTGCGCGGAACGACCGTGCGGCTAGGCCCGCGGGAACCGATCTCTGCCCGAAGAGGCAACTGCCCGTTCGGGCACCGCGGCCCGCCCCTGCGGTCGTTGGCAACCGGCCCGCAAGGGCCGAAAGTGAACCCATGCCGACCGGGCGGGACCACGCGCCACGGGAGCCGTCCACGCAGCCGGTGCGGACGGCCCGGCCCGCGCGCCGGACGCCCCCGCCGGCGTTGCTGCGCCTGCAGGCCGCCGCGGGCAACGCGGCGGTGGCGGAACTGGTCGCGCTGCAGCGGCAGGGGTGTCCCGCTCCCCCGGTCGCGCCGCCCGGGGTGACCCCGGAAGCCGACCCGAAGTTCCGGTCGTTCAAGCAGGACGTCGGCGCCCGGGCCAAGTCGGCGAAGGCGCATCCCCCGGCCGGCGCGGAGGTCAAGCAGGCGCAGGACGCGGCGGTGGCCCCCGCCGACGACAAGGACGCGCAGGCCAAGGCGGCCCAGGCGGACAGGATGGCGGCTGCGAAGCCGGCCGGCTTCGACAAGGCCGCCTTCGTCGCGGCGGTGAACGCGGCGATCGACAAGCAGGCGCCGAAGAACCTCGACGAGGCCGACAAGTTCGCCGCGTCCGGCCAGGCCGACCAGGTCAGGACCGAGGTGCTGAGCAAGGTCACCGGCGGCAAGGACGCCTCGGCCAAGGACGTCACCGACCGGACGAAGGAAGCACCGGATCCCGGGCGGGCGGTGGAGAAGCCGGTGACGCCGGTGCCGCCGGCACCCCCGGCGCCGGCGCCGGCGCCGCCGGACCCGCGCAAGGCGACGCCGGACAAGGCCCCGCCCGAGCAGACCGACCTGCGCGCCGGCCAGTGCGAGACGCACTCGGCGATGGCGGCGGCGGGCGTCACGGACCAGCAGCTGGCGCAGGCCAACGAGCCGGAGTTCTCCGGCGCACTGGCGGCGAAGCAGGAAGGCGAGCAGCACACGGCGGCGGCGCCGGCCGCGGTCCGCGAGTCCGAAGCCGGCCGGCTGGCCGCCGTCACGGGCGCGGCCCAGGCGTCCGGGCAGTCGGCGATGGCGGGCATGACCGGTGCGCGGGCGGCGTCCGGCCAGAAGGGCCAGGCGACGAAGTCGGCCACGAAGGCGAAGGACGAGCAGGACCGGACGCGGATCACCGGCGAGATCAAGGCGATCTTCGACGAGACCAAGGCGAAGGTCGAGGGCGTGCTGGGCGCGCTCGACGCCGAGGTGGCCCAGCGGTTCGAGACCGGCGAAGCGCAGGCCAAGGCGGCGTTCACGGCCGATCACCAAGCGCGGATGAAGCGCTACAAGGACGAGCGGTACGACGGGATCACCGGCGCCGCGCGCTGGGCGTACGACCTCTTCGCCGACCTGCCGGCCGAAGCGAACAACCTCTTCCTCGAGGCCAAGAAGGTCTACGAGGTCAAGATGCAGGCGGTCATCAGCGACATCGCGGACTTCGTCGGCCGGCGGCTGGGCGAGGCGAAGCAGCTGATCACGGACGGCCGTACGCGGGTGCAGCAGAAGGTGGCGTCCCAGTCGCCGGCCCTGCGCAAGATTGCGGGTGAGGCGGCGAAGGAGTTCGGCGGCCAGTTCGACGACCTGGAGAAGTCGGTCGACGAGAAGCAGGAGTCGCTGGTCGAGGACCTGGCCCAGAAGTACAGCGAAGCACGCAACGCCGTCGACGAGGAGATCAAGGCGCTGCAGGCGGAGAACAAGGGCCTGTGGAGCAAGGCGAAGGAGGCGGTCGGCGGCGCGATCGAGACGATCCTCAAGCTGAAGGACATGCTGCTCGGCGTGCTGGCGCGGGCGGCGAACGCGGTCGAGCTGATCATCAAGAAGCCGATCGAGTTCCTCGGCAACCTGGTCGACGCGGTCAAGACCGGCGTCATGAACTTCGGCTCGAACATCGTCCAGCACCTCAAGGACGGGCTGAAGGGCTGGCTGCTCGGCAACCTGGCGAGCGCGGGCATCGAGATCCCGGAGGCGCTGGACGCCAGGGGCATTCTGAAGATGGTCCTGTCGATCCTGGGCCTGACCTGGGCGAGCGTCCGCGCGCGGATCCTCCGGTTCATCCCGGAGCCGGTGCTGGCCAAGCTGGAGCAGACCCTGGACGTGGTCAAGATCCTGATCACCGAGGGCGTCCCGGGCCTGTGGCGGTGGGTGGTCGCGAAGCTGGGCGATCTCAAGGAGCTGGTGCTCGGCCAGGTGAAGGACTTCGTGATCGAGAAGATCGTCAAGGCGGGCATCACCTGGATCATCTCGATGCTGAACCCGGCGGCGGCGTTCATCAAGGCGTGCAAGGCGATCTACGACATCGTCATGTTCTTCGTGGACAAGGCGGCGCAGATCAAGGAGTTCGTGGACTCGGTACTGGACTCGGTGGAGTCCATCGCCCGCGGCGGCGCGGGCGCGGTGGCGGGCCTGATCGAGCGGACGCTGGCCAAGGCGTTGCCGATGGTGCTGGGGTTCCTGGCGAGCCTGCTGGGGCTGGGCGGGATTTCGGAGAAGATCAAGTCGATCCTGGAGAAGGTCCAGGCCCCGGTGGGCAAGGTGATCGACTCGGTCGTGGGGTCGATCGTCAAGGCGGGGAGAAAGGTCTGGTCGAAACTCAAGGGCCAGAACAAGGAAACGAAGGGCCAGGAACCGTCGACGGGGTCGGCAAAGGTGAAGGCCGACGCCCTGCGGGATGCTGGAACCAGGCTGCACAAACTGGAAAGCATAGAAAAAGCGAAGCCGGTTCTGGACGACATTCGCCGGCAGTACCGACCGCATGGGCTCAAACGTCTCGAAATGACGGCGTCGTCGGACGCGAAGTCCGTCGAACTCACAGCGGTGGCAAGCCCGCCGGATCAACGAAGGATCCCGTTCGCCGAAGTGTTCCAAGGAGTGGATCTCGAACACCTCAAGAAGATCTTCGAGAACAAAGCCGAAGGGATGCGAGACTACGTGGTGGCAGCCCTGTCCGTCGACGGGACGATGATCGGACAGGCGCAGTACAACGACTCGGCCACCGGAACCAAGGGCGGCCGGCACGCGGAAGTCGTTGTCATCTCCCAGCACTGGGAGCACGCCCTGACCGTGGTTCGAGCCGGTATCGCCCAGGGGAAACGACCGAAACTGGTCTTCGCCATCAGCGCGAGTCCCTGTCAGGCCTGCACGGCCGTGCTGAACGAGCACATTCGCCGGGTGCGGTCAGATCCCACAATCGGCCAGAAGGCCGACTTCATCCTGGCGCCGCGCTCGACCTACGAGGGTCGGATGCACCCCGAGAAGAAGACCACCGGCAAGGGTCTGGCGGATCTGGTTCTGCTGGACGGCGTCGAACTCGGGTGGGATATCCGTCAGCTGGCCACGAAGGAGAAGATCGGCAAGCACTGGGAACTCCCCCTCGCCGAATGGGCCCACAAGCTGTGGCAGAAGGTGCAGCTCGCCGGTAAGGCCTGACCGTCCGCACCACGAAGCCTCGGAGAGCCGGAACTCCTGAAGGCGTCGACGCCTAGGAGCCCTCTTCTTCGCCCTCTTCCTCGCGCTGCACGAAGGTCTGCGCCATCTTTTCCTCTTCGCCTTCTTCGGCCTCCGGAGCCTCCTCGCGCTGCACGGCCGGCTCATCCGCAGCATGCCCGCCGTCCGCACAACGCTGGACGCCCGCCGGGGCCGGAGCGGGTGCCGACATCAGGCGGTCCGCGTTCGCGACCGCCTCGCGCTCGAAGCGGTCCGAAGGATCCGACACCTTCACTCCGCCCCCGGCGTCCGTTCCGTCCACCGGGCCGCTCCGCTGCTGGACGACGTGGGTGAGCTCGTGCGCCAGCATGTGCTTGCCGCCCTCGGAGGCCGGGTCGTACTTGTCGCGCTGGAAGACGATGTTCGACCCGACCGTGTACGCCTGCGCGTTCACCGACTTCGCCGACTCGTGCGCGGCGCCGTCCGTGTGCACGCGGACGTCGGCGAAGTCGGCGCCGAAGCGGCCCTCCATGTCCGTGCGCGTCGCCGCGTCGAGGGGCGCTCCGCCGCCCGAGCCGACGACGTCGTGGACCGGCGAGCGTTCCTCCTCGATCAGCGACCCCGTGCCCGCGTTGCCGACCGCGCGCTGCAGCCCCAGCAGGCCGGCCGGGCCGAGGACGTCGGTGCGGCCCGCCGCGGCCGCGCGGCCCAGCAGGTCCGTGTCGTCGCGCTCGGGCCGGTCGCCGCGTGGCCGCAGGCTCGGTTCGAGGTCGTTGTCGTGACTGTGCCCGCGCATGTCCGCTCCCTCCGACACCGTCCAAGCTTGCCCGGCCGGCGGCCCGCGCACCAGACTGCGGTGCGCGGCCGGAAGGGCAGCGAAAACCGCCCGAACGGGCAGCTCAGCCGTCGGTCACCAACGCCAAATACGGCCCGAACTCGCGGTCCAGGCACAGCCGGCCCAGCTTGCGGTACTCGCGGGCCACCGCGCCGACCAGGTCGGTCATCGCCACCGGGCGGCCCGCCTCGGCCGCCAAATACGCGCCGGTGACCGCCGCCGACCGGATGTGGCCGCCGGCCAGTTCGAAGGCCTCGGCGAGGAACGCCAGGTCCAGGTCGGCGCTGCGCGGCATCCGGGCGCCCAGGCAGCGGTCCCACAGGCGGTGGCGCAGGTCGACGTCCGGCAGCGGGAAGTCGACGATCACGTCGAGCCGCCGGGTGAACGCCTCGTCGAGGTTCGCGCGCAGGTTCGTCGCCAGCACCGCGATGCCGTCGAACGTCTCCATCCGCTGCAGCAGGTACGCGCTCTCGATGTTGGCGTACCGGTCGTGCGCGTCGCGGACCTCGGACCGCTTGCCGAAGATCGCGTCCGCCTCGTCGAACAGCAGCACGCCGTTGACGCCGGAGGCCTCGGTGAAGATCCGCTCGAGGTTCTTCTCCGTCTCGCCGACGTACTTGTCGACGACCGTCGCCAGGTTCACCGTGTAGAGGTCCAGCCCCAGCGACGCGGCGATCACCTCGGCCGACATCGTCTTGCCGGTCCCCGAATCCCCGGCGAACAGCCCGGTCACGCCGCGCCCGCGGCCGCCGCCCGGCCGCATCCGCCACTCGTCGAGCACCTGGTCGCGGTACCGCGCCCGGGCCGCCAGTTCGTCCAACAGGGACAGCACGCCGGCCGGGAGCACCAGGTCGGGCCAGCCGACCGCCGGCTCGATCCGCCGCGCCAGCCGTTGCAGGCCGGCCGCGTTCTGGCTCCGCGCGCCCGCCCGGAGGTGGGAGATCCGGACCAGGCCGTCGTCGGCCAGCGCGGTCACCGACGCCGCCTTCGCCGCGCGGGCGATCTGGCCGGGCCCGAGCACGAAGTGCGCGGTGGCCTCGCCCGGGTCGACGTCCGGGGCGAGCCGGCCGTCGAGGTGGCTGCGCCACAGTTCCGCGCGGTCCGCGCCGGATAACGGCACCGCGTCGAGCTGCAACGGCGGTGTCCCGCTCCAGCGCGGGTCCCAGGTACCGGTGCCGTGCACGACCAGCGGGATCGCCGGGTGCGCGAGCTCGTCCAGCCGCGGGTCGTCGACCGGGCCGAGCACGATCCCGGCGCCGCGCAGCAGCGCCTCGCGCCGCAGCGACGCGGTCAGCTCGGGGTGGCCGGAGTCGGCCTGCCAGCGCGCCGCGTCGACCACCAGCGCCGGGAACCCGGCCGCGGCCAGCGCGCCGACGCCGAGGTCTTCCGCGCCGCCGCCGGGGTGTTCCTTCAGGTACACCAGCCCGACGCGGCCCTCGATCGCGCGGGCGAGCCGGTCGCGGCCCGGCACTTCGACGAGCTCGGTGCCCAGGCGGGCGCAGGCGGCGAGTTCGGGCGCGACCCGGTCGTCGCCCAGCAGGTGGTTGACCACCCGGTCGGGGACGCGCAGCGTGCGCGAGAGGAACGGCCGTTCGTCGTCGGCGACGGTGAGCAGGCCGCAGCTGATCAGCGGGGAGCCGGCGTCGAGCCGCGCGCGGCCGGCGGCCGAGGCCTCGGGGATGCCGCACAGGCGCAGCGCCAGCCCGGCGGTCGCGCGGCGGCGGGTCACGTCGTCGTTGAGGTAGCCGTAGAACTGCTCGAACCGGCTGTCGAGGTCGGGGGCGAGCGCGACCAGCAGCAGTTCGACGTCGACGCCGGTGAGGTCCGCGCGTTCGGCGAGCGGCCGCAGCCGGCCGTCCGGGGCGGAGTCCGCGAACGGCGCGAACGGCTCGCGGTGACCTTCCAGCAGCGCGTCGATCGTTTCGTTCGACAGGTAGAGGCCGCGGAACGGGTCGTCGGGGTTCGGGTCGGCCGCCCGCCGGACGTCGACGGCGTCGCGGATCCGCTGTTCGAGCCGCGCCAGCCGGCCGAACAGGTACTCCAGGCTCACCGCGGGTTCCGGTGGGTCCGCGCCATGGCGACCCGGCGCTGCCCGCCGACCACGCCGGTTTCCGACACGCGGTGCCCGACGAGTTCGCCGTCGCCGGTGTCGAGCTTGAGGCCCTCCTTCGCGGGCGGCCCGGCCGGGTAGACGCGTCCGGTGTGGACCGGCGCCGAGACGACGACGTCCAGCGACGGCTTGAGCTCCCCGCCGAGCGCGGTCCACACGTCGGCGAAGGCCCGGTCTTCGGGCGGCGGCAGCGCCACGGTCATCGGCACCGGCAGCCCGGTTTCGGCGAGCGACCCGCTGAGGACTTCGGCGGGCACGGCCTCGTAGCGCAGCAACCCGAGCAACAGGTCCGAAAGCACGCGGTGCTCGTCCTCGGGCCGCTGGGTCCACGCGGTGACGAGGTAGGAAAGCTTGACGTGCTTGGGCGGCAGGTGCCGCGCGGCCACCTCACCCCGCTGGTCGTACTCGTTGAGCAACCCCCGCGACCGCCGTCGCATGTCTTCCCGCACGTCGTAGAGGTAGACGTTGACGGTGGGAGCATTCCGCCGCGCAGCCCAGTCCTTGGTAGGCGCATCGAAGGCGACTTCGACCTCGCTGCCGCGCAGCGCTTCGTCCTTCACCAGCCGCCGCAACGCCTCGTCGACCTCGTGGATCACCGGCGGACCTCCTCGCACTGGCGGTCCCCCCACGATGATCGGGCGACCCCGCCCCGGCCAGCCGCGCAGCGGCAAACCTTCGGGTACCCCCGGCTGCCCGTATGGGCAACGCCGTCAGGCGCGCACCAGGTCGTCCAGTGTCAGGCCGGCCACCTCGTCGGCCCCGGGGAGCAGCCGGGCGGGGATCGGCTCGAACCCGCCTTCGCCGCCGGGCACGGCGCCGAGGTCCTTGAGCTTGTCGAAGCGGTCGGCGACGTAGCGCGCCATGCGGGTGCGGTCGCGGTCGATGAGGTCCGGGGAACCGAGCGCGTCGGTGACGGCCTGGGCGCGGATCTCGCGGTAGCGGTCCTCGTGCCCGGTCTGCCATTCGTAGGCTGCGCGCTTCTCCAGCTCGGCCAGGGCCGGGAAGGTGAGCTCGTCGTGTTCGGTACGGCATTCGACGCGCACCACGAGGTAGTCGAAACCGGTCAGCAGCCCGGCATCGGTCCGCAGGCGGCCGTCCTCGATCCGCAGGCCGGCGGGAACCTCGGCTTCCGGCGCGTTGACGACCACCAGGTGCCCGGCCTGCAGCACCTGCCCGCCCCCGCCGGCCGCGACGAGGGTGTGGTGCAGCCCGAGGACCGGTTTCTCGTCCTGGGCGGCCAGCACGGTGTCGAGACCGGTGCCGACCTTGTCGGCGATGCTCGCCGCGACGCTCAACGGCGGCCCGATCAACGACGCGATGCTCCCGCCGATGGCCACGGCGGCGGCCAGCGGCCCGGCCACCGACGCCCGGTAGAGCGCGGCCTCGACCTCGACCGTGCCGCCTTCGAACGGCAGCAACGGCGTCATCCGGTATTCGACGTAGGCACCGGGCGCGGTCAGGGTCGCGGTGGGTTTGGTGAAGCGGGTGAACGGCGTCAGCTCCCGGGCGAACGTGAGCGTGACCCCGCCGTGCAACGCGGGGAAGTGCTGGTTCCCCCAGCTGACGGCGGTCTTGAGAAAGCCTTCCGACAGCCAGAGCCGCACGTACCCGTCGCCGGGCACGAGCGGTTCGGCACCGGGTTCGGGGAAGAACTCGAGCGTGACGTGGCCGGCTTCGGCGGCGAACCAGGCCTTCACCCGCTCCCCGACCCGGCGTGCGAATCCGGTCATGACCCTCCCCTGTTCACGGCGCGCACGAAGAGCAGGACGTCGATGCTGGCCATCGGTGTCCCGGTCGTGCCCCGTTCGGCCCGGTGCACCAGGTACTTGATGTCCTCGGTGAGATCCAGCAGGTACTGGAGTTCCAGCACCCTCGAGCGCATGACGGCGCGCCAGACGATCTGCACCGCTTCCTTGGCCACTTCGTCGGGCAGCGGCGGCACG
The DNA here is from genome assembly GCF_002904295.1 of Amycolatopsis sp. CA-128772. Taxonomy (GTDB): domain Bacteria; phylum Actinomycetota; class Actinomycetes; order Mycobacteriales; family Pseudonocardiaceae; genus Amycolatopsis. Next base: position 186,772 of record NZ_PPHG01000075.1, read on the forward strand.
ACGAGCACGGCGTCGCTGCCGTTGTCCATCGCCGCCGAAGCGGCGCCCACGAACCCGTCGTGGTCGTGGCCGAGAGGCAGCGGCACCACATCGGTGGGATCGGCCTGCAGGACCAGCAACCCGACCGGATCGCGGGTCAGCGTGTGCAGGTCGAACAGCTCCTCCCGGCGGTCGGCACCCCGGCTGTGTTCGCGGGCGGCGCGCCCGCTCGCGTCGCGGACCCGGAACTGCCACCCCGCCGACGTCCGCACGGGCGTGCCGACGAGGTGCACCAGCCGACACGCTCCCGGGACATCCGTCCAAGCCCGGCTCGGCCGCAGCCGCAGCGGCCCGTGGAACGCCTCGGTGCGCGCTCTCCAGTCTTCCAGCGAAATCGATCCGCGGGCTCCGGGAAGCCACCGCACGTACACCGTGCGCGGCCGTCTGGCCGCCGGCACCCCTTCGGCCAGGGCGCGTTCCCACCGGACGGTGAACTGCAGTTCCCGGGGGACCTGCAGGAACGTCACGCTGACCTGGTCCCGCGGCAGCCGGTCGTCCCGGGGGACGTCGGCCAGTCCTTCGGGCGACCCGTCGTCCGACCAGGACCCGGTCCCGGTCCACAGCGGGGTGGCCAGCCGCTTCCGTTCCTTCGACCTCTTCGGCCGGAACCGGATGTTCCACGGCATCTGTTCCGGGTAAAGCCGCAGGAGCAGCGTCTTCGGCCCTTCGGGCACGACCTCCAGCCGTCGCATGTCGTAGATCCAGCCCACCCAGTACGGGAGCAGCTGAGCGAGTACGACGGGGACGGCGCCGAGCCCGATGACCCAGCCGACGGACGCTCCGAGCAGGGCCGACACTCCCGCGACGACACCGCCCACCACCGCGCCGACGCACAGCCACGAGAAGAAGGAAGTCCACGAATGCATGGCGCGCGAGCGCCAGGCGATGTGCCGGAGACCGGGCAGGGACTGCCGCGTCAGGTGCGACCGCCACCGGGCGGCGAACAACCGCCACCGGCTCGGAACCACGGGTTCCGGCCGGGCCGCCGTCGGTTTCAGCAGCCTGCGCACCTGGTCGACGCCACGGTGGTACCCGGCCGCGGCGAACCTTTCCTGCGCTCGTTCGAGCAGTTCCCGGCCCGCCTGCCAGGAGCCGAGGACAGCGTGGATCTCCCCCGCCATGAAGTCGCTGCGCCCACGAGCCAGCAGCCCGTCCCGGGGCAGGTAACCGTCGGCGAATTCCACCCGGAAGGCCGCCATCTCCCACAGATCGAGGTGGTCCACCGGCCACTCGATGGCCTCGGGCGGCTGCCCCCGCGGGTGGCAGCGCCACCGGCCGTACGGCGAGCAGTATTCGGCCCACCGGGGGTCGTCGGCCTCCTTGAGCAGCCGGAGGACCAGCCACGCCTCGTCACGCAACCGGGGCGAACCGTCGTAGGCCAGCGTCCGCACGCGTGCGTGTTCGGTGGTCCGCGCGGCCCGGCACACGCGCAACAGGGCGAGATCGCAAGCCTCGACGAGTTCGGCATCGTCGCCGGAACCGATGGCCGCCGAACGTATTTCGTCGAGGTTCTCGGCGGCTTCGCGGTAACGCCCGAGCAAGGTCAGCGCATCGGCGACGGCAACCGCGTGGGGCCGCCCGAACCAGGTGTGCAGCCAGGGAACCGGATCGCCCGCCTGGAACACGACCGGCGCGGCCGCCGGGAGCTGATCGACGACACCTCGGGCGAGCCGGTGATCGAGCAGGGCGGCGAGCAGCCGGTCGGCATCGATGTCCCCTTCGCCGGGCTGTCCCCGGTGCCGCAGGGCGCGCTGGGCTTCCTCGTCGAGTGGGTCACCGCCGTAGAGCGCGACCAGCACGCGCACCAGCCGCAAGCGGTCCGGCATGCCTCGCGGGCAGACCCAGTCCCGCCGGACCTCCGGCACGACGGGGCCGGGCAGGTCGTCGAGGGTGCGGATGTGCGTTTCGAGCAGGTCGGCGACCGGTGCCTCGACGCGGCGATCCATCGCGAGCCCGGCGAGCATGACGGCCGCGCCGGCGGCGATGTGCGGCGAACGCGCGTCGCCGGCCAGCTCCCGCAGGATCGGCTCGGCACCCGCGACCGCAGACCACCAGACGGCCGGGTTCTCCAAGGCCGCGAGGATCGCGTCCTCCAGCTCTGCGTCGATCCCGCTCGCCGCGAACCTCCTGAACACCCACGAGGAGCTTTCGGTCACCGTTTCCGCGACCGCGACTTTGCCGAGCGCGGCGCGAAGTCCCAGCCGCGTCCGGGTTTCCCCGGGCGGGTACCGGTCCGCCGAGTCGGCGACCGCGTCCCACAGCTGGTGCAGACCCTCCCGGTAGCCGCTGTGGATGCGGGCGGACGCCTCCGTGGCCAGCACCGCCGCCAGGATCGTGGGGCCCTGGCGGTCCTCCTCCGTGGCCGCCACCCGGGGCGCGACCCGCATCGCCCACGCCCACTCGCCGTGGAACAGGATCTCGTGGTCGATCTTCGCCCACAGCGTGGCCGCCTCCGCCGGCGGCAGCAGGCGAACCGCCGCGATGACCGTCGCGGCGGTAACCTTCGGCAGCGGTTGCGCCAGGATCACCTCCGCCGCGTCGCGACCGAGTGCGGCCAGGTCGGCCGGCGGCCGGTCCGCGCGTTCCAGGACCGCGCGCAGGCGGTCGCGGATGTGTTCGTCGACTTCGATCACGCGGGGCATGCCGTCGCCGCCGACCACGCGGACGTTGACCCACTCCTGGCCGGCGAGGCCGTCGAACGCCGCCGGGACGTCGACGCCGAGTCGGGTCAGGGCCGGGGTGATCAGCATCCGGTCGAACTCGCCCAGTGCCACCGTCACCGGGAGGGCCGCGATGACGTCCCGGTCCTGGATCCGGCTGAGGATCCGGCGCTCGACGTAGGGATCGGCAACCGTCGCCGAGAGCTCCGCGAGGTCCAGGCCGGGCTCGTCGCGCACCCAGTCGCACAGGCCGGCCAGCTCGAACGGGTTGTACCGGGTGCCGTCGGCCGACCGGGCCAGGAGGGTCGGGCGCAGCCGCTCCGGGATGTTCCGTTCCTCCAGGTAGCCGGCCGCGTCCTCGTGGGTGAAGCCGCTCATCGGGACGACCCGGACGTAGTCGCGGGTCAGCAGTTTCGGGCCGCTGTAGAGCGTGCCGTCCGCCGGTTTGACCAGCCGGCGTCGTCCGGCGAGGACCACCCGGATGTCGGAATTCCGCCGGTGCAGGCTGTGCAGCAGGTCGAAGGTCTGGTCGATGGCGGGGGCTTCCGCACCGGCCGGGTACAGCTTCGCGAGTTCCTCGCAGGTGTCGAGGACCAGCACCACCGGCGACGGCAGCTGGCCGACGAAGTCGGCGAACCGGTCGATCGCCTCCAGCCGCAACCCCGCCACGGTGACCGGGTCGGGATCGGACCGCGAGAGTTCCTCGTGCACCGCGTCCGCGGCGTCACGGACCGCGCGGTAGCGGTGTTCGGCGTCGCGGGTGGTCGCGAAGCCGAGGAGCTCGTCGGTCAGCGCGACGAGCAGCTCGGCCGGGCGCCGCTCGGGGTAGCGCGGGTCGAGGTGGTCGAAGTCGACGCGGGCGACCGGGAACCGCGGCATGCCGTTGTCCTCGGCCAGCTTCCCGGACGCCAGGTACCGCACGGTCATGGTCTTGCCGACGCCGGCGTTGCCGAACAGGTGCAGCGCCCACGGCCCGTCGGCACCGGTGACGAGGGCGGTCAGGGCGTCCTCGATCTCGGCCCGCCGGTGGTAGCCGGTGAGGTGCCCGAGGTCGTCGCGGGTGCGGTACTCGCGGTCCAGCCGCCACTGTGCGCGTTTCACGGCGTCCTCGAGCGGTCCGCCCACGACCTCGCAGACCACGCGTGACGTCGCCACCATGGTGGCCGCGGCGGGCAAATCCTGCCGGTGCAGCATCGACTCGATCGTGCTCAGCAGCTCACGGCCCGAAGGGTCGGCGTGGAACTCCCGGACGCGTATCCACGCCCGCAGTTCCGGCGGGTCGAGCCGGGCGACCCGGGAGCAGACGTCCCCGTAGAACCCGACGACCGCCTCGACGCCCATCTTGTCGCGCAGGTAGTCGCCGACCTCGTGGCGGCGGCGCGCGCGGATCCAGAACGACGCCAGCTGTCCCCCGGCCGCCGACCGGTGCTCGACGAGGTCGGCCCACGCGAGCTTGTCGACGAACTCGGCGAGTTTCCGGTTCCCGTGCAGTTCGAGCTGCTCGGCCAGGGTGGGTGTCCACTCCGGCAGCAGGCTGAGCAGGCAGAGGCTCCGGGCGTCGAATTCGGCCAGGGCCCGTGCCGACGCTTCGTGCTGCCGCTGTTCCAGCCGTCGCAGCAGCTCCTCGGCGGTGTGCTCGGTCATTTCGCCAGCCCCAGGTAGCGGTTCCAGGTGGCGAAGTCGTCGTCGGCGACGAACGCCCCGCTCTCCACCAGCAGATCGGCGTGGTCGTAGAAGTCCGGCCTGCTCACCCGCGCGGGCTCGCCCTTCAGGAGCCGGAACACCTTGCGCACGAAGGTCCAGTTCGCGTCCGGCCGGGCCGCGTAGACCTTGCGCTCGGCCTCGGTGCCGCTCAGCCAGGGGTTGAGCAGGACCCACTGGAAGCCCAGGAGCGCCTCGTCGTCGGCCAGCACGTCCAGCGGCGGGAACGAGTAGCCCGGCTGGCCCTGTTTGACGTCACTCAGCGTTTTCACCAGCGGCCCGCCGTGTTCCTGCAACGACGCGGTGAAGACGACCGGCGCCACCGTGTCCGGCGTCCCCAGCCCGATTTCGCCGACCTCGCTCAGGACGGCCTTCAGGTCCTCCACGAACGGCCAGCGGTGGATCTCGTCGGCGAGCACGACGACCCGGGTGCGCGGACCGAACGGCTCGCGCTGACCCGCCATCGCCGTGGCGACCTTCGCGAGGTCGTCGGCCAGCGACAGCCAGGCGACGCTGGGCGAGATCGGCGCCTCGTCCTGCTCGAATGCGTCGACCGCGGCCGAGAGCGCCTTCAGGGACGTGGCCTCATCCCGGTAGTACCCGTCCAGGAGCTCCAGGTGCGGCAACTCGAGCTTGAAGAACACGGCCAGCTTGCGGACGGCGAGCAGGACCTGGTGCAGGAAGGTGCGGAGATCGGCCGGCTCCTTCGACGGCGCGTACGGCCCGAGCAGCAAGGGGGCGTGGCCCCGCAGCAGGAGCTGGTACCCCATTTCCCGGAGCAGCCGGGTCCCGCCGAGCCCGGCCAGGGGACCGTGCCGGAGCACGCCGACCACGCCGACGGGCCGGCGCCGGTCGAAGATGTCGTCCACGTGCCCGAGGATCGCGGTGCGGCCGATGAACAGCGGGGCACCGCGCAACCCGAGCCGGCGTGCGGCGTCGCGGTCGACCGGGCGGAAGCCCGGTTCCACGGACTCCGCGACGAAGAGCGCGGGCATCGCCCAGTCCAGCTGACGGCCCGGCTCGGTGCGGCTCAAGGCCGCCCGGCGCCCTTCGGCGACGGCCTTCGCCAGTGGTGTCCCGTCACTGATCGCCTCGACGAGCCGGCGGCTGTAGAGCCGGCACGCCTGCTCGCTCACCTCCCCCGCGACCGCCGACACGATCGGGATCCCGCGGGCCACCAGCTCGGCGGCCAGCGGCCCGGACGGCGCCGGTTCCGCGGCTCCGCCCGATCCCGTGCGGCACGCGCTGAGCACGACCGCGAGCGGGTCGGCGTCCCCGCTGGTGAGCGCGGTGACCAGGGCGTCCGCTCCCACCCAGCCGTCGGCCAGCTGGACGACGCCATGACCGTCGACGACGTCGCCGTGCGCCACCAGGTGCACGACGTCCGGCTGGAACTCCGTGCAGTGGCGCACCAGGTCTTCCCGCTTCACGCTCTGCACGGCCTTCGCGGCGCAGACACCGTCGGCGTCGAAGGCGCGCAGCAGTCCCATGAACATCGCGCCCGGCCGGATCGTGTCGTCCAGCAGGGAACCGCCGACCGCGAACAGCACCCGCGGGGTGCGCTGGATCGTGCCGATTTCGCGCGCCACCCGGGGCACCAGCCGGGTGATGCCGACCAGCAGGCCCGGGTCGTTGGCCAGCGGGACGCCCTCGTGGCACATGGCTTCCCAGGTCAGCTGGTGCAGCACCATCTCGTCCAACGGCCAGCGGAGTGCGAGCTCGACACCCCGCGCCGCCAGGACGCACGGAAGCTTGCGGATGTCGGCCCACACCGGTTCCAGCAGGCAGCCGAACAGCCATTCCCCGTAGGCGTGGACGTCGCCCTCGAGCGTGCGCCGGTTCTCGATCCGCGTGAGCCGGGCGCCCAGCTCGTCGCGGTCGATCTCGCCCCGGTACGGGACGGTCAGCTCGCGGTCGCCGCAGACGACGGTCGTCGCGGCCAGCGTGAACTCCTCCGCGATGCCCTCGCCGGTCACCCGCACGGTCCACCCCGGCGAGACGTCGACGAGGAACCTAGGCATGTTCATCGTCGGCCGCCCTTCCGACCAGCAGTTCGCCCAGCGCGCCGGCCAGCTGGTCGAGCTGCGTTTCGCCCGGCGGGGCGAGGACGCCCGGCGCGCCGCTCCTGGCCAGCACCGACAGCAGGCCGGAGTGCAGCGCGGCCAGTTCGTCGTCCCGGCCGGCGGTGGTGAGCGCGCGGTAGCGGTGCACGGCCGCGGCGGCCAGGATGCGCGGCGCTTCGGGGGTGTCGACCGCGCCGATGGCCGGTTCGGGCCGCGTGAGCTGCCCGGCCCACGACTGCAGCCGCGGTCCCGGCCGGATCACCTCGTCGAGCGCCAGGTTCCGCAGCGTCCCGCGGCCGAGCGGGATGTCCAGGAGCGCGGCCACGATGGCGGGCAGTGCGGCCAGGTGGGGTTCCGCGGCGGCGTCCGCGGCCGCCGCGGCGCCGGCGGCGGTGGGGACGTCGCTCGCGGCGCCGAGGGCCTCGAGCGTCTCGCCGAGCAGGGCGAGCCGCACCAGCGGTGCCGGGTAGCCGCCGCGCGGGCGCAGCAGGTGCGCGGGCGGGCCGTACTGCAGTTCGTCGATGGCCCAGGCCGCGGCCGGCCCGGCCATCAGCACCGAGTAGAGGTCGGCGAAAACCTCATGGTGCCAACGGGTCCAGTCCGCGACGAGGTCCGGCGGGACGGCGTCGCGCAGCGCCTGGCGGACGGCCGCGCCGAGTTCGAGGTCGAGAAGGACGTGGTGCCCGGTCTCGTGCGCGGCGAGCACGAGCCACCAGCCTTCGCGGACCGCCGGCTCGGGCAGGGCGATCACCGGGATCGGCAGCCGGTCGACGAACTCGGCGACCGGGTCGTCGAGCGCGGGCCGCAGTTCGGCCGGGACGTCGCACCGACGCCGGGCGAGGGCGTCGGTGCGGTTGTCGACGAAGCACAGCGGCCCGGTCGGCGGTTTCCGGCCCCGTGCGGCGAACCCTTCGCTCCAGCAGCTGCGGGCAAATTCGTCCGCGGCGGCCAGGACGGCCGGATGCCCGGCTGCCCGCCGCTGGTCGTACTTTCCGGCGTACCACCGGAACAACTGCTGGAGGGTGGCCAGTCCCCGGTCGACGCCGCGGCAGTGTTCGTACCCGGCGGCGGTTTCCGCGGGCACGGCGGCGAGTTCGGCGCGCAGCCGGTCGAGCATCCCGGTGAGGACCGCGTCCAGTGTCCGCAGGTGTGAGCCGAACCGGTGGAACACCGGATCCGCGGCGGTCGCGCCGAGCCAGTCCCGGATCCGCCCGCCGAGTGCGTCCACCGCCTCCGCACTGCGCGCGACCCGGCGGTCCAGCCGCCCGCCGTCGATGCCGATGGTCACGGCGCCCGCAGCCACATTCCCTCCCCGCAAGTCGCAGTCAGCCGGTGAGTCGCCGGCCGGGTGCGCTTGGTTACACCCGGCGAGCCCGCCAGGGTCCGCGCCGCCGCGGTCAGCAGTGGGGCATCACGTCGTCGAAGGAGGCGCAGTTGTCCTGGTCCCACGGGGTCGACTGCCACTGCTCCGCGGTCAGAATCCGGGACGTGTCGCCGGCCACGAACTTCCACGGGCCGTAGTAGGAGTTGCTGAACCAGTAGTTGCCCTGGTCGTGGGTGATCGCGTCCTGGACGAGGGTGGCCTTGTACGGGGACCAGGACGGGTACGTTCCGTAGTTGGACAGCAGGGCCATCTTGCCGCACACCCCGTTCGTGCAGCCGGCGGCGGCCGGGTCGAAGCGGAACGTGTTGTCGTGGACCTCGACCAGCTGGGTTTTCCAGCGGCAGTCGTCGAACAGGGGTGACGAGTCGATGCCCGGCGCCGCACACTGCGTGCGGTCGGCCACCAGCTTGGTGCACGTGTTGATCGAGGTGTTGGCCGGGCTGTTGCAGAACCGGTCCGCGTTCTCCCAGGCCGTGATGCCCGACCAGTTGTCCTCGAACGTGTTGTCGTAGATGTCGATCAGGTGCGTGCGGGCCGGCACCCGGGGCTCGCCGCCCGATTCGGACAGGTAGACGCTGGCCACCGGGAAGTTGTCGCCGCGGTCGGCCCGGCGCTTGCCCGCGACCAGGCTGTTGCGGCGCAGGACGTTGTCGCGGAACACCAGGTTGTAGCTGATCTCGTAGAACAGGGCCTCGGCGTCGTTGTCCTCGATCAGGTTGTGCTCGATGAGGAAGTCGTTGTTGTCGGTGTCGGCCCACAGGCCGGCGCCGTGGTTGTGGTGGATCCAGTTACCGCGGACGTCGGCCTTGTCGACCACCCAGAACTTGATCCCGCCGCTGCACCCGCAGCCCGGGTTGCGCGTTTCCCAGTCGTCGGTGTTGTTGCCCGAGATTTCGTTGCCTTCGACGACCAGGGCGGTGATCGTGCTGTCGGACCGGTAGGCGTTCATGCCGTACTGCCCGTTGTTGCGCAGGCAGCTGTGCCGCAGCTCCTGCCGGGCACCCGCCATGATTCCCGCGCCTTTGTTGTTCTGCACGGTGGTGTTTTCGATGATCCAATGTTCGCCGGAATCGTGGTTCACCACGCCCTGGTCCTGCGGAGCGACGAAGTTCTGGATCGTGAGCCCGCGGATGACGACGTCCTTCGCCTGCTGGGTGAACGCCGCCCGGTTGATGCCCTGCCCGTCGAGGATCGCGCCCGGCGCACCGAGGTAGACGTCGCCGTCCTTGGGGATGACCTGCCCGAACGGGTCCGTGGCCAGCGTGTGCGTGCCCGCCGGCAGCCAGAACGTCGTGCCCGGCGGCGAGTCCTGCGACTTGCGGTAGAGGTCGCCGGGCACCGCCGCGTCGACGGTGACGGCGCCCGCCGGGGCCGTCGTGTTGGCCACCGGCTGGTGATCGCACACCGGCCCGGGCGTCACGGCGGCGGCCGCCGCCGGACCGGGCGGGACGACGAACGCGGCCAGCAGAACGACGGCAAGAATGGACCTCAGGTGCGACATGCCGTGAACCTACGCAACTTCGCCGCGAAACGCTTTGGGCCGAACGTGTCAATTCACCGGCTTTTCGGGTGTACCAGGTAACCGAAAAGGCAGTGATTACTCCACGACTGTGAATACCGTGGGAACAATCGGTGGACGGTTCTGTTATCGTGGCCGGACGGCCGGCGCACGGCCGGAATTCCCCGCCGGCGGCGGTCCGGGCGGCCGGACCGGTGCGGCCGTCTGCCGGAACCCGCCGGCCGCCGAGTGGCGGACGGACGCGCCGAGTGGCCGGCGGCCCCCGATGGCGGACGGACCCCGAGTGGCCGACGAACGCCGACGGACCCGACGGCGCCGGCACGCGACCCCGTCATCCGGCCCCCGTCACCCGCCCCGAGCCACCCGGACCCGCCCCGCGGCCCGGCTCACGAATCGGCGACCTAAACGGACGACTACCTGAGCGAGTGATTTCCCCCCATTCATTCCGGTCATCCCGGCGGCGGCACTCTAGGCTTGTCCGACCCCCTTCCGGATCTGTCCTCCACTCGGCGGTTCTCGCACACCGATCGGGTCTTTGCGCAGGTCAACGGCCTCCCCAGGGCGGTACCGTCCATACCGGACAGAACTTCTGCCCCGACGTCCGGACCCCGATTCAAACCGGAGTCGTACTCAGGAAGGGAACCCCGAGAAATCATGTCCACATTGCGACGACTGGCTGTCGCCGGCGCTTTCGCGCTCCCGCTTTCCCTCGTCATCGCCGGCCCGGCGACCGCTCATCCGCTGGGCTGGCCGAACGACTCGTGGAGCGCCGGAAGCTCCAGCAGCTGGGCCGGCATCGGTGGTGCGGGCACAACCGACACCGACGAAGGTGGCACCTGGTGGGGCCACCACTGGTCCGAGTCGGAATCCGCCGTGGCCGGCATCGGCGGCGCCGCTGTCACGCACAGCTACGAGTCCGGCGACAACGACTGGAACCGGCCGTGGCACCACAACGTGCACGACGGGTCCTACGGCCACGACAACGACCACGGCGACGGCTGTGGCTGCAACGACTACGACCACGACAACTACCCCGTGACCCACCACGCCGTGAGCCACCCCGACCCGGTGGACAACGACGCGCCGGCCGTCCACACCCACCCGGTGTACGACGCCGACGACCACGACGGCTACGACCACCACGGGTACGACCACGACGCCAGCTACGGCGCCGAGATGCAGTCGGCCGGGATCGACGGCGCGACCTCGGGCCACGTCTGGAGCCACGCGGGTGAGCACTACGCCACCTACGAGGCGGAGAAGCTGACGGCCGGTCCGTACGGCGCTTCGTCCGAGGGTGCGCACTCGGTGGCCGTGCCGGACTACGCGGGTCACCACTCGTGGTACACCGCGGCGGGCATCGACGGGGCCGAGACGCACTCGGTGACCGCGGTGGCCGACGCGACCGACGACGACGCGTGGGCCTACCACGACGTCGACGGCGACTCCGACTACGACCAGGGCTGACGTCCGCAGGTCATAGCCGGAGCTGAGCGAGCCGGGTCCGCCTTCCGCGGGCCCGGCTCGCTCAGCTCGTGGCCAGCAGTTCCCGCACGGCGGCCGACCTGGCTTCGTCGAGGAACCGCAGGCCCATGAAGTTGTCGCCGGGCGTGAAGCCGGGCAGCGCCCAGATCGCTTCGTAGGGCAGCCCGACCCGCCGGTAGCGGCGCAGGCTGTAGACGTTGCTGAACAGGCACTTGCCGGGGTCCGGGCGCCACAGCCGGCGCGCGAAATCCGGGTTCCGGAAGCCGTGCCCGACCTCCGCGGCGGCCTGGACGTGCCGCCGGCCGGTGAACAGCACGACGTCGCCGGTGGTGACGGTGTCCATCCGGCGGTCGTACTTGTCCTTGGCGCCCCAGAACCGGGCCCGGCCGCCCGGGTGCAGCGCGTTCAGCCGGGCGAGGTCCGCCGGGTCGAGCAGGTCGGCGAACTCGCGGAAGGCCACGGCCCGCTCGAGGGACTCCGATCCGTACCGGCGGGCGTCCGCGGTGCCGTAGGCGGGCTGGACGAAGACCTGGACCACGGGCCGTACGGTAGCTCAGCCGCCGTGGGTGGTGTCGCTCTGGTAGTCGGTGTAGGTGTACGGGTTGTCGAGGATCTTCGTCTCCGGGACGTCCGGGTTCATCCCCTGCCGCCACGCCTCCTCCCCCAGCTGTGCACGCAGGTGGTCCACGGTCTCCTCGACGCGCCGCCGGACCGCGGGCAGGTCGACGCCGACGAGCCGGCCGTCGCGCTTGACCACCCGGCCGTTGACCAGCACGGTGTGGACGTCGCCGCGCTGGGCCTGGAAGGCGACGTGGCCGTAGGGGTTGAGCAGCGGGAACGACGCCGGGGACGCGTCGTTCTTCAGCAGCACGACGTCGGCCTTCTTGCCGACTTCGAGGCGGCCCAGGTCCGTGCGGCCCAGCGCGGCGGCGCCGCCGCGGGTCGCCCACTCCACGACCTGTTCCGCGCGCAGCGCCGCGTGCGTCACCGTCTCGCCCTCGGCGTGGGCCTCCAGGTGTTCGCGGGACCGGTCGGCGCCGAGGGTGGCGCGCATGGCCGAGAACAGGTCGCCGCTCCACCACACCGAAGTGTCCATCGACAGCGACACCGGGATCCCGTACTTGCGCAGCGCCCAGGTGGGCGGGTAACCCTGGCCGGCGCTCTGCTCGCTCTCGGTGGAGACCGACACGGAACCGCCGGTCGCGGCGATCCGGTGGTAGGAGTCCGCCGACAGCGACGCGCCGTGGACGTAGATCGTCTCCGGGGTCATGAACCCGTGGTCGTGCATCAGCCGGATGCCGTCGTCGCCGGTGGCGCCCCAGACGCCGGCGTGCGTGGTCACCGGGACGCCGAGTTCGCGGGCCACCTCGAACGCCGGCTTTTCGGGGAACGCCGGGTCGCCGGTGACGTCGAAGGCGAGCTGGAAGCCGAGCAGGTCGTCGCCGGTGATGCGGCGGGAGACGAAGTCGCGGAACTCCGGCGTGCCGGTCCAGGTGGCCGGCGAGTCCTGGATGTTGCCGTAGGCGAGCACGAACCGGCCGGGGACCGCCTGCAGCGCGTCCGCGGCGGCGTCGGCGTGCTGGGTCGTCTGCAGGCCGTGGGACCAGTCGACGGTGGTGGTGACGCCGGCTTCGAGAGCTTCCAGGGCGCCGAGCAAGTTGCCGGCGTAGATGTCTTCGGGGCGGAACACCTTGCCCCACTCGAGGTAGTACCAGACGAAGTACTGGGTCAGCGTCCAGTCGGCGCTGTAGCCGCGCATGGCGGTCTGCCACAGGTGGCGGTGGGTGTCGATCATGCCGGGCATGACCAGGCCGCCGGAGGCGTCGATCTCGGTGGTGCCGGGCGGGACGTCGAGGGCGGGCCCGATCGCGGTGATCCGGTCGCCTTGGACGAGGACGTCTTCGCCGGGCAACACGCGGCGGGCGTCGTCGAGGGTCAGCACCGTGCCGCCACGCAGGACGACCGGACCCTCGGTGGACTGCGTCATCGCTGCCTCCGTACACTCGTCCGCTCTACGGACACTCAGTGGGCGCAGTCACCTTTGCCTAGGACCGGGCCGGTGTCAATCCCCGCCGCTACGCTGCGCTGAGCACCATCGGAGAGGGAGGTGGCGGATGCCACGCGAGGGCACCGGTCCCGATTTCATCGAAGCGCTGGCCCGCGGGCTCGAGGTGATCACTGCGTTCGGGCCGCACCGGCCCGGGATGACGCTGGCCGAGGTGGCCGCGGCCACCGGCCTGGCCCGCCCGACCGCCCGCCGGATCCTGCTCACCCTCGAGGAGCTCGGGTACGTCCGCGCCGACGGGCGCGGCTACGCCCTGACCCCGCGGGTGCTCGACCTCGGCGTCGCCTACGTGCGCTCGACGGGCCTGTGGGACGTGGCCCGGCCGCACCTGGAACGGCTGGTCGCCCGCACGGACGAGTCGTGTTCGATCGCGCAGCTCGACGGGTCGGACATCGTCTACGTCGCCCGGGTCGCGGTGCCGAAGATCGTCGGCCTGAGCGTGCAGATCGGCACCCGGTTCCCGGCCCTGCCGACGTCGCTGGGCAAGGTGCAGCTGGCCGCGCTGCCGCCGGAGGAGCTGGAGGCGGTGCTGGCGCAGCCGACGCGGTCGGGGCTGGTGCCGCGCTGGCAGCCGGACCGCGCCGAGCGCGACGCCGAGCTGCGCGAGGTCCGCGCCCGCGGCTGGGCGCTCACCGACGAGCAGCTCGCGCTGGGCATCCGGTCGGTGGCGGCGCCGCTGCGCGACGGGTCCGGGCGGGTGATCGCCGGCGTCAACGTCAACTGCCACGCCGCCGAGACGCCGGTCGAGAAGCTGCTCGAGCACCACCTGCCGCTGCTGCTGCAGGCCGCCGGGGAGATCAGCGCCGACTTCGCGCGGCTGGATGCCGTCCCGCACGTCACCGTCCCCGCGGTGTCTTGACCTCGGCGACCCTCGGGAGCAAACTGCGGACAGTAGTCCGACAGGCGGACAGGAGTGGAGGCGTCGCGTGGAACCACCCCCCGGCCCGCTGTCCGGGCTGCTGGTCGCCGACTTCTCCCGGGTGCTGGCCGGCCCGTACGCCACGATGCTGCTCGCGGACCTGGGCGCCGACGTCGTCAAGGTGGAGGGCCCGCAGGGCGACGAGACGCGGACGTGGATGCCGCCGGTGCGCGGGGACGTCTCGACCTACTACCTCGGCGTCAACCGCGGCAAGCGGTCGATCGCCCTGGACCTGCGCGACGAGGCCGACGCCGCCGTCGCCCGCGAGCTGGCCGCCCGCGCGGACGTGCTGATCGAGAACTTCAAACCGGGCGGGCTGGCCAAGTACGGCCTGGACTACGACACGGTCCGCCGGGCCAACCCCGGCAGCGTCTACGCCTCGATCAGCGGTTTCGGTGCCGGCGAGGGCGCGCACGTGCCCGGCTACGACCTGATGGTGCAGGCGATTTCCGGCCTGATGAGCCTCACCGGCGATCCGGACGGCCCGCCGTACCGGGCCGGGATCTCGGTGTTCGACGTCATGGCGGGCAACCACGCGGTGATCGGCATCCTGGCCGCGCTGCGCCACCGCGACGCGCACGGGCAGGGCCAGCACGTCGAGGTCAACCTGCTCTCCTCGGCGCTGACCGGGCTGGTCAACCACAGCTCGGCCTACGCTGCCGGCGGCGTGGTGCCGTACCGGATGGGCAACGCCCACCCCAGCGTCTTCCCCTACGAGCCGCTGCCGACGGCCGACAACGACCTCATCGTCGCCGCGGCCAACGACGGGCAGTTCCGCCGCCTCTGCGAGGTGCTCGACCTCCCCGACGTTCCCGGCGATCCCCGGTTCGCCCGCAACGCGGATCGGACGAAGAACCGCGAAGAGCTCCGGCCGATCCTCGTCGAGCGGCTGGCGAAACGCGGTGCGGTGGACTGGTTCGACGCGCTGACGGAGGTCGGTGTCCCGTGTGGACCGATCAACACGATCGACGGCGGGTTCGCGATGGCGGAACGCTTCGGCCTGGACCCGATCGTCGAAGTCGGCGAGGGCGACCGCGCGGTCCCGACGACCCGCCACCCGATCCGGTTCTCCGCGACCCCGGCGGGCTACCGGCTGCCGCCGCCGGAGCTCGACGAGCACGGCGCCGAACTGCGGGCGTGGCTGACGGAGGCCGCGGATGACTGACCCCGGCTACGAAACCGCTCTCGGAGCGTCCACAAAGGACAAAATCACCCTGCTCGGCCGGGACCTGGCCGAGGACGTCATGGGCACCGTCGGGTTCGGCGAGCTCGCCTTCTGGCTGGCGACCCAGCGCCGTCCGTCCCCCGGGGAAACGCGGGTCTTCGAGGCGGTGCTGGCCGCGCTGGCCGACCACGGCTTCACCCCGACCGCGATCGTCACGCGGCTGACCTACCTGTCCGCACCGGACTCCGTGCAGGGTGCGCTGGCGGCGGGCCTGCTGGGCGGCGGGTCGCGGTTCCTGGGCGTCACCGAGGACTGCGGCCGGTTCCTGCACGACGTCCTCACCGACGCGGGCACCCTGCCCGCCGATGACGGCGGCTGGGACGCGCTCGCGCTCGAAACCGTCGAAAAGCGCCGCGCGGACCGGAAGTTCGTCCCCGGCCTCGGGCACCACGTGCACAAGGACGGCGACCCGCGCACCCCGCGGCTGTTCGCCATCGCCGGCGAAGAGGGCCTGCGCGGCCCGCACCTCGAGCTGTTCGCCGCGATCGGCCGGGTGCACCCGCGGGTACTGGGCAAGACGCTGCCGCTCAACGGGGCCGGCGTCTGCGGCGCCGCGCTCGCCGACCTCGGGCTGCCGCTGGAGCTGCTGCGCGGGTTCGCGCTGCTGGCCCGCACAGCCGGGCTGATCGGCCAGCTCGCCGAGGAACTGCGCCACCCCGTCGCCAACGACATCTTCCTTTCGGTCGACCTGAACAACCGGTCGGTCCCGCCGGATCCGCACGCGTGAGAGGAACGCCGATGCAGCTGGTCACCGAGGACAACATCACCGAGCTCGCCGCGCAGCGCTGGGCGAGCGCGCACGACCCGCGGACGGCCGAGGTGATGTCCGCGCTCGTGCGGCACCTGCACGCCTTCGCCCGCGAAGTACGGCTGAGCGAGACCGAGTGGATGGCGGCCGTGCGGTGGCTGACCGAGACCGGGCAGATCAGCACCGGCAAGCGGGAGGAGTTCATCCTCGCCTCCGACGTGCTCGGCCTGAGCATGCTGGTGGTGCAGATGAACCACGCCTTCGCCGCGGAGGCGACCCCGGCGACCGTGCTGGGCCCCTTCCACATCGACGGCTCGCCGGAGAAGGAGTACGGCGGCGACATGTCCGACGGCCTGCCCGGCACGCCGCTCTACATCACCGGCACGGTCCGCGGCCTCGACGGCTTTCCGGTCGTCGGCGCGGTTCTCGACGTCTGGCAGGCCGACGAGGAAGGCGCGTACGAGTCGCAGCTCCCGGACGTCGACGAGGCCCGGCTGCGCGCGAAGTACACCAGCCGCGCCGACGGGACCTACTGCGTGCGGACCATCGCGCCGAAGGGGTACTCGATCCCGATGGACGGCCCGGTCGGCGAGCTGATCCGCGGCACGGACATCAGCCACTTCCGGCCCGCCCACGTGCACTTCCTGATCAACGCGGCCGGGTACGAACCGCTGATCACGCACCTGTTCCAGGAGGGCGCGCAGTACCTGGACAGCGACGTCGTGTTCGGTACGAAGCAGGAGCTGGTGGTCGCCTTCGAACCGCGGGAGCCCGGGCCGACGCCGGACGGCGGCGAGTCGGCCGGGCCGTGGCTCGAGGCGCGGTACGACTTCGTCCTGCAGCCGGTGTGACCGCCGGTGCGCGCGGCTGAGATCCGCACGGCCGGGCAGCCGCCGGTGGTGGCCGGCCGGGCCGCCCGCGAGCCGGGTCCCGGTGAGGTCGCCATGCGGGTCACCGCGGCGCCGAGCACCCCGCTCGCCCTGCGCTGCGCGTCCGGCACGTCGTACTTCGGCGTGCCCGCGACGCCGTACGTGCCGGGGGTGCAGGCGTGGGCGAGCTGGCGGGGACGCCGGTCTGGTTCGCCACGGCGGCGGGGATGCGGTCCGGCGACGGCAGCATGGCCGAGTACGCCGTGGCCGCGTCCGCCGACGTGGTTCCGCTGCCCGGCGGGGCCGATCACGCGCTGGTCGCAACGCTCGGGTTGTCGGCGGTCGCGGCGTGGCGGTGCCTGACGAGCACCGGGAAGCTCGCGCCCGGCGAGACCGTGCTGGTCCTGGGCGCGGGTGGGGTGGTCGGGCAGCCGGCCGTGCAGCCGGTGCGGCTGGCCGGGGCCGGGCGCGTGGTGGCGGGCGCGCGGTCGGACGCCGCGCCGGCGCGGGCCGAGCAGCAGGGCGCCGACGCCGTCGTGCGGCTCGAAGCGGACGACGCCGATTCGCTCACCCGGCGGCTGAGCGAGGCGGCGGGGCCGGTCGACCTCGTGCTGGACCCGGTGTGCGGGCTCCCGGCCGCGGCGGCGCTGCGCACCCTGCGCCCGGTGGGCAGCTGGTCAATCTCGGCAGCGCGGCCGGCGAGGAGTTCGCGGTCCCGTCGGCGGCGCTGCGCAGCCGGTCCCTGCGGATCCTCGGGTACACGAACAAGGAGCTCACCGCGGACGAGCGGCGCGAAGCCCTGCTCACCGTCGTCGGGCACGCGGTGGCGGGCGAGCTGACCGTCGGTTACGAGCGGGTTCCGCTGCACGACGCGGCCCGGGCGTGGGACCGCCCGGGCCGCGTCGTCCTGGTGCCCTGGTTCACCGGCCCCCAGGGCCGGGTTTCGGCACGTCGCCGATGTAGGGACCGCTTCCCACCCCGCCGACCGGCGACGGGTCGTTCGGCGGACCGCTCACCGCGGACGCCGCCGGGGCGAGCACGGCGAGCGCGGCCGCGGTGAGCAGAGCGGCAGCTACAGCACGTTTCATCGATGGGCTCCTTCGCGTTCGCCCGTATTCTGCTCGATCCGGCTTCCAAACCGCTTCCGCACCCGCGGACGGCCACCCGACGCTGGTCCGTTCGGTCCTACTCGGGCGATTGCCGTGGTGGGCGCCGCTCCCCTCTCGTTCAATGGCGGGAGAAGCGTCCGGAGGGGGCCAGGGTGGACGAACCGAAGTTGCGCGTCGTCGACACGCGACGGCGGTTCCTGTCCTGGTTCGTGCCGCCGGCCGGGGTCTTCGTGCTCGGGTTCGTCGCGTTGCTGGTCGCCGGGCACGTCCCCGGGCCGCTGCAGCACATCACGGTGGTGCGCGCGATGCTGGCGTCCAAGCGGGACTTCTTCGAAGACGACCAGGTCAAGCGGATGCTGCTGAGCCACGGCTACCAGGTGCAGATCACCCCGGCCGGGTCGTTCGAGCTGGCCGAGACGGCCGACCTGGACAACTACCAGTTCGTGTTCCCCTCCGGGCAGGCCGCCGCCGACCGCGTCCGCGAACGCCGCCAGGGCCGGCACGCCGTCGGATACAAGCCGTTCTTCACCCCGCTCGTGCTGGCCACCTTCCGCGACTACGCGCAGGCCCTGCAGACCGCCAAGGTGGCGGAGCCGCGGTACCCGGCGGACAAGCCGCTGTACTACAGCGTCGAGATGGACAAGCTGATGGCGCTCGTGGCCGGCAAGGGCCGCTGGCGGGACTACGACCCCCGGCTCAGCGCGAACCGGCTGCTCGTCCAGTCGCCCGACCCGTGCCGGAGCTACTCGGGTGCCGCGTACGTCGGGCTGGTCGCCTTCGCGCGGTACGCGCAGCCGGCGGCGACGGAGGCCGAAGCGGTCGAGCAGGCCCGCGGGATCAAGCCGATGCTGGACGCCGAAGGCCAGCACAGCGACGACATGGCACCGAAGTACTTCGTGCCGGAGGGCCGCAGCTTCGCCACGGTCGCGGTGATCTACGAGCACCAGTACCTCGCCTACCAGAACCGGCGGCTCGACAACGGCGTCGGGCTCGACACCGACCGGGTGCTGATGTACCCGAGCGCCCAGCACGAGACCGCGCCCGACCTGATCTCGTTCAGCCCCGAAGGCGACGCCATCGGCTCGCTGCTGATGTCGGATCCCGGGCTGCGCCGGCGCGCGGTGGAGCTGGGCTTCCACGTGTACTCGGCCGACACCGCGCAGTTCGGCTTCGCCGGCTACCTGGCGCAGCGCCACATCCCGGAGCCGGCGGCCGCGACCACCGACACCGAGACCTGGCTGCCCCGGGACGCCCAGTTCCGGCGGATGGTCGACGAGATCGGCGACTGCCGGTGGTGAGGGCCGCCCTGGTGCTGCTCCTGCTGCTGTCGGCGTGCAGCCCCGGCGGGCCCGAGGCCACGAAACTCACCGTGCTGGCCACGGGCGAGCTCGCCGATCTCGGCCCGGTGCTGGCGGACCTGCGCCGCGACACCGGGATCGAGCTGGTCATGGACCACCGCGACACGATGGCGGCGACGGCGGAGCTGAACCGCGGGTTCGACCTGGCCTGGCTCTCGACCGGCCGGTTCCTGCGGTTGCGGGGCATCGAACCGGCGCTGTCGACGTCGATCATGCTGTCGCCGCTGGTGTTCGGGGTGAAGGCGGGCCAGGCGGCGAAGCTGGGCGCGCAGCCGACGTGGGCGGACATCGCCGATCGCGCCGCCGGCGGCGAGCTGCGGTTCGGCATGGCGGATCCGCACGTCTCCGGCAGCGGGATGGCCGCCCTGATCGGCGTCGCGACCGCGGCGGCCGGGACCGGCGCGGCGCTGCGCCCGGAGGACGTGCGGTGCGACCGGATCCAGGGCTTCCTCGCGGGCCGGGCGTTCGGCGCCCCCGACGTCGCCGAGGAGTACGTGCGCCGCCAAGGCGAAGCCGGCGGCCTGGTGGCGCCGGAGTCGACGATCCTCGCCCTCAACGCGTCCGGGCGGCTGCGCGAGCCCCTGGAGGTCGTCTACCCGCGGGACGGGATCGTGCTGGCGGACTACCCGCTGATGCTGCTGAACCCGGACCGGCGCGCCGCCTACGACAAGGTCGTGCGGTGGCTGCGCACGCCGTCGGCGCAGCGGGCGATCATGGACCGGACGTTCCGCCGCCCCGCCGATCCCGCCGTGCCGCGCACCGGCCGCCTCGCGACGCCGATCGGGAACCCGCTGTACTTCCCGGACCGCCAGGAGGTCCTCGACCGGCTGCTGCAGGCCTACGACCGCGCGGGCACCGGGCGTCAGGTGGTCTTCGTGCTGGACTACTCGCTGTCCATGGCCGGGCCGCGGGTGGCGGCGCTGCGCCGGGCGTTCGCCGCGCTGACCGGGTTCGACCGGTTCTACGTCGGCGAGCGGGTGACGATCATCCGGTTCGCCGGCGAGGTGCTGGAGCAGCGCTCGGTGACGGTGTCGCGCCCGGCGGACGTCGACGAGTTGCAGGCGGTCGTGGCGTCGGCGGACCTGCGGCCGCGCACGGCGATCTGGGCCGCGCTCGGGCAGGCGTACCGGGTCGCGGAGCCGGGGGCCTCGATCGTGCTGATGACCGACGGCGAGAACAACAGCGGCCCGGGCCTGGCGGAGTTCCTCGGCGGCCGGCACGACGCCGGGCCGACGTACGCGATCCGGTTCGGCGAGGCGAACCCGGCGGAGCTGGGCCGGGTCACCGCGGCGACCGGCGGGCGCGTCGTCGACGGGACGGCGGAATCGTTGACGGAGGCGGTGAGGGAGCTTCGTGGATGTCGATAGGGCCATGCTGTGGTCGGTGCTGGGCTGGTGGGGCTGGCTGTGGGTGGCGACGGCGGTGGCCGCGGTGGTGACGCTGGTGGTGCTGGTGCTCGGGGTGCTGCGGCGCAGCCGTCCGGTGATCCTGCCGGGGCTGCCGTTCTACCTGGACGAGCCGCGGGTGATCGAGATCTGCCAGCAGGGCGGCTACGGCGACATCGCGGAGAAGACCGTCCGCGAGTTCGTCAAGCGCAACACCGACGGCTCGTTCGGGTTCACCAGCCAGTGGTTCAAGCTGGGCCGCGGCGCCAACCGCGGGCACGAGACGGAGACCAGCTACGACGTCCACATCACCGCGAACACGCTGCTGGGCCTGGCGCTGAAGTCCCTGGAGGCCCAGCACGGCGTCGTGCACGCGAACCTGCCGGCGGGGGTCGTGCAGGGCGACCGGGCGTGGCGTCGCACGCGCTCGCCGCTGCTGTCGGAGGTCCACGACGGGTACGTGGTGGTGCAGGGCCGGTTCACGGTGGCCGAGGAGTCCGGCGACGAGGTGGTCCTGCACGCCCGGATCGGCTCGCGGGAGGCGTGGGTGCGGGTGGCGTGCCCGGACGGTCACCTGCGCCGCAGGGAAGTGCCGCAGGGGCAGTTCAATGCGCGGTGCCTCGGCAAGAGCCAGGCGTGGCGGCCGGACCGCGGTGAGCTGGTGATCCTGCCGATCGCGGTGCTGCAGTAGGCCGGCGGCCCGATCGCCGGGCCGCCGGACCTGCGCTCACCGGCCGTAGCCCTCGGCGGCGAGCACCTTGCCGATCTGCTCGTAGACCGCCGGGTCCTCCGGGGCCACCGTGGCGAGCCCGTCGACGTAGCGGTTGTACATGCAGAACGCCGCCGCGATGAGGACGGTGTCGTGCAGGTCGACGTCGGTCGCGCCTTCGGCCCGTGCGGCCGCGATCAGCTCGGGCGTCACCGCGCGGCCGGTTTCGCGGACCGCGAGCGCGATCCGCAGCAGGGCCTTGAGCTTCTCCCCCACCGGTGCGTCGTCGACGCCGGCGCAGGCCGCGTCGACCACCTCGCGGCCGCCGTCGAGGGTTTCCGCCGCGGCCGCCGCGTGGCTGCCGTGGCAGAAGCGGCACTCGTTGCCGTTGGACACCACCGCCGCGATCAGCTCGCGCTCGCCGACCGGGAGGCTGCTCGGGCCGCGCAGGAGGGTCTGCGCCAGGTGGTTGAGCGGGACGGCGGTTTCGGGCCGGAACGCCATCAGGGACCGGATCCCGGGCAGCTGCGGGTCGAGCGGGATGTGCGGCATCGGTTCCTCCTCGCGGGGGCGGAAAGATCGTGCCCGCGCAGTCTTTCGGCCCGCGGCGGCCCGGCCAACCTCCGTCTTGCCCAACCGGACCGCCGCCGAAAGTGCTGTGTCAACCGGGGCTCCGCCCCGGGCCGGGGCTCGCCACCCGGACCCCCGAAAAAAGGGCTAGCCGATGGCGAAGTCGTCGGCGTACACGGCACTTTGGCCGTACCAGCCGTGGACGTACACCGTCACCGCCCCGGACGCGCCGGTCGTGAACGGCACCGACAGCTTCGTCCAGCCGCTGCCCGAGGTCCAGGCGCTGGCGGTGGCGCCGCCCCGGACGCCGACGTAGGCGTAGCTGCCCTGCACCCACGCGGTGAGGGTGTAGGCGTGGTTCGGAGCCAGCGTCACGTTCTGCGCGGCTTCACCGGTCGCCGACGCCGAGGGCACAACCTGCAGCGCGTGGGTGCCCGAGTGCGCCGGGGAGGCGACGACCGCGTCACCGGGGGCGCTCCACGGGCTCAGCGCGCCGGTCTCGAAGCCGCCGTTGACGACCCCGCCCGCGGGCGGGGTGCCCTTGACGGTGAGGGTGAAGGTCGCGCTGTGGCTGCCGGAGGCCGCGGCGCCGGTCACGGTGAGCGGGTAGACGCCGGGGACGGCGGCCGCGGTGGTGCTCACCGACAGCGTCGCGCTGCCGCCCGCGGTCACCGAGCCGGGGCTGACGGACGCGGTGACGCCGGCGGGTGCGCCGGTGACCGAGAGCGTGACCTGCTGGGCGGAGCCGGACGTGACCGCGGTGGTCACCGTCGCCGAGGCCGAGCCGCCCGGGTCCACCGACGC
Source organism: Amycolatopsis sp. CA-128772 (assembly GCF_002904295.1). Lineage (GTDB taxonomy): Bacteria > Actinomycetota > Actinomycetes > Mycobacteriales > Pseudonocardiaceae > Amycolatopsis. Next base: position 209,384 of record NZ_PPHG01000075.1, read on the forward strand.
CGACGCCGGGTTCGCGGCGAGGGAGAAGTCGTTGCCGGGTACGGAGGTGCCGCCGGTGAAGGGTTCGAAGGCGTGGCTGAAGAACCAGGTGTCCTGGGCGATGCCGGAGCAGTTGTCGGCCGCGGCGCCACCGGGGCAGCTGCCGTTGTCGCGCTGCAGGGCCCAGAACGACAGGGTGTTGATGCCCTTGGACACGGCCCAGTTGTAGACGGTGGCGGCGTCGGCGGTGGTGAACGTCTCGGCGGGGCCGAAGTCGTCGACGCCGATCATCTCGGTGACCCCGACCATCGCCCACAGCTGCGCCTGGGTCTTGCCCGGGTAGAGGGCGGCGAGCTGGGAGACCAGGCCGCTCGCGGCGGTCTGGGTGTCGGTGGCCATCTGGTGGGCGGCGTTGTCGTAGTAGTCGAAGGTCATCAGGTTGACCACGTCGACGCGGGTGCCGTTGGTGACGGCGTTGCGCAGCACGGCCAGGCCGCTGTCGGCGAGGCCGCGGGTGGTGGTGGGCAGGGTGTAGGAGATCTGCAGCGAGCGGCCCGAGGCGGCGGCCCAGTCCTGGACCTTCTTGATGGCCTTGTTGCGGCGGTCGATGCCGGCGGAGTTGGTGAGCGAGTTGTCCTCGATGTCCATGTCGAGCCGCGGGACGTCGTAGGTGGTGATCACCGATTCGTAGGCCGCGGCGATGGAGTCCACATTGGTGCAGCTGTCGGCTATTTCGGTGCCGGTGTTGTCGGCGGTGTAGCCGCCGAAGGACGGGATGACGTCGCCGCCGCGGGACCGGATGGTGGCGATGTCGGCGCCGAAGGTGCTGTTGGCGATCGGCATGCCGGTGTCGCCGTTCCAGTAGACGGTGCACGAGCCCTTGGTGGCGGCCTGGATGAAGGCCATGGTCAGGTGCTTGGCCCCGGACTGCTGCGCCAGCGCGGCCGGGCTTTCGCCGGTCCAGGCTTCGAAGTAGGGCGCGAAGACGTGGGCGGGCAGCGGGGTGGCGGCCTGCGCGGTTCCGGCCGCGGCGACCAGGGAACCGGCCGAAACGGCGGTCAGGGCCAGAAAAACGGACATTCGGGCGAACGGTCTGCGTCGACGCATCTGCGCTCCAGTGCCGGCGGGGAGCCGTGCGGCGGCGGTGCACGGCGGGTCGCCTTCAGGATTGGATCAGACCAATCTGTCCGTCAAGGTCTAGACCACTAAACCGGCCGGATGGCCGCCGCGGTTAGTCGGCGGCGTAACCGGGGGCGAACACACGGGGTGAGCAACGATCGGAACAAAAACGTTCCAACCCTCCAGGCCGAACGGTAGCGTCTGCGGCCATGCGGGTGATGTGGGGGAAGATTGGACAACACAGAGTGACCAAGCCGTGGCGGGCGGCCCCGAAGGCCGCCCTCTCCAGCCCGCTGACGCTGATCGTGGCGGCGGTGACCTCGCTGCTGGCCTGTTTCCTCGGCACGGCCGCGGTCCTGCAGGCGTCCGCGGCCGGCGGCGCGGCGGTGACGTACCAGACCGGGATCACCTGCCCCGACAGCTACGGCCCGATGTTCGGCAAGGGCAACATCGCGGTCGCGGACATCCCGGTGCTGACCGGCGCGGTCCAGCGGCACGCCGCCGCGCACGGGTTCGGCACGCCGGTGGTGAGCCAGTACACCACCGTGCTGCGCGGCACGGAGTTCAACGGCGACCCGCACTACAAGGTCCGGCTCGCCTACCGCGACCAGGCCGGCCTGGACAACCTGACGCTGCAGCAGGGCACCCGCGCGCCCGGGTGGTGGCTGGGCAACGTCGTCGCCGACGCCGAGCACATCGGGATCGGGACGAAGCCGGGCATCGGGGGCGCCGCGCTGCCGCCGGTCACCGGGATCTACCGGGACCTGCTCGACCCGCCGCCGCGCTGGTGGTGCTCGCAGCAGTCCGGCGCGGTGATCGACCGGCTGGTCGACGACCCGATCGACTCGATCGTCTTCGCCACCGACCGCGCCACCTTCGACACGGCGATCAAGGCGATCGGCGTGCCGTCGATGCAGTACTTCCACATCTCGTTCTACGAGCCGGCGCCCACGACGCTGAGCGCCGCGGAGGACCTGCTGCAGCGCTCACGCGACCTCGTCGCCGGCGTCCGCGCCGACCTGACCGCCCAGGGCCGCGGCTCGCTGGTCGCCGCCGACGTGCCGACGTTCGAACGCTCGGTGCAGATCGCCCGGCAGGCGCAGGACAACGTGTTCGTCTCGATCCTGCCGCTGGCGCTGATCAGCGTCCTGGTCGGCTGCGCGGGCCTGGGCACGGTCGCGCTGCAGTGGTACCAGCGGCGGCACGCGCAGCTGCGGCTGCTCTCCGCGCGCGGCAGCGGCCCGGCGGCGCTCGGCGGCCTCGCCGTGGCGGAGCTGGGCCTGCCGATCCTGCTCGGCGGCGCCGCCGGCGCGGTCGCCGCGCGGCTGCTGCTGGGCGTGTACGGGCCGCCGGGCGCGCCCGATCCGGCGGCCGTGCTGACCGCGGCCGTCGTCGCGGCCGCCACCCTGGTCGTGTCGCTGGTGCTGCTGGCGTCGGTCGTGGCGGTGCGGGTGCACCGGGAGTTCGAGCTGGGCCGGGTGCGCCGCGGCGGGAACCGGGTGCGGCTGCTGGGGTACTTCCCGTGGGAGCTGGCGACGGCGGGCATGGCGTGGCTGGGCTGGACGCGGCTGGCGCACTACGGCACGACGTCGCGGCTGGGCAACCCGCTGCCGCAGGTGGATCCGCTGGCCCTGACCTACCCGGTGTTCGTGGTGCTGACGGTGGGGCTGCTGACCGCGCGGCTGGCGTGGCTGGCCCTGCACGCCTCGCACCGGGCCCGGTTCTGGTCGCGTCCGGCGCTGCAGCTGGCCATCCGGCGGCTGGCCGGCGCCCGCGCCCCGGTGACCGGGGTGCTCGTCATCGGCACCCTGGCCATCGGCACGCTGGCCACCGGCATCGGGATCGCCAACGGCCAGGAAGAGGCCCTCGACACGAAGTCGGCGATCTTCGTCGGCAGCAACGCCCGCCTCGACACCGACAGCCCGATCGGCATGGGCGACGTGGCGATGCCGGCGTCGCTGGCCGGGACCAGCACCGTGGTCGGCGAGCTGACCGGGACCGGCAGCGTGGTGCTGGTGGTCGACCCGGCGACGTTCACCCGCGGCGCCGCGGTGGACCGCGTCCCCGCGGACGACCTGGCCGGGCTGCTGGAGCAGATCTCGCGGCCGGACCCGCGCGGCACGCCGGTGATCCGGGTCGGGCACACGGCGAAGCAGAACGAGAAGCTGCCCGACGGCCTGCCCGACGCGGTCGTCGCCGGTGACCTGCCGGTGTTCCCGATGATCGGCACCTCCCCCGGCTACGTCGTCTCGCGCACGGTGCTCGACCGGGCGCAGCTGAACGGCATTCCGAAGTGGAGCGTGCTGACGACGGCGCCGATGGCGGAGGCGACCACCGCGTTGCGCGCGGCGGGGGTGTTCATCCCGAACCGGATCAGCCGCGAGTCCGCTTTGGACGGTCTGCCGTTCTTCGTGGTGTCGTGGACGTTCTCGTTCGTGGCGCTGCTGGGCGCGGTGCTCGGGGTGGTGGCGATCCTGGCGCTGCTGGTGGCGGTGGAGGTCCGGCGGCGGCAGAACGCCCTGGCCGGGGCGCTGGTGCTGCGGATGGGGATGCGGCCGCGGACGCTGCTGGCCAGTCACCTGATGGAGCTGGGGGCGCTGAGCGGGCTGGCGATCGTCGTCGGGGTCGTGTGCGGGGTTTCGGTGGCGGGGCTGTCGGTGCCGCGGTTCGACCCGGCGACGTTCCTCGCGCCGCGCTCGGAGCTGCCGGATCCGCTGCCGTTCGTGCTGACCGTCGTCGTGATCGGCGTGGCGGTGGTCGCGCTGGCCGGCTGGATCGCGGTGCGCTCGGTGCGCACCGCCCGGACCGCGGAGCTGATCCGTGCCTGAGAAGCCCATCTTTTCCCTGCGCGGCATCGGCGTGGACTACCCGACGCCGGCCGGGGTGGTCACCGGCGTCGACGACGTCAGCCTCGACGTGCCCGCGCGCGGGCTGACCGTGCTCGCCGGGCCGTCGGGGTCGGGGAAGTCGACGCTGCTGCGGGTGCTGGGGCTGTTCGAGCAGCCTGCGCGGGGCACGCTGACGTTCCAGGGCGCCGACGTCCGCAAGCTCAAGCACCGCGAGCGGCGCGCGTTGCGGCGCCACCACCTGGGGCTGGTGTTCCAGAACCCGGCCGACAACCTGCTGGGCTACTTGAGCGTGGCCGAGAACCTGCACGCCGCGGCCGAAGCCGCCGGCGTCGACTGCAACGCCGAGGATATCCTCGGCCAGCTGGGCCTGCACGGCACGGGCGGCTGGAAGATCGCCGCGCTCTCGGGCGGCCAGCAGCAGCGCCTGGCGTTCGGCTGCGTGCTGGCCGCGCGCTCGACGGTGATCCTCGCCGACGAGCCGACGTCGCAGCTGGACGAGGCGTCGGCCGACCTGGTCCTGGACACCCTGCGGTACCTGGTGGACCAGGACTTCGCGGTACTGGCCGCCTCGCACGACGCACGCCTCATCGACCTCGGCGCGCGGGTGGCCCGGCTGCACAAGGGCTCGCTCGAACGCGTCGAAGAACGGGAGCCCCGGTCATGACCCTGGTCGAAGCGGTCGGGCTGCGCCGCAGTTTCGCCCACCCCAGCGGCGACATCGAGGTGCTGCGCGGCCTGGAGCTGCGCGTCGGCGCCGGCGAGCTGGTGACGGTGTCGGGCCGTTCGGGGTCGGGCAAGAGCGCGCTGCTGGCCCTGCTGTGCGGGTTCGACTCCCCCGACTCCGGCTGCGTCCTGCTCGACGGCGTCCCGATCAGCGGCGCACCGTCGTGGCACACGTGCGCGGTGCTGCCCCAGGCCCTCGGGCTGGCCAACGAGCTGACGATCGCGGAGAACGTGGCCCTCCCGCTGCGCCTGCGTCCGGACGTGCCGCGCCCGTCGCCGTCGGCGGTCGCGGCCCGGGTCACGGAGCTGCTGGAGGAGCTGGGCATCGGCGAGCTCGGCGACCGGTACCCGCTGGAGGTCTCGTTCGGGCAGCAGCAGCGGGTGGCCCTGGCCCGCGCGGTGGCGGGGCGGCCGCGGGTCCTGCTGACGGACGAGCCGACGGCACACCTGGACGCGGGATCGACCCCCCGGGTCCTGCGGCTGTTGCGCCGGTGCGCGGAGGAGGGAGCGGCGGTGATCGTGGCGACGCACGACGAGGAGGTCCACCGCATCGCCGACCGCCGCGTCCGGCTCCTCGACGGCGTCCTCACGGCCCTGCTGGACTGACCGGCTCGAACCGATCAGGAATCGAGAAGCGCTGGTCAGCGGGCCGGGCATAGCGTCGTCGACGTACCGCAGACCACGACTTCAGGAGCACCGCCGATGAGCACCCAGGGGATCAAGACCGTCCTGCACCCCGTCACCGACCTGGCCGCGGCCAAGGCCGTCTACACCGCCCTGCTCGGCACCGGACCGCAGGCCGACGCGCCCTACTACGTCGGCTACGACGTCGAGGGCCAGCACATCGGGCTCGTCCCCGACGGGGCGCAGCAGGGCATGACCGGGCCGGTCGCGTACTGGCACGTCGACGACATCGAGGCGAAGCTCGCCGAGGTGACCGCGGCCGGCGCCACGGTGAAAGACGCGCCGAAGGACGTCGGCAACGGGCGCCTGGTGGCGACCTTCGCCGACGCCGACGGCAACGTCCTCGGCGTGCTGCAGGACCCGCAGTCCTAGTCCAGAGCGGTCGCCCGGCTGACCTCTTCCCAGGCGGCCAGGTCCGCCGCGACGGCCTCGTGGTGGGCGCGGATCGCTTCGACGGCGTCCGCGCCCAGTGCGAGGCGCAGCGGGGCGTCGTCGCGGCCCACCGCGGCCACGATCGCCGCGGCCGCCTTGGCCGGGTCGCCGGGCTGGGTGCCGTCCATGGTCCCGACCGCGTCGCGCGTTCCGCCGGTCGACACCGCGTAGGCGTCGATCGTGCGGGACCGGTGCATGCGGCCGCCGCCGAACTCGGTGCGGAACCCGCCCGGCTCGACGATCAGCACCCGCACGCCGAACGGTGCCACCTCCGCGGCCAGTGCCTCGGAGATGCCTTCGAGGGCGAACTTCGCCGCGCAGTACGCGCCGAAGCCGGGCGGGGACAGCTGTCCCCCCATCGAGCTGATCTGCACGACCGTGCCGCTGCCCCGCGCCCGCAGGTGCGGCAGCACCGCCTTGGTGACCGCGACCGCGCCGAAGAACATGACCTCCATCAGCGCGCGGAGTTCGTCCAGGGTGAGCTCTTCGACCGCGCCGACCGAGCCGTTGCCGGCGTTGTTGACCACGACGTCGATGCGCCCGAACGCCTCGAGCGCGGTCTTGACCGCGGCGTCGATCTGCCCGGCGTCGGTGACGTCGAGGGCCGCGACCCGGAGCCGGTCGCCGCCGCGGGCCTGCAGGTCCGCCAGGGTTTCCGGGCGCCGGGCGGTGGCCAGCACGCGGTCGCCCGCGGCCAGGGCGGCCAGCGCGATCTCCCGGCCGAAGCCGGCGGAGCAGCCGGTGATCAGCCAGACGCGGCCGTCGGTGTTCGTCATTGTCGTTTCCTCCCAGTGGTTTCCTCCTCTCCATCCTGGAGACGATCACGGCCGCCGCGCCAACACCGATGTCCTGCCGCGGCTACAGTCTGAACCTGTGACCCCTGAGCTGCGGCAGCTTCGCTACTTCGTCGCCGTCGCCGACGAAACGAGCTTCACGCGCGCCGCGGCCGGGCTGCACATCGCGCAGCAGTCGCTGTCACAGCAGATCACCGTGCTGGAACGCGGCTTGGGCGCGCGGCTGTTCGACCGGGACGCGCGCGGCGCCCGGCTGACCGCCGTCGGGCGGCTGTTCCTGCCGGAGGCCCGCGCGGTGCTCGCCCGCGCCGAGGAAGCCGTCGCGACGCTCGGGCGGGCGGTGCGCGGCGAGATCGGTGACGTCCGGCTCGTCTTCCTCGCCACGACGGCGAACTACCTGCTGCCGCCGGTGGTGCGTGCGGTGCGGGAGCGGTTCCCCGATCTGGCGGTGACGACGGCCGAGGCGTCGATCGCCGAGCTCGTCGCCGGCCTGCGCGAGGGCCGGTACGACCTGGCGTTCACCCGGCCGCCGCTGGTCGCGGACCTCGTGTCGCGGACGCTGCTGACCGAGGAGGTGTGCGCGGTGCTGCCGGCCGGGCACCCGCTGGCCGGGCGGGCGTCGCTGGCGCTGGCCGACCTGGCCGGCGAACCGTGGGTGCTGACCCCGCGCAGCAGCTGGGAGCCGTGGCACCGCGGCTACGACGAGGACTTCGCCGCCGCCGGCTTCACCCCGCGGGTGGTGCAGCGGGCCGCGACCGTGCAGGGGCTGCTCGGCCTGGTCGCGGCGGGGGTCGGGGTGACCCGGCTGGCCCGGTCTTCGCACAGCCTCCGCCGCACCGGGGTCGTGTTCGTTCCGCTGGCCGGCGAGGTGGCCCACACGGTGCTGGTGTGGCTGCCGGGCAACGACAACCCGGCGGTGCGGGCGATCGCCGGCGTCGCGGCCGGGCTGGCGGCCGACACCGACCTGACTCAGGCGGGCTGACCGCTTTCGGTCGGCAGCCCGTGCCCGACCCGGTCTTCGATGCCCGCGGCGTACTTGCGGACGTTGGTGTAACCCAGCCGTTCCAGCTGCGCGGCGACCTGGCCGCTGTCGGCGCAGGCGGGGTCGGAGCAGTAGGTGACGATCGCGGCGGCCTGGTCCGGCAGCAGCTCCGGTGCCTTGGCGGCGACGTCGTCGGCGACGAGGTTGAGCGCGCCGGGCAGGTGCCGGGCTGCGTAGCAGGACTCCGGGAGGGCGTCGACGAGGACGAGGTCCCCGGCGGCGAGCCCGGCGCGGACGGCTTCGCGGTCGATGGTGTCGGTCATGGCTGTCCTCTCAGAACGTCTTGGCGGTGTCGCGGGCGGCTTCGGCGGCGATGCGGCCGGTCTCCCCGGCGTCGCCGGGGAGGGTGGGGTGGAAGCGGATCTCGGTGACGTCGTCGATGCCGGTCCAGCCGAGCCGGCCGGTGAAGAACGGCGCCTGAAAGTCCGCGCCGAACTCCGGGCCGAGGCCGGGGCCCCACACCGCGCTGGTGTAGATGACCGCGGCCCCCTTGCCGCGGCCCCGCAACAGGTGCTGGTAGCCGGTGACGGGGTCGACACCGAAGACCCAGCCGGGCTGGGTCACGACGTCGACGAACTGCTTGAGCACGTACGGCACGCCGGAGTTCCACATCGGCACGCTGAACAGGATCCGGTCGGCGGCGTCGAAGCGGGCGAACGCGGCCCGCGCCGCGGCCCACGCTTCGGCTTCCTCGCCCTGCGGGGTGCCGCCGCCGAAGACGGTCATCTTGGCGCGCGCCGCGGCCGGCCCGAAGGCGGGCAGGGAGCCGTCCCAGAGGTCCCATTCGTCGATCTCGGCGTCCGGGTGGAGGGTGCGGTAGGTGTTTAGGAAAGTAGCTGCCAGGCGCAGCCCGCCGAACTGCCGATCCTCGGCGCCCCCGTCCGCGAGCGGGCGGACGCGGCCCGCAACCGGATCCGGGTGCTGGAAGCCGCCGAAGCGCTCTTCGCCGAACGCGGGGTCGACGCGGTGACCATGGACGACGTCGCGGGCGCCGCCGGCGTCGGCAAGGGCACGCTCTACCGCCGGTTCGGCGACAAGGGCGGCCTCGCCATGGCCCTGCTCGACCAGCGCGAACGCGACCTGCAGGAGCGGATCCTCACCGGCCCGCCCCCGCTGGGCCCGGGCGCGGAGCCGGCGGACCGGCTCGGTGCGTTCGTCGAGGCCTACCTGGACCTGCTGGACCGGCAGCTGGACCTCGTCCTGTTGTCGGACACCGCGACGACCGGCGCGCGGTTCCGGACCGGCGCCCACACGCTGTGGCGGCAGCACTGCCGGCACCTGCTGGACGCCGGCGGCGCGGCCGGCGCCGAGATCGCCGCGGACGTCCTGCTCGCGGCCCTGGCGGCCGAGCAGGTCCGGCACTGGCGGCGCGACCGGGAAATCGACGTGGCCACGCTGGCGAAGTCGCTCGTCCGGCTGGTGCGGACCTGGCTGCCATGACGCACGGTGTCCGGATCGGGAGTCGATCACCCGATCCGTAGAATCGACCGCGATGCGACGTCTTCGGTGGTACTGGGGAGCCCTCGTCCTCGCGTGCGTGGCCTTGCTGGCCGGGTTCTTCGTCTTCTTCGGCTCCGAAAGCCGGCCCGGGCGCCCGCAGCCGCGGCAGGGCCCACCGGGCACCGGCCCGCTGACTGTCGTCGCGCTCGGTGACAGCACGGTGTCCGGAGAAGGCGCGGGGCAGTACACCGCCGCCACCAACGGCCAGGGCGGCAACTGGTGCCACCGCTCCCCCCACGCGTTCGTCGAGAAGATCGCCGTGCCGGGCGTCACCGCGCACGTGAACCTCGGTTGTTCCGGCGCGCCGGCCGAGCAGGTCGCACTCGGCGACGTCAAGCAGTGGACCGAAGGTTCGCAGGCGCAGCAGCTGGCGGCGCTGGTGAAGGACCACCGGGTGGCCGCGGTGGTGATCGCGGTGGGCGCCAACGACGAGCCGAAGTTCTCCAGCCAGGTCTCCGAGTGCTTCAAGGCGTGGTTCAACCCCGGCGGCCCGTCGTGCAGCGACGCGCTGAAGCAGACCTGGCAGTCCAAAGTGGACGCGATGGTGCCGAAGGTGGCGGCCGCGGTGTCGGACGTGAAGAAGGTGCTGGCCGGCGCCGGGTACGTGCCGGCGGACTACCAGCTGATCCTGCAGTCCTACGCGGCGCCGATCGGCCCGGACCTGCCGGAGGAACTGCGCAGTCTCAACGGCTGCCCGTTCCGCACCGAGGACCTGCGCTGGATCGCCCAGACCGGCATCGGCGTGCTGTCCTCGGGCCTCAAGGCGGCGGCCCAGCAGACCGGGGCGCGGTTCCTGGACCTGGCCAAGGCGGGGGTCAAGCACGAGGCGTGCAGCGGCGGCGCGAACCCGGCGACGGAGTGGTTCACCCGCCTGACGCTGCAGCTGGCCGACCTCGGCCGGTCCGAGCGCGCCGGCCACGCGCTGCAGGAGTCGTTCCACCCCAACGCCGCCGGCCACGCGGCGATCGCGAACTGCGTGACGGAGTTCATCGCGGCCAAGGAAGGCAACGCCGCCTGCCTGGCCGGCGCGGACGGCAAGCTCCACGCGGCCCCGGAGGTCGTGGCCCGCTGACCCCGATGGTCGGCTCGCGTACCCCCGGAGTCGGTTTGCGTCCCCGGAGGGCCGATTCGCGTACCTGGAGGGGCGGTTCGTGAGCCGACCCTCCAGGTACGCGAGCCGACCGCCTGGGTACGCGGGCCGACCGTCCGGGGACGTCAGCCGGCCTTGCGGACGGTGGTCGTGTCCGGGCCGGCGGGGGTGCCGGCCGAGCCGAGCGGGGTCAGCGGCGGCAGCGGGACGCCGTGCTCGTCGACGAGGACCGAATGCGGCTCGCCGGGGGCGAAGGCGTGGCGTTCGCCCCACTGGCGCAGGGCGACGACGACGGTGAACAGGTCGCGCCCGGCCGGGGTGAGCGAGTAGACGGGCCGCCGGCCCGAGGGGGCGGCTTGGCGGTCGAGGATGCCGCGGTCGACCAGGCGGCGGAGCCGGTCGGTGAGGATGTTGCGGGCGATTCCGGTGCGTTGCTGGAAGTCGGTGAACGCCCGGGCGCCGTCCATCGCGTCGCGGACGATCAGCAGGCTCCACCGGTCGCCGACGAGGTCGAGCGTGCGCGCCACCGGGCAGGCCGGGTCGGTCCAGGTCTCGGGCACCACGCCTCCGAAAGAGTTGCTGTTTGAAACCATTCTGCCGTACGGTCGAATCAGTTGCAATCTGCTACTGATGGGGGCGGAGTGAACCGGACTGTGCTGCCGGCCGCGGTGTGCGCGGTGGCCGTGGCGAGCATCTACGCCGCCCAGCCCGTGCTGGCTTCGATCGGCGCCGAGCTGGGCGTGCCGGCGACGCGGCTGGGGTGGATCGTCGCGGCGGGCCAGCTCGGCTACCTGGCGGGCCTGGCGCTGCTCGTCCCGTGGGGCGACCTGGTGGACCGCCGCCGGCTCATCGCGGGTCACCTGCTGCTGACGGCGGCCGGCGCGGGGCTGGCCGCCTCCGCGTCACGGACGTGGGTCCTGCTGGCCGGGCTGGCCGTCGCCGGGCTGTTCGCGGTCGTCGTGCAGACGACGGTCGCCTACGCCGCGGCCCTCGCCGCGCCCGGGGACCGGGGCCGCACGCTCGGCGCGGTGACCTCCGGCGTCGTCGTCGGCATCCTCGGGGCCCGCGTCGCGGCCGGCGCCCTGGCCACGGCCTGGGGCTGGCGCAGCGTGTACGCCGTGCTCGCCGCGCTGCTGGTGATCCTGGCGGCCCTGGTGCTGAAGCTGCTTCCGCCGGACCCGCGCGCCGGGCGTTCCTCGTACCGGGACGCGCTGACGTCGCTGGCCGGGCTGTTCCGCGAGCGGCTGTTCGTCTCGCGGGGGCTGATCGCGTTCTTCCTGTTCGCCTCGTTCGGCACGCTGTGGAGCGGCCTGGCGTTGCCGCTCGCCGCCGCGCCCTGGCGGCTGGGCCCGGCCGAGACCGGCCTGTTCGGGCTCGCCGGGCTGGTCGGCGCGCTCGGCGCCACCCGCGCGGGCCGCTGGGCCGACGCCGGGTTCACCCGGGCCGTCACCGGCGGCGGTCTCGCCCTGCTCGCCGTGTCGTGGGCGGCGATCGGGCAGGCGTCGTGGTCGCTGTGGCTCGTGGCGGCCGGGGTGGTCGCGCTCGACTTCGCCGTGCAGGCCGTGCACGTGAGCAACCAGCACCTGCTGGCCACGGCGCACCCGGACCGCACCAGCAGCGCCATCGGCGGCTACATGCTCTTCTACTCGCTCGGCTCCGCCGTGGGCGCCACCGCGACGACGGCCGTCTACGCGGCTGCCGGCTGGACGGGCTCCAGCGTGCTCGGCGCGGGATTCGCCCTCGGCGCGCTGGCGGTGAGCCTCAGAGGTCGAGGGCGGCACGCAGGGCGATGTCGATCCGTTCCTGAACGTCCTGGTCGATCTCGGCGATCCGCTCGTCGAACCACGGGCGGTACAGGCGGGTCAGGTTGAGCGTCGACACCCAGTAGCGGGCGTCGATCGCCACGCCGAGGATGTCCATCGGGTCGCGGTCGAGCAGTTCGGTGCCGAGCAGCCAGGGCCGCTCGGACTCGTTCACCCCGTCCGAGGACAGCAGCACCACGGTGCGCTGCCGGGCCGGTTCGGTCGGGGGGTGGTACGTCCAGACTTCACCCCTGCGCACGCAGATCCTTTTCCGCCGCGCTGCGCTCGGCCTCGTCCGATTCCGCGACGACCGGTTCCGGCTTCTGCGCGGTGTATCCGGTGCGGACCGCCTCGCGCCTGGCCGCCTTCGACAGCCAGGACGAGACCGAGATTCCGTGGGCTTTCGCGGCGCGTTCGGCGAATTCCAGAGCCCCGCTGTCCAGCGAAAGAGTCACCTTACGTGTTGCCATACCTTTTACCGTACCAGTGCCCCGGTCACCGGACGTGCCCGCCGGTCAGAACGTCGGCGAACGTCCCTCGAACGGCGTAGAGAGCACCACCGTCGTGCGGGTCGACACCTTCGCGGCCTCCCGGATCCGGCGCAGCAGGTCCTCCAGGGCCAACGGCGACTGGACGCGCACCAGCAGGATGTAGGACTCGTCGCCGGCCACCGAGTAGCAGGATTCGATCTCCTTGATGTGCTGGATCCGCTGCGGGTAGTCGTCCGGGGCACCCGGATCGTTCGGCGTGAGCGAGATCAGCGCCGTCAGCGGCAGGCCGATCTGCTCGCCGTCGAGCCGCGCGGTGTAGCCGAGGATGACCCCGCGCTGCTCGAGGCGGCGCACCCGCTGGTGCACCGCCGACACCGACAGCCCGACCCGCTCGGCGAGGTCGGTGAAGCTGCGCCGGCCGTCGGACGCGAGCTCCTGGACGATCGACTGGTCCAGCGGCTCCAGGCCGCCGGTCGTCATGCGTCCAGCACGACGAGCTCGTGCGGCTGGTTGTTGACGGACTCGACGCCGTCCGCGGTCACGATCACGATGTCCTCGATCCGGGCGCCCCACCGGCCCGGCTGGTAGATGCCCGGCTCGACGCTGAAGGCCATGCCCGGCTCCAGCGGCAGCGCGTTCCCGGCGATGATGTACGGCTCCTCGTGCACGTCCAGCCCGATGCCGTGCCCGGTGCGGTGGATGAAGTACTCCCCGAACCCGGCCTCGGCGATGACGTCCCGCGCGGCGGCGTCGACGGCCTCGGCGGTGACACCCGGCTTGACCGCGGCGACGGCGGCGGCCTGGGCGCGCTGAAGCACCGCGTAGGTCTCGGCGACGTCGGCGTCCCGCGGTGTCCCGACGGCGTAGGTGCGGGTGGAGTCGGAGTTGTAGCCGGCCGGCAGCGGCCCGCCGATGTCGACGACCACGACGTCACCCTGCTCGATGACGCGGTCGGAGACGTCGTGGTGCGGGCTGGCCCCGTTCGGGCCGGAACCGACGATCACGAAGTCGGCCTGCACGTGGCCCTCTTCGACGATGGCCGCGGCGATGTCAGCCCCGACCTCGGCCTCGGTGCGGCCGGGCCGCAGCCACTCGTGGACCCGGGCGTGCACGCGATCGATCGCGGCCCCGGCGTCCCGCAGCGACGCGATCTCGGCGGCGTCCTTGCGCATCCGCAGCTCCCGCACCACGGGACCGGCGAGCGTCTGCTCGGCCTCCCCGAGCGCGGCCCGCAGCGCCAGCACGTGCAGCGCGGGAGTGAAGTCGCTGACGGCGACCCGCCCGGGCTTGCCGAGCCGGTCGGCGACCAGCTTGTAGGGGTCGTCGCCGTCGACCCAGGTCAGCAGTTCGACGCCGAGCTCATCGGTCGGGACGTCGGCGTATCCGGGCGCCTCCAGCTTCGGCACGACCAGCGCGGGCGTGCCCTCGGCGGGCACGACGAGGGTGGTCAGCCGCTCGAACGACCCCCCGGCCTGCCCGAGCAGGTACCGCAGATCGGAGCCGGGCGCGATCAGCAGGGCATCGGTGCCCGCCGCCGCCGCGGCAGCCCGCGCCCGGTCCAGCCGGGCACGAAGGGAGGCGGCATCGGGAGCGGGGGTGTGAAGGGATCGGCGCGACATGAAGCCGAGCCTAGTGGGGCGGCGGCGAGAGCGGCGCCGCCCGGGGCCACGACATGCCGTGCCGGGTGACGCGCCCGCCCGGCCGGAGCAGAACGGCGCGGGTCGAGCGGGCAGGACGAGCCCGGCGAGGGTCGGTTCGCGTACCCCGAGGGTCGGCCGGCGCACCTGGAGGGTCGGCTCGTGAACCGACCCTCCAGGTACGCGAACCGACCGCCTGCAGGTACGCGAACCGACCGCCTGGGTACGCGAACCGACTGTCCGGGCACGCGAACCGACGGTCCGGGTAGCGACGAGCTTCCCCGGGTGCGTCGTGCCACCTCCCCCGGCGCGGGCGTGGCAGGCTGTGCGGGTGACCGGATCCCTTGCCCTGCTCGACTCCGCGAGCCTGTACTTCCGCTCCTTCTTCGCCCTGCCCGACTCCATGCGCGCCGCGGACGGGACGCAGGTGAACGCCGTGCGCGGGTTCGCCGACACCATCGCGCGGATCCTCACCGACCGGCGCCCCGCGCGGCTCGTGTGCTGCCTCGACGCCGACTGGCGGCCGAAGTTCCGCACCGATCTGCTGCCCAGCTACAAGGCCCACCGCGTCGCCGAGGAAACCGGCAGCGGCCCCGATGTCGAAGTGGTGCCCGACACGCTCACCCCGCAGGTGCCGATCATCCTCGACCTGCTCGAAGCGTTCGGGTTCGCCACCGCCGAGGCCGCCGGCTACGAGGCCGACGACGTCATCGGGGCCCTCGCCACCCGCGAAAAGACCGATGCCGTCGAGGTCATCACCGGCGACCGGGACCTGTTCCAGCTGGTGCGCGCCGAGCCGTCGCCCGCGTCGGTCATCTACGTCGGCAAGGGGTGGGCCAAGGCCGAGGTGCTGGGGCCGGCCGAGATCGCCGAGCGCTACAGCCTGCCCCGCGACACCGCCGGGCCCGCCTACGCCGACATGGCCGCCCTCCGCGGCGACCCCTCCGACGGGCTGCCCGGCGTCGCCGGGATCGGCGAGAAGACCGCCGCCAAGCTCATCACGCAGTTCGGGTCGCTCGAGGCGCTCCTGAAGGCGGCCGGATCGGGGGACTCCGCCGTCCCGCTCAAGACCCGGCTGCGGCTCAAGGAAGCCGCGGACTACCTCGCCGTCGCCCCGACCGTCGTCCGGGTGGCGGTCGACGCGCCGGTCGAGCAGTCCCGGCCCGACACCGTGCCCGCCACCCCCGCCGACCCCGACCGGGTCGCCGAGCTCGCCGAACGGTGGAACCTCGGCAACTCCGTCGAGCGGCTCCTGAAGGCCCTGCCCGGCAGCTAGAAGTGCGTGCCGCACCACGGCGCCGTCACCGTGGTGAACAGCTCGTCGGCCCGCGCCGGCGCACCCGCGTCGCGGACCTCGAGCCGGCCCGTCTCCGCCAGCGCCGTCGCGCTCCACTGCCCGAGGTAGAGCATCCCGAGCGTGTCGACGTCCAGGGCCAGCTCCGCCGCCGCGCCGGTGCGCCGGACGCCGTCCGGGCCGACCTCGTAGTGCCCGGTGTTGGCCGTCAGCAGCCGGTCGGCCACCGCGACCACCACCGGGGCCGCCGCGCGGTAGCTACGGGCGGCCAGCGCCGCCGGCACGTCGACCGGCCGCAGCCACAGGTCGTCCTCGACGGCGAGGGTGGCGGCGTGCCGGTGGTCGGTCAGCATCGCCGCGACGGGCTCGTCGACCGGGCGGTGCCGCGCGTGCACCGCCGACACCAGGTCGACCGACAGCAGGAACCGCCACAGCGCGGCCCGGGCGGCCGGGCTCACGCCGTGCAGGTCGTGCACGTCCAGCACCGCCCCGTGGTCCGGGGACTCGAACGACCGGCGGCTGATCGTGGCGTAAACGACGAACCCGTCGTCCCCGTCCGGTCCACTGTGGACGGCGACCAGCCGGCCGCCGTCCGGGGCCACGTACCGGTCGTGCGAGATCGGCCACCACAGCTCCGGCCGCTCGATCATGCCGGGCCGCGCCGGGCCGATCCGCCGGTACAACGCGGGAATCTCCCGCACCGCCTCCTCGGGCGTGAGCAGCCGGACGTCGCCGGCGGCCGGCACGCGCTCGTGCAACCGGGCCGCCGGCCGGCTCAGCCGCAGGGTCTTGCCCAGCGCCGCCGAGCCGTAGCCGAACCGCCCGTAGATCGTCGGCTCGCTGGCGTGCAGCACCGCCAGCGGCACCCCGCGCGCGGCGAAGTCCGCCAGCTGGGCGGCCATCATCGCGCTGAGCACCCCGCGGCGGGTCCGGTCGGCCCGCACCCCGACCCCCTCGACCGCGCCGGCCCGCACCACCCGCCCGCCGGGCACCGCGATCCCGGTCTCGAACGAGCTCACGATGCCGATCGGCGTCCCGCCCTGAACGCCCCGAACTTGTGCGCCGCCGGCCACGACTCCCCCACCCGGGCCCACAGGTCGTCGGGCGCGCGCGGGGAGTGCAGCGCCCGGCGCAGCAGGTCGAACGTGCTGCGCCGCTCGCCGCCGGTGATCGGGCGGACGTCGAAACCGGTCATCCTCCCGATCCTGCCGCCCGCCGCCGCACCCGGCACCCCGTTTTCCCGCCCCTCAGAAATGACTGCCGCACCAAGCCGCCACCCGCGTCGCGAACAACAGGTCCGCCGCCGCCGGTGCCGCCGGATCGAGCACCTCGAGCCGGCCCGCCGCGGCCAGCGCCGACGGCCGCCACGTCCCCAGGTAGACCATCGCCAGCGTCGTCACGTCCAGCCGCAGCCCGGCCGGCCGGTCCGTGCGCCCGGCACCGTCGGGCGTCACCCGGTAGCGCCCGCTGTTGCCCGGCAGCAGCGGGTCGAACACCTCCAGCACCACCGGCGCGGCCCGCCCGTACTCCCGGGCCCCCAACGCCCCCGGCACGTCGACCAGCCGCAGCCAGTGCTCGTCCCCGATCCGGTCGACGTTCCCCCGGCGGTGGTCGGCCAGCAACAGCTCGACCGGATCGTCCAGCGGACGCGCCTGGGCGACGACCCGGTCCACCAGATCGATCCCGAGCAGGAACCGCCACAACCCGGCGTACGCGGCCGCCGAGCCCGCGAACAGGTCCAGCACCTCCAGGTGCTTCGTCCACGGATGCTCCCGCAGCCCGTCGACGTGGTAGACGGCGAACCCGTCCGGCCCGCCCGGACCGTGGTGCACGACCGCCTTCACCGGCGACGCGTGCCGACGCCACTGCATCTCGTACAGCCGCCACAGCACCTCCGGCCGGGTCATCATCCCCGGCCGGTGCGCCACACCGGCGTACACACCGGGACACACCTCGAGCGCCCGGTCCAGATCCAGCAGCTCGACCTCACCACCCACCGGGGCGTCCGGCCGCAGCCGCGCCCGATGCCGATCGATGCTGTAGGTGCGGCACCGCGTCGCCAGCCCGTAACCGAACCGGCCGTAGATCGACGCCTCCGACGCCAGCAGGTTCGCGAACACCACCCCGCGCGCCGCGAACTCCTCCAGCTGCACCGTCATCAACGCCCGCAGCACACCCCGGCGCGTCCGGTCCGCCCGCACCCCGACCGACGTCACCCCCGCCATCGGCGCCCGCGCCCCACCCGGCACCGTCAGCTCGGCGTCGAAGAACCGCGCCGTGCCGACCAGCTCCGGATCGAACGCACCGAGCGCCCCACCCGGCTGGTAGTACCGCGCCGCGAGCGCCCACTCGGCGTCATCGGGCGGCGGGAAGTGCACGGACTCCCGAACAGGTCGCTCGCCGCCCGGTGCTCGCCGGCACCCAGCGTCCGGATCTCGAACTCGCTCATCCCCGGATCATCTCCGGAGACACCGGAGCCCGGCCACCGGAAAGAACCGGTGACCGGGCCCGGAAACCGCGCTACTTCGAAACGGGCGGCGAAACCTCGTAGTTGCCGCCGTCGCCCTTCACCGTGATGGGCACCTGCTGCGGCTTGCCGGCGATCGTCGCCGTGCACTCGAACTTCGCCCCGTCCGCCACCTTCTGCTCGGCCGGGCAGGTGACACCGGTGACGCCGTCGATCTTGTACGTCTCGGTCAGCAGCTTCTGCACGTCGGTCTGCATCTGGGTGTTGTTGAAGACCTGCGTCTTCAGGAACCCCGGCGCGACGAACCCGGTGAACAGGACCACGGCCACCACCGCCACCGCGGCGACGACCCCGATCAGCAGCCCCTTCTTCGACTTCGCCGGCTTCTCGCCCTCCGGCGCACCCGCACCGGGGTACTGCTGCTGGCCGTAGTCGTACTGCCCCGGCTGCTGCCCGTACTGCGGCTGCGCCTGGGGCCCGCTCGGCGGATACGCCCCGCCCGGCTGCTGCCCGTACTGCGGCTGCGCCTGCGGACCGCTCGGCGGATACCCCCCACCGGGCTGCTGCCCGTACTGCGGCGGCTGCTGCCCCCACTGCGGCTGCGGCGGCGGCGCATACCCACCCGGCTGCTGCCCGTACTGGGGCTGCTGCGGCTGGCCCCACTGCTGCTGGTTCGGGTCGTAAGAAGGCTGCTGCGGCTGCTGCCCCCACTGCGGCTGCTCCTGCGGACCGCTCGGCGGGTACGCGCCGCCCGGCTGCTGCCCGTACTGGGGCTGCTGTGGGTCGTTGCCGCCATACGGCGTGCTCATCGTCTGCCTCCGCCTGCTTCGCTCATGCCCGTCCACCCCGAAACACCGGCAAGCCGCGCACGCACGGTGTCGCAGGCGATCCAACCACAGGTCGGACCCGAGCACACGCGTCCACGCTCACCCACCGAGCAGGGCTAACACCGAGTTCACGCCGCACCCGCGGCCACCACACCCCGGCGCAGCGCCTTCACCGCACCGGCCGCCGCCGCCCCCACCGGATCCGCCTTGCCCAGCACGTCCCGGATCTGGTCCAGCAGGTCGATCACCTGCCGCGACCAGCGCACGAAGTCACCCGCCGACAGCTCCTGCCCGTTCGCCTCCGCCGCCGTCAGCACCTTCTCCAGCGACTCACCCCGCGCCCAGCGGTACACCGGCCACGCGAACCCCGCGTCCGGCTCCCGCGTCCGGTCCAGCCGATGCCGCCGCTCGTCCTCGGTCAGCTCCACCCACAGCCGCGCCGTCTCCTGCCACGCCTCCGGCACCGCACCACCCGGCAACCGCGGCTCCCCCGCGGTGTCCCGGCGCGCCTCGAACACCAGCGTCGACACGACCGCCGCCAGCTCCGCCGGGTTCAGGTTGCGCCACACCCCATGCCGGATGCACTCCGCGGCCAGCAGGTCCGACTCGCTGTACAACCGCGTCAACCGCCGCCCGTGCTTGGTGACCCGGTCCTCGCCGTCCCCGGCCGACTCCGGCCCCAGATATCCGCGTTCCCCCAGCAACGCCAGGATCCGGTCGAACGCCCGCGCCAGCGAGTGCGTCGTCGCCGCCACCTTCCGCTCCAGCTGCTGCGTCTCCGCCGCGAGCCGCTGGTACCGCTCCACCCACCGCAGGTTCGCCTCACGCTCGGCCAGCCCGTGACACGGGTGCGCCCGCAACGCCCGCCGCAACGCGGCCAGCTCGCCGTCCTCGTTCGCCCCCGACCGCCGCTTCTGCCGTCCCGGCAGCGAAATCCCGGCGTTGCGCAGCGCCGAAGCGATGTCCCGGCGCGTCCGCGGCGACCGCAGCTCGATGTGCTTGGGCAGCTTGATCCGCCCCAGCGCCTCCACCGGCGCCGGGAAGTCCGCCACCGACAACGGCCCCGACCACCGGTCCTCGGTCACCACCACCGGCCGCGGCTCCCGGATCGGGTCCAGCCCCGGATCCACCACCACGGCCAGCCCCGCCCGCCGCCCCGCCGGCACCGCGATCACGTCACCCTTGCGCAGCTTCTCCAGCGACTCCGCCGTCCCGGACCGCCGCACCGCGGTGTTCTGCCGCGACAACGCCTTCTCCCGCGCCGAAATCTTCGCCCGCAGCTCGACGTACTCAAGCATCTCGTCGAACTCACCGGTCACCGCGGCCGCGTAGCCCTTCAGGGCCTCCTTGTTCCGCTCGATCCGCCGCGCCGTCCCCACCACCGACCGGTCCGCCTGGAACTGCGCGAACGACTGCTCCAGCAGCTCCCGCGCCTCCGCCGCCCCGACCTGCGCCACCAGGTTGACCGCCATGTTGTAGCCCGGCCGGAACGACGACCGCAGCGGGTACGTCCGCGTCGACGCCAGCCCGGCCACCTGCTTCGGATCCACCCCCGGCTGCCACGCGACGACCGCGTGCCCCTCGACGTCGATCCCCCGCCGCCCGGCCCGCCCGGTCAGCTGCGTGTACTCCCCCGGCGTCAGGTCGACGTGCGCCTCGCCGTTGTACTTCACCAGTCGCTCGAGCACGACCGTCCGCGCCGGCATGTTGATCCCCAGCGCCAGCGTCTCGGTGGCGAACACCACCTTCACCAGGCCGCGGACGAACAACTCCTCGACCGTCTCCTTGAACGCCGGCAGCAACCCCGCGTGGTGCCCGGCGATCCCGCGCTCCAGCGCCTCCCGCCACTCCCAGTAACCGAGCACCCCGAGATCACCCTCGGGCAGGTCCGCCGTCCGCTCCTCGATGACCCGCCGGATCTCCTCGACCTCACCCGGCCCGTTCAGCCGCAGCCCCGACCGCACACACTGCGCCACCGCGGCGTCACAACCCGCGCGGGAGAAGATGAACACGATCGCCGGCAGCAACCCCGCCCGATCCAGCTGCTCCACCACGTCCACCCGCGACGGCGGCCGGAACCGCGGCATCCGCGCCGGCGCACCCCGCCGGCCCCGCGGACCCCGGAACCCCGCCGGGGCGTACTGCCGCCCGATCTCCTCCGTCCGGCGCAGCAGCGTCGGGTTGATCCGCAGCTCGGCGTCCGGCGCGTGCACGTCGTCCCCGGCGAACAGGTCCAGCAGCCGGTTCCCCACCAGCATGTGCTGCCACAGCGGCACCGGCCGGTGCTCGTCCACGACGACCGTCGTGTCGCCCCGGACCTCCACCAGCCACTCGCCGAACTCCTCGGCGTTGCTCACCGTCGCCGACAGCCCCACCACCCGCACGTGCTCGGGCAGGTGCAGGATCACCTCTTCCCACACCGCACCCCGGAACCGGTCGGCCAGGTAGTGCACCTCGTCCATCACCACGTACCCGAGGTCGGTGATCGTCGACGAGCCGGCGTAGAGCATGTTGCGCAGCACCTCGGTGGTCATCACCACCACCTGCGCGTTGCCGTTGATCGAGGTGTCCCCGGTCAGCAGGCCGACCGCGTCGCTGCCGTACCGGGCCACCAGGTCGGCGTACTTCTGGTTCGACAGCGCCTTGATCGGCGTCGTGTAGAAGCACTTGCGGCCTTCGGCCAGCGCCAGATGCACGGCGAACTCACCGACCACGGTCTTGCCCGCCCCGGTGGGCGCGCAGACCAGCACGCCGTGACCGCCCTCGAGGGCCTGGCACCCGCGGATCTGGAACTCGTCGAACTCGAAGGACGCCTCCGCGGCGAAGCGCGTCAGCTGGGGGTACTTCCCACGGCGCGCGGAGGCCGCATAGGCCTCGGCCGGGGACGGAGAAGGGCTACTGGCCACCTCGTCAGGGTTCCACATCCCCCCGGCAGTCCGCACGCCGCGTGACCAACGGCGCGGCGCTTCCCGTCGGGGCTTCTCTGGTTGTCGTCGTCGAACTCGGTGATCTCGAAAATCACCCCGCGGTATAGGTCGTTATACACATGAGTACCCGGAACCGGGTGGGAGCGGGCCGCGTCGGAGCGGGCATGACGGAACCGTGCCCGAGCTGCGGGCTGCTGGACCAGGTGCAGCACGTGCCGGCGGTGTACCAGGGCGGGCATTCCTTCTTCCGCGGGCAGGGTCCCCTGGTCACGGTGCCGGCCGGCGACGGGTTCGTCACCACGAACACGCAGGTCAACGGCGTTTCGGTGACCGCGGTGGCCCGCTCGCTCGACCCCTTCCCTCCCCCGCGCCGCAGCGGGGGCCTCCTGGCGGCGGCGATCGTGCTGGCCCTGGCCGGAAGCTGCTTCCTGCTGCTGCCGTTCTCGGCGATCGGAGACCCGCCACCCGGCGGGGCGGTGGGCATCGTCGTGGTTTCCCTGCCGGCGGTGTGCGTGTACGTCGCGGCCGGGGTGCTGGTTTGGCTGTACGCGCGGCGGCTGCGTGCACACCGCCGGCAGCGGCGTGGGGTGCCGGCGGCGCAGCAGGTGTGGGAAAAGGGCTGGTTCTGCCACCGCTGCGGCGGCGTGTACTTCGCGGACGCGGGCCGCCTGCTGACCCCGGCGCACTTCCGCCAGCTGGTGGCGCGGGCGGGTGGCTACGACCGTTAGGCCAGCACGGACAGCGCACCCGGGACGCAGCTGACCGTCACCGGCACACTCCCCTGCGGTTCGCCGTCCGCGTAGGCCGGCCAGGTGTTGCCGGCCAGGGTGACCGAGCGGGCGCGCAGGGTGCGGACCGCCGGGTGGGTGACGTGGTTGCCGGTGCGCAGGCCGGGAAGCATCCGCATCAGGCCGCGGCGGGTGGCGTGGCCGATGATCGTGACGTCGAAGACGCCGTCCTCGGGGTCGGCCGTCGGGCAGATCGGGACGCCGCCGCCGTAGAAGCGGGTGTTGCCGATCGCCACCAGGGTGGCGTCGAGCTCGAGGCGTTCGGTGCCCGTGTCGACGACCACGGGGCGGGAGCGGAACGCGGCCAGCTCGGCGAGGATCGCGAGGTCGTAGCGGCGCGGGCCGGACGGCCAGCGCATCCGGTTGGCGCGTTCGTTGACGCTCGCGTCGAAGCCCGCGCACAGCACCGTCGCGAACCAGGTGGACCCGGTGCGGCCGAGGTCGATCCGGCGCCGGGCGCCGGAGCGCAGGGCCGCGACCAGCGCGTCGACCGCCGGCAGCGGCTCGCCCGGGACGCCGAGGGCGCGGGCGAAGTCGTTGCCGGTGCCCGCCGGGACGAGGCCGAGCGCGACGTCGTTGTTCGCGCAGAACTGGACGCCCTGGTGGGCGGCGCCGTCGCCGCCGAGGACGATCAGGACGTCGAGCCCGGCGGCGTGGGAGGTCCGCATCAGCTCGCGGGACTCCTCGACCGAGTTGGCGACGAGCACGTCGAGCCGGTCGACGGCCGTGCGCAGCCGCTCGGCGACCGTGCCGGCGATGCGGGCCGCCGCGCCGTGCCCCGAGGCAGGGTGCACGGCGAGCGCGGCGTGGAGCCCCACTAGGTGACGTCGTCGGTGCTCGACCGGCCACCGGACGCGGTCGGCGCGGACGGTTCGTCGTCGACCGTGCTCGGCGTGTAGTCGAACGGCGCCGCCTCGTCGTCGGCGAGCTGGTCCCAGCCCTCGTAGTGGCGTTCGCGGTCCTTGCGGCGGTCGTGGATCCGGGCGAGCTGGACGGCGATTTCGAACAGCACCGTCAGCGCGCCGGCCAGGCCGAGCATCGAGAACGGGTCGGAACCCGGGGTGGCGAAGGCGGCGAAGACGAACAGCGCGAACACGATGCCGCGCCGCCACTTCTTCAGCTGCACGTATTTAACGACGCCGACGCGGTTGAGCATGACCACCAGCAGCGGCAGCTCGAAGCTGATGCCGAAGATGATCAGCAGCGACAGCAGGAACGAGATGTACTTGTCCGCGGTGAGCGCGGTGACGAACGCGTCCTGGCCGAAGCCCATCAGCAGCTGGAGGGCGTGCGGGAACAGGATGTAGGCGAGCACGGCGCCGCCGGCGAACAGCACCGAGGCGAACCCGACGAACGTCAGCGCGTACTTGCGCTCCTTGCTGTACAGGCCCGGGGCGATGAACGCCCAGATCTGGTACAGCCAGACCGGCGAGAACAGCACCGCACCGGCCGCGATGCCGACCTTCAGCTGCGTCATGAACGCCTCGAACGGCACGGTCTGCAGCAGGCGGCACCCGTCGGCGCTGTCGAGCCGCCGGTTCGGCGGGATGGCGCAGTACGGGTCCTTGACGAGGTCGCCGAGCGACGGGATCGGCCCGAGCTTCGTGCCGAACCAGATGAACCCGAGGATCCCCCCGAGCACCACCGCGAGCAGCGCGAAGCCGAGACGGCGGCGGAACTCGTAGATGTGCTCGATGAGCGTCATCGTGCCGTCGGGGTTCGCGCGACGGCTGCGCTTGCGCCGCTTCGTCCGGCGGTTGTCACCGTTTCCGGAGGCGGATTCCGCCACGGGTTGTTCCGTTCTCGTCGGAGTCCGCCGGAGCGCGCCGGCCGGGCGCGCTCCGTGGACCAGGGACCGGGTGTGGCTGGTTCGGCCGCGTCAGCTGGCGTTCTTCTGCGGCTGGTCCGCGGCCTGCTGCTTCTTGAGTTCGTCGAGCTGCCGCTGCAGGTCGGCGACCTGCTGGTCGGTCGTGGCCGCCGGGGCGGGCGCCGGGGCGGGCGGCACCGGGATCTGCCTGGTCTCGACGGGCTCGGCGTCCTCGTGCGCGGCGTTCTTGTCGCCCGCGAGGTCCTTGGTCTCGGCCTTGAAGATCTTCATGGACTTGCCGATCGACCGCGCCGCATCGGGAAGCCGCTTGGCCCCGAACAGCAGCACGACGAGCAGCACCAAGATGATCAAATGCCATCCTTGCAATCCGTTGGCGAACAAGATGGCCTCCTATCTGCGTCTGGTAGGGATGTTACTGGTTTTCCGGTTTCCGGCGGCGCTGCTCGAACGCGACGCGCAACGCTGCCGTCCGGGCGCGGAGCAACCCCGCCCGGTCCTGGGTGTTCGTAGCCACCATGCTTGCGGTCTGCCGGAAACCACGCAAGACCTTGACGGTGCGCACCAGCAGGATCAGGAGCAGCAGCAGGCCGAGCGCGGCGAGCGCGATCGTGGGCAGGTACGGCACGGTGATCAGCCTAGTGGTCGCAGGTTGACGGAAGGTGACGGGCTCGGGCCACCGCGCCGGCGGCGCGGCGACCGACGTCCGACGCGAGGTCGGCCGGGCTCTCCACCAGCGCTTCTCCGCCCAGGCCCAGCACCAGGCGCACCATCCAGGACTGGTCGGCGTAGCGCATCCGGATCCGCAGCCGGCCGCCGTCGAGCTCGTCGAGCTCCTCGCACGGGTAGTACTCGGCTACCCAGCGTGCGTCCGGATCGAGGACGAGGACGGCCTCCCGTTGGTCGGGACGCTCGCGAAAGACACCCTCGGAGATGTCGGTGGGGTGCGCGTGCGCGGGCGGGCGAGACGGCTCGTCGAGGATGGTCAGCTCGTCGATCCGGTCGAGCCGGAACAACCGGACCCCCTCGGCGCGGCGGCACCAGGCTTCGAGGTAGCCGACCGCCTGGACGATCAGCAGCCGCATCGGGTCGACCGTGCGCTCGGTGATCTGGTCCTTCGACGCGGTGTAGTAGCGGATCCGCAGCGCCCGCCCGGCCTGCAGGGCGCGGGCGACCTCCTCGCGGGTCCGCGCGGTCTTCTTGCCCTCCCGCACGCCCCCGCCGACGACCACGCCGGCCGGCTGGGCCTGCCCGGCGGCGGCCTCGATCTTCGCGATGGACCGGCGGACGGCGTCGCCGTCGACCACGCCCGGCGTCTCGGCCAGCGCCCGCAGCGCCACCAGCAGCGCGGTCGCCTCGCCGCCGGTGAGGCGCAGCGGGCGGCTCATCCCGGCGTCGTGGGTGACGACGATCGTGTCGCCCTCGAAGGACAGGTCGATCAGGTCCCCCGGCCCGTAGCCCGGCAGCCCGCACATCCAGAGCAGCTCGAGGTCCTTGCGCAGCTGCTTCGGCGTGACGTCGAAGTCCTGCGCCGCCTCGTCGATGCGGATCCCGGGGCGCGCCAGCAGGTAGGGCACCAGTGCGAGCAGTCTCGGCATCCGGTCGGTGGACCCGCTCACAGCACGCTCCCCTGCCGCGCGACGACGGCTTCCAGCCGGTCCTGGACGCTCTTGGCCAGCACGTCGGGTTCGAACACGACGACGTCCGGGCCCTGCGCGCTGATCCAGTCGGCGGCCGATTCCGGGTAGAGCAGGCCGATCTCCACGAGGTCGCCTTCTTCCCCGTCGACGGTGGCCCGGCCGACCACGGTGCCGCGGCGGCGGACCCCGGCCGCGCGGCCGTCGGCGACCCAGACCCGGGCGGTCGTGACCGGCGCCGGTTCGCTGTCGACGGTGGCCGTGACGAGCTTGAGCAGGTTGACGCCCTCGGGCCGGCGGACCTCGCCGGGCTTGCCGACCGGGCGGACCTGCCCGGTGACGCGGGAGAGCCGGAAGCAGCGGGTGGCGCCGCGGTCGCGGTCGTGCCCGACGACGTACCAGCGGGCCCGCCACGACACCACGCCCCACGGTTCGAGGGTGCGCATGATCCGCTCCGGCGAGCCGCTGCGGCGGTACTCGAACCGCACGGCCTGGCCGTTCTGCACCGCGGCCAGCAACGGCCCGAACGCCGGTTCGGCGCGCACCCGCGGCTCGACGACGGTGGGCGCCTGGTCGTCGACCTCCAGGCCGGCGGCGCGCAGCTTCACGAGCGCGCCCTGCGCCTGCCCGGTCAGCTCCGGGGAGTCCCACAGCCGGGACGCGAGCGCGACCGCGGCGGCTTCGTCGGGGGCGAGGTCGATCTCGCCGAGTTCGTAGTCGCGGCGGGCGATGCGGTAGCCCTCGATCGCGTCGAAGGCGGAGTTGCGGCCGGTTTCCAGGGGGATGCCGAGTTCGCGCAGCTCGGTCTTGTCCCGTTCGAACATCCGGAAGTAGGCGTCGTCGCTGGCCGCGTCGCCGTACCCGGGCACGATGCCGCGGATCCGCTCGGCGGTGAGGTACTGCCGGGTGGACAACAGGGCCAGCACCAGATTGACCAGCCGTTCGGCGCGTGCGGTGGACACCCGGTAGAGCCTAGCCCGCGCCGCCCGGCCCGATCGTGAGGTCCGGGGTGCGCGCGTCGTAATCGGTGCGGGCGGCGTCGACGGCCTCGAAGTTCGCCTCGGCCCACGCCTTGAACCCGGCCATCAGCGCGCGCAGCGATTCCCCCAGCGGCGTAAGGGAATAGTCGACGCGGACGGGCACCGCGGGGGTGACCTCGCGGCGGAGGAGACCGTCGCGTTCGAGCACCCGCAGGGTCTGCGTGAGCATCTTCTGGCTGACCCCGGCGATGCGCCGCGAAAGGTCGCTGTAGCGCTGCGGGCCGTCACCGAGCGCGACCAGGATCAGGCTGACCCACTTGCCGGCGATCTCGTCCAGCAGCTTCCGGGTCGGGCAGGCCGCGAGGTAGGCGTCGTAGGCGGCCTTTTCGGCCTGCCGCCGCTGTTCCGCCGTGCGCGTGGGCACCGGGCGAACCTCCCTCTCGCGAACCCCACCGTGCGGTGGGCACCTGCGGGTGCGTACTTCCCAGCGGAGAGTAGCTCCCCTTACGTTCGCGGGGAAGGAGGTTCGGATGCGAGCGATGGTGATCCGCCGGTTCGGCGGGCCGGAAGTGCTGGAGTTCGTCGAGGTGCCGGTGCCCGAGCCGGGTCCCGGGCAGGTGCGGATCCGCGTGGCGGCGGCCGCGGTGAACCCGGTGGACCTGGCGACCAGGAGCGGGACGCTGAGTGCGGCCGGGGTGATCCCGCCGCGGGAGGTGCTCGGGCTGGGCTGGGACGTCGCGGGCGAAATCGCCGACGCCGGAGACACCGGGTTCCGCGCCGGTGACGCCGTGATCGGCCTCCGCGACCGCATCGCGACCCCGCTCGGCGCCTACGCCGAGCAGATCGTGCTGGACGCCTCGGCGGTCGCCCCCGCTCCGGCCGGTGTCTCCCCCGCCGAAGCCGCGACCCTGCCGCTGAACGCGCTGACCTCCGCCCAGGCGCTCGACCTGGCCGAAACCACCGGGACCGTGCTGGTCACCGGGGCCGCCGGGGCGGTCGGCGGGTACGCCGTCGCGCTGGCGCACGCGCGGAAGCTGCGCGTGGTGGCGGTGGCGTCGGAGGCGGACGAAGCGGAGGTCCGCGGGTTCGGCGCGGACGAGTTCGTGCCGCGCGGGCCGTCGCTGGCCGACCGGGTCCGCGCGGTGGTGCCGGGCGGGGTGGACGCCGTCCTGGACACGGCCCTGCTGGGCCTGGACGCCCTCGACGCGGTCCGCGGCGGCGGCGAGTTCGTGGCGTTCGCGGCGGGAGCGGCACCGCTGCCGTTGCGCGGGATCCGGGTCCGCACCGTGTGGATCCGCGCGGACGGCCCGCGGCTGGCGGAACTGGCCCGCCTGGCGGAGAACGGGACGTTGCCGTTGCGCGTGGCCGGAGTGCTCCCCCTGACCGAGGCGGCGACCGCCCACGAACGGCTGGCGGCCGGCGGCCTGCGCGGCCGCCTGGTGCTGACGCCCTGACCAAGCGCCCCAATGTGGCGTTGGTTGCGTCCAGCGCACCCAATGTGGCGTTCGGTGCGCTGGATGCACCGAACGCCACATTGGGGCGTTCGGGTGCCGCTCTAGCCTGGAGGCATGGATGATCGTGTTCTGCTCGTCACCGGTGCCTCCCGCGGCCTGGGTGCCGCCACCGCGCGCCTCGCCGCCGCGTCCGGGTTCAAGGTCGCTCTCGTCGCCCGCGAGGCCGGATCCGTCGCTCCGCTCGCCGCCGAGCTCGGCGAGGACCGGGCGCTCGCCCTCGGTGCCGACGTCGGCGACTGGCCCGCCATCGCCGCCGCCGTCGAGGAGACCGTCCGGAGGTTCGGCCGGCTCGACGCCGCCTTCGCCAACGCCGGGATCGGGGTCGGGACCTCCTTCTTCGGCGACGACGATCCCGACCCGCGCGCCTGGGAGCCGATGGTCCGCACCAACGTCCTCGGCGCCGCCTACACCGCCCGCGCCGCACTGCCCGCGCTCCGGGAAACCGCCGGCCACCTGCTGATCACCGGGTCGGTCGCCGGCCGCTACATCCGGAACGCGAGCCTGTACTCGGTGACCAAGTGGGCCGTCACCGGGATGGCCGGGGCGATCCGGGAGGAGGCCGTCAGCACCGGGGTGCGCGTCACGCTGATCAACCCCGGCATGGCCGACACCGACATCCTCAGCGACGAGCAGCGCAAGAAGCCCAACCTGCACCCCGACGACGTGGCCCGCGCGGCCCTGTACGCCCTGCAGCAACCGCCGTCGGTCGACGTCAACGAGATCCTCGTCCGGCCGACCGGGCAGGTTCTCTAGCGCAGGCGGGCGACGCGGCCCTGGGCGCCGCTCGCCCAGCAGGCCGCCCCGGCGCAGTCCACCGAGTCGAAGCTGCCGGTGTCGAAGCGGGTCCAGTGCCGGCCGCCGTCGGGGCTGAGGTCGCTGCCGCCCGGGCCGACCGCGAGCACCGTGCCGCCGCGCCAGGCCAGCCCCGAGCGGTAGCCGGCCGGGTACTGCGCCGGGGTCCGCCAGGTGCGGCCGCGGTCGCGGGTCAGGGCGACGGCCGGGCCGGGGGCGTCCGGGTTCGCGAAGTCGCCGCCGATCGCGACGCCCTGGGCCGGGGAGCGGAAGGCCAGCGCGAACACGCCGGCCGACGGGCTGCTCGGCAACGGCGTGTCCGACGCCGTCCAGTGCCGGCCGCCGTCGCCGGAGTGCAGGACGCGGGCGGTCGCGCCGCCGCCGGTGGCGAGCCAGGCGTCGAACGGGCCCGCCGTCGTGACGCACTGGCCGCTGGCCGCGAACCCGGCCTCGCCGGGCAGCGCGGGCGGGAAGCCGCTGTCGGGGACCGGGCGCCAGCTGCGCCCGCCGTCGAAGGTGGCCTGGACCCGGAACCTGCCGTCGACCGGGTCGCTCATCGCCAGGCCGCGCCACGGGTCGAAGAAGGCGAGGCAGTCGTAGAACGCGGCCTCGTCGGTGTTCTGGAAGGTCTGGTGCCAGTGCGTGCCGCCGTCGTCGGTCCGGTAGACGCGCGAGTCCGTGCCCGGGCCGATCGAGAGCACCACGGCGTGGTCGGCGTCGAACGCCTCGACGTCGCGGAACTGGAGCGTCTCGGTCCCCGGGGGTCCGACGGCCTTCCAGGTCGCGCCGCCGTCGGTGGTGCGCAGGACGGTCCCCTGCGTGCCGCTGATCCACGCCACTCGCGCGCTGACCGCCGAGAGCCCCCGGAACTGGGCCGTGACGCCGGTCGGTTTCAGCTCCCACGCCGGCGGATGTTCCCCCGCCGACGCCGGGACCGCGAACGAAATCAGCAGGGCGAGCACCAGCAGCACGACACGCATGCCGCGATCCTGCCGCACCCGCCGCGCGACTTTCGTCGGGGACGCCGCCGGGGACGCCCGGCACGGACGTCCCCGGCGGCGGTACCGGCTAGAGCGAGCTGATCAGGCGTTCCACGCGCTCGTCGACCGAGCGGAACGGGTCCTTGCACAGGACCGTGCGCTGGGCTTGGTCGTTGAGCTTCAGGTGCACCCAGTCGACCGTGAAGTCGCGGCCCGCGGCCTGGGCGGCGGCGATGAAGTCGCCGCGCAGCTTGGCGCGGGTCGTCTGGGGCGGGGTGTCCTTGGCGGCCTCGATCTCGCCGTCGTCGGTGACCCGGCGGACCAGGCCCTTGCGCTGCAGCAGGTCGAAGATGCCCCGGCCCCGGCGGATGTCGTGGTAGGCCAGGTCGAGCTGGGCGATCCGCGGGCTGGACAGGTCCAGGTCGTGCTTGTGCCGGTAGCGCTCGACCAGCCGGTGCTTGATCGCCCAGTCGATCTCGGTGTCGATCTTGCCGAAGTCCTGCTGCTCGACCGCGTCCAGCGCCCGGCCCCACAGCTCGACCACGCGCTCGTTCGCCGCGGTCGAGCCGTTGTCCTTGAGGTGCTGGACGGCGCGGGCGTGGTACTCGCGCTGGATGTCCAGCGCCGACGCCTCGCGCCCGCCGGCCAGCCGGACCTGGCGGCGGCCGGTGAGGTCGTGGCTGATCTCGCGGATCGCGCGGATCGGGTTGTCCAGGGTGAAGTCGCGGAACTGGACGCCGGCCTCGATCATCTCCAGCACCAGGTTGGCCGAGCCGACCTTGAGCATGGTCGTGGGCTCGGCCATGTTCGAGTCGCCCACGATGACGTGCAGGCGCCGGTAGCGCTCGGCGTCGGCGTGCGGCTCGTCGCGGGTGTTGATGATCGGCCGCGAGCGCGTGGTGGCGCTCGAGACGCCCTCCCAGATGTGCTCCGCACGCTGGGAGAGGCAGTAGACCGCGCCCCGCGGGGTCTGCAGCACCTTGCCGGCGCCGCAGATGAGCTGCCGGGTGACCAGGAACGGCAGCAGCACGTCCGCGATCCGCGAGAACTCACCCGCGCGGGTCACCAGGTAGTTCTCGTGGCAGCCGTAGGAGTTGCCCGCCGAGTCGGTGTTGTTCTTGAACAGGAAGATGTCGCCGCCGATGCCCTCGTCGGCGAGCCGCCGCTCGGCGTCGACCAGCAGGTCCTCGAGGATCCGCTCCCCGGCCTTGTCGTGCGTGACCAGCTGGACCAGGTCGTCGCACTCGGCCGTCGCGTACTCGGGGTGCGAGCCGACGTCGAGGTAGAGCCGCGAGCCGTTCGACAGGAACACGTTGGAGGAGCGTCCCCACGACACGACCCGCCTGAACAGGTACCGCGCCACCTCGTCGGGCGAGAGCCTGCGTTGTCCGTGGAAGGTGCACGTGACCCCGAACTCGGTCTCGATGCCAAAGATCCGCCGCTGCATTCCACCAGAGTAGGCGCTGCACCCCCTTCGACGGTGCGCCGTTCGGGCGTCGACACGCCCCCAGTACGCCACAGACGGTGAAATCTCCCCGAATCAGGCACGATTGGAGCACAGCTCTTGACGACGTGCGGAAGGCGGACTCCTTGTCACACCAGCTCATCCGGGCCTTCCGGCGGGTCGGCCGGACCGACCGCGCCCTGATGCGCCGTAGCGCCGCACTGCCGGCCACCAAGGCCGACGACGCCCTGATGACCCTGTCGAGATCGGCGAACAAGTCCCGCCTGTGGTGGGGTGTCGCGGTGCTGCTGGCCGCACGCCCGGGCGAGACGCGCCGGGCCGCGTTGCGCGGGGTCGTCGCGATCGCCGGGGCCAGCGCGGCGGCGAACCTCATCGGCAAGCCGCTCTTCCCCCGTCGCCGCCCGGCCGAGGAAGAGACGCCGATGCGCCGCCGCCTGCGGAAACGGCCCACATCCTCGTCGTTCCCGTCCGGGCACTCCGCGTCCGCGGCCGCCTTCGCGACGGCGGTGGCGATGGAGTCGCCGCGGGCCGGCCTGGCCGTGGCGCCGCTGGCGCTGGCCGTCGCCTACTCCCGGGTCCACACCGGCGTCCACTGGCCCTCCGACGTCGGTGTCGGCCTGGGCATCGGTGTCGGCGTCGGCCTGGCCACCCGGCACTGGTGGCCGCTGCACGACGACGTCCCGGGCCGCGCCGCCCTCGACGCGGACGCACCCGAGATGGTCGACGGCGACGACATGCTCGCCGTCGTCAACCCGAACTCCGGGGTGGCGGGCGAGGACCCGACCGAGGACGTCAAGTTCGCCTGGCCCAAGGCCACGGTGCTTTACCCGGACCCCGACCGGGGCCTGCGTGCCCAGCTCGAGGCGGAGATCGACGCCCGCGGCTCGATCCGCGCCCTGGCCGTCGCGGGCGGCGACGGGACCGTCGCGGCGGTGGCCTCGGTCGCCGCCGAACGCGATCTCCCGCTCGCCCTGGTCCCGGCCGGGACGCTCAACCACTTCGCCCGCGACGTCGGCGTCAGCTCCATGCCCGACGCCGACGCGGCGACCGAGGTCGGCAACGCCGTCCGCGTCGACCTGGGCGAGGTCGAGATCGACGGGGCCGGCGAGGCGGACCACCGCTGGTTCGTCAACACCGCCAGCCTCGGCGGCTATCCGGAGATGGTCCGGCTGCGCGAGAAGCTGCAGGAAAAGCACCCGAAGTGGCCCTCGGCCGCGATCGCGCTGGCCCGGACGCTGCGGCACGCCAGGCCGCTGACCGTCCGGCTCAACGGCAAGAAGACCCAGGTCTGGCTGCTGTTCGTGGGCAACGGCACGTACGCGCCGAAGGGCTTCGCCCCCAGCCGGCGGCCGGCGCTCGACACCGGCCTGCTCGACATCCGGTACCTGCGGGCCGACCTGCCCTACTCCCGCGCCCGGTTCCTGCTCGCGATGATCACCCGCAGCCTCGCCGCCAGCCACGTCTACCAGGAGCTCGACCTCCCCGAACTGGACGTCGAGCTGCTCGACGGCAACCGCCGCGTCGCCACCGACGGCGAGGTCGGCCCGCTCGGCAACCGGTTCCGCTTCCGGTCGCGCCCCAGCGCCCTGACGCTCTACCGCCGCTGAGGTTGCTTTACCTTCTCTCAACGAACCCACAGGGACTTCCCGCTAGCTTCGCGACCGAGTTGCGGGACGTCCTGCCCGCGGCCGGGACGGGCGGGGTGGCATGGACGGGTACGGCCTGGCGAGCGTCATCCACCGGGCCGCGACCGACCCCGTCCTGCCGGGGGACATCACCGCGCGCGCCCGCGACCTCGGGCCGCTCGAGTCGCCGCTGATCTGGCTCGGGCTCGCCTCGGCCGCCGTCGCCGTCCTCGCCGTCGTGGTCGCGCTCTCCTACCGCCGCCGGGTCCGGCGCTGGGGGTTCACCGCCTTCGGCGTCCTCCTGCTGCTGGCCGCCGTCACCGCGGTCAACAGCTACGTCGGGTACGTCCGCACCACCGACGACCTCGCCCGGCTGCTGCAGCGGGGGCCCGGCCCCGTCTACCTCGCAGGCCGCCTGCTCGACGACGGTAAGGAGGCCCCCGAGCCGTCGTCGGCGGACTCCCCCGCGGCCGCCCCGCGCGCCGGCAAGGGCGCGGGGACGGCCGCCGCCGGGCAGCGCATCGACGTCGTCGACCTGCCCGACCCCGCCCACAGCGTGCCCTCGGGCAGCAACTACGTCATCCTGCCGCCGGGGTACGACACCGACCAGGCCCGCCGCTACCCGGTCGTCTACCTCATCCACGGCTACCCCTTCGGCGGCCCCCGCGACTGGCTGGCCTCCGGCGACGCCCCCGGCACGCTCCTGGCGCTGCAGCAGGCCAACGTGATCGCGCCGATGATCGTGGTCAGCGTCGACCTGACCGCGGGCAACCCCAGCACCGACTGGGAGTGCCTCGACGTCCCCGGCGGTCCCCAGCTGGAGACCTACCTCGCCCGGACCGTCGTGCCGGCGATCGACCGGCGCTACCGCACCTTCGCCGACCGCACCCACCGCGCCCTCGGCGGCATGTCCGGCGGCGGCTTCGGCGCGCTCAACATCGGGCTGCACCACGTCGACGAGTTCGCCACCCTGGTGATCGCCCTGCCCTACGACGACCTCAACGACTCGATCAGCGTCCTCGGTGGCAACCAGGCGGCGATCGCGGCCGACACGCCCCGCCGGTACCTGCCGACGATGAAGTTCACCGCGCCGATCTCGGTGCTGCTCGCGGTCGGCACGGGGGCACCGACGGACGTGACGACGGCCCGCCGGATCGCGGCGGCCCTGCACGCTCGTGGGCAGGATGCGGTGGTCCACGCCGAACGCGGGTTCAACCACACCTGGCACACGGCCCGGGCGACGCTGCCGTACTTGCTGGCTTTCGCCGATCAGAACTTCCGGGCGTCGCCTGCGGCGTCCTGAAACCCGGTTGCCGGGTCCGGGATGCTGAGGCATGGACCTCGCAACGCACTACGGGACCGGGCCGCCGGAGCACGACCGGCTCGCGCGGACGCCCCACGGCCGGCTCGAGTACTTGCGTACCCGGGCGTTGCTCCGGCGGTTCCTGCCCGGGCGCGCCCGGGTCCTGGATGCCGGGGGCGGTACCGGCGTGCACGCTGCCTGGCTTGCGGCCGACGGCCACGCTGTTCATCTGGTCGACGTGGTTCCGGACCACGTTGCGCAGGCCGCGGCGCTGCCGGGGGTGACTGCCGAGGTCGGCGATGCTCGCCGGCTCGGCTCGCCGGACTCGTGCTTTGACGTGGTGCTGCTTCTCGGGCCGCTGTACCACCTCGTCGAGGGCGCTGAGCGGGCCCGGGCGCTGGGTGAAGCGCGGCGGGTTCTGCGGCCGGGTGGGGTGCTCGCCGCTGCCGGGATCAGCCGGTACCTGTCGCTGCTGGAGACCGCTGCTGCGGGGACTCTCACCTCGGACCGGGCCGAGCCGGTCCGGCAGGTCATCGAGACCGGGGCCTATGACGGCCATGTCGGGTTTGTGCCGACGCACTGGCACACCGCTGCCGAGCTGCGGGACGAGGTCGCTGCTGCCGGGTTCGCCGAGGTGGACGTCTACGGAGTCGAAGGGCCCGCTTGGGCTGCGCTCGATGCCGCTGGGGTCGAGCGGTTCGACGGGTTGGTCGAGGGGGCGCTGCGGGCTGCTGAGATCGGGGAACGGGATCCGCGGCTTGTTGATGTCAGTGCTCATCTGCTTGCTGTGGCGCGGTTGGCGAGGTGAGGTTTGGCGGGGTGAACTCTGCCGGAGTTGAACTCTGCCGGGTAATGCCCGCCGACCCGAACGCCGGATTGTTCAACGGCCGCTGATGCGGCTGCGTATCGGGTTGGCAGGGGGGTCTGGCCGGAGGGGTTGCGTCGGAGCCGGTTGTGCCGGGCGGTTCCGCTTCTGCGGTAGGAAAACGGGGGCGTGGCCTGTCGGCCACGCCCCCGCTCTCGTCCGGGCTTTTTATTCGCCTTCGGGTTTGCCTTCTGGCTCTTCGCCCTGGGGGTCTGGTACCGGGAGGAGCGTGTCCAGGGCTGCTCCCGTCAGGCGGCGGAATGAGCGGCGGGGGCGGTCGCGGTCCAGGACCGCTACCTCCAGCTTGATCGGGTCCGCGTCGCCGTTTCCGTTGGTTGTCGTGTTCGTCGATGATGCTGCTGCCGATGAGGTGGTTGCCGGGGCCGGCTGGCTGGGGGCTCGCAGCGCCGCCACCGCCACGCCCAGGGCCGCCTGGAGGTCCAGGCCGTCCTCGAAGGTTTCCTTCAGCTTCGACTGGATCTTGTCCGTCTGGCCGCCCATCACCGTGTACTGGGGCTCGTCGAAGATCGAGCCGTCGTACGTCAGGCGGTACAGCTGGTCCTCCGCCGCCGTGCTGCCCACCTCCGCGACGCAGACCTCCACCTCGAACGGCTTCAGCTGCTCGGTGAAGATGCTGCCCAGCGTGGCCGCGTACGCGTTCGCCAGCGCGCGGGCGCTGACGTCGCGGCGGTCGTACTGGTAGCCCTTCAGGTCCGCGTGGCGGATGCCCGCCACCCGCAGGTTCTCGAACTCGCTGTAGCGCCCGACCGCCGCGAAGCCGATCCGGTCGTAGATCTCGGACACCTTGTGCAGGGTGGCCGACGGGTTCTCCGCCACGAACAGCACGCCGCCCGCGTACTTCAGCACCACCACGCTCCGGCCGCGCGCGATGCCCTTGCGCGCCAGCTCGGAACGCTCCCGCATCAGCTGCTCGGGAGAGGCATACAACGGCATCGTCACGGTGTGCGCTCCAGGTCTTCCGGTGTTTCAGCGTTCACTGGGTTCAAGTCCGCGGTCAGGACAGCCGGCGCTGGTGGCGCTCGATCCGCCCCGCCACCACGGCTTCCGCGACCGCCGCCGCCTCGGCCGTCGGCAGCTGCAGGGCGCCGTGCTCCGCGGTGATCGTCACGACGGTCGGGAAAATCCGGCGCACCAGGTCCGGGCCGCCCGATGCGGTGTCGTCGTCCGCCGCGTCGTACAGGGCCTCCACCGCCGCGCGGACCGCGCCCTCGGCGTCGGCGTCCGGGTCGTGCAGCTTCTTCAACGCCGACTTCGCGAACAGGGAACCCGAACCGATGCTCGCGTACCCGCCGTTCTCCTCGTAGCGGCCGCCCGCGGCGTCGTACGAGACGATCCGGCCCGCGTGCTTCGCGTCCTCGGCCTCCAGGTCGTACCCCACGAACAACGGGATCGCCGCCAGCCCGGCCATCGCCATCTCGAGGTTCGCCTTGACCATCCCGGCCAGCTTGTTCGTCTTGCCGTCCAGCGACAGCGAAACGCCCTCGATCTTCTCGTAGTGCGCCAGCTCGACCGCGTACAGCCGCACCATCTCCACGGCCAGCCCCGCGGTCCCCGCGATGCCCACCGCCGAATACTCGTCGGTGACGTGCACCTTCTCCATGTCGCGGCTCGCGATCAGGTTCCCCGACGTCGCCCGCCGGTCACCGGCGATCAGCACCCCGCTCGCGAAGGTGCACGCGACGATCGTCGTCCCGTGCGGCACGCCCAGCTCCGCCGCACCGGCCGCCACCCGGCGCTGGGGGAGCAACTCCGGCGCCTGCGCACGCAGGAAGTCCGAAAACGACGACGTGGCCGACGAAAAGTAGGCCCCGGGCAGCGCGGGACCCGAGATGCCCCTGGTGTTGTCCATACGTGCTCAAAGATCCCATCTGTGCGGGCCGGAGCCCCGCGCGCGCCAAGGACGCCACGCGGAACCCCGGCCGCCGGCTGAACGGTCGGCAAGGGCGCAGTGCCCTCCGAGCGGCTATTCGCCGCCCTTCTGCACGTAGGCCCGGACGAAGTCCTCGGCGTTCTCCTCGAGCACGTCGTCGATCTCGTCGAGGATCGTGTCCACGTCCTCGCCGAGCTTCTCGCGCCGCTCCTGACCCGCCGCGCCGGTGTCCTCGAACTCCTCGTCGGAGTCACCACCGCCGTGCTTTTCGATCTTTTCCTGGGCCATCTCGCCTCCCGGTGTGGCTGATGTTTCCTAGCCTACCCAGCGGCCCCGACATTCGGGGTCACGCCGCGATCGCTGGTGCGTCCCGCCTAGTCCGAACCGGTGAGGGCCTCCACGAGCTCCTCCGCCGTCGCCGCGTTGTCCAGCAGCTTGCCGACGTGCGCCTTCGTCCCCCGCAGCGGCTCCAAAGTCGGGATCCGCACCAGCGACTCCTTGCCCACGTCGAAGATGACCGAATCCCACGACGCCGCCGCGATCGAGGTCGCGTACTTCTCCAGCGCCCGGCCCCGGAAGTAGGCCCGCGTGTCCGACGGCGGCGTCGTCACCGCGGCCAGCACCTCCTCCTCCGTGACTAGCCGCTTCATCGAGCCGCGCGTCACGAGCCGGTTGTACAGGCCCTTCGCCAGCCGGACGTCCGAATACTGCAGGTCCACCAGCCGCAGCCGCGGGGCGCCCCAGGCCAGGCTGTCCCGCTGGCGGTAGCCCTCCAGCAGCCGCAGCTTCGCCGGCCAGTCCAGCCGGTCCGCGCACTCCTGCGGGTCCCGCGCCAGTGCGTCCAGCACCTCGCCCCAGACCCGCAGGACCTCCTTCGACGCCTGGTCCGCGCCCGTGCGCTCCAGGTTCTGCGAAGCGATCTCGTGGTAGGCGAACTGCAGGTCCAGGCCGGTGTACTTCTTCCCGTTCGCCAGCGCGACCTGCTTCTTCAGCGTCGGGTCGTGGCTGATCTGGTGGACCGCCTTGACCGGCTCGTCCAGCTTCAGGTCGTCGAACCGGATGCCCGACTCGATCAGGTCCAGCACCAGCGCCGTCGTCCC
Organism: Amycolatopsis sp. CA-128772; assembly: GCF_002904295.1. GTDB lineage: Bacteria > Actinomycetota > Actinomycetes > Mycobacteriales > Pseudonocardiaceae > Amycolatopsis. The sequence goes on from NZ_PPHG01000075.1 coordinate 247,806, forward strand.
GACCTTCAGGTACGTCGAGTACTCCGACATGTTCGCGTCGCCGATGATGACGTGCAGCCGGCGGTACTTGTCCGCGTCCGCGTGCGGCTCGTCGCGGGTGTTGATGATCCCGCGCTTGAGCGTGGTCTCCAGGCCGACCTCGACCTCGATGTAGTCCGCACGCTGGGAGAGCTGGAACCCGGCCTCTTCACTCTGCTGGCCGATCCCGACCCGGCCCGACCCGGTCACCACCTGCCGCGACACGAAGAACGGCGTCAGCCCGGCGATGATCGCGGTGAACGGCGTCGAGCGCGCGCACAGGTAGTTCTCGTGCGTGCCGTAGCTCGCACCCTTGCCGTCGACGTTGTTCTTGTACAGCTGCAGCTGCGGCTGGCCCGGGACGGACGCGGCCTTCATCGCCGCCTCCTCCATCACCCGCTCGCCCGCCTTGTCCCAGATGACCGCGTCGCGCGCGTTCGTCACCTCGGGCGCCGAGTACTCCGGGTGCGCATGGTCGACGTACAGCCGCGCCCCGTTGGTCAGGATGACGTTCGCCGCGCCCAGGTCCTCGACGTCCGGGTCGTGGCCCGGCCCGCCCGGGCCGGTCAGGTCGAACCCGCGCGCGTCGCGCAGCGGGGACTCCACCTCGTAGTCCCACCGCGCCCGCCGGGCGCGCGGGATGTCGGCCGCCGCCGCGTAGGCCAGCACGACCTGGGTGGAGGTGAGTACCGGGTTCGCCGTCGCGTCGCCCGGCACGGAGATGCCGTACTCGACTTCGGTTCCCATGATCCGCCGCATGTCACCACCCTACGGGGTCGCCCTAGTGGAACGATGCACCCATGCCAGGCAGTGACGAACTCGTTGCCCTCTATGACCAGGCCGGCGCGGCCGTCGGCACCACGACCCGCGCGCGCGTCCGCGCCGAGGGGCTGTGGCACGCCGCCGGCGTCGTCCTGGTCCGTTCGGGTGACGGAACCGCGGTCTACGTGCACCTCCGCACCCCCGGCAAGGACGTCTTCCCCTCGACCTGGGACTGCTGGGCCGGCGGGGTGGTCGCCGCCGGCGAGACACCGGCCGAGTGCGCGCGCCGCGAACTCGCCGAAGAACTCGGCGTCCAGGGGGTGGAACTCCTCCCCCGGTTCACCAAGGTCTACGACGACGGCCGCAACCGCTGCCACAACTTCGCCTTCGAGGTCCGCTGGGACGGGCCGATCCGCCACCAGGCCGAGGAGATCGTCGAAGGTCGCTGGATCCCGCTGGACGAGCTCCGCGCCTGGGTCGACGACCCGGCCCCCGCCCAGCCCTTCATCCCCGACGGCCGCGAAGGCGTCCAGGAGTGGTTCCGCCGTTACGGCTGAGCGGTCAGCTTCGCCGTCATCGCGGGCAGCAGCCGCTTCGCCGCGTCCACCGCGCGGGTCCCGGTGCTCGCCGAGACCGTCAGCTCGGACACGAGCCTGCCCTTGGCCAGCAGCACCGTGCAGGTCCGGCCGTCGCACCAGGCCTGCTGCCGCTCGACCCCGGGCTGCACGGGAACGCTGACCGCCTTGCCCGCACACTCGTTCGCCGCGAGGGCCCGGGCGGCCGATCCGTCCGGGAACACCACGACGCGGTGGCTCAGCACCGACCCGCTGGAGTAGCGCCAGGTCGCGGTCCGGCTGCCCGCCGACGGCCCGTCCGCCAGGCACCCCGAAGCCTCGCCCGAGCCCGGCTGCACGCCTTCTCCGGCGACGTCGGCGTCCGACAGCAGCGCCTGCCCGGCGAGCCGGCCGGCGTCGGGCACGACCGGGGGCGGCGCGGCCGGAGCCGCCTTCGCGGGACTCACCGGGGCCTCCGAGGTCGGCGGGACCGCCGAGGACGTGGGCGCCGGATCGTCGTAGTACGTCTCGAGGTTGTTCGGGTCGGGCCCGTCGCAGGCCGTGAGGCCGACCAACGCGACCGCGGCCAACGCGATCGCCTGCCGATGACGCACCTGCTCCGGCCTCCTGTCGTCCGTGACGTGCCTGGGAAGGGTAGTGCAGCCGCTCAGTCCCACTCCAACGAGGACCGGTGTCGCCAGTACGCCCCGGGGTCCTCGGCCGGCGCGGCCAGTGACTCCCGTTCTTCCGCGGTCAGGTCCAGCCTGGCGGCCCGCAGGTTCGCCGCCAGCTGCGCCGGGCTCGCCGGGCCGATCACCGCCCGGTCCACCCAGTCGTTGGCCAGCACCGCGGCCACCGCGACGGCGTCCGGCCCGGTCCCGTGGGCGGCCGCGAGCTCGCGCACCGCGGCCGGCGCCTCGACCGCCAGCCTGCCGTTGGCCAGGGTTTCCTTGACCAGCACCCGGTTCCCGGCCGCGTGCGCCGCGGCCAGGGCCGGCCCCGCGGACGGCTCCAGTACGTTCCACGTCGACTGCACCGCGGAGAACACCGGGCGCCCGGCCACTTCCAGCGCGAACGCCCGCTCGATCGCGTCCGCCTGGGCCGGCCCGGACGTCGAAAACCCGACCGCGACCCCGTTCGCGGCCAGCTCCGCCAGCGCTTCGAGCAGCGGCTCGTCGGTGAACAAGGGACTGTCCACAGTGAGCGAATGCACCTGGTACAGACCCACCCGATCCCCCAGCAGCGCCAGGGTTTCCGCCCACTGCGTGGCGAAGCGTATCGCCGAGTGCTCCTTCACCTCGTGCACGCCGGCGTCGAGCCGCCACTCCCCGACGTAGGCGTAACCCCACTTGCTGGAGATCTCCACGCCCGCGTGACCGCGTTCGGCGAGCCACCCGGCCAGGAACTCCTCGGAGCGCCCGTACGAGCGGGCGACGTCGACGTGCCGGACGCCCGCGGCATAAGCGTCGTCGAGCACGGCGAACGTCGCCGCGCGCATCGAATCGACGTCCCGCACGGGCGGCAAGGCCCCGTCGCGGCCGAGGTTGATGTACGCCGGGCGGCCCAGCGCCGCCAGGCCGAGGGCGATGCGGTCCACGCTCATGCCGTCTGCTTGTGCCGCAGGATGGCCAGCCACTGGCCCGCGGTCTGCGCCTGGCGGTGCAGCTTCTCGAGGCGGGCGGCCGGAGCGCGGACGTAGCCCTTGCCGAAGACGGGGGCGATCTGCCGAAGGCTGGCGCCGCCTTCCCGCGCCGCGAGCAGCAGCCAGTCCGACGCGTCGGCGCAGGCCGCGGACGCGCGGCGCAGCTCGCCGAGCAGGTCGATGAGCTCCTGGGCGCCCACCTCCCCCATTTCGACGGCGGCGGCCGTCGTCTCCAGCCAGGCGAGGACGTCGGACTCGGTGATGGGCGCGCGCGGCCGCGAGGTTTCTTCGCTCACGCCAGTGAGTATAGGTCGTTATACGCCGATATACTGGGAGCGACACCATGACGACACGCACCGGATCCGAGGCCGACGTCGAGCAGCTGCTCGACGTCTTCAAGGCGCTCGCGAACCCGGTCCGGCTGCAGGTGCTGCAGTGGCTGCGGGAGCCGGAGCGGCACTTCCCGGTCGAGCGGGCGATCGCCGATCCGGCCGAGGTCGGGGTCTGCGTGAGCCACATCCAGGAGAAGCTGGGGCTGGCGCAGTCGACGGTGTCGGCGTACCTGGCCGTACTGCAGCGCGCCGGGCTGGTCCGGGCCACCCGCGTCGGGAAGTGGACGCACTACAGGCGTGACGAAGCCCGGATCGCCGAGCTCGTCGACCTGCTCGGCCGCACCCTCTGACCTGCCCCTCTCCCCCCGCCGGCCACCCTTGCTTGCTCGTCATATCGTAAATCTGCGATACTTCGAATCATGGGTATGATCGAGAACATGCGGCTGGGCCGCTACGGGATCTGGACGTTCGACTTCGAGGACCAGCCGGCCGGGCTCATCCGCGATTCGGTGCAGGAGCTGGAGGAACTCGGCTGGCCGGCGATCTGGATCCCGGAGAGCGAGGGCCGCGAAGCCCTGACGCACGCCGGGTTCCTGCTGGCGGCCACCGAACGCCTCACCGTCGTGAACGGCATCGCGCGGATCTGGTCCCGCGACGCCCAGTGGACCCGCGGCGGGGCCCTGCTGCTGGCCGACGCCTACCCGGACCGCCACCTGCTGGGCCTCGGCTTCGGCGCCGGCAAACCGGGCGCGAAGCCGCTCCGGGCGATGAACGACTACCTGGACGCGCTGGACATCGACACGAAGGTCAACCCCGCGCCGCGCGCCCCGGTGCGGCGGATCCTCGCCGCGTACGGCCCGAAGATGCTGGAGCTGGCCCGCGACCGGTCGGCGGGTGCGCACACCTACCACGTCACCCCCGAGCACACGGCCCAGGCGCGCGAGATCCTCGGCGCGGAACCGTTCCTCGGCGTCGAGCACGCCGTGCTGTTCGAGACGGACGCGGCGAAGGCACGGGAGATCGCCCGCAGGCACCTGCACCCGTACCTCACCACGCCGTACAACATCGCCAAGTTCCGCCGGCTCGGCTACTCGGACGCGGACATCGACGGCGGCAGCGACCGGCTCGTCGACGCCCTGGTGTTCTGGGGCGACCCGGACTCGATCACGGCCAAGCTGCGCGCGCACCTCGACGCGGGCGCCGACCACGTCGGCGTCCAGGTCATCGGCGTCGAGCCGGGCACCTCGGCCATGCCGCACTGGCGCCGGCTGACCGAAGCGCTGCTACCCGCGTAGGCCGAACCGCGCGGTGCAGTGCCACACGCGCTTGAGCACCTGGGGGTCGTGCCGGCCGGCGCGGACGGCGTTCCCGATGACGCGGGCGTCCAGCCACCCGTCCTCGGCGATGTCCTCGCCGGCCCGCACGGCGTCCTCGCCGCGGTAGTCCGCGTGCTCGGCGAGGGTGGACACCGGGAGCCGGAACCCGTGGTGCCAGTACGTCGGGAACCGGAACCCCGCGGCCGCCGCTTCGACGTCGGTGCCCCGGAACGACGGGTCCAGCACCAGGGCCGCGACGTCCTCCGGCAGCCGGAGCGGGCCGTGGACGTGGGCCTCGACGTAGTCGTCGAGCTCGTCCGGGGCGTCGGCCTCGACGAGCGGGAGCAGCGGCAGGTGCGCGGCCGTGCCGAAGTCCACCGGATCGTGGAAGCTGTCCGGATAACAGAACGTTGTGCGCGCGAGGACTTCGGGCTTGAGCCGGAAGTGCGCCGATCCGAACCGGACCGAGCCGCCGGCCGCGCGCCGGCGGTGGTTGAGCGAGCCGTACTTCGGCCGGGCGGCGGGCGGCAGGTCGTCGTAGACCCCGCCGAACATCCGGTGCTCCCAGTGCCACCGGGCCCCGCCGGGGTGCGCGGTGAGGCCGCCGTTGCCCGTCCCCGTCTCGAACTGCGAGCGGTAGTGCCCGTCGGTCAGCCAGTGCCGCAGCAGCGGCACGTCCCCCACCAGCCGGTCCGGGTGGAAGTGCACGGTGACATCCAGGCCTACCGGCAGCGGCGGCCCGGCCACGCGCCCGGCGACGTACTCGACTGCTGCTTGCGATTCCTGCCCCATGGTATAGGCCGTTATACACAATGTGACGTCGGAAAACCACTGGCTTCGCGACCGGCGTCCCGGTTTGACTGCGGCCATGCGTTCGGTCGGATTCGGGGTCACGGTGCGGTTCGCGCTGCTGGCCGTCGTGTGGGGTGCGAGTTTCCTGTTCATCAAGGTGGGGCTCGGCGGGCTCTCCCCCGCCCAGGTCGCGCTCGCCCGGGTGGCGCTGGGGGCGCTGGCGCTGGCCGTCGTCCTGGTGGCGCGCCGGCGGCCGCTGCCCCGGGATCCGGCGCTGTGGGGGCACCTCGCGATCGTGTCGGTGCTGTTGTGCGTGGTGCCGTTCCTGCTGTTCTCGTGGGCGGAGCAGTACATCTCCTCCGGCCTCGCGAGCATCTTCAACGCGACGACGCCGCTGGTCACGATGCTGCTGGCGGCCGTGGCGCTGCCCGAAGAGCGGTTCACGCCGCCGCGGGTGCTCGGCCTGCTGCTCGGGTTCCTCGGCGTGCTCACGATCGTCGGGGTGTGGCACGGCATCGACGTGTCCCACCAGCTGACCGCCCAGCTCGCCTGCCTCGGCGCGACGGCGTGCTACGGCGCGTGTTTCGTCTACATGCGCCGGTTCCTCTCACCCCGTGGGACGGACCCGGTGGTGGTGGCGTTCGGGCAGACGGCGTCGGCGACGGTGATCCTGGGCTTGCTGGCCCCGGCGATCGCGGCGACGCCGGTGCACCTGAGCCTGCCGGTGGTGGCGAGCATGCTCGCCCTCGGCGTCTTCGGCACCGGACTGGCCTACGTGTGGAACGTCCGCATCATCGCGGCCTGGGGCGCGGCCAACGCCTCGGCGGTGACGTACCTGACGCCGGTGGTCGGGGTGCTCCTGGGCGTGCTGGTGCTGGGTGAGCCGGTGAGCTGGAACCAGCCGGCCGGGGCGCTGCTCGTGGTGCTGGGGATCCTCGCCGCGCACGGGAAGCTACGCCGGACCCAGCCCGAACTCGTCCGCCGGTAGACACGCCGATGGGGCGGTCGCCGCGGCGGCCGCCCCATCGCGCGTTCCTCCTACAGGTACTGACCGGTGTTCGTGGCGGTGTCGATCGCCCGCCCCGAGTCCTGGTTCTTGCCGGTGACGAGCGTGCGGATGTAGACGATCCGCTCGCCCTTCTTGCCGGAGATCCGGGCCCAGTCGTCCGGGTTGGTCGTGTTGGGCAGGTCCTCGTTCTCCGCGAACTCGTCGACGATCGCGTCGAGTAGGTGCTGCACGCGCAGACCCGGCTGGTTGGTCTCCAGCACCGACTTGATCGCCGACTTCTTCGCCCGGTCCACGATGTTCTGGATCATCGCGCCCGAGTTGAAGTCGCGGAAGTACAGGACTTCCTTGTCCCCGTTGGCGTAGGTCACCTCGAGGAACCGGTTCTCGTCGCTCTCCTCGTACATCCGCTCGACGGTGTGCTGGATCATCGCGTCGAACGTCGCCTTCGGGTCCCCGCCGAACTCGGCGAGGTCGTCGGCGTGGATCGGCAGGCCTTCGGCCAGGTACTTGGAGAAGATGTCCTTCGCGCCTTCGGCGTCCGGACGCTCGATCTTGATCTTGACGTCGAGCCGGCCCGGCCGCAGGATCGCCGGGTCGATCATGTCTTCGCGGTTGGAGGCGCCGATGACGATGACGTTCTCCAGGCCTTCGACACCGTCGATTTCCGACAGCAGCTGCGGCACGATCGTGGTCTCCACGTCGGACGACACGCCCGACCCACGGGTCCGGAAGATCGAGTCCATCTCGTCGAAGAACACGATCACCGGGGTGCCCTCGGAGGCCTTCTCCCGCGCTCGCTGGAAGATCAGGCGGATGTGCCGCTCGGTCTCCCCGACGAACTTGTTGAGCAGCTCGGGACCCTTGATGTTCAGGAAGTAGGACTTCCCGTCCTCGTTGTCGCCCCGCGCCGCCGCCACCTTCTTGGCCAGCGAGTTCGCCACCGCCTTGGCGATGAGCGTCTTGCCGCAGCCCGGCGGGCCGTAGAGCAGGACACCCTTGGGCGGGCGCAGCTGGTACTCCTGGTACAGGTCGGCGTGCAGGAACGGCAGCTCGACCGCGTCCCTGATCTGCTCGATCTGCCGGGTGAGGCCACCGATGTCCTCGTAGCGGACGTCGGGCACCTCCTCCAGCACCAGGTCCTCGACCTCCGCCTTCGGCACGCGCTCGTACGCGTAGCCGGCCTTGGAGTCGACCAGCAGCGAGTCGCCCGGCTTGAGCGGCTGCTCGGCCAGCAGGTCGGAGAGCAGGACCACCCGCTCTTCGTCCGCGTGCCCGACCACCAGCGCGCGGGGGCTGCCGCCCTCGACGTCGGCGGCGAGCACCTCACGCAGCGCACACACCTCACCGGTGCGTTCGAAACCGCCGCCCTCGACCACGGTGAGCGCCTCGTTGAGCCGCAGCGCCTGGCCACGGCGCAGCGACGAGATCTCCACCGCGGGCGAAACCGACACCCGCATCTTCCGGCCGGCCGTGAAGACGTCCACCGTGTTGTCCTCGTACGCCTCGACGAAGACGCCGTACCCGGACGGTGGCTGGGCCAGCCGGTCGACCTCCTCGCGGAGGGCGAGGAGCTGTCCTCGCGCTTCGCGCAGGGTTTCGACCAGTTTGGTGTTGCGTTCGGTGAGCTGGCTCACCCTTTCCGAGGCCTCGGCGAGCCGCTGTTCGAGAACCCGGTTCTGCCGTGGCGAGTCCGTCAGTTTGCGGCGCAGCAGCGCCACTTCTTCCTCGAGAAAACGGATCTGCCGAGCCTGCTCGTCCGCCGTCGTCCCAGCTCCGGATGTTGCTGAAGGGTCGGCCTCCTCGCGCCGACCTCCGGGAAGGTCATGATGCATCGGGCACCTCCTCGGAGTGCTTTTCATTCCACGGTACCGGCGATCACCGACAAGAAAAGGCCTTTCCGGATCACAAGATCGGCGCGTCGCGGTTTGCCAGCCCCCTCCAGCACGGACATTCCCGCAGCGCAAGCGGCCATTTCGGTGCCGTGGCGCCGGTGTGTCGCGGGTCCGGCCGGGCCGGGATGAAGCAAGCACGACGGGAGTACCCCGCCCACGGGTGGCCCAACCCCGGCCGGGATCCGGGCAATTCCGGCCAGTTCCGCCCTAACCGCGCGGCAGGCCGGGCCGGTGGCTAGCATCGGGCGACGCGGAACCGGCCCCGACGGCCGGGCGCTATCGAGGGAACGCTAGGGGGCACCACTCATGACCTACCCGCCGCAGCAACCGGGCGGCTACGGCCAGCAGCCCGGCGGCTACGGGCAGCAGCCCGGCCCGTACGGTCAGTCACAGGCCGGTGGTTACCCCCAGAGCGGGCCCCAGCCGCAGCCCGGCTACGGCGGCACGCAGCAGTTCGGCCAGCCCGGCGGGTACGAGGGCGGCGCCCAGCAGTTCGGCCAGCCGGGTCCGTACGACCAGCCCGGCCAGGGCGGCTACCCGCCGCAGCCGGGCCCTCAGCCCCCGCAGGGCCACCCCCAGTACGGGCCGCAGGACCAGTGGGGCCAGCCGCAGCCGGGCTACGGCGGGTTCGACCAGTACGGCGGCGGCTTCGGCGACGCTCCCCCGCCCAAGAAGAAGAAAACCGGCCTGATCGTCGGCATCGCGGCGGCCGCGGTGGTCCTCGTCGGCGGCGGCGTGACGGCGTTCGTCCTCACCCAGGGCAAGGACGACCAGACGGCCGCGCCGCCCGCGAGCAGCAGTTCCGCGGCGCCGACGTCCGCCCCGAAGGCGTCGACCCCGAAGCCGAAGACGACCTCGCCGACCAGCCCGACGTCGAAGGCGAGCAAGCCCGCCGGCGGCCCGGCCCCCGGTGGCAAGGGCAGCTCCCAGGAGCTGTTCGACACGACGATCTCGGCCTACAACGCGGGCGACGAGAAGGCGCTCGGCGACGTCATCTGCCGGAGCGTCTACGAGGGCTCGACGGGCCAGATCCCGAAGGTGACGGTCAAGCTGACCGGCGACCCGCAGGAGACGGGCGACAAGGCCACCGTCCGCTACTCGGCGACCGACGGCAGCAAGACGAAGGTCGGCACGATGTCGGCCCAGAAGGAATCCGGGCTCTGGTGCCTGTCCAACGTGAAGGCGGACGGCCAGTGAGCGCCCGCCTTCGGTGAACCGGGCGCTCTTCGGCGGGCTGGTGCTGCTCGGCGTGGCCGCCGCGGGCGTCGTGCTGGGCCTGCTGCTCGTCGCCCCGACCGGCGGTCCGCCCGCCGCGTCGGGCCCGCCGGGGCAGCCGCCCCGCCCCTCGGCACCGGCCGCCCCCGACGCGGCCGACACGGCGGCGGTGGCCGTGCTGGCCCGCGCGATCGTCGACGCCATCACCCGCCACGACTCGGCGGCGTTCGGCAAGCTCACCTGCCGTCCGCAGAGCACGGAGGCCCTGGCCGGCCTGCAGCGCACGTGGGACGCGGCCGGCCCGGTCACGGCGAAGCTGACCGGGCCGCCGGAGCTGCGCGGCGAATCGGCGACGGCGAAGGTGCACGTGGAGGCCGCGGGCGGGACGAAGGACACGCCCTTCCCGCTGCACAAGGAGAACGGCCGGTGGTGCGTGCCGGGTTAGCCGGGCGTCGGCACGGGTCCCTCAGCCCTTGCCCTTGCTCGGCCGGCGCGACACGCGCGGCGACACGGTCCCGTCCGCCAGCCGCCGGGCCGTGAGCAGGAACGCCGTGTGCGCGACCATCCGGTGGTCCGGCCGCACCGCCAGGCCCACCACGTGCCACGGGCGCATCAGCGTCTCCCACGACTCGGGCTCGGTCCAGCACTGCTGCTCGCGCAGCGACTCCGTCACCCGCGAAAGCTGCGTCACCGTCGCGACGTAGACCGTCAGCACGCCGCCCGGGACCAGGTGGGCGGCCACGTTCGGCAGCTGGTCCCACGGGGCCAGCATGTCCAGCACGACCCGGTCCACCTCGCCCTCGTGCGACGCCAGGTCGGCGACCGTGAGGGACCAGTTGGCCGGCTTCTCGCCGAAGAACTTGACCACGTTGCGCTCGGCGTGTTCGGCGTGGTCGTCGCGGATCTCGTAGGACTGCACGCGCCCGGCCGGGCCGACCGCGCGCAGCAGCGAGCAGGTCAGCGCGCCGGAGCCGGCGCCCGCCTCGAGGACGCGCGCGCCCGGGAAGATGTCGCCCCACATCACGATCTGGGCGGCGTCCTTCGGGTAGATCACCTGCGCGCCGCGGGGCATGGAGAGCACGTAGTCCGGCAGGAGGGGGCGCAGCGCGAGGTACGTCGAGCCGCCCGCGGACGTCACCACCGAGCCCTCGGGCCGGCCGATCAGGTCGTCGTGGGCGAGGGCGCCGCGATGGGTGTGGTACTCACCGCCGTCGGCCAGCGTCAGGGTGTAGTGCCGCCCCTTCGAGTCGGTCAACTGCACCCGATCACCCGTGCGAAACGGTCCGCTGACCGACAAAACTTCCTCCTGTAACCCGGTTGGCCGACGCCAGATCTTCGCAGGCCGTGCGGGGCGGGGACTCAGCGGGTGCGGCGGTTCATCGCGGCCCGCAGCTCGTCCCGGCGCAGCACACCCGCCGGACGGCCCTCGTCGTCGACGACGAGGAACTGCCACGCGGCCGTTTCCCGGACCCGCTCGATGACGTCTTCGCCCGGCTCCGAGGCCAGCAGCACGGTCTCGGCCCGGATCGGTTCGGCCGCGAGTTCGGCCGGCGCGTGCGGCGACGAGGCCGCCAGCCGCTCCGCCGCGCCTTCGTCGAGGAGCCCGGCCGCCACGCCGTCGGCGCGGACCAGCACCACCCCCCGGCCGGCCGACGCGGCCAGCGCGTCCGACACCGGGCTTTCGGCCGGCAGCTGCAGCACCGGCCGGACCAGCTCGCCGAGGACCAGGCCGTCCGGCCAGGTGCGGCGCGCTTCGGCGGCCAGCTCGGAGCGGGCGCCGAGGATCACGAACCACGCCGTCACGACGCAGACGCCCAGCCGCAGCCAGCGGTCCGGGCTCGCCGTCGCCAGGCCCCACAGCGCCCAGACGAGCAGCCCCGCGGCGACGACGCCCCCGCCGGCGACCGCGGCGCGCGTGCCCTTCGCGCGGATGCCGGTGGCCGCCCAGACACCGGCGCGGACCAGCCGGCCGCCGTCCAGCGGCAGGCCGGGCAGCAGGTTGAACACGCCGACGGCGAGGTTCGCCACCGCGCACTCGCCGATCAGGAGCCAGACCGCGCCGTCCGCGGGCACGGCGAACATCAGCAGGCCGCAGAACCCGCCGAGCAGCAGGGACACGGCGGGCCCGGCCGCGGCGACCAGGCCCTCGTCGCCGGGCCGCTTCGGGGTGCGGGCCACTTCGGACAGACCGCCGAGGAGGAACAGGCGCAGCCGCCGCACCGGGATCCCCAGCCGCAGCGCGACCAGGCAGTGCCCGAGCTCGTGGGCGAGCACGGACAGCCCCAGCAGCAGCGCGAACGCGCCGGCCAGCAGCCACGACGTCCCGGTCGAGGCGTCCGGCAGCAGCCGCCCGACCAGCGGCGCGTACAGCACGACGACGATCAGCGAGCCGACCCACCAGGAGGGGGCGAGCAGCACCGGCACCCCGGCGACCCGGAACAGCACGAGGCCACCGTCCGAGAGGACGGCCTGCCGGGTCCCCCCGGTGCCCTGCTCACTGGTCGCGGCCATGCGGAGAGCCTAGAGCCCCGGGTGTGGGTACCGGGTGATCCGGCCCCCGATGGACGACCCGCGTCCCCAGCGGGCCGGCCCGCGTACCCAGAGGGTCGGCTCGCGTACCTGAACGGTCGGCTCGCGTACCCAGAGGGTCGGCTCGGTGCACGCGGCCGAGCCGACCCTCCGGGTACGCCGGCCGACCGTCCGGGTACGGGCGGCGGGCGTTGCGGTCGCCGGAACTGTCGTACCCCGGCGTTACGCTCTGCCCATGCCCGACGCCGACACTGTCACCACGGACTCCCCAGCCTCCGCCGTCGCCACCCGGGTGCGGCGGCGGCCCGCGTTGTCGCCGTCACGGGCCAGCGACTTCAAGCAGTGCCCGTTGCTCTACCGGTTCCGCGCGGTCGACCGGCTGCCCGAGGTCCCGACGAAGGCCCAGCTGCGCGGCACGCTCGTGCACTCCGTCCTGGAGCGGCTGTTCGCGCTGCCCGCCGCCGAACGCGTTCCGGCGCAGGCGCGGGAGCTGCTCGGCCCGGCCTGGGCCGACCTGTCCACGGACCGTCCGGAGTGGACCGAGCTGTTCGACGGCGGAAAGCCCGAAGAGCACGCCGACTGGCTCCGCTCGGCCGAGAAGCTCCTGGACGCCTACTTCGAGCTGGAGGACCCGCGGCGGCTCGAACCCGAGGCGTGCGAGCTGCACGTCGAGATCGAGCTCGGCTCCGGCGTGCTGCTGCGCGGCTACATCGACCGGCTCGACGTCGCCCCGACCGGCGAGATCCGGGTCGTCGACTACAAGACCGGCGCCGCGCCGCGCGAAATCGGCGAGGCCAAGGCGATGTTCCAGATGAAGTTCTACGCCGTGGTGCTGTGGCGGCTGCGCGGGATCGTGCCCCGCCAGCTGAAGCTGATGTACCTCACCGACGGCCAGTCGCTCGCTTACACCCCCGACGAAGCCGAGCTGCTGCGCTTCGAGCGCACGCTGGAAGCCATCTGGCAGGCGATCCTCAAGGCGGGCAAGACCGGCGACTTCCGGGCGAACAAGAGCAAGCTGTGCAACTGGTGCGACCACCAGGCGCACTGCCCCGAGTACGGCGGCACGCCGCCCGCGTACCCCGGGTGGCCGGAGCCCGACGCGGGCGACGAGACGCCGCTGGACCGGGCCGACTGATGGCCGACGCCTTCTACGTCCCGCTCGGCGACGGCCGGTTCTCCGCGACCGCGCACACCACCGGCCCGTGGACCCCGGACGCCCAGCACTTCGGCCCGCCCGCGGCGTTGCTGGTGCGGGCCCTCGAAACCGTCGAATCCGGCCACCCGGCGGAGCTGGCGCGGGTGACCGTCGAGATCCTCGGCCCGGCGCCGGTCGCCGAACTCGCCGTGCGGGCGCGGATCGAGCGGCCCGGCCGGTCGGTCGAGCTGCTGCAGGCCGAGCTGGCGAGCGCCGAGCGCGTCGTGGCGCGCGCGTCGGCGTGGCGGATCGCGACGTCCGACACGGCGGAGGTCGGCACCGACGCCGGTCCCCTGCTGCCCGGGCCCGGCAGCGTCGAAGAGTCGCAGTGGCCGGAGGGCTGGCACGGCGGCTACCTCGACGCGGTCGAGTGGCGGGCGGTGCGCGGCGGCATGGACGTGTCCGGCCCGGCGGCGGTGTGGGCCCGTCAGCGCGTCCCGCTGGTCGACGGCGAAGAGCCGAGCGGGCTGCAGCGGCTGTTCGCCGTCGCCGACTCCGCCAGCGGCGTGTCCAACTACCTCGACCCGCGGCAGTGGTGGTTCATCAACTCCGAGCTCACCGTGCACCTGCGGCGGCTCCCGGCCGGCGAGTGGATCGGCATGGACGCGGTCACGCTGGTCGGCCGGCACGGCATCGGCACGGCGACGAGCATCCTGCACGACGGCGACGGCCCGGTGGCCACCGGCGCGCAGGCGCTGATGGTCCGGCCGCGACAGGCCGGGGGCGGATAGCCACCCACAACGGGCCCGCATCCAATAACCTTCGCGGAACGACCGACTTGAGGAGCGCTCCGGCATGCAGATCACCTCGGTGGTCAACCAGAAAGGCGGGGTCGGCAAGACCTCACTGAGCGTCGGCACCGCGGCCGCACTGGCCGAGCGGGGCCGGCGGGTGCTGCTGGTCGACCTCGACCCGCAGGGCCACGCGACGACCGAGATGCTCGGGCTGTCCGAGGTCGCCGCGGACCAGCCGAGCCTGGCGAAGGCGCTGGCCAAGACGTGGAAGGGCCCGATCGAGGAAATCGTCGTGCCGCACCCGCGCAGCAACCTCGGCCGCGGCGGCGCGCTCGACGTGGTGCCGACGTCGCCGGGGATGTTCGACCTGATCCGGCGGCTCGACTCGTTCCGCGTCCCCGGCTGGCAGCTGGCGCGGGTCATCCAGTTCGCCAACTACGACCACTGCATCATCGACTGCCCGCCCGCGCTGGACGTGCTGACGAACAACGCGCTGGCGGCGTCGCACGGCATCCTGGTGCCGGTCCAGCCGGACAAGACGAGCATCCGCGCGCTGCGGCTGCTGGCCGACCAGGTCCGGTACGTCGAGCAGACCGTCGGGCGGCAGCCGCTGTCGTGGTTCGGCCTGGTGCCGAGCCTGTACCGGCGGCCGATCTCGCACTACGCGGCCGCGGCGCTGCAGGAGATGTACGACTTCGGCATCCCGATGCTGTCGCACCTGCCGCTGGGTGTGGTGATGAACGAGGCGGCGGCGCACGGCGTCCCGGTGACGACGTACGCGCCGGAGACGTTGCAGGCGCTGTCCTTCCGCGAGATCGCGGACACGCTCGACAGCCACCTGGAGCAGAACGCGGCCCCGGCGGTGGTCCCGGCCGACGAGGAGTTCGTCTTCGAGGACTTCATCTCGGAGGTGGCGGTGGCCCGCAACGTCAACGACAACGGCGCCCGCAAGGGCCTCTACGACCTGCTGCCGAAGAAGCCCAACCGTCCCCGGTCGTGAGTGGTCGCGGCGGGCCGGAACCCGCCTCACCACTCACGACGGGTGCGGGTCAGAGGCGGCAGGACCGGATGTCCGACGCCAGGATCGCCTTCGCCCCGACCTCGGCGAGCTCGTCCATGACGAGGTTGACCTTCTTGCGCGACACCATCGCGCGCACGGCCACCCAGTCGTCGTCGGCCAGCGGGGCGACCGTCGGCGACTCCAGGCCCGGCGTGATCGCGATCGCGCGCTCCACCAGGGTGCGCGGGCAGTCGTAGTCCAGCATCATGTACTGCTGCGCGAACACGACCCCGCGCAGCCGCGCGGCCAGCTGCGACTTCGCCTTGCTCTGCTCGGTGCCGCGGCGCTGCAGCAGCACGGCCTCCGACACGCAGATCGGGTCGCCGAAGGCCACCAGGTTGTTCTGCCGCAGCGACCGGCCGGACTCGACGACGTCGGCGATCGCGTCCGCGACCCCGAGCTGGATCGAGATCTCGACCGCGCCGTCGAGGCGGATCACCTCGGCCTCGACGCCGTGGCGGGCGAGGTCGTCGCGGACCAGCCGCGGGTACGACGTCGCCAGCCGCTTGCCGTGCAGGTCCGCCGGCTTCCAGTCCCGGCCCGCCGGGGCGGCGTAGCGGAACGTCGAACCGCCGAAGCCGAGCGCCTGGACCTCCTCCACCGGGGCTCCGGAGTCGAGCGCGAGGTCGCGGCCGGTGATCCCGAGGTCGAGCTCGCCGGAGCCGACGTAGATGGCGATGTCCTTGGGGCGCAGGAAGAAGAACTCGACCTCGTTGACGTGGTCGAGCACGGTCAGGTCGCGCTGCTCATGCCGCTTGCGGTAGCCCGCCTCGCCGAGCATCTCCGTCGCCGCGGCGGCGAGGGCTCCCTTGTTCGGCACGGCAACACGCAGCATTTCGCTTCTCTCCTCGTTGTCAGAGCGCTGTTGTCAGAGCGACCCGTCACAGGTAGCGGTAGACGTCCTCGGTCGACAGGCCGCGGCCGAGCATCAGCACCTGCACCCGGTACAGCAGCTGGGAGATCTCCTCGGCAAGGCGCTCATCGGACTCGTGCTCGGCGGCGATCCACACCTCACCGGCTTCCTCGAGCACCTTCTTGCCCTGGGCGTGCACCCCGGCATCAAGGGCGACGACGGTGCCGGAGGAGTCCGGACGGGTACGCGCGCGCTCGGCAAGCTCCGCGAACAGCTCATCGAAGGTCTTCACGGTGCGGAATCCTTCCATCCCGCACCCGGCGCCGCCGCCTCGCCCCGCCGGGGGTGCTGCCCATCTCACACTGCCGTGGACGCTGGTTCCCATGGGCTGGGATCCGGCCGGGCGAAGGGACGGCAGTCGGGCCGGGCACGGCGCGGGGTGCAGGCGCGGGATGGGCAAGAGGAACCCGACGCCGTGCCGGCCGCGAGGTGCGAGATGCGGAGTGCGGAGGTGCGAGGTGCCGGCCGCGAGGTGCGGGATGCGGAGGTGCGGGAGTGCGGAGTGCCGGCCGCGAGGTGCGGGGTGCGGGGCGGGCGCGGGAGTGCGGGCATGGCCTCCAGCCAGCGTGCGCACACCTCACCGGCCGCCGCGCGACCCGGCTGCCGCCGTCCTCCGCGAGCATCCCTCAGAACAGCGCGCCCTGCTCGAAGTCCAGCAGGTACCGCTTGCGTTCCAGCCCGCCGCCGTAGCCGGTGAGGGAGCCGTTCGAGCCGACCACCCGGTGGCACGGGACGATGATGCCGATCGGGTTCTTGCCGTTGGCCAGCCCCACCGCGCGCGACGCCGCCGGCTTGCCCAGCCGGTCGGCCAGCTGGCCGTAGGAGATCGTCGTGCCGTACGGGATCTTGCGCAGCTCCGCCCAGACCAGCTGCTGGAACGGCGTGCCCGCGAAGGCCAGCGGCACCTCGAACTCGTGGCGCTGCCCGGCGAAGTACTCCTTCAGCTCGGTTTCGGCGCGGGCGAAGATGTCTCCGCCCGGATCGGCAGCGCCGAACGTCGGCTCGGCCGGCCGGTGACGCTGGTCGACCATGTAGAGGCCGCAGAGCGCGTCGCGCTCGGCGACCAGCGTCAACGGGCCGAACGGGCTGTCGACGACGACGTGGGTTCGCATGGGTTCTCCTGTCTCAAGCCGCGGGCATCCGGTTGATCGCGTGGTCGCCGGTGGCCCACAGGTGCTGGGTGGCGTAGGCGCGCCAGGGGCGCCACGCGGCGGAGCGGGCGACGATCGCCGCCTGGCCGCCGAGGCCGAGGGTCTCCGCCGCGTACTTGATGCCGAGGTCGGTGGGGAGGAAGGCGTCCGGGTCGCCGAGCGCGCGCATCGCGATGCTTTCGACGGTCCACGGCCCGAACCCGGGCAACGCGGCCAGCGCCGCCCGGGTCGCCTCCCAGTCGCTGCCCGCGCCGAGGTCCAGGCCGTCCGTCAACGCCGCGACCAGCGTGAGCAGGGTGCGACGGCGGGTGCGCGGCATGGCGAGGGTTTCGGGGTCCAGCGAAGCGAGCGCCTCGGGCGACGGGAACAGGTGGGTCAGGCCGCCTTCGGGGTCGTCGACCGGTTCGCCGTGCGCGACGACGAGCCGGGCCGCGTGGGTGCGGGCCGCCGCCGTCGACACCTGCTGGCCCAGCACGGCCCGCACGGCGAACTCGGCGCCGTCGACCGTGCGCGGGACGCGGCGGCCGGGTGCGGCCGCCACCAGCGGAGCGAGCAGCGGATCGGTGGCGAGCTGGTCGTCGACGGCGACCGGGTCGGCGTCGAGGTCGAGCAGGCGGCGGCACCGGCTGGTGGCGGCCGGCAGGTCGCGCAGATCGGCGAGGGTGAGCCGGCAGGCGATGTGACCGTCCTCGGGCCGCAGCGCGACGACACCGTGGCCGTGCGGCAGCCGCAGCGTCCGCCGGTAGGCGCCGTCCCGCCACTCCTCCACGCCCGGCACGCCGGTCGCCACCAGGTGCCCGAAGAGGTTGTCCGGGCACAACGGCCTCCGGTACGGCAGCCGCAGGACGAGCGCCCCGGCGGCGCCGGTGGGCCGGCCCTTGGCGCGCTGCCGCAGCTCGGTCGGCGAGAGGGCGAACACCTCGCGGACGGTGTCGTTGAACGTCCGGATGCTGCCGAACCCGGAGGCCAGGGCCAGCTCGGTCATCGGCAGGGTGGTCGTCTCGATCAGGGTCCGCGCGGTCTGCGCGCGCTGCGCCCGCGCCAAGGCGAGCGGGCCGGCGCCGAGTTCGGCGAACACCTGGCGTTCGACCTGCCGGACGCTGTAGCCGAGCCGGGCGGCGAGGCCGCGGACGCCTTCGGTGTCGACGACGCCGTCGCCGATCAGCCGCATCGCCCGCGCGACGAGGTCAGCGCGCTCGTTCCACAGCGGCGAGCCCGGGCTGGCGTCGGGACGGCAGCGTTTGCAGGCCCGGAACCCGGCCTGCTGGGCGGCCGCGGCGCTCGGGTGGAAGCTCATGTTCTGCCGCTTGGGCGGCACCACCGGGCAGCTGGGCCGGCAGTAGATCCGGGTGGTCAGGACCGCGCAGTAGAACCACCCGTCGAACCGGGCGTCCTTCGCCTGCACGACCCGTACGCACCGCTCGAAGTCCTCATGCACCACGCCAGCATCGCGGACCCGGGCCACCCCGGGCTAGCGGAAAAGCGACGTGGTCGTGGTCAGCCGAGCAGCGCCGCCAGCGCCGGCACGTCGATGCCGGCCAGGGAGTCGCGGAACACGCGCCGCTCCCCCGCGTCGACCTGGACGTCGTTCGGGATCACCAGCACCGTGCAGCCCGCCGCGACGGCGGACGCCGTGCCCGGCGGCGAGTCCTCGACCGCGACGCACCGCTCGGGCGCGACGCCGAGCAGCTCCGCCGCCTTGAGGTACGGGCGCGGGTGCGGCTTGTTGAGGCCCTCGACCTCGTCGCCGCACACGGTGACGTCGAAGAAGTCCCGGCCGATCGTGTTCAGTGCCAGCTCGGTCAGCTCGCGTTCGGTGGAGGTGACCAGCGCCGAACGCAGGCCGGCTTCGCGCACCGCCGTCAACGCCTCGCGCGCGCCCGGGCGCCACGGCAGCTCGTCGTCGAACAGCCCGGCCGTGCGGCGCCGGATCTCCTCGCCGGTCGACGCGACCGCCTCGGGGGTCACCGTAAGGCCGACCACCTCGAGCAGGTACGCCGAGGTGTCGTCCATGTTGGACCCGACGAGCGTCATCCGCTGCTCTTCGGAAAGCTTGCCGCCGAGGAATTCCGCCGTCTCGTAGAGGGCGACGTCCCACAGCTTCTCGGAATCGACGAGCGTGCCGTCCATGTCCCACAACACGGCGTCGAGTCCGTCCACAGTGGATCTCCTCCAGGTCAGGTGTTGAAGTACTTGGCTTCCGAGTGGTGGCAGACGATCGCGTCGGTCGACTGCTCGGGGTGCAGCTGGTACTCCTCGGACAGCTTGACGCCGATCCGGCCCGGCTCGAGGAGGGCGACGATCTTCGCCCGGTCTTCGAGGTCGGGACAGGCGCCGTAGCCCAGGGAGAACCTCGCCCCACGGTAGCCGAGCTTGAAGAAGTCCTCGATGTCCTCGGGGTCCTCTGAGGCGACCGCCACACCGCCGGGGAAGGTCAGCTCTCCCCGGATGCGGCGGTGCCAGTACTCGGCCAGCGCCTCGGTGAGCTGGACGCCGAGGCCGTGGACTTCGAGGTAGTCGCGGTAAGCGTCGGCGGCGAACAGCTCGTTCGCGTAGTCGGCGATGGGCTGCCCCATGGTCACGACCGTGAACGGCACGACGTCCACCTCACCGGACTCGCGGGGGCGGTAGAAGTCGGCCAGGCAGAGCCGCCGGTCGCGGCGCTGGCGCGGGAAGGTGAAGCGCAGCCGCTCCGGCGCGCCGGGCGCGGGCTCGGTGAGCACGACGAGGTCGTCGCCCTCGGCGACGCACGGGAAGTAGCCGTAGACGACGGCCGCGTGGGCCAGCACGCCGTCGGCGGTCAGCCGGTCGAGCCAGTACCGCAGCCGCGGCCGGCCTTCGGATTCGACGAGTTCGTCGTACGTCGGCCCGGCGCCGCCGCGGGCGCCTTTGAGGCCCCACTGGCCCATGAAGGTCGCGCGCTCGTCGAGCATCGCGGCGTAGTCGGCGAGCGCGACGCCCTTGACCACCCGCGAGCCCCAGAACGGCGGGCTCGGCACCGGGACGTCGGTGGCGACGCCGGAACGCGCGGGCGGCGGTCCTTCGGAAGTTTCCTCTTCGGCGCGGGCTTTGCGCGCCTCGGCGATCCGCAGCGAGCGTTCGCGGCGTTCCTTGCGCTCCTGGCGCTTCTTCTCCGCGTCCGCGTCCACCAGCGGCGATTCGCCGCGCTTGGCGGCCATGATCGCGTCCATCAGCCGCAGGCCCTCGAAGGCGTCCCGCGCGTAGCGGACGTCGCCGAGGTAGAGCTCGGTCAGGTCGTTCTCCACATAGGACCGGGTGAGGGCGGCGCCGCCGAGCAGCACCGGCCAGCGCGCGGAGACGCCCCGGGAGTTCATCTCCTGGAGGTTCTCCTTCATGATCACCGTGGACTTGACCAGCAGCCCGGACATCCCGATCGCGTCGGCGGCGTGCTCGCCGGCCGCGTCCAGGATGGTCGTGATCGGCTGCTTGATGCCGAGGTTGACCACCTCGTAGCCGTTGTTGGTCAGGATGATGTCGACGAGGTTCTTGCCGATGTCGTGGACGTCGCCGCGCACGGTGGCCAGCACGATCCGGCCCTTGCCGGCGTCGTCGCCCTTCTCCATGTGCGGTTCGAGGTGGGCGACGGCGGCCTTCATGACTTCGGCGGACTGCAGCACGAACGGCAGCTGCATCTGCCCGGACCCGAACAGCTCGCCGACCGTCTTCATCCCGGACAGCAGCGTGTCGTTGATGATCTGCAGGGCGGGCCGCTGTTCGAGAGCCGCGTCGAGGTCTTCGGTGAGACCGGTGCGCTCGCCGTCGACGATCCGGCGTTCCAGCCGCTCGAACAGTGGCAACGCGGCCAGTTCTTCGGCGCGCGAAGCTTTGGACGAGGCCGCGCTGACGCCCTCGAACAGGGCCATCAGCTCCTGCAGCGGGTCGTAGCCCTCGCGGCGGCGGTCGTAGACGAGGTCGAGGGCGACCGCGCGCTGGTCGTCCGGGATGCGGGCCATCGGCAGGATCTTCGACGCGTGCACGATCGCGGTGTCGAGCCCGGCCTGGACGCACTCGTGCAGGAACACCGAGTTGAGCACCTGCCGCGCGGCCGGGTTGAGCCCGAAGGAGATGTTCGACAGGCCGAGCGTGGTCTGGACCTCGGGGTGACGGCGTTTGATCTCGCGGATGGCCTCGATCGTCTCGATGCCGTCGCGGCGGGACTCCTCCTGGCCGGTGGCGATGGTGAAGGTCAGCGCGTCGACGATGATGTCGGAGGTGCGCAGGCCCCAGTTCCCGGTGATGTCCCCGATGAGCCGGGTCGCGATATCGGCCTTCTTGGCCGCGGTCCGCGCCTGGCCTTCTTCGTCGATGGTCAGCGCGACGACGGCGGCGCCGTACTCGCTGACCAGCGCCATGACCTGGGTGAACCGGGATTCCGGGCCGTCGCCGTCCTCGTAGTTGACGGAGTTGACCGCGCACCGGCCGCCGAGCCGCTGCAGGCCCGCCTCCAGCACGGCGACCTCGGTGGAGTCGAGCATGATCGGCAGCGTCGACGCGGTGGCCAGGCGCCCGGCCAGCTCGGCCATGTCCGCGGTGCCGTCTCGGCCGACGTAGTCGACGCACAGGTCCAGGAGGTGGGCGCCGTCGCGGGTCTGTTCGCGGGCGATCTCGACGCAGTCGTCCCAGCGGCCTTCGAGCATCGCGGTGCGGAACGCCTTCGAGCCGTTGGCGTTGGTGCGCTCGCCGATCATCAGCACGCTGGCGTCCTGCTTGAACGGCACCGCCTGGTAGAGCGACGCCACGCCGGGCTCGGGGCGCGGCCGCCGCGGGACCGGTGCGGTGTCCGCGACGGCCGCGGCGAGCTGCCGGATGTGCTCGTCGGTCGTGCCGCAGCAGCCGCCGACCAGGCCGACGCCGAACTCGCGGACGAACCCGGTCAGCGCCTCGACCAGGGCTTCCGGGCCGAGCGGGTAGACCGCGCCGTCCGGGCCGAGCTCCGGGAGGCCGGCGTTCGGCAGCACCGACAACGGCACCCGGGCGTGCTTGGCCAGCTGGCGCAGGTGCTCGCTCATCTCGGCCGGCCCGGTGGCGCAGTTGAGGCCGATGACGTCGATGCCGAGCGGTTCGAGCGCGGCCAGCGCGGCGCCGACCTCGGTGCCGAGCAGCATGGTGCCGGTCGTTTCGACGGTGATCGAAGCGAGGATGGGCACGTGCCGGCCTTCGGCGGCCATCGCACGCTTGGCGCCGATGATCGACGCCTTCGTCTGCAGGATGTCCTGGGTGGTCTCGACGATCACCGCGTCGGCGCCGCCGGCCAGGAGGCCGCGGACCTCCTCGCGGTAGGCGTCACGCAGGGTGGTGAACGGCGCGTGGCCGAGGGTCGGGAGCTTCGTGCCCGGCCCGACCGAGCCGAGGACGAACCGCGGGCGGTCCGGCGTGGCGAATTCGTCGGCCGTCTCGCGGGCCAGCCGGGCGCCGGCCTCGGCGAGTTCGAAGATCCGCTCGGTGATGTCGTACTCGGCGAAGTTGGCGAAATTGGCCCCGAAGGTGTTGGTCTCGACGGCGTCGGCGCCCGCCTCCAGGTACCCGCGGTGCACCGAGCGGACCACGTCGGGCCGGGTGACGTTGAGGATCTCGTTGCAGCCCTCGAGGCCGGCGAAGTCGTCCAGGCTCAGGTCGTGGGCCTGCAGGGCGGTGCCCATCGCCCCGTCGGCCACCAGGACGCGTGTGCGGAGGGCTTCGAGGAACGGGGACGACAGGCGGTCGGACATGCTGAACAGCGTAAGGCCGGTGGTCGTAGGCTGGTCCGGTGAGTGAGCCCGTCGACGAGACCCCGCGGCCGCCCGGCGACCGCACCGAACCCACCCGGCCCTTGATGGTCGTCGCCTTCGAAGGCTGGAACGACGCGGGTGACGCGGCCAGCCGGGCGGTCGAACACCTGCAGCTGAACTGGGACGCCACGCCGCTGGCCGAGCTGGAGCCCGACGACTACTACGACTTCCAGGTCAGCCGCCCGACCGTCCGGATGGTGGACGGCGTCACTCGCCGGGTGGACTGGCCGACCACGACGCTGTCGGTGTGCCGGCCCGCCGGGTTCGACCGCGACGTCGTCCTCGTGCAGGGCCCCGAGCCGAACATGCGCTGGCGGGCGTTCTGCGCGGAGCTGCTGGAGCACATCAAGCAGCTCGACGTCGCGACGGTCGTGACGCTCGGTGCGCTGCTCGCCGACACCGCCCACACCCGGCCGGTCCCGGTCACCGGGACGGCGTACGACAAGGACACCGCGTCGCTCTACGGGCTCGACCTGAACAACTACCAGGGCCCGACCGGCATCGTCGGGATCCTGCAGGACTACTGCGTGCAGGCGGGCATCCCGGCCGTGTCGATCTGGGCCGCGGTGCCGCACTACGTGTCGCACCCGCCGTCTCCGAAGGCGACCCTGGCGCTGCTGCACAAGCTGGAGGACATCCTCGACGTCGAGATCCCGCTGGGCGCGCTGCCGGAGCAGTCCGAGGAGTGGCAGCGCACGGTCAGCGAGATGGCCGACGAGGACGAGGAGATCAGCGAGTACGTCCGCAGCCTCGAGGAGCGCGGTGACGCCCAGAGCGAGGTCGCGGAGCAGGACGTCAGCGGCGACAAGATCGCCGCCGAGTTCGAGCGCTACCTGCGCCGCCGCGGCCGCGGTGGCGGGCAGGAAGGCTTCGGCCTGCGCTGAGTCAGCTCCGCCAGCTGGTGGCGAACGCCCGCGCGGGATTCGCCACCAGCATGGCGGTGACGACGTCGCCGCCGAGCAGCTCGGTCAGCCGCGGGGCGAGCGTGGTGAGCAGGTAGGACGCGCCCGGCTGCCACCGGGCCGCGGCCGTCGTGGTGTCGCCGCCGAGCAGGATCTGCCCGCCGTGCCCGGCCTCGACGAGCGCTTCCAGGCCGTCGAAGAGCCGCCAGTCGGTGGCGTGGTTGGCCCGGGACGAACCGTCGAAGCCGAGGAACACGCCGGTCTCGGCGACCGCTCGCTGCAGTCGCGGGTCGGGGTTCCGGTTCAGGTGCCCGAGGATCACCTTTCCGGGTGAAACATCGAGCTTGCCGCAGAGCAGGTCGACCGTCTCCAGGGCCGCCGTACCCAGTTCGAGGTGCACGGCGATCGGCGCCCCGGTCTCCTGGTGCGCGACCGCGGCGGCGGTCATCGTCAGCCGGGCGTGCGAGTCGATCGTGTGGAAGGCGCCGGCTACCTTGACCAGCCCGGCGCGCGGGCCGGTCCGCGGCTCGTCGGGCAGGTCGGCGGGCTGGGTGCCTTCGGTCAGGTCGGCGACGAACTCCTTCACCAGGCCGTCGACGACCCGGCCGAGGATGGCCGGGTTGTAGTGCTCCGCGCGGTGCAGGCCGGTGGCGGCGACCACGTGCACGCCGACCTCCTCCGACATCCAGGCGAGCTCGCGGGTCCGCCGGGTCAGGCCGTACGGCGTCCACTGGACGAGCGCGGCGCCGCCCCGCGTCTTGAACTCGAGCAGCGCGTGGGCGGCTTCGGCCGGATCGTCGAGCTCTTGGCCGGGCAGCAGTTTCGAGGCGAAGAAGAGGTGGTCGTGCGAGTTCGTCACGCCGAGTGCGGCCGGCTCGATGTCACCCAGCACCGTGCGGACCTTGGCTTCCCCAGTCACGAGGGCGAGTGTAACGCCTCAGCCGTTACGATGGCGAGGTGTCCGAAGACTTCCGCCTCGACATGGGCGCACCCTGGCTCAACCTGCTGGCCACCCGCGGCCGCCACTTCGGCGCGCAGCCGGTCGAGCGCCTGCCGACGGCCGAGCGGCTGCGCGAGTGGCTGGCGCTGTCCGAACTGATGCCGCTGACCCCGGTCACGGACGCCGACCTGCGCACGGCCCACCGGCTTCGGGAAGTCCTGCGCGAACTCGCCTTGGGCGCGGTGGACGGAATCCCGCCGCGGGCGGACCAGGTGAGCCCGCTGACGGCGTTCCTCGGGCCCGAGCCGGTCCACCTGGCGGCCCTCGACCGGCTCCACCGCAGCGCCCCGGCGACGGCCGCCGACGCGCTGGGCCGCCTGGCGCACCAGGCGGCGGACTGGCTGACCGGGCCGCTGAGGGAGGACTTGCGGGCGTGTCCGGAGCAGGACTGCCGGGGTGTGTTCGCGGATCCCGGCGGGCGGCGGCGGTGGTGTCCTTCGCCGGCCTGTGCGAGCCGGGGGCGGGTCCGCGCGCTCAGGGAACGGCGGCGCGGGGAGGTGTGAAGGTCGGGCGACAGGCAAGGTCACGCCGGTCCGCTGGCGCACGAGCAGCGGCCGGCTCCGAAGCCGCGCCGGCCGCCGCGGCGGGTCACGAAGGCCAGAGGATGCGGCGCATCGGCACCGCGCCCCGCGCCCGCTTCCGCCACTCCCGCGGATAGCCCAGCGAGACCTCCTCGAACCGCACTCCGTCGGCCTCCGTGCTGCGGGGGATGTGCAGGTGGCCGTACACCGCGATCTCCGCGCGGTAGCGGAGGTGCCAGTCCTCGGTCTTCGTCGTTCCGCACCACAGCGCGAACTCCGGCCAGTACAGCGGCGCCGTCGGGTGGCGGTGCAGGGGCCAGTGCGACATCAGGATCGTGCCGTGGTCCGCGGGGATCGCGTCGAGGCGCTCGGTGCTGAGCTTGAGGCGGTCCTCGCACCACGCCTGGCGGCTCGGGTACGGGTCCGGGTACAGGAAGTACTCGTCCGTGCAGACCACGCCGGCCTCGCGGGCCTGGCGCAGGGCCTCCTCCAGGGACTTGCCCTCCGCCTCCGGGGTCCGCCAGCTGTAGTCGTAGAGCAGGAACAGCGGCGCGATCGTCAGCGGCCGCGAGCCGTGCCGCCAGACCGGGAACTCGTCCTCCGGGGTCAGCACGTCGATCTCGCGGCACTGCTCCACCAGGTACTCGTAGCGGGCCTGGCCGCGCAGCTGGCAGTCGTCGTTCTTCGTCGTCCACAGCTCGTGGTTGCCCGGCACCCAGACGACCTTCGCGAACCGGCTGCGCAGGATCTTCAACGTCCCGATGGTGGCTTCGGCCAGCTCGGCGACGTCGCCGGCGACGAGCAGCCAGTCTTCGGGGGTTTCCGGGACGACCGAGTCGAGGATCGGGCCGTTGCCCTCGTGGGTCACGTGGAGGTCGCTGGTGGCGAAGAGGTGCGGCACCCCTCCACCGTAACCACCGCAGCTGGGGAAGCTACGCGGAATCCCCGTTTCCGGACCAGCATCAGAGCACCGGCAAAGACGTAGCCGCCGGCCTGGACGTTCAGCAGCACGGCCGGCCCGGTCGTCGCGACGAGCGTGCCCGCCAGCAGCGCGCCGGCCGTCGTGCCGCCGGCCATGACGGCGAACGTCGTGCTCAGCACCCGTCCGGCGCGTTCCGGGACGACCGCGCTCTGGATCTCCGACAGCACCCCGGCCCCGACGACCACGCCCGGTGCCCCGGCCACGGCGAACAACCCGACGTACGCGCCCAGCGCCGTCGTGACAAGGGGAAGGTTCCAGATCACCGCGGACAGCAGGCCCAGCGCGACGGATCCCCAGCCGAGCAACGCGGCCGGTGTGACCCGCCGCGCCACCGTCGCCAGGGCGAACCCGGCGGCCAGCCCGCCGAGCGCCTGCACACCCCGCAGCAGGCCCGCGTCGGCTTCGCTGCCGCCCAGCACGTCGAGGACGTAGACGACGAACAGCACCAGGAACATGCCCTGCGCCAGCGACGTGCACACCAGCGCGGCACCGGTGCGCCGCAGCCGCCGGTTGCGGGTCAGCTCGCGCAGGCCGTCCAGCCACGCGCGCACCACCGGTTCCCGCGCGGCCGCCGGCGCGGCGACCCGGCGGAACGGCTTGGCCAGCAACGCCGCGGCCACCACGAGGACACCCAGGTAGCCGGTGATCACGTCGGCGAGCCCGCCGAAGCCCAGCAGGGCACCCCCCGCCCAGCCGCCGGCCAGCCGGGCGACGCTGCCGTTCACGCTCATCAGCCCGTTCGCCGCGGTCACCTCCGCGACGCCGACGAGCTCCGGCACGAGCGCGTTGCGGGTGGGCTCGAACACCGACGCCAGCCCGGCCTGGGCCGCCATCACCGCGTACACCACCGTGACGCCCGGCTCGGCCAGCAGCGGCAGCGCCACGGCGGCGAGCCCGCAGCAGACGCCGAACAGCACCGCGCGGCGGTTCCACCGGTCGGCGACGACGCCGGCCACCGGGCTCAGCAGCACCGCGGGCAGCAGGCCGAGGACGATGCTCAGCGCCGTCGTCGCGGCGGAGCCGGTGCGCTGGAAGACGTAGATCGGCAGCGCTACCTGCAGCATCCACTCGGCCGTCTCGCCGAAGAACGCGGCCACCCACAACCGCGCGAACGCCGGCACCCCCAGCAGCTGCTTCATCCCTCCGCCTTCCCCGAGTGCTCGATGCGCGGGAACGCCCGCAGGCCGACGTGCACCGGGCGCGCGTTCGCCGGCGCGTCCGTGCGGATCGCGCCGACGTAGGGGCGGACCAGCGCGTCGATCGCGTCGCCCAGCCGCGTCAGCTCCTCCGGGGTGACGCGCAGCGTGTACGCCGAGAGCCCGGACGCCGCGACCCACTCCGGGTCGAGATCGCCGAGGGAGTCCAGGTAGCGCTGGGTCAGTTCCTGCTCGTGGCCGAGGCTCGCGCCGACGACACCCAGCTGGGCGGCCCGGCGGGCCGGGTCCTCGGCGAACTGCCCGATGTCCAGGCCGACCTGCCGGGCCCGCCACGGCCGTTCGCGGCCGTCTTCGCCCTCGGCCCGCTCGACCAGGCCGTACTGCGCGAGCTGCCGCAGGTGCCAGCTGCAGTTGGACGCCGTCGAGCCGACCGCCTCGGCGCACTCGCTCGCGGTGCGCGGGCCGACGGCGGTCAGGTGGTTCAGCAGCGCCGACCGCAGCGGGTGCGCCAGCGCGCGCAGCAGCTCGACGTCTTCGATCCGCTTGCGCGGCGGCAGCCCGGCCATCGGTCGTCCCATCTGAAAGAGTTGTTTCGAAAGCTCTCTTTCATAGTTGGACCCGCTTGCGGGTTTGTCAACCGGCTTCGCTATCGTTCGCGGGGCAGTGACTGCACCGGGCAGTGACTGCGTTGTGACAGACCGGGGATGGACGTTGCCCGACCAGCGCGAACTCGCCACCGCCGCCGCCCTCGCCCTCCCCCGTTTCGTGGGTTCGACCGCGCTGTTCCACGCCGCGGTCGCCGAGCGGATGGCGGTCACCCCGACCGAGCTGCACTGCCTGCACCTGCTCCACGGCGGGGTCAGCGACTCGCCGACGGAACTCGCCCGGCTGCTCGGGATGAGCACGGGCGCGTTCACCCGGCTGCTCGACCGGATGGAGCGGCACCGGCTCGCCGAGCGCGCCCCCGACCCCGCCGACCGGCGCCGGCTCGTCGTCCGGCCGCTGCCCGACCGGATGGCCGAGCTCGCCGAGCTGTACGCGCCGATGGCCCGGTTCGTCGGCGAACGCCTCGGCCACTTCGACCGCCGCCAGCTCACCGCGCTGCTGGAGTTCTTCACCGACGGCACGGCGGCGGCCGAACGGTCGACGACCGAGCTGCCGGATGTGACGCAGGCCATAACCGGTTGACTAACTCTACTGCTGTTGCGTTAACCTGGTGCCACTATGAGGAACTGAACCGCGCCCATCCCGCCTGAGGCGGCACCGGTCGAGCCGACGCTCCCGCGTGCCACGACGCCCGGCCGGGATACCCGCTTTCCTCCCCCAGGGCCCGGTGATCGCACATGTCTCCCGTTTTTCCGTTGCAGGCCAAGGACGTCGTCTTCGGCTACGGCACCCGCGTCGTCCTCGACGGCCTCTCCCTGACCGCGTCGGCCGGGCAGCGGCTCGGCCTGGTCGGCGAGAACGGCACCGGCAAGTCCACCCTGCTGCGCCTGCTGGCCGGGCTCGAAGAACCCCGCTCCGGCGACGTGCTGCGCGGCCCGGACGTCGGGTTCCTGCTGCAGGAACTGCCGCATCCCATGGACGCGACCTTCGCCGACGTGCTCGACGACGCGCTCGCCGAGATCCGCGCCGCCGCCGCCCGGCTCGACGAGCTGACCGCGGCGATGACCGACCGGCCCGACGACGGTGTCGTCCTCGAGGAGTACGGCCGGGTGCTGGAGTGGGCCCAGGCCCACGACCTCTGGGACGCCGACCGCCGCGCCAAGCTCGTCTGCGACGGGCTCGGCCTCGGCGGCGTCGCCCCGGACCGGCCGCTCGGCACCCTGTCCGGCGGCCAGCGGTCCCGGCTCGGCCTGGCCGCGCTCCTGATCCGGCAGCCGGAAACGCTGCTGCTGGACGAGCCGACCAACCACCTCGACGACTCGGCGATGGAGTTCCTGGAACGCCACCTCACCGAGCTGACCGGGATCGTGGTGCTCTCCTCGCACGACCGGGTGTTCCTCGACGCCGTCTGCACCGACATCGTCGACCTGGACCCGGCCGCGGCCGACCGCCAGGCCGGCGGCGCGGTCCGCTACGGCGGCAGCTACACCGACTACCTCGGGCACAAGAAGGCCGAGCGGGCGCGGTGGGAGCAGCGGTTCGCCGAAGAGCAGGAGGAGCTGAAGGAGCTGCGGGAGACCGTCGCGGTCACCGCGCGGAATGTCGCTTACGGCCGCGGGCCGCGTGACAACGACAAGTTCATCCACAACTTCAAGGGCGCCCGCGTCCAGAAAACGATCTCGCGGCGGGTGCGCGACGCCGAGCAGCGCCTGGAGAAGCTGGAACGCGACCAGGTGCGCAAGCCCCCGGCGCCGCTGCGGTTCCGGGCCGAACTCACCGGCCGGGCGGCCGGCGACGGCCCGGCGATCTCGGTGCGCGCCCTGGACGTCCCGGGACGGCTGCACCTGCCGCGGCTGGACGTCGGCGGCTCGGCCCGGCTGCTCGTCACCGGCGGGAACGGCGCCGGGAAGTCGACGCTGCTGTCGGTACTGGCCGGGCGGCTGGCCCCGGCGGCCGGGTCGGTCCACTTCGGACACGGCGTGCGGGCCGGGCTGCTGGAGCAGGACGTCGTGTTCACCGGGCCGGAGCGGACCGCGGCCCGGGTGTACCGGGACGCGCTCGGTGCGGACGCTCCCCCGCTGAGCGGGCTCGGCCTGCTGGCGTCACGGGATCTCCGGCAGCCGGTCGGCGCGCTATCGGTCGGCCAGCGGCGTCGGCTGGCGCTGGCGATCCTGCTCGCCGACCCGCCGGACGTGCTCCTGCTCGACGAGCCGACGAACCACATTTCGCTGACCCTGGCGGAAGAACTGTTCGCCGCGCTCGGCACCGCACCCGGCGCCGTCGTCATCGCGTCCCACGACCGCTGGCTGCGCCGCGACTGGTCCGGCGACCACCTGGAACTGGCCGACGGCCACCCCGTCGCCGGGTAGGCCGTTATCCACCGGCAAGGCGTCACTTTCACGTGAAAGTGACGCCCTTGCCGTCAGAGGGTGACGCCGAGGAGGGCGTCGACGGCGTCGCGGACCAGGCCCGGGGCCGCCGGGTCGGTGCCGTCGCGGCGCAGGGCTTCGGACGCCCAGGCGTCGATCGCCGCCAGGGCCTTCGGCGTGTCGAGGTCGTCGGACAGGTGGTCGCGCAGCCGTGTGACGGTGTCCTCCGCCGCCGGTCCGGTGGCCGGCGACACGGCTTCGCGCCAGCGCGCGAGCCGGGCTTCGGCGTCGGCCAGCAGCTGCGCCGTCCACGGGCGGTCTTCGCGGTAGTGGCCGGCGAACAGCGCGAGCCGGATCGCGCCCGGGTCGACCTGGTCGGCACGCAGCCGCGAGACGAACACGAGGTTCCCGCGCGACTTCGACATCTTCTCGCCGTCGAGGCCGATCATCCCGGCGTGCACGTAGTGGCGGGCGAACGGGCCGTCCTTGGCGACCGCCTCCGCGTGCGCCGCGCTGTACTCGTGGTGCGGGAAGATCAGGTCCGAGCCGCCGCCCTGGAGGTCGAACCCGAGGCCCAGCCGGTTGACCGCGATCGCGCTGCACTCGATGTGCCAGCCCGGGCGGCCGGGGCCGAGCTCGGACTCCCACGACGGCTCGCCTTCGCGGGCCACGCGCCACAGCAGCGCGTCCAGCGGGTGGCGCTTGCCGGCACGGTCGGGGTCGCCGCCCCGCTCGGCGAAGTACTTCGCCATGGTCCCGGCGTCGTAGTTCGACTCGTAGCCGAACCTGCCGGTCGCCGTGTGGTCGAAGTAGACGTCCGGGAACTCCGGGTCGTCCGCGCGGTACGCGGCGCCGTTCGCCAGCAGCTTCGCGATGACCTCGACGATCTCCGGGATGCTCTCCACCGCGCCGACGAACTGCTTCGGCGGCAGTACGCGCAGGGCGGTCATGTCCTCGCGGAACAACGCCGTCTCGCGCATGCCCAGCACAACCCAGTCATCCTGGTCCCGCGCGGCCCGCTCCAGCAGCGGCTCGTCGATGTCCGTCACGTTCTGCACGTAGTGGACGTCGTGCCCGTTGTCCCGCCAGATGCGGTTCACCAGGTCGAAGGCCAGGTACGTCGCGGCGTGCCCCAGATGCGTCGCGTCGTAGGGCGTGATGCCGCAGACGTACATCCGGGCCGTGGCGCCGGGCGCGGTCGGGCGGATCTGCCCGGTGGCCGTGTCGTGGAGCCGCAGCGGGCGGGGGGTGCCGGGGATGCGGGGCACGTCGACCGATGACCAAGTCTGCATACCCTCGACTGTAAAGGCTGGTGGGTCAGGTCTTCCCGAGCGGTGGGACGAGCCTCACCCGCGCGTAGGCTTCGATGGCCCGCGCGAGCCAGCCCGGGAGTTCCGCGTCGGCCTGCGCGGCCAGCTCCCGCTGCCGGGGATCGGTCCGGTAGAGCCCGCCCATCGCGGCGTAGGCCGGGGCGGTCGGCTGCCAGAAGTGGCTCACCGACCGGTAGTGCTCGGCGACGGCGTCGAGGGCGGCGGGATCGTCCGGGGCCGCGCCGGCGCGCATGACGGCGGCCAGCCGCCGGAACAGGGCCGCGCTCTGCGCCGCGGCGTGCCGGTAGTCCGCGGCGGTGAGCCCCTCCTGGGCGGCCTGGGCGACGTCGAAGGCCGCGCCGGCCCCCTCGCCGAACTGCTCGCGGTAGGCCTGCCGCATGGCGGCGCCGTCCTTGCGCAGCCCGGCGAAGAACCGCTCCGGGTCGTCGATCCGGGCGTCGCCGAGGTCGGCGACCGTCTCCTCGACGGTGGCGATGACCCGGTCGAGGCGCCGCCGCTCCTCCTCGAGCTGGGCCAGGTGCCCGCGCAGCGCGGCCGCCTCGTCGACCTGCTCCCCCAGCACGGCCCCGATCTCGGCCAGGCCGAGCCCGAGCCGCCGCAGCAGCAGGATGCGCTGCAGCCGCAGCAGTTCGAACCGGCCGTACCAGCGGTAGCCGTTCGTCGCCACGGACGCCGGGGTGAGCAGGCCGATCGCGTCGTAGTGGCGGAGCATCCGCGCCGACACACCGGACGCCTTGGCGACCTGGCTGATCGAATACTGCATCCGTTCACCTTGGAATTGACCCTCACACGGTGTCAACTTCTACCGTAGCCGGCGTGACCACCACCATCACCGGCGCCCGCGTCTTCGACGGCGAGCGCCGCACCGAGCACACCGCCGTCCGGCTCGACGGCGGCCGCATCGACGCGGTCGGCGACGACACCCTGCGCCGGCCCGGCGACGAGCACGTCGACGCCCGCGGGGGCACCCTGCTGCCCGGGCTGATCGACGCCCACGTGCACCTGCTGCCCGGCGCGCCGCGGCAGGCGCTGACCTTCGGCGTCACGACCGTGCTCGACATGTTCAGCAAGCCGGACACCGTGCGCGAGGCCCTCGCCGCCGGGCCGGGCGCCGCCGACGTCCGCTCCTCCAGCGTCGGGGCCACGGCGCCGGGCGGGCACCCGAGCATGATGTACGCGCCCTTCCCGTACGTGACCGGACCGCAGGACGCCGAGCGGTTCGTCGCCGGCCGCATCGCCGAAGGGGCGACGCACCTGAAGGTGCTTTACGACGACGGCACCGGCGGCGGCCCGATGCCGATGCCGTCGCTGGACATGCCGACGATCGCCGCGCTGACCGAAGCCGCGCACCGGGCGGGCCTGGTCGTCGCGGCCCACGTGCCGACCGCACAAGGCGCCGCCGACCTGCTCGCCACCGGCGTCGACGTGCTGGCCCACGTGCCGTTCGACGCCTTGGCTCCTCGCCAGGTCGACGCGATCGCCGCGGCGGGCGTGGCGGTGGTCTCGACGCTGTCGATCGCCGACGGCTTCCCCGGGAACTCGCTCCTGGCCGAACCCGCCCTCGTGACCCGGCTGGGTCCGGCGTGGTGCGCGGTGCTCGAACGGCAGCAGCAGCGCTGGCTGCCGCCGCAGCTGCCGGACTTCACGGCGGCCCGAGAGAACACCCGGTTGCTGCACGAGGCCGGCGTGCCGCTGCTGGCCGGGACGGACGCACCCAACCCGGGGACCGTCCACGGCGCGAGCCTGCACCGGGAGCTGGGGCACCTCGCCGCCGCGGGACTCTCGCCGTCCGCGGCCCTGACCGCGGCGACCGCCCGGCCCGCGGACGCGTTCGGGCTGGCCGACCGCGGCCGGATCCGGCCGGGCCTGCGGGCGGATCTCCTCCTGGTCGCGGGGCGTCCCGACGAGGACATCACCGGGACGCAGCAGGTCGCGGCCGTCTGGACGGAGGGAGTCCGCGCGGACCTGGCCGGCTACGTCGGTTCGGCCGACGAGCAGGCCGGGCTGGCCGCCTTGCGGGCCCAAACCGAGAAGGTGATCGCCGCCGTCCGCGACCGGCTGGGGATCCGGCGGTGACTCCGGGCGGGCGCGGGTGCGCGCCCGCCCGGGTTCAGCGCCGCGTGCGCAGGTAGTCGCCGACCACGGCCGCACCCAGGCCGTCGAGGTCCGGGGCGATCACCCGGCCGCCCGAGCGGCGGGCGATCAGGTCCACGAAGGACGTCAGCCGCGGGTCGTCGCCGAGGCGGAACACCGAGATCGACGCGCCCAGCTTGGCCAGCCGGTCCACTTCGGACAGTGTCTTGTGGAGGGTCCGCGGCTGGGGCGGGTAGTCGAAGACCGCCTCACCGTCGGGTTCCAGGTGGGCCGTCGGCTCGCCGTCGGTGACCATCAGCACCACCGGCTGGGCGTCCGGGTGCCGCCGCAGGTGCTGCCCGGCCAGCAGCAGCCCGTGGTGGGCGTTGGTGCCCTGCTCCCAGGCGCCCTCCAGGCCGACCAGCTCCGGCAGCTCCATCGACTGGGCGTAGCGGCCGAAGGTGATCAGCTGCAGGGCGTCGTTGCGGAAGCGGGTGCTGATCAGCTGGTGCAGCGCGAGGGCCGTGCGCTTCATCGGCAGCCAGCGGCCCTCCGACACCATCGACCACGACGTGTCCACCAGCAGCGCCACCGCCGCCCGCGTCCGGTGCTCGGTCTCGACCACCTCGACGTCCTCGACGTCGAGGCGCACTTGCCGCTCCCCCACCGACACCGAGCGCAGCACGGCGTTGCGGATGGTCCGCGGCACGTCCCAGGGCTGCATGTCCCCGAACCGCCACGGCCGCGACGCGCCGGTGGGCTCGCCGGCCGCGCCCGCCGACTCCGTCTCGCGTTCGCCGGTCTTGCCGCGCAACGCGTTCACGATGTCGGACAGCGCCGTCTCGCCGAGGCGCCGCAACGCCTTGGGCGACAACCGGAGCGAGCCGTCGGCGGCCCGTTCGAACAGGCCTTGGCGGCGCAGCTCGCGTTCCAGCTCGGCCAGCCGGCGAGCGTCGACACCGGCGTCCTTGCCGAGCTGGCGTTCGAGCGCCTCCAGGTCGATGTCCTCCAGCCGCGCGCCCGGGTACGACTGGCCGAGCTGCTCGGCCAGCGCATCCAGCTCCGCCAGGTCCTGCATGGCCTGGGCGCCTTCGCCCAGGCCCAGCGGGTTGTTGCCGCGGAAGCGCGCCGAGCCGGTCCAGTCCTCGCCCGGCCGCGCCGCCCGCAGCTGACCGTCCAACCGGGACAGCTGCTGGGCCAGGCGCGGGTCGCCGAAGGCCTGCTGGGTCAGTTCGGCCAGTTCGGCGCGCTGCTCGGCCGACATCGAGTTGAGCATCCGCTGCGCGGCCGCCGACCGCTCGGCCAGCGCGTCGATCAGCTCTTCGACGTTCTGCGGGTTCTCCGGGAAGAACTCGCCGTGCTTGCCCATGAAGTCGTCGAAGCGCTGCTGGATGTCCTCGGCGCCGCGGGCGTGCGCGTCGAGGAGGTCGTTGAGGTCGCCGAGCATCTCGTTGATCCGCTCGACGTCCTCGGGCCCGGCGTTCTGCAGCGCCTGCTTCATGCCCTGGAACCGGGACTCCATCAGCTCCTGGCCGAGCAGGTCCCGGATCTGCTGGTAGTTTTCCCGGCCCTGCTCGGAGCGCCAGTCGTAGTTCGCGAGCTCGTTGACGGCCGCCGCCGTGCCCGGCGGCAGCGCGTCGAGCTGCGCTTCCCGGAACCGGGCGTCGTCGTCCGGGTCCGGGAACAGCGCACGGCGTTCGGCGTCGAGGGCCTCCTGCAGCAGGCGCTGGACCTCCTGCAGGGTGCCGTCCAGGTTGTTGCGCCGCTGGAGCTGCGACCGGCGCTGCCAGAGCCGCCGGGTCAGCTCGTCGAGGCCCGCGGTGCGGTTCGTACCGCGCCGCAGCATCTCCTCCAGCGCGGCCCGCGGCGAGGCGCCGGCCATCACGTCCTGGCCGATCTCGTCGAGCGCGTCGCGCAGGTCGGCCGGCGGCGCGAGGGGATCCGGCCCGTCGTGCCACGGGCCGTAGGAGTAGCCGTCGGGGAGCGGGACCGCGGTCATCGGCCGTAGACGGTCGTCGCGTCGTCGGAGTCCTTCGCGAGCCTTCGCGAGAGGAACAGCGATTCGAGGGCCAGTTCGACGGCGGCCGCGATCCGCCCGGCGGGCTCGTCGGCGGCGACGCCGGCGCGCTGGGCGACCTCGTGCAGGACGGGCAGCTCCGGCAGGGCTTCGAGGACGTCCTTGCCCGGCACACGCTCGCCGGTGGCGACCAGGTGACCGTCGCCGACCGCGTCGGCCAGCGGCCGCAGGTCCAGACCGGCGAACCGGTCGCGGGCGGTCTCGGCGATCGCCAGGCGCAGCAGGTGCACGAGGTGCTCGATCTCGCGGCCTTCTTCGCCGGGCTCGAACTCGATCTTGCCCCGCAGCACCGACGGCACGGCGTCGAGGTCGACCGGGCGGGCCACCGCCGGCTCTTCCCCGGTCAGCGCCGAGCGCCGCAGGGCCGCGGCCGCCACGGTTTCCGCCGCGGCGACGGCGAACCGCGCCGAGACGCCGGAGCGCTGGTCGATCACCGTGGATTCCCGGAGGTTCCGGACGAACCGGGCGAGCACCTCCAGCAGCGGCTCGCCGACTTCCGCGACGAGGTTCGCCTCCTGCCGGACGACGGCGACCTCCGCCTCGACGTCGAGGGGGTAGTGGGTGCGGATTTCGGCGCCGAAGCGGTCCTTCAGCGGCGTGATGATCCGGCCGCGGTTGGTGTAGTCCTCGGGGTTCGCGGTGGCGACGAGCAGCACGTCCAGGGGCAGCCGCAGGGTGTAGCCGCGGACCTGGATGTCGCGCTCCTCCATCACGTTCAGCAGCGCGACCTGGATGCGTTCGGCCAGGTCGGGCAGCTCGTTGATGGCGACGATGCCGCGGTGGGCGCGCGGGACGAGCCCGAAGTGGATGGTCTCCGGGTCGCCGAGGCTGCGGCCTTCGGCCACCTTCACCGGGTCGACGTCGCCGATCAGGTCGCCGACCGAGGTGTCCGGCGTGGCGAGCTTTTCGGTGTAGCGCTCGGAGCGGTGACGCCAGGCCACCGGCAGGTCGTCGCCGAGTTCGGCGGCGCGCCGGATCGACGCGGGCGTGATCGGCTGCAGCGGGTGTTCGCCCAGCTCGGCGCCCTCGATGACGGGCGTCCACTCGTCGAGCAGGCCGGCCAGGGTGCGCAGCAGGCGGGTCTTGCCCTGACCGCGTTCGCCGAGCAGGACGACGTCGTGGCCGGCCAGCAGCGCGCGTTCGAGCTGCGGCAGCACCGTGCGCGAGAACCCGACGATGCCGGGCCAGGCGTCTTCGCCGTTCTTGAGGGCGGTCAGCAGGTTGTCGTGGATCTCTCGGGCGATCGGGCGCGGCTCGTACCCGGCCGCGCGCAGGGCCCCGGCGGTGCGGGGAAGAGCGTCTGGAACAGCGTTCACGCGTTCGACGCTACTGCCGGATCGGCGGTGCGTCGACGTGGAGTGCGCTCCAGCGTGGGCGCACTCCTGCCTTCGCGGGCAAGCCGGTAAAATAGGGCGTCGTGTGCCGTCCCAGTGCGACTTTCGCCGTCTGGTCGAGCGCGTGGCTCAACGGGGCCGCCGCGTCCGACGATGTCCTCGATGCCCTGCTCGCGTGGGGTGAGGCGCACGACGTCGTGGCCGCCGACGCCGCCGCGGCCGACGCCTTCGCGCTCCCGCTGGCGTTCAACCGGGCGGCCACCCCGGTGCAGCTGCTGATGGGGCTGCGTTCGCAAGGAGCGAAATCGCTGCACCTCGTGCTGCCGGTCCCGGGCGACGTCCGCGGCCTCGGCGGCGGCGGTCCGTTCACCGAAGCGGCGTTGCGCTCGGGCGACGCGCTGGTGCTCCCCGACCTCGGGTTCGGCCTGGTGCCGGAGCCGATCGCCGAAGGGCTGGTGCGCTGGACGGTCTACTCGCTGCCGGCGCCGACGACCCCGGAGTACGTCCCGCTCGGCGAGGCCGAACACGGGCTGACGGACGCGATCCGGGCCGGCGCGGGTGCGTTGCAGAACCTGGACGTCGCCTCGGACCGGCCCGGGGTGCGCGCGGAGCTGTCGGCCCACCTGCGGTCGCGGCCGGACGTCGACTGGCCGGCCGGGACGCCGGGACGCGCGTTGCGGGTGCTGCAACGCGCCGAGGAGATCGCGGCGATCCTGACCATTGCGACGACAGACGACCCGGGCGGCGCGTTGTCGGCTTCGGCGTCGACGCTGCGGGCGCAGGCGCTGCGGCCCCTGTCGGACGCGGTCCGGACGGCCCGCTGCGCGGCGGTCAACGAGGCGGTGCGGGTGTTCGCGGAGCAGACGGCCCGCGAAGGCTGAGCGTCCCGCGATGACGGACGACACCTGGGCCGCGGTGGCCGACGAGTTCGCCGAGGGCGCCTCTGCGTCCGTCAAGGGGCGCGTGCGGACCTACGTCATGCACCGGCAGCTGCTGGAGCACCTGCCCGCTCCGCCGGCCTCGGTGCTCGACGTCGGCGGCGGCGCCGGCCACCAGTCACTCCCGCTGGTCCGCGCGGGCTACGACGTCACCCTGCTCGACTCGTCGGCGGCGATGCTGGCCAAAGCCCGGCAGCGGCTCCCGGCCGGGGTGACGTTCGTCGAAGCCGACGGCGCGCACGCCTCGGAAGCGGTCGGCGGCCGTCGCTTCGACGCCGTCCTGTGCCACGGCGTGCTCGGCTACCTGGAACACCCGGACCCCGTGTTCGACCAGCTGTGCCGGTGCGCCGCGCCCGGCGGGCTCGTCTCGATCATGACCGGCAACGCCGACGCGGCGGCCGTGCGTCCAGCGATGGAGGGACGCTGGGAGGACGCCCTGGCGGCCTTCGACGCCCGCACCGAAATCGGCGTGCTGGGCCTGCCGACTCGCGCCGACACCGTGGGCGAACTCGGTGCGGCCCTCCGCAGCCGCGGCGTGGAA
The DNA here is from genome assembly GCF_002904295.1 of Amycolatopsis sp. CA-128772. Taxonomy (GTDB): domain Bacteria; phylum Actinomycetota; class Actinomycetes; order Mycobacteriales; family Pseudonocardiaceae; genus Amycolatopsis. The sequence continues at coordinate 286,540 of NZ_PPHG01000075.1, forward strand.
CCCCTGGCCTGGTACGGCGTCTGGCTGTTCACCGACTGGCTCGACCTCAGCGGTGCCGCCCCGGACCCGGCCGACGCCGAGCGCATCGCGGCCGCCGAGTTCGAGGCCGGCCGGCGGGATCCCTACCGCCGGCTCAGCCGCGTCTTCCACCTCGTGGGGCGCCGGACCTAACGGCCCGGGCGCTTCGCCGGTTCGCAGCAGCCGATCGCGCAGGGGGCGCCGTTGACCGTGCAGCCCGCCGCCGGGAACGGCGACAGCTTCCGCGGCTGCACCCCGTGCGTGTGCTCGCGGATCAGCTCCACCACCAGCTCGGCGAACCGCGGGTCGGAACCCGCCGTCGCCGCGCGGGCGAACGCCATCCCGTGCTCGGCCGCGCGTTCCGCGGCCTCGTTGTCCAGGTCCCAGATCACCTCGAGGTGGTCGGACACGAACCCGATCGGCGACACGACCACCCCCGGAACGCCCGACTCGTGCAGCGCGTCGATGTGGTCGACGATGTCCGGCTCCAGCCACGGCACCTGCGGCGGCCCGGACCGCGACTGCCAGACCACGTCGTACTCCGCGATCCCGGCCTCGGCCGCGACCAGCCGGGCCGCCTCGGCGATCTGGCGCGAGTAGCGGTGGCCGCCCTCCGGCGGCGGGCCGGAGGCGCGGTCGGCGCTGTCCGGCACCGAGTGCGCGGTGAACACCGTGCGGATGCCGGGCCGGCCGCCCAGCGACGCGTGGGCCGCGCGCACGCCGTCGGCGACCGCCGAGACGAACAGCGGGTGGTCGAAGAACTGGCGGATCTTCACCAGTTCGGGGGCGTCGGCCCCGACCGCCGCGCGGGCGCGCTCGATGTCCTCGTCGTACTGGCGGCACGCCGAGTAGCCGCCGTAGGCGCTCGTGGGGAACACCAGGACGCGCTTCGCGCCTTCCGACGTCAGCGACGCCAGGGTGTCCTCGACCATCGGGTGCCAGTTGCGGTTGCCGAAGTGCACCGGCAGCTCGATGCCGGCCGCCGCGAGCTGCTTCTCGACGGCCGCCATCGCGTCGCGGTTCAGCCGGTTGATCGGCGAGACGCCGCCGAAGTGCTGGTAGTGCTCGGCGACCTCCAGGAGCCGCTCGCGCGGCACCCCGCGGCCCCGGGTGACGTTCTCGAGGAACGGCATGACTTCGTCGGGCCCTTCCGGGCCGCCGAACGAAAGCCACAGCAACGCGTCGTATCCCACCTCCGACATCTTGCCGATGTGGCGGCCCGCACGCCGATCCGGGCCGGTTATGAATCGTTCAGTACAAAACCGTGGTAGGGTCTTCGCATGGCCAGGCCACGGGAGTTCGACGAGACCGCTGCCGTCGAGAAGGCGATGCACGCCTTCTGGACGCACGGCTACGAAGCGACGTCGACGCAGGACCTGTGCGACGCCACCGGCCTCGGCCGCAGCAGCGTCTACAACACCTTCACCAGCAAGCGGGCCCTCTTCCGGCGCGCGCTGGCGCACTACACGAGCACCCAGCTGGACAAGCGGCAGGCGATCCTCGACGGGCCGGGCACCGCAGCCGAGCGGCTCGCCGCGGTCCTGGACAGCGCCATCGAGGACGACCTCGAGGAACACCGCCGCGGCTGCCTGGTGGTCAACACCCTCGCCGAACTCGGCGTGCCGGACGACGAGGTGGGCGCTGCCCTGCGGCACGACACCGAGCGGAACCTGACCATGTTCGCCGGGTGCGTCCGCGAGGGCGTGCTCGACGGCAGCCTGCGGGACGGCCTGGATCCCGCCGACGTGGCGGAGTTCCTGCTCGGCACCACCTCGGGCCTGCGCGTGATGGCCCGCCGCGGCACCAGCCGGGCCGGCATGCACGCCGTCGCCGACATCGCCCTGTCCGCCCTCACCCGCTGAACGCACCCGCGCATCCGGCTCTCTCGCACACCCTGATTTTGGACTGATCGATACACAACAGGAGGAGAACCCATGCCGTTGGCCGTCTTCGTCCTCGGGCTCAGCGTGTTCGCGCTGGGCACGTCCGAGTTCATGATCACCGGCCTGCTCCCCGGCATGGCCGCCGACCTGCAGGTGAGCATCCCCGACGCCGGGCTGCTGATCTCGGCGTTCGCCGTCGGCATGGTCGTCGGGGCACCGCTGCTGGCCATCGGCACGCTGCGGCTCCCCCGCCGCCGGACCCTGCTGGTGCTGCTCGGCGTGTTCGTCGCGGCGCACGTCGTCGGCGCTCTCGCCGAAGGCTACGCGCTCCTCTTCGCGACGCGGGTCATCGCCGCCTTCGCCTGCGCCGGGTTCTGGGCCGTCGCCCTGGCCACGACGATCGCGCTCGTGCCCGTCGACCGGCGTGGCCGCGCGATGGCGGTGCTGGTCGGCGGGCTGACCGTGGCGAACATCGCCGGGGTGCCCGCCGGCACGTTCCTCGGCCAGCACGCCGGCTGGCGGACGGCGTTCTGGGCGGTGGCGGTGGTGACCCTGGTCGCGGTGGCCGGCGTGGCGCTGCTGGTGCCGGAGACGACCGGCGACGCGGTGAGCGTCCGCGGCGAGCTGCGGCTGTACCGCCGGAGCCGGGTCTGGCTCGCGCTCGGCGTGATCGCCCTGTGCCAGGCCATGATCTTCGCCGCGTTCAGCTACCTCGCGCCGCTGCTGACCGAGACCGACGGGCTGCCCGGGGGCTGGGTGCCGGGTATCCTCGCGCTGTTCGGCGTCGGCGCGCTGATCGGGATCAGCGTGGGTGGCCGGCTGGCCGACCGGCGGCCGTTCGCGACGCTCTACGGCTGTCTCGCCCTCGCGCTGGCCGCGTTGCTGGTGCTCGCCCTCACCACCGACGCGCTCGTCGCGGTCGCGGCGGTGCTCGCGTTCGGCGTGGCGAGCTTCGGCGCGAACCCGGCGCTGAACCTGCGCGCCTACCAGGCCGCCGGCGACGCGCCCACGCTGGTCGGCGCGAGCACGACGGCGGCGTTCAACGTCGGCAACACCGCCGGCCCGTGGCTGGGTGGCGCCGCCATCGACGCCGGGTTCGGCTTCCCGGGCGTCGCCTGGACCGGCATCGCCCTCGGTGTTGCCACGCTGGCCGCGCTCACGGTCGCCGCCGCCGTCCAGCGCGGCGGCGACCGCGAGCTCGTGGCCGGGTGAGGCTCAGACGCCGAGGAAGTGCACGCCGCCGTCGACCATGATCATCGAGCCGGTGGTGGCGGGGAGCCAGTCCGACAGGACCGCGCAGACGCTCTTCGCCACCGGGTCCGGGTCCGTGCTGTCCCAGCCGAGCGGCGCGCGCTCGCCCCAGCCGTCCTCCAGGTCGACGAAGCCCGGGATGGACTTCGCGGCCATCGTCTTCATCGGGCCCGCGCTGACGAGGTTGACGCGGATGCCCTGCGGCCCCAGCTCCTTGGCCAGGTACCGGTTGACCGACTCGAGCCCGGCCTTCGCGACGCCCATCCAGTTGTAGACCGGCCACGCGACGCGCGCGTCGAAGTCCATGCCGACGTACGACGAACCGCGGCCCATCAGCGGCAGGCACGCCTTCGCCAGCGACATGTACGAGTACGTCGAGATTTCGATCGCGGTCTTGACGTCTTCGGCGGGCGCGTCCAGGAACGGCGCGCCGAGGCAGGTCTGCGGGGCGAAACCGATCGAGTGCAGCACGCCGTCAAGGCCGTCGACGTGCTCGCGGACCTTGTCGGCGAGGCCGTCGAGGTGCTCTTGGTTGGTGACGTCCAGCTCGATCACCGGCGCCGCTTCGGGCAGCCGCTTCGCGATGCGCTCGACCAGCGACATGCGGCCGAAGCCGGTGAGCACGACCTTGGCGCCCTCCTGCTGCGCGATCTTGGCCGCGTGGAAGGCGAGCGACGCGTCGGTGATGATGCCGGTGATCAGCAGGCGCTTGCCTTCGAGCAGTCCGGGCACGGGTCCTCCAAGTCTGGTTCGGGGTGGGGAATGTCAGTGGCCGAGGCCGAGGCCGCCGTCGACGGGCAGCACCGCGCCGTTGACGTAGCCGGCTTCGTCGGAGGCCAGGTAGCGCACGGCGGCGGCGATCTCCGACGGCTCGGCGTACCGGCCGGAGGGCACCTGCGCCAGGATTTCCTTCTTGCGCGCCTCGGGCAGCTCGTCGGTCATGTCGGTGTGGACGAACCCGGGCGCGATGACGTTCGAGGTGATGTTGCGCGAGCCGAGCTCACGGGCCAGCGACCGCGCGAACCCGACCAGGCCGGCCTTCGACGCGGCGTAGTTCGCCTGCCCGGCCGAGCCGGAGAGGCCGACCACGGAGGAGATGAAGACGAACCGGCCCCACTTGCCGCGCAGCATGCCGCGGGAGGCCCGCTTGGCGACGCGGAAGGCGCCGGTCAGGTTGGCGTCGACGACGCGCTCGAACTGCTCGTCGCTCATCCGCATCAGCAGCGTGTCGTCGGTCAGGCCGGCGTTGGAGACGAGCACCTCGACCGGGCCCTGGTGCTCCTCGACGAGCTTGAAGGCGGCGTCGACCTGCTCGGTGTCGGTGACGTCGGCCTGCACGCCGAACAGCCCCTCGGGCGCCCCCGAACCACGGTGCGTGACGGCGACCCGGTGCCCCTGCCCGGCGAGGTCCCGGGCGATCGCCAGACCGATGCCCCGGTTGCCCCCGGTGACCAGAACCGACCGTCCCACTGTGTTCTCCACTCTTCGTCTGCGCGGCTGACGCGCACGAGGTTATCGGCAGTGCCCGCGGGTCGCGCACCCGCGCCCGGCTCACCGCGACCGTCCTAAGCCGGTGTTAGGAACTGCCTCCCGACCTTGCTGGTTACCCGCCGGTTGGTCACCGTGAGTCGCAACACAGGAGGTCGACGATGACAACCCGGCTCAGCGGTGCCACCCCGGCAACCGTCAGCGAGAAGCGCGTGATCGGCAACGTGCTGCGCGGCTCGATCGGCAACTTGGTCGAGTGGTACGACTGGTACGCCTACGCGGCGTTCACCACCTACTTCGCCAAGTCGTTCTTCCCGACGTCCGACACGACCGCCGCGTTCCTCGGGTCCGCCGCGGTGTTCGCCGTCGGGTTCCTCATGCGGCCGCTGGGCGGGTGGATGCTCGGCCGGTTCGCCGACCGGTTCGGCCGCCGGCGGGCGCTCGTGCTTTCGGTGACGCTCATGGCGGGCGGCTCGCTGCTCATCGCCGTCACGCCGAGCTACCACACCATCGGGATCGCCGCGCCGATCCTGCTGCTCACCGCGCGGCTGATCCAGGGCCTGTCGGTCGGCGGCGAGTACTCCACCTCGGCGACCTACCTGTCCGAAGTGGCCACACCCGGCAAGCGCGGCTTCTACTCGAGCTTCCAGTACGTGACGCTCTACGGCGGCCAGCTGCTGGCCCTGGGCCTCCAGCTGATCCTGCAGGCGCTGCTCACCGAGCAGCAGCTGACCTCGTGGGGCTGGCGGATCGCGTTCGGCGTCGGCACGGTGGCCGCGCTCACCGTCATGTGGCTGCGGCGCGGCATGGACGAGTCCGAGAGCTTCCGGCGCGAGGCCGGCGACACCAAGGGCGAGCGGGGCACGCTGCGCACGCTCGCCAAGTACCCCAAGGAGATCGCCCTCGTCGTCGGCCTGACCCTCGGCGGCACGGTCGGCTTCTACACCTTCGCTACCTACAGCCAGAAGTTCCTGGAGAACACCGCGCACATCCCGCGGCGGCAGGTCACCATCGTGCTGTTCTGCGCGATCCTGGTCGCCGCCTTCCTGCAGCCGGTGTTCGGGCGGCTGTCCGACCGGATCGGGCGCCGCCCGCTGCTGCTGTTCTTCGGCATCGGCGGCACGCTGCTCACCGTCCCGCTGATGACGGTGATGGGCTCGACCCGCAACCCCGTCGGCGCGTTCTTCCTGGTGCTGGCCGGGCTGGTGATCGTCGCCGGGTACACCTCGATCAACGCGATCGTGAAGGCCGAGCTGTTCCCGACGAAGATCCGCGCGCTCGGCGTCGGGCTGCCGTACGCGCTGACCGTGGCGATCTTCGGCGGCACCGCCGAGCTCATCGCGCAGGCGCTGAAGAGCGCGGGGCGCGAGACGGTCTTCTTCTGGTACGTCGCGGGCTGTGTCCTGGTTTCCCTGATCGTCTACGGCACAATGCGGGAAACCTCGAAGACCTCCGAGCTGGAAACCCGCAAGGCAGATCGACACTGACAAGGGGATGGCCGTGCGCGTGCTCCTCGTCGAAGACGACGCGGGTGTCGCCGGCGCGCTCGCCGAGTCGCTGCACGCGCGCGGTCATCCCGTCATCAGCGTCGCCCGCGGAGCCGACGCGCTGCACCACCACCGCGCGGCCGACCTCGTCCTGCTGGACCTGGGCCTGCCCGACCTGGACGGCCTGGACGTGCTCCGCAAGATCCGGGCCGTCTCGCCGGTCCCGGTGATCGTGCTGACCGCCCGCGGCGACGAACGGTCCGTGGTGCGCGGGCTGCGGCTCGGGGCCGACGACTACCTGACCAAGCCGGTGCGGCTGGCCGAGCTGCTGGCCCGGATGGACGCCGTCGTGCGCCGCGCGGTGGCCCGCACCGTCCCCGCGGGCGACGTCGTGCGCGTCGAGGACGTCGAGATCGACCTCGGTGCGCGCCGGGTGCTGGTCGCCGGGCACGACGTCGGGCTGACCACCAAGGAGTTCGAGATCCTGGCCGTGCTCGCCGTGCGCCCCGGCACCGCGGTCAGCCGCCAGCAGCTGATGGACGAGGTCTGGGGCGACGCCTACCTCGCGGTGTCGCGCTCGCTCGACGTCCACCTGACCGGGTTGCGCGCCAAGCTCGACCGGCCGGGCCTGCTGACCACCATCCGCGGCTTCGGCTACCGGCTCGGCCGGGACTGACCCGTGCGCGCCCGGCTGCTGGTGGTCCTGGTGGCCCTCGCGCTCGCGGTGGTCGCCGCGTTCGCCGTGCCGCTGCTGGGTTCCACGGCCGAACAGCGCACGCAGCAGCTCGTCATCGCGCGCACCGCCGACGTCGACCGGTTCGTCGTGCTGGCCCAGCAGGCCGTCGACACCCACGACCCGGCCGCCCTCGCGGCCGACGCGGCGCGCTACGCCGAGCTGTACGGCGAAGGCGTCGTCATCGTCGACGCCCGGCGCGTCCCGCTGGTGCAGGCGGGCGGGCTGACCGCGGCCGACCCGGCGGTGCACACCCTCGTCGAGGCGACCATGCGCAACGAGCCCGCGCCGCGCGTCGACGGGCTCTCCCCGTGGTCGGCCGAACCGGCCTACTTCGCCCGCCCGGTCGGCACCGGCACCCGGGTGTCCGGCGTGGTCGTGCTGCGGGCGTCGGTGACGGCGGCGGCCGCGGACGTCGCCACCCGCTGGGGCACCGTCGGCGCCGGGGCGCTGCTGGTCGCGGTGGTGTTCGTGCTGCTGGCCGTCGTGCTGGCCCGGTGGATGGTGCGGCCGCTGCACGAGCTGGAGACCGGCGTGCTGGCGGTGGCCGCCGGGCACCGCGCGCACGTCCCGGAGCGCGCCGGGCCGCGCGAGCTGCGGTCGCTGGCCGCCGAGGTCAACCGGATGTCGGAGGCCGTGCTGGAGGCGGCCGAGCAGCAGCACCGGCTGGTCGCCGACGCCTCGCACCAGCTGCGCAACCCGATGGCCGCGCTGCGCCTGCGCGTGGATTCCCTCGCCGGGCGCATCGACGGCGACGACACCACCTACCGGGCCACGGTGGCCGAGGTGGAACGCCTGGAGAAGCTGCTCGACGGGCTGCTGGCGCTCGCGCTGGCCGAGAGCACGGCGACCCGGGTCGCGGCCGGGGGCGCGGACGAGGCGTGCGACCTGGCGTCCGTGCTCGCCGAGCGCGTCGACGCCTGGCGCCCGGCCGCCGAGGACGCCGGTTCGGCGCTCGTTCCCCCGCCGGGGCACGCCGAGCCGGTGACCGTGCGCTGCCCCGAGGGCGAGCTCGCGCAGATCCTCGACGTCCTGCTCGACAACGCCGTCCACTACGCCGGCCGCGGCGCGACGATCACCACGGACTGGGAAAGCGGCCCCTCGACGGCCACGCTCGTCGTCACCGACGACGGCCCCGGGCTGTCTGCTGAGGACCGCGCGCGGGCGACCGAGCGGTTCTGGCGCGCGGGTGGCGAAGGCGCCCCGCGCGGGACGGGGCTCGGCCTGGCGATCGCGCACCAGCAGGTGCGCACCCGCGGCGGTGTCCTGGAGCTGCGGCAGGCGCTCCCCCGCGGGCTCGAAGTCCGCGTCACGCTGCCACTGCAGGAGGGGCCGGGATGACCCTCACCCGCCGCACGGCCCTGCTCGGCGGCCTCGGGCTCGCGCTGGCCGGCTGTTCGATGCCGGGCTACGACGGGCCGGAACGCGAGGTCACCATCGCCGCGGGCGAGCGCGGCGGGTTCTACCTGGCCTTCGCCGAGCTGCTGGCGGCCGAGCTGAGCCGGGCGGAGCCGCGGCTGCACGCGACCGCGGTGCCGACCGAGGCGAGCGTCGCCAACGTGGACCTGGTGCGCCGCGGCCAGGCCGACCTCGGCCTGGTGCTGGCCGACGTCGCCCAGACGGCGGTCCGCGGCGACCCGCCGTTCGCCGGGACGGTGCCGCTGCTCGCGCTCGGCCGCGTCTACGAGAACTACCTGCAGCTGGTGGTCCTGGCCGACGGTCCGGTGCGCCGCCTGGCCGACCTGGCCGGCCGCCCGGTGTCCCTGGGCGCGGGCGGTTCGGGGGCGGCGCAGCTGGGCGAGCGCCTGTTCGCCGTGGCGGGCGTGCCGGTGGACGCCCGCCACCTGCTGTTCGACGACGCGGTCCGCGCACTGGCCGGCCGCCGCATCGACGCGATGCTGTGGTCGGGCGGGGTCCCGACGCCCAAGCTCGCCGACCTCACCCGCACGACACCGATCGCCCTCCTGCCGCTGGACGCGGTGGTCCCGGCCCTGCGAGGCGCGTACGGCCCGGTGTACGACCAGGTCCAGGTCCCGGACGGCGCGTACCGCGGAGTGGGCGCGTTGAGCACGATCGGCGTGGCGAACCTGCTGGTGTGCGCACCTTCGTTACCGGACGACGTCGCGGCGGCGGTGGTCCGGCTCCTGGTTTCGCACGCCACGGCGCTGGTACCGGCGGAGGCGGTGGGCACGCAGTTCCTGGACGTGCGGACGTTGATCGGCACCGAGCCGGTGCCCTTGCAACCCGGCGCGGCGGCCGCTTACCGGGCCCTGCACGGGTGAGCCCGCTCCCCCTGAACGCCTTCACCCGCGCCCGCGCCGGCCACCTACCGCCCCGCAACCCCTGATCCCGCTCCCCCACCGGCCGCCCCCTCGCCCAGCCGCCCTCACCCGGCCCGGCGGCCGCTTACCGGGCCCTGCACGGCTGAGCGCTAGATTGGGCCGGTGACCGAACCCCGCCGACCGATCGTCGAGATGCCGCTGCGTGTGCGCTACCACGAGTGCGATGGGCAGGGCATCGTCTTCAACGCGCACTACCTGGCCTATGTGGACATGTGCGCCTTCGAGGCGGAGAAGGCCCTCTTCGGCTCGCACGACGAGTTCCTCGCGCACCGCACCGATGTCGTGGTCGCCGAAGCGAACCTCAAGTTCCGTGCGCCCGCGCGGTATGACGATCAGCTCGTCGTCTCGCAGTTCCTCACGCACCTCGGTACCACGTCGCTGGTCTTCGACTTCGAAATCCGCCGCGGCGAGACCACCATCGCGGTGGCGACCGTCCGGTACGTGTTCATCGACCCGGCCACGCTGCGCCCGGAAGCGCCGCCCGATGCCGTGCGCAAGGTCTACGCGACCCTGCTCGGGGACTGAGCCGTGTTCCGCGTTCTCTTCTACCACCCGGAAATCCCGCCCAACACCGGCAACGCGATCCGCCTCGCCGCCAACACCGGCTGCGAACTGCACCTGGTCGAGCCGCTCGGGTTCACCCTCGAAGACAAGCAGCTGCGCCGCGCCGGGCTCGACTACCACGACCTCGCCCGCGTCCACGTCCACGCCGGCCTCGAAGCGGCGTGGCACGCGCTGCTGCCGGCCAAGGTGTACGCCTTCAGCGCGTCCGCGACCCGGCTGTACACCGACGTCGCCTACACCCCCGGCGACGTGCTGATGTTCGGGCCGGAATCGGTCGGGCTGCCCGCCGAGGTGCAGGAGGCGCCGGAGGTCACCGACCGCGTGCGGCTGCCCATGCTGGCGACCAGCCGGTCGCTCAACCTCGCCAACACCGCGGCGATCACCGTCTACGAAGCCTGGCGACAGAACGGTTTCCGGTAGGTTCGCCGGATGCGACAGCAGTTCCTGGGGGTGCTCATCGGCGCCGCGTTCGGCACGGTGTTCGTCCTCGTCAACTCCGGTGCTCCCGTCCCCGCCGCGCTCGGCTGGGTGCTGCGCGCCCTCGCCGTCGTCGTGCTCGCCGCGGTCGTGGTCCTCGGCCTCCGCGCGGGCGGGCGGCCGACGCTCGACGACCGGCCCGTGTTCGGGCCGGGCTACCGGGTCGTCGTCATCGGCGAGGTCGTGCTGCTCGTCGCCGGGTTCTTCGTGCTCAGCCTGCTCGACGCGCCCGTGCAGGCCAACGTCGCCTGGATCGCCACCGTCGTCGGGCTGCACTTCGTCGCGCTCGCGTCCGCGTGGAAGACGCGGTCGATTTTCGTGGTCGGGGCGGTGCTCACCGTGCTCGGCGTCGCCGGGCTCGCGCTGCTCGGGAGCGCCGCGGCGTGGGTGCCGTTCGTCAGCGGCGCGCTCTCCGGGGTGACCCTGCTCGGCGGAAGCCTCTACGGCGTCCGCCAAGCCTGAGTCACGGGAGTCTCTGCCCGAAGAACAGGCTGGCCGCCGCGCCCAGCATGAGGATCAGCGTGCCGACCACGACCCACGGCTTGCTCGCGTCGGCGTCCTTCAGCTCGTAGCCGATCTGCTCGCCCAGGTCCGCGTAGACCTTCTTCAGCTCCTCGGCGCTCGCCGCCTTGTAGAAGTCGCCGCCCGAGAGCCGGGCGATTTCGCGCAGGGACTCGTCGTCCACGCTCACCGGCTGGGGCTTGCCGTCGATGTCGACCGACCCGTGGGTGGTGCCGAAGGAGATCGACGAGATCGGCACGCCGGCCTGCTTCGCCGCCTGCGCCGCGGTGTACCCACCGCGCGCCGCGTACAGGTCCTCAGGCACGGTCTGCTTTCCGTCGGACATCAGCACGATCCGCGCGGGCGGCGGCCCGTCGGCCCCGCCGACGACGCTCGAAAAGCTCTCCACCGACTGCAGTGCCGCGAAGATGCCCTCGCCGGTCGCCGTCGACTGCGCCAGCTTCAGGTTCTCGATCGCCTTGATCACGCCGTTGCGGTCGGTGGTCGGGTTGACCAGCACCGTCGCCGTGCCCGCGAACGAGATCAGGCCCAGGTTGATCCCCGGTGTCATGTTCCGCGCGAAGCTCGTCGCCGCTTCCTGGGCCGCCTGCAGCCGCGTCGGGAGGACGTCGGTGGCCTCCATCGACAGCGACACGTCGATCACCAGCATCACGGTCGCCCGGTTGCGCGGCACCTTCTGCTCGGCGGTCGGCCCGGACAGCGCCACCGTGAGCAGCAGCAGGGACAGCACGATCAGCACCGCCGGCAGGTGCCGGATCCAGCCCTGGCTCTTCGGCGCGACCTTCTCCAGGAGCTCCAGGTTCGCGAACCGCATGGTCCGCTTCCGGCGCGCCCGCTGGGCGAGCACGTACCCGATGGCGACCGCGGCGACCGCGATCAGCAGCAGGAACCACCAGGGCGACGCGAACCCCGTCAAGCTCATGCGCGCACCTCGCTGACGCTCGGTGCCGCCTGAGCCGGCAGTGCTGTGTCGAAGGGTCCGGTCGCAGGCTCCCTCACGCGACACCCCCCGACCAGCGGCGCTTGCGGGCGACGACGAACCGCACCATGTCGGCGATCCAGTCGGCGTCGGTGCGCAGCGTCAGGTGGGCCGCACCCGCGCGCCGCAGGCCGGCCGCCACCTTCTGCCGGTGGGCGTGGGCCGCGGCCCCGAACTCCTTGCGCAGCAAGGCCGAAGCGTGCACTTCGCGCTGTTTCCCTGTCTCCGGGTCGGCCAGCACGACGGTGCCCACCTCGGGCAGGTCGACGTCGCGCGGGTCGAGGACTTCGATCGCGATCAGTTCGTGGCGCCCGCCCAGCGCCCGCAGCGGCCGCTCCCAGGACTCGTCGCCCAGGAAATCGGAGATCACCACGGCCAGGCCACGCCGGCGCGGCGGGCGCCGCAGCGCTTCGAGGGCCTGGGCGAAGTCGCCCCGGGTTCCCTCGGGCGCGCGCGGCGTCTCGGCGAGCTTGCGGACCAGCCCCCGGGCGTGCGCGAGGCCGCCGCGGGCCGGGATGCGGGTGGTGTCGGCGCCGTTGGAGATCAGCGCGCCGATCCGGTTGCCGCCGCCTCCGGTGAGGTGCGCGACCGCCGCGACCGCGCAGACCACCAGGTCGCGCTTCTCGCAGAGCGCGGTGCCGAAGTCGAGGCTCGCCGAAAGGTCGGCGACGACCCACGTCTCCAGCTCGCGGTCGGCCACGGTCTCGCGGATGTGCGGGGTCGTGGTGCGGGCGGTGACCGCCCAGTCCATCCGGCGCACGTCGTCGCCGGGCTGGTACGGGCGCGCTTCCCCGGGCTCGGACCCCGGCCCCGGCACCAGGCCGAGGTGGTTGCCCTGCAGCAGCCCGTCGAGCCGGCGGCGGACGTCGAGCTCCAGCGTGCGGAGCCCGGCCTCCATCCGGTCGCCGCGCAGGACCGGCGGCGCCCAGGAAGGGCGCTCGCCCTTCGCGTTCTTCGCCATCGCCGGGTTACCTGACCGGCGCGCCCGCCGGGACCGGGCCGCCCTGGCCGGCCCCGCCCTGCGGCCGGGCCGAGACCTGCGGCAGCGGCACGGTCTGCAGCACGCGCGTGATGATGTGGTCGATCGGCACGCCGTCGGCCAGCGCGTCGTAGGACAGCACGAGCCGGTGGCGCAGCACGTCGGGGACGACGTCGACGACGTCCTGCGGCAGCACGTAGTCGCGGCCGCGGACCAGGGCCAGCGCCCGCGCGGCGGCGATGATGCCAAGGCTCGCGCGCGGCGAAGCGCCGTAGGAGACCCAGCCGGCGACGTCGGCGAGGCCGTGGTCGTTCGGCGTGCGGGTGGTCAGCACCAGCCGCACGACGTAGTCGACCAGCGCGTGGTGCACGAACACCTGCGACGCGACGCCCTGCAGCCGGACCAGCTCGCCCGGGCTGAGCACCTCGTGCGGGGTGGGCGGGGTGACGCCCATCCGGTAGATGATCTCGCGCTCCTCCTCGGCGGAGGGGTACTCGACGAGGATCTTGAACAGGAACCGGTCGCGCTGGGCTTCCGGCAGCGGGTACACGCCCTCGTTCTCGATCGGGTTCTGCGTGGCGAGCACGAGGAACGGGTCGGGCATCGGGAACGTCTGGCCGCCGATCGACACGTGCCGCTCGGCCATCACCTCGAGCATCGCCGACTGGACCTTGGCCGGCGCGCGGTTGATCTCGTCGGCGAGCACGAAGTTCGCCACGACCGGGCCGAGCTCGACGTCGAAGCGCTCGGCGCCCTGGCGGTAGATCCGGGTGCCGAGGATGTCGGCGGGCACCAGGTCGGGGGTGAACTGCACGCGCGAGAACGAGCCGCCGACAACGCGGGCGAACGTCTCCACGGCGAGGGTCTTCGCCACGCCGGGCACGCCTTCGAGCAGCAGGTGGCCCTTGGCCAGCAGGCCGACCAGCATCCGCTCGACCAGCCGGTCCTGGCCGACGATGATCCGCTTGACCTCGAACACGGTCCGCTCCAGCAACTGGGCGTCCCGCGCCGGCGTCGCGGGCTGCTGCCCGTTCCCGCCCTCGGCGTAGCCGGGCTCGGTCACTCTGCCTCCTCCAAAGTCGTGCGCCGCCCCCGCGACGGTGATCACGCGGTGCGACCGTACTGCGCCCCCGGTCGTCCGTCGCATCCGGCACGCGGACACCACGCACCCGGCCCACGATCAGCCAACACGGTCAGTGGTGTGGCACCTGTGAAGCTCGACCCGACAGGGCGGCGCGGCCGAGCGCGGATGCGCCGGTGACCCGGGTCAGGCTCGCCGAGCTGGTCGCCACCCCATCCAGCGCCGCCCAGGCTCCTCGCGCGCCGCCGGCGCCCGCTCGCAACCGGCCCGCCCAGCGCCCCTCAGGCTCCCGGCGACCGCCCGGCCACCGGCGCACCTCACCCAGGCTCCTCGCGCCGCCGCCGGCACCCACCCGGCGTCGTTCAGCGGTGCCGCTCGAGGTCCTCCGGCGTGTCGATGTCGTCCGCTTCGCCCCGCTCCGCCGGGATCTCCGCCACCGCCAGCCCGCCCAGCACCCGGCGCAGCGCCGCGTTTTCCACGTCGTCCGGCAGCGCCGCGCGCAGGGCCGGGAGCCGCCATGCGCCCAGCAGCCACTGCCTTTTGCCCGCCGCGTCGACCAGGACCGCGCCGTCGCCGTCGGCGATCGCCGTCACCAGCCTGTCCACTGTGGAGCGGCGGACGCCCGGGAGGTCCGCCGCCAGCACCACCACCGCCTCGACGTCGTCGGGGACGAACGCCAGGCCCGCGGCCAGCGCGGCCACCGGGCCGGTGCCCGGCACCGGCTCGCGGGTCCACACGACCTCGAAGCCCGGCCGCCGCGGGCCGACCGCGATCACCCGTTCCGCACCCTCCAGGGCGTGGATCGCGCGCGCGAGCAACGGCTTGCCGCCCACCGACAGGGCCGGTTTGTCCACACCGGACAGCCGGCGGGCCGAGCCTCCGGCCACCACGATCCCCGCGTAGCGCATCCGGGGAATCTAGCGGCCCGGCACGACGTAGGTGAAGTCCCCGCCCGACGCGCCCGGCCGGGCCCGGCCTCAGCGGCCCAGCACGAGGTACGTGAAGCCCAGCACGCCCCGGTAGTCCCGGACGTACTCCCGCAGCCGCCGGTCCAGCCACTCCCCGACCCGCTCCGCCCGCGGGTCGGCCGGGTGCGCCGCCAGCCACTCCGCCCAGCCCGCCCGCGAAGTCGACTCGAAGTCGTCCCACTCCAGCTGGTCCGCGGTGCTCAGGTGCAGCACGCGCCAGCCGGCGCCGGCCACCGCGTCGAGCAGGTCCGGCAGCGTCAGCAGGTCCGGGCCGAAGATGTCCAGCGCCGCGGCCCCGGGCGGCGCCGCCCAGAAGCCGTCGCCGTACAGGAGCCGGCCGGACGGCCGCACCACCCGGGCGAGCCCTTCGAGCGCGGCCTTCGCCGAGCCGAAGATGTGGGCGGCGCCGATGCAGAACGCCCGCTCGACCGGGACGTCCCAGGTCGCGGCGTCCGCCTCGGTGAACTCCGCCGCCGAGCCCCGCGCCGCGGCCGCCGCCCGGCCGCGTTCGAGGCCGGCCACGTCCGTGTCGACGCCGGTGCCGCGCAGGCCCGGGGCCCGGTCGAGGGCCCGCAGCAGCAGCTCGCCCCAGCCGCAGCCCAGGTCGACGAGGCGCCCTCCGGCCAGGGCCATCCGGTCGAGCAGCAGGTCCGCGTGCGGCTCGGACAGCGGCGTGTTCCAGCGCATCCGGGTGCGCCGCAGCGCGTTCAGTTCGTCGTCCACCGGGCCGATCGTGGCGAAGACCCCGGGTCGCCGTCGAGCGGGTTTTCAGCCGACCAGGCGGGTCGCGTACGGCATGATCCCGCCGTAGCGCACCGGGGCCACCCGCACCCGCAGGCCGGACTGCGGCGCCTCGACCATCTGCCCGCCGCCGAGGTAGAGCGCCACGTGGTGGATGCCGCCCGGGCCGCCCCAGAACAGCAGGTCGCCGCGGCGCATCTGGGACAGCGGCACCTGCCGTCCCGACGAGTACTGGTAGCCGCTGTAGTGCGGCAGCGAGCGGACCCCGGCGAAGGCGAAGATCATCAGGCCGGAGCAGTCGAAGCCGATCTTGTTGTAGTCGCCGTAGCGGTCGGCGACGCCGCCGTCGCGGATGCCGCGGGTCGCGCCGCTCGCGTTGCCGCCGCCCCACGCGTACGGCATGCCGAGCTTCGACAGCGCCCGCGCGATGACCGCCTCGATCGACGAGCCGGCCGGGCCCGACGGCGCGGCTCCCCCCGACGGACGTCCGCCGCCGGACGAAGCCAGCGCGGCCTGCCGGGCGCGTTCCTCGTCCTCACGCTGCTTCTGCGCCAGCCAGTCCTGGTAGCGCTGCCGCTGCCCCTGCAGGCCGCTGACCTTCTCCTGGGCGGCGTAGAGCTGCTGCTCGACGTCGGACTTGTTCTGCTCGAGCTGGGTGTTCTGCGCCGCCTGGCTGTCCTGGGCCCGCACGGCGGCGGTCTGCGCGACGTCGGCGCTGTTCTTGGCCTGGCGCGCGGCGTCCTGCTTCTGCTGGGCGATTTCGGCGGCCTTGCGCGCGGCGGCGTCCTTGTTCGACTTCTCGGTCTGCGCCTGCTGGAGCCGGTCGAGGGCGTTGAGCCGGTCGCCGCCGACGGCGTCGAGCAGCTGCGCGCGGGCGAGCATGTCCTTCGGGCTGTCCGCGCTGAGGTACGCCGAGAGGGAGCCGACCGTGCTGCCCTGCTGGAAGCTCGCCGCCGCGAACGTCTTGAGGTCCCCGCGGGCCTTCTCGATGGCCGCCGCGGCGGCGTCCGCCTCGGTCCGCGCGGCCTTCGCGTCGTTCTCCGCCTGCGCCGCGGCGTCCTGCGCGGTCTGCAGGTCCACCAGGGCCTTGTTGGCCTGTTCCTGCTTGAGCTCGACGTCGTCCTGCAGCTGCGACAGCTTCTGCTCGGCCTGGGCCAGCTGGTTGGTCAGCCGGCCGACCTCGCCGGCCTTCGCGTTCGCGTCGGCCTTGCCGGCCTGGATCTCGGAGTCACTCGGGTTGGGCGGCGGCGGGGGCGCCGCGAGGCCCGTGCCGCCGGCGCCGAACAAGATCACCAGCGTGAGCGTGCTCACGCTGAGTCCCCGGCGGACGCCCGGCACCCGCGGACCTCCGCACCGTCCACTCACGACCGCCACCTCCGCTCACCAGCGCACACCGCGTGTCACTGCAGTCACACCACTATCACAAGCATCAGCGGAAACTTACACAACGTAGGCACCAATTCCCCGCATTGAGGGACCCCCGCATCAGATGGCGCAGCCCACACCGCGTGTCGTCTTGTCCGTTAAACAGGACGCGCGTACTGTTTGAGGCACCGCGAGGTGTGCCATCCCGAATCCGGTCCTACGGTGGGGGTGCGCAAGACTCGCCACCACCGAACCCGACCGAACTGACCCGGGACTCGACCGCCGCACCGGCGCGGAAGTCCACGCCACTGGAGTTAGACGTGACCGCACCTGCCAGCAAGGACAGCTTCGGCGCCAAAGACACGCTGAAGGTCGGCGACGCCTCGTACGAGGTGTTCCGCCTGAACAAGGTCGAGGGCGCCGAGCGGCTGCCCTACAGCCTGAAGATCCTCCTCGAGAACCTGCTGCGCACCGAAGACGGCGCGAACATCACCGCCGACCACATCCGCGCGCTCGGCTCGTGGGACCCGAACGCCGACCCGTCGATCGAGATCCAGTTCACGCCCGCCCGCGTGATCATGCAGGACTTCACCGGCGTGCCGTGCGTCGTCGACCTCGCGACCATGCGCGAAGCGGTCACCGACCTGGGCGGCGACCCGGACAAGGTGAACCCGCTCGCCCCGGCCGAGCTGGTCATCGACCACTCGGTGATCATCGACGTCTTCGGCCGCCCGGACGCCTTCGAGCGCAACGTCGAGATCGAGTACGAGCGCAACCGCGAGCGCTACCAGTTCCTGCGCTGGGGCCAGGGCGCCTTCGACGAGTTCAAGGTCGTCCCGCCGGGCACCGGCATCGTGCACCAGGTCAACATCGAGCACCTCGCGCGCACGGTCATGAGCCGGGGCGGGCAGGCCTACCCCGACTCCTGCGTCGGCACCGACTCGCACACCACCATGGTCAACGGCCTGGGCGTGCTGGGCTGGGGCGTCGGCGGCATCGAGGCCGAGGCGGCCATGCTGGGCCAGCCGGTGTCGATGCTCATCCCGCGCGTCGTCGGCTTCAAGCTGACCGGCGAGATCCCGGCCGGCGTCACCGCCACCGACGTCGTGCTGACCATCACCGAGATGCTGCGCCGCCACGGCGTCGTCGGCAAGTTCGTCGAGTTCTACGGCGAGAGCGTCGCCGAGGTGCCGCTGGCCAACCGCGCCACCATCGGCAACATGAGCCCGGAGTTCGGCTCCACCGCGGCGATCTTCCCGATCGACGACGAGACCGTCCGCTACCTCAAGCTCACCGGCCGCTCGGCCGAGCAGGTCGCGCTGGTCGAGGCGTACGCCAAGGAGCAGGGCCTCTGGCACGACCCGTCGCGCGAGGCGGCCTACTCCGAGTACCTCGAGCTGGACCTTTCGACGGTCGTCCCGTCGATCGCCGGCCCGAAGCGCCCGCAGGACCGCATCGAGCTGACCGACGCGAAGTCGTCGTTCCGCAAGTCGATCCACGACTACGTGGAGGGCGAGGACGGCACGCCGCACACCAAGATGGACGAGGCTTCGGAGGAGTCCTTCCCGGCCAGTGACGCGCCGTCGCTGTCCTTCGCCGAAGACGACGCCCCGCCGGTCACCTCCTCCGCCGCGAACGGCGCGTCGGGCCGCCCGAGCAAGCCGGTCAAGGTCTCGACGCCGGACCGCGGCGAGTTCGTCCTCGACCACGGCGCCGTGGTGATCGCCTCGATCACCTCGTGCACCAACACGTCCAACCCGTCGGTCATGCTCGGCGCCGCGCTGCTCGCGCGCAACGCCGTGGACAAGGGCCTCGCGGTCAAGCCGTGGGTGAAGACGTCGATGGCGCCGGGCTCGCAGGTCGTCACCGACTACTACACCAAGGCCAACCTCTGGCCGTACCTGGAGAAGCTGGGTTACCACCTGGTCGGCTACGGGTGCACCACCTGCATCGGCAACTCCGGCCCGCTCTCGGACGAGATCTCCGCGGCCATCCAGGAGAACGACCTCACCGCGGTCTCGGTGCTTTCGGGCAACCGGAACTTCGAAGGCCGGATCAACCCCGACGTGAAGATGAACTACCTCGCGTCCCCGCCGCTGGTCATCGCCTACGCGCTGGCCGGCACGATGGACTTCGACTTCGCGAACCAGCCGCTCGGTCAGGACACCGACGGCAACGATGTGTTCCTCAAGGACATCTGGCCGACGGCCAAGGAGATCCAGGAGACCATCGACCACGCGATCACGCAGGAGATGTTCACCAAGGACTACGCCGACGTCTTCGACGGCGGCGAGCGCTGGAAGTCGCTGCCCACCCCGGAGGGCAAGACCTTCGAGTGGGACCTCGAGTCCACCTACGTGCGGAAGCCCCCGTACTTCGAGGGCATGACGCCGGAGCCGGCGGCGGTCACCGACATCACCGGCGCGCGCGTGCTGGCGAAGCTGGGCGACTCGGTCACCACCGACCACATCTCCCCCGCCGGCGCGATCAAGCCGGGCACCCCGGCCGCGCAGTACCTGACCGAGCACGGCGTGGAGAAGAAGGACTTCAACTCCTACGGCTCCCGGCGCGGCAACCACGAGGTGATGATCCGCGGCACGTTCGCGAACATCCGGCTGCGCAACCAGCTTCTCGACGACGTGCAGGGCGGCTACACCCGCGACTTCACCGTCGAGGGCGCCCCGCAGGCGTTCATCTACGACGCGGCCCAGAACTACGCGGCGGCCGGCACCCCGCTGGTCGTCCTGGGCGGCAAGGAGTACGGCTCGGGTTCGTCGCGAGACTGGGCGGCCAAGGGCACGTCGCTGCTGGGCGTCCGCGCGGTGATCACCGAGTCGTTCGAGCGCATCCACCGGTCGAACCTGATCGGCATGGGTGTCATCCCGCTGCAGTTCCCGGCGGGCGAGTCGGCTTCGTCGCTCGGCCTGGACGGCACGGAGACGTTCGACATCGCGGGCATCACGGCGCTGAACGAGGGCACGACGCCGCGCACGGTGCACGTCACGGCCACCAAGGCGGACGGAACCAAGGTGGAGTTCGACGCGGACGTCCGCATCGACACGCCGGGCGAAGCGGACTACTACCGCAACGGCGGCATCCTGCAGTACGTGCTGCGGAAGATGACGCAGGCGTAAGGGTTTCCGCGTTCGAAGAGGGCCTCCCCGCTCGGGGAGGCCCTCTTCTTTCGGTAC
The DNA here is from genome assembly GCF_002904295.1 of Amycolatopsis sp. CA-128772. GTDB lineage: Bacteria > Actinomycetota > Actinomycetes > Mycobacteriales > Pseudonocardiaceae > Amycolatopsis. Next base: position 306,609 of record NZ_PPHG01000075.1, read on the forward strand.
CGTGGTGGCATGGGGGAACCGCTGCACCACGAGGAACGCGGCCACGGCCGGCCGCTGGTGTTCCTGCACCCGGGCGGCTTCGGCCGGCAGGTGTGGGACGAGCAGGTGGACCGGTTCGCCGCGAGCCACCGGGTCGTCCGGTACGACGCCCGCGGTCACGGTGATTCCCCGGGACCGGTGCCGGGGTTTTCGCACTACGACGACCTTCGGCAGCTGCTCGACGCGCTGCGGATCGAGTCGGCGGTGCTGGTGGGTTCCTCGCTCGGCAGCCGCACGGCGGCCGACTTCGCAATCGTTCACCCGGACCGGGTCGACGGGCTGGTGCTCACCTCGCCCGGGTTGAGCGGCATGGTCGAGCGCGACCCGTTCACCCTCGGGCAGCGAAGGCAGGCCGGCGAGGCCATCGCGGCGGGCGACCACCCGCGGGCCTTCGAGTGCATCCTCCGGATGCTGGTCGACGGCCCGCACCGGACACCTGATCAGGTCGACCCGGCCGTCCGGGCCCGCTTCGGGCGGCTGCTGGCCGACAACGCGCGCAAGGGCCACGGCAGTTTCCCGCTCGGCGCGGAGCTGACCGCGATCACCCGCGCCGCCGAGCTGCGGGCGCGCACCCTCGTGGTCACCGGCGCGCTCGACACCGGCGACATCCACGCGATCGCGGACCTGATCGTGCGCGAAGCACCGCACGCGAGCCGGGTCACCCTCGACGGCGTCGGGCACCAGGTCAACGCCGAGCAGCCCGCCCGGTTCGGCGAACTGCTCGACGAATTCCTCGCCTAAGCCGGCACGGCCACCCACCGCACGCTCGACACCGACGGCTCCAGCGACAACCGCGACACCGCCGCCTCCATCTGGGCGTCGTCGCGCTGGTCGCCGATCAGCTCGGCGCGGACCTCGACCGTGCGGTTCTCGCGGTCGGTGCTCAGTACCGACAACAGCCGGAAGTCCGTGCGCGTCAACGCCTGGACGAGCAGCGCCCGCACGTGGGCCTCGGCCTCGTCGCGGGTCACCGCCTGGAACTCGTAGCGCGCCGGGGTCTCGTCGCCCGCGTCCGGGCGGCGGTCGACGACGCGGCCGAGCGGGCGCAGGACCACGTTCACCCCGACCACCACGGCGGTTCCGGCCGCCGCGACCGGGTACAGGCCGGCTCCGGCGAGGGCGCCGACCGCGGCCGAGCACCACAGCGTCGCCGCGGTGTTGAGGCCGCGGACGTTGAGGCCGTCGCGCAGGATGACCCCGGCACCGAGGAACCCGATGCCGGAGACGATCTGCGCGGCCACCCGGGTCGGGTCGGCGTCGCCGCTCGAGGCCAGTCCACCGAAGCCGTGGGCGGACAGCAGCACGAACAGCGTCGCGCCGACGGCGACGAGGGCGTTGGTGCGCAACCCGGCCATCCGGGCGCGGAACTGGCGCTCGACCCCGATGACGGCACCCAGGCCGACCCCGGCGCCGACGCGCAGCAGCATTTCGAAGAGGGTCATGATCCGGCTCTTTTCCGGCGTGCGCGCACTGCCGGACAGGGGGCGGCCGGACTCAGCCCAGCGGGAAACCCCCGGTGAGCGCGCGCCCGGCCGTCCGATGACTGTCCGCTGGCATGTGCCGCTCACCTCGCTTCCGTTGCTCGTGGCTGATCAACCCGATCATGGTAGCCGGTCCCGCGGCCCGGGGAAGGGCCGCGGGACCGGGTTCACACTCAGAAGGGCTGGACGTTCGGCTGGAACACCTGGCCGTTCGCCGGCACCTTCAGGTCGGTCAGGTAGTCGGCCACGGCCTGGTCGACGCCGAGCGCGTCGCCGAGGATGCAGTGGCCGAACGCGTCCACCGACAGCAGCCGGGTGTTGCCCAGCTCGGCCGCCATCCGCTGGGCGAACCGGTACTGGGTCGCCGGGTCGTAGTAGTTGCCCACCACGACCACCGGGACGTCCGTCTTGGCCCGCCACGGGCCGCGGTAGGCGTCCGGCCGCTTCGCCGGCCACACCGGGCAGGCCGCCGTGTCGGCGAACGCCTGGTAGCGGCCGAAGGTGCGCGACTCGCGCTCCCACTGCGCGGCGATGTCCGGCACCTGCTCCTGCCGGATCCGGAACGGCTTGTCGGCGCAGTTGACGGCGAAGTACGAGTCGTCGCTGGTGTACGGGCTGTCCGGGTTCTGGTCGGCGAGCCCCTGCTTGCCCGAGTCGAGCACACTCAGCTGCGCGGCCGGCAGGGCCTGGGCCTGCACCCCCGCCGGGTGGATCGCGGTGTAGAGCTTCTGCAGGTCGGCAGCCAGTGCGGCGAACCGCGCCGGCGAATACAGCGCGCTGGACACCCCGCCGGTGAACCTGCTGATGTCCAGCGGAGGGGCACCCGGCAGGGTGATCGGCTGCTTGCGCAGGTACTCCCGCAGTTCGTCGAACTTTGCGCGCGGGTTGCCGTCGCTGAACGCGCACTTCGCGCCCACCTGGTCGCAGCGCCTGAGGAACCCGTCCAGCGAGATTTCGAAGCCTTGCGCGCGCTCGCGGTCGTACTCGACGCCGTCGCTGGTGCGCAGCGCCGGGTCGACGTTGCCGTCGATCACGATCGCCCGCGACTGCTTCGGGAACATCGACGTGTACGTCGAGCCGATCAGCGTCCCGTACGAGAAGCCGACGTAGGTCAGTTTCCGGTCGCCGACCGCCGCGCGCAGCGTGTCGAGGTCGCGCACGACGTCCTTGGTGGACATGTGGTTCAGCAGCGCACCCGCGTTGTTCCTGCAGAACCGGCCGTAGTCGCGGTAGCCGGCCAGGGTGGTCGAGATTTCGGCCCGGGACAGCGGCACGCCGACCTGGGCGCCGAAGACCTCGTCCGCGTCCTCCTGGGTGGTGAAGCAGCGCAGGGGGTTGCTGTCGCCGACCCCGCGCGGGTCGAAGCCGATGAGGTCGAACCGGTCGAGGACCTGCGGCTGGAAGTAGTACTGGCCACCGATCGGCATCGTCAGGCCGGGGCCGCCCGGGCCGCCAGGGTTGAGGAACAGCGACCCGACGCGCTTGTCGGGCGTGCGGGCCGCGCGCTTGAGCAGCGCGATGTCGATGGTGCCCAGCGAAGCGTTGTCGTGGTCGATCGGCACGCGGTAGCGCGCGCAGCTGTAGAGCCCGAGCTGGTCGGCGGGTACGCCGGCGAGGACTTCGCTCGCGCAGGCGCCCCAGGCGACGGCCGGGGTCGCGCCGACGACGGCGGGCTTCACCGCCGCGTCCTCGGCCGCGGCGGCGGTCCCGGCCAGCCCGGCCAGCCCGACGCCGGCCACGAGCGCCCCCACCAGCGCGAACGACCGCACCCGGCCCTGTGTGGATCTCGGCAAGACGTCCCTCCCTAGGTCACGCGCTCCGCCGCGCGGTCACGGCGTCACGGCGCGTTACCCGGGAGAGACTGGCACAAAGCGGTGAATCCCGGCACCGGCCGAACGGATGGTGGGAACCTACCCGGCCAGGCGGGTGAGCAGGAAAACCGGCAACGGCCGGCCCGCCTCGCGCTGCTCCATCTCGTAGCCCGGCCAGAACGCGAGCAGCTCCCGCCACATCGCGTCGTACTCCTCGCCGTGCAGCTCCCGCGCGACGACGTCGACCGGCCGGCCGGCCAGCGCGACCTGGCACTTCGGGTGCGCGCGCAGGTTCAGCGCCCACGCCGGGTCGTTCGGGCGCCCCCAGTTGGACGCGGTCAGCACGAAGTCGCCGCCGCGCGGGTAGTAGAGCAGGTTGGTGCTCCGCGGCAGCCCGCTCTTGCGGCCGGTCGTGGTGAGGCGCAGCGACGGCAGCCCGGCGAGCGCCACGAGGCTCACCCGGCCGCCGAACGCCTTGTGCAGTTTCTGGTCCGCCCACACGACGAAGCGCGCCGTGCGCATCAGCCACGGTTTCGTGCCGGCGGCCCGGGCCAGGGCCCGGAGAGGATTAGCCACGCACGGATTTTGCCAGGCTCACCCCGAACCGCTGCTGGGAGTCGGTCCACCAGTGCTCGAGAGCGAACCCGGCCGCGGCCAGCTCCGCCTCGACGCCGCTCGGCCGGAACTTGGCCGAGATCTCCGTCCGGATGTGCTCGCCCGCGGCGAAGCTCACCGTGAGGTCGGCGCCGGGGATTTCGACGGTCAGGTCCCGGCGGGCGCGCAGGCGCATCTCGATCCACTCGTTCTCCGCGTCCCAGTGCGAGACGTGGTCGAACTCGTCGGGGTCGAAGTTCGCGCCGAGGCGGGCGTTGATCACCCGCAGCACGTTCTTGTCGAACTCGGCCGTGACGCCGGCGGCATCGTCGTAGGCGCGCTCGAGGATGGCGGCGTCCTTGACCAGGTCGGTGCCCAGGAGCAGCCACTCCCCCTCGTCCAGGACCTCGCGGACCGAGCGCAGGAAGGTCGCGCGCTCGGCGGGCAGGAAGTTGCCGATCGTGCCGCCGAGGAACGCCACCACCCGCGGCTGGCCGTCCGGCAGCAGGTCCAGGTGCTGGGTGAAGTCGCCGACGACGCCGCGGACGGCGAGGCCCGGGTAGTCCTGCGAAATCGCTTCGGCCGCCTCGGCCAGCGCCGATTCGGACACGTCCAGGGGGACGAACGCCTCCAGCGTGCCGTGCCCGGTGAGGGCGTCGAGCAGCAGCCGGGTCTTCTCGCTCGACCCCGAGCCGAGCTCGACGAGCGTGTGCGCCTCGGTCAGCTTCGCGACGTCGGCGGCGTGCGCGGCCAGCACCTCGCGCTCGCTGCGGGTCGGGTAGTACTCCGGCAGCTGGGTGATCTTCTCGAACAGCTCGCTGCCGTCGGCGTCGTAGAACCACTTGGGCGGCAGCCACTTCTGCGCCGCGGTGAGCCCGGCGGCGACGTCGGCGCGCAGTTCCGCGGTGACGGCGTCGCCGGAGCGGTGGTGGTCGAGATCGACTTCGGTCATGTGAGCTCCTGGGTCAGGGGAAGCAGGTCGACGCCGGCCGCGGTGGCGCGCACGGCGTGGTGGTCGGGGACGGGCCGCCAGCGCGGGTCGCCGTCGAAGGGTTCGGACGCCAGCCACACGTTGCTTCCGGGGGTTCCGGGTGGCGGAGCCCCCGGCCCGGGGCGACGCCCCGGCACAACACCGCCGGCCGGGGTTTCCAGCACGGACAGCGCGTGCGTCCAGGTCGTGCCGATCAGCGTGGCGCCGTCGGTGAGCAGGAAGTTGAGCCGGGAGCCGGGCGCGGCCGCCTCGACCGCGGCGGTCAGCGCCGCCACCGCCGTCAGCGGGTCCTCGCCCGTCGCCAGCCGGGCCCGCAGCAACGCCCAGAGCACCACCGAGTCCGTCGGCGCTTCCAGGGTCAGCAGTTCGGTGACCGGCAGGGTCTTGGCCAGTTCGGCCAGGGAATCCGGGTAGCCGCGGACGACGCCGTTGTGGCTGAACAGCCACGGCCCGGCGGTGAACGGCGCCGCGGCCGCCTCGGTCACCGGCAGGCCGGTGGTGCCGTTGCGGACCGCGGCGACGAACGCGCCGGTGGTCACCGCCGCGGCCAGCGGCGGCAGCGTCTCGTCCGTCCACAGTGGAGTCGAACGGCGGTGGCGCAGCGGCGGCGAGCCCGGGCCGGGGTACCAGCCCAGCCCGAACCCGTCGGCGTTGACCGAACCGCCGCCGCGCATGTCCGCCGGCGCGTACGACTGCACCAGCAGGGCGTGCGGGGCGCGGAAGAGCGCCTCGGCGGGCGAAACCGGCTCGCCGAGGTAGCCGATGTGGCGGCACATGCGCCTACCCCACCTCGCCGGGGGCCGCGTCGCGGGCGGTGCGGAAGCCGGCGAAGATCTGCCGCCGGATCGGGTAGTCCCAGTTGCGGAACGTGCCCCGGATGGCCGCCGAGTCGGTGCCGAACGACCCACCGCGCAGCACCTTGTACTCGGGCCCGAAGAAGACCTCCGAATACTCGCGGTACGGGAAGGGCGCGAAGCCCGGGTAGCCGTGCAGATCGGTGCTCGTCCACTCCCAGACGTCGCCGATCAGCTGGTGCACGCCGGTCGGCGACGCCCCGGCCGGGTACGCCCCCGCCGGCGCCGGGCGCAGGTGCCGCTGGCCGAGGTTGGCGTGCTCGGCGCCCGGTTCCTCGTCGCCCCAGGGGAACCGGCGCGACCGGCCGGTCGCCGGGTCGAACCGCGCGGCCTTCTCCCACTCCGCCTCGGTCGGCAGCCGCCGCCCGGCCCAGGCCGCGAACGCCTCGGCCTCGTGGTAGGAAACGTGCACGACCGGCTCGTCCGCGGGGATCCGCTCGTAGACGCCGAAGCGCGTCCGCCACCAGCCGTCCTGCTCCCGCTTCCAGAACCGCGGCGCGGTGATGCCGTGGTCCTGCCGGTACGCCCAGCCCGCCGGGCTCCACCACTGCTCGTCGTCGTAGCCGCCGCCGTCGAGGAATCCGGCGTAGGCGCCGCACGTCACCGGCACGGTGTCCATCCAGAACGCGTCGACGGCGATCTCGTGCGCCGGGCGCTCGTTGTCCAGCGCCCACGGCTCGGCCGACGTGCCCATGGTGAAGGCACCGCCCGGGACCAGGACCTCCCGCGGCAGCGTCCCGGACCGCGCCGGCGGCGGCTCGGGCGCGTGCAGCACCGGGTCGCCCTTGCGCAGCTGGTGGGTGGCCAGCATCGTCTCGTCGTGCTGCTGCTCGTGCTGGGTGATCATGCCGAAGGCGAACGCCTGCTCGGTCAGCCGCCGTCCTTCCATCGGCGCGTGCTCCAGCACATCGAACGCCTTGTCGCGGACCTGCTTGACGTACGCGCGCGCCTCGGCCGGGCCCAGCAGCGGCAGCTCCGGCCGGTCGGCGCGGGCGTGCTGGAAGGCGTCGTAGATGTCGTCGATGTCCGGGCGCAGCGGCTCGCGGCCGCCGACGTCGCGGACCAGCCACAGTTCTTCCTGGACGCCGATGTGCGCGAGGTCCCAGACCAGCGGCGACATCAGCTTCGAATGCTGGCGGACCAGGTCCTCGTCGTCCACGGCGTCGGTCAGCGCCACGCTGCGCGCCCGCGCCCGGGTCAGTGCTTCGGCCGCCCGGGCGCGCAGGTCCTGCGCGTTCAGGTCACCCAGTGCTTCCGTGCTCATGCTTCGCTCCTCGATCGGTCCGCGCGCCCCAGCACGCTCTCGCTGATCCCGGTGATCGACTCCGCCGCCAGCCCGGTCACGCCCAGCTCGGCGCACCCGACTTCGGCCAGTGCCGCCGCCACGGCCGCCAGCTCCGGGTCGGCCAGGCCGCGGCGCGCCGCGGTGGTCCACCGGTCCGCGACCGGTGCGCAGAGTTCGCGCACCTTGTCCACTGTGGACGGCCGGCCCAGCAGCGCCGACACGAGCGCGACCGGAGCCAGCCACTCGTCCGGCGGCTGCGCGTCGAGGTACCGGATCTCCAGGTACCCCTGCGGGCGGACCGGGGTGAACATCGTGGTCAGGTGGTAGTCGAGGTCCGCCTCCGTCGGCTTCGGCAGCAACGCGGCCGCGCCCCGCCCGTCGATCCAGTCGGCGAACGTCAGCCCCTCCGGCGCGTCCCACGGGCGGTCGCCGCGGGGCAGCACCATCAAGGGGACGTCCATCAGCCGCCCGGCCCACTCGGCGGCCGGATCGCCCGCCACGCGCGCGGTGCGCGAGCGGGGCGCTTCCGTGTCGTGCACCGCCAGCCACCGGGCCGACGCGTGGCCGGTGTCGCGGCCGGCGTGGACCCGGGAGTTGGCGAACAGGGCGAGCAGCGGCGGGCCCATCGCGTGCGCGGCCGCCCACCGCGCGGCGTAGTGCTCGGGCTCCCCCGCGTCGAGGCAGACCTGCAGGCCCGCGGTGCTGCACATCATGGTGGGGCCGCCGGGACCGATGGCCGCGAACCGCCGCTCCATGGCCGCGTACCGCGGGGTGTGCAGGAGCCGGCGGGGCGCGCGGTGGGCGTCGATGCCTGTTTCGCCGAGGACGAGGCCGTGGGCGGCGAGCCGGTCGCGCAGGTGGTGGAGGTCGGCCGTGACGGCTGCGTCGAGCTCACGCAGCGAGGCCTGGGGAAGAGCGGAAATTTCGACCTGGCCCCCGGGTTCGAGGCTCACGGGTGAGCCGGCCGGGAGCGGGGTGGCGGGGCTGTCGGGGCGGAGCGTCCGCGGGGTGTGCGGACCCAGCGCCGCGGCGAGGACGTCGGGATCGAGGGATCTGGCCGGGTCGCCGGCGTGGTGCACGGTGAACTCCAGCTCCACGCCGGTCAGGCGGGGTGGCCCGTGCTTGAAGCACACCGATGCGACGTACGCCTCCCCGGCCGCGCGGTCCGCCAGGACCCGCGCGGTGCGGTTCGACGCACTACCCGACTTCTCGGGGAAATCGTGCACCGTGGACATCTCAGTCATGTCCGTTCCTGTTCCTTGTGAGGGGGAACTTCTCGCCTTCGGACGCTACACGCGGGGTCCGACAAAATCAGGGCGGATCCTGCGCACCGGGAGGCGTTCACCAGTCCGTAAGAAGTCTCTGATCAGGGCAAAGCCGGTTCGGTGCCCAGTCCGAGTTGGGCCGCCGAAGCCCGCACGGCATCGATGACGAGGTGCAGCGCGGGCCGCCGGAAGGCGGTGCGCCGGTAGGCGATCGACACCGTCCGCAGCAGCGGCGTGGTCAGCGTGACGACGTCGATCCCGGGCGGCCGCAGCAGGCGCAGGCCCAGGTCGGAGACGAGGGTGATGCCCAGGCCGGCACCGACCATCGCCATCGCCGTCGACTGCTCTTCGACCTCGTGGTTGATCTTCGGGGTGAAGCCGTGGCGCAGGCAGGCCGTGCGCATCGCCCGGCCGAAGTGCGACTTCGCGCCGGCCAGGATCCACGGGTGCTCGGCGAGGTCGTCCAGGGACGCCGACCCGGACGGCACGGCCCCCCGCGGCACCGCCGCGTGCAGCCGTTCGACGGCCACGACGGCCCGCTCCAGCCCGGCGTCCCACGGGGTCGGCGCGTCGGAGTAGTCGATCACGAACGACAGGTCGAGACGGCCGTCGCGGACCGCCTCGGCGGTGTCCTCCGGCGCCAGCTCGCGGGTGCGGACCTCGATGCCGGGGTGCGCGCCGGCGAGCGCGGTCAGGGCCGTCGGCAGCAGTCCCGAGGCGACCGATGCCCACACCCCCGCGGTCAGCCGGACCGTCCGGGCTTCCTGGGCCTCTTCCAGGGCGAGCGTCGCGCGTTCGACCGACCCCAGGATCTCCTCGGCGTGCTCGGTGAGCAGGGTGCCGAGTTCGGTCAGCTGGACGCGCCGGCCGAGCCGTTCGAACAGCTTCGCGCCGACGTCCCGTTCCAGCTGCGCCAGCTGCTGCGACACCGCCGAAGCGGTGTAGTGCAGCGCCGCGGCTGCCGCCGTCACGGTGCCCCGGCGGTGCAGCTCGCGCAGCATCCGCAAGCGGTGCAACGAAAGCTCCATGAACCAAACCTAAACGAGATCGTGCAGGTTCGTTAAATGGACGGGCGGCCGGGCGGGGGCGCACGCTCGTGATGGCGGTCACGAGGCCGCCCCGGACTTTCCTGGAGGTGAGTGGCCCGATGACTCCCGCCCCGCCGCTGATGCGGCTCACCTGGACCGACCCCGTCACCGGCGCGAACGGCTACCTGGTCGTGCACAGCCTGGTCTCCGGCGTCGCCACCGGCGGCACCCGGATGCGGGCGGGCTGCACGATGTCCGAGGTCGAGGACCTCGCCCGGGGCATGGCGAACAAGACCGCCACCTTCAACCTGCCGGTCGGCGGGGCCAAGGGCGGCCTCGACTTCGCCCCGAAGGACCCGCGCGCGTTCGACGTCCTGAAGCGCTTCTGCGCGTTCCTGCGGCCGTGGCTGGACGCGCACTGGGTGACCGCCGAGGACCTCGGCGTGCCGCAGCACCTCATCGACTCGGTGTTCGCCGAGCTCGGGCTGGAGCAGTCGTACCACGCGGCGATCCGCCGTTCGGCCGACCCGGCACGCACCCTGCGCCGCGTGCAGGCCGGGCTCAACGCGCCGGTGCCGGGCGGGTTGCTGCTCGGCGACGTCGTCGGCGGCTACGGCGTGGCGCAGGCGTGCCTGGGCGTCGCGGCGGCCTGGGACTGGGACGTGCGCGAGACGACGGTGGCGATCCAGGGCATCGGCACCATGGGCGGCGGCGCCGCCTGGTACCTGCACGAGGCCGGGATGAAGGTGGTCGCGGCGGCCGACGCGGCGGGCACGCTGTACGACCCGGCCGGCCTCGACGTCCCGGCGCTGCTGGACCTGCGTGACCGCTTCGGCGAGGTCGACCGGTCCCGGCTGCCCGGCGGCGTCCGGTCCCTGCCGCGCGAGACGATCGTCGGCGTCGACGCGGACATCTTCGTGCCGGCGGCGATCTCCTACGCGCTGCGGCCGGACAACGAGAGCGCGGTCAAGGCCAAGGTGGTCGTCGAAGCGGCGAACGCGGCGACCACACCGGAAGCGGAGGCGGCGCTGTCGGCCCGCGGGGTCGCGGTCGTGCCCGACTTCGTCGCCAACGCCGGCGCGGCCGCCTGGGCGTGGTGGCTGCTGCTGGGCGAGGTCGGCGCGGACCCGGCCGACTCGTTCCTGCGGCTGCGCACGGAAATGCAGGCGAAGGTGGCGCTGCTGCTGGCGGAGTGGAACATGGACCGCCTCCCCCTGCGCGTCACCGGGCTGCGGCTGGCCGAGGCCAACCGGACCCGGCGCGCCGAAGCCGCGCTCGCCCCGGAAGGCGAGCCGGGCCTGCTCATCCCCTGAGCGCGAACCGGTCGGTCGCGCCGGTCAGGATCTCCTGCATCGACGCGGCCGACACCGTGTGCCCGACGTCGTCCAGCAGCACCAGTTCGCTGCCCGGCCAGGCGTGGTGCAGCAGCCAGGGCGTGCCGACGAGGTTGTTCGTGTCCAGCACCCCCTGCGCGAGCACCGCCGGGATGCCGGCGAGCTCGCCGGCCCGGCGCAGGATTTCGCCGTCTTCGAGGAACGCGCGGTTGCTGAAGTAGTGCGAGACGAGCCGGGCGAAGCAGAGCCGGTAGGCCGGGTCCTCGAAGTCGTCGTGCGGGGGGACGCCCGGGAGCATCGCGTCTTCCCAGGCGCACCAGCCCTTCGCGGCCCGGTGGTGCACCGCGGGGTCCGGGTCCATCAGGAGGCGGTGGTAGGCCGCCGAAAGGTCACCGTCGCGTTCACTTTCCGGCACCCCTTCGCGGAACTTCGCGAAGCCCTCGGGGAAGTAGGCGCCGAGGCCGCGGACGAGCATCTCGATCTCGACGTACCGGTCGGTCGCCAGGCCCATCAGGACGATTTCGCTGACCCGGCCGGGGTGGCGCAGCGCGTAGGTCAGGCTGAGGACCGAGCCCCAGGAGCCGCCGAACAGCAGCCACTTCCCGATGCCGAGGTGGGTGCGGAGCCGTTCGAAGTCCGCGACCAGGTGGTCGGTGGTGTTGGCGGAGAGGTCGGCGACCGGGGCGCCGGCGTGTGGGGTGCTGCGGCCGCAGCCGCGCTGGTCGGCCAGCACGATCCGGTAGCGCGCCGGGTCGAAGAACCGGCGGACGTTCGCCGAGCAGCCGGAGCCGGGCCCGCCGTGCACGACGAGCGCGGGCTTGCCGTCCGGGTTCCCGCAGGTCTCCCAGTAGATTTCGTGCCCGTCGCCGACGTCGAGCATGCCGTGTTCGTACGGTTCGATCTCGGGGTACAGCCCGGCCATCAGCGCGTCCTTCCGCGAAATACAACAGCGCTGTCAGATTAGCCCCGCGCAGTGTGCCGCGCACCGGCTTTTCCGGTTCAGCCGAGCGTGCCGGCCAGCTCGGCCAGCGTCCCGGCCAGCTCCCGCGGGCCGGCCGGGCCGATGTGGATGACGGTGTCGTCCCCCGAGCCGGCGGTGTAGCTGAGGTAGCGGCCCCAGTCGGTGTCGGCGTAGTGCAGCGGCTGCTGCAGGCAGGTGTGCCGCCCGACGTCGTCGCGGCGGCCGGCGTAGAGCTCCCCGCTGCCCGAGACGGGCCGCTGCACCAGGCTGACGACGTCGGCGATGGCCGGGTCGAGCGGGTAGGCGGCCTGCCCGCGGCGGGCCGCCTCGGTCAGGTCCGCCACCCGGACGGTGCGCGGGTGTCCCCCGCCGGGCCCGACCGGCGGCAGCTGCTCGACGAGCGCCTCGGCGAGCCGGTTCCGGTCGATTTCCTGCACGCCGACGTGGGTCCCGTCCGAGACGGCCAGAACCGCCTGCAGGCCCTTCGCGGCGGCGAGCACGCCGTAGGTCTGCCCGTCGGTGCCGACCCAGCCGTAGTACTCCCGCGCCGGGCTGACCAGCAGCGGAAGCCAGTCGAGGAAGTCGACGGTGGCCCGCCCCCGGGCGTCGACCAGCCCGGCTTCGGCGAGCGCGGCGTCGATCCGCTTGTCGGCCTCCGCCCGCTCCACGTCCGAGAGCCACCGAGGCTCGGGACGCAGGGTGGGGTGCAACTGGCCGACCTGCTCACGGTCGGCCAGCGCGGCCAGCGCCTCGACCGGAACGTCCACCCGGCCTGTTGCCACGTCCACCTGCCTACTCGCCGATGACCGGCGGGCTGGTCCGCTGGTCGGTGCCGAAGATCGCGTCCGGATCCGCTTCGATCAGGTAGTCCGGCCGCTGGTGCTCATCGTCTTCCTCGCCTTCACCCCGACGGCCACCGGGTCCCATGGGCCCCATCTGCCCGCCCCGAGGGTTACCCGCAGCCCGCGCGGCGGCCGCCTCCGCGGCGGCCGCGTTCCCGAGGCTGCCCATGCCGGAGCCGCGGCCGCCGCCGAGCCCGCGCTCGTTCGCGTTCGCTCCGCTGCCGGCGCCAGTGCCTGTGCCGGTGCCGCCTCGGCCGGTCGGGTCGAGGAGCCGGCTGCCGGCGTTGCTGTTCGGGCCACGGCCGCCGGTGCTGGGGTCGTTGGGGTTCAGGGGGTTCTGGCCGTAGTTCTGGCCACCACCACCGCCGGTGTTGGTGGGATAGAAGTCGATCCCCCCGGTGTTCGGCGGCGTCTTCCCGGGCTGGTCGGTCGTCTGGCCGGGCCGGGTCGGCACGGTGAGCACCGTCGGACGGCCGGAGCCGGTGGTGTGGGTGTCGTCGCCGGTGCCGCCGGTGCCACCCGTTCCTCCGGTGCCGCCGGTTCCCCCGGTGCCGCCAGTGCCTCCGGTTCCCCCGGTGCCGCCCGTACCGCCGGTGCCCCCGGTTCCGCCCGTGCCGCCGGGCTTGTCGGGGCCGCCGGTCTGACCGGGGTCGAAGCCGGTGATGGAGGTGTGGTCGTCAGAGCCCGAATCGCCACCGGGGTGCCCGGGCAGCCACTTGCCCCGATCGGTCGGCTCGACCCGCCCAGGGCCGTCCGGGGTGTTCACGGCGATGGTGGCACCGTCGGACTCGAGGACGCCGTAGTCGGTCGGGAGCGCGGCCCTGGTGCTGTCGGTGGCGTTGCTGTACTGGTCCATCACCCGGACGTTGGTCTCGTTCGCCGCGTTGTAGCGGGCGACGCCCTCTTGGTAGTTGTCGATGTCGTCCTTGGCCATGAACGGCCCGGCGATCGGGATGGCGGCCTTGAGGCCGGTGGTCCACGGATTGGGCTTGTCCGGCTTCGGCGGCACCTCGACGACGGTGTTGCTGGAGTTTTCGAAGACGGCGGCCTGGGTCTTGACGGACGCGGAGGTCACGTCCAGCGGCGCCGAACTGTCGTGGAACGCCCGTTCCATCGGTCCCGCGCCCGCGTTCGCGGCGTCCGCGGCGTCACCGCTCCACGACTCCACCATGCGCGTCTGGAGCGCCTTGATGCTCGCGCCCCGCTCCATGTAGGCGTCCGACAGCTCCTGCACGGTCCGCGCCATCTCCTGCAGCCCGGAGGTGTCGCCCTGCCTGAAGTTGTCGTAGATCTGCTTGCCGTCCACTCGTCATGCCCCCTTGAGTGTCTTGATGACGCTCGACGCCACCTGGGCCGCCGCCCCGCAGGAGTCGTCGGCTCCCTGGTAGCCCTGCGCGTACACGTCGAAGGTGAGGTCGTCGGCGATGCCCACCCCGATCCCGCAGGATCCCATCGGCCGTTCGTCCAGCGGTCCCCAGTAGACGGCCGGGTAGCCGTCGACGTCCGGGGCGTGTTCGAGGAAGCGGATGTAGGTCTTGCTGGCGTAGCCGCGGTAGATCCCCGCCAGGCCACCTGCGCCCTCGTCACGGCTTCCCGTGCCCAGTGACACCAGCACACCGGTGCCCTGGCCGCGGATCTTCCAGGCGCAGGTCGGCCCCGCCTTGGTGAACAGCGTGTCACCCTTCGCCTGGAAAGTACCCGTCTCGGGCATCCCCAGCGAGGTCAGCACGTCCTTCGGCACCAACGCGCACGTGTCGGCGACGTACTTGCCCGCGTCCAGCGGGGCGGAGACCTTCGGGACCTCCGGATCGGCCGACGGCGAGCCGGTCGCCGGCGAAGATCCCGCCGTCGACGGGGACGCCGTGCCTCCGGTCGTCGTGGTGCACGCGGCCGTGAGCGCCGCGGACACGGCCACGAGGGTCGCCAGGACACCCAGTTTGCTTCGGAACAAGTTCGGCTCGCCTATGCCTTGAAGGTGTCGGACAGGTCCTGGTCGGTGACCTTGGTCTTCGACTGCGCTTCCTTGAGTTTCTTGATGTAGTCCTGCGCGTACTTGCGCATGGAGTCGTTCTGGGTGAGCAGGGCGATGATCGAATCGGAGCTGGTCGAGGCGAAGTTCCCGCTGGCCGGGTCCTTACCGGGCGCCACGGTGCTCAACGCGGCCAGCTGCCGGATCTTCTGCCCGTCGTCGAAGATCTTGTCGACCAGGTCCTCCCACTGGCCGATCACCGAGGACAGCTCTTCGGGGTCCATCTTGAACTGGCTACCCTTGCCGCCGCCGTAAACGCGGCCCGGGGTGTCGAAGACGTCTCCCCACAGCGCCTGCGCCGCCGCTCCGGCCTCACCGATGATCACGACCGCACCTTCCCCTCAGCTCACCCACCGTGATGGGGCAAACCTTAGCCAACCGTCTCACTTCGTGTCAGCGAAACGCCACAACGTTCGGACGGTGGGGACACGCCGCTGGTTCCCCGGGCACTCCGGGTCACAGTACGTACGTACGGATTGCGAGAAGCCGGTCCTCGGTGCCAGGATTTCAGGATGCCACGCGTAAGCCAGGATCACCTCGACGCACGCCGGCGCCAGATCCTCGACGGCTCGCGCGTCTGCTTCGCGCGCTACGGCTATGAAGGTGCCACAGTGCGGCGCCTGGAGGAAGCCACCGGGCTCTCGCGGGGGGCCATCTTCCACCACTTCCGCGACAAGGAGTCGCTCTTCCTCGCCCTTGCCGAGGACGATGCCCTGCGGATGGCCGACGTCGTCGCCGAACAGGGTCTCGTCCAGGTCATGCGGGACCTGCTCGCCGGGGGTGACCACCCCGCCGACTGGCTCGGGACGCGGCTGGAGGTGAGCCGGCGGCTGCGGACCGATCCCGAGTTCCGGGCCCGGTGGGCCGAGCGGTCCGAGCAGCTGACCACCGCGACCCGGCTGCGGCTGCTGCGGCAGCGGGAAGCCGGGAACCTGCGCGACGACGTCGACGTCGACGTCCTCACCGCGTTCCTGGAGCTCGTCCTCGAAGGACTCGTCTCGCACCTGGCCATGGGACTGCCCGCCGCCGGGCTGGGGCCGGTCCTCGACCTGGTCGAGGAGACCGTGCGGCGGCACCGGCCCGGAACCGCCTGATCCGCGGATGAGCGCTCCGACACACCCCGGCCGCCGGCGAGGAACCGCAAAGACACGGTAAACTGGCCCGCATATCCGCAGTACACGCCGATTTCTTGCTAGGAGTGACCGTTTCGTGCGCGCAGCGCAGTCACCCGGTGACAGTACCGGGCCGGGTGACCGACCCGGCTGTCCGATAGGTCCTTCCCCGGCCACCGGGGCGGGTGCGGAATGATCCAGATCCTGCTCGCCGTCGCGGGCGTCCTCCTCTTCGTGCTGCTGACGATCGGCACCGGCCTCGCGGTCGCCGCCGAGTTCTCGCTCACCGCGCTGGAACGCAGCACCGTCGAGGCCAACGTCCGCCAGGTCGGCGACCGCCGCGCGGTGACCGTCCAGAAGGCCCACCGGACGCTGTCCTTCCAGCTCTCCGGCGCCCAGGTCGCGATCACCCTGACCACGCTCATCACCGGGTACCTGGCCGAGCCGCTGATCGGCGAGCTCGTCCGGCCGCTGCTGAGCGCCGTCGGGCTGCCGGCCGGGTTCGCCGGGGGCGCGTCGATCGTGCTCGCGCTGGTCATCGCCACCTCGCTGTCGATGATCCTCGGCGAGATGGTGCCGAAGAACCTCGCGATCGCCCGGCCGCTGCCGACCGCGCGCGCGGTCGCCGGCTACCACTCGCGGTTCTCCGCGCTGTTCCGCTGGCTCATCACGCTGATGAACAACAGCGCGAACTTCCTCGTGCGCAAGTTCGGCGTCGAACCGCAGGAAGAGCTGCGGTCCGCGCGCTCGCCGCAGGAACTGGGCTCGATCGTGCGGTCCAGCGCCGAAAGCGGCACGCTCGACACGTCGACCGCGGAGCTGCTGGACCGCTCGCTGCGGTTCGGCGAGCGCACCGCGGAGGAGCTGATGACCCCGCGCGTGCAGCTGGAGTCCCTCGCCGTCGACGACACCGTGGCGGACCTCATCGCGATCTCCCTGCGCACCGGGTTTTCGCGGTTCCCGGTGCACGCCGAGGACCTCGACGACGTCCGCGGCGCCGTGCACGTGAAGCAGGCCTTCGCCGTGCCCGCCGCCGACCGGGCCGCCGTGCCGATCGGCTCGGTCATGCGGCCGGTGCCGACCGTGCCCGAATCGCTGCCCGGCGACGACCTGCTGCTGCGCCTGCGCGACTCCCGCTTCCAGCTGGCCATCGTCGTCGACGAGTACGGCGGCACGGCCGGGCTGGTCACCCTGGAGGACGTCGTCGAGGAGATCATCGGCGACGTCCGCGACGAGCACGACGAGCGCGAAGCACCGGCGTCCCAGCAGGTCGGGGCGGACAGCTGGCTGGTGTCCGGGCAGCTGCGCGCCGACGAGGTCACCGGCGTCACCGGGTTCCGGATGCCCGACGGCGACTACGAAACCATCGCCGGGCTGATCCTCGAGCGGCTGGGCAAGATCCCCGCCGAGGGCGACGCCACCGAGGTCGACGGCTGGCTGCTCACCGTGACCACGATGGACAAGCACCGGATCGCCGAGGTCGAGGTCGCCCCGGTCCGCACGGCCCCGGAAGCGGAGGTGGCCTCGTGACCGACTGGCTGAACATCGCCCTCGTCGTCGTCCTGCTGCTGGCCAACGCCTTCTTCGTCGGCGCGGAGTTCACCCTGATCTCCTCGCGGCGGGACAGGCTCGAAGCGCTGCTGGAGCAGGGCAAGACGCGCGCGCAGATCGTCATCAACGCGAGCAAGCACGTGTCCCTGATGCTCGCCGGTGCACAGCTGGGCATCACCATCTGCTCGCTGCTGCTCGGCCGCCTGGGCGAGCCCGCCATCGCGCACCGGCTGTCGGCGGCCTTCGACCTGCTCGGCCTGCCGGAAGCCCTCCTGCACCCG
Source organism: Amycolatopsis sp. CA-128772 (assembly GCF_002904295.1). Taxonomy (GTDB): domain Bacteria; phylum Actinomycetota; class Actinomycetes; order Mycobacteriales; family Pseudonocardiaceae; genus Amycolatopsis. The sequence goes on from NZ_PPHG01000075.1 coordinate 324,067, forward strand.
ATCTCGTTCGCCATTGCGCTGGCGTTCATCACCGTGGCGCACGTGCTGATCGGCGAAATGGTGCCGAAGAACCTCGCCATCGCCGAGCCCGAGCGGCTCGCGCTGTGGCTGGTGCCGGTGCACGTCGCCTGGGTGAAGGTGGCCAACCCGTTCATCTGGCTGCTGAACTTCGTGGCCAACTCGCTGCTGCGCGCGTTCCGCGTCGAGCCGAAGGACGAGCTGGAGACGGCCTACACCTCCGACGAGCTGGCCGAGCTGCTCAGCGAGTCGCGGCGTGAGGGGCTGCTCGACCAGTCCGAGCACCAGCGGCTCGCCCAGACGCTGTCGTCGGTGCAGAAGACGGTCGCCGACGTGCTGGTGCCCACCGCGGAGCTGACCACACTCCCCTGCGGGCCGACCGTCGGCGAGGTCGAGAAGGCCGTGTCGTCGACCGGGTTCTCGCGGTTCCCGGTGTGCACCGACGACGGGCGCCTGACCGGCTACATCCACGTCAAGGACATCCTCGACCTGGCCGGGCAGGACCCGGGCACGACCGTGCCCGCCTCGAAGACGCGCGCGCTGACCGAACTGCGCGCCGACGCCCGGCTCGACGTCGCGCTTTCGGCCATGCGCAAGGAACGCAGCCACCTCGCGCGGGCGCTCGACGAGAGCGGGAACGCCGTCGGCGTCGTCGCGCTCGAGGACCTGGTGGAGGAGTACGTGGGCACGGTGCGCGACGGCACCCACGTGGGCGCGTGAGCGGCGTGGAGGTCCTCGCCGAGCCGGACTGGCTGGCCCGGGAGGCGGCGCACGCCGACCGGATGCGGCGCTGGACCGGCCCGCACCAGGAGCGGCGCTCCCGTGGTGAGAAGCACCCGGTGCTGGACTTCCTGTTCACGTACTACTCGTACCGGCCGTCGCACCTCGAACGGTGGCAGCCCGGGCCCGGCGTCGCCCTCGCCGGGCCCGCGGCGCGGCGCTTCCTGGACCGCAAGGGGTACGTCGAGACCTCCGACGGCGTGCTGCTGGATCCCGCCGGGTTCGGCGCGGGCAAGGTGCGGACGGCGGAGTTCGTCCTCGGCCTGCTGACCGCGACGGCGTCGCGCGCGCCCCGGCTGAACTGCTTCGGGCTGCACGAGTGGGCGATGGTCTACCGCGAGCCGGCGGACTCGGTGCGGCACAACCAGGTGCCGCTGCGCCTCGGCTCGGCCGGCACCGATGCGGTCGTGGAGTCCCTCGACATCCGGTGTGGGCACTTCGATGCGTTCCGCTTCTTCACGGACTCCGCGCGGCCGCTGAACGGGCTGACGCCGTCGAGGGAGACACAGGTCGCACTCGAACAGCCGGGGTGCCTGCACGCGAACATGGACCTGTTCAAATGGGCGTACAAGCTCGACCCGTTCGTGCCGGCCGAGCTGGTGGCGGACTGCTTCGAGCTGGCGGTCGACATCCGGACGCTGGACATGCGGGCGAGCCCGTACGACCTGGCCGGGCTCGGCTACCCGCCGGTGCGGATCGAGACGGCGGCGGGCCGGGCCGAATACGCCCGGGCGCAAGGGGAGTTCGCCCGCCGGGCGGCGCCGCTGCGTCATCGCCTGATTGCGCATTGCCATCGCCTGGTCAGCGCACCGCACCCTGAGCACGGCGCACTGTGAGTCAGATTATTCTCTCTCCGATACTCACCTGTTAGGGTGATAACGGTTTGATTGCATAGCAGCGCGTGCTTGGCATGCGCTCACCCCGAAAGGATGACGGATGGGGCGACACTACCGAGGCGAGGAGCCGGTGCCGCACCCTCAGGACCGCACGCCGCGCGGGCCCGCCGAGGGCCGCAGCGAGGCGTCCGGCGCCTTCCGCACCCCGGGACGCAGCTCCATCTCCGACGCTTTCGGGATCGCGGGCCGCGCGGCCGGCGCCGCCCGCGAGGCCGCCGGCTCGGCCTTCTTCACGGAAGGGGCCGAGGCGCCGGGATTCCCGCCCGCACCCGCAGGTCCCCAGCCGGCGGGCCGTCGCGGCGAGGCGCCCGGCGGCCACCCGGCCCGTCGCGGCGAAGCGTCCGGGACGTACCCGGCCGCGGGCGGCGGCGAATCCACCGTGACCCGTGCTCCGCGCCGCGGCGAGGCTTCCGGCTCCTACCCGGTCGCGAACCGCGTCGACGTCCCGCCGACCCACCCGGCCCGCTCCGGGGAGGGCTCCGGCGCCTACCGGATCGACGCTGCCGGCGGGCCCACCGCGACCCACCCCGCGCGCCCCGGGGAGAACTCCGGCACCTACCGGATCGATGCTCTCGGCGCGTCCACCACGACCCACCCCGCACGCCGGGGCGAGAGCTCCGGTGCGTACCCGGCCGCGGAGCCCACCACCGGCCGCGCCGCCCGCCGGGGCGAACCGGCCGGGACCGCCACCCGCTCCCGCCGTCCGGAAGCGCCCGCCGAGAACAGTGCCGAGGTCACCACCGCCTACCCCGCGGTCGCCGACCCGGGCCCCCGCTCCCGCCGCGGCAAGCGCGCCGCCGCCCGGCACCCCGAGTCCGCCGCCGAGCGGACCGAGGTCATCACCCGGCAGGACGACTCCCCCGCCGACGTCGCCACCCCCGGCGACGACACCGCGGGGCGCGGCGAGACCACGACCTCCCTCCGGACCGCCGAGCGCAGCGACACCACCGGGCCGCAACGCGCCGGCCGCACCGACAGCACCGGGCCGAGCCGGGCCGCCCGCAGCGAGGCCACCGGTTCGCACCGCGTCCTCGGGAAGGGCGAGGCCACCGGCTCGCACCGCATCGTCGGCAAGAAGGCCCCGCGCCGGCGGATCGCCACCTGGCCGATCGCCTGCATGGTCCTCGCGGTCCTGATCGGGCTCGGCATCGTCGGCTGGAACTGGGCCGACAACGAGCTCAACAGCCGCGCCGAGGCGCAGGCCGCCAGCTGCGACGGCGGCACCACGCAGATGCGGATCGTCGTCACCCCCAGCGTGCAGAAGCCCCTCACCGCGGCCGCCCAGCGGTGGAACCAGGCCGCCACCGTCGTCCACGGCCAGTGCGTCCACGTCACGATCGACGCCAGGCCCTCGGCGCAGGTGCTCGACGCGCTGGTCGGCCGGGCCAAGATCGACGCCATCGGCGGGCTCCCGGCCGCGTGGCTGCCCGAGTCGTCGTACTGGGTGAGCGAGCTGACCACCAAGAAGCCGGAGATGATCGGCTCGCCCGCGCAGTCGGTGGCGAACGCGCGCTCGGCGGACTACCCGTTCGTCGGCCTGGCCGGCCCGGGCATCGACGACACCGCGCTGCGCGCCGCCCAGACGTTCCGCGAGTACCTGGAGCAGCCGGCGCAGCAGGCCGACTTCGCCGCCGCCGGGATCAAGTCCGCCTAGGGAGTGTCTGACAAGCGGTTGACCTGGCTGACCACGGCATCGAAGGTAGGTGGGCGGCCGCCGCGAGATCCGCGGCGGCTGCGGTGCCCGGCCTGATCGGCCGGCTCCGGACCGATACCGGTGGATGATCCCTTCGACCATCGCGCGTGCATCCGAGAAGGGCCTACCTCGCTTACCGGTGCGGATCGGCAGCAGATCCTCGATCAACGCCCGGGAGCAACTGAAACCGCAACACAACCAGTTGTGTCCCAGCTGCCAGCCGAGACTTTTGCCAGACAGCTCCTAGACGCGCGTCCCGTTGTCGAGCTCGGCCACCACGGCGATGTCGTCGTCGGCCAGCTCGAAGTCGAACACGCCGAAGTTCTCGCGGATGCGGGTCGTCGTGGCCGAGGCCGCCACCGCGACCGTGTCGTTCTGCAGGTGCCAGCGCAGGACGATCTGCGCCGGTGTCTTGCCGTACTTCGCCGCCAGAGCCGTCACCGTCTCGTCCGACAGCAGCGCCGCGTTCGCCGCCGGGCTGGCGGCCACCGTCACGATGCCGTGGCCGCTGTGGAACTCGCGCAGCGGGAGCTGCTGCAGCCACGGGTGCAGCTCGACCTGGTTGACCGGCGGCACCGAGCCGGTCGCGTCGATCAGGCGGCGCAGCTCGGCGACGCCGAACCCCGCCACGCCGACCGTGCGGGCGTGGCCGTCGGCGCGCAGCCGGCTCAGGGCTCGCCAGGTGTCGGTGAAGGCGCCCTGGGTGCCGTCGAGCAGGCACAGGTCGGCGCGCTCCAGCTGCAGGGCCGCCAGCGCCTGGTCGGCCGCGCGGCGGGCGGTGTCGTAGCCCTGCGCGGGGACGTGCACGCTGACGAACAGCTCCTCGCGCGGCACGTCCGCGGCGGCGAGCACCGCGCCCACCGCCGCCTCCGTCCCGGGCACCACGTCGATGCCGCGGTAGCCGGTGACGAGGGCGATGCGGACGGCCCGGCCCGTTTCGGCCGCGGACAGGCCCGCGACGCCGAACAGCAGCTGGGGGATGCGGACTCCGTCGGACAGGGCGAGCGAAGGCGGGACGGCCATCAACCGGTGATCCTCACTTCGGATGCTGCGCGGAACCCCATCATCCCACTGCGGCGGCCCGCTCGCGCAGGTACGCCGCCGTCGCCGGGTCGGCCGGGAAGAACGACTCGATCACCAGCTCGGCCACGGTGACGTCCAGCGGCGTGCCGAACGTGGCGACCGTGCTGAAGAACGTCAGGTCGGTGCCTTCGTGGCGGAACTTCAGCGGCACGAAGATGTCCCCCGGCCCGGGGACCTCGACCTCGGGCACCGGCTGGTCGCACGGGTAGCCGCGCAGCTCGTCGAGGAGCTCGGCGAGCCCGGTGTCCGCGGTCTGGCTCACCTGCCGCCGCAGCCGGCCGAGCAGGTGGGCGCGCCACTCCCCGAGGTTGAGGATGTGCGGGGCCATGCCGTCGGGGTGCAGCGTCGCACGCAGCACGTTGGTGGTCAGCTCGGGCGCGACACCGGCGACGAAGAGCCCGATGGCGGCGTTCGCGTCGACGAGGTCCCAGTTCCGGTCGACGACGGCGGCGGGGTACGGATCGTGACCGGCGAGCAGCAGCCGGACGGCCTGGCGGACGGCGTCCATCCCGGGATCCCCCAGCGCGTTCTCGGTGTACGCGGGCGCGTACCCGGCGGCGAGCAGCAGCCGGTTGCGGTCCCGGAGGGGCACGTCGAGGTGCTCGCCGAGCCGCAGCACCATGTCCCGGCTCGGCTTGGACCGGCCGGTCTCCACGAAACTGAGGTGGCGGGTGGAAATGTCCGCCGAGATCGCCAGATCGAGCTGGCTGATCCGGCGCCGGTCCCGCCATTCCCGCAGCAGCTCACCGACGGGCCGCTGCCGCGCCTGCACCATGGTCGTCACGCGAGCGACGCTACGGCGATCACGGGGGCGCTGCCATTACTTCCGGGGTAATGGCTCGAGGTGCGCGCCGGGCGGGCAGAAGCCGGTGAGCCGGTCCATCAGCTCCGAAAGGGCATCGAAAGCCGGGTCGTCGTCGCCCGCCGGCGACTCGGCGACGACCGTGTCCTGGGCCACGTAGCAGGCCCGCATCAAACCGACCGGCGTGACGCCGGCCGCGTAGGCGGCGATCGCCACCTCCTCCAGCGCCGTGTCCGGCCGCGCGGCGCGGGCCGCCGCGAGCGCCTCCCGGACCAGGTGCGGATCCGCCGGCCCCGGCTTGGCGTGCCACGCGTCGTCCGGGTCTTCCTCTTCCACCCGAACAGGGTCCCGCGGCGGGCCACCGAATTTCGCCGCTCCGGCATTACCTCCCGCGTAATCGACGCGCCGCCGCCCGGGCGACAGAGTGGTGCTCAGCCGAGGGGCGACGAACCCGTTGTCCCCCAACGAAAGGAACCGCCATGACCGACGTCCGCGCCATCGTCGAGCAGTACATCGCCGTCTGGAACGAGACCGATCGCGACAAGCGGCGGTCCCTCGTCGCCGATGTCTTCACCGCCGATGCCCGCTACACCGACCCGCTCGGGGCCGTTGCCGGGCACGAGGGGATCGACCAGTTCGTCGGCGGGGCGCAGCAGCAGTTCGGCGGGCTCACCTTCAGCCTGCCCGCCGAGCCCGATGCGCACCACGATCTCGCGCGGTTCCAGTGGCACCTCGGTACGCCCGGTGCCGAGCCGGTCGCCATCGGGTTCGACGTCGTGGAGCTCGAAGGCGGCAAGATCGCCAAGGTGCACGGCTTCCTCGACAAGCTGCCCGGCTGAAACCCGGGGGCTCCCGGCGACGGGAGCCCCCCGGCCGTCAGGCCTTCAGCGCGCCTCGCCAGCGCACGGTCGGGCGCAGCTTCTCCGGGTTCACCCGGTGCTTGTTGGCCCCCACGATGTCGAACATCGACTCGATCAGCGTGTCCGACAGCAGGTGCGGCTCGAGCCCCAGCCCGACCAGCCCGGTGTGCTTCACGTTGTAGTAGTGCTCCGGCGCCTCGGTGCGCGGGTTCTCCAGCTGCTCGATCTGCACCGGGCCCGGGAACCGGTCCGCCACCAGGTCGGCGATGCCCGCCACGGACAGGCTCTCCGTCATCTGGTTGAACACCCGGAACTCCCCCGGCTCGGCCGGGTGCTCGACGGCCAGGCGGATGCACTCCACCGTGTCGCGGATGTCGATCAGGCCGCGGGTCTGCGTTCCCTTGCCGTACACCGTCAGCGGCTGGCCCAGCACCGCCTGGATGACGAACCGGTTCAGCACCGTGCCGAACACCGCGTCGTAGTCGAACCGGGTCGCCAGGCGCGGATCCAGCGCCGTCTGCGGCGTCTGCTGGCCGTACACGATGCCCTGGTTGAGGTCCGTGGCGCGCAGCCCCCACGCGCGGCAGGTGAATTCGATGTTGTGCGAATCGTGGACCTTGGTCAGGTGGTAGAAGGACCCCGGCCGTTTCGGGAACAGCACCCGATCCGAGCGGCCGTTGTGCTCCAGCTCCAGCCAGCCCTCTTCGATGTCGATGTTCGGCGTGCCGTATTCGCCCATCGTGCCCAGTTTGACCAGGTGGATCGCCGGATCGAGCTCCGCGATCGCGTACAGCAGGTTCAGCGTGCCGACCACATTGTTGTGCTGCGTGTACACCGCGTGTTCGCGGTCGATCATGGAATAGGGCGCCGACCGTTGCTCGGCGTAGTGGACGATCGCGTCCGGCGCGAACTCCCGCACCGCCCCGAACAGGAACTCCGCGTCCAGCAGGTCGCCTTCGTAGCCGGTGATCGTCCGGCCGGAGAGCTCGCGCCAGGTGGCGATGCGGTCGGCCAGTGACTCGATCGGGACGAGGCTTTCGACGCCGAGTTCGGCGTCGTACCCGCGGCGGGCGAAATTGTCGAGGACGGCCACCTCGTGACCTTTGTCCGATAGGTGCAGCGCGGTCGGCCAGCCCAGATATCCGTCACCGCCGAGAACCAGCACACGCATTGGTGCCGCCTTTCCTGCTCGTTTACGCCACACGAACGCTATAGATCACGTGCTGATGAAGACCTGGCAATGACCTGTGAATCTCCTATGCATGAGGGGGTCGGACGGCGGCGCGACCGGCCCACGGGGAGGATGGGGGCATGACGACCGTAACCAACGGCGTGCGGCCCCGCACGGCGGAGAAGACCCGCCGCCGCGGCTGGTCCAGGCTCGCCCGCGCCGCGACGACGTCGGTCGCGGCCACCGTCGTCAGCCAGGTCGTCCTGCTCGCCGTCCTCGCGACCGGCGGTGCCGCCGCCCTGGCGAGCACGCTGGCCTGGGCGGCCGGGGCGGTGCTGAACTTCCTGGTCACGCGGCGCTGGGTGTGGGGCCGCACCGGGCGGCCGCGGGTCCGCCGCGAGCTGCTGCCCTACCTGGCCGTGATCGGGCTCGGCGGGCTCGCGTCGATCGGCCTGACGACCCTCGCGGGCTCGCTGCTGGCGCCCCTGGAGCTGCCGCACCTCTGGTGGGTCGTGCTCGTCGACGGCGCGTACGTCGCCAGTTACGCGCTCGTCTTCGTCGTCAAGTTCACCCTGCTCGACCGGCTCGTGTTCGGCCGCGGCGCAGCACGTACCCCCGCCACCACGTCCCGGTCATGACGCGCGCGTAGTTGGCGCCGTAGACGAGGCTGCCGCCCTTCTTGCTCTTGCCCGCCTTGCGCAGCCGCATGCTCATCGGCAGCTCGGTGACGCGGGCGCCGCGGGCGGTGACGCCGAGCAGCAGCTCGGACGACTGGTACTGCGGCTCGTTCAGCGGGATCGCGCAGGCCAGGTCCGCCCGCATGGCGCGGAAGCCGAACGACGTGTCGGTGATCCGCCGGGCCGTGAGCACCGACGCCAGCGCCGCGAAGACGCGCACGCCGAGCCACCGGACGCGGCTGTCGGCCTCCTCGTGCCCGAGCCGCCGGGACCCGGTGACGAAGTCGGCGGTGCCGTCGACGACCGGGCGCACCAGGGCTTCGAGCTCGCTGTTGTCGTACTGGCCGTCGGCGTCGGTCGTCACGACGTACTCGGCGCCGCCCTCGGCCGCGAGGTGGTAGCCCAGGCGCAGCGCGGCGCCCTGGCCGCGGTTGCGGGGCGCGACGCAGACGTACGCGCCGTGCGCCTCGGCGATCGCGGCCGTGTCGTCGGTCCCGCCGTCGACGACGACGAGCACGTCGACCGGCAGGCCGAGGCACTGGTCCGGCATCTTTTCGAGGACTTCGCCGATGCCGCCGGCCTCGTTGTAGGCGGCGATGACGACGGTCACCGGCGCCAGTCCGACGCCCGGGTGGCGGCCGCGGAAGTCGTCGAGCGCGCCCTGGTCGACGTCGTCGGGGAAGGCGGCGAGCCGCTTCCGCCCGGCCGACGTCAGCGTGGTGAAGCCGAGCGCGCCGGCCACCGGCAGCAGCACCAGCGCCGGGAGCTGGTAGCGCCAGGAGAACAGGAACACCGCCGAGGCGAAGAGCAGCACGAGCCCGCTCGACGCCGCCAGCAGCGCCCCCGCCTGGGCGCGGTCCAGCGGTTTCTTGCGCCGGAACACCGTCAGGAGGCCGAGGAGCGCGCCGAGGCCGAGCACCGCGCCGGAGACGTACCCGCCGCCAAGCTGGTAGTCGCGGAGGACCTTCGCCGGCGGCTGGTCGACGCGCGCGACGACGCCGTCGTTCTGCAGCGTGACCAGGTCGATCAGCGACTGGTCGGCCCACTGCGGGTAGGTGAGCTGGAACTGCCACCGGTCGAGGGGGACGTCGGTCGGGTCCTGCTCGCGGGTCCAGGCGAAGCTCTTGGCGAAGTCGTCCAGGACCGCTTCGGCGACGTCACCGGGCTGCGCCTTCAGGACGGCGATCGCGAACTCGTGCGCCAGCGCGGTCCGGTCCGCGCCCGGGGGCAGCGGCCCCGGCCAGTTCGGGTCGAGGTCGGCGTGGGTGTAGTTGTCCACCAGGCGCGTCTCGCGCGGCTCGGCGGGGCAGAACACCTGCACCTCCGGGGCGAGGTGCAGGTTCGCGCAGTCGGCGACGGCGGCGGTGCGGCCGTAGAGCATGTTCCCGGACGGCCCGGTCAGGCCCCACTTCCCGGTCTCCGAATGCACCCGCGCCGAGTACGGCACCAGGACGACGAGCAGGCCCAGGAGACCGGCGCCGGCCCGGCGCCAGCCCGCCCACTGCCGCCACGCGCCCCCGGCGACGACCAGGAACACCAGCAGGGGCAGCGCCAGCGAGATGCCGATGAGCCGGGTCAGCACGCCGAACCCCAGCAGCAGCCCCGCGGCGCCGGCCCGCTTCCAGCCCGGTGTGCCCCGGCCGAGCAGCAGCCACAGCAGCCCGAGGAGCACCGCCTCGAACGTCACCTCGGACATGATGTTCTGCTCGATCTGCAGCTGGTACGCGTCGAGCAGCACGGGCGCCGCGGCGAGCGCGCCGACCCACGGGCGGCCGCCGAGGCGCAGGACCAGCGCGTAGACGCCGATCGCGATGAGGACACCGCCGGCGTGCTGGACGGCGGCGACCCAGGCGAGGCCGCCGACGGCGAGCAGTGGCCGCAGCACCAGGTCGTAGCCGATCGGGTTCAGCTGGTCGGCGCGCAGGGCGTGCAGGTTGTCGATGTACCGGAACGAATCGATGTACAGCAGCGCGGGCCGGTAGGCCAGCCAGGTCAGCACCCGGAGCGTGATCGCCGGGACGAGCAGCAGCAGGAGCAGCCAGTGGCGCCGGAGGAAAACTTTCACTTCGCCAGGCCGGAGAAGTACTTCCACGCCGTCGCGAGGCCGTCGGTCAGCGGCACCTCCGGCCGGTAGCCGATGGTTTCCGCGCTGGCCGACACGTCGACGACGACCGCGGGCATCTCCCCCGCCGGCGCTTCGACGTGCTCGACCGGCAGTTCGGCGCCGGTCACCTCGCGCACGGCCTCGACCATCTCCAGCACGGACACCGAGCGCCCGGCCCCGACGATCGCGCGGCCGGAGTAGCCGCTGTCCAGGGCCAGCAGGACCGCGCGGACGACGTCGTCGACGTGCACCAGGTCGCGGCGCTGGCGGCCGTCGCCGTAGACCTTGACCCCGGCGCCGGTCAGCGCGGCCCGCATCATCCGCGGCACGAAACTGTCCTTGTGGGACATTCCCGGGCCGTAGACGTTGGTGAACCGCAACGCGCACGTCGTCATGCCGTACGCCCCGGCGTAGCCCGACAGCAGCATTTCGCAGGCCGCCTTGGTCGCGCCGTAGGGCGTCAGCGGGCGCAGCGGCAGGTCCGCGGTGATGGTCGCGCCGCCGACGTTGCCGATCACGGCGTTCGTCGAAGCGAGCAGGAACGTCGGCACCTCGTGGCGGCGCGCGAGTTCCAGGAGTTCCTGGGTGACGAGGACGTTGTCGGCGAAGGTGTCTTCGGGCCGTTCCACCGACTTCAGCACCGACGTCAGCGCGGCGAGGTGCACGATGCCCGCGGTCTCCGGCGTGACGGCTTCTTCGCGCACGGCGGCGTCCCGGAGTTCCCCGGTCACCACGCGGACGCCGTCGGGCGCTTCCGGGAACGGGACCCGGTCCACGACGACGACCGGGACGCCCCGGTCGCACAGGGCTCGCACGACGGCCCGGCCGATGAAGCCGCTGCCGCCGGTGACGACCACGGACGTCCGATCGGGACCGTGCGCACTCAGCATGGCGTCAACCTACCGTCCGTTCCTGTGCGCCGCGGATCAGGCGAACGCCTCCGGCGGCGGGCAGGAGCAGACCAGGTTCCGGTCCCCCGCCGCGCCGTCGATCCGGCGGACCGGGGGCCAGACCTTCACCGCGGCCTGCCCGGCGGGGAACGCCGCCGTCTCGCGGCTGTACGGCCGGTCCCATTCGCCGGCGACGCACCGCGCGGTGTGCGGGGCCTGCCGCAACGGTGACTGCTCGAGCGGCCACTCCCCCGAAGCGACGCGGTCGATCTCGCCGCGGATCGCGATCATCGCCTCGCAGAAGCGGTCGAGCTCGGCGAGGTCCTCGCTCTCGGTCGGCTCCACCATCAGCGTCCCCGCCACGGGGAACGACATCGTCGGCGCGTGCAGCCCGTAGTCCGCCAGACGCTTCGCGACGTCGTCGACCGTGACGCCGGTGGCCTTCGTCAGCGGCCGGAGGTCGAGGATGCATTCGTGCGCGACGAGCCCCTCGTGGCCGGCGTACAGCACCGGGTAGTGCCCGGCGAGGCGGCGGGCGACGTAGTTGGCGGTGGCCACCGCGACCAGCGTCGCCCGGCGAAGGCCGTCGGCGCCCATCATCCGGACGTAGGCCCACGAGATCGGCAGGATCGACGCGCTGCCCCACGGTGCCGCGCTGACCGGGCCGACGCCGGTGGCGGGCCCCGCCGCCGGCTGCAGGGGGTGGTTCGGCAGGAACGGCGCGAGGTGCGCGCGGACGCCGACCGGGCCGACGCCGGGTCCGCCGCCGCCGTGCGGGATGCAGAACGTCTTGTGCAGGTTGAGGTGCGAGACGTCGGCGCCGAACCGGCCGTACTGGGCGACACCGATCAGCGCGTTGAGGTTGGCGCCGTCGACGTACACCTGCCCGCCCGCGTCGTGTACCGCCGCGCACACTTCGCCGACGGTGTCTTCGTAGACGCCGTGCGTCGACGGGTAGGTCAGCATGATCGCGGCCAGGTCGGCGCGGTGTTCATCCACAGTGGACTTCAGGTGCGCGAGGTCGATGTTGCCGCGCTCGTCGCAGCGGACCACGACCGCCCGCATGCCCGCCATCACCGCGCTGGCCGCGTTGGTGCCGTGGGCGCTGGCCGGGATGAGGCAGACGTCCCGGGCGTGCTCGCCGCGGGAGCGGTGGTAGGCGCGGATGGCGAGCAGACCCGCGAACTCGCCCTGGCTGCCGGCGTTGGGCTGCAGGGAAACCGTGTCGTAGCCGGTGATGCGGGCGAGCCAGGCGCCGAGGCCGGCCACCACGTCGAGCAGCCCGGCGGCGTCTTCGGCGGGTGCGAACGGGTGCAGCCCGGCGAATCCGGGCCAGGTGACCGGTTCCATCTCCGCGGTGGCGTTGAGCTTCATGGTGCACGAGCCGAGCGGGATCATGCTGCGGTCGAGGGCGACGTCCTTGTCCGCGAGCTCCCGCAGGTAGCGCAGCATCGCGGTTTCCGACCGGTGCGCGTGGAACACCGGGTGCGCCAGGAACCCGCTCGTCCGGCGCAGCGGGCCCGGGAGCGCGTCCGCGGTGTCCGCGTCCAGGCCGTCCACATCGGACACCGAGACGCCGAACGCCTTCCACACCAGCGAAAGCCGTTCGCGGGTCGTGGTTTCGTCGCAGGCGGCGCCGACGTGGTCGTCGTCGATGTACCGCAGGTTCACGCCGAGGTCCCGGGCCGCCGCGACGACGGCGGCCGCCCGGCCGGGCACGGCCGCGGTGACGGTGTCGAAGAACTCGCCGTGCCCGACGTCGACGCCGCCTTCGGCGAGGCCGGCGGCGAGCACGGTGGCCATCCGGTGGGCCCGCAGCGCGATCCGGCGCAGCCCGTCCGGCCCGTGGTACACCGCGTACATCGACGCCATCACGGCCAGGAGGACCTGCGCGGTGCAGATGTTCGAGGTCGCCTTCTCGCGGCGGATGTGCTGCTCGCGCGTCTGCAGGGCGAGCCGGTACGCCGGGTGACCGTCGGCGTCGCGGGAAACGCCGACCAGCCGGCCGGGCAGCTGCCGTTCGAGGCCCTGGCGCACCGCCAGGTAGGCGGCGTGCGGGCCGCCGAAGCCGAGCGGGACGCCGAACCGCTGCGTCGACCCGACGGCGACGTCGGCCCCGAGCTCGCCGGGCGGCCGCAGCAGGGTGAGGGCGAGGGGGTCCGCGGCGACGATCACGGCCGCGCCGTGCTTCTTCGCCTCGCCGATGGTGAGGTCGAGCTCGTGCACCGCACCGGACGCGCCGGGGTAGGACAGCAGGATGCCGAAGAAGTCGCCGCCGAGCCCGAGCCCGGTCAGGCCCTGGGAAAGGTCCTCGACGACGAGTTCGATCCCCAGCGGTTCGGCGCGGGTGCGCAGCACGGCGATGGTCTGCGGCAGGGTGTCGGCGTCGACGACGAACCGGTGCGACTCCGCCCGCCCGGCCCGGCGCACGAGGGTCATGGCTTCGGCGGCGGCGGTGGCCTCGTCGAGCAGGGAGGCGTTGGCGACCGGCAGCGCGGTGAGGTCGGCGATCATGGTCTGGAAGTTGAGCAGCGCTTCCAGCCGGCCTTGGGAGATTTCGGGCTGGTAGGGCGTGTAAGCGGTGTACCAGGCGGGGTTCTCGAGCACGTTGCGCCGGATGACGGGCGGGGTGACGGTGTCGTGGTAGCCGAGCCCGATCATCTGCGCCATCGGCCGGTTCCGCCCGGCGAGCTCCCGCAGTTCGGCCAGGGCCTGCGCTTCGGTGGCGGCGGCCGGCAGGTCGAGCGGCTCGGCGGACTCCCGCAGCGACCCGGGCACGGCCCGCTCGGCGAGTTCGTCGAGGGAGGCGACGCCGATGACGTCGAGGATGCGCCGGAGGTCTTCGGGACCGGGCCCGATGTGCCGGTCGGCGAAGGGGATGCCCTCTTCCAGGGAGGCGAGTGACGGATCCACGATGGCCTCCTCCGATCGGCGGCGTCCACCGCCCAACGCGACTCTAGAGCGCGAGGTGACCATGACGGGGGTCCGGGGCGGAGCCCGCCGGGCGGGGTGTGGGGGTTGCACCCCCACAAGGCACTCCGGAGGGTTCGGGCAAGCGCATACCGCGAGCACCGCTCACCCGAACCCGGAGGAACCCTCCCCGCTCTGTCCGTACCTCCGAGGAGGCGCCTGAGAGTTTCGCCCGCAGGTTGAGCCGGGCTTGCACCGTCGGCGGGGCCATCAGGCTGTGTCCTGACGACCCGCTTTCCAGAGGCGTCTCGTCCGCGCGGTCCAGGGTGCCTGAGAGGTTCCGGGGAGGACTTGCTCCTTCGGCGCCGAGCTCAAGGTGTGGCTCGGACTCTCCCGCGCGGATTCGTCGACCGCACGGTGCACCTTACCCGCATCCCCGCGGTGGTGATCAACCGGTCTTGCGGGCGTTGCGGCGCTGGGTGAGTTCGTCCGGTTCGTGCGTCTCGACGATGCCGCCGTCGGCGCGTTCGGCCGGGAACTCGTGGATGGTGCCGCTGATTTCCTGCATCGCGCCGCTGACCGCGATGCCGAAGACGCCCTGGCCGCCCTGGAGCAGATCGACGATCTCCTCCGGCGACGTGCATTCGTAGACCGTGGTGCCGTCGGAGAACAGCGTCACCCGGGCCAGGTCGCGGACGCCGCGGACGCGCAGGTGGTCGACCGCGACCCGGATGTTCTGGAGCGAGACCCCGGTGTCCAGGAGCCGCTTGACGACCTTGAGGACCAGGATGTCCTTGAACGAGTACAGCCGCTGCGAGCCGGACCCGTGGGCGGTGCGGATGCTGGGCGCGACCAGCTTGGTGCGGGCCCAGTAGTCGAGCTGGCGGTAGGTGATGCCGGCGATCTGGCACGCCGCCGGACCCCGGTAGCCCACCAGCTCGTCGGGCAGCGAGTCGTCGGGGAACAGTTCACCCTGCTCACCAGCCGCGACCCCGACAGGCTGCTTCTCGGAACCAGCCTCGACCACGCAAGCCTCCCCTCGCCCGACCTGGCGGCCGGCGAATGACAGCCGGAGGAGTCCCAGGAGCGGGACCCACCGGAGATCAACCGCCACGGTCCGGCCCCAGACCGTGAATCACACCGTGACGATTTACCTCCTCGACGGTAAGCGTCAGGAGAACACCGGTCAACGCGACGCGCGGCAAGGCTCAACGGTCGACTGAGCCTTTGAGCCGTTCGCCGTACCCCGTTCGGGGCGGTTCAAACGCGGTGGACTTTTTTACTCGGCCGTGTAAATTATTACTCATGCAGGTAAACACCGACCTCATGGCGGAACTGGGGCTCAGCGTCACCGAGGCCGCGCGCCGGGCGCAGATCGTGGGCGCGACCATCGGCGCCCTCGCCGACCTCGGCTACCGCCGGACCACGTTCGCCAAGATCAAGGAGCGCGCCGGGCTCAGCAGCACCCGGCTCATCTCCTACCACTTCACCAACAAGGCCGGCCTGATGCAGGCCGTGCTCAGCACGGTGGTCGAGACCAGGCACCGGTTCCTCACCGAGCGCACCGGCGGCGGCCTCGACCCGGCCGACCGACGCGGCTACCTGCGGGCGCACATCGAGACGGCGATCGCGTTCCTGCGGACGTACCCGGAGTGCGTCCGGGCCCTTTCGGAGCTGGCCGCCAACGCCGACGACGCGGACGGCTGGGTGATGACGAAAGTGCTGGTCGACGACCTGCGCGTGCACGGACTGGCCCGCCAGCTCAAGCAGGGCCAGGCCGAGGGCGTGTTCGGCGCCTTCACGCCCGAGGTGATGGCGATGTCGATCGCACAGGCCATCGACGGCGTGGCCGGCGCCTACGCGGCCGACCCTTCGCTGGACCTCGAAGCGTACGGGCGCGAGGTGGCGGACACGTTCGTCAAAGCGACGGCACCGTGAGCGCCCGGTCGAGGCGGTCTTCGATGCGGGCCTTCGGGAACGCGCCGACGATCGTCTCGACCGGCTCGCCCCCGCGGAAGAGGATCATCGTCGGCAGGGACATGACCTGGTAGGCGCGGGTCGTCTCGGAGTTCTCGTCGGCGTTGATCTTGCGGACGACCAGCGCGCCGTCCCGCTCGGCGGCCAGCTGCGCGAGTACCGGGCCGACCATCCGGCACGGGCCGCACCAGGTGGCCCAGAACTCGACGAGCACGGGGACATCGCTGCTCAGGACCTCGGCGAAGGTCGCATCGGTGACGTCTTCGACCTCGGACATGGCGGGCTCCTTCAGGGACGCGGGGATTCGGGCACGACACACGGATCGGGCGCCTGCCGGGCGAGGGCACCGGCGAGCTTGGCGGCCAGTTCGCCGCGGATGCCGCCGAGCCGGGCCAGCAGCGCGTCGGCTTCTTCGAGCTTGCGCCGGTAGACCTCGATCGAGTTCGCGCAGGCATCACCGGTCTCGTGCCCGCTGCGCAGGCACTCGACGAACGGGCGGGTTTCCTCGAGGGTGAGGCCGACCGTCTGGAGGGTCTGGATCTCCTTGACGAGCTGGAGGTCGTCCTCGCCGTAGTCCCGGTAGCCGTTGGCCGAGCGCCGGGCCTGCAGGAGGCCCTGGTCCTCGTAAAAACGCAACGCACGGGTGGTGACACCCGTGCGTTGCGCCAGTTCTCCGATCCGCATGCCCTCGACGCTAGACGTTGACGTCCGCGTCAAGGCAAGTGCAACGCCCTGCTGCGGGAGGACTCGGGGGTCCGGGGGCGGGCCCCCGTGCGGGGGTTGCACCTCCGGAAGATACATACCTGGCCGTCGAGGCGAGCGCTCTCCGCGAGCACACCTCTGCGCGGATCAGGTATCCGCTCCGCGGAAGTCTTCCGGGGAAACCGAGTCGAGGAACTCGCGGAACTTCTCGACTTCGTCTTCCTGCTCGTCCGGGATGATCAGGCCGGCTTCCTCCAGCACCGAATCCACGGCGTGGATGGGGACCCCGATCCGCAGGGCCAGCGCGACCGAGTCGCTCGGCCGGGCGGAGACCCGGATGTCGCCGTCGAAGACGAGCTCCGCGAAGAAGGTGCCCTCCTTTAGGTCGGTGATGACGACCTGCTCCAGCTCCCGGCCGAGTGCTCCGATGACCTCTTTCAGCAGGTCATGCGTGAGCGGCCGGGCCGGCCGGACCCCCTGCTGCTCCAAGGCGATGGCGGTGGCTTCGACCGAGCCGATCCAGATCGGCAGGTACCGTTCGCCCTCGGTCTCCCGCAGCAACAAGATCGGCTGATTCGCGGGCAGCTCGACCCGCACACCGACGACGCGCATTTCGCTCATCGGGCTTCGCCTCCCTCTCGTGCACACGGGCTGCAGCGCCGAAACGGTTCCGCGCCGCCACTGTCGACGCTACCCGTCATCCGTGCGCTGTGCTCGCTGTCCGGACACTCTCGGTTCGCCTGCCGCAAACCCGTGCCTTCACGGTACGGCATGCGGTGCCGAACATTCAGTCATTGACATGGGACCGCAAAGAGGATCTCACTGCCCCGTTATCGATCAACACCCGGCGACGCCACGGATTCCGGCCTTGACGAGCAGCGTGTGCAGGGTCACGGACAGTGCCGCGAGCTCCCGCACCACCTCGTCGGCCCGGGATTTGGCCTCCGGGTCACGATGCCGGTACACCGGCGTCACGATCTGCTCCAGCAGCCCTACCTCGCGGTCGGCCGCGGCGCGGAAGGCACGCAGGTGTCTCGGTTCGATCCCGAATTCGGTCATCGCCTTCACCGTCCGCGCGACCAGCACCGCGTCCGGGTCGAAGAACCCGGCGGGACCGGGCCGGACCAGGCCGTACTGCTGCAGCTCGGCCAGCGCGCCCGCGTCGATGCCGGCCTGCTCCAGGAGCTCCTCCTGGGTCAGGCGCAGCTCCTTGCCCACGGCGAAGTCCTCCGCCACGGGCAACCCGACGTTCTCCGCCGGTGCGTCGATGGGCACCAGCCGGCGCGGCGGGCGGGGCAGGGCCGCGGCGGGCTCGTTGCCCGAGTCCGCCGCGTCCAGCTGTTCCTTGATGACCTTCAACGGGAGGTAGTGGTCCCGCTGGGCGGCCAGGACGAACCTGAGACGCTCCACGTCCGCCGCGGCGAACTGCCGGTACCCCGAAGCTGTCCGGCCCGGGGTGACCAGGCCTTCGGCTTCGAGGAACCGGATCTTGGAGATGGTGACATCGGGGAAGTCGCCGCGCAGCTGCGCGAGAACGGCCCCGATGCTCAACCCGTCACGTTGTGGCCGTCCGGCCGCCGTCACTGCGCCCCCTGGCCCCCGTGCCCCGGGCCGGTCAGGAAGACCAGGCGGAACTTCCCGATCTGCACCTCGTCGCCGCCGGCGAGCACGGCCTGGTCGACCGGCTCGCGGTTGACGTAGGTGCCGTTGAGGCTGCCGACGTCGATGACGACGAACTCGCCGCCTTCACGCCGGAATTCGGCGTGCCGTCGGGAGACCGTGACGTCGTCGAGGAAGATGTCGCTGTCCGGGTGCCGCCCGGCGCTGGTGGTGTCGCGGTCGAGCAGGAACCGCGAACCCGCGTTCGGCCCGCGCTTCACGACCAGCAGGGCCGAACCCGGGGGCAGGGCGTCGACACCCTGGACCGGGGCCTCCGGGGCCGGGGCGGACTCGTGGCCTTCGGCTTCGGCCAGGAAGTCGGCCCGGAAGACAGAGGTCCGCTCCGGAGACTGCTCCGGGGGAACGCCGCCGGGCCCGTCGTTCGTGCTCACCTGAGCTCTCCTCCACACATGCTGTGTTGCCAGTACTCAAGAACGTGTAGCTGCCAACGTACCGTGCCTGATCGATTCTCCGAGCCCCGGCTCCCCGAACCGGCGGAGCGGGCGTCAGCCCTTGGTCAGGGCGTCGTACGCCTCGGCTTCGAGCAGGGCTTCGAGGCCGGCCGGGTCGTCGAGCCGGATCTCGATCAGCCAGCCCTCGCCGTAGGGGTCGCTGTTGATCAGCTCGGGCGAGTCGGCGACCGCGTCGTTGACCGCGACGACCTCCCCGTCGACCGGCGCGAACAGCTCGGAGACGCTCTTGGTCGACTCGACCTCGCCGAAGACGTCGCCCGCGCTCACCTGCCTGCCGACCTCGGGCAGGTCGACGAAGACGACGTCGCCGAGCTGGTCCTGCGCGTACTCGGTGATGCCGACCCGGACGAGCGTCTCCTCGCGGGTGGCGACCCACTCGTGGTCCTCGGTGTAGCGGAGCTCTTCAGGAGCGGACACCGCCGGTCCCCTTTCGTGCCTTCATGGCGGAACGTGCTGGGCGAAGTCTTACACCCACACGGCCCAGCCGCCCGCCACGGCCCGGCGAAAGTATCGCGCTCAGCCGTGCTGCGCGCCGCGGAGGGCGTTGCGCGCCTGCACGACGTAGAGGACACCGGACCAGACGTAGAGGACGGCGCCCCAGATGGTGAAGGCGTACCCGATCGGCCGCGCGACCGCGGCGACGTCCGAGCCACCCTGCGCGAGCAGCAGCAACGGGAAGGCGTACATCAGGACGAACGTGGCTCCCTTGCCGAGGTAGGTGACCTCGGGCGGCGCGAACCCCCGGCGGCGCAGCGTCATGACGCAGACGCCGAGCACGGCC
This sequence comes from Amycolatopsis sp. CA-128772, assembly GCF_002904295.1. GTDB lineage: Bacteria > Actinomycetota > Actinomycetes > Mycobacteriales > Pseudonocardiaceae > Amycolatopsis. The sequence goes on from NZ_PPHG01000075.1 coordinate 343,543, forward strand.
TCGCGCAGCACCAGCGGCACCACGACCCACCACGGGATGATGTCCCGGACGAGGAAGGCGACGAGGGTGGCGAGGATGTAGAGCCGGTCGGCGGCGGGGTCGAGCAGCTGCCCGAGCCGCGACATCTGGTTGAGCCAGCGGGCCAGCTTGCCGTCGAGCCAGTCGGTCAGGGCGCTGAACACGAGCAGCGCGAGGGCCCAGCCGTCTTCCTTCGGGCCGAGCAGCAGCCACAGGAACACCGGCACGCCGGCCAGCCGCAGCAGGGAGAGGATGTTGGGGACGTTGAGCGCCTGCCGAAGCAGGGAGGGCTCGGCGGCACCGCTCTGAGCGGCGGGTTCGGGGGCGGCTGTGCTCACGGGCCCATTAAACAGCGGGGGCGGTGCGGGGTGCCCGGTGGTGCGGCGGGGGCGCGAGCTCGCGATTCACCTGCTCGTGGCCGGGCTTGCGCGGCCGAGGCTCGGAAGACCACGACCTGGCGAATCGCCGCTCACCGGCAGTCGATCTTCCGGCTGAGCCCGGGGCGCCCGGGTTCGGGAGCCGCGACCGGGCTATTCGCCGCTCACGGCCCCGATCCCGCCGACCGGAATTGCCGCCGACAGGCCCGGCCAGGCGAACCCGACCGGCGCCCGAGCCGCGGTGAACCGGGCCCGGCCGCGCTCCCCCGCGCGACCGCAGCCACCACCCCCGCCCGGCACCCCCGGACCGGAGCCGGCCGCGTCAGCTGGCTCGGCGGTGGCTCCAGCCGCGGCGCTGCAGCTCCGCGCTGGTCAGCGACTCGGGGCGGCCGCGGTAGTCGGTGCCCATCCAGCGGGCGCGGCCGGCCCGGCCCTCGAGGACGTACGGGCGGCCGCCGCACCAGACCACGGTGCTCGGGACGGTCGGCGGGCTGGACGGGTCTTCGGTGCTGGTCACAGCGTCGGCTTTCATCGCTCTCACGGATTTCGGGACGGGGTTTCGGGGACGGGAAGCTCGTCGGCCTCCACCAAGATCTTCGGCTCGCCGGGCCGGATTGTTAACGGGAACGGCCGGAATTAGACCGATCGATTCTTGATGACAGCGGGAGGTTTCGGAGCGTGAACGGAAGGTTAATTGTCCATTGTGGACACCATTGCGGCGGCCACCGGACCGGGGCACCGCGCCGCTGGAGTAATCTCCGGCACACCCGTGGGCGCGTCGGTCCGCGGGGCCCCGGCCCGGATGGGCCAGAATGACCGGGCCAGCCAGCCGGGGAGGAAGGATCGCGGTGCCCCACCCGACCACCACGAAGACGTGGCTCGTGGCCTGCCTCGCCCTGCCCGTGCTCGCGGCCTGCTCCGGCGAACCGGCCGCGCAGGCGCCGCCGGCCCCGTCCGCCACGACCGCCGGCACCCCCGCGACGACGCCGACCGGCACGCCGCCGCCCCCGCCGGCCGCCACCGAGGGGTCCGCCGCGCCGGCTCCGGTGTCGAAGCCGTCCGGGCCGCCGCCGTCGGTGCCCGGTTCCTGCGGGACGGTGACGGCCGCCAGCGGGCTCACACTCTACGTGTTCGACAGCGGCTCGGCCGGCGTCAGCTGCTCCGCCGCCACGAAGCTCGTCGGGGACTTCCACCGCAAGATCGCCGGGCGCCAGGGCGCCGGCTCGAACGACGCGGTGAACGAGACCGTCGACGGCTGGCTGTGCGCCTCCGGGCCGCCCGCCGCCCAGGGCGGCACCACCTGCACCAAGGGTGAGCAGACGGTGTTCGCCGCCGTCGTGCCGTCCGAGTGAGATCCCGTCCCGTCCGCTCCTGAAGGGCCCATGAAGACTCTCGCGTACCCCCTGCTGCTCGCCGCCGCGACCGCCACTCTCGCCGGCTGCGGCGGTGGCGGCCCGGCGCCCGCCGCGCCGTCCTCCAGCGGGCCGGCGCCCGTGCCCGCCGCCGCGGCCGCCGCGTCGACGGCCCCCGGTGTGCCGTGCGGCGACGTCCCCGGCGCGGGTGGCGCGAAGACGGCGGTCGTCGCGCACGGGCAGGTCGACTGCACTGCGGCGACGCAGCTGCTGAAGGACTATTTCGCCAAGCTGACCCCGGCCGAGGCCGCCTCCGCCGACGGCCCCGGCCCGGTCGCGATCGGCGAGTGGACGTGCGGCAGCGCGGCGAACGACCCGGTGACCGCGTGCTCGACGGAAGACGGCCGCCAGGTCGAGGGCACCCGCGCCTGACGCCGGGCACCCCGGGGCGGTCGGCCCCGGGGCACCGGCGTCAGGACTTCAGGTCCGGGAAGTCCTCTTCGCGGTACTCGGTGCCTTGGCCCCGCTTCGGGTCGCTCTCGCGGCCGCGCAGCTCGACGCGGCGGATCTTGCCCGAGATCGTCTTCGGCAGCTCCGCGAACTCGAGCCGCCGGATCCGCTTGTACGGCGCCAGGTGCTCGCGGCAGTGCGCGAGGATCGACCGCGCGGTCGACGCGTCCGGCGCGAAGCCGGCCGCCAGCACGACGTACGCCTTGGGCACCGCGAGCCGGATCGGGTCGGGGGCCGGGACCACCGCCGCCTCCGCCACCGCTTCGTGCTCGATCAGCACGCTCTCCAGCTCGAACGGCGAGATCCGGTAGTCCGACGCCTTGAACACGTCGTCCGTCCGCCCGACGTAGGTGATGTAGCCGCGTTCGTCGATCGAACCGACGTCACCCGTGTGGTAGAAGCCGCCTCCGAAGGCCGCCGACGTGCGCTCGTCGTCGCCGGTGTAGCCGGTCATCAGGCCCACCGGCCGGTGCGCGAGGTCGAGGCAGATTTCGCCCTCCGTCGCGCGCTCGCCGCTGACCGGGTCGACCAGCGCCACCACGAACCCGGGCAGCGGGCGGCCCATCGAGCCGGGCACGACGTCCTGGCCCGGCGTGTTCGCGATCTGGACGCTGCTTTCGGTCTGGCCGAAGCCGTCGCGGATGGTGACGCCCCACGCCTTCTCGACCTGGTCGATCACCTCGGGGTTCAGCGGCTCCCCCGCGCCCACGACCTTGCGCGGCGGCGTCTTCAGGGCCGTGAGGTCGGCCTGGATGAGCATCCGCCACACCGTCGGCGGCGCGCAGAAGCTGGTGACGCCGCACCGGTCCATCTGCGCCATCAGCGCGCCCGCGTCGAACCGGTTGTAGTTGTAGAGGAACACCGTCGCTTCGGCGTTCCACGGCGCGAAGAAGTTGCTCCACGCGTGCTTCGCCCAGCCGGGCGAGGAGATGTTCAGGTGGACGTCGCCGGGTTCCAGCCCGATCCAGTACATCGTGGACAGGTGGCCGACCGGGTACGAAACGTGCGTGTGCTGCACCAGTTTCGGCTTCGCCGTCGTGCCGGAGGTGAAGTACAGCAGCAGCGGGTCGGCGGCCTTCGTCGGCGCGTCCGGGGTGAACTCCGGCGACTCGGCGAACGCGGCCGAGTACCGCTGCCAGCCCTCGACCGGCTCCCCCACCGCGATCCGCGTGTAGTCACCCTCGACGCCGTCGAACTTCGGCGCGTCCACCGAGCGGACCACGACGTGCTTGGCCGCGCCGCGCTCGACCCGGTCGGTGAGGTCGGCCGGGCCCAGCAGTGTCGAGGCCGGGATGATCACGGCGCCGAGCTTGATCGCGGCGAGGATGGTCTCCCACAGCTCGCCCTGGTTGCCCAGCATGAGGATCAGCCGGTCGCCGCGGCGGACGCCGAGGCCGCGCAGCCAGTTGGCGACCTGGTTGGACCGGCCGGACATCTCCGGGTAGGTCCAGCGGTTCTCGCGGCCGTCCTCCTCGACGATCCACAGCGCGTACCGCTCGGCGTTGGCCGGGTCGTGCGCGACGACGTCGAACCAGTCGATCGCCCAGTTGAACTCCTCGAACTCCGGCCAGGCGAAGCCGCGGTACGCGGTGTCGTAGTCCTCGCGGTGGGTCTGCAGGTAGTCCCGCGCCGCGCGGAACGCATGGTGAACGCTCACGCTGCCTCCTATTCGCCCGTGAACTCCGGCTTGCGGCGCTCCATGAACGCCTGGACCGCTTCGCCGAGGTCCTTGCTGGGCAGGAACGCCGAGTTCCACGCCGCGACGTACCGGAGGCCGTCGGCGACCTGGCGCTCGGTGTTCGCCGCCAGTACCTGCTTCGTACCCTGCACCACCAGCGGCGGGTTCGCAGCGATCTCCCCGGCGAGTTCCCGCGCGGCCTTCAGGAGGGCTTCCTGGTTCTCGTAGACGTCGTTCACCAGGCCGATCTTTTCGGCGCGGGCGGCGTCGACGTCCTTGCCGGTGAGCGCGAGCTCCCGCAGGTGCCCCTCGCCGATGATCGAGGCGAGCCGCTGCAGGCTGCCGAGGTCCGCCACGATGGCGACGCGCACCTCGCGGACGCTGAACTTGGCGTCGGCGCCGGCCAGCCGGACGTCCGCGGCGGCGACGACGTCGACCCCGCCGCCGATGCACCAGCCGGACACGGCCGCGACGACCGGTTTGCGGCATTCCGCGATCGAGCTGACCGCCGCCTGCAGCGACCGGACCTGGTCGAGGAACGCCGTGCGCGGGCCGGCCAGGTTGTCCCCGCCCAGCATCGGCGCCCAGTCGCCCATCATCGCCGGCAGGTCGAGGCCGTAGGAGAAGTGCGCGCCACTGCCGGTCAGCACCACGGCCCTGACCTGCGGGTCGGCGTCCAGCGTGCGGAACACCAGGGGCAGCTCGCGCCAGAAGTCCGGGCCCATCGCGTTGCCCTTGGACGGGCCGAGAAGCGTCACTTCGGCCACAGGGCCGTCGACGTCGACCTTCAGGGAGACGAGATCGGGCAGACTGTCAGCAGTAGCGGTCATGGGGTCATCTTGACCCATGCCCGCGGCGACCCGCCATTGGCACCTTGTCAATTGACCCGCGCGTCACTGTGCCAACGTGGTCGGGGGATGCTTTCCTGAAAGGGACTCACACCACGACACGGGGAGGACGGTGGGACATGAGCCCGGCCAGTGCGACCGCGATCGAGGCCGGACCGCCGCCCGCGCCGGTCCGGCGGGCGTCCCGCCCGATCGAGCTGACCGGCTCGTTCGACCACGAGGGACACCGCCTCTGGTACACCGAGTTCGGCAGCGGCGACAAGGTCGTCGTCCTCACCCACGGCATCATGCTGACGCGCCGGATGCACGCGCCGCTGGCGCGGCGGCTGGCCCGCGCCGGCTTCCGGGTGATCACCCTCGACCTGCTCGGCCACGGCGACTCCGACCGGCCGACCGAGTCCTGGTTGTACTCGATGCCGTCGTTCGCCGAGCAGACCCTGGCGCTGCTGGACCACCTCGAGGTGCCGTCCGCCGTGATCGGCGGGACGTCCCTGGGTGCGAACGTCTCCCTGGAAGTCGCGGTGTCGGCGCCCTCGCGCGCCCGGGGCCTGATCGTCGAGATGCCGGTGCTGGACAACGCGATCGTCGCCGGGCTGGTCACTTTCGCACCACTGCTGATGGCGGCCCGGTTCCTGCCGTTCACGGTGCAGGCGGTGGCGCTGGCGGCCTCGGTGGTCCCGCACGGCAACCAGTGGGTCGACGTCGTCACGGACACGCTGTCGCAGCGCCCGGCCCCGATGGCGGCGCTGCTGCACGGGGTGCTGTTCGGCCGGATCGCGCCGCCGAAGGCGGTGCGCCGCAAGATCACGACCCGCGCGCTGGTGATCGGCCACCAGGGCGACCCGATCCACCCGTTCGGCGACGCGGACTCCCTGGCCGTCGACCTGCCGGACGCGGAGTTCGTCCAGGCCCGCAGCCCGGTCGAGCTGCGGCTCGACCCGGCCCGGCTGTCGGACGCGATCCGGGATTTCGCCGCGAGCTGCTACGAAGACTGACATGCCGTTGGTGTGGGTGACCGGCAACGCGGGGGCCAGGCAGATCACGAGGTCGAAAAGGTCGCGCACGTCCTCGTCGTTCTCCGGGCAGCCGCAGAAGAACGCGGTCTCGCCGGTCGTCCGGGCCGCCAGGGCCTCGACATTCGCGCGCCTGATCCGCCAGCCGAAGCCGCCTCTTCCCGCATCCCACGTGATCAGAGCCGGATCTCGCGTGATCGAACACGCAACTCGCGTGATTGAAGCCGGAACTCGCGAGTTCCGGCTTCAATCACGCGAGTTCCGGCCCCAGTCACGCGAAAGCCGAGTTACGACAGTGGGGCCAGGCCGGCGACCGGACCGATCACGATCACCGCGGGCGGGCGGACTCCGGAGGCGGCCGCGTCGGTGACCACTGTGTCCAATGTGGACCGGAGGGAGCGCTGGGTGCGCATCGTGCCGTCCTCGATGATCGCCACCGGGGTGTCCGCCGGGCGGCCGCCGTCCAGGAGGGCCTTGGCGAACTGCGGGAGCCGCTCGACGCCCATCATCAGGACGATCGTGCCGCGCATCCGGGCCAGCAGCTCCCAGTCCACGAGGGACCGGTCGTCCCCCGGGGCCACGTGGCCGGAGACCACCACCACCTCGTGCGCCACGCCGCGGTGGGTCACCGGGACGTCGGCGGCCGCCGGCACCGCGAACGCGCTCGTGATGCCCGGGACCATCGTCACCGGGACACCCGCCTCCGCGCAGGCCAGCACCTCCTCGAAGCCCCGGCCGAACAGGTACGGGTCGCCGCCCTTGAGGCGGACGACGAACTTGCCCTCCTTGGCGCGCTCGATCAGGGTGCTGTTGATGACGTCCTGGCTCGCCGCGCGGCCGTACGGGATCTTCGCCGCGTCGACGATCTCGACCTCCGGCGCGAGTTCGTCGAGCAGCTCGCGCGGCGCCAGCCGGTCGACCACCACGACGTCCGCGCGCGACAGCAGCCGCCGGCCGCGGACCGTGATCAGCTCCGGGTCGCCCGGGCCGCCGCCGACCAGGGCCACGCCGGGCAGGGTGCCCTCGGGGTGCGGGGTGCGGCCGTCCTCGATGGTGCCGTTGTGCAGGCCGTCGAGCATCGAGTCGCGGACCGCCGCCGAGCGCAGCGGCTCGCCGCCGGACAGCACGCCGAACAGCAGGCCGCCGTGCCGCCCCGACGCCGGCGTTACCGCCGAACCCGACTCGCCTTCGTCGGCGCGGACGCAGAACACCCGCTCCCGCTCGGCTTCGGCACAGACGGCGGCGTTCACGGAAGGGTCGTTCGTGCAGGCCAGCGCGTACCAGGCGGCGCGGAGGTCACCGGGCTCGTAGCGGCGTTCGTGCCAGACGAGCTCGCCCGCGTCCACCATCCCCTGCACCGACGGCGTCGTGTGCGGTGACACCAGTTCGACGCGGGCGCCCGCGCTGATCAGGCGGGGCAGCCGGCGCTGGGCCACGGAACCGCCGCCGATCATCACGACGCGGCGGCCGGTGAGCTGGAGGCCGGAGAGGTAGTGCGGGTCGTCCATGGCGGGAAATGTAACAGCGGCGCGAAGCGCCTCTGTTGAGGGCGGTGGCGGGGAGGAAGGCGGAGTTGGCGCCCGGGCCCCACGCCGGCCCAGCCTGGGTCACGCCACCCGGAACACCGGCCCGCGGGCCACGAACGGCAGCCGCACACCCCGTGGCACCAGGTACGCGTGCTCGCGGCGCGGCCGGACGTGGTCGCACTGCGCGTCGGTGATGATCAGGATCGGCCCGTCCGCCGGGAAGTCCGGCGCGCGCTGCAGCAGGTCGACGCCGGGCTGCAGGATCGTGCCGCCGCGGCCGCGCACCTTGACCCGGCCCGCGATGTCCTCGACCGCGAGGTACCCCGCGTCGTAGGCGACGGCGTCGCAGAACACCACCCGCGCCGCCGGGACGTCCCGGGCCAGCGCGTACGACGCGATCGCGCCCAGCGCCTTGCCCAGCAGCTCGGCGTTCATCGACCCCGACGTGTCCAGCACGACGCCGAAGGTGACGCGGCTGTCCAGGCGTTCCGGGCGGACCCGGCCCGGGCGCGGGATGTCCGGCGACGCCGACTGGCGGCGCGACGCCCGCGCGTAGCTGCGCACCGGCAGCTCGGCCCGGACGTGCTCGTCGAACCAGCGGGCCAGCTGCGCGTCCCACGGCAGCGGCGGGTGGTCGAGGGCGCGGATCTCCTGTTCCAGGCCGGCCGGCAGCAGCCCGCGGCCCTGGGCGTGGTGGTACTCGAGGCCCTGGGTGAGCGCCCGGCGGTAGAACTCGTCGAGGTCGACGCCCTGGACTCGGTCCGCCCACGGCACCGGCCGCGAAGTGCGCTTGGACGACCGGCGCTGCGCCGCCTCGGGCTCGGACAGCCAGTCGCCCAGGACGTCGCCGGCCTCGCGCGACCCCAGCGTCAGCAGCTTCCGGGCCCGGCGCAAGTCGGTGGTCAGGGTGTCGTAGACCGACTCCGCCGACATCCCGGCCAGCTGCTGGTCGTGCAGGCCGCCGTCGGGCAGCTCGCCGACGCCCATGCCGACCAGCCAGCCGTTGATCACGTAGTCGCAGGCGACGTTCCACAGGTACGGGTCGCGGCCCAGCGCGCGGCGGTCGTGCCGCAGGGCCGCGTGCAGCATTTCGTGGGCCAGCACGAACCGCCACTCCTCGGCGGTCAGCGCGGCAGCCGCGTTGACGTGGATCTCGCCGTGCTCGGCGTCTACGGCCGCGACGGCGATGTCCCAGGCGCGGACGACGTCGGCGTCGACGACCAGCGTGAACCCGGCGGCCACCGCGCCGAGCAGCGGGAACGACGAAACGAACCACGACAGCGCCCGGTCCCACTCCCCCATCGCCCGCCGGCGCCGGGTCTGCCCGCGCGCGTCGGCGGCGCGTTCCATCGCCTCGGTGGCCGAGGCGATCAGCCCGCGGGCGAACCGCTCGGTCCACGGCTCGCCCTTGCCGTGGTACTGCAGCTGCCAGCGCGAAAGCGGCGGCGGCAGCCGCAGGCACGACCCGGGCCCGCCGACGCCCAGCTGCGCGAACGGCGCCGGGACGCCGGTCTCCTGCCACGCGCGGGTCAGCGCGAGCTCGTCGGTGCCCGGCAGCTCCGGCACGTCGACGACGGGCGTCCCGACGTGGACGGCCTCGGCGAACCGGTGGACGGCCACGCAGCACGCGGCGCCGTAGCCGTCGTCGAACTCGACGTCGGCGAGCCGGTCGTCGTCGAGGTGCCCGAGACCGAGGTGCAGCAGGAGGTGCGCGAAGACCCAGGCCCATTCGCCCGGGTCGCCGTCGCGGGCGCGGTTCGGGGTGATCAGGCCGCGGCCGTTGACGACGGCCCAGCTGCCGGTGCCGGGCAGGCTCTCCGGGCTGAGGCTGGCGCCGCGGGCGAGGTGGTCGAGGACGGTGTGCCCGCGGGCCAGCTCCCAGCCGCCGAGGATGGCCTTCGCCCGCCGGTCCCGGCGCTGCGCTTCGGCGCGCGCGGTGCTCATGCCCGCGCCGCGACCAGCCGCGGCAGGTCGCGGGCGGCCTCGACGAGGAACCAGGACGGCAGCCGCGGGTTGCCGGCTTCGTCGTCGGCGATGACCAGCTGCGCCATCTCCAGGGAGATTTCCGCCAGCTCCACGAGCAGGCTCTTCGCCCGGAAGGCGAACTGGCGGACGGCCGCCGACGCGTGCCGCTTGTCCGCGGGCAGGTCCTTGACCAGGCGGGCGCGGAACGTTTCGGCGAGGAAGTAGAGCAGGTCGCGGTCGGCGGGCTCGGCGGGCCAACGCGCGTCGCCCTTGAAAATCGCCTCGAGGTCGAAGGCGTGCCGGGCCACCTTGAGGTACGCGCGGAACGCGCCCGCGTGCGCCGGGGTCAGCGTGGCGTAGGCCAGCAGCGCGATCGTCTCGTCGTCGGCCGGGTCGCCGGCCGAGCGCAGCAGATCGGAGAGCATGTGCCAGGACCGCGGCGTCGAGAACGGCTCCTCGGTCTTCGGCGGCGGGCTCCACAGGTGGTCCGGCCGCTGGGTGAGGTACTCGATCACCCACGGGTGGATGCCGTGGCCGGCGGCCCAGGCGAGCCAGTCGCCCGGTGCGGCGCGCAGGTGGACGTGGACCAGGCGGTTGACCAGAGCCGAGGCCATCGGCCGGGCCAGCGCCTGATCGGTGGCGCGGTTGCCGGCGCCGATCACGACCGAGCCCGCCGGCAGCTCGTAGGAGCCGATGCGGCGGTCGAGGATCAGCGAGTAGAACGCCTTCTGGACGTCGGGCGCGGCGGCGTTCAGCTCGTCGAGGAACAGGCAGTACGGCTCGTCGCGGGCGATCTGCTCCGGCGGGCAGAACCGGCTGCGGCCGTCCACGATCTGCGGGACGCCGATCAGGTCCTCGGGCGCGAGCTGGGTGCCCAGCAGGGAAACGCAGTCGAGGCCCAGCGACGCCGCGAAGTCGCGCACGAGCGAGGACTTCCCGATCCCGGGCGCGCCCCAGAGGAACACCGGCCGCACGACGGCGGTGGTGAGCAGGACTTCGGGCAGCCGGGCGGGCGTGACCGTGAGCTGGGCGTGCAAGCGTGGACCTCCTGTGCGTCAGGACATCCCGGTGCGACGCCCCCTTTCGTGCGCCCATGATCGCGCGCCACCCGGCTTCCGCGCACTCGAATTAGCCGGCGCGGCCCGAGGACGGGTACGGCAGCAACGCCATCTCCCGCGCGTTCTTGATCGCCGTGGCGACCTGGTTCTGCTGCTGCGGCGTCGATCCCGTCACCCGGCGGGCGCGCGCAACAGGTTCACCTCGCGCTTGCCGGTGCGGTTTCGGCATCCGGCTCACCAGCTCGACTTCGCGACGCCGGGCAGCTCGCCGCGGTGCGCGGCCTGCCGCATCTTCACCCGCGACAGGCCGAACTTCCGCAGGTAGCCGCGGGGACGGCCGTCGGCGGCGTCGCGGTTGCGGATCCGGGTCGGGCTCGCGTCCCGCGGCAGCTTCTGCAGCGCGACGACGGCCTCGGCCTTCTCCTGCGGCGACGAGCCGGGTGCGGCGATGACGGCCTTGAGCGCGCGGCGGCGTTCGACGTACCGCGCGGCGACCACCTTCCGCTGCTCGTTCTTCGCGATCTTCGATTTCTTGGCCATCAGCGCTCTTCCTTGAACTCGACGTGCTTGCGCGCCACCGGGTCGTACTTGCGCAGGACCATCCGGTCCGGGTCGTTGCGGCGGTTCTTCTTCGTGACGTACGTGTAGCCGGTGCCCGCGGTGGACCGCAGCTTGATGATCGGCCGGACGTCGGTGCTCTTCGCCATTACAGCTTCACCCCTTTTGCCTTCAGCTCGGCGACGACGGCCTCGATGCCGCGCTTGTCGATCGTCTTCATGCCCTTGGCGGAGACGCGCAGCCGCACCCAGCGGCCCTCCCCGGGCAGGAAGTAGCGGCGGTTCTGCAGGTTCGGCTCCCAGCGCCGGGACGTGCGGCGGTGGGAGTGCGAGACCTGCTTGCCGTAGCCCGGCTTGCGGCCGGTGACCTGGCACACGGCGGACAAGGATCCTCCCGAGTTGATAGTGATTTTCATTTCCATTACAGTAGCGCACCGCACCCCGTCCGCATTCCTGGAGCCCCTGTGACCCACCACCCCCGCATCCCGCTCGTCCTCGTGAGCGGCCTGGTCGCCGGACCGAACGCCACGCTCGCCGAGCTGCTGCGCGTGGCCGGGCGCGGCACCGCCGTCGTCCACCACGACCTGCGCGAGATCCGCTCCGGCGTCGTCCGCCGCCGGCTGCGGCTCGGCGAGCGCGACGAGGAGACCGTGCTCGAACTGGCCCACGGCTGCGTGTCCTGCACCCTCCGGGAGGACCTCCTCCCCCTGCTGCGGCGGCTGGCGCGGCGCCCGGAGGTGACCCGGATCGTCGTCCGGCTCGACGAAGCCATGGAGCCGGAGCCGGTGAGCTGGGCGATCCGGAACGTCCTGGTCGGCGACGCCCCGGTCAGCGAGGACGTCGACCTGCGGGCCGTCCTCACCGTCGTCGGCTGCGCGACCTTCCTCGCCGACGCGACCGGCGACGACGAGCTGGCCGACCGGAACCTGCAGGGCAGCCCGGAGGACGAGCGGACGGTCGCCCAGGTCGCGCTGTCCCAGGTCGAGTTCGCCGACGTCCTCGTGCTGGCCGGCGCGGCCCCCGACGCGTGGACCGCCGCCAAGGCGTCCGCGGTGCTCGACCGGGTGGCGCCGTCGATCCCGCGGGTCGAGCTGGCCCGGATCGACGGCGGCAGCGTGCTCGACGCGGTCCCGGCGGACGCCCGCCGCGGCGAGGTCACCGACCTGCACGGCGCGCTGCTGCGCGGCGAACCGCCGGTGCACACCGACTGCGGTGTCGGCCTGCTCACCTTCACCGCGCGGCGGCCGTTCCACCCCGGGCGGCTGCACGCCGCGCTCGACGTCCTGCTGGACGGGGTCGTCCGCACCCGCGGGCGCGCCTGGCTGGCCAGCCGGCCGGACGTCGCGTTCTGGATCGAGTCGGCGGGCGGCGGCCTGGGCCTCGGCCACGCCGGTCCGTGGCTGGCGTCGCCGGACGGTCCGGCGTGGACGGACGTCTCCCCGGAACGCCGGACGCTGGCGTCCCTGCGCTGGGACCCGGTGCACGGCGACCGGGCGCAGGAGCTCGTCGTGGTGACGGACCAGACAACGCCCGACGAGATCGACGCGGCCCTGCGCGGCGCTCTACTGACCGACGCGGAACTCGCGGCCGGGCCCGGAGCGTGGGCGCACTACCCCGATCCGTTCGGCGACTGGCACGAAGAACCGTGCGAGGAGACCGAACCAGGCCCGGCGCGCCACGACGCGACCGCGGCGAACCGAAAGGAAGACCAGTGAAGACCGGAATCCACCCCGACTACCACCCCGTCGTGTTCAAGGACTCGTCCACCGGCGACGCGTTCCTGACCCGTTCGACGATCACTTCGGACAAGACGATCGAGTGGTCCGACGGCCACACCTACCCGCTCGTGATGGTCGACATCAGTTCGTGGTCGCACCCGTTCTGGACCGGCACCCAGCGGATCATGGACAGCGCCGGCCAGGTCGAGAAGTTCCACCGCCGCTACGGGAAGCGGGGCACCCGCTGATGGCCGTCCCCAAGCGCAAGCTGTCCCGCAGCAACACGCGGTCCCGGCGGTCGCAGTGGAAGGCCGCGGTGCCGGACCTGGTGCCGATCGAGGTGGACGGGAAGGTGCAGCCGGTCCCGCGCCGGCTGATGAGGCACTTCCACTCGTGAGCGTCCCGGTCACGGTGGTGTCCGGCTTCCTCGGCGCGGGCAAGACGACGCTGCTCAACCACATCCTCGCCAACCGAGCGGGCTTGCGGGTCGCGTCGATCGTCAACGACATGAGCGAGGTCGACATCGACGCGGCGCTGGTGCGCTCGCAGGAGCGCCTCGTCGGAATGACCAACGGGTGCATCTGCTGCACCCTGCGGGAGGACCTCCTGGAGGAGGTCACGGCACTGTGCGCGGACGGCCGCTTCGACCACGTCCTGATCGAGTCGAGCGGCAGCTCCGAGCCGATGCCGGTGGCCGCGACGTGATCCGAGCCGGATCTCGCGTGATCGAACTCGAAACTCGCGTGATTCGAGCCGTAACTCGCGGGATCCGGCTCGGATCACGCGAGTTACGGGCCCCATCACGCGAGTTACGGGCTTGATCACGCGAGTTACGGGCTTGATCACGCGAATTCGCCCCAGGCATTGCGGGAGTGCCTCGGTGACGTCGCCTTTTCCTTGACGCCGGCGGCCGGGCCGCCGTCGAGGCCGCTCGGCCGAGTCAGTGGTCGTCGTAGTGGTCCTCGTGGACTGCGTGGCGGTGGCCGTCGTGCAGGTAGTCGACGTGGTCGCCGTGGGGGACCGCGATGTGGCCGCAGCCGTCGCCGTGGGTGTGGTGGTCGTGGTCTGCGTGGGGCACGTGGCCGCTGATCTCGCACTCGTCGAAGTGGCCGTCGTGGGCCCGGTGCAGGTGCCCTTCGTGCACGTAGTCCACGTGGTCGCCGTGCGGGACCGCCGCGTGGCCGCAGCCTTCGCCGTGGGTGTGGTGCTCGTGGCCGGCGTGCGGCACGTGCGGGTTGGTCATCGGCGGTCCCTTCCAGGTGTGTCCACTTCGGACGGTAACACCGCACGCGGCGGCGGCCCGGGCGAAAGCTCCCCGCTCACCCGATAGCGGCCGTTTGGTCCGAGTTGATCAACCCAGGTTTATCAGTCTAGGTTGACGATCGTGACGGACGAGGAGCTCCTCCAGGCGAGCGCCGACCTGCGCGTCGCGCTCGGCCGGCTGATCCGGCGGCTGCGGCAGGGTTACGTCGTCGGCGAACTGACCCTGCCCGAACGCTCGGTGCTGTCCCGGCTCGACCGCGAGGGCCCGGCCACCCCGGGCTGCCTCGCCGACCTCGAACGCGTCAAGCCGCAGGCCATGGGCGTGACCCTGGCCGGGCTGGTCGGGCGCGGGCTGGTCGAGCGGCGCAAGGACGACTCCGACGGCCGCAAGGTGCTGATGACGGTCACCGAAGCCGGCGTCCGGCTGCTCACCGACCGGCGGTCGCGGACGACGCAGCGGATGGCCGGCGCGCTGGCCGAGCGGTTCACCGCCGCCGAGCAGCGCGAGCTCGTCGCCGCGATCCCGCTGATCGAGCGGCTGGCGGACGCGCTGTGAGCTACAAGTGGGTCGCGCTGTCCAACACCACGCTCGGCGTGCTGATGTCCGCGCTCGACGGCTCGATCGTGATCATCTCCCTGCCGGCCATCTTCCGCGGCATCGGGCTCGACCCCCTGGCCCCGGGCAACATCGGCTACCTGCTCTGGATGATCCTCGGCTACCTGCTGGTGCAGGCCGTGCTGGTGGTGACGCTGGGGCGGCTCGGCGACATGTTCGGCCGGGTCAAGATGTACAACGTCGGGTTCGTCGTGTTCAGCGCCGCGTCGGTGGCGCTGTCGTTCGACCCGTTCCACGGCGGCAGCGGGGCGCTCTGGCTGATCGGCTGGCGGGTCGTGCAGGCCGTCGGCGGGTCGATGCTGACGGCGAACTCGGCGGCCATCCTCACCGACGCCTTCCCGGCCGAGCAGCGCGGCATGGCGCTGGGCGTCAACCAGATCACCGCGCTGGCCGGGCAGTTCCTCGGCCTGGTCGTCGGCGGGCTGCTGGCCGAGATCGACTGGCGCGCGGTGTTCTGGGTCAGCGTGCCCTTCGGCCTGCTCGGCACGATCTGGTCGATCCGCAGCCTCCGCGAGGTCGGGACGCCGCAGCGCGCGAAGGTCGACTGGGGCGGCAACGTCACCTTCGCGGCCGGAACCGCGCTGGTCCTGGCCGCGATCACCTACGGCATCCAGCCCTACGGCGGCGCCGCCACCGGCTGGGGCAACCCCTGGGTGCTCGGCGGCATCGGCGCCGGCGTGCTGCTGCTCGTGGCCTTCGGCGTCATCGAGACCCGCGTCGCCGCGCCGATGTTCCAGCTTTCGCTGTTCAAGATCCGCGCGTTCGCCGCCGGCAACATCGCCGCGTTGCTGACTTCGGTCGCCCGTGGTGGCATGCAGTTCATGCTCATCATCTGGCTGCAGGGGATCTGGCTGCCCCTGCACGGCTACGACTACGAGCAGACGCCCCTGTGGGCGGGCATCCACATGCTGCCGCTGACCGTCGGGTTCCTGGTCGCCGGGCCGGTGTCCGGGTACCTGTCCGACCGGTTCGGGGCCCGGCCGCTGGCCACCGGCGGCCTGCTGCTGGTCGCGGTGGCGTTCTTCGGGCTGCTGGCGCTGCCGGTGGACTTCCCGTACCCGGCGTTCGCGGCCCTGCTCGTCCTCAGCGGGATCGGCCAGGGCATGTTCGCCGCGCCGAACACCTCGGCGATCATGAGCAGCGTCCCCACCGAGCAGCGCGGGGTCGCCTCCGGCATGCGGGCGACGTTCCAGAACTCCGGGACGTCGTTGTCGATCGGCGTGTTCTTCTCCCTGATGATCGCCGGGCTCGCCTCGTCGCTGCCGCAGACGCTCACCGGCGGCCTGCAGGCCCACGGCGTCCCGGCGCCGGTGGCCGACGGCGTCGCGCAGCTCCCGCCGGTCAGCACGCTGTTCGCCGCGTTCCTCGGCAGCAACCCGGTCGGGCACCTGCTCGGCCCGGACGTCCTGGCCGGTCTCTCCCCCACCGACCGGGCGACCCTCACCGGCGGCGAGTTCTTCCCGCAACTGGTCTCCGGACCGTTCCACCACGGCCTGGCGGTCGTGTTCACCGCGGCCGCCGTGATGGCGGTCGTCGCCGCGATCGCGTCCGCTTCCCGCGGCGCGCGGTACGTCCACCCCCCCGAACGAGCGAAGGAGAACCGATGACCGACGAGATCGTCGCCGGGACCGTCCGCATCACCGGCCACGGCGGGGACGAACTCGAGGCCTACCTGGCCAAACCGACCGACGACACCCCGCGCGGCGGCGTCGTGGTGATCCACCACCTCCCCGGCTACGACGCGCCGACGAAGGAGATGGTCCGCCGCTTCGCCGTCGAGGGCTACAACGCACTCTGCCCGAACCTGTACACACGCGAAGCGCCGGGCGCGGACCCGGACGACGCGGCCGCGACGGTCCGCGCGGCGGGCGGCGTCCCCGACGACCGCCTGGTCGGCGACGTCTCGGGCGCGGCGGACTACCTGCGCGCGCTGGAGAACGCCAACGGCCGCGTCGGCGTCATCGGGCACTGCTCGGGCGGACGGCACGCGTTCCTGTCCGCGTGCTCGCTGGACCTCGACGCGGCGGTGGACTGCTACGGCGCCTTCGTCGTCAACGACCCGCCGGAGGCCATGAGGCAGATGAAGCCGCTGCTGCGCCTGGCGCCGCAGCTGTCGTGCCCGCTGCTGGGCATCTTCGGCGCGGACGACCAGTTCCCGGGCCCGGACGAGGTGGCCGTGCTGGCGGCCGAGCTCGAGAAGCTGGGCAAGGAGCACGAGTTCCACACGTACGCGGACGCCGGCCACGCGTTCTTCGCCGTCGACCGCCCGAGCTACCGCCCCGAAGCCGCGAAGGACGGCTGGGAACGGATTCTCGCCTTCTACGCCCGCACGCTCACCGCCTGAGAGAGGACTCGCGCATGTGCACATACCTGACGGAGAAGTTCGCGCTCGAAGGCAGCGGCAAGGGCGCCCGCGGCTGGTTCCGCCTGAACGAGGGCACCGTGTACGTCGACCACCCGGTCCACGCGCCGTACGCGCACACGGTGAACATCGACTTCCGCAACCCGTCCCTGGGCGCGTCGGCGCGGGTGGCGTTAGAGCTGACCGAGGAGGACGCGCTGGCGCTGGCGGACGCGATCCATGCCGCGGTCAAGTCGGCGCCCGACGGTCTGGCTTCGCGGAACCAGTGATTCAGGGCGTGTAGAGGGCGCCGAGGAACTCGAGCAACAGCCGCTCCCGCAACGGCGCCGGTGCCGTTGCGAGGAGCGCGTTGATCTCCGCCATCCGGTCCGGCAGTCCCGAAGCGCCGCCCAGGCCCGCCGCCGCCAGCAGGCCCGCGAACTGCTCCGGCGTCAGGGTTTCCGGATCCAGCGCGGCGACGAACCCGGCCACGGCCGGGTCGATGACGACCGGGCCGGCCGCGCGGGCCGCGTCCACCGAGGCCGCGAGGTCGGTCAGGAACTCCTTCTCGCTGCCGTGGTTGGCCGCCGTCACCGTCAGGTGCAGGTTCGCCGGGGACGACAGGTGGGCGAACTGCGGCTGGACGTACCAGCCGCGGGCCTTCATCTCGTCGGCCACCGTGAACAGGTCGAAACCGTCGTCGCCGGTGAACGCGATCAGCGTCGACACCGGGTCGCCCAGCACACGCAGGCCGGGGATCTCGGCGATGCCGGACCGGATCCGGGAGACCGCTTCCCGCGTGGACACCGCCAGCGAAAGGTAGCCGTCGGGACCGAGGTGGTTCACCACCGCCCAGGCGGCTGCGAGGGGCCCACCCGAACGCGTGCTCTGGATCGTCGTGTTCAGCATCGTGTAACCCGGCCAGGCCGCGCTCGCGAAGTAGTGCGTGCGCCGCAGTTCCGCCGACGCGTGCAGCAGCACCGACGTCCCCTTGGGACAGTAGGCGTACTTGTGCAGGTCCACCGAGATGCTCGTGACACCGGGGACGCGGAAGTCGAACGGCGGGACGTCCGCGCCGAGGCGGGCGAAGTACGGCAGCACCCAGCCGCCGATGCACGCGTCCACGTGCATCCGGACGCCGCGTTCGAGCGCAGCCGCCGCGATCGGAGCGATCGGGTCGAGCACGCCGTGGGCGTACGACGGCGCGCTCGCCACCACCAGGACCGTCGAGTCGTCGATCGCCGCGGCCATCGCCGCCGGGTCGGCGCGGAACGTCACCGGGTCGACCGGGACGTCGATCCGCCGCAGGCCGAACAGGTGCGCGGCCTTGTGGAACGCCGCGTGCGCGGTCGTCGGCAGCACGATCGACGGCGAGGCGATCGACGGGTGGGCGTCCCGGGCGGCGAGCACCGCCAGCAGGCACGACTCCGTGCCGCCGGAGGTCACCGAGCCGACGACGCCGGGAACATCGCCGAGCAACGAAGCAGCCGCCGCGACGAGGTCGTTCTCCATGCGCAGCAGGCTTGGGAACGCTGTCGGGTCGAGGCCGTTGGCCGACGACGCCAGCGCGTGCGCCGCCGCACCGAGGGCGTCCACTTCGGACAGCCCGCTGTCGTAGACGTAGGCCAGGGTGCGGCCGCCGTGCGTCGGCAGGTCGCCCGCGCGCAGTTCGCGTAGCTGCGCGAGAACGTCCTCAGGCGGGTTCATGCCGGGACTCCCGCGGTTCCAGGACCGAGCGCCGCAGCAGCGGCAGGGCCAGCGCGATCAGCACGCCGGGGATGATCGACGCCCCGACGAGGATTGCCACGATCGCGCTGTGCGGCTGGAACGCCGTGGCGTCCGTGCTGGACACGTACCCGCCGAACGCCAGGATCAGCGCCCACAGCCCGCCGCCGAAGGCCAGCCCGAGGGTCTCCCCCGCGGTCCAGACACCCGCGGCGATCCCGGCGCGGGTCTCGCCGGTGCGTTCCTCTTCGGCGGTGATCAGGTCCGGCAGGATGGCCAGCGGGAACACCGAAATCCCGGCGTACCCGACCCCGCAGAGCGCCACGAAGACGAACGAGACGACCAGCGGGATCGACTGGGCGAAGACCAGCCCGAGCAGGCCGACCGCGAAGGCCGCGGTGGCCAGGCGGAAGCCGTTGAGCTTGCCGACGCGGTCGCCCAGCCGCGGCCACAGCGGCATGGTGACCAGCGCCGGGCCGACGAAGATGACGAACAGGATCGTGCCGTAGGCGTCGTTGCCGAGGATGCGCTGGGCGAAGAACGGGATGGCGGCGAGCACCGTGCCGATGCCGAGCGCCTGGATGAAGTACGTGCCGAGCAGCCAGCGGAACGGCCGCCAGCCGGCGAGCGTGCCGGCGAGTTCCTTGAGGTTCACGGTGTTCGGCCGCAGCGAGCCGACCGGCGCGTCCTTGAGCCCGAAGTACACCAGCAGGGTCGCGGCCAGCACGATCAGCCCGATCACGACGGCCATCACGCGGTAGCCGGCCACGCCCTCGATCCCGGCGGTGATCGCCGGGGCGCCCCCGCCGCAGATCAGGATGGTCACGGCCAGCACGCCGATCCGGACGCTGGTGAGCTTCGTGCGCTCGGTGGCCGACTCGGTCAGCTCGGCCGGCAGCGCGTTGAACGGCACCTGGAACAGCGCGTACGCCGTGGCGCAGGCGGCGAACATGACCGCCACGTACAGCGCGTCCGGCAGCGGGCCGCCGAACCCGGGATGGGCGAACATCGCCGCGAACAGGATCGCCACGCCGATGCCGCCGATCAGCAGGAACCGCCGCCGGCTGCCGGTCTTGATCAGGTCGGCGTCGGACAGCCGGCCGGCGACCGGGTTGAACAGCACGTCCCAGGCCTTCGGCACGAACACGATCGCCGCGGCCCAGCCCGCGGGCACGGCCATCGTGTCGGTCAGGTACTTGACCAGGACCAGCCCGGGGACCGTGCCGAAGGACCCGGTGACGAACGAGCCGAGCGAATAGCGGAACCTCGTCCGGCCGGACAGCGTCGCCATGGTCCTCCTCGAAGGCGTACCGGGTGCAGGCCATGAGTATTCGATCTCGGCGGGCACCCGGTAGTGGTCGAGGGGAATCGTGCCATCGTCGTGACCAAGGCCACGACAGGGGCCCGCGCTAGGCGCGCAGGCCGTCGACGATCACCGCCACGAGCCGGGGCGCGCGCTCGTCCCAGCCGGCTTCGGGGATCCGGGACAGCGCCCCGAGGAGCAGGATGACGTCGGCGGCGTCGACGCCGGCGCGGATCTCCCCGGCGGCCTGGCCCCGGTCCAGCAGCGTTTCGAGCGCCTCGTCGAGGCGGTGGTGCTGGCCGGAGTAGAGGTCCTGCCACGCCGGCACCTCGATCGCCGCCATCACGCCGCGTTTGACGCGCGCGTACCCGACCAGCCGGTCCAGCCAGCGGGACAGCGCGTCGAGCGGGGAGTGGGCCGCCAGCAGCGGCGCGACCGTGCCGACGAGCTGGGTCAGCTCGGCCCGGTACACCTCCGCCAGCAGGTGCTCGCGCGTCGGGAAGTGCCGGTAGAGCGTGCCCTGCCCGACGCCCGCGGCCTTCGCGACCCGGTGCAGCTTCAGGTCGTCGGCCGCGCCGTTGGACTCGCTCAGCTCCGCGCGTGCGGCCTCGACGATCCGGTCGCGGTTGGCGACGGCGTCGGAACGGCGCTCGCGACCGGCCACGGCAGGCTCCCCTCGCTTAAGTGGACAACTGTCCGGTACGGTGGACCCCAACCGGACAGTTGTCAGTTTAGCGGGAGGTGCCATGACGAACGGGCTGGACAAGGTCGTCGCGATCACGGGGGCGAGCAGCGGGATCGGGGAGGCGACGGCCGTGGAACTGGCCGCCCGCGGCGCGGCCGTCGTACTGGGCGCCCGGCGCACCGGCCGGCTCGAGATCCTCGCCCGGCGGATCCGGGACGACGGTGGCCGCGCGGAACTGCTGGACGTCGACGTGACCCGCCGCGCCGACCTCGAGCGGCTCGTCACCCTCGCCGTCGACCGCTTCGGCCGCCTCGACGTCCTGGTGGCCAACGCCGGCGTCGCCCGCATCGCCCCGGTCAGCGCCCTCGACGTCGACGACTGGGACGCGATGATCGACGTCAACCTCCGCGGCGTGCTGCACGGGATCGCGGCCGCGCTGCCGGTGTTCCGCGCACAGGGCCGCGGGCACTTCGTCACGACCGTCTCGACGTCGGGGCTGAAGATCGTCCCGGCCCAGGCGGTCTACGCGGGAACCAAGAACGCCGTACGCACGCTGCTGGAGGCCCTGCGGCAGGAGTCGACCGACGGCGTCCTCCGCACGACGTCCATCTCGCCCGGATACGTGCGCACGGAACTCGTCGACTACGTCGAGGACCCGGCCCAGCGCGAGCAGGCCCAGCAGGCGATGGCGGCGCTCGGCATCAGCCCGGAGGCCGTGGCAAGGGCGATCGCGTTCGCCATCGAGCAGCCGGACGATGTGGAGATCGGCGACCTCACGATCCGCCCGACCCGGCAGGGCTGAGCCGGGCAGCGGAGGCGTTCACCACCCGGCAGCGCGTTCGCCGCGATCCCCGCCGCGCCAAGGCGCCCCCTGCTATGCCGGTCCTCGAAGCCAGTGCGGCGAGGATGCCAGGTCAATTCGGGGTGGTGGCCGGGCTGTGGCGCCGACGCAGACAAGTGCGGATGGCGCAGCCGGCGTGGCCCTTGTCCGCCGGGGTCCGGCCCGGCCGGCCTCGCCGGTCGCTCCGGACCGCGGCGGACTCCGACATCGGCCATGACCGTGGTGAACGGGGTGGAGTCGTTGACGTTGCCGCCGGTCAGCACCGGCAGCGGCCGCGAACCGATGGGCCCGGCGATTCCGGCGAGGTCGGCGCACCCTCGGCCACGCCGGGCAGCGGCGAGTGTCAGCCGAGGGCGCGGGCGATCTTCTCCAGGGTCGCGGCGTCGCCGCGCAGGAGCAGCTGGGTCACCACCGTCTCCTCCCACGCCTGCAGCTCGTCGCGGATCTTCGCCGGCGGCCCGATCAGCGACGTGTCCTCCACCAGGGACGTCGGGATCGCGGCCGTCGCCTCCTCCTTGCGGCCGGCCAGGTACAGCTCCTGCACCTTGTCCGCGACGTCCTCGTAGCCCAGCCGGGCGAAGACGTCGTGGTGGAAGTTGACCGACTTCGCGCCCATTCCGCCGATGTACAACGCCAGGGACGGCTTGATCCAGCTCGCCGCCTCCTCGACGTCGTCGTGCACGATCACCGGCAGCGAGCACGGGACCTCGAACGTCTCCAGCGTGTGCCGGGCGCCCGGGCGGGCGAACCCCTCTTCGAGCGCGGCCTTGTAGAAGGCGTTGCTCTTGGGCGAAAAGAACAGGGGCAGCCAGCCGTCGCCGATCTCCGCCGCCAGGGCCACGTTCTTCGGGCCCTCCGCCGCCAGGTGGATCGGGATTTCCTTGCGCAGCGGGTGCACCGTCGGCTTCAGGGCCTTGCCCAGCCCGGTGCCGCCCTTGAGCGGCAGCTGGAAGTGGTCGCCGTCCAGGGTGACCGGGGCCTCGCGGGCGATCACCTGACGGACGATGTCGACGTACTCCCGGGTCCTCGCCAGGGGCTTCGGGTACGGCTGGCCGTACCAGCCCTCGACGACCTGCGGGCCGGACGCGCCGAGCCCGAGCACCATCCGGCCACCGGAAAGGTGGTCCAGGGTCAGCGCGCTCATCGCCGTCGCCGTCGGCGTGCGCGCGGCCATCTGGACGATGTTCGTCCCCAGCCGGATGCGCGTGGTGGAGGCGCCGTACCAGGCCAGGGGCGTGAACGCGTCCGAGCCGTACGCCTCCGCCGTCCACACCGAGTCGAAGCCGAGCTCTTCGGCCTTGAGAACCGCGTCCAGCGCACCCGGCGTCGGGCCGCTCTGCCAGTACCCGATGTGGAATCCCAGCTTCACGAAGGCCTCCTAGACGTTCGGCGCGTAGTGCTCGGGTTTGCCCCGCTCGGACTGCGGCGGCAGGTTCCTGGGTGGAGTCTCGACCACCGGCGTGTCCGCAGCCACCTCGCCCCGCGCGCGACGCCAGCCGGCGCGCGCTCGCGGGTGGTAGCGGCGGTCGTGCGGGACGACCGAGAAGACGGCGTTGACCAGCTGCCCGAACCGCCGGTGCCGGCGCGCGTCGCGCTCGGTCCAGCGGAAGCCGAGCAGGTCGCGGACCTCGCGGTCGTACAGGCCGGCCGTCAGCCAGACGAAATTGCGCGCGACCACCCGCTGGACCGGCCGCCACAGCGCGTCCGGCAGCCAGGGCAGGAACGGCGGCTTGCCGAGCCCGCGGATGTCGAGGACGTCCCGGGTGGCCTTGTTGTCTTCGAGGACCTCGGTGCACATGTGCTTCCAGTAGCGCTGGAAGTCCTCCCAGCTCTCCGGCACCGGCCGCATCGTCATGTCGTACATCCGCCACCAGCGGACGTGCTCGTCGAACAGCTGCCGCTTCTCCGCCTCGCCGATGCCGCCCGCGAAGTGGTCGGCGATGAGGATCGTGCTGACGAAGAAGGTCGCGTGCGCCCAGTAGTAGGTGTCCGGGTCGAGGGCGTGGTAGCGACGGCCTCGCGCGTCGACGCCCTTGATCCGGTCGTGGTAGCCGCGGACCTCCAGTGCGGTCCGGTGGGCGCGCGGGCCGTCGTAGACCACCCCGCCGATCGGGTAGAGCGAGCGGAACAGCCGCTGCCAGCGTTCCTCGAAGAACCGCGAATGCTGCTCGACGCCCGCGCCGAGGCGCGGGTGCATGTTCTGCATCGACCCGGCCCACAGGCCGATCAGCAGGCCGCGCCAGTCGCCGAAGTACTTCCACGTCAGCGAGTCGGGACCCAGCGGTGCGGTGACATCCGGGGCGCCGCCCCGGGCCGGGGGCTTCGCCACCGGGACCCCCTTTGGTGCGTCCCGGGTCATCGGCGGCTCCTCGTCGCGTCTCGAACTGACTACGGCTGTTGTCAGGCTAGGATCTGACAACAGTTGTAGTCAACCGAGGAGTCACCATGCCGGGCCGGACCTGGGCGGGCACGACGCTGGACGACCGGAGGGCGCTCCGGCGCGAGCAGCTCGTGGCCGCCGGCCTGGAACTGCTGGGCACCGAAGGCTCGGCCGGCACCAGCGTCCGCGCGGTGTGCCGGCACGCGAAGCTGACCGAGCGGTACTTCTACGAGAGCTTCGCCGACCGCGAAGAGCTCGTTGCGGCGGTGTACGAGCACGTCGGCGAACAGGCGCGGCAGGCGCTCGTCGACGCCGTGCGGGACGCCCCCACCCCCGTGTCGCGGGCCGAGCACGCCGTGCGCGCGTTCGTCGAGCTGATCGTCGACGACCCGCGCAAGGGCCGGATCCTGCTGCTCGCGCCGCTGACCGACCCCGCGCTCACCCGCCGGGGCCTGCACCTGCTGCCGGTGTTCGCCGCGCTCGTCGGCGAACAGCTGTCCCACGGTGACGAGACCGAACGCCGGATGGTCGCCGTCGGGCTGGTCGGCGCGCTGAGCAACGTCTTCATCGCCTACCTCGACGGGTCGCTGAAGGTCTCGCGCGAACGGCTCGTCGCGCACTGCGTCAAACTCGTCCTCGGTGCCGACGGCCACTGACCCACCTCCATCCCGACCTCGTGACAGTCGCGCGGCGGATCGGGCACACTCAACCCATGCGTACCGCTGGGCGGAACGACGGCGCGAGCGGCGACGGCCTCGTCGCGGCCCGGCTCGCCGCGCTCCTCGAAGCCTTCCGCCCGGGTGACGAGACGCTCGGCGTCTCCGAGCTGGCCCGCCGGACCGGCCTGGCGAAGACGACCGTGCACCGGCTCGTCGGCCACCTGACCGGAACCGGGCTGCTCGAGCGCGAGGCCGGCTCGGTGCGGCTCGGGCTGCGGCTGTTCGAAATCGGCCAACTGGCCTCGCCCCGCCGTGGCCTGGTCGAAGCGGCCCGCCCGTACCTGGCCGACCTGCGCGAGGCGACGCGCAACACCGTCCACCTCGCCATCCTCGAAGGCACCGAAGTCGTGTACCTCGACGTGCTGCGCGGCCCGGACGCGCCGACGCTGCCGTCGCGCATCGGCGGCCGGTTCCCCGCGCACGCCACCGGCGTCGGCAAGGC
This sequence comes from Amycolatopsis sp. CA-128772, assembly GCF_002904295.1. Lineage (GTDB taxonomy): Bacteria > Actinomycetota > Actinomycetes > Mycobacteriales > Pseudonocardiaceae > Amycolatopsis. The sequence goes on from NZ_PPHG01000075.1 coordinate 368,478, forward strand.
GATCCTCGCGTTCTCCCCGGAATCCTTGGTGGACCAGGTGATCGAGGCCGGGCTGCCGCGGATGAGCGCGCGCACGATCACCGCGCCGGGCCTGCTGCGCCGTCAGCTCACCCGGGTCCGCGAAGAGGGGATCGCGCTGGAGCGCGAGGAATCCGGCGTCGGCGTGGTGTGCGCGGCCAGCCCGCTGCTCGACGCCCGCGGTGTCGCGGTGGCCGCGGTGTCGATTTCCGGCTGGGCCAACCGGATGCGGACCGAACGGGTCGCCCCGGCCGTCCGGACGGTCGCGCTCGCGCTGACCCGCACCCTCTCCGGCTCCACCCCGCGCGGTGGGAAATAATCTTGCCGGGCAACGCTTTCACCGCGGCTGGGCCGTCCGGCTGACGTAGCCGTCCCGGGCTGGACGGGTGATCCGGATGGGCTACGATCCGTCCAATGGCCCAGCACAGCCGGGAGACGACCGACCCGGGCCGGTCCCCCGCGACGCTTCCCGAACCGGCGGGCACCGGCTTCCCGGCGGCACACCGGTTGCTGTCGCTCGACATCGTGCTCGCGCTGCTGGCGCTGGCCGGCGGGCTGCGCGTGCTGTACCTCGCCGCGCCCACACCGGCCCTGCCCGCCGAGGCCGCGAACGTCGCCCACGCCTACGCGCTCGGGCACCTCACGCCGTTCACCGACGCCGGCGGCGCCGGCGTCAGCCCGTTCGGCTGGTGGCAGCTCTCGGCGTACACCATGCTCTCCGGCGCCTTCGGGCGTTCGGCGACGGCGCTCGCGGCCGTCCGCGAAACCCTGCTCGTCGCCGCGGTGCTCGGCGTCGTGCTGCTGTGGTTCCTGGCGCGCCGGCTGGGCCTGACGCGATGGGCGTCGGCGGCCGCGGTGCTGCTGCTCGCGGCGTCGCCGCTGGCGCTCGGCCTGCAGCGGCTGGTCGTGGTCGAGCACCTGGCGGCGGTGTGGGTCCTCGCGGCGCTGGTGCTGATCACCAAGCCCGGCGCCCGGATCCGGCACGACGCCCTGGCCGCGGCCTGCCTGCTCGCAGCGGTGCTCACCTCGCCGCTGGCCCTGGTCTTCCTGCCCGCCGCCGGCTGGCTGCTGGCGCGGCGCGCGCCCGCCCGCGCGGCCCTGGTGGCGGTGCTGCTCAACCTCGGGCTCGGTCTTGCGTTCGGCCCGTTGGCCGGTGCCCTCCGGCCGCACCTCGCGGCCGCGACCCGGCCATCGGTGGCGGACTGGGTCGCCCTCGACCCGGCGTGGGCGGTCCTCTCGACCGTCGCCCTGGTGGCCGCGCTGGCCGTGACCTCGCTGCGGCCGTTCGCGGTGTCCGGCCTGCTCCTCGTCGCGGCCCTGCTCGTGCCCGGCGTGCCGGACACCGCCGTGCTGGCGCTGCTGCTGCCCCTCACCCCCCTGGTGTTCGCCGCGGTGGTGCAGACCCTGGCGCGGCAACGCGTCCCGGCCCACCGGGGAGACACCCGCCGCGGCCCCGGGGCCGTGCTCGCCACCGGCATCCTCGTCGCCGTGGTCGCCGCCGGCTGGAGCTACGGCTACCCCGCCCTGCGGCCGTCGCCGGACCGCGGCGGGCCGCTCGTCGACGCGCAGAACTGGTTGCGGACCAACGCTTCCGGCGCGCGGGTGCTCGTCGACGACAGCTCGTGGGCCGAACTGGCCAAGGCCGGCTGGCCGACCGGGATGCTCGTGCCGCCCGCCGCCTGCGCGGCCACCTGCCCGCCCGCCGACTGGGCCGTGTTCACCACCGGCGCGACCGGCCTCCGCAGCCGGTACCCGGCCGTCGAAGCCGCACTCGCCGACGCCGGGGTGACCGCGGTGTTCGGCGCCGGCGACCAGGCGGTCACCGTCTCCCGCCTGGGCCTGCCGGCCGCCGACCCGGCCGCGCCGTCGGAGGAGTCCGCCCGCACGCACGCGGGCGCGGCCCTGGCGGCGTCGGCCCGGATCACCTGCGCCCCGGACGCCGTCGCCGTGCTGCGCGCCGGCCGGGTCGACCCGCGGCTGATCGCCACGATCGCCGCACTCGCGGCGCTGCAACCGGTCCGCGTCACCGCGTTCCCCGCCGTTCCCGGCGAAGACCCCGCCGGGCAGCCGCGCCGCCGGGTGCTCCTGGCCGGCGGCGACGGCGGGGCGGCCGCCTTCTACGCCGGCCAGCGCGACCTGTTCCGGCCGTCCTCGGTCGCCGAGACCACCGGCGGCGTGCTCGTCACCTACCCGCTGTTCGCACCCCCGGGACTGCTGGTCCCCTTCTCCTCCCCCTGACGGCGAAAGGCCCTCCCATGCGCTCCCTCCTCCTCAGACCCGGCGGGCTCGCCGCCGCCCTCCTGTTCCTCGCGCCGACGCCGGTGCCGGCCGCGGCGGCGACCGCGCCCGGCCCGGACGTCGGCTGGATCCGGGTCGGCCACCTGGCGCCGAAGGTGCCGCCGGTGGACATCTACTTCGCCCCCTTCGGCCAGGCCGAAAAGGTCGTCATCCGCAAGGCCGGCTACGGCGCGGTGACGCCGTACTCGTCGCTGGGCCCCGGCAAGTACACGCTCTCGATGCGGCCCGCCGACGCCGCGCCGGCCACCCCGCCCGCGCTGTCGGCGACCATCGACGTCGCCGGGCGCACCGCCTACTCGCTGCTGGTCTTCGCCAACGGCCCGGGCGACACGCTCAAGGGCGACCTGGTCACCGACGACCTCACCCCGCCCGCCGCGGGCCACGGCCGCGTCCGGGTCGTCCAGGGCTCGGCGGCGATCGCGCCGGTCACCGTGGCCGGCCCGCAGGGTGTCACGCTCGCGAAGGACGCGGCCTACGGCCAGACGTCGTCCTATGTGGACGTCCCGGAAGGACGGTGGCCGCTGCAGCTCGCCGGCGGCGCGGTGAAGTCGGCCGCCGACGTCGACGTCAAGGCCGGGTCGTCGACGACGCTGCTGGTCACCGAGAACGCCGGGACGCTCGAGGCGAACCCCCTCTCCGACGGCGCGTCGCTGCCCGAGCCGCCGAAGCTCGGCGTCGAAACCGGAGGCGGCGGCACCGCCCCCGCACCGCCGCTGTGGCCGGTGTTCGCGGCGGCCGCCGGGCTGCTGGCCGCGCTCCTCCTGGGACGCCGGGCGGCTCGTGCGCGCTGACCTGGGCGCGCTGCTCGTCGCCGCCGTGCTGGCCGCGGGCTGCTCGGCGGCACCGGCCGCGCCGCCACCCGTC
>NZ_PPHG01000076.1 GCF_002904295.1 Amycolatopsis sp. CA-128772
CTCACCCCTCCAGCCACACGAAATGCCCCTCCAGTCACGCGTGTGGCCCCGCCAGTCACGCGAGCTGCCCCGCCAGTCACGCGAGATGCCTCACCAGGCACACGAGCCGACGGTCCGGGTACGCGAGCCGACGGTCCGGGTACGTGAGCCGACGGTCCGGGTACGCGAGCCGACCCTCGGGGGACGTGGGTCGTCCAGCCGGGTATGCGAGCCGACGGTCCGGGTACGCGAGCCGACTCTTCCGGTACGTGAGCCGACCGGCTGGGTACGTGGGCCGGCGTCTGTCGGGGGTGGTTGCGTGACCGTCCCGGCCCAGCGCGGTACCTCCGATGCCGCCACGCGGATGCTCGTCCTGTGGTGTCCGGACTGGCCCGCCGTCTCCGCTGCGGCCGCCGGCGGGGTTGCCGTCACTCAGCCCGTTGCCGTCTTCAGCGCCAACCGGGTTGTTGCCTGCAACGCCCCCGCGCGGCGGGGCGGCGTCCGGCGGGGGATGCGGCGGCGGGAGGCGCAGTCGAACTGTCCCGAACTGGCCGTCTTCGCGGCCGATGACGGGCGGGATGCCCGGCTCTTCGAGGCCGTCGCGCGGGCGGTCGAAGGGCTTGTCGTCGGCGTCGAAGTTGTGCGGCCGGGGCTGGTTGCCGTGCCCGTTGCCGGTGCTGCCGCTTACTTCGGCGGGGAACACGCGCTCGTCGAGCGGCTTCTCGACGAGGTTGCGGCCGTCGCCGGGGTGGAATGCCAGGTCGGCGTCTCCGAAGGGCTCTTCGCCGCGACGCTCGCCGCGCGGGTTGGTGCGTTCGTCGAACCCGGGTGCGTTGCCGAGTTCCTCGCGCCGCTGCCCGTCACCGAGCTCGACCAGGCCGGGGGCGACCGTGCGGAACTGGTCGACCTGCTGCGCCGGCTCGGGTTGAAGACGCTCGGGGCGTTCGCTGCCCTCGCCGAACGCGATGTCGTCAACCGGTTCGGGGCCGATGGCGTGCTCGCCCACCGGCTGGCGCAGGGTCGCTCCGAACGGCCGCCGCTGCGTCGACAGCCGCCGCCGGAGCTGACGCTGAGTGAGGAGTTCGATCCGGTCGTCGAGCGGGTCGACGTTGCGGCGTTCCTCGCCAAGGGCCTCGCCGCGCGGTTCTGCGCCGGGCTCGCGGGGCACGGCCTCGCCTGCACCCGGCTCGGCATCCACGCGGTGACCGAGGACGGCGAACACCTCGGCCGGACGTGGCGGTGCGCGGAACCGCTGACGCCGTCCGGCGTCGCCGACCGCGTGCGCTGGCAGTTCGAGGGCTGGCTGCGGGCCGCGACCGGGCAGCGGCCGACGTCCGGTGTCGTGCGGCTGCGGCTGGAACCCGAGGAGATCGTCGAAGGGCGTTCGCTGCAGCTGGACCTGTGGCGCAACGGTGGTTCCGACGAAGGCGACGAGCGCGCTGCCCGCGCGTTCGTGCGGGTCCAGGGCCTGCTCGGGCCCGAAGGCGTGGTGACGCCGGTGCTCGACGGCGGCCGCGACCCCGCGGGCCGGGTGCGGCTGGTGCCGTGGGGCGACCCGCGCGAGCGGACGACCCCGCCGGACGCGCCCTGGCCGGGCCGGCTGCCGACCCCGTCGCCGGCGACGGTCCTCGACCGCCCGGTGCCGGCGCAGGTCTTCGACGACGGCGGCCGCCCCGTCGGGATCACGGCCCGCGACCAGCTGACATCGTCCCCGCGACGGCTCAGCATCGCGGGTGCCGCGGGGCGGGAGGTCGTGGGCTGGGCGGGCCCGTGGCCCCTGGCGGGCGACCGCCGCCGGCCGGGCCCGCCACGCGCACGCCTGCAGCTGGTACTGGCCGGCGAGCGAGACGAGCCATCCGAGGCGGTGCTGGTGCACTGCGCAGGCACGGAAAATCCACTGTGGACGGTCGAGGGAGTGTACGACTGAGCATGGACGACAACTACGCACAACGGCTGCGAAACTGGCTGCGCGCCGAGCCGGGGCCAACCCCGCACCGCCCGGCGGACGAACGCGAGTGGCTACGGGAGGTCCCGGAGCCCAGCGCCCGCGCGGCCCACGACCGCCTTCCGGAGGCCGGCGCCCGCGCCGCCCAAGATCGGCTCCCGCAGCCCGAGGCCCGGCCGCCTCACGACCGGCTCCTGGAGCCTGGCGGCCGGGCAGCCCACGATCGCCTCCCGGAGTCCGGCGGCGGGATGGCTCACGACCGGTTGCCGGAGGTCGGCGGCGAGGCGCCTCGCGACCGGCAGTTGGAGCTCGGCGCCCGCGCAGCCCACGACCGGTTCCCGGAGCCCGGTGCCCGCGCGGCCCACGACCGGCTCCCCGAGCCCGGCGCCCGCGCAGCCCACAACCACCTCCCGGACCCTCGCCCCCAAGCTCCCCACCCCACACCAGCCGACCCGGACACAGGCGACGGCAGCTGGACGGTCCGCGGGTACCTGCCCGACGTACCCGCCGAGGACGACGGCTGGGTCTGCCCGGTGATCGCCCTGCCCATCCCGCGCCCATCCCGCGAAAACGGCTGCCGCATGAGCGATGCCGAGGCGCGCTCCCGCTGGAACCACCCGACGAACGCGAGCCGCCGCACACAGCCGCCGGGTGCGGGCACGAACGACCCGGCCACCCGGACACCGGACCCCATGAGCGAAGCCGAAGCCCGCTCCCGCTGGAACCACCCGAGCAACTGGCACCGCCGCCGCCGCGAGAGTGGGCAACAGCGGCGAGACCAGCCCGGGAGTCACTGAATGGGCTGGAACAACCCACCCGTCCGGTGGAAGGACCTCGCTCGCACCCTCGCCGGCGGCCTTCCGCCCGGCGATCACGGTGACAGCCCCGCCTGGGGCCGGCGCCGGGAGGGCTACCACCGGCCCGATGACCTCCCGGCCCGCGGGAGCGATGATGGCGGTGAGGCCGTCCGCGTCCCCTACGCCGAACTGCACTGCCACTCCAACTTCAGCTTCCTGGACGGTGCCAGCCACCCCGAAGAGCTCGTCGAGGAGGCCGCTCGGCTCCAACTGGACGCCATCGCCCTCACCGATCACGACGGCATGTACGGCGTCGTGCGGTTTGCCGAGGCCGCGCGGGAACTCGGGGTCGACACCGTCTTCGGCACCGAACTCAGCTTCGGCCTCCACGGCCCGCAGAACGGCGTCCCCGACCCCGAAGGCGAGCACCTCCTCCTGCTCGCCCGCGGCGATCAGGGCTACCGGGCCCTCTGCCGCGCCATCACCGCCGGCCAGATCCACCACCAGGCCGAAAAGGGCCGGCCGAGCTACGACCTCGGTGCGGTCGCCGAGGAGGTCGCCGGGCAGTGCGTGGTGCTGACCGGCTGCCGCAAGGGCGCGGTGCGCTCGGCCCTCGTCACGCGCGGCCCGGCGGCCGCCGCGGAGAAACTCGGCGAACTGGTCGAGCGCTTCGGGCGCGATCACGTCTACGTCGAGCTCACCGATCACCGCCAGCCGCTCGACAGCACCCACAACGACCTCCTGACGCAGCTCGCCGGCGAGCTCGGGTTGCCCACCGTCGCCACCACCGCCGCCCACTACGCCCGGCCCGAACGCGCGCCGCTGGCCGATGCGCTCGCCGCGATCCGGGCGCGGCGGGGGATCGACGAACTCGAAGGCTGGCTGCCGGCCGGGGGAACGGCCTTCCTGCGCAGCGGCGCCGAGATGGACGTCCTGTTCCGGCGCTACCCCGGTGCCGTCCGGCGCAGCGCGCTGCTCGGGATGGAATGCGCGTTCCCGCTGAAGCTGATCGCGCCCGAGCTGCCGCCGTTCGACGTCCCCGCGGGCTACACCGAGACGACCTATCTCCGGGAACTGACGAAAGAAGGTGCGAAGGAACGCTTCGAAGGCAAGCCACACGAAGAAAAGGCGAACGAGCAGATCAAGCACGAGCTCGCCATCATCGAAGAGCTCGGCTTCCCCGGCTACTTCCTGATCGTCTGGGACATCGTCCGGTTCTGCCGCGAGCACGACATCCTCTGCCAGGGCCGCGGCTCGGCCGCGAACTCCGCCGTCTGCTACGCGCTCGGCATCACGAAGGTCGACTCCGTCGCCTACGAACTCCTCTTCGAGCGCTTCCTCGCCCCGGACCGCGACGGCTACCCCGACATCGACCTCGACATCGAGTCGGACCGCCGCGAAGAGGCCATCCAGTACGTCTTCCGCAAACACGGCCGCCTCCGGACCGCCCAGGTCGCGAACGTGATCACCTACCGCGCCCGCTCGGCCGTCCGCGACGCCGCGCGGGCCCTGGGCTACTCACCGGGCCAGCAGGACGCCTGGAGCAAACAGATCGACCGCTGGGGTCCGTTGCAGAGCACCGAAAAGGACCACGACCACGACATCCCGGACGACGTCGTGCAGCTCGCCTTCGCCCTCGAGGACTTCCCGCGGCACCTCGGCATCCACTCCGGCGGGATGGTCATGTGCGCCGAGCCGGTCAGCCAGGTCGTGCCGGTCGAGTGGGCGCGGATGGCCGACCGCAGCGTGATCCAGTGGGAAAAAGAGGACTGCGCCGCCGCCGGGCTGGTCAAGTTCGACCTGCTCGGCCTCGGCATGCTCTCCGCGCTGCACTACATGATCGACCTGGTCGAGGAGCACAAGAAGGAAAAGGTCGACCTCGCCGAGCTCGACCTCGCCGACGAAAAGGTCTACGACATGCTGTGCCGCGCCGACGCGATCGGCGTGTTCCAGGTGGAAAGCCGCGCGCAGCTGGCGACGCTGCCGCGCCTGCAGCCGCGCGAGTTCTACGACCTGGCCGTCGAGGTCGCGCTGATCCGGCCCGGCCCGATCCAGGGCGGCTCGGTGCACCCGTACATCCGCCGCAAGCAGGGCCGCGAGAAGTGGGCCTACGACCACCCGCTGCTGGAAAAGGCGCTGCACAAGACCAAGGGCGTGCCGCTGTTCCAGGAGCAGATGATGCAGATCGCGCTGGACGTCGCGAACTTCACCGCGGCCGAGGCCGACCAGCTGCGGCACGCGATGGGGTCGAAGCGGTCGGACCGCAAGATGGACCGGCTGCGGCAGCGGTTCCTCGACGGCGCCGCCGCGAACGGCGTCGAGGCCGAACTCGCGCAGAAGATCTTCCTGAAGCTGAAGGCGTTCGCGAACTTCGGCTTCCCGGAAAGCCACGCGCTGAGCTTCGCGCACCTGGTCTTCTCGAGCGCCTACTTCAAGCTCTACCACCCGGACGCGTTCCTGGCGGGGCTGCTGCGCGCGCAGCCGATGGGGTTCTACTCACCGCAGTCGCTGGTCGCCGACGCGCGGCGCCACGGCGTCACCGTGCACGGCCCCGACATCAACCGCAGCCTGCCGCACGCCACGCTGGAGGCGGGCGACGGGACGTTCCACGACGTGCGCACCGGCCTGAGCACCGTGCGCAAGATCGGCGAAGACGTCGCGAAGCGGATCGTGGCCGAGCGGCAGGCGAACGGCGAATACCGCGACATGGCCGACGTCGCCCGCCGGGTGCGGCTCACCACGCCCCAGATCGAGGCGCTGGCCACGGCCGGTGCGTTCGCCGGGTTCGGCGGCGACCGCCGCCAGGCGCTGTGGACGGCGGGTGCGGTCGCCGGGGAACGCCCGGAAAAGCTGCCCGGCCTGGTCGGTGCGCCAGCGCCGGTGCTGCCCGGGATGGACGGCCTCGACGTCGCGGCGGCGGACGTCTGGGCGACCGGCGTTTCGCCCGGCAGCTACCCGACCGAGTTCATCCGCGACCGCCTCGACGAGCTCGGCGTCGTCCCGGCGAGCGGCCTGGCCGACCTCGACGACGGTGCGCGCGTACTGGTCGGCGGGGCGGTCACGCACCGGCAGCGCCCGGCGACCGCGGGCGGGGTCACCTTCCTCAACATCGAAGACGAAACGGGGATGGTCAACGTGATCTGCACGCTCGGCCTGTGGCAGCGCTACCACCGGGTCGCCCGCGCGAGCTCGGCGCTGCTGATCCGCGGGGTGGTGGAGAAGGCCGACGGCGTGGTCAGCGTGCTCGCCGACCGCGTCGAAGCGCTGCCGATGCGGATCAAGGCGAAGTCGCGCGACTTCAGGTGAGGGGGCGCCGCACGATCGTGACGATTTCCGGGCTCGCGTCGGTCACCGGCGTGCGGTCCCAGTAGCCGTACTGCTCGTCGACGACCAGCCCGGCCTCTTCGACGAACCCGTTCAGCGCGGGGACGTCGAGGAAGCGCAACGTGCTTTCGCTGTACTGCGGCGCGTCCCAGGCCGGGCTTTCGTACGTCGTCGTGAAGGTGACGTACCCGTTCTCGAACGGCCCGGCGTCGTTCCACGAGCGGACGTCCCCGGCTTCCCAGACGTTCGAAGGCGTCCAGCGCTCCCAGCCGCGGGCGGCCGGGTTGCGCGTGTCGAAACCGAACCGGCCGCCGGGCTTCAGGGCGCGCCGGATCGCCGAGAACGTCGTCCGCAGCTCGTCGTCGGTCAGCAGCACCTGGAACGCGTGCCCGGTCATCACCGCGAAGCCGAACTCGGCGGCCCAGGACGTGGTCGACAAATCGCCGTGCACCCACTCGACGTCGTTTCGGCGGCGGGCCTGGATGAGCATGCCTTCGGCCGGGTCGAGCCCGACGAGCCGGCCTTCGTGGCCGGACTCGCGCGCCCAGTGCAGCAGGGAACCGGTGCCGCAGCCGACGTCGAGGACGGCTTCCGCGGCCATGATCATCGGCAGGTAGAACGCGAAGTCGCCGCTGCTCTCCCGCGGGTTCATCGCGTCGTAGAGCGAAGCGAGGTACGGATCGACGTAGTCGTGGTCGGGCACGGCGCCACGGTAGTGAGCCGGCCGGGAAAGTTCACCCGGGTTTCGGCCCCAGGCCGAGCAGTTCGGGGCGGGCGGCCAGCTCCCGCCAACAGGCGCCGGGGTCGGGGAGCAGCCGTCGCCGGTCGAGGTCCAGCAGCCCCGACACCGACGACACCGAGGCGACGAGCGTGCCGTCCGGCGCGTGGAACTCCTGCGTCACCCGCGAGGTTTTGCCGGTGCCCCAGTGGAATTCGCAGCTGACGCCGACCTCGCCGTGCGGGGGCAGTTCACGGTGGAACCGCACGGTGGTCTCCAGGTTCACCGGGCCGATCCGGCGGGCGGCCAGCTCGGCCGGGTCGATGCCGGCGGCCTGGACTCACACCCAGCGCGCGTGGTCGGCGTAGGCGAGGTAGGCCGGGCCGCGGACGTGGCCGTTGCGGTCGATGTCGTCAGCGCGGACGGCGATGGTGACTCGGAACATGCGCACGATCGTGGCGCGTGGCGGGCGCCGGCGTCTGGAACTTTTCGGCCACCCGCACGAGCGCGGCGGGGGAGGAACCGGAGAGCCGGCGGCATTCGCGCCCGAGGTGGGACTGGTCGGCGTACCCGAGCCCGGCGGCGACGCCGGCCAGCGACGCCCGCCCGGCCGCGAGGGGCTCCAGCAGGCGCAGGAACCGCTGGAACCGCCGGACGCGCTGCAGCTGCTTCGGCCCGGCGCCGACAGCGTGGACGAAGTGCCGCCGCAACGAGCGTTCGCTGAGCCCCACGGCGATGTCGGACGTCCGGGTGCCGAGGGCCTGGACGGCGGCCAGCACCCGCCGGTCGGGCACGCCGTTCCGGCGGGCGACGAGCGTTTCGAGGATTCCGCGCTGCGCCAGAGGATCCGGGGTGCGCGCGAGGGCTTCTTCGGCGCGCCGGGCGTCGGCGCCCCAGAGGTCGCCGAGCCTGGTCACGGCGGGCAGCTCCGCCATGGACGTGCCCAGCACGGCGGCCGCGGCCCCACACCGCAGCCGTACCCCGACACGGGACGCCGATGCCGGGACCCACAGCCGTAAAGGCGCGCCGAGGGTGACGACGACCGTGAGCGCCTCGCCGTCCCAGACGAGGTCCGCGCAGCCGTCCGGGAGCACGCGCAAGGGCCGGGCCCAGCCGGTCTGCCCGTGCCAGCCGCAGGCGAGGACGTCCGCGAGCGCGGGTGGTGGGGCAACCTCGCGGTACACCGACCGCGCCGCCACCGGCCGCAGCGGAACTCCCATGAGCCCAGTATGCCGCGGTGAAGCAGGCTTTCGACGCCGAAGATGCGCCCGGAGAACTACGTCCGGGGTGTGAAGGCCCAGCGACGCGTGTGGCACCCTGGGGCCGTGCTGGAGACGGGGGAGGACTACCGCGAAGCGGTGTTGTCCGGGCAGTGGTGGGAAAAGCGGCAGTTCACCGGCTGCGACTTCACCGGGGCGGACCTGAGCGGGCTGCGGACCCGGGGCTGCACCTTCGACGACTGCCTGTTCAGCCGGGCCGACCTGTCGCGCTCGCGGCACGACGCCTCCGCCTTCCGGTCGTGCACCTTCGACCGGACCGTGCTCGCCGAGAGCCGCTGGACGTCGTGCTCGCTGCTCGGCTCGTCGTTCGCCGACAGCGGGTTCGGCGGGATCGCGCTCACCGAGTGCGACCTGTCCCTCGCGTCGTTCTCGAAGGCGCGGCTGCGCCGGCTCGGGCTGTCCGGGCTGCGGCTGCGCGAGGCCAACCTGACCGAAGCCGACCTCACCGGCGCCGACCTGCGCGGCAGCGATCTGACCGGCGCGCGCCTGCAGGGCGCCAAGCTGGAGGGTGCCGACCTGCGCGGCGCGCGGTTCGACGCGAACGCCCTGGTGCAGGCCGACCTGCGGGGCGCCGAGGTCGACGTCGAAACCGCCATCGCGTTCGCCGCCGCGCACGGCTTGATCATCCGCTGATACGGCGAAGGCCCCGGCAGCAGCTGCCGGGGCCTTCGCCGCGCACTCAGTCGATCGGGGGATCGCCCGGGTCGAGTTCGATCAGGTCGCCCTCGGCCAGTAGCTCCTCGATGGACGCCGGCAGCAGGTACGCCGACCCGCCGCCCGGCTGGTTGAACCACGGGATCGCGACGCCGGCCAGCGTCTCCAGGGGCCGCTGCACCCGGTAGACGTGGTACGGGCGGTTGACCCACTCCGGCACCAGCGACCGCTCGGCGAACGGCGTGCCCGCCGCGTACGTCAGGTTTCCGTTCGGGCCGCCGAAGCGGTCCAGCTCGCTGCCCGCGGGCAGCTCACGCAGCTCCTTGCCGCGGAACAGCGTCAGCGGCGGCTCACCCGCCATCGGCGAGATCGGCCACTGCTGCTGGCCACCGCCGCCACCGCCGTTGACGGCCGGCCGGGCCGGCTCCTCGCGGCGCGGCAGCAGGGGCGGGG
>NZ_PPHG01000077.1 GCF_002904295.1 Amycolatopsis sp. CA-128772
GCGGGCCGGCCTGCTGGCGGTCCACCGGCGGCGGCCCGGCCGGGACCGGCGCGGGCTGGCGCGGGGGCGCCGGCGGCTCGTCGTCCTCGAGGTCGCCGAACAGCTCTTCGGCGCTGGTGAACGCCGTCTGCTCCTGCGGCGGGACCGGCGGCTCGGGCTTGCGGACGGCGTACGAACCGGTCGCGACCTCGGGCGACAGCGTCGCGACGACCCGCTGCGGCGCCGGTTCCGGCTCGGGCTCGGGTTCCGGTTCGGGCTCCGGCGCGGGCGGCTCCTCGGCGGGGACGTGCCCCTCCGGGTTGAGCAGCAGCTTGCCGAGCATGAACGCGGCCGCGTCCTCGGCGTCGCCGAACACCGCGGGGTTGCTGAGCTGGCCGTCGTACCAGCCGACGCGCCAGCCGTCCTCGACCTCCTCGACGCTCCACCCGTGCTCGGCGGGTTCGCCCAGCTTGTAGCCGCTTTCGGGGACGTCGAGCTCGTCCAGCTTGGCCTGCAGCCCGGCGAGCACCGGGTGGTCCGGCGTCTCGCGGCGCAGCGCCCGGCGGCCCGGACGCGGGGCGGCGAGCGGCTCGCCCTGGGCGGCGGGCTGGGCCGGTGACTGGGGGGCCGGCGGCTCCGGCACGGGCAGCACGCCGGGGACGTCGGGCTGGGTGATCATGGTCGGCGGCCCGGGGTCGAACGCGGGCTGGTCGCTCCGCCGCGGCGGCTGGAAGGCGTGCGACGGCTCGTCGTCGTGCCGCTGGGGCTGGAACGGCTCGTCGTCGTGATCCTGAGGGTGGCCGGGTCCCGCGAACGGCTCGTCGTCGTGCTGCGGCGGCTGGAACGCGTGCGACGGCTCGTCGTCGTGCCGCTGCGGCTGGCCGGGCGCCTGGAACGCCTGCGGAGCGTCGTCCGGCCGCGGTGGCTGGCCCGGGGCCTGGAACGCGTGCGACGGGTCCTCGTCGTGCTGCGGCTGGAAGGCGTGCGGCGCCTCGTCCTCGTCCTCGTGCGGCTGACCCGCCGGGAACGCGTGGGCCGCCTCCTCGCCGTGCGGCCCGGCCGGCTCCTCGTCGTGCTGCTCGGGCGCGAAGGCGTGCTCGTCCTCGTGCGGCGGCTGGAACGCGGCGTGCTCGTCGTCGTGACGCGGGAAGGGCTCGCCGTCGCGCGGGGCCTCCGGTTCGTGCCCGATCGGCTGGTCGGGGACGTATTCCGCGGTCTCTTCGAGGTCGGGCACCCGGCCCGGCTCCGGCGAGCTGCCGTTCGTCCCCGGTGCGTGCTCCGCCTGCTGGTCGTAGTCCTCTTCGCCGTAGTGCTCGTCTTCCGCGGCGAAGCGGTCGTCGAACTCCTGGTCGTAACCCTCTTGGGCGTATTCGTGCTCTTCGGCGGGGGCCTCCGGCTCGGCGGGGGCGTGCGCCGCGAGGGGCGGCTCCACCGGCGCGGGGGGCCCCTGGTGCTGCTGCGGCGGCGCGACGGGCGCGGCACCGGGCGGCGGCCCCACGGGCGCCTGCTGCTGCGGCGGCATCGGCGGCGGACCCTGCGGGGGCGGACCCTGCATCGGCGGGCCCTGGGGCGGCATGCCCTGCGGGGGCGGTCCGACCGGGCGCTGCTGCTGCGGCGGGGGCTGGCTGCCCCGGGTCAGGTACCCGGCCGCGGCCTGCAGCGTCGGCTCGTCGACCGGCGGCAGCGAGAAGCCGACCGCGCGGACGTGCTCGACCAGGTCGGGTTCGGGCGAAACGCCGTACTTGTGCAGGTAGAAGTTGACGGCGGCGGGCCAGATCCACTGCCCGTCGCTGTGGAAGGCGACCGGGACGGTGGCCTCGGGCGCCGCGGCCAGCCGGTCGATGTCGTAGCCGCGCTCGGGCACCACCAGCGGCGCGTGCTCCAGGTACTCCAGCAGCCGGTCCTGCTCGTCGACCTCGAGGTCCGGACGGTTGATGACCGGGCGGCCCGCCGGGCCGACGGTGTCGAAGATCCGGGCGATCCGGAAGTGCGGGCCGGGCTGCTCCGGGCCGAGCCCGGACATCCGCCGGATCAGCCATTCGGGCACGTTCTCCTCGGAGCGCGGGAACATCCGCAGCTCGTCGGAGTAGGCCTGCGGCGGCGGCGCGAGGTTCCACACCGGCTCGTCGCGGTTGTACTCGAGGTTGTAACTGGACGGGTGATCCAGCTGGTAGCGCGCGTTGAACCACGTTCCGCGACCGTCTCGGTACATGCCGCCGCGGAGCCGGCCGAACAGGGTCGCGATGTCGTGGGTCGCGAGCCAGTCGTGCGCCGTGCCGTCCTCGGTGACGATCTCGCCGGTCAGCTCGTGGTACCTCCCGACGGCTCGGTACTCCGCGGTGACCTTGCGCCAGTCGCGCGGAGCGGCACGGAGCAGGGCAAGTCCGATCTGCTTGACCAGGGTGTCCTGCTCGGTCGCGTTCAGCTGCGTCGTCGGTTGTGCCACCCGCACATTTTGACTGCTCGCGCGCGCGAGTGCACCCCGCATGTGGTTTTTGCCGCCCGGTCACCCGATGGCACCGCGCCTGACCTCGAACGATGCGACGTGCGGTAGATCACAGCTTGATCGCGGGCAGCGTCGCGAATGGACCGTGTGGGGTAGCGATCACTCTACGGGCTGCGACCAGCCGCGCCTGGAAGCGACGCGCGGGGGTCGCTTTGCCAGAATGGGGGCCGTGACGGCGAAGATTCTCGACGGCAAGGCCACCAAGAACGCCATTTTCGCGGAGCTCGAGCCCCGCGTCGCGGCCCTCGCCGCGAAGGGGGTGACGCCGGGTCTGGGCACGGTCCTGGTCGGCGACGACCCGGGGTCGCACTCGTACGTGCGGATGAAGCACGCCGACAGCGGCAAGATCGGGATCAACTCCATCCGCCGCGACCTGCCGGCCGACATCACCCAGGAGAAGCTCGAAGCCGTCATCGACGAGCTGAACGCCGACCCGGCCTGCCACGGCTACATCGTCCAGCTGCCGCTGCCGAAGCACCTCGACGCGAACCGCGTGCTCGAGCGGATCGACCCGGAGAAGGACGCCGACGGCCTCGCGCCGGTCAGCCTCGGCCGGCTCGTGCTGGGCCAGCAGGGGGCGCTGCCGTGCACGCCGTACGGGATCATCGAGCTGCTCAAGCGCCACGGCGTCGAGCTGAACGGCGCGCGCGTCACCGTGGTCGGCCGCGGCATCACCGTCGGCCGGACGCTGGGCCTGCTGCTGACCCGCCGCAGCGAGAACGCCACCGTGACGCTGTGCCACACCGGCACCCGCGACCTGGCCGCCGAGGTCCGCCGCGCCGACGTCGTGGTCGCCGCGGCCGGCGTGCCGGGGATCATCACGCCGGACATGGTGGCGCCGGGCGCCGCGGTGCTCGACGTCGGCGTGTCCCACGTGGACGGCAAGCTCACCGGCGACGTCCACCCGGGAGTGGCCGAGGTCGCCGCCTGGATTTCCCCCAACCCGGGCGGGGTCGGCCCGATGACCCGGGCGATGCTGGTGAGCAACGTCGTCGAAGCGGCGGAGCGCTCGGTCGCGGGCCGATGACGATGACGGAGGACCGGCGGGAGGTGTCCGCCCACCGGCCGTCCCGGTTCACCCAGCTCCCGTTCGCGGCGGTGCTGCTGGTGGTGGCGGTCGCGGCCCTGCGGATCTTCCAGTACCACTGGCGGGAGGGCGCGGCGCTGATCGGCGTCGCGCTCCTCCTCGCCGCGGTCCTGCGCGGGGTGCTCCCGACGGCCCGGGCGGGCCTGCTGGCGATCCGCGGCAAGCTCGTCGACGTGGTGACGTTCACCGCCCTGGCGGCGGCGGTGCTGTACGTCGCCCTGACGATCATCGGCGGCCCGCTCGGCTCCGCCTGAACGCCAAAAGCGCAACTTTCCCTATGGAAGTGGCGCTTTTGGCAGTGACTGTCAGGAAGCGAGGGCGAGTTGGCGGCGTTCGGCGCGGGCCTCGCGGCGGTCGAGAGTGCCGGAGACGATCGCGAGGGTGAGTCCGAAGACGGCCAGGAGGGCGCCGACCCAGTTCGGGGCGACCAGGCCGAGGCCGCCGGCGATGACCAGGCCGCCGAGGTAGGCGCCGATCGAATTGGCGATGTTGAACGCCGACTGCACCGCGGCCGACACCAGGGACGGAGTGCCGCCCGCCTTCTCCATGATCCGCGCCTGCATCATCGGGCCGATCATGAAGCCGGCGACGCCGACGAAGAAGATCGTGATCGCCGCGCCGACCTTGCCTTGGGCCGTGATCGTGAAGATGCCCAGCACTGACGCCAGCGCCAGCAGCGCAATGTACAGGCTCGGCATCAGCGCGCGGTCGGCCAGGCGGCCGCCGAGCAGGTTGCCGATCGTCATGCCGACGCCGGCCAGGGACAGCAGCAGGGTGACGTTCGACGGCGAGTAGCCGGCGACGTCGGTCAGCATCGGCGTGATGTACGACAGGCAGGCGAACACCCCGCCCAGGCCGAACGTGACGATCGCCAGCGCCAGGTGCACCTGCGGCCGCTTGAACGCGCCGAGTTCGTTGCGCAGCGACGCCTCGGCGGCGGGCTTGCCCTGGTGCGGGACGAGCTTCGCGATGGCCGCGATGGCGACCAGCCCGATCACGGCGACGACGCCGAAGGTGGCGCGCCAGCCGACCTGCTGGCCGAGCAGCGTGCCCAGCGGCACGCCGATGACGTTGGCCAGGGTCAGGCCGAGGAACATCATCGACACGGCCTTGGCGCGCTGGCCCTGGCCGACGAGGCTGGAGGCGACCACGGCGCCGGCGCCGAAGAAGGCGCCGTGGGGCAGGCCGGCGAGGAACCGGAACGCGATGCCGAACTCCTGGTTGGGCGACAGCGCGAAGAGGGCGTTGCCCACCGTGAACAGGCCCATCATGGCCAGCAGCATGGTCTTGCGCGGCAGCCGGACGGCGACCGCGGTGAGCAGGGGGGCGCCGACGACGACGCCGAGGGCGTAGGCGGAGATGAGGTGGCCGGCGGTCGGGATGTCGACGCCGAAGTCGGCGGCCGCCTGGGGCAGCACGCCCATCATGACGAACTCGGTGGTCCCGATGCCGAAAGCTCCGATGGCGAGCGCGAGCAGCGCGACGGGCACGGCACTCCTTCCAGGGTGGGTAAACGATTACTGAGCCTAGGTTTCTGGATCGGTTCAGTAGGAGGGCAAAAATAAAGACAGCCGATCGGCCCCAGCGCCGTGAGCTGCCTACACCCAGTCCAACAAGCGAAGGGGCCGGTTGTCATCCCGATATCGGGTGACGATCCGCACTCCGGGCGCGGTGATCAGCGCGCGGCGGCCAGAACGCCGTTCAGCAGGCCCGGGAACAGGGCGTCGAGGTCGTTGCGGCGCAACGAGTTGAACCGGGTGGTGCCTTCCTGGCGGCCGGCCACGACGCCGGCCTGACGCAGGATGCTCAGGTGGTGGGTCAGTGTGGACTTGGTCACCGGGACGGTGAGCCCGCCGCAGGCGATCTCCTGATCGGTGCCCGCGAGCTGCCGGACGATGGCCAGCCGCACCGGGTCGGCGAGGGCGCGGAGCACGCCTTCGACGGTGATCTCCGCCCGGGCCGGGTGGGCGATCGGGGGCAGCGTGTCGGTCTTGGCCATGAGCTCATTGTACGACGCCGGTCGAAATTGTGGCAGCGGCGTAGTACGGTGACTGTCGAACTACGACGTTCGTCGAACCAATCCCTGCTTCGCTTGGGGGCTCAACCCATGTCCGCACCTGCTCCTTCGAGGATTTCGGTCCTCGCGTTCGGCGCCTTCGGCGTCGGGACCAGCGGCTACATCGTCGCCGGGCTGCTGCCCGCGCTGACCGGCGAGCTGCACGTCTCGGCGACGGCCGCCGCCCAGCTCGTGACCGCCTTCGCCATCGCATACGCGGTCGGCTCGCCGCTGTTCGCCGCCGCCACCGGCACCTGGGAACGCCGGACGCTGCTGGTCGCCGCCCTCGTCGTCACCGGCGCCGGCAACCTGTTCGCCGCGCTCGCGCCCGGCTACGGCTCGCTCCTGGTCGCCCGGGTGGTGACCGCGGTCGGCGCCGCGGTGTTCACGCCGGCGGCGAGCGCCGTGGCGGCCGAGCTGACCGCCCCCGAACGCCGGGGCCGCGCCGTCGCCATGGTGTTCGGGGGACTGACGGTCGCGCTCATCTTCGGCGTCCCGCTCGGCGGCCTGATTTCGCAGCACCTCGGCTACCGGACGGCGTTCGCGCTGGTCGCCGCGTTCTCGCTGGCGAGCGCGCTGGCCGTGCGGTTCGCGCTGCCGAGGGTCGCCGCGCCGCCGCGGGTCGGCCTCGCCGAGCGGTTCGCCCCCGGCCGTGACCCGCGGGTGCTCGTCATGCTGGCCACGACGGTGCTCGCCTGCCTCGCCGCGTTCATGGTCTACACGTTCGTGTCACCGCTGCTGGCCGCGACCGCCGGCGTGCACGGCACGACCGTGACGGTGCTGCTCTTCTGCTACGGCGTCGGCGGCGCGATCGGCAACTTCGCGGGCGGCCGGGCGACCGACCGCTGGGGCTCGCGAACGCCGCTGCTCGTCGTCACCGTGGCCATCACCGCCGTGATGGCGCTGCTGCCGCTGACGACGGTGACGCCGGTGGCGGCCGGGATCTCGCTGTTCGTCTGGGGACTGGCGACGTGGTCGTTCAACCCGCCGGTGCAGCACCGACTGATCGAGCTGTCGCCGGGCCACGCCGGCCTGGTGCTCTCGCTCAACGCGTCCGCGATCTACCTGGGTGTCGGCCTGTCCGGCGTGGTCGGGGGAGCAGTGCTCGCTTCGGGCGGGCCGCTGCTGCTGCCCGAGGTCGCGGCCGCGCTGACCCTGGCGGCCCTGCTGCTGGTGGGCTCGGCGTGGGGGCGGGTCCGCGAGCCTCGGGAACAGGTCGCCGTCTAGTCCGCGTGGGTTTGGACTTCGCAGTCCGGCCCGGGGTAGACGAGCCCCTCGTGCCCGTCGGCGAACCGCACCAGATAGGGCGGGGCGCCGTCGGGCCCGCGGACTTCGAGGATCTCGCCGCGCTGCTCGGCCGATCCGACCGTCCGGCCGTGCACCTGGATCTCGTCTCCTACTCCTGCGTGCATGGGCTTCACCTCCGTGTCCAGGGTAGGAGCGGAATCCGGTCCCGTGGACCCCGCGAACGGGTTAGACTCCGGAGCATGATCAGCGAATTCGGAGGCGCCGCGCCTCGGCGCCGGTGAGCCCTTCGGTCCGGGTCCGCACGCCACGGGAGCTGCGGAAGACCCGGCGGAGCACCGCACATTCCTGTTGGGGTCACCTGGTGGCCGCCCCGCTGTGGCCGTTGCACGGCGCGAACCTCGGCACCCTGCTGCGCACCTGCGACGCCGTCGGCGCGTGCCTCGCCGTGCCGCGGTTCCCGTGGGTGCCCGAAGCCCTGCGGAGGGGGAACACGTTACGGCGTCCGGCTTGCGTGCACTGGGTGCACGACCCACCGGGCTGGCTGGCGCGCGAACGGGCGGCGGGCACCCGGGTGGTCGGCGTCGAACTGGCCGAGGAAGCCGTCCGGCTGGCCGACCTGCCGCCGCGCGCGGCCGCACGATCGCCGTGCTCGGCCACGAGCAGACCGGAATCCCGCCCGAGGCGCTCGACCTGCTCGACAGCGTCGTCGAAATCCCGATGGTCGGCATCGGCGCCAGCCTGAACGTGGCCGTGGCGGGGAGTCTCGTGCTGTACAAGCTCGCGGGCCTGCTGTGATGAGTCTCGAATGGACGGTCGCGGAGAACGCCGCGTGGTGCGATCTGGTGTGCGGCGGGCGGTTCGGCCCGCGGGCGTGGACCACGCCTTCCCGCCCACCGCGATACTACCCGGACGCGGTGACGCTGACTCCGGACGCCACCGCCGCCGACATCCTCCCGTTCGTCGACGGTTCCGCGGGGTGTTCGGTCAAGGACAGCTTCGCGACCCTGGACCTCCCGGGGTTCTCGGTGTTGTTCGAAGCGACGTGGATCGCGTGCGGGCCGGGCGTTCCCGAGCCGGGCTGGCGGCGCGTCACCGGGCACGCCTACCCGGCCGACCCGTCGGTGGCGGTGCTGTCCCGCGGCCCGGCGGCGGTCGTCGCCCACCGCGGCGACGGCGTGGTGGGGCTGTCCAACTTCTCGGGACCGGCCCGGGCGTGGCCCGGCGCGGTGGCGGCGGTGGCCGCGGCGTTCCCGGGCGTCCCGGTGGTCGGCTACGAACACGGCGACGCGCTGCGGACGGCGCTGGACCACGGCGCCGGAGCGTTGGGGCCGCTGCGCGTCTGGGTGCGCTAGCCGGGGTTGGCCGCGGCCTTGGCGGCCTTCTTGAACGCGCGCACCTCGGCGAGGGTTTCGGCGCTGGTGACGTCGGCGATCGACCGGCGCGAGCCGCGGTCGCCGTACGCGCCGGCCACCTCGCGCCAGCCCTTCGGCTGGACACCGCGCTGCTTTCCCAGCATGGCCAGGAAGATCTTGGCCTTCTGCTCGCCGAACCCGGGCAGCGCCCGCAGCCGCTTGAGGACCTCCGCGCCGTCGGGCTTGGGCCGCCCGTCGAGCCAGATGCCCTCGGTACGGCCGTCGTAGGTCTCGAGGATGTGCTGGGCGAGCGCGTGGACGCGGCGGGCCATCGAGCCGCCGTAGCGGTGAATGGCGGGCGGCACCACACACATCTCGACGAAGGTCTCGACGTCGGTGGCGGCGATCTTCGCGATGTCGAACCCGGCCATCCGGTCCGCGATCTTCCGCGGCCCGGCGAAGGCGTGCTCCATGGGGTACTGCTGGTCCAGAAGCATCCCGACGAGCAGGGCGAACGGGTCGTCGTTCAGCAGCTTGTCGGCGGCCGGGTCGCCGGTCAGGTGCAGTTCGCGCAGCATGGGGTCATCTTGACACAGGGGACCGTCTTCCTACGTGCGCTCCTTCGCGGGGAGGTGGGCGATGACCAGCGCCGCGGTGGCGATCAGGAAGGTCTGCAGCGCGGGCCGCAGCCCGCCGGAGCACCCGCGGATCCACGCTGCGAACGTGCTTGAGCGCGGTCAGCCGGACGACGGTGACCGCGAGCGCCGGCCGCCGGTTCTGGCGCGAAAACCCGTACCACTCGTCACCGGGTTCTCGGGTAGCGCGACGGCGTCGTGCCCAGGTAGCGCTTGAAGTGCCGGGTCAAGTGAGCCTGGTCCGTGAACCCCGCCGCAGCCGCGACCTCAGCAGCCCGTGCCCCGTCGAGCAGCAGGCGGCGGGCGCGGTCGACTCGGCGGCCCGTCAGGTACCGGTGCGGGGGCAAGCCGAACCTCGCGCCGAAACAGCGGACCAGGTACGCCGGGTGGGCGCCCAGGGTTTTGGCCGCTTCGGCGAGCGTCAACGCCTCCGGCAGCCGGGCGTCCAGGAGGTCGCGGAGGTCGTCGGCGAGTCCTCGCTTCGGCGGGTGTGACACCGGGCGGCCCAGGTGGGTCTGCAGGCGGTCGGCCACCAGGACCAGGCGGCTCTCCGCCTCGAGCGCGTCGCCCGGCTCGGTCAGGGCCTCGTGCAGCTGGTGGATGCGGGTGCGCAGGACGCCGTCGGCGACGCTCGGGCGGTCGACCGCTGCGCCGATGAGGTCCTCGCCCAAGACCGAGGTGTCCAGGTAGAGCACGCGCTTGCGGAAGCCGTGGCTGGTTGCCGCGCGGCCGTCGTGGGCGACGTTCGGGGGCAGCAGCGTCACCGCCGGGCCGAGGGCGCCGTGGTGGTGGCGGTCGAGGTCGTAGCGGATGACGCCGTCGTCGACGATCAGGAGCGTCCACGTGTCGTGCGTGTGCAGCGGGTACGCGTGCGTGGTGAAGCGCGCGTGGAAGACCTCGGCGATCCCCGGGACCGCCGGTCGCCAGGCTTCGACGTCCGCCATGTCAAGAACGTACAAGACGCCGGCGTCGCGCTCGGGCGATCGTGACCGGCATGAGTTCCTTCGACACGAAGATCGCCGTCCTGCTCCGCGACGACCTGGCGTCCTGGCAGCGGCTGAACGTCACCGCCTTTCTGGTGAGCGGGATCGCCCACGTGACCCCCGAGCTGATGGGCGAGCCCTACGCCGACGCCGACGGCACGCAGTACCTGCCGATGTTCGGCCAGCCCGTGCTGGTCTTCTCCGGGACCGCGGACGTCCTGACCGCCGCGCACGGCCGCGCGCTGGGCCGCGGCCTGCGGTTCTCGATCTTCACCGACGAGCTGTTCCACACCGGCAACGACGCCGACAACCGGGCGGCGGTGCGCGCGGTGCCGGGGGAGAAGCTGGCGCTCGCCGGCCTGGCGGTGCACGGGCCGAAGAACGCCGTCGACAAGATCCTCAAGGGCGCGTCCCTGCACCGCTGAGGTCGCGACGCGCGGACTTCACGGCCGGAGCCGCTCGACCGGCGGCAGGGAACCAGCCCTCGGGATCCGCGGACGTGCCCGCTCAACCTGGCTGCCGTCCGTCGTGATCGCTGTCAGGTGGCCGTCGGCGAACCGCTCCAGGTTCACGGGGCCGTGGCGTGTACCAGGAAGACGCTGCGGATCCGGTCGCCGCCGTCGACGGTGAACGTGCGCGCCGACACGTCTATGAAGCCGTGCGCCAGCGCTGCCGCCTCGGTCTCGTCGGTCGGGAACGACAGGTCACCCGGCACGAACTCCGCGAACGGCCCGCCCGGCTTGAACCGCGTCCCCGACACGATCGAGAACGCCAGCCGGCCGCCCGGCTTCAGGACGCGCCGCCAGTCCGCGAACGCGACGGCGCCCAGGAAGTGCAGCGAGGACGCGCACAGCACCACGTCGGCCGACCCGTCGGGCGCCGGCATCGGCACGGCCGGTCCGACCCGCCACGTGATCACGCCGGAAGGATCCTGCGCGGCCGCCTTGGCCTCGGCCCGCGCGACCATGGCCGGCGACACGTCGACAGCCAGCACCCGCGCCGGCTTCAGCCGCAGCGCCGCGTACGCCGCGAAGCCCGTTCCGGTGGCGACGTCGAGCACGAGTTCCGGCCCGGCCGGCAGCGGCGACACCAGGGCTTCCGCCACGGAGGCGTGGAACGTGTCGTCGTCGTAGTGCTCGGCTGTGCCGTCGAAGAAGGCGGCCCGGGTGTCGTCGCTCACCAACCCAACCTAGCCGGGGCCACCAGCGGTTTTCAGCGGGCGGCGGCCGGCGAAGCCGAGGTCGGTGCGGTGGTACCAGCCCAGGTCGCGGTCGCCTTCGAGCCAGCACAGCAGCACGTCGGTGCCGTCGAGTTCGGCCGGGAAGTCGACCAGCAGCGGCGCGAACCCCTTGAGCTCGGCGCCGGTGCGCTGGACCGTCGTCATCAGGTCGTCGAGGCGGGCCTGGGCGGCCTTCCACTCCGGCAGCCCGCCCAGCTCGGTGGCCCGCCCGCCCGGGCGCAGCGACGCCGCGAGCTCGGCCGCGTCGGCGCGGACGCGCACGAGTTCGTCGAGGACCGGCCGCAGGCGCGTCAGTTCGGCGCGTGCCTCCTCGACGGTGAACAGTCCCATCCGCCGATGATGCCACCGGCGTTCGTCACCCTTCGCGCCGCCGCCGGACCAGCGCGTTGGCCAGCCCACTGCCCATCAGCAGGAACCCCACGCCGAGCAGGCCGCCGATGAAGAGGAAGTCCATGACGCCGTAGGCGATGTCGCTCTTCGGCATCAGGTTGACCAGCCGGAACCCCCATTCGGGCACGGCCATCGCGGCGACGCCCGGCAGCACGCCGTAGATCAGGCCGCCGAGGATCGGGCCGGTCGCCGACAGCGCGCCGAGCGCGGCGACGACCAGCAGCAGGATCGCCCCGCCGGCCAGCAGCGCGATGCCCAGCGGTTCGCGGTTGGTGCTCAGCGTGGCCTGCACCAGCTGCTGCTGGCGCAGCCCGCCCCAGCTCAGCAGGCCCAGCGCGACCGGGGTGAGGACGAGCCCGCCGAGCGCGCTGACCACGTGCGCGGCGCCCCGGCGCGGCCGCTCGTCGAGCGCGTCGGTGGGGTCGTCCTGCTCCTCGTAGTCGTTTTCGTAGTCGAGTTCGTAGTCGGCGTACCGATGGGTCGACATGGCCGTCACCTCCCACTTGGAGTCACGGGTGGCATCGTGCCCCGGTTCACCCCCGAATGCGACGACCGCTCGGCGAACGGTCGAATCGGTGGTCCGGCGGCCGTCCTGCCCGGTGATCCGTGCCACAACGGCCGGGTGGAGACTTGATACCGGCCACTACTGGAACCATCCAGCTCGGTCAAGCAGTACGCTTGTACCGCTACCGGCAAGACTTAAAGAAGAACGCGAAGATCCGCGGAAGGAGCACCGCTGCTCATGGCCAAGATCAAGGTCCAGGGCACCGTCGTCGAACTCGACGGCGATGAGATGACCCGCATCATCTGGCAGTTCATCAAGGACAAGCTGATCCACCCGTACCTGGACGTGAACCTGGACTACTACGACCTGGGTATCGAGGAGCGGGACCGCACCGACGACCAGGTCACGGTCGACTCCGCGAACGCGATCAAGAAGCACGGCGTCGGCGTCAAGTGCGCCACGATCACCCCGGACGAGGCCCGCGTCGAAGAGTTCGGCCTCAAGAAGATGTGGCTGTCCCCGAACGGGACGATCCGCAACATCCTCGGCGGCGTGATCTTCCGCGAGCCGATCGTCATCCAGAACATCCCGCGGCTGGTGCCGACGTGGACCAAGCCGATCATCATCGGCCGCCACGCCCACGGTGACCAGTACAAGGCGACCAACTTCAAGGTCCCCGGCCCGGGCAAGCTGACCGTCAGCTACACCCCGGACGACGGCTCCGAGCCGATGGAGTTCCAGGTCGCGCAGTTCCCCGAGGGCGGCGGCGTCGCGATGGGGATGTACAACTTCAAGAAGTCCATCGAGGACTTCGCGCGCGCCTCGCTGCAGTACGGCCTCGACCGTGGCCTGCCGGTCTACCTCTCCACCAAGAACACCATCCTCAAGGCCTACGACGGCCAGTTCAAGGACGTGTTCGAGGAGATCTTCCAGAACGAGTTCAAGGCCGACTTCGACGCCAAGGGCATCTCCTACGAGCACCGCCTGATCGACGACATGGTCGCCGCGGCGATGAAGTGGGAGGGCGGCTACGTCTGGGCGTGCAAGAACTACGACGGTGACGTCCAGTCCGACACGGTCGCGCAGGGCTTCGGCTCGCTGGGCCTGATGACGTCGGTGCTGCGCACGCCGGACGGCCGGACCGTCGAGGCCGAGGCCGCGCACGGCACGGTGACCCGGCACTACCGCCAGCACCAGCAGGGCAAGCCGACCTCGACGAACCCGATCGCGTCGATCTACGCCTGGACGCGCGGCCTCGAGCACCGCGGCAAGCTGGACGGCAACCAGGAGCTGATCGGCTTCGCGAACAAGCTGGAGCAGGTCGTCGTCGAGACCGTCGAGAGCGGCCAGATGACGAAGGACCTCGCGCTGCTCATCAGCAAGGACCAGCCGTACCAGACGACCGAGGAGTTCCTCGCGACGCTGGACGACAACCTGGCGAAGAAGATCGCCCAGGGCTGAGTTCGCGCATTCGGAAACCCCCTTCCCGGTTCGCCGGGGAGGGGGTTTCTTTTGTGCACTGTGCGTTACTTCGCGAGACCTTGACTGGCGCCTCCGGGTGGTTGCTGCGTCCGGCGCTGTCGGTCCGGGTAAAGGATTGCCTACCCTTGGCGTGGGGACGGGGCTTGCGGGTTGGAGGAAGGCATGTCGAAGAAGACTCTGCTCATCTTGGGCGCGCTCGTCCTGGTCGTCATCGTGTACGCCATGAACACGGGCAAGCAGGCGTCGGGCGCTTCGGCCACCGGTTGCAAGGTGACGGTGACCGCGGACGTCCTGAACGCCCGCGAGTCGGCGGACGGCAACGCCAAGATCGTCGGCAAGTACCTGCGCGACGCGCAGTTCGACGCGATCCCGGGCGTCCAGAACGGCTTCCGCAAGGTGGCCGACGACAAGTGGGTGGCCGCGGCATTCACCGAGCCGGTCGCCGGTTCCGCCTGTTGAGTTTCCTAGACGCCGATCAGGTCGGCCGCGAGCGTGATGACGCCGAAGGCCGCGGCCGACAGGCCGAGCGTCCGGGCGCGTTTCGGGTCGCGTTTCGCGGCGGCGCGCCAGTAGAGGCCGATGCCGACCGCCAGCACCAGCAGTTCGACGACGGCCGAGACGGCGGCCAGCCGCCAGAGCCCGAAGCCGAAGGTCGGCAGGTCGCCGGCGTTGCCGGGCAGGATCGGCAGGTCGGCGCGGTGCACGACGAGGTCGAGCAGCCAGTGCGAGAACACGACGCCGCCGAGCACGAGCCCGGCTTCGCGGCCGAGCCACCTGCTCGCGACGGCACCGAAGAGCGCGGCGAGCACGAGCGCGCCGACGAGGGAGTGCGTGTAGTCGGCGTGGATGACGCCCCCGCCGTAGCCTTCGCCGTCGACGGTTTCGATGCCGCTCAGGTAGAGCGGCACGAAGACGACGTCGAGCCAGGCGGTGGCCAGCATGAGCGTCCAGACGGGAACGGCGGGCCGGCCGGCCTTGACGGCGGCGGCGAGCCCGAAGTGCCCGGCGATCACCTGCGGGCCTCCGTCCAGGGGAAGCGGGCGTCGAGCACGCCGAGCCCGACGGTGAAGAGGAGTACGGCGAGAAGGAAGCTCATTGCTGCTCCGAGTAGGTCGTGAGGCCTTGGACGAGCATGGTTTTGAGGACTTCGAAGCTCTGGCCGACGTCTTCGGGGCGCCCGAAGCCGCCGGACGCTTCGAGCCCGGCGAAGCCGTGAACGGCGGCGCGGAGGCACCGGGTCGCGTGCACGGCTTGACCGTGGTCGAAGCCGAAGGGCCGCAGGACGGCGAAGACGACCTCGGCGACGGCGTGGGTGGCGTTGCTGAGCTCGGCGTCCCCCTGGTCGGGGGCGACGGTCAGGGCGCCGGTGCGGTGGGGGTGCCGCCGGAGGTAGTCGCGGTAGGCGTCGGCGATGGCGGCGACGGCGTCCCCGCGTTCCCGCCCGGTGGCGGCGGCGCGAAGGGCGTCGGCCATTTCCCGGACGACTCGCAGGTCGATCAGCCGTCGCAGGTCGGCGAGGCTTCTGACGTGCTTGTAGAGGGAGGGGGCGGCGACCCCGGCGCGTTCGGCGACTTTGGCGAGGGTGAGGTCGCCGGGGCCGGTTTCGTCGACCACGGAGATGGCGATGGTGACCACGGCGTCGGTGGTCAGGCCGGCTCTAGGGGACATGGTGGCTACTTGGCATAGCTTTTAAGCTAATGGTCGTAGCTTTGTGGGTCAAGGACGGTTTTTTGTCGGTGGTGGGTGCTAGAACTGATCACGTCGAAAACCGCAGGTGGCGGCGTGGGTCGCCGGGAGGAGGTGGCGGGCGACAACTGAATGCGGCAGGGCTGGATGTGGCGGGTCCGCGGGGTCTCCAGGGGGAGTCTCGCGGGCTGGGCCGGGGCCTCGGCTGGGGTTGTGCCTGGGGACTGCGCTCGGACGGGGGTCGGGGCGCGGGTCCTTCGGTGGCTGCTGGGTGGCTTCGGGCTGGGGAGCCCGGAGCTGCCGGCCTGGGGAGGCTGCAGCCGGGAGCCGGGAGCCGGGAGCCGGGAGCCGGGAGCCGGGAGCCGGGAGCCGGGAGCCGGGAGCGCTGCCTGGCCGGGGAAGCCAGGCGTGAGCAGCCGCGGCTGCCGGACTTGGGGAGTCCGGCAGTCGCGGCCGAAGCCTCAGAGGTCGAGGACGAGGTCCTCCTCCGCGACCAGCACCTCGCCGCCGAACTCAGCCCGAGCCTGCTCGGCCGCCTCGGTGCGGTTGGTGCCTGGCCAGAAGTGGGTCAGCAGGAGCCGAGGTGCTCCGGCTTCGGCTGCCCATTGGCCTGCCTCCGCGGCCGTCATCAGGTAGCGGGGCTCGCCCTCCGGGGGTGGGGTGCGGAGGGTGGCGTCGCAGATGAACAGGTCCGCGTCGCGGCCCAGCTCGGCCAGGCGCGGGGACGGGCCCGTGTCGCCCGTGTAGGCGACCGTGAGCCCGGGCGCGCTCAGGCGTACGCCGAAGTTCGGCTGGTGGTGCGGGAGCGGGTACGGCGTCAGGCGGAACGGTCCGACGTCGGCCGGGTTGCCGAGGTCGTGCACGTCGAACAGCGTGGCCGGATGTGGCCGCGGCTCCATCGCTTCCAGGCGGCGGATGGTGCCGGGCGTGCAGTGCAGCGGCAGGCGCGCCGAGGGGTCGTCGGCTTGGACGGTGTAGTGCCACGCCCTTCCGAGCGCGGTGACATCGGCGCAGTGGTCGGGGTGCTCGTGCGTCACGACCACCGCGCCGGGCAGCCGGTCGCGGCAGTGCGCGAACAGGCGCGAGGCCGTGCCGTACCCGAGGTCGAGCACCACGCCGAAACCGTTGTGCTCCAGCAAGAACCCGGCGCACGCGCGCCCGGGCTCTGGCCAGGCACCACAACTGCCCAGCACGGTCATCCGGCTCACCGCATCGCCCATGCGCGGCAGTCTGGCAGACCGCCCGTGGCAGCCGGCCCCGCTGACCGGCGGCCGCCGTGACAGGAGGTAGCGTGCTCTGCGTGCTGACCGTCTCCACCGTGAACGTCAACGGGCTTCGTGCCGCCGCCAAAAAGGGCTTCGTCGAATGGCTCGCCGCCACCGATGCCGATGTCGTTGCCTGCCAAGAGGTGCGCGCCGAGGCCAGTCAGCTTCCCGCCTCCGTTGTCGAGCCCGAGGGGTGGTTCTCCTTCCACGCCCCCTCCGCCTCCAAGGGGCGCAACGGCGTTGCCGTCTACAGCCGCGTCGAGCCCGAAGAAGTGCGAGTCGGCTTCGGGGAACCCGAATTCGAAAACAGCGGCCGGTACCTCGAAGTCCACCTGCCGAACGTCGTCGTCGGCAGTCTCTACCTGCCCAGCGGGGACGTCGGCACCGAACGGCAGGACGAAAAAGAACGCTTCATGGCCGCGTTCCTGCCCTACCTCGTGGAACTGCGGGCGAAGGCCGCCGCCGCGGGGCGGGAAGCCGTTGTCGTCGGGGACTGGAACATCGCCTACGACACCGTCGACCTCAAGAACTGGCGGGGGAACCGGAAGAACTCCGGCTTCCTGCCCGAGGAACGCGAGTGGCTCGGCCGCGTCTACACCGAGGCCGGCTTCACCGACGTCCAGCGCCGGCTCGACCCCGCCGGCCCCGGGCCCTACACCTGGTGGTCCTACCGCGGGCAGGCCTTCGACAACGACTCCGGCTGGCGCATCGACTGCCAGCTGGCGACCCCCGGCCTCGCCGAAAAGGTCGTCGACGTCGTGGTGGAACGGGCGGCCGCCTACGACCAGCGGTGGTCCGACCACGCGCCCGTCACTGCCACCTACGACATCGACTGAGAGCTCACCCGAACGGCGGACCACGATCGGAGCAGCCCGCGCCCGCGGCAGGGTGGGCGAACCGGGAAGGGCGGGTGACACCCGATCGGTCACGCTCCGGGTAGGGTCTACTTCGAGTAGTAGTGCTATCACCCGGCCGAGTGGTCGGAGTGAACCCTGGGGGTGCCCAGCGCGTATTACCCCTTGAGCGCTACCCTCGCTTCCGAGTTGATCAGTATCGACAGGTCTTGACACGCTCGGTAGTTTTCTGACCAGTAGCATGCAGCGTCTCACTCGGATGGGTGAGCGTTTCGCTCGTCACTCGCGGGAGGCACTCCGGTGCGCAACCCAGGTCGAACCCTGTTGCGGTCCACCCTGCGCGGTTTCCGCGCGGTCGTGGTGCTCGCGCTCGTCCCGGCCGGCCTGCTCCTGGCCGGCGGCGGCAGCGCGTTCGCCGCGGTCACGACGACCGCGCAGGCCGACACCAACGCGGAGACCTTCGGCCTGCTCGGCCCGGTCGGCCTGGTCGCCGTCGCGCTCGGCATCGTCGGCATGACGCTCGGTGTGGTGCGCCAGCGCCGCAAGGCCCGGATCGCCGAAGCGGCTCCCGCCCTGCCGGAGGAGAAGGATCCGGTCACCGCGATGGCCGAAGCCGTCCTCGGCGAGCCCGAGGCCTCGCCGACCCGGCCGTTCCTCACCCCGCGTCCGCACGCCTGAGGGCCCTCGGCGCCCGCCGGTCAGCCCGGCCTGGAAGAATCCCGGCGTGGCCGAAGAGCAGAACGTCGCAGCAGAGCGCCGCCCGCGGGTCCTGTCCGGGATCCAGCCGACCGCCGACTCGTTCCACCTCGGCAACTACCTCGGCGCCCTGCGCCAGTGGGTGAAGCTGCAGGACACGCACGAGACGTTCTACTCGGTGGTCGACCTGCACGCGATCACCGTCGAGCAGGACCCGAAGGTGCTGCGCCAGCGCACCCGCGTCTCGGCCGCGCAGCTGCTCGCCATCGGCATCGACCCGCAGCGCAGCGCCCTGTTCGTGCAGAGCCACGTGCCGGAGCACGCCCAGCTGAGCTGGGTCCTCGAATGCCAGACCGGGTTCGGCGAGGCCGGCCGGATGACGCAGTTCAAGGACAAGTCCGCGAAGCAGGGCTCCGACCGCTCCAGCGTCGGTCTGTTCACCTACCCGGTCCTGCAGGCCGCGGACATCCTGCTCTACCAGGCCGACGCGGTCCCGGTCGGCGAGGACCAGCGCCAGCACCTGGAGCTGACCCGCGACCTCGCGCAGCGCTTCAACAACCGGCTGGGCAAGACGTTCGTGGTGCCCGAGCCGTACATCATCAAGGACACCGCGAAGATCTACGACCTGCAGGAACCGACGGCGAAGATGAGCAAGTCGGCGGCGAACGTCAACGGCATCATCGAGCTGCTCGAGGACCCGAAGCGCTCGGCGAAGAAGATCCGCTCGGCGGTCACCGACACCGGCCGCGAGGTCCGGTTCGACGTCGGGAACAAGGCGGGCGTGTCGAACCTGCTGACCATCTACTCGGCGCTGACCGACCGCACGATCCCGGACCTCGAGGCGGCGTACGAGGGCAAGGGCTACGGCGACCTGAAGAAGGACCTCGGCGAGGTGTTCCTCGAGTGGGTCACCCCGATCCAGGACCGCGCCAAGTCCTATTTGGACGACACGGCGGAGCTGGACAAGGTCCTCGCCGCGGGCGCCGAACGCGCGCGCGAGGTGGCGGCCAAGACGCTGGCTCGGACCTACCAGCGGATCGGGTTCCTGCCGCCGGTGCGCTGACCGCCTCCCTCACGCGAGCCGCTCGCGTTGCGGGGGGCACATCCCGTGGTTAGCGTTTCACGGTGGCGAACGAAGAGAAGGAAAAGCTGCTTCCGCGGATGCGGCGGAAGTACCCGTGGCTCGACCACCTGATCCGGGCCAACGACGCCTTCACGGAGCGGTACGGCAACCACTACGCCGCCGCCATCACCTACTTCAGCGTGCTGTCGGTCATCCCGATCCTGATGGTCGCCTTCGCCGTGGTCGGGCTGGCCGTCAACAACGACCCGGCGATCATCAAGCAGATCTCCGACAGCATCAAGCAGTCGGTGCCGGCCGGCCTGCAGACGCTGGTGACCGGCATCGTCGACGCCGCGCTGAAGTCCGGCAGCGGGGTCGGAATCTTCGGTCTGCTCATCGCCCTCTACTCCGGCATCGGCTGGATGGCCAACCTCCGCGACGCGCTCACCGCGCAGTGGGGGCAGGAGAAGCAGGCGCAGCCGTTCGTGAAGCAGACGGCCAAGGACCTCGTCGCGCTGGTCGGGCTCGGCCTCGCCCTCATCGTGTCGTTCGCGCTGACCGCGGTCGGCGGCGGCGTGGGGCGCTTCCTGCTCAAGCTGGTCGACCTCGACCAGGCCGCCTGGGCGAACTTCCTGCTGCGGGTGGCGACGATCGTGCTCGGCCTGCTCGCCAACACGCTCGTCTTCCTCTGGGTGATCGCGCGCCTGCCCCGCGAGCAAGTCGCGCTGCGCAGCGCCGTGAAGGGGGCCGTGTTCGCCTCCGTCGGGTTCGTCATCCTGCAGCAGGCGGCCACCTTCTACCTCGCCAGCGTGACGAACTCACCCGCGTTCGCGCTGTTCGGGCCGGTCATCGGCCTGCTGGTGTTCGCCAACCTCGTCTCCCGCTTCCTGCTGCTCGTCACCGCGTGGACGGCGACGGCGAAGGAGAACCAGCGCAAGGTCGTCGCGCCCCCGCCGCCGGTTCGGCTCGAGCAGAGCGTCACCGTGCAGCGCGGACCCGGGTTCGGGGCCGTCGCCGGTGCCTTCAGCGCCGGCGCGCTGCTGGCGTGGCTGGGCGGCCGCCGCAAGCCTTGACAGCCGCGGTGGCGGTAAAGAAACTGAACCGGTAAGCATGCTGAACCGGAGGGTTTCGTGCTGCTGGACGCCGCCCGCGAGTGTGCAGACCTCGCCAAGACGCTCGCACCGGTCACCGAGCGGGAACGCGCGTTGCCCGCGGAGCTCGTCGCGAAGCTCGTCGACGCCCAGCTGCTCCGCACGGGCGTCCCCGGCTACCTCGGCGGCCCCGAAGCGCCGCCCGCCGTCAGCCTCGCGACCGCCGAGACGATCGCGCGCGGGGACGCCTCGGCCGGTTGGTGCGTCTCGATCGCCGTGACGAGCAGCCTGCTGTCGGCCTACGCGCCGCGGAAGTGCGCCGACGAGGTGTTCGGCGACCCGCGTACGGTCGCCGCCGGTGTCTGGGCGCCGCGCGGCACCGGACGCCGGGTCGACGGCGGGTACGTCGTGAGCGGCCGCTGGGCGTTCTGCAGCGGCATCCCGCACGCGGACTGGCTCTTCGCCGGGTTCGTGCACGAAAGCGCGCTGTACGTCGCCGCGCTGCCGAAGGCCGAACTCGAGGTGCTCGACACCTGGCACACCACCGGGCTGCGCGGCACCGGCAGCCACGACTGCGTCGCCGGCGAGCTGTTCGTCCCCGAGCACCGCGTCTTCTCGGTCATGGGCGGGCCGCCGCCGGAAGCCGTTGCTCTGCACCGGTTCCCGCTCTTCGGCTTCTTCGCGCTGTCGGTCGCGGCGGCCGCGCTGGGCAACGCGCGCGGCGCGATCGACGACCTCGTCGAGCTCGCGGCGACGCGCAAGCCGCTCGGCTCGCGCCGGTCGCTGGCCGAACGGTCCCAGACCCAGGCCGCCGTCGCGGAGGCCGAAGCCGCCCTGCGCGCGGCCCGCCTGCTCTTCTACACGAGCATCGACGACGCCTGGCAGGCCGCGCAGGGCACCGAACCGGTGCCGGACGCGCTCAAGCTCGGCCTCCGGCTGGCCGCCACGCACGTCACGCGCACCGCCGCGAAGGTCGCCGAAAGCATGTACGACCTAGGCGGCGGCGCCGCGATCTACGAGACTTCGCCGCTGCAGCGCCGGTTCCGCGACGCGCACACGGCGACCGCGCACTTCCAGGTGAACCCGGCCAGCTACGAGCTGTCCGGCAAGCTGCTGCTCGGCGTCCCGGCCCGCACGGACCAGCTGTGACCGACCTGGCGCACCGGTTCACCGCGGACTCGGTCGGGCGCGCGCTCGACCTGGTCGGCGAGCGGTGGAGCCTGCTGATCCTGCGGGAGTCGTTCTTCGGCGTGCGCCGCTACGGCGAGTTCGCGCGCAACCTCTCGATCCCGCGCCCGACGCTCTCCGCCCGGCTCAAGACCCTCGTCGACGCTCGTGTGCTCGACCGCGTCGACCCCGTGCCCGAGTACGTGCTGACGCCGGCCGGGCGCGACCTCTTCGGCGCGGTCGTCACCCTCATGCGGTGGGGCGACCGGCACCTGGCCGGGCCCGAGGGACCGCCGATCCTGCTGCGGCACCAGGACTGCGGCGAGGTCGCCGACGTCGTCGTGGCCTGCCGGCACTGCGGTGGCGAGATCACCACCGATCGGGTGACGCCGGAGCCGGGGCCCGGCTTCCGTTAGCCCGCGGCGCGCTTGCGCTGGTGCCCGACGACGAACCCGCCGACGATGATCAGGAACACCACCAGCGTGATGATCCAGCCGGTGACGCCGAACGGGTCCTCCTTCGCCGCCGAAGCGGCCGCGGACGTGCCGCCGTTGCCGGTGCCGCCGTCGGCGAGCACGGACGGGTCGCCGTTCTCCGAGGTGGTGGCGGGCGCCTGGTAGGTGATCTGGCCGACCGGCGTCGCGCGGTCGTCCTCCAGCGCGAAGCCGTAGTCGAGCAGTTTCGCCGCCTGGTCGACCACCTTCGTCGGCTTCTGCTCGGCACGCAGCATGACGACGGCCAGCCGCTTGCCCTTGCGCTGCGCCGCGCCGACGTAGGTGTGGCGGGCGTCGTCGGTGAAACCGGTTTTGCCGCCGAGGAAACCGGGGTAGACGCCGAGCAGCTTGTTGTCGTTGAAGAGGGGGATGGGCGGCTTGCCGCCGGCCGCCGGGATCTCGAAGTTCTTCGTCGCGACGACACTCGCGAACTCCGGCTGCTTCATCGCGTAGTGGAAGATCAGGCTCAAGTCGTAGGCCGAGGCCGACATGCCCGGCCCGTCCAGGCCCGACGGCGTCGCGGCGCGCGTGTCGAGCGCGCCGATCTTCGCGGCCAGGGCGTTCATCTTCGCCACCGTCGGGTCGACCCCGCCGAGCGCCGTGGCGAACGCGTGCGCGACGTCGTTGCCCGAGTGCATCAGCAGGCCGTGCAGCAGCTGGTCGACGGTGTACTGGCCGCCGGCGACGAGACCGACGCAGGTGCACTCCTGCTCGGCGTCCTCCTTCGTCGCCACGATCGTCTGCTGCGGCTGCAGCTGGGTCACGACGACCAGCGCGAGCAGCGTCTTGATCAGCGACGCGGGCCGCTGGCGGGCGTGCGGGTCCTTGGCCGCGACGATCGCGCCGCTGTCGAGGTCCTGCACCACCCACGACGCCGCGGTGTTGCCGTCCGGCGGGTTGAGGGCGCCGTCCGGGGTGATCAGGCCGCATTCGGCCATCCGCGGGCCGCCGACCGGGACGGCGGGCACGGCCAGCGGCGGCGGGGCCTGCTTGCCCGGCGCCGGCTTCTCCGACGTGTCGACCGGCGGCGGCGGGGCCTGGGTGTTCGCGCACTGGCCCGCCGGCGGCGCCGCGGCCGCAAGGGCGGGCACGCTCAGGGCCAGGAGGGCGGCGGCGAGCGTCGTCGTGAAAACCTTGAGCGACCGGGAGACAACGGAGTGCACCCACGCAATCTAGCGCCGCGGCCGGCATCGCATACTCAGGGGCATGCGCATTTCGCGAGGCACCTCGCTGTTCCTGCTGGCCTTCGGCGGGTGGTCGTGGATCATCTGGATCACCTTCGCCAAGAACCTGTGGGACAGCGACCGGGCCTGGCCCCCCGACGGCTCGCCCACCGCCTATTTCGTCGTGCACGCCGTGCTGACGGTCGTTTCGTTCCTGCTCGGCACGGCCATCGGCGTGCTGGGCTGGCGCGGGGTGCGGGCCACTTCGCGGGTTTCCTCCTGACTTTGGTCGGTGGCGCGGCCCGAGGGGCCGGTTTAGGTTGACGCCACTGACCCTGGAGGTGGAATGTCCCGTATACGCCGAATGGCGGCCCCGCTCGTGCTGGCCGTGGGCGGCGGCCTGTTCGCGGCGGCGCCGGCGGCCGAGGCCGCGCCGGTCGCCTGCGACACGACAAGCACGCCGTACACCTACGTCGTGACGTACCAGCCGGGCACCCGCGCGTCGGCCGTCGACAAGGAACTGGCGGCCAAGTGCGGCACGAAGGTCGCGTACTACGCCGAGATCGGCGTCGCCATCGCCAGCTCGCGCAACGCGGACTTCCAGCAGAAGATCGGCGTCTACCGGGCCTATTCGGGCGGCAAGGACGTGGATTCTGCGTCCGGTGCCGCGGCTCGTTCCCTCGGTGCGGTGAAGACGCTGGAGGACACGCGTTCGACGGCGGCCGCGGGTGACCTGTCGGCCCAGCAGTGGGACATGAAGGCGATCCACGCGCCGGAAGCCAACAAGATCTACCAGGGCAGCCGTTCGGTGACGGTCGGCGTGCTGGACTCGGGCATCGACGCAACGCACCCGGCGCTGCGCAACGCGGTCGACGCCCGCTCGTCGGCGGGCTGCGTGACGGGCGCGCCGGACCTCACCCCGGCGTCCTGGGCACCGACGACGTCGGACCACGGCACGCACGTGGCGGGCACGATCGCGGGCAAGGACCCGGCGGCGGGCTTCACGGGTGTCGCCCCGGGCGTGCGCCTGGCCTCGGTGAAGGTGGTCAACGACGCGGGTTACATCTTCCCGGAGTCGGCGGTCTGCGGCTTCGTCTGGGCGGCGAAGCACGGCTTCCCGGTGACCAACAACAGCTACTACATCGACCCGGGCATGTTCTTCTGCTCCCACGAAGCAGGCGACGCGGCGGCGTACGAAGCGGTCCGCCGGGCGATCGAGTTCTCCACCCGCCACGGAGTCCTCAACGTGGCGGCGGCGGGCAACTCGGGCTTCGACACGACGAAGCAGACAACGGACCCGAACCGCCCCCACCCGGTGGACTCGTCGTGCGGCATCCTCCCGAAGTCGATCGACGGCGTGGTGAACGTGTCATCGGTGGGCTACGCGGGCACGAAGTCGTCGTTCAGCAACTACGGCGAAATAGACGTGACGGCCCCAGGCGGCGACTTCGCACAGACCCCACCCCCCGAAGCGGGGCCGGCGTGCCCCCTGTCATCGACGGTGTTCGGCGGCCAGTACGGCTCGAAGTGCGGAACGTCGATGGCCTCACCGCACGTGGCGGGCGTAGCGGCCCTGCTGGCTTCGCGGTTCCGGGGGCTCCCACCGTGGGCGTTGTCGCGCATCTTGGAGGGCGAGGCAGACGTGGTGAAGTGCACGGCAACGGAGCCGGAGTGCACAGGCCCGGCAAAGAACAACTCCTACTACGGCCACGGCCTGGTGGACGCCCTGGACGCGGTGCGCTGACGCAAGGGGCGCACGCCCCATAGAAGGAGCGGGATGACCACCCTGCGGCCCATCTCCTCGACGGGAGATGGCAGCGGGTCGGGATGGTCATCCCAGAGCCTGCCCGTCCGGCGAGGACATGCTTTCGATTCTGCCGCGGGTGAATTCTCTGCCGCGGCTCAACCCTGCCGCGGCAGAGCAGGTCTGGTGACGTCCTTGTCCTCTTGCGCTGCCGGCCGCCCCTTCGTGGGATGAAAAAGGCCCTCCGGTTGGGGGACCGGAGGGCCTTTCCGTTGCTGCAGTAGGTCAGACGCGCTTGAACAGCAGCGCGCGCTTCACTTCCTGGATTGCCTTGGTCACCTGGATGCCTCGGGGGCAGGCGTCCGTGCAGTTGAACGTTGTGCGGCAGCGCCAGACACCTTCGCCGTCGTTCAGGATGTCCAGGCGTTCCTCTGCTCCCTCGTCGCGGGAGTCGAAGATGAACCTGTGGGCGTTCACGATCGCTGCCGGGCCGAAGTACGAGCCGTCGTTCCAGTACACCGGGCACGATGATGTGCAGCAGGCGCAGAGGATGCACTTCGTCGTGTCGTCGAACCGGTCGCGGTCCGCCTGGGACTGGATGCGTTCGCGCGTTGGCTCGTTGCCGTAGGTGATCAGGTACGGCTTGATTGCCCGGTATGCCTCGAAGAACGGGTCCATGTCGACGTAGAGGTCCTTCAACGTCGTCAGGCCCTTGATCGGGGCAATCGTGATCGTCGTCTTCTTGCCGTCCTTGGCCAGGAGGTCCTTCATCAGGACCTTGCAGGCCAGGCGGTTGATGCCGTTGATCTGCATCGCGTCGGACCCGCACACGCCGTGGGCGCACGAGCGGCGGAACGCGAACGTTCCGTCGATGTAGTCCTTCACGTAGAACAGCAGGTTGAGGAGGCGGTCGGTGCGCTGGGCCGGGACGTCGTAGGACTCCCAGTGGGGCTCCGTGTCGACCTCCGGGTTGAAGCGGAGGATCTTCAGCGTGACGGTGATCGGGGTGTGCTCGTCGGAAGCGGCGACATCCGACTCGGCAGTAGCGGTGGTCATCAGTACTTCCGCTCCATCGGTTCGTAGCGGGTGAAGGTCACGGGCTTGTAGTCGAGCCGGATGTCCGAGGACAGCCCCGCGCCCTCCTTGTAGGCCATGGTGTGGCGCATGAAGTTCGTGTCGTCGCGGGTCGGGTAGTCCTCGCGGGCGTGGCCGCCGCGGGACTCCTTGCGGGCCAGCGCGCCCACGACCAGTACCTCGGCCAGCTCCAGGAGGAAGCCCAGCTCGACGGCCTCGAGCAGGTCGGTGTTGTACCGCTTGCCCTTGTCCGACACCGTGATCCGCTGGTAGCGCGCCTTCAGCGCCTGGACGTCGGTCAGCGCTTGCTTCAGCGTGTCCTCGGTCCGGTACACCGACGCGTGCGAGTCCATCGTCTGCTGCATTTCCTTGCGGATGTCGGCGACGCGCTCGTCGCCGTGCTCCGACAGCAGGCCCGCCAGCTGCTCTTCGACCAGCTTGGTGGGCTCCTCGGGCAGCTCGACGTGCTCGTGCGCCAGCGCGTACTCCGCGGCCGCGATGCCGGCGCGGCGGCCGAACACGTTGATGTCGAGCAGCGAGTTCGTGCCCAGGCGGTTCGAACCGTGCACGGACACGCAGGCGACCTCGCCCGCCGCGTAGAGACCCGGGATGACGTTCTCGTTGTCCCGCAACGCCTCGCCGTGCACGTTGGTCGGGATCCCGCCCATCACGTAGTGGCAGGTCGGGAACACCGGCACCGGCTCCTTCACCGGGTCGACACCCAGGTAGGTCCGGGAGAACTCGGTGATGTCCGGCAGCTTGGTCTCGAGGACCTCGACCGGCAGGTGCGTGACGTCCAGGACGACGTAGTCCTTGTTCGGGCCGCAACCCCGGCCCTGCAGCACTTCCTGCACCATCGAGCGCGCCACGATGTCCCGCGGCGCGAGGTCCTTGATGGTGGGGGCGTAGCGCTCCATGAACCGCTCGCCGTCGGCGTTGCGCAGGATCCCGCCCTCGCCGCGGACGGCTTCGGAAATGAGGATGCCCAGGCCCGCGAGGCCGGTCGGGTGGAACTGGAAGAACTCCATGTCCTCCAGCGGCAGGCCCTTGCGGAAGATGATGCCGAGGCCGTCACCGGTGAGGGTGTGCGCGTTCGACGTCGTCTTGAAGATCTTGCCCGCGCCGCCGGTGGCGAACACGATCGACTTCGCCTGGAAGACGTGCAGCTCGCCGGTGGCCAGCTCGTAGGCGACGACGCCGGAGGCGACCGGATTGCCGCTCTCGTCCTCGGACAGGATCAGGTCGAGCACGTAGAACTCGTTGAAGAACTCCGTGCCGTACTTGACGCAGTTTTGGTAGAGCGTCTGGAGGATCATGTGGCCGGTGCGGTCGGCGGCGTAGCAGGCGCGGCGGACCGCGGCCTTGCCGTGGTCACGCGTGTGACCGCCGAACCGGCGCTGGTCGATCTTGCCCTCGGGCGTCCGGTTGAACGGCAGGCCCATCTTCTCCAGGTCGAGCACCGCGTCGATGGCCTCCTTGGCCATGATCTCCGCGGCGTCCTGGTCGACGAGGTAGTCGCCGCCCTTGACCGTGTCGAAGGTGTGCCACTCCCAGTTGTCCTCTTCGACGTTCGCCAGCGCGGCGCACATGCCGCCCTGGGCCGCGCCGGTGTGGGACCGGGTCGGGTAGAGCTTGGTGAGGACCGCGGTGCGGGCGCGCTGGCCGGATTCGATGGCCGCGCGCATGCCGGCGCCACCGGCGCCGACGATCACCACGTCGTACTTGTGGAACTGCATGAAAAAGTCTCCGTGGCTGTCAGTTCGCGGGCATGTTCGGGTCGAACGTGAAGATCACCATCGTGCCGACGGCCAGGATCAGCACCATCGAGACGTAGAGCAGGATCTTCAGCCAGAACCGCGTGCTGTCCTTGCGGGCGTAGTCGTCGATGATGACCCGCAGGCCGTTGCCGCCGTGGATCTCGGCGAGCCAGAGCATGGCCAGGTCCCAGAACTGCCAGAACGGCGAGGCCCAGCGGCCGGCGACGAAGCCCCAGTTGATCCGGTGCACGCCGCCGTCGAGGATGTTCATGATCAGCAGGTGGCCGAGCACCAGGATGACCAGCGCCATCCCGGAGATCCGCATGAACAGCCAGCTGTAGAGCTCGAAGTTGCTCCGGCGCGCGGCGGGGCGCTTCGGCGAGCGCGGCTTGTCGAGGGCGAGCGACTCGGCCATGTCAGTTACCCCCGAAGAGCGTTTCGACGGTGCGCTTCAGCATGAAGAACGCACCGGGAACCATCACGACGACCCAGACGACGCCGATGACCCACAGCATCGCCTTCTGCAGCTTCGGGCCCTTCGACCAGAAGTCGACCAGCATGACGCGGATGCCGTTCAGCGCGTGGAAGAGCACCGCGCCGACCAGGCCGACCTCCAGGAGGTTGACGATCGGCGTCTTGTAGGTCTCGATGACCTGGTCGTAGGTGTTCGGCGACACGCGCACCAGCGCGGTGTCGAGCACGTGCACGAACAGGAAGAAGAATGTGAGCACGCCGGTGATGCGGTGCAGCACCCAGGACCACATGCCGGGGTCGCCCCGGTAGAAGGTCCCCTGCCGGCGTGAGGCACCCGCCCGATCGCTCGCCCCTGCCGCTGTGGCAGTGCTCGCCGTGGTGGACATCGGTGAACGGCCTCCAACGTCTGACTGTGCGCCCGGTGGCCGGTGAGGTCCGCAGTCGCTGCCGGAGCGGCGGCTATGCCGAAGTCAACGTCATCGAGCCTGGATGAATCGGATGCTAGACCCGCACCCGGAATGCGGCTCACCTCCGGGTTCCCCTCTGTGATGGACCAGACACCGGTACTCCCGCACCGCCACCCGGCGGTGTGGCGCAGCGCACTCGGTGGCGCCGTGACCCGCGGTGTCCCGGTCAGTGGAGATCAGACGTCTGTAAAATCTAATATCTGATGCGCTACGCCGAACGGCTGGTGATCGCGGCGTGTCATTGACCGTCTACGACGTCGTCCCTAGTGTCCCTCGGACAAACATCGGATCTCTCACGATGGGGTGACGTCCTGGTGCGACGACTCGGCTTGGTGATTGCCGTCGCGGCCCTGGTGCCCGTGGTGTCGGTCACGCCCGCGCAGGCACTGCCCGACGGCCTGGCACTTACGCCGCCGATGGGCTTCAACAACTGGAACACCACCGGCTGCGCCGTGGACGAGCGGATCATCCGCGACACCGCCGACATCTTCGTCGACAAAGGACTCAAGGCGGCCGGGTACGAGTACGTCAACGTCGACGACTGCTGGGCCGAGCCGGAGCGCGACGCCGACGGGCGCATGCAGGCGAACAAGGCCCGCTTCCCGGGCGGCATCAAGGCGCTGGCCGACTACGTCCACGCGAAGGGCCTGAAGTTCGGCATCTACACCAGCGCGGGCACGCTGACCTGCGCGAAGACCCAGCCGGGCGCGCTCGACCACGAAGACGTCGACGCGCAGACGTTCGCCGGCTGGGGTGTCGACTACCTCAAGTACGACAACTGCAACAACCAGGGCCGCCCCGCGCTCGAGCGCTACACGAAGATGCGCGACGCGCTGAAGAAGACCGGTCGCCCGATCGTGTACTCGCTCTGCGAATGGGGCGAGAACAAGCCTTGGGAGTGGGGTGCGGACGTCGGGCACCTGTGGCGCACCACCGGCGACATCAAGGACAACTGGGCCAAGATGCTCCAGATCCTCAAGGCGAACGCGCCACTGGCGCCGTACGCCGGGCCGGGGCACTGGAACGATCCCGACATGCTCGAGGTCGGCAACGGCGGGATGACGACCGAGGAGTACCGCTCGCACTTCTCGCTGTGGGCGATGATGGCCGCCCCGCTGCTCATCGGCGCCGACCTGCGCAAGGTGTCGCCGGCCAACTTCGACGTCCTGCGCAACGCCGAGGTCATCGCCCTCGACCAGGACCGCCGCGGCGTCCAGGCGCGGGTGCTGTCCAACCAGGACGGACACTGGGTGTTCGCCAAGCCGCTGGCCAACGGTGACGTGGCGATCGCGCTGTTCAACGAGACGACGTCGGGCGCGGCGATCGGCACCACCGCGGCGGCCGCCGGGCTGCCGAAGGCCGCCGGGTACACCGCGCGCGACCTCTGGGCCCACCGCGACCTCCAGACCGCGGGCCGGATCTCCGCGGTCGTCCCGCCGCACGCGACGGTCGTCTACCGCGTCCACGCGGGCGGCTCGTGGTGGCGGGACGCGCCGCTGGTCAGCACGGGCATCGAGCTCGCTGCCCCGGTGCCGGGTGTCCCGGGCGAGCTCACGCCCGCCGGGAAGCCGTTCGAGGTGACGGTGTCCGCGACCGACGAGGCCCGCGTCCCGGTGTTCGACCCGCGCGTCACGCTGACCGCGCCCGCGGGCTGGCGCGTCGAACAGCTGACCCGGCCGCGGACCGTCGTGCTCGGGACCGGCGAGACCGCGGCCGGCCGCTGGCGGGTGACCCCGCCGGCCGGGACCGAGGGCACGACGGCGGTGCTGCGCGGCGGCGTCACCTACCGCACGCTCGGGTTCGGGCCGGTCACCTGGTCCGGTGAACAACTGCTGACCGTCCCGGCGGGCCCGCCCACGGCGTCCGCGTGGGCCAGTGATCTGCGCTGGGCCGCGGAGAAGAACGGCTACGGCCCGGTCGAACGGGACATGTCCAACGGCAGCATCCCGGCCGGCGACGGCAAGCCGCTGACCATCAACGGCGTCGGCTACCCCAAGGGCCTCGGGGCGCACGCGCCGAGCGAAGTCGTCTTCTACCTGGGCGGCCGCTGCACGGCGTTTACCGCGGACGTCGGCGTGGACGACGAGCGCGAGGCGACGAACAAGCAGGGCTCGGCGACGTTCGAGGTGCACGCGGACGGCGCGACGGTGGCTTCGACCGGCGTGCGGACGTGGCAGGACCCGGCGCTGCCGCTCACCGCGGACCTGCACGGCGCGCAGTACCTGCGGCTCGTCGTCACCGACGGCGGTGACGGCAACGCCTACGACCGCAGCGACTGGGCCGCCGCCCGGCTCACCTGCGGCTGA
Organism: Amycolatopsis sp. CA-128772; assembly: GCF_002904295.1. Lineage (GTDB taxonomy): Bacteria > Actinomycetota > Actinomycetes > Mycobacteriales > Pseudonocardiaceae > Amycolatopsis. The sequence continues at coordinate 30,765 of NZ_PPHG01000077.1, forward strand.
TTCGGCGTCGTCTCACAGAGTGACCGGGCTGGCCCAACCCGCGGGCAGTCCGGCACACTGAGTGACACGGAACGGCATTTCGGCCGTCCCAAACGGACGCAGCCCGCAAAAAGTAGCTCTCCGCGGGCCGGATGATCACTTTCGGTGTTCAGTTCGTCGCGCGCGCGACTCGTGAGTAAACGTTTGTGTTACGTAGCGTGCCTTTCCTATGGCGCATTCCTGTCCGCCGGGTACGGTCTGGCGGGTCGACCCGGCAGTAGGGCCGGGCCGTGCCCTTGACCATCCGCTGGATCAGCGGGGAGGGAGAAACACGTTGCGTCGCATGCGTGGAACCGCGCTGGCCGCCGCGGCCATGGCCGGGGTGCTCGCCCTGGCCGGGTGCGCCAAGGATTCCGGCGGTGGTAACAGCTCGAACAACACCGCGGCCTCGACGGGCGGTTCCGACTGCGTCACCGCGCAGAAGCCGCCCGCCGCGCCCGCCGCGTCGAGCAGCACGGCCGCCGCCGGTGGCAAGGTCGACGGCAGCCAGCTCAAGATCGGCCTGGCCTTCGACGTCGGCGGCCGGGGTGACGCGTCGTTCAACGACGCCGCCGCCGCGGGCACCGACAAGGCGAAGTCCGACCTCGGCGTGACGACGGTCAGCGAGAGCACCGCGTCGGCCAGCGAGGCCGAGTCGGCCAAGCAGCAGCGCCTCGACCAGATGGCTTCGCAGGGCCTGAACCCGATCGTCGCGGTCGGCTTCGCCTACGCGGACTCGGTCAAGGCCGTCGCCGCCAAGTACCCGAACACCAAGTTCGCGATCGTCGACGACGACTCGATCCAGCTGCCGAACGTGACGCCGCTGGTGTTCGCCGAGGAGCAGGGCTCGTTCCTGGCCGGCGTCGCTGCCGCGTACAAGAGCAAGAGCTGCCACATCGGCTTCGTCGGCGGTGTGAACACCCCGCTGATCCAGAAGTTCGAGGCCGGCTTCCTGCAGGGCGCGAAGACGGTTTCGTCCAAGATCAAGATCGAGGACGAGTACCTGACCCCGGCCGGTGACTTCTCCGGGTTCCAGGACCCGCCGAAGGGCAACGCGAAGGCCGCGGCCGAGATCGCCAAGGGCGCGGACGTCATCTACCACGCCGCGGGCGCCTCGGGTAAGGGCGTCTTCGACGCCGCCAAGGCCGGGAACGCGCTGGCCATCGGCGTCGACTCCGACCAGTACAACCAGAAGACCGTCGCGGCCGACAAGGACGTCATCATCACGTCCATGCTCAAGCGCGTCGACGTCGCGGTGTTCGACTACATCCAGGCCGTCGCCAAGGGTGACCTGACGACCCTGCCGAAGCGCTTCGACCTCAAGGTCGACGGCGTCGGCTACGCCACCTCCGGCGGCAAGGTCGACGACATCAAGGACGTCCTCGACGGGTATAAGGCCCAGATCATCTCGGGCGCCATCACCGTTTCGGACAAGCCGCAGAAGTAACTCAGTGCGCGTCGGGGCTCGGAGGATTTTCTCCTCCGGGCCCCTCACGCGTTTACACGAGAGATGGAATTCTCCCGCCCATGAGCACAGCCGAGGCCCCGGCCGAGGCCGTCCCCGACCGGGGCGCCCCCGCCGTCCAGCTGACCGGGATCACCAAGCGCTTTCCCGGCGTGGTGGCCAACTCCGACGTCAACCTCACCGTCGCCGCCGGCGAGGTGCACGCCATCTGTGGCGAGAACGGCGCCGGCAAGTCCACCCTGATGAAGATCCTGTACGGCATGCAGCCGCCGGACGAGGGCACCATCGCGATCAACGGCGAAGAGGTGAAACTGCGCAACCCGCAGGACGCCATCCGCGCCGGCATCGGCATGGTGCACCAGCACTTCATGCTCGCCGACAACCTGACCGTCGGCGAGAACGTCTTCCTCGGCGCCGAGGGCCTGCACGGCATCGGCCGCGCCGCCCGCGCGCGGCTGGCCGAGCTCGCCGAGCGGACCGGCCTGCACGCCAAGCCGGAGACGCTGCTGGAGGAGCTCGGCGTCGCCGACCGCCAGCGTGTCGAGATCGTCAAGGTGCTCTACCGCGGGGCGAAGATCATCATCCTGGACGAGCCGACCGCGGTGCTCGTGCCGCAGGAGGTCGACGCGCTCTTCGAGACCGTGCGGGAGATGAAGGACGGCGGCTACACCTTCCTCTTCATCTCGCACAAGCTCGACGAGGTCCGGGCGATCGCCGACACCGTCACGGTGATCCGGCGCGGCACGACCGTCGGCACGGCCGACCCGAAGACCATCACCTCCCGCCAGCTCGCGGAGATGATGGTCGGGTCCGAGCTGCCCAGCCCGGAGACCCGCGAGTCCACCGTCACCGACCGCGCCGTGCTGCGCCTGACCGGGTTGACGCTGGGCGCCGAGGGCTCCGGCCGCAACGCGCTCGACGACGTCACGTTCACCGTGCGCGCGGGTGAGGTGCTCGGCATCGCCGGCGTCGAGGGCAACGGCCAGACCGAGCTCGTCGAGACGATCATGGGCATGCGCAAGGCGACCGGCGGCACGATCGAGCTGGTCGACGCCGACGGCAAGGCGCGCGATCTGACCAAGGCGGGCACGCTGGCCCGGCGCGAAGCCGGCATCGGCTACATCGCCGAAGACCGCACCCGGCACAGCCTGCTGCTCACGCAACCGTTGTGGGTCAACCGGATCCTCGGCTACCAGACCCGCGAACCGGTCTCCAAAGGACAGTTGCTCGACATCGCCGGCGCCCGCGCCGACACCGAGCGGATCGTCCGCGACTACGACGTCCGGACGCCGGGCATCGACGTCCCGGCCGCCGCGCTCTCGGGCGGCAACCAGCAGAAGCTGATCGTCGGGCGCGAGCTGTCCGGCGACCCGGTGCTGCTGGTGGCCTCGCACCCGACCCGCGGCGTCGACGTCGGCGCGCAGGCGCTGATCTGGGAGCAGATCCGCCAGGCCCGCGCCGCCGGGCTCGCGGTGCTGCTGATCTCCGCCGACCTCGACGAGCTGATCGGCCTGTCCGACACGATCCGGGTCATGCTGCGCGGGCGCCTCGTGAGCGAGGCCGATCCCGCGACGGTGACCCCGCAGGAACTGGGTTCGGCGATGACCGGCGCCGGAGAGGGTGACGACGAATGACCTCCTGGCGCACGAAACTGCTGCCGCCGCTGCTGGCGATCGTGTTCGCCGTGCTGCTGTCGGCGATCGCGCTGATCATCTCGGGCGCGGACCCGCTGCAGGCGTACGGCACGATGATCGGCCAGATGTTCAAGGGCTCGACCGCGGTCGACACGGTGAACCTGGGATGCGTCTACTACCTGTCCGGGCTCGCGGTGGCCATCGGCTTCCAGATGAACCTGTTCAACATCGGTGTCGAAGGCCAATACCGCTTCGCCGCCGTCATCGCGGCCATCGCCGGCGGCGCCATGAAGCTGCCGCCGGTCATCCACGTCATCGCGATCCTGGTGGTCGCGGTCGTCGCGGGCATGGCCTACGCCGCGGTCCCGGCGATCCTCAAGGTGACCCGCGGGGTCAGCGAGGTCATCTCGACGATCATGCTCAACGCGATCGTCGCCGGGATCATCGCGTTCCTCATCAACGCCGACCAGTTCGGCGTGCAGCGGGGCAACAACATCGGCACCCGCGTGATCGAGCCGTCCGGCCGGATCCCGGGCATCCCGCTCGGCTCGGGCACGTTGTTCGGGTTCGTCGTCATCGCCGCGCTCATCGGCGGCGCCTACTGGTTCATGCTCAACCGCACGCGGTTCGGCTTCGAGCTCAAGGCGTCCGGCGAATCGACCACCGCCGCGGCCGCGGGCGGTGTCAGCGCCAAGAAGATGACGCTGATCGCGATGCTGCTTTCCGGTGGCGTGGCCGGCCTGGTCGCCATGCCGGAACTGCTCGGCCGCGACTACAGCTACGGCATCACCGCGACCCAGATGTACGGCTTCACCGGCATCGCGGTCGCGCTGCTGGGCCGCAACCACCCCGGCGGCATCGCGCTCGGCGCGCTGCTGTGGGCGTTCCTCGACACCTCCGCGGTGTCGCTGGAGCAGATCAACGTGTCCAAGGAGATCGCGACGATCATGCAGGGCATCATCGTGCTGTCGGTCGTCGTGGCGTACGAGATCGTGCGCCGGGCCGACCTGGCGGCCGAACAACGCAGAGTCGGGCGCGCACTCGCCGGCCGCAAGGGTTCCTCGGTCACCGAAGGGGGTGCGGTGTGATCACCGACGTCGCTCCCGAATCCGGCTCGACCATGCCGGTGCAGCGCAAGCGGGGCCGGATCCCCGGCTGGCTGCGCGGGGTCATCTGGGCCGTGATCGCCATCGCCGTCGTCTCGACGGCGTCCTACTCCACCGGCGTCGCCGCGCTGACGTCGTCGAACACCGCGCAGACGGCGTTGCGCCTGGCGCTGCCGATCCTGCTGTGCGGGCTGGGCGGCCTGTGGGCCGAACGCGCGGGCGTAGTCAACATCGGTCTCGAGGGCATGATGATCCTCGGCACCTGGGGCGCCGCCTGGGGTTCGTACTACGGCGGCGTGTGGTCCGGCCTGCTGGCCGCGCTGCTGTTCGGTGCGCTGGGCGGGCTGCTGCACGCGGTGGCGACGGTGACGTTCAACGTCAACCACATCGTCTCCGGTGTCGCGATCAACCTGCTCGGCCTGGGTGTCACGAAGTACCTGGCGAACCTGATCTTCGCGCCGATCTCCGGCAACCCGCGGCAGTCGCCGGTGGTGCCGAAGTTCGACACCTACTCGGCCAGCGGTCTCTCGGACTGGCTCGGTGACCTGGAGAAGGAGCAGCGCGTCGGCATCTCCGACGTCGCCGGCATCCTGCGTGGCCTGGTCACCGAGGTGGCGCCGCTGACGATGATCGCGATCATCCTGGTGCCGGTGAGCTTCTGGGTGCTCTGGCGCACCCGGTTCGGCCTGCGGCTGCGTTCCTGCGGCGAGAACCCGGTCGCGGCCGAGTCCCTCGGCGTGAACGTCTACCTGCACAAGTACGTCGCCGTGATCATCTCGGGCGCGTTCGCCGGCATGGGTGGCGCTTCGCTGGTGCTGCTGCGCGGCGGCGCGGACTACCTGGAGAACCAGACGAACGGCCGCGGGTACATCGGCCTGGCGGCGATGATCTTCGGCAACTGGCGCCCGGGCGGCCTGCTCGGCGGCGCGGCGCTGTTCGGCTACGCGGACGGCCTGCAGCTCGCCGGCGGCGGCGAAGCGGTGCTCGCGCTGCTGTACGGCGCGGTGATCCTGGTCGCCGTGATCGTCGTCGTGCAACTGTTCCGGAAGCAGTGGATCGCGGCGGGGCTTGGCGTCGTCGGCGCGGGCGTGCTGTACGCGATCTACTGGGCCAACGACACGCTGCCGTCGGACCTGATCCCGTACACCGCGCACTTCGTGACGCTGATCGTGCTGGCCGTGGCTTCGCAGCGGCTGCGGCCGCCGAAGGCCGACGGACAGCCGTACCGACGGGGTGAGGACTGAGTGTCTACTGTGGATTGGGACGCTCTGCGTTCCCAGGCGATCGAAGCGGCTTCCCATGCGTACGCGCCTTATTCGGGCTTGCACGTCGGGGTGGCCGGGATCGTCGACGACGGCCGGGTCGTGACCGGGTGCAACGTCGAGAACGCGTCCTACGGGCTCGGGTTGTGCGCCGAGTGCACGATGGCCGGGCAGCTGCGGCTGTCCGGCGGGGGCCGCCTGGTCGCCGTCGCCTGTCGCTCCGGTGCCGGTGACCTGCTGATGCCGTGCGGGCGCTGCCGGCAGATCCTGTTCGAGCTGGGCGGGTCTGCGTGCCTGGTGGACACGCCCAGCGGGATCCTGCCGATGTCCGACGTCCTGCCGGACGCCTTCGGCCCGGACGACCTGCCGTGAACGAGCCTGCGAGTGAACCATTGACACAGCGCGCGTTCGCCGCAGTGGACGTGATCCGGGTGAAGCGGGACGGCGGCACGCTTTCCGACGAGCAGATCGACTGGGTCGTCGACGCGTACACGCGCGGGGTCGTGGCCGAAGAGCAGATGTCGGCGCTGGCCATGGCGATCTTCCTGAACGGGATGTCCCCGGCGGAGATCTCGCGGTGGACGCACGCGATGATCGCGTCGGGGGAGCGGCTTTCGCTTTCGGTGTCCCGCCCGACGGTGGACAAGCACTCGACGGGCGGGGTCGGCGACAAGATCACGCTGCCGCTGGCGCCGCTGGTGGCGGCGTGCGGCGCGGCGGTACCGCAGCTGTCCGGGCGCGGCCTCGGCCACACCGGCGGGACGCTCGACAAGCTGGAGTCGATCCCGGGCTGGCGGGCCGCACTGTCCACTTCGGAGATCCAGGCGCAGCTGGAAGACGTCGGCGCGGTGGTCTGCGCGGCGACGTCCGGGCTGGCGCCGGCGGACAAGAAGCTCTACGCGCTGCGCGATGTGACGTCCACTGTGGAGTCGATCCCGCTGATCGCCAGCTCGATCATGAGCAAGAAGATCGCGGAAGGCGCGTCCGGGCTGGTCCTGGACGTGAAGTTCGGGTCGGGCGCGTTCATGAAGTCCCTCGACCAGGCGCGTTCGCTGGCTGGTGCGTTGACCTCGATCGGCGCGGACCACGGCGTCCCGACGACGGCGTTGCTGACCGACATGAACGTCCCGCTGGGCCGGGCGGTCGGGAACGCGGTGGAGGTCGCGGAGTCGGTCGCGGTGCTGCAGGGCGGCGGCCCGTCGGACGTGGTGGCGCTGACTCTCGCTTTGGCCCGGGAGATGCTGGCCCTCGCCGGTCTCGACGTCGACCCGGCGGCGGTGCTGGCTTCGGGCGAGGCGTACGAGGTCTGGTGCCGGATGATCTCGGCCCAGGGCGGCGACCCTTCGGCGCCGCTGCCCACGCCCTCCCACGTGCACACGGTCGTCGCGCCGGCTTCAGGCGTGCTGGCTTCGCTGGACGCGTACGCGGTGGGCGTCGCGGCATGGCGGCTCGGCGCGGGCCGGGCCCGCAAGGAGGACCCGGTCCAGGCGGCAGCGGGCATCCTGTGCCTGGCCAAGCCGGGGGAGGCGGTGTCGGAGGGTGAGCCGTTGCTGGAGCTGCACACGGACACCCCGGACGCGGTCCCGGCGGCCTTGGCGGCGCTCGAAGGCGGGTTCTCGATCGCCGCTTCGGCCCCGGAGCCGGGACCGATCGTCGTGGAGACGATCCGGGGTTAGGACACCTGGATGGTGGCGGCGACCGGCTTGGCGCCGCTGCCACCGCAGGCGATGATGAAGGTGCCGGTGCTGTAGTAGAGGAAGTAGCTGCTCGTCGCCAAGGTGACCGGCCCGGCGGTGGGCAGCGTGACCTGGCCGGTGCCGCCGGTCAGCCGGAAGCTCGTGCCGGGCTCGATGACGGGGTTCGTCAGCCCGGTGGCGTCGGCCCGCCCCGAGGTGGCGCCGCCGACGTCGAGCACGACGGTGCCGGTGTACTTCCCGGCGGGTTCGGTCCCGCCGCCCCAAGCCGGCGCGACCTGCGTGACGTCGGCGTGCACGGTGACGGTCTGCCCGGCGGTGGCCGTGGCGGGCGCGGTCACGGTGATCTCGAAGGTCTTGGTCCCGGCGGGGCCGCCGATGGACCCGCACCCCCAGGTGACGGAGACGGTCCCGGCCTCGGCCGCGACCGGAACGGCCAGCGCGAGCCCGGCCGTGACGGCGGTGATCGTCGCGAGTCTCTTGAGCGCCTTCATGGTGAGTCCCCTCGTTGGTCGGACTCCGAGGGTCGCGAAGATCACCGGCGGGGGACGTCTCCCGAAATGCCGCGGTGGTCCGGTTCGCTGGGACGAGCGTCACGCAGATGATCACCCGGTCGAGTGAACGCCGGCGCCGAGGGAGCTGCCGCAGCCGCCCGAAACCGTCGGTGGTACTCGGTACGCTGGAAAACGGGGGCCGGAGGCCTGAGCCCGCGTCACCCGGACACGAAGAAGGCCCCCGCCGGATCCCGGCGGGGGCCTTCTCGCAGGTGCTTACTCCGTGGCTTCTTCCGCGCCTTCGGTCTTCGCCTTGCCGTCGGCCGGCTTGGGCGCGCGGCCGTTGCGGGAGCTGCGGCGCGGCTGGCGCGGGGCCGGCGGGGGCGGGGCGATCTGCTGGACCGCCGGGCCGCCGCCGAGCATCAGCTCCGCGAACGTCGCCATCGCCTCGTCGAGCTGGCCGCCGATGCGGCGGACGCTCTCGTCGTTGCTCCGGCGGACCAGCGAGTCCACCGAGTCGGTGTCCGGCTGCTTCGACAGCGTGCCCTCGACCTTCGACAGCCCCGCCTTGAGCGCGCCGTCGAGGTCGCCGATGCCGGACAGGAAGCCGTCCTCCACCTTGTCGAGGCGGCCGGCCAGGTCGTCGAGGCGGGTGGTGACCGTTTCGAGCCGGTTGCCCAGGTTCTCCAGCCGGTCGGACGCGTCGATCATCTCGCCGGTCTCGGTCAGCGCGACCTTGAGCGCCTCGGTGTTGGCGTCGATCCGCTCGTGGGTCGTGCGGCCCAGCTCGCCGACGCGCTCCTGCGTGACGCGGCTCAGCTCGTCGACCTTGCCCCGCAGCTCGTGGTCGGCGTGGTCGACGCGCTCGCGCAGCGCCGCCTCGGCCTGCTCGATCCGCTCGCGGACCGGGCCGTGCACCGACTGCGGCAGCGACTCGAGCTTCGCGTCCTGCTTGTCCAGGTGGCCGCCCAGCTCGTCGAGCCGGCGGTGGATGTTCTGGAGCTTGTCCTCGAGCCCGTCCATCCGGCCCGCGACGCCCTCGAAGCGCGCGGCGACACCGTCGAGCCGGCCGTCGAGCTGCGCGAAGGGCTTGGCGAGCTTGTCGACGATGCTCTCGACGGCGCGGGTCAGCGCGGCGATCGCGTTGTCCTGGGCTTCGAGGCGGGACATCGTCTCGTCGAGGCGCTCGGCCAGGACGCTGACCTCGGTGCGGTCGGGCATCTCGGAGAGCCGCTTGCGGACCGCGCCCAGCGAGTCCACCGGCGCGAGGCGGGCGTAGATGTCGTCGAGCGCGTCGAAGATCTGCTGCTGCTCGCTCTCACGCACTTCGGCCGCGCGCACCAGCATGTTGCGCATCCGGTCGAAGGACGGGGCGGCAATGTGGTTGTCAGTGGTCACTGCTGTGTGTCCTTCGTCGGCGGGGAAATGGAGGGACGTGCCACGAAGCTTATCGATTGCAAAAATTGCTGTCTGTATGGCCCCCGTGAAGAGGCTATTGCGGAGGCTGCCCCCGGATGGCCGATTCGGGACATGATCCTCGACGCTGAGGGTTAGCCCGAGCCTGAGAGTCACGGCCATGTAGGGGAATGACAACGAGGTTACCGTTGGGGGATGCCTGACGAAAGCCCTGTTCTGCCCACCGAGACACTCCGCCGCGCGCCCAAGGTGCTGCTGCACGACCACCTCGACGGCGGCCTGCGCCCGGCCACCGTCGCCGAGCTCGCCGAAGCGACCGGCTATGCCGGTCTGCCCACCACCGACCCGGCCGAGCTGGGCAGCTGGTTCCGCCGAGCGGCGGACTCCGGCTCACTCGTTTCCTACCTGGAGACCTTCGCGCACACCTGCGGGGTGATGCAGACGGAGGAAGCGCTGGTCAGGGTGGCCGCGGAGGCGGTGGAGGACCTGGCCGCCGACGGCGTCGTCTACGCCGAGGTGCGCTACGCACCGGAGTTGTTCGTCGAACGCGGTCTGTCACTCGATGCGGTGGTCGAGGCCGTCCAGGCGGGGTTCACGGAGGGCACCCGGCGGGTGGCCGCGAACGGCGGCAGCATCCGCATCGGGACGTTGCTCTGCGCGATGCGCCAGCACGCCCGCGCCCTCGAGATCGCGAACCTCGCCGTCCGCTACCGCGACGCCGGTGTGGCCGGGTTCGACATCGCCGGTCCCGAGGACGGATTCCCCCCGACCCGCAATCTCGACGCCTTCGACTATTTGCGCCAGAACAATGCACATTTCACCATTCACGCCGGTGAGGCATTCGGTTTGCCGTCCATTTGGGAGGCGATTCAGCACTGCGGCGCCGAGCGGCTCGGGCACGGCGTGCGCATCGCCGAGGACATCAAGACCGACACCGGCGGCACGGTCCACCTTGGACGGTTGGCCGCGTACGTCCGCGACCGCCGCATCCCCCTGGAGATCTGCCCGACGTCGAACGTCCAAACAGGCACGGTCCGCTCGATCGCCGACCACCCGATCGGCCTGCTCGCCAAGCTGCGGTTCCGGGTGACCGTGAACACGGACAACCGGCTGATGAGCGGATGCACGATGACCAGCGAATTCGCCGCGCTGCACGAGACCTTCGGCTATGGTATCGACGACTTCCGGTGGTTCACGATCAACGCGATGAAATCCGCGTTCATCGATTTCGACGCCCGGATCGCGCTCATCGACGACGTCATCAAGCCCGGCTACGCCGCGCTGGCCTGACCCGCTCCGCTTCGGACCGCAACTCGGTTGCGGTCCTTAGCCATGCCAACTATCGTTCACTATGTAGGAACAAAATCTCATAGTTTGAGACGGTGGCGAAGATGGCGCAGGTCGCGAGCGGTGCGAGTGAGCAGGTTTCGGCGAATTCACGGCGATGGCTCATCCTCGCGCTCGGCCTCGCGGCGCAGACGGCGAGCTGTTCCTTCCTGTACGGCATCCCGTTCCTGGTCCCGGCCATGCGCGCCGCCGAGGGGCTGACCCTGGCCGAGGCCGGCACGGTCGTCGCGGCGCCGAGCATCGGTCTCCTGTTCACCCTGATCGTGTGGGGCGCGGCTGCGGACCGTTACGGAGAGCGCCTCATCATGGCGCTCGGCCTGGGCGCTTCGGGGTTACTCCTGGTGTACGCCGGGGTGGGAAGCCACCCGGTCGGGCTCCTCTTTGGGGTGTTTTTGGCGGCCGGCGCTTGCACGGCTTCGGTGAACGCGGCGAGCGGTCGCGTGGTGATGGGCTGGTTCGCGAAGTCCGAGCGCGGCGTGGCGATGGGGATCCGCCAGACGGCCCAGCCGCTGGGCGTCGGCGTCGCGGCCTTGGGCTTGCCCCCGCTGGCGGCGCACTTCGGCTTCCGGGCGGCGGTGCTGCTGCCGGCGGGGCTGGCGATCGCCGTGGCGCTGCTGGTGGCGTGGCTGGTGACGGACCCACCGCGCCCGCCTCGCGCACCTCACTCGGCGGGCGCTTCGCCGTACCGGGAGGCGACGCTGTGGCGGGTGCACGGGGCGAGCGCGCTGCTGGTGGTGCCGCAGTTCGCGGTGTCGGCGTTCGCGCCGGTGTACCTGGTGGCGGTGCAGCACTGGAGCCCGTTGTCGGCGGGCTGGTACCTGGCGGTGGTCCAGGTCCTGGGCGCGCTGGGCCGGCTGGGGTCGGGCTGGTGGTCGGACCGGGTGGGGAGCCGGCTGCGGCCGATGCGGGTGTTGGCGGTGCTGAGCTGCTTGGTCATGCTCCTGGTCGCCTTGGGCGACGCCTCGTGGCCGTGGCTGGTGCTGCTGGCGCTGGCCCTGGCGGGGGTGATCACGGTGGCGGACAACGGCCTCGGCTTCACGGCCTCGGCGGAGCTGGCGGGCCTGGCGTGGTCGGGCCGCGCGATGGGCACGCAGAACACGGCCCAGAACGTCGCGGCCTCCCTGACCCCGCCGCTGCTGGGCCTGGTGATCGGCGACAGCAGGTACGCACTGGCGTTCTGCGTGGCGGCGGTGTTCCCGGCGCTGGCGGTGGCGGTGGTCCCGGTGCGAGCCGAACACGACTGACGTGTCGACCCCCCGATCACGCGTGATTGGAGAGTCGACACGACGAAGGCCGCCCCCCGAGGGAGGCGGCCTTCGCGGAACTCGAGATCAAGCCACCGTGAGGCGGTTCTCGAACGTCTCCACCAGCTTCCGCCAAGCGCTCTGCTCCGCGTCGAACGGCGCCGACGGCTCGAGGCGCGTCGGGTCCGGGCGGAGGACGAACGAGACCAGCCAGCCCAGGCTTTCGTTCGACGCCAGGGCCGTCTCGGCCGAGTCGTCGTCGGCCCAGTCCGCCGCGTCGGTGATCAGCTCGACCGCCAGCTCCAGCTGCGTCGGGTCGAGGGCTTCCGGGCCCTCCGCGATGTCCGCGTCCAGGCCCGTCAGGACGTACGTGTTCTCCGGGTCGACCTCGATCTCGAGCTCGCCCGCCGTCGCCTTGGCCAGGACCTCGTCCCACGTGGACACGTCCGCGAGGTCCGTGTCGGCCAGGTCCTTGCCGTCCGCCAGGGCGCGGGCGAGCGCGCCCGGCGACGTGAACACGTCGATCTCGCCCTCGCTGCCGAGGAACACCGGCTCGTCCTCGAGGTAGCAGCGCAGCGTGTAGTACTCCGCGCCGGAGGTGATGATCTTGATCGGGTCGATGCCGACCTCGGCCCAGAAGCCGACCGGACCCTCTTCTTCCTCGTCCGAGTCGTCCTCGGCGGCGGAGCCGAGCGGCTCGATGGCTTCGAGGTCCTCTTCGCCCTCGGCGCCGGCTTCGGCCTCCGCGGACTCCTCGTGGAACGCGGCCAGCTCCTCGGCCGTCTGCTCCAGCACCTTCTCGTCGACCTCCGGCTGGGTCACCAGGCCGTCGATCGCGTCGAGCACGGTGTCCCACTTCTGCGACACCGTCTCGGACAGGTCGTTCCACACCTGCACCCCGACGCTTCCGGTGAACGGCAGCGTGCCCTGGTCGAGCAGCGAGAAGCCCTCGGTCGAGTCGAGGATCTCGTGGACCTCCTCGAGGTCGCAGACGTCGGCGAGCGACCGCACGATGCCGACGATCTCCGCCAGCTCCGCGATGTGCCAGACGTCCGGCTCCTCGGCGACGAGCTCCGGGACGCCGACGAGGTCGTACGTGTGGTCCTCGTCCGGGATCAGCTCGGGCACGTTCAGCGACGGCACCGCGTCCCACGCCGGGTGGTCGAGCAGGTCGTGCCGCTCCGACGTGCGGACGAAAGCGGCCAGGTGAGCGGCGTCGGGGAAGGCGTACAGGTCGTCTTCGTCGCCGAGGAACGCTTCCCACTCCTCGCCGTCTTCCCGCCAGCGCGGCGCCCACAGGGTGACTACGTCGCCCTGCGGCAGGCCGAGTTCGATCGGGATGATGTCCTGTGCCATTCCTAAGCCCTCCGGATTACCGCCCGTGTGCGCGCGAGACCGGAAGTATGCTCCAGTCCATGCGCGGTACCGCGAAGCCTACGGGTTTCGCAGTCGCGATGCGATCGCCCCTGCCGACTTTGCGCTGAGCGGATGAGACGATGGGGGCCTGATGACTCTCACCGACCTCCTGCCCGCGGACCCCGACCCCGACGCGCTCTTCGAAGCCTTCTCCACCTGGACGGCCGAACGGGGCCTCGAGCTGTACCCGGCGCAGGAGGAGGCGGTGATCGAGGTCGTCTCCGGGGCGAACGTCATCCTGTCGACGCCGACCGGGTCCGGGAAGAGCCTCGTCGCCGTCGGCGCGCACTTCACCGCGCTCGCCCAGGGCCGCCGCAGCTACTACACCGCGCCCATCAAGGCCCTCGTCTCGGAGAAGTTCTTCCAGCTCATCGACATCTTCGGCGCCGAGAACGTCGGGATGATGACCGGCGACTCCAGCGTCAACCCGGATGCCCCGATCATCTGCTGCACAGCTGAAATCCTGGCGAACATCGCGTTGCGGTTCGGGGCGGACGCCCCGGTCGGGCAGGTCGTGGCCGACGAGTTCCACTTCTACTCCGAGCCCGACCGCGGCTGGGCGTGGCAGGTGCCGCTCCTGGAGCTGCCGAACGCCCAGTTCATCCTGATGTCGGCCACCCTCGGCGACGTCTCCTTCTTCGAGAAGGACCTCACCCGCCGCACCGGCAAGCCGACCGCGGTCGTCACGTCGGCGCAGCGCCCGGTGCCGCTGACCTTCCGGTACGCGCTGACGCCGTTGCACGAGACCATGTCCGAGCTCTTGAACGGTGGTCAAGCGCCGGTCTACGTCGTGCACTTCTCGCAGGCCGCGGCCATCGAGCGGGCGCAGACGCTGATGAGCATCAACGTCACGACGAAGGCCGAGAAGGAGGCCATCGCCGAGCTGATCGGCGACTTCCGGTTCTCCGCCGGCTTCGGCAAGACGCTCTCGCGGCTGGTCCGCCACGGCATCGGCGTCCACCACGCCGGGATGCTGCCGAAGTACCGCCGATTGGTCGAGACCCTCGCCCAGTCCGGGCTGCTCAAGGTGATCTGCGGGACCGACACGCTCGGCGTCGGCATCAACGTGCCGATCCGGACGGTCGTGTTCTCGGCGCTGACGAAGTACGACGGCGTGCGCCAGCGGCACCTCAAGGCGCGCGAATTCCACCAGATCGCCGGCCGCGCCGGGCGCGCGGGCTACGACACCGACGGCTACGTCGTGGTGCAGGCGCCCGACCACGTCGTCGAGAACGCGAAGGCGCTGGAGAAGGCGGGCGACGACCCGAAGAAGAAAAAGAAGATCGTCCGGAAGAAGGCGCCCGAGGGGTTCGTCAACTGGACCGAGAGCACGTTCGACCGGCTCATCGCGGCCGACCCCGAGCCACTGACGTCCAGCTTCAAGGTGACGCACTCGATGCTGCTGAACGTGATTTCGCGGCCGGGCAACGCGTTCGACTCGATGCGCCACCTCCTGGAGGACAACCACGAGGACCGGCCGGCGCAGCGCAAGCTCATCCTGCGCGCCATCGCGATCTACCGCGCGCTGCTCGCCGCCGGCGTCGTCGAACGACTGTCCGAACCGGACGAACAGGGCCGGATCATCCGGCTCACCGTCGACCTGCAGTTCGACTTCGCGCTCAACCAGCCGCTTTCGCCGTTCGCGCTGGCCGCCATCGAGCTGTTCGACCTCGAATCGCCGAGCTACGCGCTCGACGTCGTGTCCGTTGTGGAATCCACAGTGGACAACCCGCGCCCGGTGCTGTCGCAGCAGCAGTTCAAGGCGCGCGGCGAGGCCGTGAACGCGATGAAGGCCGAGGGCATCGAGTACGACGAGCGGATGGAGCTGCTCGAGAACGTCACGTACCCGAAGCCGCTGGAAGAGCTGCTGCAGGGCGCGTTCCACAGCTACCGGCAGGGCCACCCGTGGGTCGCCGACTACGAGCTCTCGCCGAAGTCCGTGGTGCGCGACATGTACGAGCGCGCGATGAACTTCGTGGAATACGTCGGGTTCTACCAGCTCGCCCGGTCGGAAGGGCTGGTGCTGCGCTACCTCGCGGACGTCTACGACGCCCTGCGCCACACGGTGCCGGACGAGGCGAAGACCGAGCCGCTGCAGGACCTCATCGAGTGGCTCGGCGAGCTGGTCCGGCAGGTCGACTCGAGCCTGCTGGACGAGTGGGAGGCGCTGCGCCACCCGACGGAGGAGGGCCCGGTTTCCACGCGGCCGCCGTCCGAGCCGCCGGCCGTCACGCGCAACGAGCGCGCGTTCCGCGTCCTGGTGCGCAACGAGCTGTTCCGCCGGGTCGAGCTGTTCGCGCGGCGCGCGTGGTTCCCGCTCGGCGAGCTCGACGCGGCGTCGGGCTGGGACGCCGAGGCGTGGCAGGAAGCGATCGAGGGCTACTTCGAGGAGTACGACGAGCTCGGCACCGGCCCGGACGCGCGCGGGCCGGCGCTCCTGCTGATCGAGCAGCAGCCGGACGTCTGGAAGGTGCGGCAGATCTTCGACGACCCGGCCGGCGACCACGACTGGGGCATCAGCGCCGAAGTCGACCTGGCCGCCTCGGACGAGGCCGGGATGGCGGTCGTCCACGTGACCGGCGTGGGCGCGCACTGATTGTTGCGGATTCCTGACTGGTCAGTCATCGTGAGCGCATGGTGGCGACAGTGCGGGAGCACCGGATCGGCGACGTGCGCTGGACGGTCGTCAAGGGTCCCCGGGAAGCCGCTTTCCGCGCACTGGGCGAGCACGCCGCGGCGGACATCCGGACGGTCCTGACGGGCCTGCCGTCGTGGCCGGTCACGGCCCGGGCGCGGCGCTCGCCGGTGCTGTTCCGGGCGATCGAATCGGCGTCCCAGGTGGAGCACCCGGAGGCGTACGCGGAGCTGACGGCGCTGGCCGCGGGCGCGGGCGTGCCGTTCGACGACCTGCTGCTGGCCAACCTCCGCGGCGACCTGGGAGCGGGCGACGGAACGGGCTGCACGGACCTGGCGTGGGCGCCGTCGCTGCTCGGCCACAACGAGGACGGCGCCCCGGTGTTCGACGGAATCGGCCGCCTGCTGACGCTCCTGATCGACGGCGAGCCGGGGGTGTGCGTGTGGTGGTACCCGGGGTTCGTCCCGGCCAACACGTTCACCCTGACGACGAACGGCCTGGTGTGGGGGATAGACAGCGTCAACGTGGTAGCGCCTTTGCCGTGCGCGGGCCGGCACTTCGTGGCCCGGACGGCGCAACGAGCTGCTTCACTCACGGCGGCGGTGTCGGTGTTGCGCACGCACGCTTCGGCGGGCGGGTTCGCGTACACGATGGGCCAGGTCGGATCGCCGGGGGTGACGGTGGTCGAGAAGGCGGGGCAGGAGACGGCTGTTTCCGTTGTGGAGAGTGGGTTTTCCTGGCACACGAACCACTTCCGGCGGTTGTCGCCTTCGCTGGACGCGGCTTCGGAGGAGAGCTTGAGGCGGGCGGAGGTGTGCGCGCACCTGGCGCCGTCGTCCCCGGACGCGAAGTGGCTGGTAGCGGCGTTGACGAACGGCGTTTACCGAGACGCGTCGGACGGCGATGAGCTGATGACGTTGAGCACGGTGGTGACGGATCTGGCGTCGGGGATGGTGACGCTGGTGCCGCGGGGAGGGGAGCCGCTGTGCGCCTTGGCGGCGGATCTGGCGTCGGGCAACGTCGCCGCGGTGAGCTGAGCCGGCCGGCCCCCTCTGGGGGCTCACCCCGCCGGCGCCAGGATCGCCTGGGCGTCTTGCCCGGCGAACCACAACCCGATCGCGAACGCCGCCGTCGCCTCCAGCAGCGCCGCCCGGGAAAGGTCACCCGCGAACACCGGCCGGGCGCCGATGTCGTGGACCAGGGTGCTCACCGCCTCCACCGCCGCCGGGTCGCCGCACAGGGGGACCGATAGCGGGCCGGCCGTCGAACACCGGTGGCTTCATGCGCCAGATGTCCACGTGGGCCAGGTTGAACGCCTTCACCACCTGTGCCTGTGTGACGATCCGGGACGCCACCGGAGCCCCCGTCAAAGCCGGGTCGTTGGTGCAGTCCACCAGCACCTTCCCCGCCAGCGAGCCCGCCTCCGCCAGCACCTCGCCGATCGCCGACGCCGGCACCGCCAGGAGAAGCACGTCGGCGAACAGCGCCGTCTCGTGCCAGGAACCGGTGGCCGCGCCGAGGCGGGTGGCCAGGGCAGCCGGGGCGGAACGGCCGCTCACCATCAGGTCGTGGCCCGCGCGCGCCCAGTGCGTGCCGAGCGCCTCCGCCATCGCGCCCGTGCCGAAGATCCCGATCCGCATGCGTCCTCCTTGTGCTTGGCTGGTACCAGCACGACGGTAGGCACCCGGGAAGGAACCGAACGGTAACCATGGACTTCCTCGCCGACTGCCGGACGCGGCTCGCGTTCGACCTCATGGCCAACACGTGGAACCCGGTCGTCGTCTGGGCCCTGCGCCACGGCCCGCAGCGGCACGTCGACCTGCGGCGCTCCATCGGCGGCATCAGCGCCAAGGTGCTCACGGAAACCGTGCGGCGCCTGGAGTCCGGCGGGCTCGTCGAGCGGCGCGAAGGCGCGTACGCGCTTACGCCGTTGGGTGAGACGCTGCTCGAGCCGATCGAGGGCTTCGGGCGGTGGGCCGCTGCGCACGGCGACGACGTCGTCGCCGCTCAAAGCCGAGGAGCACGATCAGCATGACCAGCTCCGTCGCGGGCAGCGGGTAGCCGAGGGCGAGCCCGGCGGCGACGTCCACCGCGGGGGCGCCGATCCCGGCCACGAACACCCATGTCGGTGCGGTCGGCGGCTTCGCGGCGGGAGACCACGGCGTCCTGCGGCCCGGTTTCGCGACCGACAGCCAGGCTTGGAACGCGAGTGCGCTCGCCATCAGGGACGCTCCGGCGATCTGCGGCCAGGCGACGGTGCCGGTGTCCGCGGAATCGCGCAGTGCGGGGGACAGCAGGAAGATTCCGGCGTAGAGCTGGATCAGCGTCAGGGCGAACTTGGTGAGCACCCACCAGTGCCGGAAGTAGCCCCACGCGGTCGCGCCGGCGAGCAGGAGGCCGGTGAACGCGGAGACGTTGGCCATCGGCGCGAGCAGGACGGCGTCGAGCCGGTCGGCCATCGCGGGCGCACCCGACGACATCAGCACGACCAGGGCGAGGGCCTGGCTCATCCAGGCGACCGACGAAACGACGTGCAGCCAGACGACGGCCTGCCGCCAGCGGGGAGAAGGCTTCATGGGTTCCAGGCTCGCGAAGACGATCCGCGGGCACATCGGGCCCGACCCGGGTTTCGCCCCGGACCCGCCGGAACCGGGTTTGCGCCCGCCGGGGTACGCCGCGGAGGCGGCCCTACCCCCGGGGGAGTAGGCGCAACCCGGATCTCGCGTGATTGGGCCCGTAACTCGCGTGATTGAGCCCGTAACTCGCGTGATTGGGCCCGGATCTCGCGTGATTGGGCCCGGCCCGTCGACAAGGCGTTGCCCGAAGCGTCGAAGAGGCGGGCCGCGACCTCCGCCGTCGCGCCTCGGGCCGCGATCGCCGCGCGCTCGGTCTCGTCCAGTGCGTCGTACACCGTCGACCCGCCCGGCTGCCACGCGCCGATGCTGACCACGGCCTTCGTCAACAGCCGGAACTGGCCGAACGTCTCCGCGATCCCCGGCTGCCGCCGCAACGTCTCCGTTGTCCGGCGGTCCGGCAGCACCAGCGGGCCGAAGATCGGGTACGCGTCGCCGCCGGACACCGACGTCACGCGGCTGACCGTCTCCACCGTACCCGCCGAAGCTGTTCTCACCCCGACGTTCGAGCAGCTCGGCAACGTCCTGAGCGGCGGGTTTCTGCCGTACCTGTCGAACTCGGCGTTCGTGACGGTCCTGTCGACGGCCTTGGTGCTGCTCTTCGGCGTCCCGGCGGCGTACGCGCTGTTGCTGGCGCCGGGTGCCGCACGAGATGATCGAGGCGGGCCGGATCGACGGCGCGAACCTGCCGACGCTGCTGCGTCCTGGCCGGGTTCATCACCAGCGAGGGGCTGTACCGGGCCCAGCTGTCCGCGGCGGCGCTGCCGGTGATGATCGTGGGGTGGATCGCGCAGAACCACCTGGTCCGCGGCCTGTCGATGGGCGCGGTCAAGTAACGCCGAAGGCCACCTCGAGGAGACCCGAGGTGGCCTTCGCGCGGGTCACTCCTGGAGGGAAAGGGCCTGGCTGGGGCACACGTGCACCGCTTCGCGGGCCTTTTCGACCAGCTCGCCCTCCGGCTGGTCGTCGAGCACGATGACCGTGCCGTCGTCCTCGCTCTGGTCGAACAGAGCGGGCTCGGTGAGTACGCACTGACCGGCGCCGACGCACTTGCCGGTGTCCGCGATGATCTTCATGGTCCTTCTCTCCCTGTGGTGGGTGGCAGTTCGTCTCTACCAGGTCACCGGCAGCCGGTACAGGCCGTAGATGTTCGCGTCGTCCTTGAACGGCAGGTCGTCGACGTCGGCGGCCAGCTGCAACCCGGGGATCCGGCGGAACAGCGTGTCGAAGACGATCTGCAGTTCCATCCGGGCGAGGTTCTGGCCGAGGCACTGGTGCGGCCCGAAGCCGAACGCCACGTGGTGGCGCGCGCCGCGCTCGATGTCGAGGGTGTCCGGGTCGTCGAACGCCCGTGGGTCGCGGTTCGCCGCGTAACCCAGCGCGAGGACGCCTTCGCCGGCGCGGATCAGCTGGCCGCCGACCTCGATGTCCCCGACGCACAGGCGCGCGGTGGCCGCGTCGACGATCGTCCAGTACCGCAGCATCTCTTCGACGGCGTCGAGCGTCTTGCCCGGGTCAGCCTTGATCACCGCGAGCTGCCCGGGGTTGCGGAGGAAGGCGACGGTGGACAGCGAGATCATGTTCGCCGTCGTCTCGTGCCCCGCGACCAGCAGCAGGAACCCCGTCGCGGCCAGCGACTCACGCTCGTAGGTGCCCTCCTCCCGGAGCTTGACGATCTGCCGGCCGAGCAGGTCGTCCGGTGGGTTCGCCTCCTTCTTCGCGATGAGGTCCGCCATGTACCCGCGGATGGTGTCGAACGCCGCCCGCCGCTCTTCGGGCGGGGTCGCGCGCTTGATCAGCTTCGCCGTGTGGGTCTGGAAGAAGTCGTGATCGGTGTACGGGACGCCGAGCATCTCGCAGATGACGAGCGACGGCACCGGCAGCGAAAGCGCCTCGACCAGGTCGGCGGGCTTCGGGCCGGCCAGCAGCGCGTCGATCCGGCCGTCGACGATCTCCTGGATCCGCGGCCGCAGCGTCTCCATCCGGCGCACAGTGAACTCGCCGAGGACGGCCTTGCGGGCCGGGCCGTGCTCGGGCGCGTCCATGGTGATCATGGTGCGCGCGTCGCCCTGGCGCCGGAACCCGCCCTTGACCAGCTGCGGGAAGTCCGGGTGCTGCCGGTCGGCGCTGAACCGCCGGTCGTTCAGCACGGTCCGGACGTCCTCGTGCCGGGTGACCACCCAGGCGTGGCCGCCGTCGGGCAGCCGCACCCGCGAGACGGGCTCACCCTCGCGGAGCTTCTCGTACGCCGGCGGCGGCGCGAACGGGCAGGTGCGGGTCATCGGGAATTCGCGCTCTTCGACGGTCGTCATGGCGTTCCCCTCACCAGGTCACGGGCAGGCAGTAGAGGCCGAAGATCTGCGAATCGTGCTTGAACGGCAGCTGGTCGACCGGCGCGGCCAGCTTCAGGTCCGGGATGCGGCGGAACAGCGTGTCGAAGACGATCTGCAGTTCCATCCGGGCCAGGTTCTGGCCGAGGCACTGGTGCGGACCGAAGCCGAAGGCGACGTGGTGGCGCGCGCCCCGCTCGAGGTCGAGCTTGTCGGCGTCCTCGAACGCCGTTTCGTCGCGGTTGCCGGAGTAGCTCAGGCCCAGCACGCCCTCGCCTTCGCGGATCAGCTGCCCGCCGATCTCGACGTCCGCGGTGGCGACGCGCGAGGTCGCGAACTCCGCGATCGTGAAGTACCGCAGCAGCTCCTCGACGGCGTCGAGGGTCTTGCCCGGGTCCTTCTTGATGATCTCGAGCTGGTCCGGGTTCTCCAGCAGCGCCACGGTGCCGAGCGAGATCATGTTCGCCGTCGTCTCGTGCCCGGCGAGGAGCAGCAGGAACGCCAGCGAGACCAGCGAGTCGTGGTCGACGTCGCCGTGCTCCTCGCGCTGCTTGAGGACCTGGCGGCCGAGCAGGTCATCGGTCGGGTCGGCTTCCTTGGCGGAGACGAGCTTGTCGAGGTAGTCCTGCATCCCTTCGACGGCCTGCATCCGCACCTCCTGCGTGACCTCCCGGTTCAGCAGGGTGGAGCTGCGCGACTGGAAGAACTCGTGGTCGGCGTACGGGACGCCGAGCTGTTCGCAGATGACCAGCGACGGCACCGGCAGGCTCAGTGCCGACACCAGGTCGGCGGGCTTCGGGCCGGCCAGGATGGCGTCGATGTGCTCGTCGACGATCTGCTGGATGCGCGGCTGCAGCGCCTTCATGCGCTTGACGGTGAACTCGCCGACGACCTCGCGGCGGGCGGCGCCGTGCTCCGGGGGGTCCATGTTGATCAGCGAGGCGGTGAACCGGCGGCGCTGCGGGCGCGCGCCCTTCGCCAGGACGGGGAAGCCGGGGTTGAAGCGGTCGGAGCTGAACCGCGGGTCGGTCAGCATCTGCCGGACTTCTTCCAGGCGCGTGATGGCCCAGGCTTCCGAGCCGTCGGGCAGGCTGACGCGCTGGACGGGGCCGGCCTCGCGCAGCTCCTGGTACGCCGGCGGCGGGGCGAACGGGCAGGTGCGAGCCAGTGGGAAGGTGTCGTCCCGCGTCGCGGGCTCGGCCAATTCAGTCATTTCGGACCCCCTAAATCGGACGGAAAGTATGCGGAGGATTACATTCCGGTTCTAGGTCCCAAGGTACCGAAGCGGAAGGACATCGTCCACTAGATGCCGACTACCCATTCGCGTGGGAAGTGGGTGGCCCGCTGACCATGCGAGAATCACCCCGCGCGATTCAGCGGAAGGCGAACGGCATGACGGCAGACCCCGAGACCACCCTGCGGGCGGACGCGCGGCGCAACCGCGACCAGATCCTCGCCGCGGCGAAGAGCATCTTCGCCGTCTCCGGTCCCGAGGTGCCGATGGAGGAGATCGCCCGCGCGGCCGGCGTCGGCGTCGGCACGCTCTACCGGCGGTTCCCGGACCGCGACGCGCTGGTCCGCGCGGTCGCCATGGACAACTTCGAGCGGGTGCTGATCGACGCGCGGGTGATCGCCTCCGAGGAGACGTCGTCGTGGCGCGCGCTGGAGCGGCTGCTGCGGCAGTCGGTCGAGCTGCAGCTGAGCGTGCAGCTGGCGATGGTGTCGCACCGGGCGCTGGTGATCCTCAAGAACGACCCGGAGGTCCGCCGCCTCCGCGACGAGATCCTGGCGGTCCTCGAACGCTTCGTCGCCGGCGCGAAGGCCGAGGGCAAGCTGCGCGACGACGTCGGCGCGGGTGACATCGCGATCCTGTTCGCGACGCTGCTGCGCCAGATGCGCGCGAAGTCCCCGGAGGTGGCCGAGATGGCGGCCCGCCGCTGTGTCGGCATCATGATCGACGGCCTCAGCGCGCGACCGGGTTCGGCCCTGCCCGGCCGGCCGATCACGTCCGGCGACCTCGACCCGGACTGAATCCGCGGATTCTCGTGTTAGGGTTCCGCCTCGTTCTGCCGGAATTGCAGCTGCGGGCGGGAAAATGCGACGAAGAATGCTGGCCGTGTTGTTGGCGATTTCCTTTCCGGTGGTCGCCGGGTGTGGCGGCGCGCCCGTCGACGGCGTGGCGGCGGCTTCGCTGCCTTCCCCTCCTTCGGTGACGCCCTCGGCTGCTCCTTCATCAGCGGCGTCGCCGTCGCCGTCGCTTTCGGCCTCCCGACCTGTGGCTACACCGCCGTCGACGCCGGTGCCGCCGTCGACCATGCCGGTGCGGAGCTGCCGGACCCCGGAGTTCACCACGAGCGACCCGGACGGCGGCTGGTCCGACGGCGGCTACTACGTCCACAACAACATGTGGAACGCCGGGGAAGCGGGCCCGGAAACGCTGCGCGCGTGCGCGTACGACAACTGGTACGTCGATTCCACCCAACCCGATTCGACGTCGGTGAAAACCTATCCGAACGTGCACAAGGACATCAACAACCAGAACGGAAAACCGTTCAACGACTATTCAGTGATCAAATCGACGTTCGCCGGCCGCGGCCCGGGCACGGGGGTGTACGACGTGGCGTACGACCTCTGGCTGAACGGCGTGGGCGACGGCAAGGGCGTCAGCGAGCTGATGGTCTGGACGGAGAACAGCAAGCAGGTCCCCTC
This sequence comes from Amycolatopsis sp. CA-128772, assembly GCF_002904295.1. Classification (GTDB taxonomy): domain Bacteria; phylum Actinomycetota; class Actinomycetes; order Mycobacteriales; family Pseudonocardiaceae; genus Amycolatopsis. The sequence continues at coordinate 54,168 of NZ_PPHG01000077.1, forward strand.
GGGCGACAAGCTGTCGACGTACACGGCGGGCGGCTCGACGTACGACGTGTGGGCGGACGACGACGGGTACGTGGCGTTCGTGTCCCGGGCCACGCAGTTTTCGGGGAGCCTGGACCTGAAGGCGATGATCGCGTGGTCGATCGGCAAGGGGCTGATCCCCCCGAACCCGACGGTCAACCAGATCGGCTACGGGATCGAGTTCTGCTCGACCGGCGGCGGGAAGGCGCGGTTCACGCTGTCGGACTTCTCGGTGACGATGAGCTAGCGCCTGTCTCGGTACCATCCGGCGCATGGCCATCAAACTGGAGAACGTCGGCATCGCCGTCCGCGACCTCGAAGCAACGATCGCCTTCTTCACCGACCTGGGTCTCACGGTCGTCGGCCGGGACACGGTCAGTGGCGAATGGACCGAAACCGCCGTCGGCCTCGACGGCAACCACGCGAAGATCGCGATGCTCCGGACGCCGGACGGTCACGGTTGTCTCGAGCTCTTCGAGTACATCCACCCCGAAGCGATCGAGTCGGATCCCACGCGTCCCAATGAGATCGGCATGCACCGCGTCGCCTTCTCCGTCGACGACATCGACGAAGCTCTCGAGACTGCCGCGAGGCACGGCTGCCACCCGCTTCGGGGTGTGGCCACGTACGAGGACATCTACAAGCTCACGTACGTCCGCGGTCCCAGCGGCATCATCGTGATGCTCGCCGAGGAGCTGAAAAAGGGCTGACGGCCGCCACCCGGGCGGCGGCCGTCAGCTCGTCACATCAGACGCCGAGCGGGTGCCAGACCGTCTTCGCCTCCAGGTACCGCCGCAGGCGCGTCAGGTCCGGGGCCGCTGTCCAGTCCGGCTCTGCCGCCGGGACCGTCAGCACCCGCTTCACCGTGTTCGCCGCTTCGCGGGCCAGTTCGACGCGGTCCGCCGGGGTTGCTCCCGTCGGGTCCAGCGCGTTGACGTCTCCGTGCGATGCCAGCCAGGGGCCCAGTTCCGCGGCTCGCCCGGTCAGGACGTTCGCCACGCCGCCCGGGACGTCCGATGTCGCCAGGACCTCCGACAGGGTGATCGCCGGCAACGGACGCTCCGCGCTGGACACCACCACCGCCGTCGAGCCCGTGGCCAGGACCGGGGCCAGGACCTCGACCAGGCCCAGCAGCGACGACTGCTGCGGGGCCAGCACGCCCACCACGCCCGTCGGCTCCGGGACCGTGAACGAGAAGTACGGGCCCGCCACCGGGTTGGCCGCGCCGAGGACCGTGGCGATCTTGTCCGTCCAGCCCGCGTACCAGACCCAGCGGTCGATGGCCGCGTCCACAATGGACTCGGCCTTCTTCGGCGCCAGGCCCTCCGACGCCGACACCTCCGCGATGAACTGGTCGCGGCGGCCTTCGAGCACCTCGGCCACGCGGTAGAGGACCTGGCCGCGGTTGTACGCCGTGGCGGACGACCAGCCTCCGAACGCCTTGCGGGCCGCCACCACCGCGTCGCGGACGTCCTTGCGGGAGGCGTGGGCCGCGTTCGCCAGGAACTTGCCCTTGCTGTCCGTCACCGGATACACGCGGCCGGATTCCGAACGGGGGAACTTGCCGCCGAGGTACAGCTTGTACGTCTTGGCGACGGAGATGCGGTCAGACATTCAGGTACGCCTCCAGCCCGGTGCGGCCGCCTTCGCGCCCGAAGCCGGATTCCTGGTAGCCGCCGAACGGGGCGGTGGGGTCGAAGCGGTTGAAGGTGTTGGCCCAGACCACGCCGGCGCGCAGCTGGTTCGCCATCCACAGGATGCGGGAGCCCTTTTCCGTCCAGATGCCCGCCGAAAGCCCGTACGGCGTGTTGTTCGCCTTCGCCACGGCCTCGTCCGGCGTGCGGAACGTCAGCACCGACAGCACCGGGCCGAAGATCTCCTCGCGGGCGATCCGCATCGACTGGTGGACGTTCGCGAACACCGTCGGGGCGAAGAAGAACCCGCGCTCCGGCACCGGGCACGGGCTGGTCCAGCGCTGCGCGCCTTCGGCGTCGCCCGACTCGACGAGGCCGCGGATCTTCGCCAGCTGCTCGGCCGAGTTGATCGCGCCGATGTCGGTGTTCTTGTCCAGGGGGTCGCCGATGCGCAGCGTCGAGACGCGGTAGCGCAGCTTCTCCAGCACCTCTTCGGCGATGGACTCCTGGACCAGCAGGCGCGAGCCCGCGCAGCAGACGTGGCCCTGGTTGAAGAAGATGCCGTTGACGATGCCCTCGACGGCCTGGTCGAGCGGGGCGTCCTCGAACACGATGTTCGCCGCCTTGCCGCCCAGCTCCAGGGTCAGCTTCTTCGGCGTGCCCGCGACCTGGCGCTGGATGGCCTTGCCGACGTCGGTCGAGCCGGTGAAGGCGATCTTGTCGACGTCGCCGTGCTCCACAATGGACGCACCGATGTCGCCGGCGCCCGGGAGGATGTTGACCACGCCCGGCGGGAGTTCCGCCTGCTGGCAGATTTCGGCGAACACCAGCGCGGTCAGCGGCGTCGTCTCGGCCGGCTTGAGGACCACGGTGTTGCCGGTGGCCAGCGCCGGGGCGATCTTCCAGGCCAGCATCAGCAGCGGGAAGTTCCACGGGATGATCTGGCCCGCGACCCCCAGCGGCCGCGGGTCGGGCCCGTACCCCGCGTAGTCCAGCTTGTCGGCCCAGCCCGCGTGGTAGAAGAAGTGCGCCGCCGCCGTCGGGACGTCGGAGTCGCGCGACTCCTTGATCGGCTTGCCGTTGTCCAGGCTCTCCAGCACCGCCAGCTCGCGCGAGCGCTCCTGGATCAGCCGCGCGATGCGGAACAGGTACTTCGCGCGCTCGGTGCCCGGCATCTTCGACCAAACCGTGGTGTACGCCTTGCGCGCGGCCTTCACCGCGGTGTCCACATCGGACTTCGACGCGGTGCCGACCTCGGCGAGGACCTCTTCGGTGGCCGGGTTGATCGTCTTCAGCGGCTCACCCGAGCCGTCGACGAATTCGCCGTTGACGAACGGCTTGTAGGAGTCCTTCAGGTTCGCGATGGCGCGGGATTCGGGCGCCGGTGCGTACTCGAAAACAGGCATCAGTCCACCGTCACGTAGTCGGGGCCGCTGTAGTGGCCGTCCACCTGGGTGCGGCGCTGCAGCAGCAGGTCGTTGAGCAGGCTGGACGCGCCGAAGCGGAACAGGTCCGGGGTCAGCCACGGCTCGCCGGCGACCTCGTGCACGGCGACCAGGTACTTGATCGCGTCCTTCGTCGTCCGGATGCCGCCCGCGGGCTTGACGCCGCGCAGCTCACCGGTCTGGGTGTGCCAGTCGTGGACGGCCTGCAGCATGATGTGGGTGACCGGCAGCGTCGCGGCGGGGGAGACCTTGCCGGTGGACGTCTTGATGAAGTCGCCGCCCGCCAGCAGCGCCAGCCACGACGCGCGCCGGACGTTGTCGTACGTCGCCAGTTCGCCGGTCTCGAGGATGACCTTCAGGTGGGCGTCGCCGCAGGCGGCCTTGATCGCCCGGATCTCCTCGAAGACGTCCATGTACCGGCCTTCGAGGAAGGCGCCGCGGTCGATCACCATGTCGACTTCGTGCGCCCCGGCTTCGACGGCGATCTTCGTGTCGGCCAGCTTGATCTCGCGGCTCGTCCGCCCGGCGGGGAACCCGGTGGCGACGCTGGCGACGTGCACGCCGCTGCCCTCGAGCGCTTCGACGGCGGTGGCAACCATGTCCGGGTAGACGCAGACGGCGGCGACGCGCGGGGTGTCCTGGCGTTCGGGATCGGGCCGGACCGCCTTCGCGGCGAGGGCCCGGACCTTGCCCCGGGTGTCGGCGCCCTCCAGGGTGGTCAGGTCGACCATGGAGATGGCGGTGTCGATGGCCCACCGCTTGGCGTCCTTCTTGATGCTGCGCGTGCCGAGGCCCGCCGCGCGCTGCTCGACGCCGACCTGGTCGACACCGGGCAGCCCGAGCAGGAAGCGGCGCAGGCTCGCGGCGTCGCGAGTCGCGTCCACCAGCGGTGCCGGGGTGTCCGGCGCCGCTGACGTGCTGGTCGTGGCTGTCATGGGCCTGAGTCTAGGCGGCGGGTCCGACAGTTCGTGTCCCCGTTGGTTGTGACGCTGGGTGCGTAACACGTCACAACGCCGAGGTCAGGCCCCTTCGATCTGCGGTGGCTCGGCTCGGTTCGAAGGCTTCCGGTACACGACCACGCCACCCCAGAAGGCCAGGCCGTTGATCTTCACGGTGGGCGCGGTCGGCGGGGCCGGGGGTGCGCCCGACTTGTCCTCCAGGACGAAGCCGCCCATCAGGCCGATGCCCGTGACGTCCACGTTGATGTCGTCGGGGACGGTGATCTGGATGCCGCCCATGATCGCGACGGCGGTGATCGTGCTGTGCTTGTCCGCGAACCGGGCCTGGCGGAGGTCGATCTCCGCGCCGCCCCAGAAGGCCAGGCTGTTGTGCTGCGGGGGGAGGACCCAGCTGCCCTTGCGGACCGCGCCCGACAGCACGCCGATCGACACCGGGGAGCCCGGGTGGCCGCCGATGCGCTGGTCCGGGAAGCCCAGGGCGCGGGTCGTCGCCGGCTCGATCGCCGCCGAGGACGTCGGGAGGTCCGCCGTCACCGGCTTCAGCTCGCCGAGGGTTTTCGCCGCGTAGACCGTGGTGAGCCGCTCTTCCAGCTCGTTGACCGTGATCCGCCCCTCCGCGAGGGCGTTGTGCAGCACCCGGGCGACGCGTTCACGGTCCGCGTCGGAAGCCCGCATCTGGTCGGGCGTCAGTTCGCTCACCCGGCGTAGCTTATCGGCGAAAACCACGCTGTGTGTCCATCTTCTGGAGGACACTGGGCCGATGGTCGAGTTTCCGGACGGCACCCGCGTGCACGGGCGCGGGCTGGGCCGTCCCCGCCCCGACGGACCCGAGCCCGATTTCGGGCTCTACCTGGGGACGAGCCGGCTGCGCCGCAAGCACGGCGGCGGCATCAGCTGGCCGCACGAGTGGATCACCTGGCCCGATTTCCTGTTGCCGATGAACCCGCAGGACGCCCGCCGCAAGATCAAGGCGCTCCACGAACGGGCGAAAACCGAGACGGTCGAGGTCGCCTGCTACGGCGGTGTGGGGCGGACCGGGACGGTCATGGCCTGCCTGGCGACCCTGTCGGGGGTGCCGGCCGAGGAGGCGGTCGCGTGGGTGCGGGCGAACTACCACGAACGGGCGGTCGAGACGCCCTGGCAGCGACGCTGGGTCAGCTGGTTCGCGCAGCAGAGCTGAGGAACGCGGCCCACGCGGGGGCGGGGACGGTGAGGTGGCCGCCTTCGCGGTCCTTGGTGTCGCGGACGCCGACGGTGGAGGGGGAGGTGGCCACCTCGACGCAGTTGGAGTCGTTAGTGCTGTGGCTGCTCTTGCGCCAAGCGTTCATGGTTTGTGCTCCTCAGCTGGGACCGGCTCGCCGATAGTACTGGCAACCAGCCGCGCCGAGTCGGCGTGTGACAGCGCGATGGCACAGATTTCGCGCCAGGCTGTCTTGACCATGGCCACGTGGTGGTCCTCCTCGAGAAAGCTGCTCGTACCCCGGCTTTCGACATGGACCAAAGAGGGCTCGTCCCCAAATTCGAGGATGAGGAATGGTCCCCGTAGGCCGGGGTGCGCGCCCGCGGCGAAGGGAACCACGCGGAAGGTGACATTGGATCGGCGGCCGAGGAGGAGAAGGTGGTGGAGCTGTGCGCGCATGGTCTCGGAGTCGCCGATCGGGCGGTGGAGCACCATTTCATCGACCATGAGCTCAACGGAAGCGGCATTGCGGCGGCTCAGGATGAGCTGGCGGGTGAGCCGGGCCGAAACCAGACCTTCGACTTCGGCTTCGGTCAGGCGCGGATCGCCGCCGTGCAGGAGTGCGCGCGCGTATTCAGGGGTTTGGGCGAGGCCGGGAATGACCTGTGATTCGTAGTTCTTGATGCCGACCGCTTCGTTCTCAAAGCGCATCAAATCCTTCCAGTTCGGCGGCAACTTGCCATGGATCTCGTGCCAGTTCCGCTCCTCACCCTCCCTGACCAGCGCCAACAGCTCCGTCCGCTTCGCGGCCGGCACGCGCAGCAGCCCCAGAATCGCCGACACGTCGTCCGCGTACAACCCGCGGTCGCCGGTCTCCATCCGGCTGATCTTGCTCTCCGAGCAGTCGAGGGCCGTCGCCACGTCCAGGCAGGTCAGGCCCGCCGCCACCCGCCACGTCCGGAGCTCCGCCGAGACCCTTCGCTGCCGCACCGACACCCGCTTGTTCTTGGCCATGCGCACACCTTCACCGCTTGCCGGCGCGGCAAGGAAGATCGCTCACCCGGTCGATCAGTTGCGTGCGTCCGTGGCAAGGAACCAGGCTTGGGCATGTTCAAGAAACCCAAGGCCATGCACCAGACCTGGACGCTCAACGGCGTCTACGCGAACTGGAAGCTGACCGTCGCGATCGAGCCGGGGGAGTACGCCCACGACGTGCCCGAGTGGCCCGGGGAGAAGCTGGCGCCGCTCGTCGGGCACTTCTTCGAGGCCGTCAACCTCTACGAACTGAGGAGGGACGCCGAACTGACCCACCGGCTAGATTGACCGCATGGATGTGCACGTCGTCGACCACCCCCTCGCGAAGGCCCGGCTCTCCACGATGCGCGACGCGCGCACCGACAGCGCCGCGTTCCGGGCCGCGCTGCACGAGCTGACCGTCATGCTCGTCTACGAAGCCACGCGCGACGTGCCCGTCAAGATCGAGAAGATCCACACGCCGGTCGCGCGCACCGACGGCTACAAACTCGCCAAGCCGCCGCTGCTCGTACCGGTGCTGCGCGCCGGGCTGGGCATGGCCGACCAGGCGCACAAGCTGATCCCGGACGCGCAGATGGGGTTCGTCGGGCTCGCGCGCGACGAGGAGACGCTCAAGCCGACGCCGTACCTCGAATCCCTGCCGGAATCGCTCGCCGACCGGCCGGTGCTGGTCCTCGACCCGATGCTCGCCACCGGCGGCTCGATGGAGTACACCATCCGCCTGCTGACCGACCGCGGCGCCGACGACGTGACGGCGATCTGCGCGCTCGCGGCCCCCGAGGGCCTGGCCCACCTGGAGAAGACCGGCCTGCCGGTGCGGGTCGTCACCGCGAGCATCGACGAGCGCCTCAACGACTCGGGCTTCATCGTCCCGGGCCTCGGCGACGCGGGCGACCGCCAGTACGGCGCCGTCTAGCCTTGCCCGTCCTGAATTGGCGGTGGATCGCCGTGACCGCCGCCGCGGTCGCGGCCGTCACCGGGGTCCTGCTCTGGGTGTTCCTGGCCTGGTCCGGACGGCCCGACGCGCCGGTCCGGATCGACGCGGTCAAGACGGCGTTCGGCGTCGGCGCGGGCGGGGCGTTCGCGCTCTGGCTGGCGACCCGCCGCCAGCGCACCCTCGAACTGCAGCTGGCCGAGACGACGCTGGACCTGGAGGAGCGCCGGGTCACCGAGCTGTACACGAAGTCCGTCGAGCAGCTCGGCAGCGACAAGGCACCCGTCCGGCTCGGCGGGCTGTACGCCCTCGAACGGCTCGGGCAGGACAACCCGAAGCACCGGCAGTCGATCGTCAACGTGCTGTGCGCGTACCTCCGGATGCCGTTCAAGGCCCCGGACACCGGCCTCCGCGGCCGGACCGGCGCGGAACCCGGCGAGGACACCGACCCCGAGCTGCTGGTCCGCCTGGCCGCGCAGTTCACCGGCACCGCGAACTTCGACCGGTCGACCTTCGACGAGGGGGCGTTCTTCTCCGGGTCGCACTTCGCCCGGGACGCCCGGTTCACGCGGATCCGCTCGGGCGGGGTGTTCCAGTTCTCCCACACGACCTTCGACGAGGGCGCGGCGTTCGAGGACGGCGAACACGAGGAGCTCGACCTCGCGGACGCGCGGTTCCCCGAGGCCGGGTAACACAACACCCGGGCCGGTGCCGGCCACTCAACGGTGTGACCAACCAAGTGACAGGGGCGCCGGTGGGTGACCGGGCACTGTGGGACCGGGCGGCCGAAGGCGACGAAGCCGCCTTCGGCGAGCTCTTCGAACGGCACGCCGAGGCCGTCTGGAACCACGCCTACCGGCTGACCGGCTCGTGGTCCGCGGCCGAGGACCTCACCTCGCACACCTTCCTCATCGCCTGGCGCCGCCGCGCCGACGTCACGCTCGTGCGGGACAGCGCGCTGCCGTGGCTCTACACCGTGGCCGGCAACGCCGCCCGGGACGAACACCGCGGCGCGAGCCGGCGGTTGCGCCTGCTCCGGAAGCTGCCGGACGCGCCGGTGGTGTCCGACCACGCCGACGCGGTGGCCGAGCGGCTCGACGGCGAACAGCGGCTGCGCGAGGTCGTCGCCGCCGTCCGGACGCTGCCGAAGGCGCAGCGGGAGGTCGTCGAGCTGTGCCTGCTCGGTGAGCTGAGCGCCGCCGACGCCGCCGCGTTGCTGGCCGTCGCCGAGGTCACCGTCCGCGCCCACCTGTCCCGGGCCCGCGCCCGGCTGCGCACGCTGCTGGAGGAGAAATGAGCCTGCGAGAACTCCCGCCCCGGCGCACTCTGCCGGACGACGTCCGCGACCGGCTGCGGGCCGAAGTCCGCCGGGGCATCGCGAAACCGCGGCGCACCAGGCACGTCTGGTACGCCGCCGCGGCCGCTGTGCTCGTCCTGGCCGCGGGCGCGGTCGTGGCGACGCAGGTGATCCGATGGCAACCGGTGGCCGGTCCCGGGCGGGGCCCCGAGGTCTTCAATCCGCTCAGCCTCGACGTGCGGGTGGCCACCTCGTCGCTGGACCGCTGTTGGGCCGCGGTGCAGGCGGCGGGAAAGGCGGACCGCGTGCCCCCGCGAGCCGAATGGGTCCCGCTGTTCACGACGGTTCTGCACGCGGATTCGGTGGTCGCGGCGACCGCCGCCGGCAAGCCGATCTTCTGCGAGACCACCGAGGCGACCGTGACGCTGTCGGACCCGGCAGCCACGCCCGCCTACGCCCCGGGCACGCGCACGGGGCTGCTGCTGCACAGCGCGACCGGAATGGCCGGTGGGGTCCTCGCCCCCGACGGGGACGGGTTGTTCCTCGGCTCGCGCACCGAGGACGGCGAGAACCAGTCGCAGGCCATCTACTCCTCCCCGGTCACCCGGCAGTTCGTCGGGGTGACCCGGAGCGACCCGGCACGGACGACGCTCACCCTCGGCCGGCCGATGCAACCGGGCGAGGAAACGCTGCCCGCGGCGCCGCCGCCCCTGCTTTCGGTCGTGGACCGGCCGGTGACCGCCGACCGGACGTCCCCCGCGGGCCGGGCGCTGGGCGACTGCCTGGCGGCGGCGGAGCTGGAGGCGATCCCCGACGCCGCGGCGTACGAGCCGGGGCCGCTGCTCGAGACGGACGTCTACCGGGTGGTCCTCGGCCGCCGCGGCGACCGGTTGGTGGTCTGCACCACCGAGCCCGACTACGGGCGGCCGGGGAAGCCAAGGGTCCGCGCCATCGCCAGCGGCCCTTCGCCGGAGAAGCCGCCGGCGTACCCGTTGATCGTGGATACCCTGGGTCGCCAACCGGGCGCCCCGCCGGCGACGGACCGCCGTCCGTTCGCCGCGGCCCTGCCCGCGACCGCGGCGACGGCGGTCATCGATTTCGGCGGCGGCGCGAGTACCGAGGCCCAGGTCGTGGCCGGCATGGTCGTCGTGTGGGTCCCCGAAAACACCAAGCTCTCGCCGGAGACGAATGTCCACGTGACGGCGAGGGACGCGAAGGGCGCGGTCGTCTACGACGGGTCGTTGCCCATGATCTGAGGCCGCAGCCAGCCGGAGGCGTTCGCGCGCAGAGCCGCTTCGTAGGACGCGGTGACGTCGAACTCCTCCGGCAGGTTGCCGGTCAGTTCCAGGGACACCAGGCCGTGCACGATGGCCCAGCAGCCGACCGCGATCGTCTCCGGCGGGACGTCGAGGAAGACGCCGTCGGCGACGGCCCGGCGGATGATCCGCTCCAGCGGTTCCAGGGTTTTGCGGGCGAGCTTTTCGGCGTCTTCGTTCGGCTCGAACCCGGGCACCGACCTGGAGAACATGATCCCGTAGAGGTGCGGGTCGGCCAGCGCGCTCGTGCGGTAGGCGCTGCCGAGCGCGACGAGGTCGTCGACGGCGTCGCCGGTCAGCTGCGTCCCGGCCATCCGGGCGCCGAAGCGGCGGAAGCCTTCGGTGTAGAGGGCGTTCACCAGGTCGGGTTTGCTGCCGAAGAGCGAGTACACGGCGGTGGTCGACGTCCCGGCGTCGGCGGCCAGCTTGCGCAGGGAAAGCGCCTTCGGCCCGTCGGCCGCGATCAGCTCGCCGGCCCGGTCCAGCAGCTTGAGCCGGAGCGCTTCGTCGTGCGTGCGGGGCCGTGCCATGCACGCAGCGTATCGGAACGGTGTTATGGATGACCAGGGTGAAGAGTTGACCTGGAGTGCACTCCAGGTCGTACTGTCGGGCACATGAGCTACTCGATAGCGGAAGCCGCTCGACGTAGCGGACTGTCCATCGACACCCTCCGGTACTACGAGCGCATCAAACTGCTCGAACCGCCCGCGCGGGACACCGCGGGCCGCCGGGCGTACTCCGACGACGACCTCAACTGGCTGGGCTTCCTGACCAAGCTGCGGACCACCGGCATGCCGATCAAGAGCATGCGCGAGTACGCGTCGCTGCGCCGCCACGGCGTCGCGAGCGCGGGCCGCCGCAAGGCCCTGCTGGTGGAACAGCGCCGGTCGGTCGCCGAGCGGATCGCCGAACTGCAGGGGTGCCTCGACATCCTGGACTACAAGATCGAGAACTACGCCCAGGTCGAGCGCAACGTGCTCGGCGTGGAACCCGGTATGGAGGAGATTTCCGCGTGAAGAACAGGAAGCTGGGCGGCCTGGAAGTCGGCGCCCAGGGGCTCGGCTGCATGGGCATGAGCCAGGCCTACGGCGTCCGCGACAACGACGACGAGTCGATCGCGACGATCCACCGGGCGCTCGAACTCGGGGTGACGCTGCTGGACACCGCGAACGTCTACGCGAACGGCGTCAACGAAGAGCTGGTCGGCCGGGCGATCGCCGGCCGCCGCGACGAGGTCGTGCTCGCGACGAAGTTCGGCATCGTCTGGACCGACGGCGCGATGGGCGCCCGCGGTGACGCTTCGTACGTGAAGCAGAGCTGCGACGAGTCGCTGCGCCGGCTCGGCGTCGACCACATCGACCTCTACTACCAGCACCGCGTCGACCCGGACACGCCGATCGAGGAGACGTGGGGTGCGCTGGCGTCGCTGGTGGAGGCCGGGAAGATCCGGTACGCCGGGATTTCGGAGGCCAGCGCGGCGACGATCCGGGCCGCGCACGCCGTGCACCCGGTGACGGCGTTGCAGAGCGAATGGTCGCTGTGGACCCGCGGCATCGAGGGCGAGATCCTCTCCACGTGCCGGGAGCTCGGCATCGGGATCGTCCCGTTTTCGCCGCTGGGCCGGGGCTTCCTGACGGGCGCGGTGACGTCGGTCGCGGACCTGCCCGAGGACGACATGCGCCGCGGCCTGCCGCGGTTCGCCGAGGGCAACTTCGAGCGCAACATGGCGATCGTCGAGGCCCTGCGCGAGCTGGCCTCGGCCAAGGGCGTGACGGCGGGTCAGCTGGCGCTGGCGTGGGTGCAGGCGAAGGGCGAGGACGTCGTGCCGATCCCGGGCACCAAGCGCCGCAAGTACCTGGAGGAGAACGTCGCGGCGGCTGCCCTGGAGCTGACGGCCGAAGACGTGGCGGCCATCGAAGCGGCGGCCCCCGCCGACGCGATCGCCGGAGAGCGCTACCCGGAGCGGCTGGCCCGCGCCGCCGGGAAGTAACGCTGCCCGCGAGCCTGCTCGCCCGCGGCAGCCAGGAGAGCCCGCACCTCGCGTGATCAAAGCCGGAACTCGCGTGATCCGGGCCGCAACTCGCGTGATCAGGGCCGGAACTCGCGTGATCAGGGCCGTAACTCGCGTGATCGAAGCCGTGACGGGCCGGATCACGCGAGTTCCGTCCCCCATCACGCGAGTTCCGGCTTCGATCACGAGCCGCGCCGCCGGGAAGTAACTTACGCGCTTCTGAGGCTTTTCTGAGATCTCCGGAGCAGGCTCGGTGCCGATCATGCGGTCGGTGCCGAGCCTCAGGAGGTCGTCGTGGAGGAAGTGCTCGATTATCTGGTCGTCGGGGCCGGGCCGGCGGGGTTGCAGCTGGGGCAGCACCTCGGGCACGCCGGGCACCGGTACCTGGTGCTGGAGGCCGGTTCCGCGCCCGGGCACTTCTTCGAGACCTTCCCGCGGCACCGGACCCTCATCTCCATCAACAAGAAGCACACCGGGTACACCGACCCGGAGCTGCGGATGCGGATGGACTGGAACTCGATCCTCGCCGACGGCGACGGCGACCCGGTCGTCTTCACGGACTACAGCGAACTGCTCTTCCCGGACGCCGAGGACTTCCTCCGCTACCTCGCCGACTACGCCGCGAAGCACCGGGTGAACGTCCGCTACGACACCCGCGTCACGCGGATCCGGCGTGAGCGCGAAACTTTCGTTCTCACCGCGGGGGAAACCGAGTTCCGGGCGCACCGGCTGATCATGGCGACCGGTGTCACGAAGCCCTACATCCCGCCGTTCCCCGGCGTCGAGCTCATCGACCAGTACGTCGATGTCGACGTGGATCCCGAAAGTTTCACCGACCAGCGCGTCCTGGTGCTCGGCAAGGGCAACTCCGCGTTCGAGACCGCGGACAACCTGATCGAGCAGGCCGCGGTCGTGCACGTCGGCGGCCCGCGGCCGGTGAAACTGGCCTGGCGCACGCACTTCGTCGGCCACCTGCGCGCCTACAACGCGGGCATCCTCGACATGTACCAGCTGAAACTCCAGCACGCGATCCTCGACGGCGAGGTGCGCGAGGTCCGCAAGGACGCCGACGGCTACCACGTCAAGTTCGCCTTCGCCCGCGCCGACGAGGTCGTCAAGGAAATCCGCTACGACCGCGTGATCGGCTGCACCGGCTTCCGGTTCGACGCGTCGCTGTTCGACGAGGACTGCCGCCCCGAGCTCACGATCGACGACCGGTTCCCGGCGCAGACGCCGGACTGGGAGTCGGTCAACGTGCCCGGCCTGCACTTCGCCGGCACGATCACGCAGGTCCGCGACTTCAAGAAGGCCACCAGCGCGTTCATCCACGGCTTCCGGTACGGCGTCCGCGCGCTGGCCAGGGTGCTGGACGAGCGCTACCACGGCACCCCGTGGCCGCACACCGAGCTGCCCGCCAAACCGGACGCGCTGACCGAAGCCGTGATCACCCGGATCAACCGGACTTCGGCGCTGTACCAGCAGTTCGGCTTCCTCGCCGACGTCGTGGTCGTGGACGGCGACACCGCCCGCTACCTCGAAGAGGTGCCCGTCGACCGGGTCCTGCGGGACGCGCCGGACGACGTCTACGTCGTCACCCTGGACTACGGCCCGGACCACGACAAGATCGATCCGTTCGACTTCGTCGCCCGCGCCGCCCAGGACAAGGCGAACGACCACGGCGAGGGCCACTACCTGCACCCGATCGTCCGGCACCACCGCCGCGGCGAGCTGGTCGCGACCCACCACGTCACCGAGAACCTCGAGAACGAGTGGGACCAGGAAGTCCACATCGGACCGCTCACCGCGTTCTTCACGCGGGAGCTCTGATGCGCACGATCGCGGAGTTCGAGGCGGCGGCCCGCGAGCGCCTCGACCCGGCCCACTACGACTACTTCGCGGGCGGCGCGCAGGACGAGATCACCCTGCGGGAGAACGAAACCGCCTACCAGCGGCTGCGGCTGCTGCCCCGGGTGCTGCGCGGCAGCGACAAGCGTGACCTCGCCGTGACGCTGCTCGGGACGCCGTCGTCGATGCCGATCCTGGTCGCGCCGACGGCGTTCCACCGGCTCGCGCACCCCGACGGCGAGCTCGCCACCGCCCGGGCGGCGGCGCGGGCGGGCACGATCATGATCGTCAGCATGGCCGCCACCACGGCGATCGAGGACATCGCCGCGGCCGCGCCGGACCTCGGCCTGTGGTTCCAGCTCTACCTGCAGCCGGACCTCGAGTTCACCGAGGCGATCGTGCGCCGGGCCGAAGCCGCCGGCGTCAAGGCGTTCGTCGTCACCGTCGACTCGCCCGTGCTCGGCCGCCGAGACCGCGACGACCGCAACGCCTTCCACGACCTGCCGCCCGGCCTCGCCGTGGAGAACCTGCGCGACATCGGCGAGAACCGCAGCGGCGGGACGGCCAGCCACGTCCGCGACATCGTCATGTCGGCGCTGAACTGGGACCACATCGCGTGGCTGCGCTCGAAGACGAAGCTGCCGGTGCTGATCAAGGGCGTGCTGCACGCCGAGGACGCGCGGCTGGCCGTGCACCACGGCGTCGCCGGGATCGTGGTGTCCAACCACGGCGGCCGCCAGCTCGACACGGTGCCCGCGACCATCGACGTGCTGCCGGAGATCGCGGCGGCCGTCGGCGGCGCGGTCCCGGTGCTGCTGGACGGCGGGATCCGCCGCGGCACCGACGTCGTCAAGGCCCTCGCCCTGGGCGCGGACGCGGTCGGCGTCGGGCGGCCGGTGGTGTGGGGCCTGGCCGCGGGCGGCCGCGAAGGCGTCACGCAGGTCCTGGAGCTGCTGCGGGCGGACTTCGACCAGGCTCTCGCGCTGTGCGGCGGGCGGCACCCGGCCGACCTCACCCCGGACCAGGTCCGGCGATGATCGGCGAGCTGCTCGGCTGGCTGCCCGGGCGCGTCGTCGCGCTGCGGATGCGGATCTTCGCGCTGGTCAACGGCCAGGACGCGGTGACGATCCCGGGGCCGCAGGTCGGCGTCGCCGACTTCCGGCGCGTTTACGCCGACCCGGCGGCGAACGGCCGCAGCCGCGGCGCCGCGCTGTCGGACCTGTTCTGGTACTGGCTCTCGCCGGGGGCCGAAGTGCACCAGGAACACCTCGAAGCCGGGCCGCGCTACGACGAGGTCGCCAAGTGCACCCGGCACATCCTGATCCGGTCCAAAAAGGACTCCGAGGAGCTGACCCGGCGCGTGGCCCGCCACGTCCTGGACGGCGTCCGCCCGGGTCTCGTCCGGCTGCGGGACGAGATGATGCCGATCTGGGCGGAGCTCTACTACGAGCTGGTGTTCGACGAGCCGTGCCCGCCGGAGGCGCGGGACCTCATCGTGGCGCACGCCGACGACGTCGTCTCCGCGCTGAAGTGCGTGCGGCCGCGGAACATGCGCCGCCGGGCGCGGCTGACGAAGTACCTCCGGCGGCGCCTCGCCGACGTCCCGCACCCGCTGCCGGAGTCGCTGACCCCGGACGAGCAGGTGTTCTACCTGCAGGGCACGTTCTTCACCACCGCCGTCGTGCAGATGTCGGAGGCGATGGCGCACCTGCTGATGATCATCGCGCAGGACGACGGCCTCCAGCGGCGGCTCGCCGATCGCCCGGAGGACATCGACGGCGTGATCGACGACGGGCTGCGCGCGTACCCGCTGTTCGGCATCGCGCACCGGATCAGCACCGCGGACATCGAGCTGGCGGACCTGACCATCCCGGCGGGGACGGTGCTGTGCTTCAGCTACCCGGACTTCGCCGCCCGGACCGGGAAGGACGAGTTCATCCCGTTCGGCGTCGCGCAGAACCGGGCCTGCCCGGCCCGCGGGCTCGCGCCGCCGACCATGCGGATCGTGACGCAGGAGGTGCTGCGCCGCTTCGACCTCGCTTCGACGGCCGGGCACACGCGCTCGATCCCCAACCGCGGCCCGGCCCTGCTGACCGCCCGCGGGACCCGCCGCCGGCGGGCGCCCCTGGTGTGGCTCGCGGTCCGCGACCGCTGGGAAGACGTCTGGCGCAGCTTCGCCCAGCTCGTCTTCGGCACGTACATGGTGCTCGACGCCCGCAAGAAAGCCCTCTGCTCGACCTACTTCGCCGGAGGTAACCGATGAGCCCGACCGAAGCGGCGCCGGTGTTCTTCCTCGCCGTCGTGGTGATCCTCGTGGTGGTCCGGCTGGTCTGCCTGGCCGCGGTCAAGCTCGGCCAGCCGCCGGTGGTGGGCGAGATGATCGCCGGCGTGCTGCTCGGCCCGTCGCTGTTCGGGCTGCTGCTGCCGGGCGTGCAGGCGGCGCTGTTCCCGGACGGCATCCGGTCGCTGCTGTACGTCGGCGGCCAGATCGGCCTGGTCATCTACATGTTCGGCGCCGGCTACGAGTTCAACCTGAGCAGCGTGGTCAAGTCGCGCAAGTCGGTCGCGGCGATCTCCTCGGCCGGGACGCTGGTGCCGCTGGCCCTCGGCATCGGGGTCGCGGTCCTCGGCACGTCGTGGGTCGACATCGGCAAGGACGGCGTTTCGCTGGTCACCTCGGCGGCGTTCGTCGGGGTGGCCGTGGCGATCACGGCGTTCCCGATGATGGTCCGGATCATCACCGAACGCGGGATCGCGTCGACGAAGTTCGGCTCGCTGGCGCTGGCCTGCGGCGCGCTCGACGACGTCCTCGCGTGGCTGCTGCTGGCCGTCGTGCTCGGCATGCACGCCGGGTCGATCGGGCCGGTCGCGCTCGCCCTCGGCGGCGGCCTGCTGTTCGCGCTCGGCGTGTTCACCTTCGGGCGGCGCCTGCTGAACCGGATGATGGGCAGCGACCGGGTGAACGTCGACCAGCGCGTGCTGATCACCGCGATGACGCTGTTCGCGGCGGCCTGGTTCACCGACACCATCGGGCTGTACGCGGTGTTCGGCGCGTTCTGCGTCGGGGTGGCGTTCCCGCGCGGGACGGCGTCCGACGCGGTGCTGGCGAAGATCATGCCGATCGGGCGGATCGTGTTCGTGCCGCTGTTCTTCACCTACTCCGGGCTCAACACGCGGTTCGCGCTGCTCGCCGACCCCAAGCTGCTCGCCTTCGCGCTGGTCACGGTGGTGGTCGCGATCGTCGGCAAGCTCGGCGCGTCCTGGGGCGCGGCCCGGCTGGCGGGCGAGCCGCCGGCGATCGCCTCGCGCGTCGGCGTGCTCGTCAACGCGCGCGGCCTGATGCAGCTGATCGCGCTCAACATCGGGCTCGCCGCCGGGATCGTCTCGTCGGCGTTGTTCACCGTGCTGGTGCTCGTCGCGCTGGTCACGACGATCATGACCGCGCCGCTGCTGAGCTGGCTCGACCGCCGCGATGCCCGCAAGGGGACCACCGAGGTACTCCTGACGGCCGAACCGGTCCCGGTGACCGGGAAAAGTTGATAGTTCAAATTCAGAAAATCACTGCCAGTATGGACCCGTGCACTCTCGCGCGACGAAACAGCGGGTGCTCCTCGTGGAGGACGACCGCGAACTGGCGGGCATGCTGGGGGAGCTGCTCGCGGACGAAGGGTACGAAACCGAAGCGGCGCACGACGGTCAGCGGGGGCTGCACCTCGGGCTCACCGGACACTACGACGTGATGGTCATCGACCGCCGGCTCCCGGTGCTCGACGGGTTGGAGCTGCTCCGGCAGCTGCGGGCCCGGGCGGTCACCACGCGGGTGCTGGTGCTCTCGGCGCTGGGCGAGGTGGCCGACCGCGTCGCCGGGCTCGACGCCGGCGCCGACGACTACCTCGTCAAGCCGTTCGAGGCCGAAGAGCTGCTGGCCCGGCTGCGTGCGCTGGGCCGGCGTGACCTCGAGGGCGCCGAGTGCCTCCCGCTCGGCACGGCGGCGCTCGACCTGCTGCGCCACGAAGTCGTGCTGCCGCGCGGCGAGCGGATCACGCTGTCCGGGCGGGAGTTCGAGCTGCTGCGGACGCTGGCGCAGCGGCCAAAGGCGATCCACCCGAGGGCGGCGCTGCGCACCCGCGTCTTCGCCGACTCGACCGGGGAGTCCATCGTGGACACCTACGTGTACTACCTGCGGCGCAAGCTCGGCCGCGACGTCGTCCGGACCGTGCACGGCCTCGGCTACCAGCTCGGCGCGGTATGAGCCCCGATCCGGAGGACCGGGCGCTGCGGCGGGCGCGGTGGGCGATCGCCGCGCAGATCGCCGTCGTGGTGTCGCTGCTGGTCGCCCTGGCGGGCGCGATCGCGTACGCGATGCTGCTGTCCGGGCAGCACGCCGACGCCGACCGGACGCTGGCCCGGACGATCCAGCTCGGCCCGGGCACGACCCCGCCCGGCTGCGTCTGGCTGTTCACGCCGACGGCCCACGCGCCTTCGGGCCCGCCGCCGGCGGGGATGCCGCTGCCCGAGTTGAACGCGCTGGTGCCGGCGTCCGGTGACGTCCACACCGAACGGCGGTCGATCGGCTGGATGACCTACACGATCCGGGTGGAGAACCACGGCGGCGCGGTTTCGCAGGCGTTGTTCGAGGAGCGCTACCAGATCCAGGACCGCGCGTCGCTGCTGTTCGGGCTCGGCGTCGCCGAGGTGCTGGCGCTACTGGCGGCCCTGGTGAGCGGGCGGGTGCTGGCGCGCCGGGCGATCCGGCCGCTGGAGGACGCGCTGCGGCGGCAGCGGACGTTCGTCGCGGACGCGTCCCACGAGCTGCGGGCCCCACTGACCCGGCTGTACACGCGCGCGCAGCTGCTGGCCCGGCGCGCGTCCGGCCGCGACGCGGCCGACCTCGACCAGCTGGTCCGCGGCACGCGTGAACTCGGCGAAGTCGTCGAGGACCTGCTGCTGTCGGCGCAGGCGTGCGGCGAACGGCCGTCGCTGGAACCGGTGGAGCTGGGCCTGCTGGCGGAAGAGGCGGTGGCGGCCGAGGCGGTGCGCGCGGGGGAGGGCCGGATCCAGCTGGCGGTGACCCGCGAGCGGCGGCCGTACCTCGTCCAGGGCGTGCCGACGGCGTTGCGCCGTGTGCTCTCGGCGTTGCTGGACAACGCACTCGGCCACACGCCACCGGGCGGGTCCATCGAGGTCTCGCTCGGTGTCCCCGACGAACGGCACGTGGAGCTGCGCGTCCGCGACACGGGCGTCGGCTTCCCGCCGGCGGACGCGGACCGCATCTTCGAGCGGTTCGCCCGCGGCTCGGACGGCGACGGCCGCCGGTTCGGCCTCGGCCTGGCCCTGGTCCGCGAAGTGGTGACGGGCCACGGCGGCACGATCGCGGCCGCCACCCGCCCCGGCACCGGAGCCACGTTCACCCTCCGCCTCCTCCGCGCCGACCCCACGTGAGCAGACCCGTAACTCGCGTGATTACCGCCGTAACCGGTGAGTTCCGGCGGTGATCACGCGAGTTACGGCCTCAATCACGCGAGTTACGGGTTCCGGGCAGGGCGAAGCGGATCTGGCGGGCTGTCTCGGGTGGGAGGAGGTCGAGGTGGGCCTCGATTTCGGCCGCGAGGGCCGGGGACGGGGTCGTGTAGGTGTCCGCCGAGTGGTGGAGCCAGGCGTGGATGTCCTGGTGGGCGTCGGGGGCCAGGTCCGGGTCGCGCAGGAGGGTGAGGTCCGTGTGCAGGCGCAGCCACGTGCCGTGGTCGCGGAGCAGGGCCGCGGCCGCGCGGCGCGTGTGTAGGGGGTGACCGGCGGCCAGGAGGGGGCGGAGCGTGGCCGGGTCGACGAACCGGCCGCGCAAGAACGCCACGACCTGGCGGGTCACCGCGGGCGACGGGTCCGTCAGCAACGGCCGGACCGCCGCCGACTCCGGTGCGATGCGGCGCAGGCCGCGGACGGCCGCGCGGCGGATTCGCGGACGCGCGTCGGCGAGGTGCTCCTCCAGGCGCGGCGCGTCGGCGGCGGTGCCGGTTTCGCCCAGCCCGGCGAGCGCGCCGAACGAGACCGGCAGCGCGCGGTAAACCGCCGCCGGATCCGGGACGAGGGCTTGGGCCATCGTGCGCACGGCTGACGACCGGTCCGCCAGGCAGGCCACGGCGGCGTCCGGGCCGAGCAGCGTCAACGCCCGCACGCGGACCTTCGGCGCCCCGGCCGCCAGCAGCTCCTCGACGCACTCGCCGCGGTCGAGCAGCTCGTTGCCGCAGATGGCGCGCACCACGAAGTCGGGGTGCGTGGAAGCGATCGCCAGCAGCCGCTCGCGGGACAGCAGCCCGAGCGCCTCGCGGTGCGCGAACCGGCGGCTCTCGCGGTCCTCCAGCGCCAGCGCGGTGTCGAGCGAGCTCAGCAGCGACCGGCGGAACAACCCGGTCATCCAGTCGTCGACCTGACGCCGCCGCAGGACGCCGATCAGCGGCAGCAGCGCGCGCAGCGCCGCATCGTCCAGTTTGGACAGAACTGCCTTCCGGGCCGCCGCGCGGACCTGGGGGACCCAGTCCACGCACCGGATCAGCAGCAGCGCCACCGCCTCGGGGTCCGGGCTGACCGCGAGACGCGAGACGGTCGCCTCGCGTTCGCGGCCGTCCGGCGAGCATGCGGCGAACGCCAGTGCTTCCCGCGCGGTACGGCGTCCACCGCTGTACCACCACTCCCGCCGCACGGCGAGGTCGAACTCGACCCACTGCTGCACGTCTTCGAACTCGATCATCGGCCTCCCCTTCCGGCGCCCAGGATGCCCCGGACGCCGGAGGGGAGTCGAACCGATTTACGCCAGCAGCGCCTGGACCGCGGCGGGTGCGTCCGCAACCGCGACCGGGTTCTGCTCCCGCGTGGCCAGGCTCCGGACCGTCACGTTGCCCGCCGCCCAGTCCTCCTGGCCGACGATCACCACCGCGACCGCGCCCGCCTTGTCCGCGCGGGTGAGTTCCTTGCCCAGCTTGCGGTGCTCGATCGGGGTCGACGTCCGCAGGCCCGCGGCGCGCAGGGACGCCGCCACGGACCGGGCCGCGTCGTACAGGTCCTCGGTCACCGGGATCACCATCACGTCGACCTCGTTGCGCGGGGCCGGCGTCAGCCCGTGCGTGTCAAGGAAGTCGATCAGCGTCACGTCGCCCATGCCGAACCCGATGCCGGGGATCTGCTGCGGCGTGAACATCGACGCCAGGTCGGCGTAGCGGCCGCCGCCGAACAGGGCGCGGCGGTTCTGCGGCGAGGTGTCGAAGACCTCGAACACGGTCGAGGTGTAGTACGCCAGCCCGCGCACGATCATCGGCTCGTACTTCACCAGGCTGCCGGCGCTGCTGTTGAGCACGTGGACCAGGTTCGACCGCTCCCGCACCTCGGCCGGCAGCTCGTCGAGCAGCGCCTCGCCGGCGCCGAGCGTCTCCGCGAGCTTCTCGAACTGCTTGTCCGAAAGCCCGATCTCGGCGGCGCTTTCGGCCAGCTTCTCGCGCGGGTACTTCTCCCAGCGGTCGACCAGGGCGAACACCTGGCTCAGGTGGTCCTGCGACACCCCGGCGACGTCGATCAGCGCCGACGTCAGCAGGTTCCGGTCGTTGACGCGCAGCACGAACATGTCCGGCGTCGCGCCGAGGGCGGCCATCAGGTCGTGCACCAGCTCGAAGATCTCGATCTCGCAGTTGGCGCTGTCCGACCCGAAGATGTCCGCGTTGATCTGCCAGTGCTCGCGGACGCGGCCGCGCTGCGGCGCCTCGTACCGGTGGCAGTTCGGGTGGCTGTACCAGCGCACCGGGAACGAGAGCGACTTCGCGCTCCCGGCGATCATCCGCGCCACCGACGGGGTCATCTCCGGGCGCAGCGCCAGCCGCCGCCCGCCCTTGTCGGTGAGCGTGTACAGCTGCTTGTCCGCGATCTCCTGGCCGGACTTCCGCTCGTAGATCTCGGCCGACTCGAGGATCGGGCCGTCGTAGCGGAGGAAACCGCGGCGCTCGAGGACGTCGTAGAGATGACCGAACACCTGGGTACGCACGGACATTTCGGCGGGCAGGAAGTCCCGGGTCCCCTTGTAGGGCGCGGTCGGCAGGTATTCAGGCACGTGACCAGCTTAACGACCGCCACTCAGGCGAAAGCGACCCCGTACGCGGTGAGCAGCACCGCCGCGGCCAGCAGCAACGCGCCGGCGGACGTCACGCGCCCGCCGAGCTTGCCCCGGTTCGGCAGCAGGTGGAGGAAGAAACCACCCGATTGGGCAAGGATCCCGAACAGCAGCAGGAAGCACGTGATCCACAACGTCGGGTCGGACAGCGTTGTGCGGCTGAGGATCTGCAGCGTGACCAGGGCGAGGACCAGCAGGACACCGGCGTGGGCGTGGCCGGCGCGGAACATCGCGCGCTGGTGTTCGGTCAGCTTGCGGTCGCGCAGCACGCCCATCAGCGCGTAGCCGCCGTACATCACGGTCGGCAGCGAGACCAGGGCGATCACCGTGAACAGCTGGGTCGGTCCGTGCATCGGGGAGCTCCTTCGAGGTGGGTAGCGCAACAGTAACACTGTTTTAAAACGCTGTCACCAAAACGGGTGTTCCCCGATCGGGGACCTAGGCGGGACGGCCCTGGGCGAGCACCAGGAGGGGGTTGCGGAGAGCCGCGAGGGAAGCGAGGGGGTCGCCTTCGACGACCAGGACGTCCGCCGCCAGGCCGGGCGCCAGGCGGCCGGTCACCGAGGCCAGGCCCAGCCCGGCCGCGCTGTCCTCGGTCGCGATCTCCAGGATCCGGCGCCGGGGGAAGCCGAGCCATTCGTACAGCTCCAGCGCGCCGGCCGGGTCGTCGAACACCGAGCCCGGCAGGCCCGCGTCGGTCCCGGACAGCAGCCGGACGCCGTGCTCCTCCAGCCACGGCAGCCGCCCGTACATCGCCTGCGCGACGTCGTCGCCGAGCTTCTCGACGATCACCCGCCAGTTGCGGCTGCTCGTCGAGCACGCCGAAATCCCGCCGGCCGCCATCCGCTCGGCCACGTGCGCGCGGCGGTCGAAGGAGCGGGGCCCGGTCAGGAAGCTGCAGTGCTCGACCGTCGACACCCCGGCTTCGACTGCGGCCTCGATCGCGTCCGCGCCGTGGGCGTGCGCCGCCACCGGCAGCCCGTGCGACGCCGCGTGCGCGACGATCAGCGCCAGCTGCCGCGCGTCGAACTGCGACTCCCACATGTCGGCGCCGCCTTCGGTGAGCTGGCCGCCGCTGGCCATCACTTTGATCACGTCGGCGCCCGCGGCCGCGTTCGCGTCGATCAGGGCGCGGATTTCGCCGTCGGAAGCCGTTTCACCGCCGAAAAAGCAGCAATGCCCGCCCGGCACGGTGATCGGCGGACCGGACACGAGCAGCCGCGGCGCCACCGAACCGTCGAACGACCGCCGGACGGCCGCGCCGAGGTGCCCGCGGTCGCCGAGGTCCCGGACGGTCGTGACCCCGCTGCGCAGCATGGCCGTGAGCCGCGAGCGGGCGCCGTCCAGCAGGTCTTCGCTTTCGGAGAAGCGGGCCAGCATTTCGCGTGAGGCGTCGAACGCCAGGTGGACGTGGACGTTGCACAGCCCGGCCAGCGCGGTCCCGGTCGGGAAGTCGTGCCGGGTCGCGTCCGGCGCGGCCTGCGCGAGGACGTCCGCCCGCGGGCCCACCGCGACGAGCACGCCGTCGCGCACCAGCACGGCCCCGTCGTCGATCGGCGTCGACGGCCGCGGCAGCACCCGGCCGGCGGTGATCAGCGTGTCCACGTCACGTCCCCCGCCGCCATCGCGGCCGACAGCGCGAGCAGCGGCCGGACGTCGGATTCGAGGTCGTCCGCCCCCGCGGGGAGGACCTGCTTGGCGCGGCCGTCGCTGGCCTCGCCGTCCGCGTGCCGGCGCAGCGCCGCCTTCAGCGCGGCCGCCGCGGCCGCCGGATCGGTGGCGACGACCTCGCCGAAGTCCGCGTCCAGGTACGGCGAGAGCTGCACCAGGCCGTCCCGGATCTCGATCACCCGCCGGTAGTGCCCGCGGTGGACACCGCGCGGGGACAGCCGGTCGCCGCGCCGCGGCGGGGTCCGCAGCACGATGCTGGGGAACGCCCCGACCAGGACTGTCCACAAGGGAGCGAGCGCCTCGTGTTCGCGCCGGTGCTGGCGGCGGCGCCGCAACGCCGACACCCGCGCCCGCAGCCCGGGGTAGGTGACGCCGGCGAGGAACAGCATCCCGCCGACGATCACGAACGGCACGCCCAGCAGGAGCAGGACCTTGACGACCGGCCCGAACACCCACGCGACCACGATGTACAGCGCGCGGCAGATGCTGCCGATGGCCGCGCTCGCCATGCCGATCGCGCCCAGCCGCAGCCCGATCCGCAGATTCCGGTCCGCCACCCGCAGATAACGCACGATCCAGGCCGTGCAGGCGATGAGACCGTAGATCAGGTACAGCCCGGCGCCGAGGTAGAACGCCGCGACCCAGCTGTCGTGGATCGTCGCCGGACCCAGCGGCAGGCCCCGCAGCTCGGGTGGGGTCAGGCTCATCGTGACGATCATCAGCGTGATCGCCGCGACCAGCGGCACGAGCTCCAGCGCCACCCGGCGGTAGCGCCGCGGGCCGAGCGCCGAGCCGAGGAAGAAGATGACCAGCGCGCAGAGGCCGCACGCCAGCAGGGAGTTGTTGGCGACGCGGGCCGCGCCGCGGCCGAACAGCGCGTCGACCTCGTCGGAGATCACGGTCTGCTGCAGCAGGAACGCGGCCGCGAAGCCGGCGACGCACGCGGTGACGGCCCAGTTGGGCACGGTCGGCGCGCGCGTCACCTGGTAGATCCGCCACGCGAGCGCGGCGGAGAACAGCACCAGCGCAACAAGGTTCACGGGGCTAAGAAGTGTGCTCACAACCACCCTTGGTGATCGCCGAGCGCCCCCTGGATCCGGCGGAGATCCCGGTCCGCAGCGCGCCGCGGGATCGTGTAGTTCAGGACCGACGCCCACTCGAGGATGATGGTCGCGACGGTCTCGGCTTCCCACTCGTGCGCGTCATCGTAGGACGACCGGCGCAGGGCGCGGTGTACGGCATCCGGGTCGAGATCCGTTGCCGGGCCGCGGAGGAAGTCGGCCGGCTCGGCGTCGCCGTGCGGGTGGTGGTCGGCCAGCATGTGGCCGAGTTCGTGCAGGATGATGTGGTCCTGGTGCGATTTCGTCGTTTCGGCCTGGTAGAAGATGTAGTCCGCGGACGTCGTCGCGATCCAGCAGCCGAACGGGCCGGGCACCTCCAGCGGGTACGCCATCAGCCGGATCGGCTTCCCGCGCCGCTCGCCCAGCCGCGCGCAGAGCACCTCGACGTCCAGCGGCGGCCCGATGTCGAGGTCCTTGAGCAGTTTCCGGCAGCGGCGGCGCAGCTCACGCTCCTTCATCGCGCCGGTTCTCCCGGGTTCCGGCCTTCGCGTTCGGCCCGCTCGTAACGTTCGACGAGCTCCAGCAGGTCCATCACCTGCCGCCGGCCCTGCGGCGACAGCTCCTGGGCGCGCATCGCCATCAGCTGGGCCTCGCCCGCGGGAACCGCGGCCACCTCTTCGTCGAAGAAGTACGTCACCGGCACGCCGAACAGCTTCGCCAGCGCCTCGACGTAGTGGATCTTCGGGTTGACCCGCTTGCCCGTGGCCAGCTGCTGCAGGTACGCGGGCGACATCGCCGGGCCGCCCGCACGCTCGACGGCGGCGGAGATCTCCCGGTAGCTGTGCGGTGCACGGCCGTCCACGCGGGCGGCCTCGATCAGGGCGCTCAAGCGCTCCGCGAAGGTGCGTTCCCGTGCCATCTCCACCCCCTGGGAATCCAGCCGCGAAAATTCTAACCGCAAACCACTGTACGCACTTGTTGACAGCCATCGTATGCAGTGGTTTACAGTTGGCTCGCCTCTCGCCTTGCGGGTCCGTGCCCTGGGGGTGCACGGAACGGTCAAGGCGAGAGGTTGTCGCGCCTTCGACTCGTCATGATCGGCCGTCTGTAGTACGCTTCGGGGGCCAAGGTTGATCGCCCTCGTGGCGAACCCTTGGTCACGGCCTGTTGCCGGAGGTCGACCCCCAGGGCTTCCGGTGACAGGCCCCTTTAATTTCCGGGCATCAGGCTCGCGGCCAGCGTCGCCCCCAGTTCGGTGCACGCCGCCAACGTCGCTTGGTCAGGATCACCCGTTGAGATGACGGGTGCTGCTGCTTTTGCCCAGGACAACCCGGTTGTGATGGCGAGCAGCTGGCGTTCCGTGCCCGAAGTGTCGCTGTTGCCGTGAATCCAGTACCCGAACGAGCGACCGCGCGTCGCGTCCAGGCACGGGTAGTAGACGGTGTCGAAGAAGTGCTTGAGCGCACCGCTCATGCTGCCCAGGTTCGCCGGCGTGCCCAGCAGGTAGCCGTCCGCTTCGAGGACGTCGGTGGTGGTGGCCGCCAGCGCCGCGCGGCGGACCACCTCCACCCCTTCGATGTCCGGGTGCGTCGCGCCCGCCACCACCGCTTCGAACAGCGCCTGCGTCGACGGCGACGGCGTGTGGTGGACGATCAGCAACCTCGGCATCAGGCGAGCAGCTCCTCGACGTCGGCCCGCAACGCCGTCAGCCGCTCCTGCGCCGCGTCGCGGGCGTCCGCCACCACCTGCAGGTACGCCTTCAGCTTCGGCTCGGTCCCGGATGGCCGCACGACCACGCGCACGCCGTCGCCGGTCAGGCGCACGACGTCGGCGTCCGGCAGCAGGTCTTCGAGGGTGACGTCGACGCCGCCGAGCCGGGCCGGCGGGGTCGCCCGCACCTTCGCCATCAGCTGCCCACGGACGGCGAGATCGGTGACCCGCAGCGAGACCTGGTCGGTCAGGTGGACGCCGTGGCGCTGCGCCAGTTCGCCGAGCACGTCCAGCGGCGTGCGGCCCTGCGCCTTGAGCTGCGCGGCGAGCCCCGCGGCGAGCGTCGCGGCGGCGATGCCGTCCTTGTCCCGCACGAAGCCCGGGTTCACGCACAGCCCGAGCGCCTCTTCGTAGGCGAACACCAGTCCTTCGCCGGCCCGCACCAGCCACTTGAAGCCGGTCAGCGTCTCGGCGTACCGGGCTCCCTCGGCCTTGGCGATCTCGCCGAGCATCGACGACGACACGATCGTAGTGGCCACCAGCGGGTCCGGCAGTGTCGTGCGGTCCACAGTGGACAGAATGTACGAGCCGAGCAGCACGCCCGTCTCGTCGCCGCGCAGCATGCGCCAGCGACCGTCCCGTTCGCGGACGCCGAGCGCGCACCGGTCGGCGTCCGGGTCGAGCGCGATCGCCAGGTCGGCGTCCACATCGGACGCGAGCGCCAGCAGCAGGTCGGTCGCCCCCGGTTCCTCGGGGTTCGGGAACGACACGGTCGGGAAGTCCGGGTCGGGCGCGGCCTGGGCCGCGACCAGGTGCAGGTCGGTGAACCCGGCCCGCTCGAACGCCGCCTGCAGCGTGTTCGCACCGACGCCGTGCAACGCCGTCGCGGCGACGCGCACCGCGCGCTCGGCCCCCATCGGCAGCGTCGCGACCTCGTCGAGGTAGCGGTCCAGCAGGTCGACGACCTCGGCCCCGGGCGACCGCGGCACCTCCGCCGCCGGCGGCGCGGCCTCGATGGCGCGCTCGATCTCGCCGTCGGACGGCGGGACGATCTGGCCGCCGGTCGCGTCGTAGAGCTTGTACCCGTTGTCCGCCGGGGGGTTGTGCGAAGCGGTGATCTGGATGCCGGCCACCGCGCCGAGCCGTCCGACGGCGAAGGCGAGCACCGGCGTCGGCAGCGGGCGGGGGAACACCTTGACGTCGAACCCCGCCGCGGTCAGCACCTCGGCGGCGGCGGTCGCGAAGGCTTCCGAGCCGTGCCGCGCGTCGCGGCCGACGACGACCAGCGCACCGGCGTGCCCGTGCGCCTCCAGCCATTGGGCGACCCCGGCCGTCGTGCGCGTGACGACGGCGACGTTCATCCCGTTCGGGCCGGCGCGCACCGGGCCGCGCAGGCCGGCCGTGCCGAACTCCAGCGGCCCGGCCAGCCGGTCGGCCAGGTCCGCCGCGGCCGCGGGGTCGCTTTCCGCCCGGGCCAGGACGGTATCCAGCTCGGCACGGGTTGCGGGGTCCGGATCGGCGGCCATCCAGCGGAAAGCGGCGTCGCGCAAGGAGGAATCGGTCGTCACCGGCCCAGCCTACGGGCTAAGGTCGGGTAGGTGCGCTTACTCTTCACCTCTCTGGGGTCCTTCGGCCACACCTTCCCGCTCGTCCCGCTGGCGGTCGCCGCGCGCGAGGCGGGCCATGACGTCGTCTTCGCCACATCCGAAGACTTCCTGCCACAGCTGACCAAAGCCGGCCTCGAAACCGCGGCGGCCGGGCTCGCCATCAAGGACGCGTTCGGCCAGGCGTTCGCCGGCTCCGGGCCACGGCGCCCACCCGGGGAAATCCCGCGCGAGGAGCTGTTCCCGGTCGTCGCGAAGGTGTTCGGCGAGCTGATGCCCGAGCGGTTCCTCGCCGACCTGCTGCCGCTGTTCGAGCACGTCCGGCCCGATCTGGTGGTGAGCGAGGCGGGCAACTCCGGCGGGGCGTTCGCCGCGCTGAAGGCGGGGATCCCGGTGGTGGCGCACGGCTTCGGCCGCGTGTCGACCGGCGACCCGATGACCACGCAGATCCGGGACGCGATCCGCGAGCACGGTGCTTCGCTGGGCATCGAGATCGGCGAGGACCTGGCGTTCGGCGGCCCGTTCGTCGACATCTGCCCGGAGTCGGTGCAGGACGCGGACTTCCTGGCCCGCACCCGCCGGGTGCCGCTGCGCCCGGTCGGCTGGAGCGAGCCGGGTGAACTGCCGGCGGGCGTGCTGGACAAGCGGCGTCCGCTCGTCTACCTGACGCTGGGCACGGCGATGGGCCACGCGGGCGTGCTCACCGAGGCGATCGCCGGTCTGTCCGGTTTGGACGTCGACGTCCTGGTCGCCACCGGCCCGTCGCTGCCCGACGACGCGCTGGGCGAGGTCCCGGCGAACGTCCGGCTCGAGGCGTGGGTCCCGCAGGCGGCGCTGCTGCCGCACGTCGACCTGGTGGTCCACCACGGCGGCAGCGGCACGACCCTCGGCGCGTTCGGCGCGGCCCTTCCGCAGCTGCTGATGCCGCAGGGCGCGGACCAGTTCACCAACGCGGACGCGGTGGTCGCGGCCGGCGTCGGCGACCGCCTGCTCGGCACCGAGGTCACCGCCGAGGCCGTCGCCACGAAGGCGCGTCACCTGCTCACGGACACCTCGGTCCGCGACGCGGCCCGCACCCTGGCGGCCGAAGTCGCAGCCATGCCGTCCCCGGCCGAGGTGGCCGCCCAGCTCCCCACCCTGGTCTGAGTTCCGGCTTCGAACACGCGAGTTCCGGCTTGAATCACGCACTCACGTGATTCAAGCCGGAACTCGGTCAGGCGCGGGTGACCAGGTCTCGCAGGAGAGAACCCATCTGGGTGGCGGCCGCGCGGCCGGCTTCCAGGACTTCCTGGTGGTTCAGGGGCTCGCCCGTCATGCCGGCGGCCAGGTTCGTCACCAGGGACAGGCCGAAGACCTCGACGCCGGCCGCGCGGGCGGCGATCGCCTCCAGCACCGTCGACATGCCGACCAGGTCCGCGCCCAGCGTGCGCAGCATCCGGATCTCCGCCGGCGTCTCGAAGTGCGGCCCCACCAGGCCCGCGTAGACGCCTTCTTCGAGCGACGGGTCGATCTCCCGCGCGATCTTCCGCAGCCGCGCCGAGTACAGGTCCGTCAGGTCGACGAAGTTCGCGCCGACGATCGGGGAGCGCGCGGTCAGGTTCAGGTGGTCGGAGATCAGCACCGGCTGGCCGACGCGGAAGCCCTCGCGCAGCCCGCCGGCCGCGTTCGTCAGCAGCACCGTCCGGACGCCGGCCGCCGCCGCGGTGCGCACGTTGTGCACCACCGGGTCGATGCCCTTGCCCTCGTAGAAGTGCGTCCGGCCCAGCATGACCAGGACGTTCTTGTCCCCGATCGTCAGCGACCGGATGGTGCCGCCGTGGCCCACCGCGCCGGGCGTGGTGAAGCCGGGGAGCTCGGCGAACGGGATCTCCGTCTCGCACTCCCCGATGACGTCCGCCGCCGGGCGCCAGCCCGACCCCAGGACCACCGCGATGTCGTGCGCCTCAACGCCGGTGCGCTTGGCGATGGCGCTCGCGGCTTCGTGTTCACTCATGCGAGGGAGCGTATCCGCACGGCCCTCACCACGAGGAACACGACCAGCCCGAACGGGGAGAGGAAGATCGTCAGCAGCAGGATCGGGCTGACGACCCACGGCGAGAGCCCCCGCGCCCGGCCCTCGAAGTACATCCACCGGGCGATGAACAGGTCGAACGCGATGAGGTGCGCCCAGACGAGCCCGGCGCCCCACGGCGTGGCCAGCAGCGTCTGCAGGACGCCGAGGTCGGGCCGGAGCATCGCCCGCCCCCACTCGCCGAAGTGCGGCAGCACGAGCGCGAAGTAGCAGGCCAGCGGCAGCAGCGGCACCCACGGCGACGCCATGATCCGCTCAGTCCACCGCCACCCCGGGGCCAGGACCATCAGCGCCCAGAACGGCGCGGCGAGCGGGAAGGCCAGGTCGAAGAGGGTCATCGGACGCGCACCGTAGCCCACGAACCCAGCCCGACCGCGGCGGCCAGCACGGCGAACGCTCCCAGCGTCGCCGCGTCCGGGTGCACGATCGACTGCGCCCGCAACGCCTGCCACGTCACCAGCGCGGTCAGGCCGGCGTACCCGGCCGCGCCGAGCAGGACCAGCCGTGCGCGGACGACGTCGTCACGCAGCCGCGGGAACCGCGCGGCCAGTGCGGCCAGCCCGATGGCGAGCAGCGGCAGGGCCTGCAGCGCGTGCATCCCGACGAAGTGCGGGATCCGCAGGTCGCCGGCCACCGTGCTCCAGCCGAGCAGGGGCAGGCCGGGGCCGCCGTCCGCGAGCCCGACGGTGTGCGCGCCGACCACCGTCGGCGTCGTGCCGGTCTTCCACTGCGCGAGCTGCTGCGCGGTCGGCGACGTCATCAGGATGCCCAGCGAGATCCCCACCAGCGACAGCACGGCTCCGGTGCGCACGGCCCAGAAGGTCGCCCGGCCGGGCACCTTCGTGAACATCACCAGCACGGTCAGCACCAGCGTCGCCACCCACAACCCCATGATCATCTTGCCCATGACGTCGTAGATCAGGGTGTCCTGCGGGGTCGCGTTGTTGAAGTGGCTCGCGTGGCCCCGCGCCGCCTGGAACACGAGGAGAACGTACTCGGCGGCGAAGATCACGACGAGGAAGTTCGTCAGCAGGCCCGCCGTGCGCCGGAACCGTGGCAGCAGCGAGACGAGCCAGCTCCAGGTGACGAAGTAGAGCGCGCCGGAAACGGCGAACTTGACCGGCTTGGCCCAGATCGGCGCGCCCGCCAGGGTCCGCTGGTCGACGAGCAGCGCGGCCAGCCCCAGCAGGGCCGCGACCCCCAGGGTGGCGGCGGCGAGCGCGGACGGCCGGTGCCACCCGTGCGTTCTGCTCCGGAGATCGGCGAGGATGGTCATGGTTCCCTCCCAGAATGGATAGTCAAGCTCTCCGTTATGGGAAGTTAAGGTATCCATGCTGAGCTGTCTTCAGGGTTGCCCCGGAGACCGACCCCGGGATCGAGAGCGGATGCGCATGCGGATGGCCGAACTGAGCGCCCAGTCCGGGGTGCCGGTCGCGACCGTCAAGTACTACCTGCGCGAGGGCCTGCTCCCGCCCGGCGAGCGGACGAGCCCGAACCAGGCGCGGTATTCCCCGGCGCACGTCCAGCGGCTGCGGCTGATCAGGGCGCTCACCGAGGTCGGCGGGCTGCCGCTGGCCTCGGTCGGGGTGGTGCTGGCCGCGATCGACGGCGACGAGACCCCGCACCGGACGATGGGCGTCGTCCAGGAGGAGCTGGCCGGACCGGCGCCGAAGGTGTCGGAGGAGGCCGCGGCGTGGGCGTCCGGGCTGCTCGAGGACGTCGTCCGGGAGAACGGCTGGAAGTGGCACGAACCCCGGGGCGCCACGATCGACAACCTGGTCGCCGCGCTGGCCACGGCGAAGGAGCTCGGGCAGGACATGCTGACCGAACGGCTCGGCGAGTACGCCCGGCTGGCGCTGCGCGTCGCGGAGGTCGACGTCGGGGTGGTGGCCGGCCTGACGTCGGTGGACAAGATCATCGAGGCGGGCGTGGTCGCCACCGTGCTCGGCGACCGGATCTTCGCCGGCCTGCGCCACCTCGCCCAGGAGCAGGTGTCCCGGGACGTCCTCGGCGGCGCTAGTCCGAAACGCTGAGCGTCTGGGCGACGCGGTCGAAGACGTCCTGACGGCCCGAGTTCTCCTGCTCGGCCGGCACGGTGACCGAAAGGAGCCAGAGGCTGGTGCCCGCCGGGACGAGGTTCATGAACGTCACGCGGGTGCCGCCGCCACCCTTTTCGGGCAGCGTGCCGCCCTCGGCCAGGCGGTAGGTCAGCGTCGTGCCCTTGCCGTCCGGCATCGGCGACGGCCCGAAGAGCGTGAACGCGTTACCCGGGTACGACGTCTTCAACCAGGAGATGTACTCCTCGTCGGAGGGGTACTGGGCGAAGTACTTCACCAGCCGTTCCACCCGCAGCGACCGGCGGCCGTCGGGCGAGACGTACTGGACGGCCGTGCTCGCCCCGAACTTCGTGGTGGTGTGCGGGGCGACGAACTTCTGCCACCCCTGCGGCACGGCGAGGCCGAACTGCCCGCCGTTGCCGGTCGCGTAGCTCGCGTCGCCGGACTGCTGCACCAGCGACGGCGGCGGCACGTCGGTGGGGCCGTTCGACGTGCTCCGCGGGGCGGCGTCCGGGGGCAGCAGCGGCTGCCCGCCCACCGTCCTGGCCAGCGCGAACCCGCCGCCGGCGGCGAGCAGGAAGAGCAGGATCGCCACCGCGACGAGCACCGCGGTGGCCGTGCCGCTGCGACGGCTCGCCCGCGGCAGCGGCGGCGGAGCGAACACCGTCGGCGGGTCCGTGGCCGGCGGCGCCGAGGCGGGGCCCGGCGGGCGCAGGAACGGCAGCGGGCCGGGATCGGCGGCGAGCTCGCTGCTCGACCCCTCGGCCTTCTTCTCCGCCTTGTCCTTGGCCTTGTCGGGCAGGACGGTCTTGATCACCTGCGTGTCGGTCGCGTCCGGCTGCGCGGACGTCTTCTTGCCGTCCGGGGTGTGGAACAGCTCGGGCCCGAACAGGTCGAGCGGCGTCTTCGTCTGCAGCGGGTACAGCCGGTGCCGGACCTCCCGCAGGGTGATCCGGCGGCCCGGCTCCTTCGTCATCAGCGCGCCGATGACGTCGGCGAGCGGGCCGGCCTTCGGCTTGGGCACCTTCCCGTTGACGACCTTGCCGACCGTCTCCAGCGGGTCGCCGTCGGCGTCGTACGGCGGGGCGCCCTCGACCGCGGCGAACAGCGTCGCGCCGAGGCCCCAGAGGTCCGCGGCCGGCGTGACGGCGCCGCCGGAGGCCACCTCCGGCGCGATGTAGGCGGGGGAGCCGAGCATGATCCCGGTGCGGGTCATGGTCGCCTCGGAGACGTTGCGCGCGATCCCGAAGTCGGTCAGTTTGATCCGGCCGTCGCTGGCCACCAGGACGTTGCCCGGCTTGACGTCGCGGTGGGTGATGCCGGCGGCGTGCGCGGCCTCCAGCGCGGACGCCACGGCGATGCCGACCGCGGCGGCCTGCCCGACGGTCAGCGGCCCGTGGTCGCGCAGGATGTGCGCCAGGCTGCGCGAGGGCAGCAGCTCCATCACCACGAAGGGCTGGTCGTCCTCGCGGGCGACGTCGTGCAGGATGATCACGTTGGGGTGGGACAGCACGGCGATCGCGCGCGCCTCGCGCAGCGTCCGCTCCCGCAGCTCGTCCGCCTGCGACGCCGGGATGCCCGGCGGCACCTTCATCTCCTTGACGGCCACCTGCCGGTGCAGGAACTCGTCGTAGGCC
The DNA here is from genome assembly GCF_002904295.1 of Amycolatopsis sp. CA-128772. GTDB lineage: Bacteria > Actinomycetota > Actinomycetes > Mycobacteriales > Pseudonocardiaceae > Amycolatopsis. Next base: position 87,805 of record NZ_PPHG01000077.1, read on the forward strand.
GACCAGACGGTGCCCATCGACCCGGAGCCGAGCACCGAACGCAGCCGGTAGCGACCGGCGACCACTCGTGTCTCTTCGCTGGAGGGGGGCACCCGCCAATTGTGGCGTACGGGACCGGCAGTCTCTGCAGGCTGGCCCCTAACCCGGCGTGGCCCGGCCCCTAGCGCGACCAGACTCACAGGTCGGACGCGGCGAGTGCCTCTACCATCACTGGTTATGACTGATGTGGCCGGTCCGGAGTCAGTGCCGATCTCCGAACTCGACCTCGCGGCCGAGTTCCCCCAGGCGACGCGCGAGCAGTGGCAAGAGCTGGTCGCGGGCGTGCTGCGCAAGAGCGGGAAGCTGCCGGAGGACTTCGCGGGCGCCCCGGAGAGCAAGCTCGTCACGCGGACCTACGACGGGATCGAGATCCAGCCGCTGTACACGGCCGAGGACGTCCCCGGCGACATCGGCTTCCCGGGCCTGCCGCCGTACGTGCGCGGGTCCCGGCCGGAAGGCCAGGTCGGCACCGGCTGGGACGTCCGGGCCCGCTTCACCGGCTCGGACGCGCGAGAGGTCAACAAGGCGATCCTCGCCGACCTCGAAGGCGGCGTGACGTCGATCTGGCTCACGGTGCCGCCGTCGGAGCTGGCCGACGCGCTGAACGAGGTCTACCTCGACCTGGCGCCCGTCGTGCTGGACGCGGGCCCCTCGTATGAAGCGGCCGCTTCGGAGCTGCTGGCGCTGTTCGACGAGCGCGAGATCCCGGCGAGCGAAGCCACCGCCGTGCTGGGCGCCGACCCGATCGGGCTGGCCGCCCGCTCCGGTTCCGCCGTGGCCCTCGAACCGGCGGCCGCGCTCGCCGCGCGTGTCGCCGGTAAGTACCCGAAAGTGCGGACGATCGTCGCCGACGGCCTCCCGTTCCACGAAGCCGGCGGTTCGGACGCGCAGGAGCTGGGCGCGCTGGTCGCCGCCGGCGTCACCTACCTGCGTGCGCTGACGGACGCCGGGCTGGACGTCGAGGCCGCCGCCGGGCAGCTGGAGTTCCGGCTGGCCGCGACGGCCGACCAGTTCTCCACCATCGCGAAGCTGCGCGCGGCCCGCCGGCTGTGGGCGCGCGTCGCCGAGGTCTGCGGGTTCACCTCGCCGATGCGCCAGCACGCCGTGACCTCGCCGGCCATGCTGACCCGGCGCGACCCGTGGGTGAACATGCTGCGCACGACCGTCGCCTGCTTCGGCGCGGGCGTCGGCGGCGCGGACGCCGTCACCGTGCTGCCGTTCGACGCGGCAATCGGCCGTCCCGACGCCTTCTCCGCGCGGATCGCCCGCAACACCCACGCGGTGCTGCTGGAGGAGTCCAAGCTGGCCGGTGTGGCCGACCCGGCGGGTGGCTCCTGGTACGTCGAGAAGCTCACCGACGACCTCGCGCACGCGGCCTGGGCCGAGTTCACCGCCATCGAAGGCGCGGGCGGCCTGGTCGCGGAGCTCGCGTCCGGCGCTTTGGGTGAGCGGCTGGCGGCGACCTGGGAGAAGCGCTCTTCGCGGATCGCGACGCGGCGTGACCCGCTCACCGGCGTCAGCGAGTTCCCGAACTTGGCCGAGAAACCGGTGGTCAGGGTGCCCGCCGAGGCCACTGTGGACGGTGGGCTGCCGCGGCACCGGTACGCCGAAGGATTCGAAGCGCTGCGGGACGCTTCGGACGCGTACCTCGCTTCGCACGGCTCGCGGCCGAAGATCTTCCTCGCGACGCTCGGCCCGGTCGCCGCGCACACCGCGCGCGCCGGATTCGCCGCCAACCTGTTCCAGGCGGGCGGGATCGAAGCCGTCAACCCGGGCGCGACCGACGACCTGCCCGCCGCGTTCCGCGCGTCCGGCGCGAAGATCGCCTGCCTCTGCGGCACCGACGACGCCTACGAGGCCCAGGCGGCCGACGTCGCCAAGGCCCTCGGCGCCGACCACGTACTACTGGCGGGCAAGGGCACCTACGACGGCGTGGACGGCAACGTCTTCGCCGGCTGCGACGCCCTCGACGTCCTCAACGGCCTGCACGCCAAGCTGGGAGTCACGCGATGAGCATCCCGAACTTCGCCGGTCTCGACCTCGGCACGCCGTCGCCGGGCGACCGCGACACCTGGGCGAAGGCGGTCCAGGAGGCCACCGGCAAGGGGCCGGACGCCCTGGCCTGGGAGACGCCCGAGGGCATCGGCGTCAAGCCGGTGTACACGGCCGCCGACCTGTCCGATGTGGACTTCCTCGGCACGTACCCCGGCGTCGCGCCCTTCCTTCGCGGGCCGTACCCGACGATGTACGTCAACCAGCCGTGGACCATCCGCCAGTACGCCGGGTTCTCCACCGCCGAGGAGTCCAACGCCTTCTACCGGCGCAACCTCGCCGCCGGGCAGAAAGGGCTTTCGGTCGCCTTCGACCTGGCCACCCACCGCGGCTACGACTCCGACCACCCGCGCGTGTCCGGCGACGTCGGCATGGCCGGGGTGGCGATCGACTCGATCTACGACATGCGCCAGCTCTTCGACGGGATTCCCCTCGACAAGATGTCGGTGTCGATGACGATGAACGGCGCGGTGCTGCCGGTGCTCGCGCTGTACGTCGTCGCGGCCGAGGAGCAGGGGGTGAAGCCGGAGCAGCTCGCGGGGACGATCCAGAACGACATCCTCAAGGAGTTCATGGTCCGCAACACCTACATCTACCCGCCGCAGCCGTCGATGCGGATCATCTCCGACATCTTCTCCTTCACTTCGCAGCACATGCCGAAGTACAACTCGATCTCCATCTCCGGCTACCACATGCAGGAAGCCGGCGCGACGGCCGACCTCGAGCTGGCGTACACGCTCGCCGACGGCGTCGAGTACATCCGATCGGGGGTGGCCGCCGGGCTCAGCGTCGACAAGTTCGCGCCGCGGCTGTCCTTCTTCTGGGCGATCGGCATGAACTTCTTCATGGAGGTCGCGAAGCTGCGCGCGGCGCGGCTGCTGTGGGCGAAGCTGGTCAAGGGTTTCGACCCCGCCAACGCGAAATCGCTGTCGCTGCGGACGCACTCCCAGACGTCGGGCTGGTCGCTGACCGCGCAGGACGTCTACAACAACGTCGTCCGCACCTGCGTCGAGGCGATGGCCGCGACCCAGGGGCACACGCAGTCGCTGCACACGAACGCCCTCGACGAGGCACTGGCGCTGCCGACGGACTTCTCCGCGCGGATCGCCCGCAACACGCAGCTGCTGCTGCAGCAGGAGTCCGGCACCACGCGCGTGATCGACCCGTGGGGTGGGTCTGCTTTCGTCGAGAAGCTGACTTATGACCTGGCGCGCAAGGCGTGGGGCCACATCAGCGAGGTCGAGCAGGCCGGCGGCATGGCCAAGGCGATCGACGCGGGCATCCCCAAGCTGCGCATCGAGGAGGCCGCCGCGCGCACCCAGGCACGCATCGACTCCGGACGGCAGCCGGTGATCGGCGTCAACAAGTACCAGGTCACCGGCGATGAGGACATCGAAGTCCTCAAGGTCGACAACGCCGGCGTCCGCGCCCAGCAGCTGGAGAAGCTGCGGCGGCTGCGGTCCGAACGCGACTCCGCGGCGACGGAAGACGCGCTGCGGCGGCTCACCGAGGGCGCCGGCAACGGCGGCAACCTCCTGGAACTGGCCATCGACGCGGCCCGCGCGAAGGCGACCGTCGGCGAGATCTCCGACGCGCTGGAGAAGATCTGGGGCCGGCACTCCGGCCAGATCCGGACCATCTCGGGGGTGTACCGCGAGGAGGTGGGGAAGACGCAGAACGTCGAAAAGGCCCGGCAGCTGGTCGACGAGTTCGCCGCGGAGGAGGGCCGGCGGCCCCGGATCCTCGTCGCGAAGATGGGCCAGGACGGCCACGACCGCGGCCAGAAGGTGATCGCCACCGGTTTCGCCGACCTCGGCTTCGACGTCGACGTCGGCCCGCTGTTCTCCACCCCGGCCGAGGTGGCCCGGCAGGCGATCGAGGCGGACGTGCACGTCGTCGGCGTCTCGTCGCTGGCCGCCGGCCACCTCTCGCTGGTGCCCGCGCTGCGCCACGAGCTCGCCGAGCTGGGCCGCGAGGACATCATGGTGGTCGTCGGCGGCGTCATCCCGCCGCAGGACTACCCGGCGCTGCGCGAGGCCGGTGCGGCGGCGATCTTCGGCCCCGGCACGGTGCTCGCGGACGCAGCCATCGACCTGCTCGGCCAGCTGTCGGTGCAGGAGTCCTGACCCTTGCCGCGGAAGATCGACGTCACCGCCTACGCCAAGGGGGTGCTCGCGGGGGACCGCGGGACGCTGTCGAAGGCGATCACGCTGGTCGAGTCGCAGCGGGACGACCACCGGGCGCTGGCGCAGGAGCTGCTCGTCGAGCTGCTGCCGCGCGCCGGCGGGGCGCAGCGGGTCGGCATCACCGGCGTCCCCGGTGTCGGCAAGTCGACATTCGTCGACCAGCTGGGCACCGACCTGACCGCGGCCGGGCACCGCGTCGCCGTGCTGGCGGTCGACCCGTCGTCCACGCGCACGGGCGGGTCGATCCTCGGCGACAAGACCCGGATGGCGCGGCTGGCGGTCGACGAGCGGGCGTTCATCCGGCCGTCGCCGACGTCCGGCACGCTCGGCGGCGTCGCGCGGGCCACCCGCGAGACGATCGTGCTGATGGAGGCGGCCGGCTACGACGTCGTGCTGGTCGAGACCGTCGGGGTCGGACAGTCCGAAGTGACCGTCGCGAACATGGTCGACTGCTTCCTCTTTTTGACCCTCGCCCGCACCGGTGACCAGCTCCAGGGCATCAAGAAGGGCGTGCTGGAACTCGCCGACGTCATCGCGGTCAACAAGGCCGACGGCGACCACGAGCGGGACGCGCGGCGGGCGGCGCGGGAGCTGGCGGGCGCGCTGCGGATGATCTACGGGCCCGAAGCGTCCTGGACGCCGCCGGTGCTGACCTGCAGCGGCCTGCACAACCTGCGCCTCGACGAGGTCTGGGGCGCGATCGAACAGCACCGCGAGACGCTGACGGCGTCCGGCGAGCTCGACGCCCGGCGCCGGCAGCAGCAGGTCGACTGGACGTGGGCGATGGTGCGCGAGCAGCTGCTCGGTCGGCTGGCGGCGCATCCGGACGTGCGAACGGTCGTTCCGGACGTCGAACGGGCGGTGCGGGACGGTGAACTGACGGCTACCCTCGGTGCACAGCGGATCCTCGACGCGTTCGGTGGCTGACGTGCGGGCGGTCCGTGGGCAGAATGCCTGGTCGTGGCGAAAGGATGACATGGGGAAACTGCGGGGTCTGGTCCTGGCCGGGGTGCTCGGCGCGGTGCTGTTCACCGCGTCGCCGGCGTCGGCGCTCGCCGGACCGGTGCGTCCGGCTGCGGTCACGGTGAGTGTGGCTGCTCCGGTGCTTTTCCCGGCGCAGACCCAGCCACCGGGGCCGGTCCTCGACCCGGCCCAGACGGACAAGGCGAACACCGAAAAGACCAGGAACAAGCTGGTCGCGGGCCTGATCGCGGTCGTACTGCTCGGCATCGTGATCTGGGGGCGCAAGATCCGTTCGAAGCGGGCCAAGGGGTCCTGATGCGTTCGGGTGTGCCGAAGTACTGCACACCGTTCAACGCAGATCCGGTACCGGCCATCTAGGACGGCCGTTTTCGAGGCGCGCGTTGCCGCCTGCATGGTGCACGATCGTCTGCAAATGCGTACGACAGATCGATCGGCACGTTGCGTGACCCCAGCCGCTGCCCGGGTTACCCGTGTTGCGGGAGGAGGTGCGGCGTGACGGTGTTGGACTCACGACCGGACGTTCCAGGCGACCCCCACGGGCGCATCGTCAACCCCATGGAGGGGTCCGAAGCGCTGATTTCCGCAGCCGGCGTAAGCATGGCTCCCGTGGAGGACCTTGGTGCGGGCCGCGGCCCGTTCTGGCTGGACGACTGGCTGCGCGCCAACGCGACCGACGTGCTCGCCTGGCGGCGGCACATCCACGCGCACCCGGAGCTGTCGCGGCACGAGTTCGCGACCACGGAACTGGTCGTCACGCTGCTGCGGACGGTCGGGCTCAAGCCGTGGGTGCTGCCGGGCGGCACGGGCGTGGTGTGCGACATCGGCCGCGGCGAGCGGTGCGTGGCGCTGCGCGCGGACATGGACGCGTTGCCGCTGACGGAGGCGACGGGCCTGCCGTTCGCGTCGACGGCCGAGGGCGCGGCGCACATGTGCGGCCACGACGCCCACACGGCGATCCTGCTGGGCGCCGCCCGCGCCCTGGCCGGCGCGCCGGAGCTGCCGGGCCGCGTCCGGCTGATCTTCCAGGCGGCCGAGGAGGTCATGCCGGGCGGAGCCCTGGACATGATCGCGGCGGGCGCGCTGGACGGCGTCGACCGGATCTACGGCCTGCACGTCGACCCGCGTCTCGAGGTGGGATCGGTCGGCATGCGCGTCGGCGCCCTGACGTCGGCGGCGGACCTGATCGAGCTGCGCCTGACGTCCCCGGGCGGCCACACGTCCCGCCCGCACCTGACGGCGGACCTGGTCCACGCACTGGGCACGGTGATCACCTCGCTGCCGGCGCTGCTCTCGCGGCGCGTCGACCCCCGTTCCGGGACGGTCCTGGTCTGGGGAGCGGTCCACGCAGGCCAGGCGGCCAACGCGGTCCCGCAGGACGGCGTCCTGCGCGGCACGCTGCGCACGGCGGACCACGAGGTGTGGACGGCCCTGGAGCCGCTGGTCGCGTCTTCGGTCGAGTCCCTCCTGGCCCCGACGGGCGTCGGCTTCCAGCTGGACTACCGCCGCGGCGTCCCGCCGGTGGTCTCGGACCCGGAGTCGACGGCCCTGATGCGCGCCGGCGTCGAGGCCGCCCTCGGCGAGGGCGCGGTGGCGCCGACGGAGCAGTCATCCGGCGGCGAGGACTTCGGCTGGTACCTGGAGCACGTCCAGGGAGCCTTCGCCCGCCTGGGCGTCTGGTCCGGCCCCCCGGCCCCGCAGTCGGACATCCACCGCCCGACGTTCATCCTCGACGAGCGTTCCCTCCTCTGCGGAGTCCGAACCCTCGTCCACACCGCCCTAACCTCCCTCGCCTAACGAGTCCCGTCTCCAATCACGCGAGTCCCGTCTCCAATCACGCGAGTTCGGAGTTACGCACACAAGTTATCCACAGGTGTGGCGAGTTATCCACAGGTCGAGGATGAGGCCCTTCCGTTGATCGTCGGCGGGCCTCATCCTCGATGATGTGATCAATTGGGGAGGACGACACGGAGCCGTCTCGCGTCGCGAAGCTGATGCAGTTCTGGGGCGGCGAGCAGTGCTCGAAGGGCTGGCGACCGGCGTGCTCGCGCAGCCATGGCGTGGCGTGGTCATCCACGCCGCAGATGCGCTGAACCTCGGGACTCGCGCTCAGGCCGCGCTCATCGCGGTGGGTCCACCGGCAGCGCTGTCTGGAGCTACTTCGCTTGCGCTGCATGGGATATCGGCTGCCGATGAGCCCACAGTGCACCTCACCGTGCCGTATGCCAGGCGGGTGGAGTCGAGGGCGGGCTTGGTCATCCATCGAGCCGAATTCACCGAGTCCGATGTGATCGAAATCGACGGGTTGGCGGTCTTCTCGCTCGATCTCGCCCTCGCGGATTTCCTCTGCGACGGCGACAAGCGAACAGCGTTCGCCGCGCTGGACGAAGCCATGCGCGGTCTGGCCGCCGACCACTGTCAGAAGCTTCGGGAGAACGTCCGTGACCGGATCCTGGACCGTCGGAGCAAGCGAGGTATCCACAGGGCGCAGATGCTCCTGGCTCTCGCCACCGGCAAGGCCGAATCGCCGCCCGAAAGCGTCCTCCGGCTGATCGTGGTCGAGGCCGGGTTGCCCGTTCCGGAGGCGCAGTACGAGATCACCGCCATCGATGGCCGGCGGCTGTACGTACTCGACATGGCCTGGCCGGAAGTGCGCATCGCGTTGGAATACGACGGCTTCGCAGCTCATGAGGAGCGACGCGAGCAAGACGCCGAGCGCGACCACCGGTTGGCCGGCCGTGGGTGGGTCACCATCCGCGCGACGGCGGCGGATCTCCGTGACCCGAGCCGGGTGCTCGCCGAGTTGCAGGCGCAGTTCGGCCGACGAGCGGCGTAACTCGCGTGATCGGAGCCGTCATCCGCGTGATTGGAGACGGAACTCGCGTGATCGGAGCCGGGACTCGTCAGCCGGTTATGCCGGAGCAGGGGCGGGTTCTCAGGTCGCCGACGTAGTCGGCTGGGGCGCCGGCCGCCTCGGCGGCGTCCGCCAGGACGCCCAGGTAGCGGGCTGATGGCAGGCCGCCCTCGTAGGCGTCCAGGACGTACAGCCAGGCCAGGACCGAGCCGTCCATCGTCTGGACGCGCAGCCTGATCTTCGAGTGGATCCCCAGCTCGCCGCCTTCCCAGCGGTCCAGCCCGGTCTCGTCCAGCGGGGTCACGTCGTAGAGGACGACGAACACCCGTGATCCCGGGTCTTCGACGATCGTGGCCAGGGCACCTTCCCAGCCGAGGTCCTCGCCGCCGAAGGTCAGGCGCCACCCCTCCAGCCAGCCGGTGCCGGCCATCGGCGAGTGCGGCGCGCGCTCCAGCATCTGGGCGGGCTCCATGTTCGATCCGTACGCGGCATACAACGGCACGCCGACAGCGTAGCGATACCTCCCTCACCCGAGTGGACGCACTCGCCGTGTTCGCCCACTTCAGTGTCCGGTCACCTTCGCCGCGTACGGTGAGAGCACCGCACGGACTGCCTTAGGAGGACCCAGGTGACCAGGATCGTGATCATGGGCGGGGGCCCGGCCGGCTACGAAGCCGCGCTCGTCGCGGCCCAGCACGGCGCCGACGTCACGATCGTCGAACGGGACGGCCTGGGCGGGGCCTGCGTCCTCTACGACTGCGTCCCCTCGAAGACCTTCATCGCCAGCTCGGGCGCCCTGGCCAAGATGCACGACCTCGGCGAACTCGGCATCAACACCGACATGGCCGACACCAGCATCGACCTCCCGACCGTCCACGGCCGGGTGAAGGGCCTCGCCCTCGCCCAGTCCGCCGACATCCGCGCCCGCGTCCAGCGCGAAGGCGTCCGCGTCATCGCCGGCGAGGCCCGCTTCTGCGACGAAGAGCCCGGCCTGGCGACGCACAAGGTCGCCGTCACGACGAAGGACGGCACCGAGAAGCTGCCCGCCGACGTCGTCCTCATCGCCACCGGCGCCACCCCGCGCGTGCTGCCCGGCGCCGTGCCCGACGGCGAGCGCATCCTCGACTGGCGCCAGCTCTACGAGCTCCAGGAGCTCCCCGAGCACCTCGCCGTGATCGGCTCGGGCGTCACCGGCGCCGAGTTCGCCTCCGCCTACACCGAGATGGGCGTCAAGGTCACCGTCGTCTCCAGCCGTGACCGCGTCCTCCCGCACGAAGACGCCGACGCCGCCGCGGTGCTCGAAGAGGTCTTCTCCCAGCGCGGGACGACCGTCGCCAAGCACGCGCGCGCCGACCGCGTCGAGCGCACCGAAAAGGGCGTCCGGATCCAGCTCGCCGACGGCCGCGTGATCGAAGCCAGCCACGCGCTGATGACCGTCGGGTCGGTGCCCAACACGAAGGACATCGGCCTCGACAAGGTCGGCATCGAGGTCGGTCCCGGCGGGTTCATCACCGTCGACCGCGTTTCGCGCACCTCCGTTCCCGGGATCTACGCCGCCGGCGACTGCACCGGCGTGCTCATGCTGGCCTCGGTGGCGAGCATGCAGGGCCGCATCGCGATGTGGCACGCGCTGGGCGAGGGCGTCGCGCCGATCAAGCTCAAGACCGTCGCCGCCAATGTGTTCACCCACCCGGAGATCGCCACCGTCGGCATCAGCCAGCAGGCGATCGACTCCGGCGAGGTGCCCGCGCGCACCATCATGCTGCCCCTGGCCACCAACGCGCGCGCGAAGATGGAGGGCCTCCGCCGAGGCTTCGTGAAGCTGTTCTGCCGCCCCGCCACCGGCGTGGTCGTCGGTGGCGTCGTCGTGGCGCCGCAGGCGAGCGAGCTCATCCTTCCCATCGCGCTCGCCGTCCAGAACCAGCTCACAGTGGACCACCTGGCACTGACATTTTCGGTGTACCCGTCGCTCTCGGGCTCGATCACCGAGGCCGGGCGCCAGCTCATGCGCCACGACGATCTCGACTGATTCCGTAGGCAACCCGTCGCGCCCCGTCGCGTCTTGTCGGTTGTAAGGCTGAAGGACGCGAAGGGTGTGAAGGTGCGCAAGACGGTGTTTTTCGTTGCGGCAGCGGTGATCGGGGCGACGGCGCTGGCGGGACCGGCGATGGCGCAGAACACCGGCACCAGCACCGCCGCCGCGCCGGCCCCGGCCGCCGGCATGGTCCAGCTCAACGTCAACACCGCGGTCAACCAGACGCTGGTGAACAAGTACGTCCGCGACGCGCCGAACGTCGCGCTGGCGAAGTGCGAAGGTGCGTCGCCGAAGTTCGCCTCGCCCGTGCTGACCTTCTCCAACTACACCCCCGGCCCGTTCATGGGCGCGGACGCGAACATCAGCGCCGACGTCGAGCTGAAGCCCGGCACCGCGGCGGGCACGTACCCGCTGACGGTGACCTGCGGCAGCCAGACCTACAGCGCGCAGTTCTCGGTGCCCGCCTCCCAGGTCTCGAAGGTGCCGTCGGGAGCCGCGAAAGCGGGCGACGGCAGCATGGCCGGCTGATTTCGGAAATCGCGGGAAACCACCTCGGGGCCACGCTCCGGGGTGGTTTTTTCTTGCCCGGGAGCAACCTCCGCCGCAGGTAGAGCGTCTTCGTGAGCAAAAGCTCCCGGGGGAGGGAAACCGATGGAAACGAAAAAACTCCTGGCCGTGGCCGCCGTTTCGGGTGGATTGCTGCTTTCGGCTCCGGCGGCCTTCGCCGGCACGCCGGCCCAGCACGCGGCGAACCCGAAGGCCTATCTCCGCGTCATGCCGACCGCGGCCCGGCCGGGCGCGAAGGTGGAGATCCGGCTCGGCTGCGAAGCCGCGAGCACGAGCGACCTGGTGTCCCCGGTCCTCAAGATCGGCGCGCTGCGGCGCGTCGGCCCGCAGAGCGACCCGGCCAAGGCGCCCGCCGCCGCCGCGTCGGCGGCCGTGCAGCCCGCGAAACCCGGCGTCTACCGGGTGTCGTTCTCCTGCGGCGGTGCGGAACTGAGCACGAAGTTCACCGTCCTGGGTGAACGTCCTCAGGTGGCGAAGGTGCCGTCGGGGGCGCCGCAGACCGGCGGTGGCCCGGCCGGGCACGGGCCGCTCGCGGCCGCGGCCGCCATGGGTGCGCTCGCCGTCGGGAGCGGCGGGCTCGTGCTGGCCCGCCGGGCCCTGCGCCGCTGACCGCCGCGGAGGTACCGTCGGGATGCAACCAAACGGTCCACCCGGACGTGTGAATTCCAGGCGCCGGTCACGGGGGAGACTATGACGACGAGGATCACGACCAGACGGGGTGTGCTGATCACCCTGGCCATCGCGTTGCCGGCGGCATTGGCGGTGCTGGCCCTGACGCTCGGCGGCGGCCCGGAGCCGTCGTCCGCGCAACCGCCGCCCGCCCAGCCGGTCGCGGTGGCCCCGCAGCCGCGGAGCGAAAGCCGGGACGCCGTCGAGGCCCTGCCCAGGTCCGAGCCCGTTTCGCTCGACATCCCGAAGATCGGCGCCCGTTCGTCGCTGGTCCCGCTCGGGCTCAACCCGGACAACACCGTGCAGGTGCCGCCGGTGACCACACCGCTGCAGGCCGGCTGGTACACCTACGCGCCGACGCCGGGCGAGGTCGGCCCGGCGGTCGTCCTCGGGCACGTCGACGGCAACCACCAGAAGGGGATTTTCTTCCGGCTCAAGGAACTCGCCGCCGGTGACCGCGTCTCGATCGCCCGCAAGGACGGGACCACGGCGGTGTTCGAGGTGACGAAGGTGCACCAGGTGCCGAAGAAGGACTTCGAGGCCGAAGGCGTGTACGACGACACGGCCGGTCCCGAGCTGCGGCTGATCACCTGCGGCGGCGTGTTCGACCGGAGCGCGCACAACTACGTCGACAACATCGTCGTCTACGCCCGCCTGGTCCAGGCCTGATTTTCGGTTTTTGTCGGTGCCCGGTGCCAGACTGTGCCGGTCGTCATCAACCGGCGGCGCCGACGAGGGTAGGGGAGTCGAAATGGTGTTCCGGGAAGAAAGATGGCCCGACGGCACGCCCAGCTGGGTGGACCTGATGGTGCCCGACCAGGCGAAGGCGATCGCCTTCTACAGCGCCCTGTTCGGCTGGGACGTGCAGCGGGGCGGCGAGGAAACCGGCTTCTACGGCATGGCGGAGCTGCGCGGCCGCCCGGTCGCCGGGATCGGCCAGACCCCACCGGGCCAGGACATCCCGCCGGTGTGGACGACCTACCTCGCGGTATCCGATGTGGACCGGACGGTCACCGCGATCACCGAGGCCGGCGGGCAGGTCGTGATGCCGGTGATGGAGGTGATGAAGGAGGGCCGGATGGCCGTCGTGGCCGATCCGGCGGGCGCGGTCTTCGGCCTCTGGGAGGCGGGCCACCACCTCGGCACGCAGGTCACCGCGGCGCCGGGCACGCCGGCCTGGAACGAGTGCATGAGCCGCGACTTCGCGGCGGCGAAGCCGTTCTACGAAGAGGTCTTCGGCTACGGCTTCCAGGACATCTCGAGTGACCAGTTCACGTACACGGTGCTGCTCATCGACGGGCGGCCGGTCGGCGGCCTCGGCGGGCTGCCCGACTCGGTGCCGGCCGAGGTGCCGTCGCACTGGCTGGCCTACTTCTGGGTGCCGGACGCCGACGCGGCCGCGGCCAAGGTGACCGAGCTCGGCGGCACGGTGCAGGGGAAGGCGTTCGACTCGCCGTACGGGCGGCAGGTGCGGGTCACCGACGACCAGGGCGTGCCGTTCCTGGTGATCGCACCCAACGAACAGTCCGGCGAGCCGGAGGGCTGGGAAGGGTGAGCGGGCGGGCCGGAGACGCCGTCGGGCGCCCCCGGCCCTCGCCGGTCAGTCCTCTTCGGAGACCCAGTCGAAGGTCTTCGTGACGGCCTTCTTCCAGTTGCGGTACTCGCGCTCGCGGCGGGCGTCGTCCATCGACGGGTCCCACTGCTTGTCCTGGGCCCAGTTGGTGCGGATGTCGTCCTCGGACTTCCAGAACCCGACGGCGAGGCCGGCGGCGTACGCGGCACCCAGCGCGGTGGTCTCGTTGACCACCGGGCGGATCACCGGCACGCCGAGGATGTCGGCTTGGAACTGCATGAGCAGCTCGTTGACGACCATGCCGCCGTCGACCTTGAGCGACTTCAGCGGGACTCCGGAGTCGGCGTTCATCGCGTCGATGACCTCGCGCGACTGGAAGGCGGTCGCCTCCAGCACCGCGCGGGCGAGGTGGCCCTTGTTGACGAACCGGGTGAGCCCGACGATCGCGCCGCGAGCGTCGGATCGCCAGTAAGGAGCGAACAGACCCGAGAACGCCGGGACGAAGTACGCGCCGCCGTTGTCCTCGACGCTGCGCGCGTGCTCCTCGATCTCGGCCGCGGTCGCGATCATGCCGAGGTTGTCGCGCAGCCACTGCACCAGTGAACCGGTGACGGCGATGGAGCCTTCCAGCGCGTAGACCGTGTCGTTCGAGCCGATCTTGTAGCAGACCGTGGTGAGCAGCCCGTTCTGCGACATCACCTTTTCGGTGCCGGTGTTGAGCAGCATGAAGTTGCCGGTGCCGTAGGTGTTCTTGGCTTCGCCGGGCGAAAGGCACGCCTGGCCGAACGTCGCAGCCTGCTGGTCGCCCAGGATGCCCGCGATCGGGACGCCGGCCAGCGCGCCCTTCTCGCGAACCTTGCCGTACTCCTCGGACGAGGAGCGGATCTCCGGCAGCATCGAAAGGGGGATGCCCATCTCGCCGGCGATCTCGGCGTCCCACTGCAGGGTGTCGAGGTCCATCAGCATGGTGCGGGAGGCGTTGGTCGGGTCGGTGACGTGCACGCCGCCGTCGGCCCCGCCGGTCATGTTCCACAGCACCCAGGTGTCCATGTTGCCGAAGACGAGGGCACCGGCCTCGGCCTTCTCGCGCGCGCCCTCGACGTTGTCCAGGATCCACTTGATCTTGGGTCCGGAGAAGTAGGTCGCGAGCGGGAGGCCGACCTTGTCGCGGTAGCGCTCCTGGCCGCCGCCGAGGTTGCCGAGCTCGGTGACGATCTTGTCGGTGCGGGTGTCCTGCCAGACGATGGCGTTGTACACCGGCTTGCCGGTCGTCTTGTCCCAGACGAGCGCGGTCTCGCGCTGGTTGGTGATGCCGACCGCGGCGATGTCCTTCGCGGTCAGGTCGGCCTTGGCGAGGGCACCGGCGGCGACCCGGCGCGTGTTCTCCCAGATCTCTTCGGCGTTGTGCTCGACCCAGCCGGCGCGGGGGAAGATCTGCTCATGCTCACGCTGGTCGACCGAGACCACGCGGCCCTCGTGGTTGAAGATCATGCATCGGGTCGAGGTGGTGCCCTGGTCGATCGCGGCTACGTACGAAGTCATGTGTGCTCCCGGAATTGGCGTCGAACGGCGATCAGGTCAGGTTGTGGACGACGAGGTACAGGAGGGCGGCGAGGGCGCCACCGGCGAGCGGGCCGACGACCGGGATCCACGAGTAGCCCCAGTTGGCGTTGCCCTTGTTCCGGATCGGCATCAGGAACGCGTACGCGATCCGGGGACCGAGGTCGCGCGCCGGGTTGATGGCGTACCCCGTCGGACCGCCGAGGGAGGTGCCGATCACGAGGACGACGAACGAGACACCCGCGTAGCCCAGCGCGGAGTTGCCGAAGTTCGGCGTCCCGCCGTCACTGGCGGCGTAGGTCGGGCTGAGCAGGATCCAGGCCACCAGCACGAAGGTGCCGATGACCTCGGTGACGAGGTTCCACGCGATGTTCGGGATCTGCGGGCCGGTGGAGAAGATGCCGAGGGTGTTCTCGGGCTCGGGGTGGTCGTCGAACTGCAGCTTGTAGGTGGCCCAGCAGAGCATGGCGCCGATGATGGCCCCGGCGAACTGGCCGATGAAGTAGAAGGGAACGTCGGCCCACGGGGTCTTGTCGGCGATGGCGAGGCCCAGCGTCACCGCCGGGTTGAGGTGCGCACCGCTGGGCGCGGCGATGCTGGCGCCGGTGAAGACGGCGAACGCCCATCCGAAGTTGATGAACAGCATGCCGCCGTTGTTGCCGTTGGTCTTCCGGAGGACGTGGTTCGCGACCACACCGTTGCCGAGCAGGATCAGGGCGGCCGTTCCCAGTAGTTCCCAGACGATTATTGCCCCAGCACTCACCGCTGCACCTCCACACTGGACACTCTGCGCAGGGTCGATCACGGCGTGCCACGGCTCCGTTGCCGACCCACGTCCGCGCGACGTTACCGGGGCGTAGAAGCTACTTCCAAGCACCGGAGAGCCGAATTCTTTCAAGATCCCGGTCAAGATCCCGGTCAAGATCGCGGAGGGTTACGCCACAAGTGTCATCCGTGGACGGGCGGAGGATCACCGGGTCGTGCGATGCTGGAACCCCCGCCAGCACGAGGAGGATGTCACGTGGCGCAGCACGCAGCGGAGACGAACCCGGCTCGACTGGGCCCGGCCAAGCGGGAAGAGACCTGGCAACGGCTCGGGAACGAGACCTTCGACCTCGTCGTGATCGGCGGTGGCGTCGTCGGCGCGGGCACGGCCCTGGACGCGGCGACGCGCGGGCTGCGGGTCGCCCTCGTCGAAGCCCGCGACCTCGCGTCGGGGACGTCGAGCCGGTCGAGCAAGCTCTTCCACGGCGGCCTGCGCTACCTGGAACAGCTGGAGTTCGGCCTGGTCCGGGAAGCACTGCGCGAGCGTGAGCTGATGCTGACGACCATCGCGCCGCACCTGGTGAAGCCGGTCAGCTTCCTCTACCCGCTGACGCACCGCGTGTGGGAGCGGCCGTACACCGCGGCGGGTCTGCTGATGTACGACACGATGGGCGGCGCCCGCAGCGTCCCCGGCCAGAAGCACCTGACCCGGGCGGGCGCGCTGCGGATGGTGCCGGCGCTCAAGCGGTCGGCGCTGATCGGCGGGATCCGCTACTACGACGCGCAGTCCGACGACGCCCGCCACACGATGACGGTGGCGCGGACGGCGGCGCACTACGGCGCGGTCGTGCGGACCTCGACCCAGGTCGTCGGGTTCCTGCGCGAAGCCGACCGGGTGTCGGGCGTGCGCGTGCGTGACGTCGAGGACGGCCGCGAAACGGAGATCTCGGCGGCCGCGGTGATCAACTGCACCGGCGTGTGGACCGACGAGCTGCAGCGGCTGTCCGGCGGCCGCGGCCGGTTCCGGGTGCGCGCGAGCAAGGGCGTGCACATCGTCGTCCCGCGCGACCGGATCGTGTCGGAGTCGGGGATGATCCTGCGCACCGAGAAGTCGGTGCTGTTCGTGATCCCGTGGCGCAATCACTGGATCGTGGGAACGACGGACACGGACTGGGAACTCGACCTGGCCCACCCGGCGGCGACGAAGCACGACATCGACTACATCCTCGAGCACGTCAACACGGTCCTCGCGACGCCGCTGACGCATGACGACATCGAAGGCGTGTACGCGGGCCTTCGCCCGTTGCTGGCGGGGGAGAGCGAAGAGACTTCGAAGCTCTCGCGCGAGCACGCGGTGGCCCGCGTGGCCCCGGGCCTGGTGGCGATCGCGGGCGGCAAGTACACGACCTACCGGGTGATGGCGGCGGACGCGGTCGACGCGGCGGCGGTCGACCTGCCGGGCCGCTCCCAGCCCTCGATCACGGACAAGGTCCCCCTGCTGGGCGCGGACGGCTACCACGCACTGGTCAACCAGGCCGACCACCTGGCGGCGGAGCATGGGCTGCACCCCTACCGGGTGAGGCACCTCCTGGACCGCTACGGCTCGCTGGTCCACGAGGTCCTGGCCTCGGCGGAGGGCCGCCCGGAGCTGTTGAAGCCGATCGAGCACGCCCCGGACTACCTGGGCGTGGAGGTGGTGTACGCGGCTTCGCACGAAGGGGCGCTGCACCTGGAGGACGTCCTGGCCCGCCGGACGCGCATCTCGATCGAGTACGCCCACCGCGGCGTGGACTGCGCCGCGCAGGTCGCCACCCTGGTCGGCGAGGTCCTCGGCTGGTCCCCCGAAACGGTGAAGCGCGAGATCGAGGTGTACCAGGCAAGGGTGGAGGCCGAGCGCGAGTCGCAGTCGCAGCCGAGTGACGAAGCGGCGGATGCCTTGCGGTCGGCGGCTCCGGAGGCCCGGGCGGGCATCGTGGAGCCGGTGAGCTGAGGGTTGTCCACAGCCCTGCCGGGTTGTGGACAACCGGCGCTGCGGGGCGCTTTCGGACCGGTTTCTGTCCGGAGGCGCCGATAGACTGGCCTCGGGGGGCGCCCCCGCGGGAATGGCGGCGATTCAGGACGTTCGGTGCTGCCCGGACCGGGACCGAGGGGCCTCGAGACGTTGGGTGCCAGCGGCCCGCCACCGAGGCTGGTCAGGATCTCCGGTGCCGGTGCCGGTGCCGGTGCCGGTGGCCCGGGACCGAGGATCCGCAGGACGTTGGGTGCCTGCGACCCGCGAACGAGGCTGGTCAGGACCCTCCGGCGCCAAGCGGCCCGGGACCGAGAACCCTTAGGAAGTCCGGTGCCAACGAATCAGGCGTTCCCCCGTCGCGGCTCGCTCCGGCTCCGGGCCGATCAGCGTAAACCCGCACCGCTCGGCCACGATCGCCGATGCCGTGTTGCTCTCCTCGTACCGGTAGCTCACCTCGGCCAGCCCCAACCCCCCGAAGCCGAACCTGAGCGCCGCGTTCAACGCCGTTGTCGCGACTCCCTTGCCTCGCTCGGCCGGGTGGATCCAGATCGTCGCCTCCGCGTACGCCGCGTCCAGGTTCAGCTCGCGTAGGCCCACTTCGCCCAGCAAGCGGCCCGATGTCGGCTCGGCGATCGCCCACGAACAGCGCTCGTCGCCCGCCCACTGGGCCGCTCGCAGCGCCACGTACTCCGTTGCCTCGTCCAGCGTGCGCAACCGGTAGTTCAGCACGTACTTGCGGTGCGTCGGGTCCGCGAACGCCTCCATCAGGAGCCGGCGGTCGTCGATGTGCCGGTCGGCGCGCAGCTGGCGCAGGTAGTACGTGCCCGCGTTGATCTCCACCGGTTCCACTCCACCCAGCCTAGCCAGGCCGGGAGCGCGCCGCCCCCGGCCTGGCATCGACCGCCTCTTACGGGGTGAAACGCCAGATCACCGGGACGCCGCCCTCGTCGAGCGCGCCGTTCGAAGCCCAGCCGGTGAACACGCCGTCGTCGGTGACGTGGCTGGCCAGGTAGCCCGGGTAGGTGCCCGGCTGCTTCAGGTCGCCGGCCGGGGTGGTTCCGCGCCACGCCGTCGGCTTGCCGCGGAACGAGCCCGGGACCGGGGCCTGGCCGATCGTCAAGCCGCCCACGTTCAGGTCGCCCGCGTAGTCGCCGCCGGCCAGCGCGACCGGCGTCTCCGGCGTTGTCCAGCGGATCGCCTGGGACGCGTTGGCGTTCGAGGCGAACCCGACCACGACGCCGTTGCGGATCGCCGAACCGTGCGGGTTCGAGAAGCCCGGGATGTCCGCCAGCGGGCGGCTCACGCCGTTCTTCCAGACGATGTCGCGCGCGAACCCGCTGAACAGGATCGCGCCGTCGTCGTCGATGTCGACCACGTTGTCCGCGCCGGCCGGCAGCGGGAACACCGTGGCCGCGCCGCCACCCGCCGGCCAGACCGCCGCCGCGTTGTCCGCCGGGTCGTCGGTGAAGACCAGGCCGGCCGCGTCGCCCCGCCGGTTCACCGCGCGGATCTCGAACGACCGGTAGCCGGGCGGGTTGTCGCGGAGGTGGAAGCCCGTGTCGTCGAGGACGAACGTGCGGTCGTCGTTGGTGTCGTAGTCGAGCGCCTCGCCGTAGATCCGCCCCGCGCTGTCCTCCCCTTCGGCCATCGCCCACTCGAAACCCGCCGGCGCGCCGCGCAGCACCGGCTTGCCCCCGCGCCAGCTCACCACCTGCAGCTTGCCGTCCACGATGAACGACCCCGTGTACTCGCCGTGGCCGTCCGAAGCGTGCAGATAGCCGTGCCCCGCCGGGTCGGCGCCGGCGGGCAACGGCAGCAGCGTCGCCTGCCAGCCCAGCCGCCCGGTCGCGGCCTGTGCCGGCCCGGCCGCCAGCGCCGCGACGGCGAGCGCCGCCGTGGCGAGCGCCCCCGACCGCGTCCACATCCTGTTCATGGTTGTCTCCCTTTCCCCCGACCTGCGTGATCACCACGTCGGAACGCGGGAGCAGGTTGCCCGGCAAAGGGAGTAATCAGCGACGGCGGCGGGCGCCCGCGATCATGGCCACGACCAGTGGCAGCGCCACCGAGATGATCAGCAGCCGGCCGCGGGACAGGATCAGCACCGCGATCGCCAGGACGATCGCGATCGGCACCGCGCCCGCGGTCAGGAAGCGCACCAGCGCGTTGTCCTCCGACGACGCCACCGGGACCCGAGGCGCCGAAACGCCGTTCAGCAACGCGCTCGGGCGGGGCGAGGGGAGGTCTTCGAACAACGGGACGAGCTCGCTGACCCGCTTGGCCGCGGTGACCTTCGCGGACCGGGCGCCGTACTCGTCGATGTCGAGGCGCCCGGTGCGGACGTGCTCTTCCAGGACGTCCAGGGCGTCCTGGCGTTCGGCGTCGCTCAACCGCATGTCGCCCACGCCCGGATCAGCGGCCCAGCTCGCGCCGGTAGGAATCACGCAGTTCGCGACGGCGTTCCCGGTCTCGCAGGTGCCGGTCGCGACGGTCGTGGTGGTGCCCGTGGCCCCACATCGCGCGGCCGAACACGCTCAGCCCGATCGGCAGCAGAATCAGCGTCCCGGCCACCACCCCGGACGCGATCAGCGCGATCACCGCGATCCAGACCAGGGGCACGAACGCGGCCACGAACCGCTGCGACGACGACCAGCCGTCCGGGGCCGCCGGCCGCGGTGCGGGGTCGTTCGCCGGCTCGGGGGTCGCGACGGCGGCCTTCGGCACGTCGTCGTACTGCGGGTGCGGCGCCGGCAGGTCCGCGAAGATCTCACCCAGTTCGCCGCGCGTCTTGGCCGCGGTGATCCGGGCCGAGCGCTCGCCGTATTCGTCGATGTCGATCCGCCCCGCGGTCATGTGCTCACCGAGCGCGGACAGCGCGGACTCGCGGTTCTGGTCGCTGATCCGCAGCTGCGGAGACGGGACTTCGGTCACGTAGTCGATGGTAGGCCGCCCCGGGGGCGGCCCACCACGACATCTGTAACGAACCGCGCTACTTGATCTCGAGAAGCTGCGTGCCCTGCGTCACGGCGGCGCCGACCTCGACCGAAAGACCGGTCACGGTGCCCGCTTTGTGCGCGGTGACCGGGTTCTCCATCTTCATCGCCTCGAGGACGACGATCAGCTCACCGGCTTCGACGCTCTGGCCCTCTTCGACGGCCACCTTCACGATCGTGCCCTGCATCGGCGCCGTGACGGCGTCGCCGCTCACCGCGGCCTTGGTGCCGCCGGCGCGCTTGCGCGGCTTGGCCTTGACGGCCGTGCCGCCCCCGCCGCCGCCCCCTTCGAACGCGAACCCGCCCGGCAGCGACACTTCCAGGCGCCGCCCGCCGACCTCGACCACGACGTTCTGGCGCGGCTCTTCCTCGGCAGCCTCGACGTCCGGCGCGACGAACGGCTCGATCCGGTTGTCGAATTCCGTTTCGATCCAACGGGTGTGCACGCTGAAGCCGTTCTCGTCGCCGATGAACGCGGGGTCGTCGACGATCACGCGGTCGAACGGCAGCACGGTCGCCATGCCTTCGACGACCATCTCGGCCAGCGCCCGGCGGCTGCGCTCCAGGGCGTTGTTCCGGTCCGAGCCGGTGACGATCAGCTTGGCCAACATGGAGTCGAACTGCCCGCCGATGACGCTGCCGGACTCGACGCCGGAGTCGACGCGCACGCCCGGACCGCTCGGCGCGACGAACTTCGTCACCGTGCCGGGCGCGGGCAGGAAGCCGCGGCCGGCGTCCTCGCCGTTGATGCGGAACTCGATCGAGTGGCCGCGCGGCTCGGGGTCCTCGGTGATCCGCAGCTTCTCGCCGCGCGCGATGCGGAACATCTCACGGACGAGGTCGAGCCCGGTCGTTTCCTCCGACACCGGGTGCTCGACCTGCAGGCGGGTGTTGACCTCGAGGAAGGAGATCGTGCCGTCGGTCGCGACGAGGTACTCGACCGTGCCGGCGCCGTAGTAGCCGGCTTCCTTGCAGATCGCCTTCGCGGACTCGTGGATGCGCTTGCGCTGCTCGTCGCTCAGGAACGGCGCGGGCGCCTCCTCGACGAGCTTCTGGTGCCGGCGCTGCAGCGAGCAGTCGCGGGTGCCGACGACGATCGCGGTGCCGTGCATGTCGGCCAGCACCTGCGCCTCGACGTGCCGCGGCTTGTCCAGGTAGCGCTCGACGAAGCACTCGCCGCGGCCGAACGCGGCGACCGCTTCGCGGGTGGCCGACTCGAACAGCTCGGGGATCTCTTCGCGGGTGCGCGCCACCTTCAGGCCGCGCCCACCGCCGCCGAACGCGGCCTTGATGGCCACCGGCAGGCCGTGCTCGTCGGCGAACGCGACGATCTCGGCGG
Source organism: Amycolatopsis sp. CA-128772 (assembly GCF_002904295.1). Lineage (GTDB taxonomy): Bacteria > Actinomycetota > Actinomycetes > Mycobacteriales > Pseudonocardiaceae > Amycolatopsis. The sequence continues at coordinate 109,426 of NZ_PPHG01000077.1, forward strand.
CGTCCTTGGCCGGTTCCTTCGTGCCCGGCACCAGCGGCGCGCCCGCGCGCATGGCGATGTGGCGCGCGGTGACCTTGTCGCCGAGGTCGCGGATGGCCTGCGGGCTCGGCCCGATCCAGGTCAGCCCGGCGTCGAGGACGGCCTGGGCGAAGTCCGCGTTTTCGGAGAGGAAGCCGTAACCCGGGTGCACCGAGTCGGCGCCCGAGCGCTTGGCGGCGTCCAGGATCTTTCCGATGTTCAGGTAGCTCTCGGCCGCCGTGGTGCCGCCGAGCGCGAAGGCTTCGTCGGCCAGGCGGACGTGTGGTGCGTCGCGGTCCGGATCGGCGTACACCGCGACGCTGGTCAGCCCGGCGTCCTTGGCGGCTCTGATCACGCGTACCGCGATTTCGCCACGGTTGGCGACCAGGATCTTGGTCACCGGACCACCCGTGGTTTCGCCGACCTGCTCGGCCACCCCGCACCTCCTGCGTCCGACAGCTGCATTGCTGACCGCCCACGCGGCATCAGGGAAGTCTACGGATATGACGTCGGGAGTCTCTTGAGTGAGAGGTGAACCACGCTCAGACGTGGTGGCGCAGCTCCTCGGGCAGGGGCGAGTCGAGCACGATCACGTCGTACGGGTTCGCCGCGTGGATCTTGGCCAGGTGCTCGGTGTTCACCAGGGCCCAGGGCTGGTGCTCGCCGCAGCAGTCGATCAGCCGGTCGAGCGCGGTGAAGGCGACCAGCGCGGTGCGGCCGTCCGGCGTGCGGCGCAGTTCGATCGACGCGCCTTCGGTTTCGGCGCTGACCGGGCCGGTCGGCAGGTAGAGGGCGGGCGGCAGGTTCGGGTTCGTCACCCGGACAACATAGACGGATACCGTGCGCTACGCGTGACCCCGTCGGGTTGAACCCGCCACATCGTGCCGGGGCGCTTCCGACACGCCGTCGCAAAGCGGCTTACGCTCTGTCTTATGCGGACTACGGCAGCGCGGACGCCCCGGTCGGCGCTGCTCACCGCGGTGCTGGCCGCGGTGGTGACCGTCGGCGCGATCGGCGCGGTGTTCCTGCTGCGGCCGCGGCCCGAGGCGCCACTGGGCGCGGCCGAACCCGCGGCCGCGCCGGTGACACCGGTGGTGACCTGCGGCGGAGACCCCTGCCGCCAGCTCGCGGCGGTCGCGGTCGGGGGCACGCCGGTGGTGCTGCTGGCCGACGCGGCGGGCGGTTCGGCGCGGCTGCGCGTCGGCCCGGAACCGGGCACGGTGTTCGAGCTTTCGATCGCCCAGCTGGGCGTGCGGCTGGACCAGAACTCCCTGCGCTGCATCGACGGCCCGGCCCCGGCGTGCCTGGTCCGCGGCGACGTCGGCGACGACGGCACGGCCGCGTACGGCGAGCTGCTGGTCGGCAGCGGGGGAGTGTGGCGCGACCCGGGCAAGCCGTTCTACGCGGACGCCGGGACGCTGTCGCTCTACGACGTCACGGCCGACGCCAGCCCCGACGTGATCGTGGTCCGCCACGACTGCCCGGACTCCGCGTCCGGCACCCCGAAGTGCACGTCGGCGCCGGTGCTGGGCGAGGTGTACGACCTGTCGGGCCGATCGGTGGGCTGCACGCGGCGGGTGACGTCGCCGTCCGACCTGCGCGGCTGGCCGGACATCCGCCTGACCCGCGCCGACCTCCGCACCTGCCCCTCCTGAGAGGGCGGCACTTTCACGTGAAAGTGCCGCTTTTGCGTCAGGCGTGGGCGGGTTCGGTGTGGCGAGCCGCGGAGCCGTCGTCGGTGTGCTCGGGGCGGTCGGTCGGGGCGTTGAGGACCTCGTCGTCGAGGAGGCCTTCGCTGCGGGCCACGATCGTCGGCACCACGATCTGGCCGGCCACGTTCGTCGCCGTGCGCATCATGTCCATGATCGGGTTGACCGAGTAGATCAGGGCCAGGCCCAGCGCGACCTGCTTGGCGTCGAGGCCGATGAACGACGTCGTCAGCGTGAACGCCGTCAGCCAGCCCGTGGTGCCGGCCGTCGCCAGCGCGCCGACCACGGCCACCACGACGATGCCCACGTACTGCCAGAAGTTCAGCGACACCCCGGCCAGGTTGGCCACGAAGATCGCCGCGATCGCCGGGAACACCGCCGCGCAGCCGTCCATCTTGGTCGCGCTGCCGAGCGGGGTCGCGAAGGCCGCGTACGCCGGCTGGACGCCGAGGTTGACCGCGGACTGGCGGGTCAGCGGCAGGGTCGCGGCCGACGACTGCGAAGCGAACGCGAACTGGATTGCCGTGCCCGCCTTGGAGAAGAACTTCAGCGGGCTGACCTTGGCCACGAACTGCAGCAGGATCGGGTAGACGACGAACAGCACGAGCAGGCAGCCGACGTACACCGCGAGCGTGGTGGAGAACAGCGGCCGGAACAGCGCGTCGCCGTAGTTGGCGACCGCCGCGCCGATCAGGCCGATGATGCCGATCGGGGCCAGCCGGACGATCCAGCCGAGGTAGCGCTGGATGATTTCGAACACGCTCGTCGTGAAGTCGACGAACGGCTTCGCCTTGTCCCCCAGGCTGTAGGCGGCCGCGCCGATCACCAGCGCGAGGAACAGCACCTGCAGCGTCTCGCCGTCGGAGAACGCTTTCACGAAGTTCTCCGGCAGCAGTCCGTTGACGAAGGCGTCCCACGAGCCCCAGTGGTCGACGCTCTTCGCGGCCTTGTCGGCGTTCTTGGCCGTCGCCTCGACGCCGCCGAGGCCGCCGGCGCCCGGGTTGAAGATCCGGCCGACCGCGATGCCGATCAGCGACGCGATGAACGACGTGATCGCGAACCACAGCACCGTCTTGCCGCCCAGGCGCGCGGCGGTGCGGCCGCCGCCGAGGCCGCGGAGGCTGTTGATGCCGACCACGATCGCCGTGAAGACCAGCGGGATCACCGCGATCTGCAGCAGCGTGGTGAAGATGGAGCCGATCTGGTCGAGGAGATCGGTCAGCCAGCCGGCCTCGGTCTGCCGCGCGACGACACCGAGGGCGGCGCCGACGACGAGCGAGCCGAGAACCGCGGCCGCGAACACCCGCGGTTTGGTGTATGTCCGTACGAAAGACACGGGGCGACTCCGGAGCTCGAAAGTTTCTGGTCCTGCCGGGTAACGAGAACGTCAGGCAAGCAAGGACTCTTCCGGATCACCCGATGGTGTGGTGCCTTTCTCAGGATGCGGGAGGCTGCCAGAGATCCACGACACTCACGCCGACCTCGGCCAGCAGCCGGCGCGTCAGCGGCAGGCTGATCCCGATGACGCTCGTGTGGCCGCCGTCGAGCCCGTCGACGAACCAGCCGCCCCGGCCGTCGATCGTGAAGCCGCCGGCCACGTTGAGCGGCTCGCCGCTGGCGACGTAGGCGTCGATCTCGTGCCGGCTCGGCGTGCCGAACCGGACGGTGGTCGACTCCCAGCCGCTGGTCTCCTTCGTGCGCGTCCCGCCCTGGAGCCGGACGACCGCGTGGCCGGTGAGGAGTTCACCGGATGACCCCGCCATCGCCGCCCAGCGCTGCCGCGCGATGTCCGGATCGGCCGGTTTGCCGACCATCCGCCCGCCGATGTTCAGCATCGAGTCGCAGGCGACCACGACGGCGTCCGGGTGGGCCGCGGCGACCTGGTCGATGACGGCTTCGGCCTTGGCCGCGGCGAGCGCGGCGACCAGCTCGGATGGGGACGGGTCGGTGAGGGACGCGGCGACCGCGTCCTCGTCGACGCCGGACACGAAGACGGCGGGCTCGAGGCCGGCGGATCGCAGCAGGGCGAGGCGGGCGGGGGACTGGGAGGCGAGGACGAACTTCACGACTGAAACTTACTTGACCTGGCGGTCGTGACCGAATTGTGACCGGCGTCACTCCGCGATAGAGCTAATTTGTTTTGGCTCGCAACTTATGGATCGACGGATTGTCACGGAGAGAACAATGCCGCTCCTCCGCACCACGAGATCATTGCGAACCACTGTCCTGGCCGGCCTCCTGCTCGCGGGCACGGCCCTGGTCCCGATGGCGTCCGCCACCGCGACGCCGCTGTACAAGGACTCCCGCGCTTCGGTCGCCGACCGCGTCACCGACCTGATGGCGCGGATGACGCTCGACGACAAGGTCGGGCAGATGACCGAGGGCGAGCGCGGCGCCGCGACGCCCGCCCAGTCCGCCGCCGCCCGGCTCGGGTCCATCCTCTCCGGCGGCGGTTCGACGCCGACGCCGAACACCCCGGCCGGGTGGGCGGACATGATCGACGCCTACCAGCGGGCGGCGACGTCGACCGGCCTCGGCATCCCGATCGTCTACGGCTCCGACACCGTGCACGGCCACAACAACGTCTACGGCGCCACGGTGTTCCCGCACAACATCGGCCTCGGCGCCGCGAACGACCCACAGCTGGTCAAGCAGATCGGCGCGATCACCGCCGACGAGTCCGCCGCCACCGGCGTCAAGTGGGGCTTCGCGCCCTGCCTGTGCGTCGCCCGCGACGACCGCTGGGGCCGCACGTACGAGTCCTACGGCGAGGTCCCCGCCAACGCCGTCGCGAACTCCGTGATCATCGAGGGCCTGCAGGGCGCCTCGCTCAGCAATACGACGTCGATCATGGCCACGGCCAAGCACTTCATCGGCGACGGCGGCACCACCGGCGGCGTCGACCAGGGCAACACCCAGATCAGCCTGGACGAGCTGCGGAAGATCCACCTGCCGCCGTTCCAGGCCGCGGTCGCCCACGGCGTCGGCTCGGTGATGATCAGCTTCAACAGCTGGAACGGCGTCAAGGATCACGGCAACAAGTTCCTGATCACCGACCTGCTCAAGGGCGAGCTGGGCTTCTCCGGCTACGTGATCTCCGACTGGAACGGCATCGACCAGATCGACGGCCAGCCCGGGTTCACCGCGGCCGAGGTCAGCCAGGCCGTCAACGCCGGGATGGACATGGTCATGGTGCCCAACGACTACCTGAAGTTCATCAGCACGCTCAAGGCGGAAGTCGGCAACGGGCACGTCCCGATGTCGCGCATCGACGACGCCAACCGGCGGATCCTCACCAAGAAGTTCGAGCTGGGCCTGTTCGAGCACCCGTACACCGACCGTTCGCTGCAGCAGGACTTCGGCAGCGCGGCGCACCACGCCGTGGCGCGGCAGGCGGTGCGCGAGTCGCAGGTGCTGCTGAAGAACGAAGGCGTGCTGCCGCTGGCGAAGCAGAACAACAAGATCTTCGTGGCCGGGAAGAACGCGAACGACATGGGCAACCAGGCCGGCGGCTGGACGCTGACCTGGCAGGGCCAGAGCGGCACGCGGGTGATCCCGGGCACGACGATCCTCGACGGCATCAAGGCCGGTGCCGGGAAGGGCACGGTGGTGACCTATGACCGTGCGGGTAACGGAATCAACTCCGGCTACAAGGTCGCGGTCGCCGTGGTGGGCGAAACGCCGTACGCCGAGGGGCAGGGAGACCGGCCGAACGGACTCGGCCTCGACGCCGAAGACGTCGCCCTCATCGCCAAGCTGAAGGCCTCGGGCGTGCCCCTGGTCGTGGTGACCGTTTCCGGGCGGCCGCTGGACATCGCGGCGCAGCTGCCGTCGGCCAGGGGGCTGGTGGCGGCCTGGCTGCCGGGCTCGGAAGGCGCCGGCGTCGCGGACGTGCTTTACGGCGACTACAACCCGACCGGGAAGCTGAGCTTCACCTGGCCGAAGAGCTCGTCGCAGGAACCGATCAACGTCGGTGACGGCAAGCAGGGCCTGTTCCCGTACGGGTTCGGCCTGTCCTACAGCCGCCGCCGCTAGCCACCGCTCCCGCGGTCCGCGCAGGCCCCCGTCCCGGTACCCGACACCGGACCGGGGGCCTGCACGGTGCTACGCCGCGGCCGCCTCGGGTACCGGGGCTTCCCAGCGCGGCTTGACCCGCTGCATCACCGCGGCGGAGATGACGCCGAGCAGGAGCACGCCCATCGGCAGCAGCATGGTCACGCGGGCGGCGTCGGTCAGTCCATTGTGGACTGCCTGGGTCGCCAGCTTCCCCGCCTGCGCGGCGATCTCCGCGGGCAGGCCCGGCATCGGCGACGAGCCGCCGGTCGAGCCGAACTCGCCGGTGCTCGCCGCCGCGTGGGCGATCCCCTCGGCGAACGGCGCCCGGTACTGCTCCGGCAGCTGCGCCGCCGCCGTCGTCGCCTCGTCGGCGATGGACGCGCTGATCTGCGCCTGCAGCAGCACGCCGATCGCGGCGCTGCCGAGCACGCCGCCGACCTGGCGGGCGGTGTTGAAGATGCCGGACGCGGTCCCGGTCAGCCGCGGCTCGATCGAGCCCATGGTCAGGTTGCTCATCGGCGAGAAGATGCAGCCGATGCCGAGACCGCAGACCAGCAGCGCCGGCACGAACGACCACGCGTTGCTGTCCGGCGTCGCCTGCAGGGCGATGATCCCGAGCCCGGCCGCGAGCGCGGCCAGGCCGAACATCACCAGGTACTTGCCGTTGACCTTGTCCGACGCGCGCCCGACGAACGGCGCGATGATGCCGGACAGCAGCGACATCGGCGCGGTGAGCAGGCCGGCCATGGTCGGGCTCAGCCCGAGCACCGCCTGGATGTAGATGACCAGCGGCAGGAACATGCCGGTCATCGCGAAGCCGACGGTGGTCGCGGTGAGCGTCCCGGCCGAGAAGTTCCGGTTCGAGAACACCTGCAGCGGCAGCAGCGGCTCGCGCTTGTTGAACCGCTGCCACACCAGGAAGGCGACCATCAGCGCCACACCGGCGCCGATGATCTCGAACACCGTGATGCCGCCGAAGACCGTGCCCCAGTCGTACTGCTGGCCGTTCTGGACGCCGAACACGATGCACAGCAGCGCCGCGCTGGAAAGCACGATGCCCAGCAGGTCGAACGAGTGCGCGTGCTTCGGCTGCCAGTCCGGCACCAGCAGCAGCGTGAGCACGACGGCGACCACGCCGATCGGCACGTTGACGTAGAAGATCCACTCCCAGCCGAGGTGGTCGACCAGCACGCCGCCGAGCAGCGGGCCGGCGATCGTGGCCAGCCCGGCGACGCCGCCCCACATGCCCATCGCCGGGCCGCGCTTGGCCGGCGGGAACAGGTGCGTGATGAAGGCGAGCGTCTGCGGCGTCATCAGCGCGGCGCCGAGGCCCTGCACGGCCCGCGCGGCGATGAGCATCTCGACGTTGCCGGACAGGCCGCACCACAGGGATGCGCCGGTGAAGACCACGAGCCCGGCGAGGAAGACGCGCTTCGGGCCGAAGCGGTCACCGAGCCGGCTGGTGAACAGCATCGGCACGGCGTAGGTGAGCAGGTAGACGCTGATCACCCAGACGACGGAGTTCAGCCCGGCGTTCAGTTCGCGCAGCATGGTCGGGATCGCGATCGACACGATGGTCGTGTCGAGCAGGATCATGAAGAAGCCGAGGCACAGCGCGCCCAGCGCGGCCCACGGGTTAGCTTGTCTTGCGTTCATCGTCGTCTTCCCTGGTGATGAGCGTGAGCTTGGGTTGTTCCGTGTCCTGGAAGGAGATCCGCCCGGACCGCAGGTCGTCGTGGAGGCGTTCGGTCCACTGGAGCTCGAACTTCCGGTGGTCGCACTGGTAGCGCCAGTCCAGCCAGTAGATCGCCGGCGTCTCGTCTTCGGCGAGCCGCTGCAGCACCGCGTCGTCCCCGGCCACCGCGGCGCGCAGCCGGGTGATCCGGTGCTCGAGTTCGATCAACGAGGTGTCGCGCCCCAGTTCGTCGATCACCCCGAGCCCGGACAGGAAGGCGGGGAACTCGGTGGCGAGGTCCCCGAGCAGCTCGCGACCGCGCTGGGTGAACTCGTCCAGCCCGGTTTGCGTCATGCCGTAGACAGTCCGTTCGGGCCGCCGTCCGTCACGCTGAGTGTCGACGACCTCGATCAGTCCGTCGCGGCACAGGCGTTCCACGGTGTGGTAGAGCGAGCCTGCTTTCACGTTGACCCGCATGTGGACGTACCGCTCACGCATGAGCTGAGCCATCTCGTACGGGTGCATCGGCCCCTCGTGGAGCAGCTCCAGCACGGCAATGCCGAGTGGCGTCAGCTTGGGCGAGGCCATGGGAGATTCCTCCAGGTCGGTTATTCCACGTGGACTATACGGTGCGGAGTAGGGGTGGTCTACTCCCGATGGGGTAACCGTGCGTGTGCGCTTGGTGAACGGCGGCTGTCCGGCGGGCTGGTACTGTGTCGCGCCCGGCCCGGACGGGACGCAGGCGATGGAATCCGGCGGCGGGGCTGGCTCGAGGGGGAGGTTGTTCGTGGATCTGGTCGGGGAGTTCGTAGCTCGCTACGTCAAGGAGTACGACTACTACTCGCACGCCGCCCGCTTGGTCGCGGAGATCCTGGAGGAGAACCTGCGGACGGCGGGCGTCCGGTGCATGGTCACCTCTCGGGCCAAGTCGGTCTCGCGCTTGGCCGACAAGTGCCGGAAACGCGCCCTCGACAAGCCGTACTCGTCCATCGAGGACATCTACAACGATATCGCCGACCTGGCCGGCGTCCGCGTCGCGCTCTATTTCCCGGCCGAAGAGGAGCAGGTAGACGCGGAGATATCCCGGTCGTTCCACCGGCTGGAGCCCGCCAAGCGGTTCCCTCGTGAGGAGAAGCAAGCGACCGACGAGGGCGAACCGCGCTACGTGAAGCGCTTCTCGGGCTACAAGGCAACACACCACCGGGTGCAGCTCAAGGAATCCGAGCTGGGCGAACCGGACCGCCGGTACGCGGGAGCCAGGGTGGAGGTGCAGGTCGCCTCTGTCTTGATGCACGGCTGGGCCGAAGTCGAACACGATCTCGTCTACAAACCGCTCGAGGGCGCTCTGTCGACCGAGGAACTCGCCATCCTGGATCAGTTGAACGGACTGGTGCTGGCCGGAGAGATCGCGCTGGAGCGGCTTCAGGCGGCGGGCGAGTCTCGGGTGGCGCAGGAGGGAAGGCAGTTCGTCAACCACTACGAGCTCACAGTCCACCTGCTCGATCGGGCCAAAACCGTTCTGGCGGACAAGGAAGTCCATGACTGGGGCCTCGGTCGGGTCGACCTGCTGTTCGACCTTCTCGTTCGCCTGGGCAAAGCCACGCCGAAGGCGCTCAAGCCTTATTTGGAGGACCTGCACGGCAACGTCGAGATGCGTCCTCTTGCCGAGCAGGTGGTCGACGCCTTGCTGGCCGAAGATGCGGCTCGTTACGACGTGTTCCGGTCCGTCCGTGCGGAGTCGTACGGTCGTGGCCCCCACGGTGCGTCGGAAAGTTCGAGCCTGGACCAGCAGATCGGCCGGTTCCTCAGGCTTTGGGCCGAGCTTGAGGTCTTGGTGCGGCGCCTCGATGACGGAGCCGGTCAGCCGGTCGGGTTGGTCCTGAGGCGCCTTGCCGACAGGTGGCCGGACAACGCCAGGATCTTCAAAGAAGCCGACAACCTCCGGCGGCTGAGGAACCAGCTGGTGCACGGCATCGAGCCGCCTGACCTGGCCATCGTGAGCGACGCTTCGGATCTGCTCGAGCGAATCATCGCCGAACTCCGCCGGCTTTATCCCGACGCCTAGACCGGTTCGCCTCAGTGGTTGAGGTCCCGCGGCGGAGCCTGCTTCGAATCTTAGAGGAGTACCACGTGGTATAGCTGACCCTACCCTGGCCGAAGAAGTTCGTGGTAAGAACTATGTATAGTCAGTTCGTAGTGCGAACTAAAACTGGGAGCAACCATGGTGCACTTCGGCATCGGCGTGTCCACGGCGGTCACCGCCGTCCCCGAGACCCTGCAGCTGGCCGGCCAGGCCGACCGGAGCGGGCTCGACCTCATCACCGTCTCGGATCACCCGTACCACGCCGACCGGCTTGACGCGTACGCCGAACTCGGCGTTCTGCTGGGCCGCACCGAACGGATCTCCGGCCTGGTCAGCGTCACGAACCTGCCGACGCGGCCCGCGTCGATGCTCGCCCGCACCATCACCTCGCTCTCCGCGCTGACCGGCGGCCGGATCGTGCTCGGCATGGGTGTCGGGGGGCTGTGGGACGACATTGCGCGGCTCGGCTTCCCCAAGCTGACGCCGGGGCAGGCCGTCCGGGCCTTCGAAGAGGGCATCCGGCTGGTGAAACTGCTCGGCGGGGGCGGCGCGCCGGTCACCTTCGACGGCGAGTTCCACCAGGTCACCGACCTGGAACCGGCGGCGGAGGAGGTGCCGCCGGTGTGGACCGGGTCCGTCGGGCCGAAGTCCCTCGCCGTCACCGGGCGGGTGGCCGACGGGTGGATGCCCGGGCACGCCGCCGACTGGCTCAGCGAGCGGTACCGGACCTCGCGGCCGGTGATCGACAAGGCCGCCGCCGACGCCGGGCGGGACCCCGCCGAGATCGCCACCGTCTACAACTTCCCCGGCCGGATCACCGCGGAGCCGCTGAGCCGGACCCGCGCCGACGACGGCCGCTGGATCGGCGGGGCGCCGGAGCAGTGGATCGAGGAACTCACCGGCGCCGTGCTGGAGCACGACGCCGCCGGGTTCGTGCTCTTCGGGCCCGGCGGCAGCACGCCCGACCGGACGGCGGCCGCGCGGTGGGCCGGGGAAATCGTGCCCGCGGTGCGGGAAGCCGTAGGCTGACCGGATGGGGAAGAGCGGGGCGGACCTCGGTGTGGTGGCCGGGCTCGTGCGGGCGTCGTTCCTGGTGAACGCCGTCTACGCCGAGTCCGCCCGCGAGTACGGGCTCACCGTTCAGCAGGGACAGCTGCTGTGCGTGCTGATGGCCCGGCCGTACGGCATGGGCGACCTCGGCGCGACGCTCGGCCTGGAAAAGTCGAGCCTCACCGGGCTGGTCGACCGCGCGGTCCGGCGCGGGCTCGTCCGCCGCGAGCCCGACCCGGACGACCGCCGGGCCGTGCACGTCCTGCTGACCGTGGAAGGCCGTGACCTCGCGGAGGACTTCTACGCGGCGACGTGCCGCCGGGTCGACGACCTGGCCACAACGCTGAGCCCGGCCGAGCGCGACCGGCTCGGAGCGCTGCTCGGCACGATCGTGCGCGAGAACGAAGCCCCGACGGTCTTCCTCGACGCCCTTCAGCCCTGAGGCAAACCCGAAGCGCGCCAAGCGTCTTCACCGGGGTGAAGCGGCTTGTGCAGCGAAGTGGCGTGATCGCCCCACCACGACGTACGCGGCTTCGGCTTCTCCGGCGCCTTCGCGGCCGACGCCGCGGCGACGACCGCCGTCAGCGCCGCCAGCTCGGCGTCGCTCGGGTTTCCTCGGACCACCCTCAGCAGGGGACGCTGCTCGCTCACAGCGGGATGTTCCCGTGCTTCTTGGGCGGCAGCGATTCCCGCTTGTTCCGCAGCAGGGTCAGCGCCCGGGCGACGTGCCCGCGGGTGTGCGCCGGCACGATCACCGAGTCGACGTACCCGCGCTCGGCGGCCGCGTACGGGTTGAGCAGCGTGTCCTCGTACTCCTGGATCAGCTCGGCCCGCAGCGCGTCGACGTCCTGGCCGTCGGCCGCCGCCTTCGCCAGGGTCTTGCGGTGGACGATGTTCGCCGCGCCCTGCGCGCCCATCACCGCGACCTGCGCGGTGGGCCAGGCCAGGTTGAGGTCGGCGCCGAGGTGCTTGGACCCCATGACGTCGTACGCGCCGCCGTACGCCTTGCGCGTGATCACCGTGACCAGCGGGACGGTCGCCTCCGCGTAGGCGTAGATCAGCTTCGCGCCGCGGCGGATGATGCCGTTCCACTCCTGGTCGGTGCCCGGGAGGAAGCCCGGGACGTCGACGAAGGTGAGCACCGGGATGTTGAACGCGTCGCAGGTGCGGACGAACCGCGCGGCCTTTTCGGAGGCGTCGATGTCGAGGCAGCCGGCGAACTGCGTCGGCTGGTTGGCCACCACGCCGACGCTGTGCCCGTCGACCCGGCCGAAGCCGACGATGATGTTCGGCGCGAACAGCTCGTGGACCTCGAGGAAGTCGCCGTCGTCGACGACGCGGGTGATCACCTCGTGCATGTCGTACGGGGTGTTCGGCGAGTCCGGGATGATCGTGTCGAGCTCGCGGTCGGCGTCGGTGACGTCCTCGAAGAAGCCGGGCCGGTCGGCCGGTGGCTCGAACGCCGGCGCGTCGGACAGGTTGTTCTGCGGCAGGTAGGAGAGCAGTTCCTTGACGTAGGCGATGGCGTCTTCGTCGTCGGAGCCCAGGTAGTGCGCGACGCCGGACTTCGTGTTGTGCGTGCGGCCGCCACCGAGCTCCTCGAAGGTGACGTCCTCGCCGGTGACCGTCTTCACGACGTCCGGGCCGGTGATGAACATCTGCGAGGTCTCGTCGACCATCACGACGAAGTCGGTCAGCGCGGGGGAGTAGACGTGCCCGCCCGCGTTCGCGCCCATGATCAGCGAAATCTGCGGGATGACGCCGGACGCCTTGACGTTCCGGTTGAAGATCTCGCCGTAGAGGCCGAGCGAGACGACACCCTCCTGGATGCGCGCGCCGCCGCCCTCGTTGATGCCGATGATCGGCCGGCCGGTCTTGATGGCCAGGTCCATCACCTTGACGATCTTCTCGCCGTAGACCTCGCCGAGGCTGCCGCCGAAGACGGTCACGTCCTGGCTGAACACGCACACCGGGCGGCCGTCGACCGTGCCGTAGCCGGTGACGACGCCGTCGCCGTACGGGCGGTTCTTCTCCTGGCCGAAGTTGGTCGAGCGGTGCCGGGCCAGCTCGTCGAGCTCGACGAAGGAGTTCTCGTCGAGCAGCAGCTCGATGCGCTCGCGGGCGGTCTTCTTGCCCTTGGCGTGCTGTTTCTCCACCGCACGGGCCGAGCCGGCGTGCACTGCTTCGTCATAGCGGCGATAGAGGTCGGCGAGCTTGCCGGCCGTGGTGTGAATGTCCGGTTCGTCCTCGGGCGGCGTCCCGAGCGGCTCCGTCGCACTGCTCATTCCCGGGAGCTTAACTACTTGTCGGTCACTTCGCGTGTGGCGTAGGCAACGTCCTCGGGACTCTGCGGGTGGCCGACCCTCGCTTCAATCTGCGGCCGTCGGCCGGACCAAGCCTGACTCGTAGGCCGCTATCACCAGCTGGGCTCGGTCCCTGGCCGCCAGTTTGTGGAGCAGGCGGCCGATGTGGGTCTTCACCGTGGCGATTCCGACGTGGAGGCGTTGGGCTATCCCGTCGTTCGACAAGCCCCGGGCGATCAGGGCCAGGACCTCCTGCTCCCTCGCCGTCACCCCGGCCAGCCTCGTCACCGGGCCGGAGGGGAGCCTGGCGAACTCGGCCACCAGGCGTCTTGTCACCGAGGGGGCCAGCAGGGCGTCGCCCGAGGCCACTACCTCTATTGCCGACAGGAGGTCCGACGGGCGGGTGTCCTTCAGGAGGAAGCCGCTTGCTCCTGCTCGCAAGGCCGCGTACACGTACTCGTCCAGGTCGAACGTGGTCAGCATCAGGACCTTCACCGGGGTCTCCGCGCAGATCCTGCGGGTTGCCTCGATTCCGTCCATCTCCGGCATGCGGACGTCCATCAGGACCACGTCCGGGTGCTCCCGCCTGGTGAGGGCCACCGCCTCCACCCCGTCCGATGCTTCCCCCACCACCTCCAGGTCCGGGGCGCTGTCGACCAGGACCCGGAAGCTTCCTCTCAACAGGGCCTGGTCGTCGGCTATCAGGACGCGGGTCACCTCGTCGCCGCCGTTTCGTACGGGAGGCTGGCGAAGACGCGGAACCCCTTGTCCCCTGCGGCCGCCGAGAATTCGCCGTTGTAGACCGCTACTCGCTCGCGCATTCCGATCAGGCCGTGGCCCGGGCGTGCCTCGCCGCCTCGGCCGTTGTCGGTCACCTCGATCGTCACCTCGCCGTCCGTTCCCCGCACGCGGATCCGGCACGTTGTCGCGGCTGCGTGCTTCACCACGTTCGTCAACGCTTCCTGGACTATCCGGTACACCGACTGGCCGACACCGCCGGGTAGCTCCGTGAGGCCGTCGATGGCCAGGTCGACCGCCGGGCCCGCCTGCTGGGCCCGCTCGGCCAACGCCCGCAGGTCATCCAGGGTCGGGGCCGGTGCCAGGGCCGGGACGCCCGTTCCGTCGCGGAGGACGCCGAGCATGCGTCGCAGCTCCGCCAGCGTCTCGCGGCTGGTGTCTTCGATGACCCGGAGGGCGTCGCGGGCCTGGTCCGGCTGCTCCAGGGCCACGTGGTTGCCCACCGCCGCCTTCACCGCGATCAAGCTCATGCTGTGCGCCACGACGTCGTGCATCTCGCGGGCGATGCGCAAGCGTTCCGCCGAAACCGCTTGCTGGGCGTGGTTTTCGCGCTCGATCGCCGCGTGCTCGCGGCGGCCGTGGACCGCTATGCCCAGCGCGAAGCCGACGATCAGGGCCGAGGCGCCGAAGTTCACCGTGGTCGCCGTGCTCGGGTTCGGTACCGCCACCCCGACCAGGCCGATGCCGATCAGGCCGGCCGCGAAGCCGGCCCGCGAGGCTCGGCTCCCGCGGTGGACGACGAACGTGTACAGCGCGCAGCCGGCCGAGACCACCGCGATCGCCAGTACCGGGCCGCCGATCGGGACCGCTGCCGCCGTCGCCACCAGGGACAGGATGTAAGCCGGACGGGGTGACCAGCGGCGCAGGACGATCGGGGCCACGCTCACCAGCAGGATTGTCCAGCCGAGCCAGCCCGGCGACCACGGTGGCAGTGACCACGCGCCCGCGGCCAGGTTGCCGCCGGCGCCCAGGGTCAGCGCCAGGACGGCCAGCACGTCCAGGACCACGCGAATGCGCATGAACCGAACGTAATGCCGGCTTCCCGTCCGCGCGTCAACCCGAGGTCGGATGCTCCGCGTAGTGCTTCTTCACGGCTTCGACGCGGTCGGGTGGCCAGTCCGGCAGGTCGACGCCGTGGGTGGCGGCGAACAGCTTGTCGACCTGCTCGTGCCGGCGGGCCAGCTGCGCCGGGACGTCGTCCCCGGCCGCTTCGGTGAACTCGACACGGGTGCCTTCGCGGGGGTCGTGGACCAGCTGCCAGCCGGGTTCGCCGGGGAGCAGCGGGCGGAGCTCGTCCAGGGGTTTCCAGCCGAGGTCGCGGCGGAAGCGGATCGTGCCGTCACCGAGGACTTCGCCGTCGTCGAGGCCGAACTGCTCCACATAGGACGCCATCCGCCCGTGCCATTCCCGCGGCTGTCCGGCCGTGCGACCGGCGAGGCGGGCGTCCAGCGCGTCGAGGCAGACGTCCCAGCCGGCCGCGGTCCGGCCCGCCGCCAGCTTCGCGATCGCCGGGTCGCCGCGGCCGAACGTGTGGGTGAACCGCAGGAGGCTGCCGTCGCCGTCGGGGGCGATCAGCCAGCGCAGGGTGTCGTCGTTCCAGACGAAGGTGAACTCGCGGGGCGGGTCGGCGGTGATCACCCGCCCGGTCGTCGTGCTGTCCTCGCCGGGGAAAGTGAACCGGATCGCGCCGCCGGCCCGCAGCTCGACGTCGACCCGCGCGGGGAACCAGTGCGCGAGCTCGGCCGGGTCCGTGATCGCCCGCCACACCTTCTCCGGTGCGTGCTTCAACCGGCGTTCCAGCCGGAGCGCGGGGCGTTCGTCGGCGGTCTGCAGCGTCGCTCGTCCGGACACGGCGTCCTCCCGTGGATTGCCTGTGCCGGTATATAACCACCGGGGCATATTCAGGTCAAGCGCCGCGGACGGCGGTGACCGCGGTGGCGAGTTCGGGGTCGCTCGCGGCCTTGTCGAGCGCGGTCTGCAGGACGGTGGTGTACGTCGGTTCTGTTTCCGCGTAGCGCCGGCGGCCGGCGTCGGTGATCACCGAGTAGACGCCGCGGCGGTCGTCCTCGCACAGGTCGCGGACGGTCAGGCCGGCGTCTTCGAGCCGGGCGCACATCCGGCTGACCGAGCTCTGGTTGAGGCCGATCGCCTCGGCGAGCTCCTGCATCCGCAGGCCGCCGCGCGGACCCGCGGCCAGCTTGCCGAGCGCGCGGTACTCGGACAGCCCGAGCCCGTGGCGCCGCTGCAGGGCTTTCGCGAGTTCCTGCTCGATCCGGGCGTGCAGCACGAGAACGCGGCCCCAGGCCTGCGCGTCGACGGTCATCTCGGGCCTCCTCTTGACGTCAGGATAGTCCAGGGCCAGTATTTATATGTACATGCAAATATCTGGAGGGGTTCGGACATGAGCGACCGCAGCTTCCTGTTCCTGGTCGGCGCCGCGCGGGCCGGCGGCAACACCGAGATGCTGGCCCGGCGGGCGGCGAGGGAGCTGCCCAAGGACGTGGCCCAGCGGTGGATCCGGCTGCCGGAGGTGCCGCTGCCACCGTTCGAGGACCGCCGTCACGGCGCGGGTTCGCACCCCGAGCCGGGCGAGAACGAGCGGCTCCTGATGGACGCGACGTTCGCGGCGACCGACATCGTGATCGTGTCGCCGGTGTACTGGTATTCGGTGGCGGCGAGCGTGAAGCTCTACCTGGACTACTGGTCGGGCTGGATGCGCCTGCCGGTCGAATTCAAGCCGCGGATGCGCGGTAAGGCGCTGTGGGGAGTGAGCGTGCTGAGCGAGACCGCGCGCGAGGCCCAGCCGCTGATCGGCACGTTGGAGCTGTGCGCGGAGTACCTGGGCATGCGGTGGGGCGGCGTGCTGCTCGGCAACGGCAGCCGCCCGGGCGACGTGCTGCTGGACACCGACGCGATGACGGCCGCGGAGACCTTCTTCGCCGGCGCGGACCTGGTTACAGCGTAAGGACGTCCGTCGCGAGCAGGCGCAGGCCGCGGACCAGGTCGGCGGCCGAGGGGGCGTGGTCCGGGCCGATCAGCCACTGGAGCATCACGCCCGAGAGCAGGGCCTGGTGCACCGTGCCGGTGGCCCGGGCCGCGTCGCTGCCGTCGTCGAGGCAGCGTCTTCGCCGGCGCCTCGCCCCATTCCCGGTACGGCTGCACGCCGACCGTCGTCGAACGCGCTCCCGAACTGCGTGACGGCGGCTACGCGGTCGACTTCCGCGTTGCGTCGCTGCAGGTCTTCGAGCGGATGGACCTGCTGCGCGCGGTCGAGGCGGCGGCGACCCGGATGGGCGATGTGACCTATGTGGACAGTGAGGACCGGCCGCTGGTGGTCACGCCGGCGACCTACCAGAGCGGCGAGCTCGAAGTCCTCCGCGGCGACCTCGCGCGGATCCTGTGCGACGCGACGCGACGCGACGCGCGACGGCGTCGAGTACGTCTTCGGCGATGAGTCCCGGTACCGGCACGACCTGGGCTACCACGTCTCGATCTGCACCGTGCCGAACCACCTCGGCCTCGACCGCGCCGGCCGGTTCTACAACGAGCCGAACCGGACCGTCGGCGTCTACAGCGCGAAGGACAACACCGAGGCCAAGGCGCTGTTCTGGTTCGGCTCCGACCGGCTGGACTACGACCACCGCGACGTCGGGCAGCAGCGGCGGATCGTCACCTGCCGTGGCGCAAGGTGATCGAAGAACTGCCGCTCAAGGCGGGGAATGCGATCACGTTGAAGCCGTATGCGGAGGTGCCGGCGTGACGCCGCGGCGCTTCGCGATCCCCGCCATGTTCTCCTCGCCCCAGTCGCCCAGCGGCAGCAACGCCGTGTTCAGCCGCTGACCCAGCTCCGTCAGCGAGTACTCGACCTTCGGCGGGATCTCGTGGAACACCTCGCGGTGCACGAGCTCGTCCGCCTCCAGTTCCCGCAGGGCCTGGATCAGCATTTTTTCGCTGATGCCGGCCACCTTCCGCTTCAGCTCGCCGAACCGCAGCGGCTCGGCGTGCAGCGCCCAGAGGATCAGGGCCTTCCAGCGGCCGCCGATCACGTCGACGGCCGCGTCCAGTCCGCAGCGGTACGTTCTTGGCTGCATGCAGGATCCTTACGTTTCGGTGGGTACCTGACTTATTAGTCGGTACTTGTCCAGTGTAAAGCGCGCCAGCAGCATGGATCCCATGGGAGAAAGCAATAAACACGTGAGCGTGCTCGGCCTGGGGCGGATGGGCGCCGCCCTCGCCGAGGCGCTCCTGGGGGCGGGGCACGACGTCACGGTGTGGAACCGGTCGCCGCTCAAGGCCGGGCCGTTGCTCGACCGCGGCGCCCGGCTCGCGGCCACGCCCGATGAGGCGGCCGCGGCGGACGTCGTCATCAGCTGTCTGTCCACATACGACATCCAGCGGCCGGTGCTGGAGGCGGCGTCGCCGAAGGTGCTCGTCAACCTCACGTCCGGGACGCCCGAGCAGGCCCGCGAAACCGCGAAGTGGGCCGCTTCGGCGGGAATCGACTACGTGGACGGCGTGATCATGGCCGTGCCGCAGGGAATCGGGACGCCGGGCGCGCGGATCCTCTACAGCGGCCAGGAACCGGTGTTCGAGGCGCAGCGCGGGGTGCTGGAAGTGCTGGGGGAGCCGGTGTTCCTCGGCGGGGACGCCGGGCTGGCGGCGCTGTACGACCTGGCGCTGCTCGGCATGATGTGGTCGGCGATGGGCGGCTACCTGCACGCGCTGGCGCTGGTCGGGACCGAGGGCGTCACGCCGGAGCAGTTCACGCCGATGGCGTCCGCGTGGCACGCGGCGGTCGGCGGGTTCCTGCCCGGCATCGGCGCCCAGGTCGGCAGCGGCGACTACGCCACCGACGTGTCCGCGTTGGACATCAACGCCGCGGGGCTCGCGTTGCTGGTGGAGACGAGCCGCGCACAGGGGATCGGGACAGACGTGCCCGCCGCGCTGAAGGAATTGTTCGACCGCGCGGTCGCGGCGGGCCACGGCTCGCACGCGATCGCCAGCGTCATCGAGGAGATCCGGTGAAGTACGCGGGCAAGAAGGTCGTCGTCACCGGCGGCACGCACGGCATGGGCCTGGCGGTGGTGCGCGCGCTGCTCGACGGCGGCGCGGAGGTGCTGCTGACCGGACGGGACGTATCGCCGCTGGCCGGGACGCTGCCGGGTCAGGCGCACCTGCTGTCGTCGGACGCGGCCCGCCTGGCCGACGTCGAGGAGCTGGGTGCGGTGGCCGCGGACACGCTCGGCGAGCTGGACCTGGTGTTCGTCAACGTCGGGTTCTCGACGCTGACGCCGTACGAGGACGCGACGCCCGAGCTGTACGACCGCACGTTCGACGTCAACACCAAGGGCGCGTACTTCACGGCGCGGAAGCTGGCCCCGCTGGTCCGCTCCGGTGGTTCGTTCGTGTTCACGACGTCGGTCGCGGCCGGGGCCGGGATCGCCGGGATGGGCCTGTATTCGGCGGCGAAGGCGGCGGTGCGGTCGTTCGCCCGCACGTACGCGGCCGAGCTGGCGCCGCGCGGGATCCGGGTCAACGTGGTCAGCCCCGGCTACACCGACACCCCGACGATGGGCGTGACCGGCGTGCCGGACGCGGTCCTGGCGGAGTTCAAGGCGATCGGCGACGAGATCACGCCGCTGAAGCGCCACGCCACCCCGGAGGAGGTCGCGGCGGCGGTGCTGTTCCTGGCCTTCGAAGCGACGTTCACCACCGGCGCCGACCTTCCCGTGGACGGCGGTCTCGGCCAGCGCCTCACCCTGCCGGCGTGAGGTGCACGCGGGCAGGCCGGTGACGCCGGGCGCGCGGTCGGGGCGCCTTCGCCGCCGTGCTGCGTGCGGAACGGGATCGGGCGGCGGTTCCAGCGTCCGTAACCGGTCGCGAAGGTGGTCCCGCGCCTCGGCGGACTCACCCGGCCGCCTGGCTCGCTCGAGTGGCCCGATGGTCAACGTGTGCAAGAATCGAGCCATGGCCGAATTCGCGCACCCCGACCGCCACCACGTCGCCGTCGTGGTCCGCCACGGCATGCTCGTGATGGAGCTCGGCATCGTTCACCGGCTGTTCGGCCAGGCGCGCTCGGCGGCGGGGGAGCCGCTGTACGAGGTCGTGACCTGTACACCCGAGCCCGGCCCGGTGCGCACCGACTCCGACGTCACCATCCCGGTCGACCGCGGCCCCGAGGTGATCGCCGAGGCCGACACGGTGATCGTCCTCGCGTCCCTGGCCGAGTACGAGCCGATGGCGCGCGTGCTGACCCCACCGCTCAAGGCCGCACTCGACCTCATCCCGGAGGGCGCGCGGATCGCGTCCATCTGCACGGGCGCGTTCGTGCTCGCGGCGGCCGGCCTGCTCGACGGCCGCCCGGCCACCACCCACTGGCGCTCGGCCGAAGAGCTGCAGGACCGGTTCCCCGAGGTCGACGTCGACCCGTGCGTCCTCTACACCGACGACGGCGACGTCCTGACGTCCGCGGGCGTCGCCGCCGGCATCGACCTGGTGCTGCACATGATCCGCCGCGACCACGGCACGGCCGTGGCCAACGAGGTCGCCCGCGGCACGGTGGTGTCCCCGCATCGCGAAGGCGGCCAAGCCCAGTTCGTCCGCCGTCCGGTGCCCGAACCCCGCACGTCGTCGACCAAGGCAGCGCGGGCGTGGGCGCTGGAGAACCTGCACCGGCCGCTGACCCTGCGCGAGCTCGCCGCCCGCGAGGCGATGAGCACGCGCACCTTCACCCGCCGCTTCCGCGACGAGGTCGGTGTCTCGGCCCTGCAATGGCTGACGCAGCAACGGGTCGAGCGCGCCCGCCAGCTCCTCGAGGAGACCGACCTGCCGGTCGACCGCGTCGCCACCGAGGCCGGGTTCGGCACGGCGGCGTCGCTGCGCCAGCACTTCCAGGCGGCCCTCGCGGTTTCGCCGAGTGCATACCGTGCGACGTTCCGCGGCGAACTCGCTATCCAAGCGGGCTGAAATCCGGCTAGCGTCGACGGCATGGACGACTTCTACGTCAGCCAAAGCCGCTTTTCCGACCCGGGCCCGCACGCGGACTGGCTCGACGCGGCCCCGCGCTCGGTCGCGGCCCTGCGCGAAGCGGCGTCCGAGCTCGTGTTCCACTACTGGGCCCACGGCGGCATCACCGAGCACGGCTTCCCGGCGGCCCGCCACGCCGAGATCACCCTGCGGTACGCCACGGACATGTGGGCCCGCCTGCGCGAGCTCGACCCGGCGGCCCCTCCCGGCCGGCCGCGGCCGCCGCTGAACCGGATCGTCGGCTGCTGCCGCGACTTCACCCTCCTGTTCGTCTCGATGGCGCGCCACCACGGCATTCCGGCTCGTGCCCGCGTCGGTTTCGCGAGCTACCTGATGCCCGGCTGGTACCTCGACCACGTCGTCGCCGAAGTCCGCGCGGACGACGGCTGGCACCTGGTCGAGCCCCAGCTGTCCACCGGCTTCCGCGACCCGGTGGACGACGTCGCGTTCGACCTCCTCGACGTCCCCCGCGACCGGTTCGTCACCGCTCCCGACGCGTGGACCGCGGCCCGCGCGGGCGACCTCGACCCGGCCCGGCTGGTCGTTTCCCCCGACCTGGACGTGCCGTTCCTGCGCGGCATCCCGTACGCGTGGCACAACCTCGTGCTCGACCTCGCCGCGCTCAACAAGCACGAGATGCTCCAGTGGGACACCTGGGGCGCGCTCGACGCGTCCGTCTCGCTGCCCCCGGCCACCCTGGCCCGCGCCGACGAGCTGGCCGCGCTGGCGGCCACCGCCGACGTCGAGCAGCTGCGGGCCGCGTTCGACGCCGACGACGTCCGGGTGCCGCCGGTGATCCGCACGGTCACCCCGCCGGAACAGCACCTGGCCGAGGTAGTGCTGCGCTGACCTGGGCGGCGGTCCGCACGAACCGCGCGATCCGCAGGTCCCGCGCCCCGGCCGGCCAGGCGAGGGCCAGCGTGTAGGGCGTCGCGTCGACCACCGGCCGGTAGACGACGTCGTCCCGCGAACGCAGCTCGGCGACCGACGCCGGCAGCAACGCGATCGCCTGCCCGAGCGCGACCGTCTCCAGCAGCTGCGCGCTGTCGTGCACCACCGGCCCGGGCGTCACCGGCCCGCCGGTCACGTCCTGCCCGGACCAGTAGGCCCGGTCCGCGGCCGAGGACAGCGGCCAGCACGGCGTCGGCTGCCCGGCGAAGTCCGCGCAGGTCAGCGCCGGTCGCCCGGCGAGCTCGTGGCCCGACGGCAGCGCGGCCACCCGCGGTTCGCTGAACAGCACCTCGACGTCCAGGCCGTGCTGGGTGTGGCCCTGGCAGCCGACCACCGCCACGTCGGCCCGGCCGTCGCGCAGCATCTCCGCCTGCTCGCCGAACCCGCTGACCCGCACCTCGACCGGATCGGGGTGCGCATCGGCGATCCGCCGCAGCAGATCGGTGGCGACGCCCGGTTTCGCCGTGACGACCAGCGCCGGCGCCTGCTGCGCCGCCCGCCGCGTCCGCCGGACGGCGGCGGTGACGGCGTCCAGCGCCTTCTCCGACTCCGCGAACAGGACGTTCCCGGCCGGCGTCAGTGAGACGTGCCGGCTGGTGCGTTCGAAGAGCTGGACACCGAGCCGCCGTTCCAGCAGCCGGATGGCGCGTGACAGCGGTGGCTGAGCCATCCCGAGCCGCTCGGCGGCGCGCGAGAAGTTCAGCTCTTCGGCGACCGCGCGGAAGTACCGCAGCTCACGGACCTCGACATCGTCCATACCGGGAGAGTATCGCGGCAGAGTCCACAGGTCTTTCCCTTTCTGATTCGCGGATGGTGGGCTTGGTGTCGATAATCCACAAAGGACGGAGATCGATGACGCAAGCACAGCGGAACAAGGAAGTGGTGCTCGCCTTCCTCCAGCTGGCCTTCACCGAGAAGCGCCCGGCCGACGCCTTCGCCGAGTACGTCGGCGAGGACTACGTCCAGCACAACCCCCACGCCCCGGCGGGCGCGGCGGCCTCGGCCCGCTACCTGGCCGGGTTCGTGGCGGGCCACCCGGACCTGACCCTGGACGTGCACCGGGTGCTTGCCGAGGACGACCTCGTCTGCACCCACGGCGTGCTGTGCCTGACGCCGGGCTCGCGGGGGAGCGCGATCGCGGACGTGATGCGGGTGCGCGACGGGCGGATCGTCGAGCACTGGGATGTGGTGCAGGCGGTTCCGGAGACCACGGCGAGCGGGAACCCGATGGTCTAGTGCGGGAGGTCGCGACCCGAGCAGGAGCGAGGGTGCGCGTGCGGCCTCACGCCGGCGGGACCGGGACCGGGGCCGGCTCCCGGGCCGGCTCCGCCGGTGCGATGCCGTGGAGCGCCGCCCGCACCACCGCGTCCACCGGGGGCGGGTTCAGGGGGGCCGTGTGCGGGAAGACCGTCGTCAGCACCGAGGCGTGGCAGTAGCCGACCAGCATCGCCGCGGCCGCGTCCACTTCGGACTCCGGGCGCAGGCGGCCGAGGGCGCGTTCCGCTTCGAGGTAGGCCACCAGGCGGTCGCGCCAGTAGCCGGACCGCTCGCTGATCTCCGCGAACCGCTCCAGCACCTTCGGCTGGCCGGCCAGGCCGCTGAACGCCGGGACGAGCACCTTGTGCAGCGCCAGGCCGAACTCCAGGTGGCGGCGGAGGTTCCCGGTGAGGGTGCCTTCGCCGGCCACTGGCAGCTCGCCCAGCTCCGCCTCCGTCGCGCGCACGTGCTCCAGCAGGGCCCGGGCCACCAGCTCCTCCTTGTCGGAGAAGTGGTTGTAGAGCACGCCGTCGGCGACGCCGGCCAGCCGGGCGATCTCGCGCACGGTCATCCCGGTCGTGCCGTGGGTGGCGATCATCTTCTGCGCGGTCTCGACCAGCAGGTCGTGCAGTGACTGCCCGTCCCGCTGGGCGGCGGCTTTCCTCGGTGACATCACCGCCATCGTACGGCCGCCCTCCTCACGACCTCCTTCCCGTGACCAGCCACGCCGTGCCGCGCAGGCGGACCGCGTCCGGGCCCGCGAACGGCTCGAGCGCCGCCGTGAGCGCCTCGGTCGCCCGGGCCGCCGCCACGCTGTCGACCAGGCCCAGGTGGTGGCGGACCGGGCCCCAGTCCGCGATGAAGCGCGCCGCGTCCGGGACGTCGCGGCCCCAGACCTGGTCCGCCTCGACGTGGGTGCACGCCACGTAGTCGAAGCCGGCTTCGGTCAGCACCGCCTTCGTCCGGTCCGGGTCCGCGAACGACGTCGGGCCGCTGCCGTCCGGGCCGGTCGGCTGGGGCAGATAGGCCGCCATCGCGCGGAACAGCCGGCCGAGATCGGTGCCGGCGAGCGCGGTCAGGCAGAGGAACGCGAGCCGCCCGCCCGGGGTGAGGGCGCGCCGGACGTTGGCGAACGCGGCCACCGGGTCGGCGAAGAACATCACCCCGAACCGGCTGACCGCCAGGTCGAACCCACCGTCGGCGAACGGGTGGACCTGGACGTCACCCTGCTCGAACGTCACGTTCGGCACCTCGGCCGCCCGGGCCCGCGCGGCCGCGAGCATCGGCCCGGACAGGTCGACGCCGACCGCGGACCGGGCGCGTGCTGCGGCGAGCCTGGTCAGCTGCCCGTTGCCGCAGCCGATGTCGAGCACGCGGTCGTCCGCCTCCACCCGGTCGAGCAGATAGCCGTTGAACCCGCTGTTCACCGCGTCGTAGCGGTCGGCGTGCGTCGCCCAGTGCTCCCCCTCGTAGCCGTTCCACGCCGCTGCCTGTGCCGTGTTGACGATCCCGGTCATGCTCATCCCCTCCGTAGTGAACATACGTTCATGAACACCCGTTCATGGTGGCCCGGCCGTCAGGACCTGTCAAGGCATCAGTCACCCGCCGCCGGATGTCGGCCAGGTGGCAGATCTTCCGGCCGTCCGGTCGCGGCAGACTGCCCTTGGGAGGCAAACTGCCTTCCGACCAGCGAAGAAGGAGTCGCCATGGCCGACGTCATCGCCAACATGTCCATGTCCCTCGACGGCTTCGTCGCCGACCCGGAGGACCGCGTCGATCACCTGTTCGAGTGGTACAACAACGGGGACGTCGAGGTGTCCACCTCCGTCGGCTGGAGCTTCAACACCTCCGAAGCCAGCGCGAAGATGCTGCGTGGCGCGATGGAGGACCTCGGCGTGCTGATCACCGGCCGCCGCCTGTTCGACCTGACCGGCGGCTGGGGCGGCATGCACCCGATGGGCGTGCCCGTCTTCGTCGTCACCCACAAGGAGCCCGCCGACTGGCCGCACCCGGACGCGCCGTTCACCTTCGTCACCGATGGCGTCGCCAGCGCGGTCGAGCAGGCCAAGAAGGTCGCCGGCGACAAGAACGTCGCCGTCGCCAGTACCACGATCGCCCAGCAGTGCCTGAACCTCGGCCTGCTCGACGGCGTCCAGGTCGACCTGGTCCCGGTGCTGCTCGGTCAGGGCGTCCGCCTCTTCGACCACCTGGACGCCCTGACCGAGCTGACCGATCCCGAGGTCACCGAGGGCACCCGGGTGACGCACCTGTTCTACCGGGTCAAGCGAGCGTGACGTGCAGCGCGGCGAGGCGGGCGGGCTCGGCGATCACGTCGTAAGCGGCCACCTGCTCGCCTTCGACGGTCACGGCCAGGGCGAGCACGAGCCGTCCCCGCGGCGCGACGACGACGCCGACCGCGCCGTCGACCAGGGCCGTCGCGGCGAACCGGGCCCGCTTCCCGAACACCCGCGTCTCTTCGGCGACCGCACGCGCGCCTCGCACCTCAAGGGCCACTCCCGCCGGCAACGCGGCCGCGTCGGCGCGCCGGACGACGTCCGGAGCCAGCACGTCGAGCAGCGCGGTAAGGTCGCCGCCGCGGGCCGCGGCCAGGAACGCGTCCACCACCCGCCGGTGCCGGGCCAGGTCGGCCGCCGGGAGCGGGGAGGTGCCCCGGACCCGCTGCCGCGCGCGGCTCGCCAGCTTCTTCGCGGCCACCGGCGTGCGGTCCAGCACCGGCGCGATCCGGTCGAACGGCACCGCGAACAGGTCGTGCAGCACGAACGCGATCCGCTCCGCAGGCCCGAGCGCGGCCAGCACCACCAGCAGCGCGCGGCCCACCGAGTCGGCGAGTTCGGCTTCGTCCGCCGGATCGGCGGAGTCCACCGGCTCCGGCAACACCTCGAGCGGTTCCTCGCGATGCGCCTTCCGTGACCGCAGGACGTCCAGGCAGACGCGGGAGACGACCGTGGTCAGCCAGGCCGCGAGGTTGTCGACCGAGCCGGTCCGGCTGAGCCGCAGCCAGGCTTCCTGGACGGCGTCGTCGGCCTCGGCCGCCGAGCCGAGCAGCCGGTAGGCCAGCCCGCGCAGCCTGCCGCGTTCGGCCTCGAACGCCGCCGTCAGCTCGTCCATCGGTCACCTTTCGTCCGCGCCCACCGTCGCCTTCCCGACGTGTTCCCGCGACCGGAGGTGACCGGATGAGCCTGCTGACCCCTGCCCACCTGGACGGCTGGTGCCTGCCGAACCGCGTCGTCCTGGCGCCGACGACCCGGGCGCGCGTCCCCGGCGGGGTGCCCGGCGAGCTCCAGGCCGCCTACTACGCGCAGCGGGCCGGCGCCGGGCTCGTCGTCGCCGAAGGTACGTGGGTGAGCGAACGGGCCGTGGGTTTCGAGAACGTCCCCGGGATCCACACCGAAGCACAGGTCGCCGGGTGGCGGCGGGTCACCGACGTCGTGCACGCGCTCGGCGGCCGGATCGTGCTGCAGCTGTGGCACACCGGGGCGGTCTCGCACCCGGCCTTCCTCGGCGGGCGACGGCCGGCGGGGCCCTCGGCGGTGAACCCGGGCGAGCCGGTGCACACCGCGGCCGGGCGGCGCCCGACCGGCACCCCGCGCGAGATGGGCGTGGCGGAGATCGAGGCGACGGTCGCGGATTACGGCACGGCCGCGGCGAACGCGCGCCGCGCCGGGTTCGACGGCGTCGAGCTGGCGGCCAACGGCGTCTACCTGCTCGCGCAGTTCCTGCACCCGCGGCTGAACCGGCGCACCGACGCCTACGGCGGCTCGCCGGCCAACCGCCGCCGGCTGCTGGCGGAGATCGTCGAGGCGGCCGCGGCGCACGGCCGGGTCGGCGTCCGGCTTTCGCCGTGGTGGACCGGGGGACTGTTCACTGTGGACGAGGAGCTGCGGGCCGAGTACGAGGAGCTGGCCGCCGGGCTCGCCGTGGACTACCTGCACCTGCGTGGCCCGGACGCCGGGCCGGACTTCGCGGCCTTCGCGCGGTACCGGGAGCTGTTCGACGGCATGCTGATCGTCAACAACGGGTTCGAGCGGGAGACGGGGGACGCGGTGATCGAGGCGGGGATCGCCGATGCGGTGTCTTTTGCGCGGCACTTCATCGCGAACCCGGATCTGGTGACGCGGTTCGCGCTCGGGCACCCCCTCGAGGTCAGTGATCCGGCTGTTTACTACGGCGGCGGGGCAGCGGGTTACGTCGAGCAGCCGGCTGCGGTGTAAGCGAAGCTAGGCGTCCGGGCACCACACGGCCAGCTCGCTCCCACCCGGCTCGCGGAAGTGGAACCGCTGGCCGCCCGGGAACGCGAACGGTTCCTTCGTCACCACGCCGCCCGCCGATTCCACCGCCTTTCGGGCGGCCGCCAGGTCGTCCGTGCGGATGGTGACCAACGGTGCGCGGGACTGCTCGGCCGGGTCCGACTGGAACCCGACCGTCAGCCCGGCGGCCCGGACGTCGGTGTAGTCCGGGCCGTACGGGGTCACCGCCCAGCCGAACGCGCGCTCGAAGAACCGCCCGGACGCCGCGGCCGAGGTGGACGGGAACTCGGCGAAGTCGATTTCGTACATGCCCGTGACGCTAGCGGCGACCACCGACAAAACCGCGCGAGCGGGCGATGGCCAGCCCGCCCAGCACCAGCGCGACCAGCCCGATCACCAGGGCCGCGTAGCCCCCGACGATCCCGTAGCCGGTCCCCGGACCGCCCTTGGCCGCGGCCACGACCCAGCCGCCGATGACCGCGGCGGCCACACCGCCGGCCAGCGCCACGACGGCTCCGCGGCCGCGGGCCAGCGCCAGCCCGCCGGCGATCACGCCGGCCACCCCCAGCCCCGCGGCGATCAGGGACCAGAGCCGCCCGGGGGTCAGGGCGTACGTGCTGACGGCGGCGAGGTGGTCGACGTTCATGAGGGGCTCCTTCGGATTTCGGCTGCCGGTGAGCATGTCCGCCGGAGCCCTCGCCCGTCGTTGTGCCGGAGCAGACACTTCGCGCTGCTGCGGGCGGCGCAGGAACCGCGGGACTACTGCCGCCGCAGTAGCCGGGAAATGCGCCGCACGCAGCAGGTTCCGGCGGTTAGGGTGCGGAGGTGAGCCGGGCACGGATCGGGGACGCGGTGATCGCCGCCGGGGTCGCGGCGGCCCTGCTGGTCGCCGGGCTGTCCGCCACGCGCCGGCCCATGGACCTCGACGTGCTGGGGTACGCCGCGCTGGTGGCCGGTGGGCTGGCGCTGGCCGCGCGCCGCCGGGCGCCGGTCGTCGTGCTGGCCGTGACCGCGGGCTGCGCGCTGGCCTACCAGGCCGCCGGGTTCGAGGTGCCCGTCGTCGCCTACCTGTTCGCCGTGTACGCCGCCGTCCGGGCGGGACACCGGATCGCCGCGGTGGTGGGTTCGGTGCTCATGCTGGCCGGGGTGCCGCTCGCGCTCCTGGCGTCCGGCCTGCACGACACCGGCGAAGCGTTCACGCAGTCGCGAGACGTCCTCCAGCTGGCGTGGCTGATCGCCGCCGGAGCGGCGGGGGAAGCGTTGCGCCAGGCCGAACGCCGGGCCGACGAAGCCGAACGCACCCGCGAGGAGACCGCGCGCCGGCGTGCCGACGAAGAGCGGCTGCACATCGCGCGGGAGCTGCACGACTCGCTCACCCACCAGATCTCCGTCATCAAGGTGCAGGCCGAGGTGGCCGTCCACCTGGCGCGGAGGCGGGGCGAGGACGTGCCCGACGCGCTGCTGGCGATCCGGGACGCCGGCCGGGAGGCGGCCCGCGAGCTGCGGGCGACGCTGGAGGCCCTGCGGGACGACGACCGGGACCCGCCGCGCGGGCTCGACGACGTCCCCGACCTCGTGCGCCGCGCCCGGACCACGGGTCTCGACGCGCAGCTGACGATCGAGGGCCGCCGCGACGACGTGCCGGCCGCGGTCGGCCGGACCGCGTACCGGATCGTCCAGGAGTCGCTGACCAACGTCGCCCGGCACGCCGCCGCGGCCACCGCGACCGTCCGGATCGACCACCGGCCCGGCACGCTCGTCATCCGGGTCGACGACGACGGGACGGCCGCGGTGGACTGTGCGCCGGGCGTCGGCCTGACCGGGATGCGCGAGCGCGTCACGGCGCTGGGCGGCCGGCTCGAAGCCGCACCCCGCCACGAAGGCGGCTTCCGCGTCCAGGCCGAGCTGCCGGTGGATCCGGCGTGATCCGCGTCCTGCTGGCCGACGACCAGCCGCTCATCCGCAGCGGCTTCCGCGCGCTGCTGGACGTCGAGGACGACATCGAGGTGGTCGCCGAAGCCGCCGACGGCGCCGAAGCGGTGCGGCTCGCGCTGGACCACCGGCCGGACATCGCGCTGGTCGACATCCAGATGCCCGGCGTCGACGGCATCGAGGCGACCCGGCGCATCGCCGCGGACCCCGCGCTGGCCGCGCTGCACGTCGTCATCCTGACCAACTACGGCCTCGACGAGTACGTCTTCGACGCGCTGCGCGCCGGCGCGGCCGGGTTCCTCGTCAAGGACATCCAGCCCGAGGACTTCCTGCACGCGGTGCGTGTCGCCGCGCGGGGTGACGCGCTGCTGGCGCCATCGATCACGCGCAAGCTGATCGACCGGTACGTGACCCAGCCGCCGGTGCCCGGCGCGGGCCTCGCCGAACTGACCAACCGCGAACGCGAGGCCGTCGCGCTCGTCGCCCGCGGCCTGTCCAACGACGAGATCGCCGCGCGGATGGTGATCAGCCCGCTCACCGCGAAGACGCACGTCAACCGGGCCATGGTGAAACTGCGCGCGCGGGACCGCGCTCAGCTGGTGGTGCTCGCCTACGAATCGGGGCTCACCCGGCCGCGCGGCGGATGACGATGTCGTCGCGCCGCGTGCGGGCGTGGATCCGGACCTCAGCCGCGGGGTCCTCCGGCAGCGCGTTGCGGACCTGCCCCTTCGTGCTGCCGGCGTCCACCCGGGCGCCCGCGCCTTCGGCGACCCCGACGTCGATGCCGCCGGAGGCGTTGGCCAGCTGCGCCTGACCGCGGGTGAGCCGGCCGATCCGGATCGGGCAGGCGCCCGCCCGCGCGACGACGTCGCCGTCGGCCCGCCCGAGGTCGAGACGGCCGCCGGCACTGCTGAACTCCACGCCGGCCTCCGCGTGGCCGACCCGCACCGCGGCCGAGCCGCCCTCGATGGTGGCGTGGCCGGTGACGTGGCCGAGGTGGACGTCACCGGAGGCGACGTTGAGCCGGCAGTCGCCGAGCGGGCCTTCGGTCCGGACGTCGGTCCACGCCGTGTTCAGCACCAGCCGGGACCCGGCCGGGAGCTCGACCGTGATGGCGACCGAACCGCGGCGCTCGCCCGACTTGGTCGTCTTGACCGACAGCTCGCCGTCGGCGAAGGCGACCTCGGTGCGCTCGGCGACCTTCGCGTCCGACTTGTTCGCGCGGTCGACGGGCTCGACGCGCACCACGGTGTCCGGCCGGTCGGTCGCGGTGACCCGGACGCGGGCGCCGGCGGTGGTCAGGGTGGCGGTGATGGGCCGCGGCGTGGCGAAGGTGGTCATCGGGGGTTCCTCTCGTGGTCGGTGGAACCACGATCACGAGCGGACCTGACACGCGGCTGACACCGCCCGGACATCGCTCAGGCGGGCCGGCCCGCGCCCGCGTAGTCGTCACCCTTCGAGTGGTACGTGTGGATCTGGATCGCCTGGCCCTCGGTCGGCGCGTTGATCATCAGCCCGTTGCCGAGGTACAGCCCGACGTGGTGGATGCGCGTCGCCGGGCTGCCGTAGAACACGAGGTCGCCGAGGCGGGGCTCTTCGGACGCCGGGACCGGCGGGAGCGCGCGGAACTGGCTGTCCGCGGTCCGCGGCAGGGCGACGCCCGCGCTGTCGTACGACGCCTTCGTCAGGCCCGAGCAGTCGAAGCCCGCCGCACCCGCGTCCGGGCCGTTGCCGCCCCAGACGTACGGGAGGCCGAGCTGGCCGAGCGCGAACCGGGTTGCGCGGACGCGGGCCGAGCCGGCCGAAGCCGGGTCGAGCGACAGCGTCGCGTACAGCTGGGCCATGCCGAGGACGCGCTGGCGGAAGAGCTCGGTGCCGTCGCCCGGGTGGTAGGCGGCGACCGCCTTCCACCAGCCGGGGCCGGCGCCCAGGTCGGTGCCGCCCGCGCAGAGCGCCCGTCCGGCCGCGACCGGCGCTTCGCCGCCGTACTTCTTCGCCTGGGCCGCCGTCAGGCCCAGGAGGTTCCCGCCGTCGCGGCCGTGGTTCGACGCCGCCGAGCCGACCCCCGCGAGGGTGACCCACGAGAGGTGGCAGGACGGGTCTTCCTTGCGCAGCGCCAGTTCGCCGTTCGCGTAGCCGATCAGCGCGTCCGCGGGGATGTCGAGGGGGCCGGCGAGCTGGTCGGCCCACTGCTGCAACGGGCTCTTCCCGCCCTGGCCGGACGCGCCCTGGCCGGGCTCCTGGGCCTTCACGGGTGCGCTGACTTCGAGGACCGAGGGACCGGACACCGCGTCGCGCACCACCGGGGCCGCCGCGGGCGGGGGTTCCGGGGACCGGTCGGCCAGCAGCCAGCCCGCCGTGACGAGCCCCGCGACGAGCGGCAGCGTGACCAGGCCGCGCAGCGCAGCGCCGCGGGCCCACGAAGTCTGCTTCGTCGTCACAGGTTCCAACTTAGAAGAGCGCACCTCTTGGTGAACGAGCGAGTAGCTTGCACGTTAGGGGGACTCCCATATTGTGGGCACATGCCCGAGATCGACGCCGGCCGGCTCACCGCGGCGCTCCAAGATCGTTACGCGAAGATCGACGTCGTCGAGCGCACCGGCTCCACCAACGCCGACCTGCGGAAAGCCGTCGAAGAAGGCGCCGCGGACCGGACCGTTCTGCTCGCCGAGGAGCAGACCGCGGGCGTCGGCCGGCGGGCTCGTCCGTGGAGCTCGCCGAAGGGCGCCGGGCTGTACCTGAGCATCGCCCTCCGGCCGGGTGTCCCCTTCGCGGCGCTGGGCTCACTCTCCGTCGTCGCCGGGCTCGCCGTCCGGGCGGCCGCGGCGGCCGTCGGGGTGGACGCCGTGCTCAAGTGGCCCAACGACGTCCTGGTCGGCGGGGCCAAGGTCGCCGGGATCCTCGCCGAAGCCGTCGCCGGGGACGCCCCGTCGATCGTGCTCGGCATCGGCCTCAACGTGCTGCCCCTCGGCGACGTCCAGCCGGGCCCGGGCGGGCTGCCGGCGACGTCGCTGGCCGAGTGCGGCGCCACGAACACCGACCGCACCGACGTCGCCGCCGCGCTGCTCACCGGGTTCGCCGGGCTCGAGCGCCGCTGGCGGCTGGCCGGCGGCGACCTCACCGAGGCCGGGCTGCTCGGCGACTACCGCGCGCACTGCGCCACCCTCGGCCAGGACGTCGAGGTGCAGCTGCCGGACGGCAGCTCCCTGACCGGTCGCGCGGCCGACATCGACCCCGCCGGGCAGCTGCAGGTCGACGTGGCGGGCGGGCAGCGGCACACCGTCTTCGCGGGTGACGTGGTCCACGTCCGCCCCGCCTGATTTCCCGGGCGTTGCCCTCACCGGCCGGGCGTCTCGCCGGTACGGTGGGACGACACCGCCGCACCGACCTTGGGAGCGTCCGCCGTGGCCTATCCGGACGATTTGCTCAGCGAGCAAGAGCACGTCGTGGTGCACAGTCACCCGCACTTCAAGATGCTGATCTTCCCGACGCTCGCGCTGCTGGTCACCCTGGGCGCGGGCACCTGGCTGGCGATCCTCGCCAAGGACGCGTCTTCGCCGTGGAACTCGGTCGGGCTGATCGCCGTCGGGGTGGTCGCGCTGGTGCTGGTCGTGTGGCTGTTCCTGGCGCCGCTGGTGCGCTGGCGGACCACCCACTTCATCGTCACGACCGACCGGCTGATCGCCCGCGAAGGCGTCCTGAAGCGCACCGGCATCGACATCCCGATGGGCCGCATCAACAGCGTCCAGTTCGAGCACGGCCTGCTGGACCGGGTGTTCGGCTGCGGCACGCTGATCATCGAGTCGGCCTCGGACGAGCCGCTGCGGTTCGAGGACATCCCGCACGTCGAGAAGGTGCACACGGTGATCTACCGCGAGGTCAACGACAACCCGTACGACGACTACCGGACGGGCGCCCAGCAGACCGCGCCCCTGCCGCCCCAGGGCGGCGGCCACCCGCCGCGCGGCGAACGACGTCGCTGATGGGTACGCGTGCACTGGGCCTGCCCGAGCGGGTCCCCTCGGCGGGTGAACTCCCGGAGCGGGTCACGATCTGGGAAGTCGGGCCGCGGGACGGGCTGCAGAACGAAAAGGCGATCGTCCCGGTCGAGGTCAAGCTGGAGTTCCTCGACCGGCTCGCCGGCGCCGGCCTCACCACGCTGGAGGCGACCAGCTTCGTCCACCCGAAGTGGGTGCCGCAGCTGGCCGACGCCGAGCAGCTGCTCGCGCGCCTGGACCGCCGCGAAGGCGTCCGGTACCCGGTGCTGGTGCCGAACGAGAAGGGCTTGAACCGCGCGCTCGAAGCGGGGGTCGAGCACATCGCGATCTTCGCGAGCGCGACGGAGACGTTCGCGCGCAAGAACCTCAACTCGTCGCTGGACGAGCAGTTCGCGATGTTCGAGCCGGTGGTCACGCGGGCCCGCGAGGCCGGTCTCGAGGTCCGTGGCTACCTCTCGATGTGCTTCGGCGACCCGTGGGAAGGGGCGGTGCCGGCGAAGCAGGTCGCCGACGCCGGCCGTCGCCTGCTGGACCTGGGGTGCTCGCAGCTTTCGCTGGGCGACACCATCGGCGTCGCGACCGCGGGCCAGGTGGAGAACCTGATCGGGCTGTTCGGCGACGTCGGTACGCTGGCCGTGCACTTCCACGACACCTACGGTCAGGCTCTCGCCAACACGCTGGCGGCGCTCCGATGTGGAGTGTCGACTGTGGACTCTTCGGCGGGCGGGCTCGGCGGCTGCCCGTACGCCGAATCGGCCACCGGCAACCTGGCGACGGAGGACCTGGTGTGGATGCTCGACGGGCTCGGCGTCGCCCACGGCGTCGACCTGGACGCGCTGGTCGGGGCCAGCGCCTGGATGGCGGGACAGCTCGGCCGCCCGAGCCCGTCCCGCGTGGTCGCCGCACTGAGCTGAGACGTCCGGGGCTCCGCCACTCGGAGTCCCCGGAAGAACAGACCTCGTCGCACCTCCGGGGGAGGGGTGCGGTATCAAGGGGGACCGGCAGCGCCGCGGCCGCGTCGAACAGCGTGTGCCCGCCGGGCACCGACCGAGCCGGAGGATGGGTGTGACCGAGCCTTCCGAGGCGGGCTCCGAACCGGTCGAGGCCGACCTCGACACCGGGCCGGTGCAGCTGCCCGGGTACGGCCTGGCGGATTCGGGCGCCTTCGAAGAGGCGCCGACCCCGCCCTCGGGCAACCCCGCGGCCTGGCCGCACGCGGTGTCGCCGCTGCTGCCGCCGTTCCCGCTGCCGCCGGCGCCACCGGTCACGCCGCCCCCGGCCCCGGCTCCGGCCGGGCCGCCGCCCCCGGTGGCCGGCCCGCCGCCGAACCCGGGGGCGCCGGCGCCGCTGCCGCCGCTCGGTTCGCCGCGCACGGAACGGGAGAGCATCGTCGCGCTGTTCCTGGTGCACATGTTCCCGATCGGGCACCTGCCGGTCGCGATGGACAAGCCGGCGCGCCAGCTGCCGCTGCCCGACGACCCGGACGGCTTCGCGCCCAACGACCACCCGGACGCCCGGCTGATCTTCGACGACCAGGCGCTCACCAACGTCACCGCGGGGTTCCGCCGCTCGCCGACCGCGCCGTCGCGGCCGGTGCCGCGGCACCTGACCGAGGGGTACGTGCCGTACGCCCGGGCGACGCAGGCGGTGTGGATCCGCCGGTTCGTCCTCGGGCACAGCGACCTCGGCCCCGAGTACGCGTGGCCGCCGGGCGAGCAGTTCCCCGAAAGCAGCGTGGACCACCCTCAGCCGGTGATGGTCCCGGCCGACACCGTCCTCGACCGCTTCGGCCCGGCGTACGGACGGGTGCTCTTCGAGGACGGCACGCCGTTCGCCGAACGCTCGCTGCCGCCCGCGTTCCTCGACGCCGAGTACCGCCGGTACGTCGTGGTGCGGGCGGTGCCGATGTGGCGGTCGGAGACGGCGAACTGGTTCGGCCAGGTCGGCGGGGGTACCCGGTACCGTGCGCTGCTGGCGGCCGACGAACTGGTGACCCTCGGCTACCTCGCCGAGGCCAAGGGGGAAGAGGACTGATGAACACCCAGTCGATCCAGCGGTGGCTCGGCGTGCTGGGCGTGCCGCCGGAGGTCGTCTCGCTCGGCGCCGAGGTCGACAACGCCTGGTGCCTGATGCAGGGCGAGGACGAGGCGTGGGAGGTGTTCTGGCGCGAGCAGGGCAACCGCTACGACTGGGCGCGGTTCACCAGCGAACAGGTCGCGTGCCACTACCTCTTCGGCCGGCTGGCCTGGGCCCAGGTCGCCCGCGGCGCGGTGGGCCTGCTGCCCGGCAAGTGATCGCCGGAGCGGCACTTTCACGTGAAAGTGCCGCCCGCAGGTGGGCACTTTCACGTGAAAGTGACGGGTTCAGCTCACGGCGTAGGTGAAGATGTGCGCCTGTCCCGCGCCGGTCGATGTCGGCAGGGTCAGTGACTTGACCTGCTTCGCCGGGTCCAGCGCGATCGGGGCCGTTGCGAACAGGTACGACGTGTACGGCCGCTGCAGCCGGAACATGTACCGCGGGAACGCCGAGTTCACGTACGGCACCGACGCGACGACCGTGTTCCCGAACTGCGGCGGCTCCGCGCCGCCCTTCAGCAGCCACTCCGACAGGCCCAGGGAAGCCGGCTGCGTCGAGCCGTCGGTGTAGGTGACGGTCACCGTGCCCTGGGCGTCGCCGCCGGTCGCCGAACCGAGGAACGACAGCTTCGTCGCGCCCTCGGCCGCCGTCACCGCCAGCGTTTGCCCCGAGGCGATCACGTTGTCGGGCGACCCCGCCGGGCTCGACGGCCAGGTGAACTCGCGCACCTTCGCGCCCGGTTCGATGCCGCTCTTGGCCAGGCCCTGCGCGGAGTAGGCGAACTGACCGGGGTAGAGGTCCGTCTCGCCGAAGTCGCCGTACTGGACGAACCGGTCGTCCGTGACGCCGACGTTGGTGTTCGCCGCGTGCAGCGTTCCCGGCGTCCCGACGGTCACCGGCAGGTAGGACGGGAGCTGCCCGCCGAACTCGACCGGCACGCTGGTGTACGCGTCCGGCGCTCCGGGCGCGGCGGTGACGCGCACTCGCTGCGACGCCGAGCCGTTGCGGCCGGCCGTGAGCGTGCCGCTGGACGGCGTCACGGTGATCCCGGCCGGCGGCTTCGCCTGCCACGTCACCGTGCCCGCACCGGTGATGCCCTCGGCGACCACCGTGGCCTCGCTGCTCCCGCCGGGTGCGACGACGACGCGACCCGGGCCGACGCGGCCGCGGACCGGGACTTCACCGTCGCGGAAGGACGGTGGCGCGTCCGCCTTCGCGGAGCCCCACGACGTCGGCGACGCGCCGAGCGTGAAGTCCAGCCGGCCGCCGTCGACCGCGAAGGACTCCGGCAGCCACGGTTTCGTGCTCGGCTTGCCGTTCACGCGAAGGGACTGCACGTACTTCACCGAGCTGGACGCGCCGGGCGCGGTCATTGTGATCCGCTGCCCGGTCGCCCGCGTCAGCGTGATCTTCGGGAACATCGGGCTGGCCAGCACCAGTTCCGCACGTCCGGGCGCCTCCGGGTACATCCCGAGCGCCGCGAAGACGTACCACGCCGACGTCGCACCGAGGTCGTCGTTGCCGGGCAGGCCGTCCTCGCCGGGCTTGAACAGCAGCTCGGCCGAACGGCGCACGATGTCCTGCGTCTTCGCCGGCGCGCCCGCGTAGGCGTACTCCCACGGCACCTCGAACGACGGTTCGTTCGACATGAACGCGTACGGGGAACTGGCGTCGCTGTTCAGCTTGGTGAAGAAGAAGTCGAGGCGCTTCTTCACGGCGTCGTCGCCGCCCATCGCGTCGAACAGGCCGCGGACGTTGTACGGCACCATCCACGTGTACTGCGCCGCGTTCCCTTCCTGGTAGCGCATTTCCTGATACTGCGCGGGATCGAACGGCGAACGGAACCGGCCGTCGCGCAGCCGGGTCTGCAGGTAGCCCGTGGCCGGGTTGTAGACGTTCTCCCAGTACTGCGCGCGGCTCATGAACTGCTGGTGCGTCTTCGCGTCCCCCAGCCGCTGGGCCAGCTGCGCGATGCCGAAGTCCGCCGTCGTCTCCTCGAGCATGTCGGAGACGTTGTTCGGGTGGTAGCCCAGCGTCAGGTAGTCCGACAGGCCCGGCCGTTCGAGCGCGCGTTCGCCCGCCTGCTGGACGCGGGTGGCGCCGTTGACCATCGATTTCAGGGCGCTGCGGGCGTCGAAGTCCGTGGCGCCGAAGGCGTACGTGCTGGCGATGATCGAGTGGTACGGGTCGCCGCCCATCACGCCCATGAAGTCGTTGTTCTGCGACCAGCGGTCCCAGATCCCGCCCGCCTGGTCGGCCTGGTTCAGCATCGACTGCGCCATGTCGGCGGCTTCGTGCGGGGCGAGCAAGGACAGCAGCTGGACCTCGTCGCGGTAGGTGTCCCAGCCGGAGAAGTTCGCGTACTGCGCGTGGCCCGGTTTCGCCCGGTGGATCGCCCGGTCGAAGCCGCGGTAGCGACCGTCCACATCGGAAAAGACGTTCGGCTGCAGAAGCGTGTGGTAGAGCGCGGTGTAGAACGTCCGGGTGGCGGCGTCCGTGCCGCCTTCGACGGTGATCTGCCGCAACCGGTCGTTCCACGTCCGGCGCGCCGCGGCCTTGACCGCGTCGAAGGACGCGCCGCGCTGCTCGGCGGCGAGGTTCAGCCGGGCGCCGGCCGCGTCCACATAGGACAAGCCGACGCGCACCTGCACCGGCGTCGCCGGGTCGAAGGTGAGGTAGGCACCGGAGCCGCCGTCAAGGGTGACGACCTGCTTGTCCCACGTCGTCCTGCTCAGGTCGCCGCCGCGGGCGGTGGTGCCGCCGGGTGTCACGGCGGCGTCCTGCCAGGTCCCGGACGTCCGGAACGGCTGGTCGAAGGCGGCGGTGAAGTAGACCTTGTACGTGTTGGGGCCGCGGCAGAAGTGCCCGCTGGAGACCCAGCCTTCGACGGTCCGCCGCGCCGGGTCGACGGTGACCGAGGCGTCGTCGCTGCCCATCGCCGACTGCGCGACGTCGATCAGGAGCGTGGCGGGGGAGTCCTTCGGGAAGGTGAACCGGCCCAGACCGGAGCGCTGCGTCGCGGTGAGCTCGGTGGTGATGCCGGAGTCCGTCGTCACCTTGTAGTAGCCGGGGGACGCGGATTCGTTCCGGTGGCTGAAAGTGGGGAAGTACTTCGTCGCGTCGACGGCGGGCGAGGTGGAGATCGCCCCGGCGAACGGCAGGAACGGCACGTCACCCGCGGCGCCGCCGCAGCCGGCGCCGTTGAAGTGGGTGAGGCTGAAGCCGCGGAGGCGGTTCTCCTCCCAGGCGTAGCCGCCGTCGCGGTCGCGGGCGTAGTAGCGGCCCTGGCCGGCGGGCGGCTTGGGCTGCAGCGGCGTGTCGGGGCTCCACTGCACCATGCCGAACGGGACGTCGGCGCCGGGGAACGTGTCGCCGGCGTAGGTGTTGGTCTCGGGGGTGTCGCCGGCCTTGGCGCCGGCGAACGGGTTGACGTAGGCGGCGAGGTCGTGGTGCTGGGTGCCGGCGGCCGCGGGCGCGGCCACCGTGACGAGGGGGACGATCAAAGCCGCGGTGACGACTCTGCGCATGCTCTTCCTCCCGGGGTGAGCGGGCGACCCGGGTTGACAACGTTGTCAATTTGACCGGGTGACCCGGCGAGCACTGGGAGTGAACCACCGGTGGTTCAGACCGGTCAAGAAGTTCCCGCCGAGCGGCCCATCCGGTTACCGCTCGAGGATGGCCAGCGCCTCGTCGTGCAGCCGGCCGTTGGTCGACAACGCGCTCCCGTTGTCGTAGCGCGCGACGCCGTCCAGGTCGCTGAACCGGCCGCCGGCCTCGGTGACGATCACCTGCGCCGCGGCGACGTCCCACGGGTTGACGATGCACTCCGCGGCGACGTCGAGAGCGCCTTCGGCCACCAGCACGTGGTGCCAGAAGTCGCCGAACGCGCGGGTCTCCCAGCAGGCGTCGACCAGGCCGAGGTACTTCTCGCGCGAGTGGTACTTCGTCCACGAGTTCAGGTCCGTTGTGGACAGATAAGCGTCCGAAAGGGACGAAACCCCGGAAACCGACAGCCGCCGGGTGCCCGAGGAATCACTCGAAAACGCCCCCGAACCGGTGGCAGCCCACCAGCGGCGGCCCAACAGCGGTGCGCTGATCAGGCCCACGACGGGATCGCCGTCCACCACCAGGGCGATGAGAGTCGCCCAAACGGGTACTCCGCGGAGGAAGTTCTTGGTGCCGTCGATCGGGTCGAGCACCCAGGCGCGCCCGGTCGCGGCCGAGCCACCGCGCTCTTCACCGAGCACGGCGTCGCCGGGGCGGTCCGAAGCCAGCACGGCACGGATCGCGTCTTCGACGGCGGTGTCGGCGTCGGTCACCGGGGTGCGGTCGGGCTTGCGCTCCACCGCCAGGTCCAGGGCGCGGAACCGCGCCGTCGTGATTGCGTCGGCGGCATCAGCCAGCCGGGTGGCGAGAGCCAGATCATCTCCGTAGCCAGGCACGGTCACGATGGTTTCACGCCCGCCCGCCGTACAGTTGGCCAGGTGAGCATGGTCCTACTTGCCGAAGACGATCCGGCCATCGCCGAACCGCTCTCCCGCGCCCTCGAACGCGAGGGATACGAGATCCACGTCGTCACCGACGGCCCTTCGGTGCTCGACGCCACCGCCGCCCAGCGCGTCGACCTGCTCGTGCTGGACCTCGGCCTGCCCGGGATGGACGGTCTCGAGGTCTGCCGGCGGCTGCGCGCGGCCGGTACCGAGCTGCCCGTCCTGATGCTCACCGCCCGCACCGACGAGGTCGACTTCGTCGTCGGCCTGGACGCGGGTGCCGACGACTACGTCGCCAAGCCGTTCCGGCTCGCCGAACTGCTCGCCCGGATCCGCGCGCTGCTGCGCCGCCGGGTGCCCGAGGTCCTGGAGGCCGGCGGGGTGCGGATGGACCTGGGCGCGCGGCTGGTCACCGTGGACAACCACGAAGTCCAGCTGGCGAACAAGGAATTCGAGCTGCTGCGCGTGCTGATGAGCCGCGCCGGGCAGGTCGTCAGCCGCGACGAAATCCTCGCCGAGGTCTGGAACGACCTCGAGTCGAAGACGTCCAAGACGCTCGACATGCACATGTCTTGGCTGCGGCGGAAACTCGCCGTCGCCGCCGACGAAGCCGCCGGGCGCACCAGCAAGACCCACGACGGTGAGCGGCGGATCGCGACCGTCCGCGGCGTCGGCTTCCGCTTCAACGCCGAATAAGCCGTGCGCCGCCGCATCCTGCTGGCCATCCTGCTGGCCGTCGCGGTCACCGCGGCCGTGCTGGGCATCCCGCTCGGCATCGTGGCCAGCTGGCAGATCGAGTCAAGCTACCGCGAGACGCTCGCCGAGAACGCCCGTGCGGCGGCGGCGATCCTCGACACCGAGATCGCCAACGGCCAGGAGATCGACCTCGACCAGGTGCGGGCCGCGGTCCCGGCGAACGGGCTGCTCACCGTCCGGGCCAGCGGCCAGACCGAAAAGCGCTACGGCAGCAGCCCGGGCGCGGACACCGTCACCGAGACGGCGGACCTGGCCCGCGACGGCAAGGTGGAGATCGCCGTCCCGGCCGGCCCGATGCACGAACGGCAGACCACCGTCACGCTGGTCGTCGTGCTGCTGGTGCTGCTGTCGGTGGGCACCGGCGCGGTGGTGGCGATCGCGACGGCCCGGCGCCTGGCGAAGCCGCTGCGGCACGTCGCCGAACGCGCGGCCCGGCTCGGCGGCGGCGACTTCCGCCCCGACCCGAGCCGCTACGGCGTCGGCGAACTGGACATGGTCGCCGAAGCGCTGGACGCGTCCGGCACCGCGCTGGCCCAGCTCGTGCAACGGGAACGCCAGCTGGTCGGCGACGTTTCGCATCAGCTGCGCAGCCGGCTGACGGCGTTGCAGCTGCGGCTGGAACCGCTCACCGTGCACCCCGACGACGAGGTGGCCGACGAATCGAAGGCCGCCCAGGAGCAGGCCGACCGGCTCGCCGAGGCCCTCGACGAACTCCTGGCGGCGGCCCGCGCGGCCCGCGAGGTCGGCGCGGAACCGGTGGACCTGCCCACGCAGTTGCCGGAAATGGCGCAGGAATGGCGCGAGCTGCTCCGCTCGGAGGGCCGCAACCTGCGCACGCGGGTGGCCGACGGGCTGATGGCGCGGGCCACGCCCGGCCGGCTGCGCGAGGTCATCGGCGTGCTGCTCGACAACGCGCTGCGGCACGGCTCCGGCACGGTCACCCTGATCGCCCGCCGCGGCGACGCCGAAGGCACGGTGGTGATCGAGGTCAGCGACACCGGCTCCGGCGTGCCCGACGAACTGGCCCCGCACATCTTCGAACGCGGCTTCTCCGGCGGCGGTTCGACGGGCGTCGGGCTGGCGCTGGCCCGCGCGCTGGTCGAGGCCGACGGCGGCCGCCTCGAACTGTCGAACCGCCGTCCGGCGGTGTTCAGCCTCTTCCTCAAGGTGCCCCGGCCCAGCGACGTCCCCGAAGTGCGCTGGCCCGCCGAGCGCGTCCCCCGTTAGATCAATCCCTCCCGCAGGGCGTAGGCGACCGCGTGCGAGCGGTTGCGCAGCTGGAAGCGGTTGGTGACGTCGTGGAGGATGCTCTTCACCGTGCGCTGCGAGTAGCACAGCTCGTCGGCGATCTCCTGCGTCGAGCAGCCCGCCGCGACGAGCTTGAGCACCTCGGTCTCCCGGTCGCTCATGCCGCCCAGGCGCAGGCCGCGCGGCTGGAGCACCTGGCGCTGCAGGCGCGAAACCCGGTTGAGCAGCCGGCCGAGCAGGTCGGGCGGCAGCGCGCCTTCGCCGGCCGCGGCCGCCTTGATCAGCCGGACGAGCACCTCCGGCCCGGCGTCGGCGCGCCGGGCGACCGCGCAGACCCCGTGCTCGACGGCATTGAGGATCTCGTTGTCGTCGACTTCGCCCGCGACCAGCACGATGCGGGTGAAGCCCTGGTGGTGCAGCGCGGACAGCAGCCGGGTCATCGGCTCGTCGAGCCGGTCGGCGACCAGCAGCGCGACCAGGGCCGGGTCGGGCGGGTCCCCGTCCACCACCCGGACGTCGTCGCGCGAACGCAGGGTCATGCAGACGCCGTTGTGCAGGATCGGATCGGTGGCGCGGACGACCACCGGTGTCCGGTCGGTTTCGAACATCGTTCCCCATTTCCCCTCGAAACGGTGCAGACCGTCCAGCCTGCCCGCTCGCGTGTCCCGGGCGCATGGGACCGGCGTCCCGATGTTGCCCGGGCGGCTGCCCGTCAGGACTCGCCGAGCCCGGCGTCCCGCGCCCGGACGATCGCCTCGGCGCGGTCGGCGACGTGCAGCTTGGCGAAGACGTTCGAAATGTGGTTGCGCACGGTCTTGGGGCTCAGGCACAGCGTGCTCGCGATGACGCCGTTGCTGTGCCCGGCCGCGATCAGCGCGAGCACCTCGCGCTCGCGCCCGGTCAGCTCGGGGAACACCGGCTCGGTGGCCGGTGGCCGGCTGAAGAAG
Organism: Amycolatopsis sp. CA-128772; assembly: GCF_002904295.1. Classification (GTDB taxonomy): domain Bacteria; phylum Actinomycetota; class Actinomycetes; order Mycobacteriales; family Pseudonocardiaceae; genus Amycolatopsis. The sequence goes on from NZ_PPHG01000077.1 coordinate 152,067, forward strand.
GCGAGCACGCGGTTCGCGATGTCGGGGCCGAAGATGGCCTCCCGCCGGGCGACCGCCCGGACAGCCCGGACGATCTCGTCCGGTTCGGCGTCCTTGAGCAGGTAGCCGCGGGCACCGGCGCGCATCGCCGCGAAGACCGACTCGCTTTCGTCGGCCATCGTCAGCATCAGCACGCCGGTGCCCGGGTTCGCCGCCACGATGCGCCGGGTCGCCTGGATCCCGGACAGGTCGGGCAGGTGCAGGTCCATCACGACGACGTCCGGCCGCAGGGCGGCGGCGGAAGCGACGGCGTCGGTTCCGCCGGCGGCCTCACCGACGACCTCGATCCCGGGTTCGGCGGCGAGCAGCGTGCCCACGCCGATCCGGAACAGGGGGTGGTCGTCCACGACGAGGACGCGCAGGTCGCCCATCCGCCGTCACCTCCCGGTCGTCACTCCTGGTGATGGTACGCGGACGCGTTCTCCCGCGCCCAGGCCGCGAAGGTGTGCGGCGGCCGGCCGAGCAGCCGCTCGACCGTGTCGAAGACGACGCGTTCGTGCGGGGCGGATTCGCGTTTGAGGGCGAACAGCCCGTCGACCGCCTTCGGGGGCCAGCCGTACGTCCGGATTAGGCGATCCTTCGCGGCGCTTTCGGTCTCTTCGACGTACTTCAGCGGACGGCCGATCGCGTCGGCCAGGGCGGCGACCTGCTGGGCGGTGGTCAGGGCCTCGCCGCCGGTGAGCTCGTAGGTCGCGCCTTCGTGCCCGGACGTGGTCAGGACGAGCGTGGCGACCGCGGCGATGTCCCGGACGTGGATCAGCGCCGACGGCGGATCGGTTTCGGTCACGTACACGGTGTCTTCTTCGCGGATCGAGCCGATCCAGGCGAACCGGTTGTCCATGAAGGCACCGGGCCGCAGGATCGTCCACGCCGGCCCGGCTTCGCGGATCGCCCGCTCGGCTTCGGCGTGGGCGCGGGTGATCGCGTCCTTCTGTCCGAAGTGGACGCCCGTGGTGGACAGCTTGACGAGGTGGCTGACGCCGGCTTGGGCGGCAGCCTGCGCGACCGCCGCTTCCCGGTCGGTGTTGTGCCCCTGGGTCAGCACGAACACGCGGTCCGCGCCGGCCAGCAGGGCGGGCAGGTCCGAGGTGTCGAGGTCGCCGCGGACCACTTCGGCACGCGGGTCGATCCGGGCCTTCGCCGGGTCGCGGGTCAGGGCGCGGACGCCTGTGCCGGCGTCGAGCAGGGCGGGGACGAGGTGGCGGCCGACCTTGCCGGTGGCGCCGAGGACGAAGATCATCGGGTTTTCTCCTAGCGGTTGAGCGGAACGTGGGGGAGGACGAGCGCCGTGACGAGCCCGAGGGCGAGCACGGGCAGCAGGGCGAGGAACACGCCGTGCGTGCCGGCCCGGTAGGCGACCCCGAGCGCCACCGGGCCGAGGGCCGAGCCGAGCGCGCGGGCGAGGTTGACGCCGGCGGCGACCGCGCCGCGGTCGGCCGGGGGCGCGGTGTTCTGCGTGGCTATGGCCAGTACCTGCATGTTCAGCCCGGCCGCGACCCCGAAGACGACCAGGCAGCCGAGGACGGCGGGCAGGCCGTGCAGGGTGAGCAGGCCGAGCACCGCGAGCAGGCCGAGCGCCATGCTCAGCCGCGGCGCCCACCGGTAGGCGCCGGTGCGGGCGATGACCTTGTTCGTGACGAGGGAGGCGGCCGCGACGGCGAGCGTCATCGGCACCAGCCGCAGGCCGCCTTCCGCCGGGCCGGCGTCGGCCTGCAGCAGGACCGCGATGTAGTTGACCGAGCCGAGGAACGCGAACCCGGCGAGCACGCTGAGCACGACGGACACGCTGAACGTCCGGTCGCGGAACAGCCGCAACGGCAGCACGGGTGCGTCCGCCTTGCGTTCGACGAAGACGAACGCAACGGCCGAGGCGGCACCGAGGGCGGCCGACCACGGCGTCAGCAGGGTGAACCCGGTGATCGCGACGCCGAGCAGGACCACCCCGGCGAAGTCGAACGGCGCTTCCCGCTGTCGTTTCGGCAGGTCAAGGGATCGGAGGCAGCCCAGTGCGGCGAGCCCGAGCGGGAGGTTCACCAGGAAGATCGACCGCCAGCCGGCCACGCCGGTCAGGAGGCCGCCGACGACCGGACCGGCGAGCGAGGAGACGGCGAAGCAGATCGAGAACCACCCGAAGTACTTCGCGCCTTCGCGAGGCGTGAACATTTCGCCGAGCGAAGCGCCGACGGAGACGAAGAGGCCGCCGGAGCCGGCACCCTGCAGGACCCGGCCGGCGATCAGCGTGGTGGCCGACGGCGCGAGCCCGCAGGCGAGCGAACCGAGCAGGAAGAGGGCGAGCGCGCCCAGGAGCACGCGTTTGCGCCCGAAGACGTCACCGAGTTTGCCGTAGAGCGGCGCGGAGACGCTGCCGGCGAGCAGGTAGGCGGTGGTGACCCAGGCGTAGGCGCCGGTCCCGCCGAACTCGCCGGCGATCCGGGGGAGTGCGGTGGCGACGACCTGGGCGTCCAGCATCGCGAGGAAAACGGACAGGAACAGGCCGGTGAGAGCCGTTTTTTGAGCGCGCGAAGGCGCGAGAGTGATCAAAAGATGTCCTCGTGGAGAAGGGACGAGAAAGGCGGACGTGCGCGAGACACGTCCCGTCGAGTCGGGAAAAGGCTCCATCGTCATCCGCGGACGGATGCGACCTCTTCGCGCTCGGAAACCACCTCGAATCGTCCCGCTCGCCCGGCCGAACCCGGACGGCGTCCTCACGAAGGAACACTGACGAAGAGGACTTTAGACAACTACATGTCAGGAGACAAGTAGTTTTTGCTCAGCGGACGCGGGTGGCCGTTTCGCCGTCCCGGCGCCGCTCGCCCAGCTCGTCCGGGAACACCCACTTCTTGAAGCCCCAGAAGCGGAAGAACATGGCCAGCAGCATGCCGATGATCGAGCCGCTGGCGAAGTCCGCGATCTCCTGGACCAGGAACGTCACGTGCGGGACCTCGAGGTCGAGTACGTACCGCGAGACGATCAGCGGGATCAGGTTGACCCCCACCGCGATGCCGCTGATGACGAAGAACAACGCCGCTTCGTGGTGCCGCTCGCGCCCGCCGCGGGTCCGGAAGGACCACTCGCGGTTGAGGATGTAGGACACGATGGTCGCGACGATGATCGCGATCGCCTTCGCCGTCGTCGGTTTCGGCTCCAGCACCGTCAGCTTCAGGGTGTACCAGACCCCGTTGTCGACGAGGAACGTCGTGCCGCCCACGATCGCGAACTTCAGCAGCTCCCGGTGCTTGATCAGCACCGAACGCAGTGGTTCCGGCGTGCGCTTGAGCACGGTTTCCACAACGGTCACACCACGCAGTCTAGGAGAACTCCGCGGTGGCCAGTGGTCCAGGCGGCCCAGCCGCCGTGAATGTCCGGATCCACCGGCGGGTTCCGGCGCTATCCGGTCAACCAGCCGAAAGCTGTTTCGGGGCTGACGGTCGGCGGCCGGTCGCCCGGCTTGCCGCTCGGCCGCGGGGGTGCGCTCGTCGTGGTCGTCGACGTCGGCGGCTCGGTCGTGGGTTCCGCCTTCGTTGTCACCGGCGGGGTCGGCGTCGGCTTCGGCGACGTCGGTTTCGTCGGCTTGGCCGGCGTGGTCGGCTTGGTCGACGGCGTGGTCGTCGGCGTCGGGTGGTGGTGGTCGCACCAGTGCAGGAAGCAGCCGAAGTCCACCGTGACCGGCTTCGCCGACGCCTTGCCGAGCTGGGCGGTGATCGTCACGCGCCCGTCTTCGGGGCGGCCCTTGAGCCGGACCCACAGGTTGACGTGCTGGCCGGGGGCCAGTGCGCTCTTCGTCGTGCAGCTCGCGCCGTTGCCGGCCGGGGTGCACGGGAAGGCCCGCAGGCTCCACCACTGCCAGAGCGGGTGGTCGAAGGCGACCGTGACCGGCTTCGTCGTCTCGCCGGTGTTGCGGACCCGCACGTAGACCAGCGGGTTGTGGGTCCACGGGAACGCCGAAAGCCCGTCGCCCTGCGCTTCCAGAACCACGCCGTCCGGCGGCTGCTTCACGGTGACCTTGACGCTCACGTCGACGGAGATCTGCACGCCGGCTGTGACCGAGCCGGTGACCGTGCCGCCCTCGGCGTCCTCGTCGGCCTGCAGGCGGAAGTTCAGGGTGGCGCTCTGGCCGGGCTGCAGGCCGGCGCCGGTCCTGCAGGTGACCGTGCCGTCGCCGCCGGGGCAGTTCACCGAGATGGGGGCACCGGCCTGGGCACGCGCCACGGGGGCGCCGCCGCCGCCCGTGTCGACGGCGTGCACGCCCCGCGGCAGGTTCAAAGCCACGGCCACCGGCTCGGACGGGCTGCCGCCGTCGTTGCGGACGGTGATCGGCACGTTCTTCGCGGTGCCCGGGCTGAGCTCGACGCCGTCCGGCGGGGTCGTCGCGGACATCGACGGCGGTGCCGGGGCCGGCGGCGCGGGCGGGGCAGGCGGGGCAGGCGGAGCCGGCGGCGCGGGTGACAGCGGCGCCGCCGAGGGCGGAGCCGGGGGGACGACCGGCGGCGCGGCGGGCTGGACCGACGGCGTGGCGGGCGGCGCCGGTGGCTGCTCGGGCGGGGCCGGCGGCTGCGGTTTCGGGGCCGGCGGTTCGACCGGCTGGGCCGACGGCGGCGGCTCCTGGACGGCGACCGGGATCTGCTGCGTCCCGCCGCCCAGGGTGAGCGCGAGGACGACGGCCGCGACGACCGCCGTGCCCGCGGCGGCGACCCCGGCGAACTGGCGGGGACCCGCGCTCGCGGCACCCGCGGCCGCACCGGCCTTGCCACCGGCCGCCGCGGCTCCGGCTGCTGCCGCGCCCGCGGTCGCCGCCGTGGCCGCGCTCGCCTTCGCGGCGCCGATGGTGGCGAGGTAGCCCAGCGCCGCGCCGCCCAGGACGATCGGGGCGATGACCGCGCGCAGGCCGCCGTTGACGTCGGCGAGCTCCGCGGCCAGCGCCCGGCAGTTCTCGCACTCGTCGAGGTGGCTCTCGACCTGGGCGCGTTCCCGCTTCGACAGGCCGTCGCGGGTCCACGCGCCGAGCCGCTCGGCGCAGGCGCGGCAGCGTTCCTCGGCGTTCTCCTGCAGGTGGACCTGCAGGTACGCCTGGCGGAGGCCCTCACGGGCGCGGTAGGCGAGCGCCGAGACGCCGTTCGCGGTCAGGCCCAGCAGCGGCGCGACCTCGGCCGGGCTCTGCTGCTCGATCTCGGTGTGCCAGAGCACCGCCCGCCAGCGTTCCGGCAGCCGCGCGAACGCCTTCGCGGCCATCGTCCGCTCCAGCCCGGCGACCGCGGTGTCGGAGAACGGCACGGTCAGCGCCTCGGCCGCGGCGCCGCCGACCTCGGTCATGTCCTCGTTGAGGTCGACCCGGCGTTCCTTGCGGGTGCGGTCGTACGCGGTGTGACGCAGGGCGGTCAGCAAGTACGCCCGGAAGGCGGTGTCCGGCCCCTTGCCACCACGGAGCGTGTCGAGCACCTTGGCGAACGCCTCGGACACGAGGTCGTCGGCTTCGGAGCTCGAACGGGCCAGCTGACGAGCCAGGTTGTGCGCCGCGCCGGTGTGCCGTTCGTAGAGCGTCCCGTACGACGCGAGCTCCCCGGAGCGAACTTCCGCGATCAGCTCGGCGTCACTCTTTCCGCTGAGATCGGCGGGAACGGTGGACACGGCACTCCTCGGTCGGCTAGAGCCAGGACCTGCCCTAACAGGCCGATCCGGGACGCGAGACAAGTGTGACTGACCCTCTCCGGCTGGTCACGTCGTGGTCGGGGTGATGACTCCGACGGCGGAGCAAAATCACCCACCCCCGGTTGACGCCACGGAAAAGCGGCAAGACAAAAACTGGTCAGTACGCGTCACGGTGCCCGTCAGGCGACGTCCTCACCGTGAAGCGCCGAGCAAGATCGCGGCAAAGCGGACGAAAGGGGCGGGCCACCAGTGGATGTTCCGGCTGCGCGCCCCGGTTCCGGAGACACCCCGCCCGCCAAAACCGACCGCGACGCTTCCCTGCGTGCGTTGCGGGCCCGCTGGCGCACGGCCAGCCTGGCCGCGGGCTGGCGGTTCCCCAGCGACTGGGCCCTGCCCGAGGTCGACGCCGTCTGCGCGGCCGTGATGGCCAAGGGCCGCGTCGAAGCCGCCGAAACCGCGCTGGCCGGGCTGGCCCGGGCCCGCGCGGCGGCCGGGGCCGGGCTCGCGGAAACCCTCGCCGACCTGGCCGCGCTGCACGCCGTCCTCGGCCACGACGGCGACGGGTTCGTCGCCCCCGACGTCGACGCGGCGCCGGCCCGGCTGCTCCGGACCACCGCGCTGGCCTGGGCGGACGTCGCCACCGACCAGCTGGTGCACACCGAGGTCACCGACCCGCTGACCGGCCTGCCGACCGCCGCCTACCTGCGCACCCGGCTCGAGGAGGTCTACCGCGCCGCCGCCGCGCGCGAGCGCCCCGCCGCGGAGGACCACGTGCTGCTGGTCGTCTCGCTCGACCTCGCCACCGTCGCCGGCTTCGCGCGGCTGACCGGGATGATCATGGTCGCCGACGCGCTGCGGGCGGTGTTCGACAGCGGGCAGAGCGTCGCCTCGCTGGGGCCGTCCGTCGTCGCGGCCCTGGTTCCGAAGGACGAGCGGGTCGCCTCGCACGGCGTCGCGCTGCGAAGGGCGTTGCACGAGCGGCTGTCGGTCGACGCGCAGCTGGCGGACGTCGGCCGGCCCCGCGTGTCGGCGGTGCGGCTGCCGCCCACCCACGAGCTCGCCTGCGACCTGCTGGCGCACCTCGCGCGCGCGTAGAACGCCGGAAAAGCCCGCTTTCGCCAGGACCCTTCCGACCGCGACCGGGCCGGTCATGATTTCCTGATGGGGTGACCCGGACCGTATCCACCGACGTCGACGGCGAAGTCGCGGCCAGACCCCTGCACCGGCTGGCCCTGCGGAAGTCACTCGCCCGCCTCTCCGTCCGCCCGCGGTCGATCCTGATCCTGTCGGTGATCCCGCTGGTCGCGATCGGGTACGGCATCTACGGCTGGCAGCACGACTGGGTGCTCGGCGTCGACAGCGCGGTCTACCGCGCCGGCGCGCTGACCCTGCTGCACGGCGACTCGCTCTACGACGCGAACACGCTGCCCAACGAGCCGTGGTGGGCGCTGCTGCCGTTCACCTACCCACCGACGGCGGCGCTGATCTTCGTCCCGCTCGCCGCGTTCCCGACGCAGATCTCCTGGGGCCTGATCACGGCCGTGTCGCTGGGGGCGATGGCGCTGTCGATCCGGATCGCGATCGGCGCGCTGCCCCGCCCGGCTTCCGACGGGCCGCGCTGGTGGGCCTCGCCCGCCCGCTCGACCATCGTCTTCTTCCTGGTCTTCCTCGCCCTTGAGCCGGTGTGGCGGACGATCTTCCTCGGCCAGATCAACCTGATCCTGATGGCCATGATCCTGCTGGACATGCTGGTCATCGGCACCCGCGGGAGCCGCTGGGGCGGCGTGCTGGTCGGTGTCGCAGCGGCCATCAAGCTGACGCCGCTGGTGTTCCTCGGGCACCTGTTCGTCACCGGCCGCCGGATGGACGCGATCCGCGGGTTCGCGACGTTCCTGCTGCTCCAGGGCCTGATGTTCCTGATCAACGCGCACGACGCGGCCAAGTACTGGACCGTCACGCTGCCGGACACCGGCCGGATCGGGCCGGTGCACTGGGCGGGCAACCAGTCGCTGAACGCGCTGATGAACCGGGCCACCGACCTCGCGCCGTGGGCGTCGAAGGCGGCGATGGGCATCGGGTTCCTGCTCGCGATCCCGGCGCTGTGGCTGCTGATGCGGTTCCACCGCAAGGGCCAGGCGCTGGCCGCGCTGCTCGTCACGGCGTTCTGGACGCTGCTGATCTCGCCGATCTCCTGGACCCACCACTGGGTGTGGGTCATCCCGCTGATCGTGCTGCTGGTTTCGCGGCTGCCGAAGACCAGCCCGAAGACAGCGTGGAAGCGCTGGGTCGGGACCGGCCTGGTGGCGTTCGTGTTCGTCAGCTGCGTGCTGCTGATCCTGCCGAACGGCCGCAACGTCGAGCTGCACTGGAAGGTGTGGCAGAACGTGCTGGGGGATGCCTACATCCTGATGCCGGTCGTGCTGGCCGCCGCGCTCGCGCTGCGCTGGGGCCTGCAGCGGCGGGCGCGGAAGAAGGCGGCCGCGGATGCCGACGTCCCCGCCGGGGTCTGAGGCGCGCGCCGGTCGCGTCCTCGCCGGGGTTCTCGCGCTGCTCGTCTTCGCCTTCGGCGTGGTCGTCTGGCTGGCCGGGTGGCACCTGGGCGCGGACAGCGCCGTCTACCGCGCGGGCGCGTTGACGCTGGTGCACGGCGACCCGCTGTACACGCGGGACGTGCTGACCGCGCTGCCGGACTGGGTGCGGCTGCCGTTCACCTACACGCCGGCGGCCGCGCCGCTGTTCCTGCCGCTTGCCCTCGTGCCGTCGGGCCTGGTCTGGGGCGTGATCGCGTTTTTGTCGGTGGTGGGTCTTATCGTCGTCATCACGGTGGTTTCGTCGCCGCCGGGGGGCTCATCGCTTCTGGGAAGAAGCTGGTGGGCGCTGCCGGCGGGAACGGCCATCGCGCTGGTCCTGGAACCGGTGTGGAAGACGCTGTTCCTGGGCCAGATCAACTTGATACTGATGGCGTTCGTGGTGCTGGACGTCCTGGTGCTGTCCGCCCGCGGGTCGCGGTGGGCGGGGGTGCTGATCGGCGTGGCGGCGGCGATCAAGCTGACCCCGCTGATCTTCGTGCCGCACCTGTTCTTCACGGGCCGGTGGAAGGACGGGCTGCGGGCCTTGGGCACGTTCGTGGCGCTCGAAGCGGTGATGTTCGCGGTCATCCCGGTCGACGCGGCGCGGTTCTGGCGGGATTCGGCGACCGACCCGAGCCGGGTCGGGTCGGTGCACTGGATCTTCAACCAGTCGCTCAACGGGCTGGTGAACCGGGCTACGGAGCTGGCGCCCTGGTCGCTGGCGGTGGCGGTCGGGGTGGCGGCGGTGCTGGCCGGGCCCGCGGTGTGGCTGGTCGTGCGGCTGCACCGGCGTGGCGAAGACGCGGGCGCGTTGCTGGTGACGGCGTTCTACGGGCTGCTGCTGTCGCCGGTGTCGTGGTCGCACCACTGGGTTTGGTGCGTGCCTTTGCTCACGCTGCTGGTGGTGAAGGCGCGCTGGTGGGCCGCGGCGGCGGCCGGGCTGCTGTTCGCGTCGCAGATCGTGATGCTGGTGCCCAACGGCGGCGGCACGGAGTTCGGCTGGGGCCTGGGCTGGTCGGTCCTCGGCAACCTTTACGTGCTGGCGGCGGCGGCCGGGATCCTCGGGCTCGCGGCGCGTGAGCTACGCCTGGTCCGGCGGTCACCGCAGGTGGTCACCGTTTGACAATCCGGCCGAAAGCAGGCGGACACGGACCGGAGCGTGCCCGCCCACGGCACCTGTTCCGCCCTGACTGCCGGTCGGATTGTCAAAAATCGGCGCAGTAGGCTGATCGGCGTTATGGACAAACACACCGGTCTGCCCGTCGTGGGCATGGTGGGCGGCGGCCAGCTGGCCCGGATGACCCACCAGGCGGCGATCTCCCTCGGCCAGTCCCTGCGCGTGCTCGCCGCGGGCGAGAACGAAGCCGCCGGGCTCGTCGCCGGCGACGTCACGCTCGGGCACCACACCGACCTCGACGCCCTGCGGAAGTTCGCGGCCTCGGTCGACGTGCTCACCTTCGACCACGAGCACGTGCCGGGCGAGCACCTGCTGACGCTGGCGATGGAGGGCTTCCTCATCCGGCCGGCGCCGTCGGCGCTCGGCTTCGCGCAGAACAAGCTGGTGATGCGCGAGATGATGGCCGGCCTCGGCGTGCCCGGCCCGGCGTTCACCGAGGTGTCCACTGTGGACGACGTGCTGGCCTTCGGTGGCGAGCACGGCTGGCCGGTGGTGCTCAAGGCGTCGACCGGCGGGTACGACGGCCGCGGTGTCTGGATGCTGGACACCGCCCAGCACGCGCGCGAGACCGTGCCGGAGCTGCTGGCGGCGGGCACCGCGTTGCTGGTCGAGGAGAAGGTGGCGATGCGGCGGGAGCTGTCCGCGCTCGTCGCCCGCTCGCCCTTCGGCCAGGGGGCGGCGTACCCGGTGGTCGAGACGGTGCAGACCGGCGGCATCAACACCGAGGTCCTCGCCCCGGCGCCCGGGCTCGACGACTCGCGCGTGCACGAGGCGCAGGACCTGGCGCTGCGGGTCGCGTCCACGCTGGACGTCACCGGGCTGCTGGCGGTGGAGCTGTTCGAGACCGACACCGGGCTGCTGGTGAACGAGCTGGCGATGCGCCCGCACAACTCCGGGCACTGGACGATGGACGGGTCGCGCACGTCGCAGTTCGAGCAGCACCTGCGGGCGGTGCTCGACTACCCGCTGGGCCGGACGGACCTGATCGCGCCGGCGTGCGTGATGGCGAACGTGCTGGGCGCGGCCGAGCTGCCGGAAATGGGGCCGGACGAGCGGCTGCACCACCTGTTCGCCCGGTACCCGGAGGCCCGGGTGCACCTCTACGGCAAGCAGGAGCGGCCGGGCCGCAAGCTCGGGCACGTCAACTTCACCGGCGAGCGCATGGACGACCTGCGCAACCGGGCGCTGCTGTCGGCGCACTGGCTGTCCCACGCCGTCTGGCTCGACGGCTACGAGATCCACTGACGGGAGTGACGGGTATGGCGCCGCAGGTGGGCGTGATCATGGGCAGCGACTCGGACTGGCCGGTGCTGGAGGCGGCCGGCGCGGCGCTGGACGAGTTCGGCGTCGAGTACGAGGTCGGTGTGTACTCGGCGCACCGCACCCCGCAGCGCATGCTGGACTACGCGACGTCGGCGGCGTCGCGGGGGCTGAAGGTGATCATCGCGGGCGCGGGCGGTGCGGCGCACCTGCCGGGCATGGTGGCGTCGGCGACGGTGCTCCCGGTGATCGGCGTCCCGGTGCCGCTGAAGTACCTGGACGGGATGGACTCCCTGCTGTCGATCGTCCAGATGCCGGCGGGCGTGCCGGTGGCGACGGTCTCGGTGGGCGGCGCGCGCAACGCCGGCCTGCTGGCGGTCCGCGTCCTGGCGGCGTCGGACGAGGGCCTGCGGGCGAAGATGGCGCGCTTCCAGGCGGACCTGGAGAAGCTGGTCCTCGACAAGGACGCGGCCCTGCGCGAGAAGACCGGCCACTAGCCGGGCTGGTCCAGCTTGCCGATCAGCTGCTGCCGGAGTTCGCGTTTGAGGACCTTCCCGGCGGCCGAGACCGGGATCTGCTCGACCACGTGGACCTCCCGCAAGCGCTTGTACGGCAGCACCTTGGCGTTCACCGCGGCCATCAGCTCGTCCGCGTCCAAGGTGCCGCGCGGGACCACGAAGGCGACCGGGAGCTCGCCGACCTCGGTGTCGGGGCGGCCGACCACCGCGGCCGCTGCGACGCCCGGCATCGTGATCAGGAGCTCCTCCAGCTCGCGGGGGAACACGTTGTAGCCCTTGTACAGCAGCATGTCCTTCTTGCGGTCCACGATGGACAGGTAGCCGTCCGCGTCGAGGATGCCGATGTCGCCCGTGTGCAGCCAGCCGTCGACCAGGGCCGCCGCCGTCTCCTCCGGGCGGTTGCGGTAGCCGAGCATGATCTGCGGGCCGCGCAGGCAGACCTCGCCCTTCTCGCCCGCGGGCAGCGGGTCTTCGCCGCCTTCGGCCGGGACGATCTTGACCTGCGTGTCGAAGATCGGGACGCCCACCGAGCCGACCTTGCGGGTGCCCGAACGGTACGTCGGTGAGATCACCGCGCCCATCGTCGCCTCGGTGAGGCCGTAGCCCTCGGCGACCACCACACCCGGGAACCGCTCGCGCAGGGCGTTGATCATCGCGTGGTTCATCGGGGCCGCGCCCGAGCCGATCGAGCGGACCGACGACAGGTCGGCCGTGTGGAACGACGGCGTCGCGAGGAGGGCGGCGAACAGCGCCGGTGCGCCGCCGATGCCGGTGATGCGCAGCCGTTCGGCGTCGGCGACGTACGCGGCCGGGTCGAACCTCGAGTGGAGCACGATCGTCGTGCCGGCGATCACCGCCGCGTTGAGGCCGCCGATGATGCCCATCGCGTGGAACCAGGGCGTCAGGTTGATCGCGACGCCGGTGCCCAGGCGTGTCGGCCACTCGTCCTCGCTGCCGAGCTGGTCGAGCGTGACGTCGCCGTGCGCGTCGAGCGCCGGGACCGAGCCGGAGCCCCAGCAGGCGTGCTGCAGCGTGTTGACCACGACGTTGCGGTGCGACAGCCGTACGCCCTTCGACCGGCCGGTGGTGCCGCCGGTGTAGGCGAGGTGGGCGAGGTCCTCGGCCAGGGCGAACTCGACCGGCGGCCGCGTCTCGGGCTGGTCGGCGCCGAACGCCTCGAACTCGACGGCGCCCTCGGGCAGGTCGCCGGTGGGCTGCACGACGACGGTGAACCGCGCCGGGATGCGGTCGGCGACGCTCGCCAGGGCGGCCGCGACCGGGCCGAACGTCACGACCGCCGCGGCCTCGCAGTCGGCGAGCTGGAAGGCGAGGTCGTCCGGCGGGAGCAGCGGGTTCGCCGGGCTGAAGGTGGCGCCGGCCAGCAGCGTGCCGTAGTAGGCGACCGGGAACGCCAGGCAGTTCGGCAGGTGCAGGGCCACAACGTCGCCGCGGCCGATGCCGCGTGCGCGCAGCGCGTTGGCGAACCGGCAGGCGGCGCGGTAGGTCTCGGCGAAGGTGAGGCTGTGCCCGTCGTGGGCGAAGGCGGTCCGCTCGCCCCAGCGTGCGGCACCCGCCGCCAGGATCGAACCGACCGGGAGTTCGGGGTAGTCGAGGGAGGCGGGCAGACCGGGCGGCGGCGTCGGCGCGGTGATCGGCATCACTCGACCATACGAATTCTGCGGTCAACGCCACAAGGACGACCCAGGTGAACGAGCGCTAACATCGACGGACCCCCTCCCGACGTTGCAGAGAAGGTGACCGGAAGTGACCGACGGCCTGTACCAGCTTGCCGAAGAGCACGAGGAGCTGCGGGCCGCCGTGCGGGCCCTTGCCGAAAAGGAGATCGCGCCGTACGCGGCGGAGGTCGACGAGAACGAGCGCTATCCGATCGAGGCCTACAACGCGCTCGTGAAGTCCGGGTTCAACGCCGTGCACATCGGTGAGGAGTACGACGGTCAGGGTGCCGACGCTGTCGGCGCCTGCATCGTGATCGAAGAGGTGGCCCGGGTCGATGCTTCCGCGTCGCTGATCCCGGCGGTGAACAAGCTGGGTACCCAGCCGATCATCCTGTCGGCTTCGGAGTCCTTGAAGAAGCTCGTGCTGCCTTCGATCGCTTCCGGTGAGGCTTCCGCGTCCTATGCCCTTTCGGAGCGGGAGGCCGGGTCGGACACCGCTTCGATGCGGACCCGGGCCCGGCTGGACGGGGATCACTGGGTGCTCAACGGGACCAAGGCGTGGATCACGAATGCCGGTGAGTCCTCCTGGTACACCGTTATGGCCGTCACCGATCCCGAGGCCGAGAAGAAGGCCAACGGGATTTCGGCTTTTGTCGTGCACAAGGACGACCCGGGGTTCTCGGTGGGGCCCAAGGAAAAGAAGCTGGGGATCAAGGGGTCTCCCACCCGGGAGATCTACTTCGAAAACTGCACCATTCCCGAGGACCGGATCGTCGGTGAGCCCGGGACCGGGCTGAAGACCGCGCTCCGGACGCTGGACCACACCCGGCCGACGATCGGGGCTCAGGCGCTGGGCATTGCCCAGGGCGCGCTGGATGCCGCTCTTGCCTATGTGAAGGACCGCAAGCAGTTCGGCAAGTCGATCTCCGAGTTCCAGGGTGTCCAGTTCATGCTGGCTGACATGGGGACGAAGATCGAGGCCGCTCGTCATCTGGTTTACGCCTCGGCCGCTGCGTCCGAGCGGGGGGACAAGCGAGCCGGGTTCATGGCTTCGGCGGCGAAGGCCTATGCGTCGGATATCGCCATGGAAGTCACCACCGATGCGGTTCAGCTCTTCGGTGGTGCCGGGTACACGCGGGACTTCCCCGTCGAGCGGATGATGCGGGACGCCAAGATCACCCAGATCTACGAAGGCACCAACCAGATCCAGAAGGTGGTCATGGCCCGGGCTCTTCTGAAGGGCTGATTTCCGGGGGCCGCCACCCCGGCGCCTGCTGGTGACGACGGCCGGCGGGGATCACTCGGTCGGGTGAGCTTCCCGCCGGCTACTCGTGCGTTAAGCCTCTTGGTGATGCTGGTCACCGTCGGTTCACGGAGAGGTGAAACGGATGGGCGCAACGATGCGCAGGTTCGTCATGGCCGCTGCTGCTGCGGTGGCTCTGGCCGGGGTGGGGACCGGGACCGGCCTGGCTGCCGAACGGGAGCCCTCGGGGCCGGTTCAGCCCAACATCCTCACCGCTGCCGTCTACTCGCTGGGGGATCCGACCCTCGCTCCTCCCGGGGCCAACGACTGGGGGTGCCGGCCCAGCTCGCGGCACCCCAATCCCGTTCTCCTCTCCAACGGGACCACCGCCAACGCCTACGAGAACTGGGCCAACCTGTCCCAGCGGCTCGCCTCGGCCGGGTACTGCGTCTTCGCCGGGAACTTCGGCGGGGCTCCCGGGGCCTTCCTGCAGACCGTGGGCCCCATCGCCGACACCACGAAAGCGCTTGCCGCCTTCGGGGACCGGATCCTCGCCGCCACCGGGGCCTCGAAGCTCGACGTCGTCGGGCACTCGCAGGGTGGGATGAACGTCCGGTACTGGATCAAGTACCTCGGGGGTGCGGACAAGATCAGCCGGGTCGTCGGGCTGTCGCCCTCCAACCACGGAACAGATCTCTTCGGGCTTCTCAGCACCCTCGAGAGGGTTCCCGGGGTGCCCGCCGCGCTGGGGACCGTCTGCCAGGCCTGCAACGAACAGGCCGTCGGGTCCGGGTTCCTCACCGCGCTCAACGCCGGTGGGGAGACCGTGCCCGGGATCCAGTACACCGTCATCCAGACCCGGTACGACGATGTGGTGACGCCGTACTCCAGCGCCTTCCTGGCGCCCGCGGCGAACGTCAAGAACATCCTGCTGCAGAAGGTGTGCGGGCTCGACTTCACCGATCACCTCGGGATCACCTACGACCCCGTCGCCGCCGGGCTCGTGCTCAACGCCCTCGATCCCGCGCACGCCACGCCGCCGCTCTGCGTTCCCGTGGCGCCCGTCATCAGCTGAGCTTCGCCACATGAGACATAACCCACCGGCGGGGCGGTTTTCCGCTTCGCCGGTGTCACTCTCGAAGCTGTGTACTGGCCGGTTCCCGCGTCCTGGACGCCCCACGACGAAGCCGAACTCGTCGCCGGCTGGCGGCTGTGGCTCGAACTGTACGATCGGGGGTGGCCCAGCTCCTCCTGGGACGGGACGCCGGCCGGGGCCGTCCGGCGGCTTCGGGAACTGCTTGCCGCCTGCGATGACATCGAGACCGGGTACCGGGCCGCCGTGGGCGAGCCGTCGGCCGGTTTCCTGCGGCTGGTGCAGGGGCTGGTGGTCACCGCCGGGACGGCGATCGGGTTCTGGTTCGACGACTTCGAGCCCCTTGACGATGCCCGCGCGGAGCTGCTGCACGACGATCTCGCGCGGTTTGCCGAGCAGGCCGAGCGGGTTCTCGCCGTGCTCGCCGTCAACGGCGGGTGGACCGGCCTCGACGACGTGTGGCGCCGCGACCGGCCGTAGCCGGGCGGTTGCCGGTTCCGTCCGTTGTCGTCCCAACGCCGCAACGACGTTGGGCCATGCGGCGCAACTGATCACGGGCCGGCCTGGGTACCCCAGACAGCATGAACCGGACAGAGGCCACCGCCGAAAGAGGCGAGAAGAGCAACACCGCGCAGCTGCTCGGGCGCGTCGGGATGGCGTGCTACGGCGTCGTGCACCTCGTCATCGCCTACCTCGCCCTGCAGGTCGCCTTCGGTGACAGCGAACAGGCGGACCAGAAGGGGGCCCTGCAGCAGATCGGCTCGACGGCGTTCGGGCAGGTCCTGCTCTGGGTCGTCGCGATCGGGCTGATCCTGTTCGGGCTCTGGCAGTTCCTGATGGCCGCCACCGGTTACGAGTGGGTCAGCGGTGGCAAGCGGACGCGCAAGCGGATCGGTGCGGCCGCGCGCGGGGTCGTCGTGATCGCGCTCGGCGTCACAGCCATCCGCATCGCCACCGGCAGCGGCGGCGGGTCCGGCAACCAGAAGCAGCAGGAGTTCACCGCCAAGCTGCTCCAGCTGCCCGCTGGGCCGGCGCTGGTCGTCATCGCCGCCGCGTGCGTCCTCGGGGTCGCCATCGCCGCGGGCGTCAAGGGCGCGAAGAAGAAGTTCCTCGAAGACCTCAACACGTCCGAGCTGCCCGGCAAGACCAAGCGCTGGATCGGCTGGGTCGGCACGACAGGCTACCTCGCCAAGGGCGTCGTGCTGGGCATCGTTGCGATCCTGCTGGCCATCGCCGGGTTCCAGGCCGACCCGAACAAGGCGGGTGGTCTCGACGCCGCGCTCAAGACGCTCGCCGCGCAGCCCTTCGGCACCGTGCTGCTGATCATCGTGGCCCTGGGGCTCGCCGCCTTCGGCGTCTACTGCTTCGGCGCCGCCCGGGCGCACAAGCGCTGAGCGGCTCCTGTCGGTTTCCTGTCGATCACGCTCCGGAGCTTCGGGTGAAGGTGCCCGGTGCCCTACTTTGGGTCGGGTCAGTTGAACTTTCACCTACTCGGGAGCTGAAACCGGATGTTCGGACGATTCAAGGACGTGGCCCTGTTGCTGGGGAGGATCGGCGTCGCGGTCGTCTTCCTCGCGCACGGGCTGCAGAAGTGGAACAACGGCATCGGCGGCACGGCGAAGTTCTTCGAGATGACCGGCATCCCGTTGCCCACTGTCGCCGCGGTCTTCGCGATGACCGTGGAGATCCTCGGTTCGATCGCGTTCATCGTCGGCTTCCTGCTGCCGCTCGTCGGCATCGGGTACGTCGTGATCTCGGTCGGCGCGCTGCTTTCGGTGCACATCGACAACGGCCTGACCGGCCAGGGCGGCTACGAGCTGGTCCTGGTGCTCGCGCTCGCCGGGCTCGCCCTCGGCTTCAACGGCGGGCGGCTTTCGCTCGACCACCTGCTGTGGGGCCGCAAGCGCGCCCGCCGCACCGCCGAGGCCGGCGAACTGGCCAACGCCTGACGGCTACGCCGGGAGGTCCGCCGTGGTGCGTTCGGCATCACGGCGGGCATCCAGCTTCGCCGGATCCGCGTTGCTCACGTGGACCAGGTGCGCGCCCGCGGCCAGGGGGACGAGCAGGCCGTCGAGGATGCCCTCCGGCCCGCTCCAGTCCCGGGTGGACAGCACCCGGTCGTCCGCGGTGAGGCCGAGTTTCGCCGCCCGGGCTCGTGCTTCGGCCAGCACTTCGTCCACAGTGGAGTCGAAGAGGGCGGCCGCGTCGCCGGGCACCGGGAAGAGCGGGCGGTACTGGTCGCCCGCCGTGCGCGCCTCGGTCAGGTAGTCGAACGCGCCGCCGCCGGGCGGCTCGGCGAGGCCGCGGCCCATCGGGTCCAGCGTCACGACGGCGGTGGCTGCCGCGCCGGTCGGTTCCGGGTCGTCCGGGCCGACGAACGCCACCCGCGCGCCGGCGCCCTCGGTCACCACCCGCGCCCCGCACCACCACGCCCCGAGCAGCACGCCGACGGTCTGCCAGTGCGCCGGGAGCTGCACCGCCACGGCGTCGCCCGGTTCGACGTCGAACTCCTCGGTCAGCCAGTTGGCGGTCTTCGCCGCCCAGTTGGCCGTGGTCGCCACGGACAGCTCGACGCGGCTGCCGAGCTGGTCGTCGTAGTGGGTGATCAACGGTTGGGCGGCCGGCAGCGGGCGCAGCAGCTCGTCGGTCAGGCTCATGTGGACAAGGCTAAAGCGCGGACCACGCGGTCTGCCGGTTGACACCGGATCTCGGACCTCAGTACGTTTGCTTTGAAAGCAAACTTATCTGGAGAGCTGGGGGACAGCATGTCCGTTCTCGTCACCGGAGCCACCGGACACGTCGGGCGCGCGGTGGTCGACGCGCTCGTCGCCGCAGGTCAGGACGTGCGTGCGTCGAGTCGCGACACCTCGAAGCTCGACGTCCCGGACGGCGTCGAGAAGGTGCGCGCGGACCTCGAAGACGCTTCGACGCTGGAGCCCGCGCTCGACGGCGTCTCCGCGGCCTTCCTGTACACGCGGCCGCAAGGCGTCGAAGGGTTCGTGAAGGCGGCTGAAGCGGCCGGGGTGCGGCACGTGGTGCTGCTGTCGTCGGCCGCGACGCTCGAACCGGATGCCGCGCAGAGCCGGATTGCGGGGCTGCACCGCGCAGTCGAGCAGGCCCTGGCCGCGGGGTCGTTCGCGTCGACGGCGCTGAACCCGGGCGCGTTCGCGACGAACACCCTGGGCTGGCGCGCGGACATCGCCGAAGGGGTGGTCCGCACGCCGTACCCGGACTCGCGGATCGGGGCGATCCACGAGCGGGACATCGCCGACGTCGCGGCCCGGATCCTGGTCGACGGCTCGCACGACGGGGAGTCGCTCGCGCTGACCGGCCCGGAGCCGATCTCATTCCGCGAGCAGGCCGCGGTGCTCTCGGACGTCCTCGGCCGGCCGTTGCGGGTCGAAGAACTGACGGCGGACCAGGCGATCGAGCGGATGCTGGCGCTGGGCTGGCCCGCGGACGTGCCGGCATCGGTCCTCGGGGCCTGGGCCCGGACGGTGCAGGAGCCGTCGGCGGTGACGGACGTGGTGCGTGAGGTGACGGGGAACGCGCCGCGGACCTTCCGGCAGTGGGCGGAGGAGCACCGCGCCGACTTCAGTTGACGCAGGGGACCCCAGGGGAGGCCCGGAGCAGCGGCGCCGCGGCGGGGGCGGCGCCGC
>NZ_PPHG01000078.1 GCF_002904295.1 Amycolatopsis sp. CA-128772
CCGCCCGCCGGCGCCGGGGCGGCCGCCCGGCCCGCCAGGCCGGCCACGAACTCCCGGACCGCCTTCAGGTCGATCTGCACGATGCTCTGGCCGTCTTCGCTGCGGCCGTTCGCCGTCACCACCGGGATCGTCGCGAACGTCAGGTCGCCCGAGGCGATGCCCTTCGCCTGCTGGGCGAACTGCAGCAGGTCGAGACCCGGATCCAGGGTCAGCGAGCGGTGGACCGCGTCCATCAGGTCGGTCATCGTGCCGGGGCTGGTCAGCGTGCCCGCCGAGAGCAGCTGGTGCAGGGCCGAGGAGAGGAACGCCTGCTGCCGGACGATCCGGTCCAGGTCGCCGCGCGGGAGGTTCTTGCGCTGGCGGACGAACGACAGGGCCTCGCCGCCGGACACCGTCTGCTCGCCGCGGTGGAAGTTCGCGCCCGAATCCTTGTCCTCGGTCGCGTGGTTCAGGCACACCTTGACGCCGCCGAGGGCCTCGGTCAGCAGGTAGAAGCCCAGCAGGTTGATCTCGGCGTAGTGGTCGATCCGCACCTGAGTCAGGTCCTGCACCGCCTGCACCAGCACCCGGCGGCCCTCGGTGTCGGAGTCGCGTTCGATCTTCGCCTGGTCGCGTTCGCCCTGCCCGCGCAACGCCTGCACGGCGTGCGCCTTCGCGACGCCGTACGCCGAATTGATCTTGGCCTCGCCGCGGCCCGGGATGGCCGTCCACGTGTCGCGCGGGATCGAGACCGCCGACGGCTTGCCGCCGTTCTTCGGCACCCGCAGCAGGATCACCGTGTCGGTGTTCACCGCGCCGTTGTTGGCTTCCGTGCGCAGCTGCCGCAGCACGCGGGCGGGCAGCGCGTTGCCCTGCGCGTCCGTCCGGGCGTCGCTGCCGACGAGCAGGATGTCCTCCGCGCCGTCGTCCGCGGGCGGCGGCGCGGGCTCGCCGGCCCGCGGGGTCAGCGCGTCGGTCGTCGGGATCGTGCTCTGCAGCTGGTCCTTGGTGACGTACGCGTAGCCGCTGGCTCCGAGCGCGAGCAGCGACACCAGCCCCAGCGCGACCCGGCGCGTCACACGCCCCGCGCGGCGCACGCGCGACGGCCGCGAGTCGTCGCTGTGCGTCACCGGATCGGCGTTCGCCTCCGGTTCTCCCTGCTCGTCCGCCACCCTGGCCTACCTCCCCCGAACACCCTGCGTACGCAGTCTAGTTGACGCAGGGGACGTCGCCCGCCGTGATGGGCGGCGCGGCGGGGGTGGTCGGGGCGACCGGCGGCTTCGCGGCCGTGGCCACCGGCGGCTTCGCGGCCGTGGACGTCGGCGCGCCGCCCGGGCCGGCCGCCGAGTTCCGGAAGTCCTTGCCCAGGAGCACGCGCACGTGCCCGGCTGGGACGTCCCGGTCCGGTTCGGCCTGGACGCCTGCGCCCAGGGCCTGCTTGACCAGGCCCAGCGCGGTTTCGTCGGCCGGGTTGTAGCGGACCACGGTCGTGGTGCGGGTGCTCAGCCGCTGGTCGGCGGCGAGCGTGAAGCCCTTGCCCTGCAACATCGCGTGCGTCTGGCCGGCCACGGCCGGCGCGCCCGAGCCGTCGAACAGCTCGATCGTGACCGCCCGCGCGCCGGGCACCTGCGCCGACGTCGAGGTCGAGGTCGCCGTCGTGCCGTCCGACGTCAGCCGGGCCACCTCGGCCGCCACCGCGGCCTGGTCGACGCGCAGCACGTCCGCGCCGCCGATGGTCGCGTTGCCGAGCGTCGGGATGGTGTGGAACTCGATGTTGCCGCCGGTCAGGCCGCGCATCTGCGCGGCGAACTCGGTCAGGTCCCAGCCCTGCGACACGACGACGGACTTCTTCACCGCGGCGACCAGGTCGGCGATCTTCGCCGGGCTGGTCAGCACGTCGGTCGAAATGACCTTGCGGGCCAGCCCGGACAGGAACGCCTGCTGGCGCGCGATCCGGTCGAGGTCGTAGTTCGGCAGGCCGTAGCGCTGGCGGACGAACGCGAGCGCCTGCACGCCCTCGATCGTCTGGCGGCCGCCCGGCAGGTCCACGCCGGACTTCGTCTCCTTGACCGGTCCCTTGAGGCAGACCTCGACGCCGCCGATCGACTTGGTGATCTCGTAGAAGCTGGCCAGGTTGACCTCGGCGTAGCGGTCGATCATGCCCGGCTTGCCGATGAACTTCTCGAGCGTGGCGATGAGGTTCTTGCGCCCGGCGACCTTCGCTTCCTGGTCGGCCTGCTTCAGGTCGGTCATGCCCTGGCGCTGCAACGTGCGGTAGGTGTCGGTGTAGGCGTAGACGAACGCGCTGTTGAGCTTGTGCTTGCCGAAGCCACCGGTCAGCTCCACCCACGAGTCGCGGGGGAACGAGACCGCGATCGCGTGCTTCCCGTTCTGGGGGATGTGCACGAGGATCATCGTGTCGGTGTTCAGCTCGCCGTCGGAGACGCCGGCGTGCAGCATGTCCAGCACTTCGCGGGGCAGCGGGTTGCCCTGCGCGTCCGTGCGGCTGTCCTGGCCGACCAGCAGGATGTCGATCGCGCCGTCGAGCGGCTTCGCGTGCGCCTCGGTGTCGGCGAAGACGTTCGTCGTCGTCAGGCCGGTGTTCGGGTCGCCGATGTAGTGCCAGCCGTACCAGGTCAGGGCCAGGATCGCGACGGAGAGCAACGACACGACGACCTTGCCGCCGCGGCGGGCGAAGACCGTCGCACCGGTGTGACGGCGTGCCGGGATGGTCGGCGCAGCCTGTTCGGTCACGCGCTTCCTCCCCTGTGACCCCGTGCTTCCCCCAGGACACCCGTGTGTCTCCGCCGCAGACTCTACTGAGGGTGTTGTGGGACCTCCGTAGGCTGGGGGCGGTATGCCCCGCCCGGGGCACGAAGGGAAGGCGGGAAGATGCGGGTCCTGGTCACCGGTGGTGCCGGCTTCATCGGGTCGCACTACGTCCGGCAGGTGCTGACCGGCGCCTACCCGGCGCTGCGCGACGCCGAGGTGGTCGTGCTCGACAAACTCACCTACGCCGGCAACGAGGCGAACCTGGCGCCGGTCGCCGCGGACCCGCGGCTCGAGTTCGTCCGCGGCGACATCTGCGACACCGCGCTGGTCTCCGACGTGATGACCGGCGTGGACCTCGTCGTGCACTTCGCCGCCGAGTCCCATGTGGACCGTTCGATCCTCGGGGCCGCCGACTTCGTGCTGACGAACGTGCTCGGCACGCAGAACCTGCTGCAGGCGGCGCTGGAAGCCGGCGTCGGCAAGTTCGTGCACGTGTCCACCGACGAGGTGTACGGCTCGATCGAGCACGGTTCGTGGACCGAAGACCACGTGCTGGAGCCGAACTCGCCGTACTCGGCGTCGAAGGCGTCGTCGGACCTGGTGGCGCGGTCGTTCTTCCGCACCCACGGGCTGCCGGTGTGCATCACCCGGTGCTCCAACAACTACGGTCCGTACCAGTTCCCGGAAAAGGTCATCCCGCTGTTCGTCACCAACCTGCTCGACGGGCGGAAGGTGCCGCTCTACGGCGACGGGCTCAACGTCCGTGACTGGCTGCACGTGGACGACCACTGCCACGGCATCCAGCTGGTCGCCGAGGCGGGCCGGCCGGGCGAGATCTACAACATCGGCGGCGGCACCGAGCTGACGAACCGGTCGCTGACCGAGAAGCTGCTGGCGGCGCTGGGCGCGGGCTGGGACAGCGTCGAGCCGGTCGAGGACCGCAAGGGCCACGACCGCCGGTACTCGGTGGACATCACGAAGATCAACAAGGAGCTGGGGTACGCTCCGCGCGTGTCCTTCGAGGACGGTCTGGCCGCGACAGTGGCCTGGTACACGGACAATCGCGCGTGGTGGGAACCCCTGGCCGGGCGGACCGCGCTCCGGAAGTAGAGGAAAGTGCCTGTGCGCCTGACGGTGCTCGTGCCCGGGGGATCCGGGCAGCTCGGCCGGGATCTCGCCGCGCTGGCGTCCCCGTCGGTGGAGGTGGTGGCCCCGGGGTCGGCCGAGCTGGACGTGACCCAGACGGGCCAGGTGCTGGCGGCGGTCGGCGCGTTGGCCGAGCGGGCACGGGAATCCGGTTCGGCGCCGGTGGTCGTGAACGCGGCGGCGTACACGGCGGTCGACGCGGCGGAGACGGACGAGGAGCGCGCGTTCGCGGTGAACGCCGACGGCCCGCGCGTGCTCGCGGCGGCCTGCGCGTCCCGCCGGGTACCGCTGATCCACGTGTCGACGGACTACGTCTTCCCAGGGGACGCGTCGGCGCCGTACGAGCCCGCGGACGAGCTGGGCCCGCGTTCGGCGTACGGCCGCACGAAGGCGGCGGGCGAGGACGCGGTCCTCGGCTCGGGCGCGTCGTCGTGGGTGGTGCGGACCGGCTGGCTGTACGGGAAAACCGGGACGAACTTCGTGAAGACGATGGTGTCGCTGGAGTCTTCCCGGCCGGATCTGTCTGTTGTGGACGATCAGATCGGTGGTCCGACGTGGACGGCGGATCTGGCGGCGGGGCTGCTGGAGCTGGCCACCCGCGCGGCAGCGGGCGACGGACCGGAGCGCCGGATCCTGCACTGCACGAACGCGGGCGAGGTCACCTGGTGCGGATTCGCCCGGGCGATCTTCGAGCACCTGGGCGCGAACCCGGACCGCGTGAAGCCGTGCACGACGGCGGAGTTCCCCCGCCCGGCCGCGCGGCCGGCGTATTCGGTGCTGTCGCCGGCTTCGTGGCGCGAGGCTTGGTTGACGCCGATGCGGCCGTGGGATGAGGCATTGGCCGCGTACTTCGCGGCCGGGTAACCCAGGAGCGGGTCAGTGACGCCCTGAGGCCAGCCGGTACGCGCCCACCGTCAGCTCTGCGCACGTTCGCCACGTGAAGTTCGCCGCGTGCGCGCGCCGTGAAGCCGATGTTGCCACCGCGTGCGGGTCCGTCACCGCCGTCCTCAAGGCCTCCGCCAGGCCGTCCACGTCGCCGTACGGGACCAGGCTGGCGCACTCGCCCGCCACTTCGCGCAGGGCCGGGATGTCCGTGCAGACCACCGGGACGTCCGAGGCCATCGCCTCCAGGACCGGGAGGCCGAACCCCTCGTCGCGGGAGGGGAGCACCAGGGCCGACGCGCCCGCGACCACCGTGCGCAGGTCCACATCGGACAGGTAGCCGGTCTGGCAGCGGCGGGGGCCGCGGGGGAACGGGCCCGGGCCCGCGAACACCAGGTCCGGCAGGTCCGGGGCCGCGTCGTGAGCGCGGGTCAGCCAGTCCAGGCCCTTCCGGGGCCCCGCCGCGCCGGCGAACAGCAAGTAGCGCGAAGGCAGGCCGAGACGGGCTCGGCGCTCGTCGTCCGGGGGGCGTGCGGTGAACCACGCCGGGTTCACGCCCAGTGGTGTCACCACGATCTTTTCGCGGGAGACGTCCAGGCGCTCCGCCACCGCATCGGCCACCGCCGACGTCGGGGTGCAGATGACGTTCGCGCGGCGGGCGCCGCGGCGGACCAGCTCCGGCAGGCCGCGGTCGCTCGGGGCGAGTTCCGCGGGGTTGTCCAGGAAGGCCAGGTCGTGGATCGTCACCACGCCCGCCGCGCGGAAGCGGCCCGGCAGCACGAAGTTCGTGCCGTGCACCACGTCCGTCGGGCCGGCGAACACCTCGACCGGCGGGAAGTCCGACCGCAGCCACGCCATCCGCAGCAGCCGCGCCGCCACCGGCATCCCGCGGGCGCGGGCGCCGTACGGGAGCACGTGCCGCAGCCGCCGCCAGCCGCGCAACGTGAACGCCACCGCGCGCGTGTCGACTTCCGGGATCGACACCAGTTCTTCGATCAGCGCGGAGGTGTACCGGCCGATCCCGGTGCGCGCACCGAGCAGGGGGGTGCCGTCGAGGAGGACGCTCAGTGACCTAGCCACGGCGGAGCCGTTGCTTCGCGACCTTCAGCGCCCGGCCGCCGACGCGCCGCGCCAGCTCCGACGCGCCGCCGGCGGCGAGGTACTCGCGGACCAGGTCGACGTCCCGCCGCAGCATCGCCCGGCCGCGCACCGCCGGCGTCGTCACCAGGTCCGCCGACCCGGGCAGCCGGTCGGCCGCCGGGCGCGGGTCGCGGCAGAACTCCACCAGCGGCTTCAGCGCTTCGGGCCAGGCGAACCGCTGTGCGACGACGGCCAGCCGCTCGACGCAGCCCGCGGCGAACTCCTCGTCGTACAACGCCTTTTCGAGCGCGTCCGCCAGAGCGGCGTCGTCCTCGGCCGGGACGACCACGCCGAGCCGCTCGGCCCGGACCAGGTCGGCGAAGGCGTCGCCGTCGGTGGTGACGATCGGCAGCCCCGCCCACAGGTAGTCGAGGACCCGGGTGCGGAACGCGAACGTCGTCTCGACGTGCTCGTAGTGCGTGGTGACGCCGCAGTTCGCGTCGAGCAGCCAGTTCTGGCGCTCGTGGTAGGGCACCCACTGCTCGTTGAAGTAGACATGCTTGCCGGTCAGCCCCAGCGAGTCCGCCAGCCGGATCGTCCGCGCGCCGATGTCCATCTCGGCGACCTCGGGGTTCGGGTGCTTCATACCGAGGAACACGAGCCGGACGTCCCCGCGGTTGCGGCGCAGCCGGTCGATCGCGCGGACCAGCGTCAACGGGTCGAACCAGCTGTACACCCCGCCGGCCCAGAGCACGACGTGGTCGGTGCCGCCGATGCCGAGCGACGACCGCAGGCCGGGCCCGGTGCGCACCGGCGGCTCGGCCGGCAGCCCGAACGGGACGACCGCGAGCAGCGACTGCGTCGTCGGGTCGGCGTCGTAGAGGCGCGGCGAGAGCCGGCCCATCGCGGCGAGGTGGCCGAGCCAGAAGTGCCGCTGCCGCTCGGACGCGCAGAGGAAGAAGTCGCCGCGTTCGAGCTGGGCGTCGAGGACGCGGGTGACGCCGGCGAGGTCGGCCGCGCGCTGGTCGTCCGCGACGCCCTTGCCCTGCTCCAGCAGTTCCAGGTGCATCGGGTCGTACAGGTCGGCGACGACGATCTTGCCGCTGTGCTGCTTCTTCAGCGACGGCGCCAGTTCGAGCACGTGCCCCTGCAGGACGACGACGTCGGCCCAGGCGATCGGCTCGTCCAGCTCGCGGAATTTGCCCGCGCCGACCCGGAACGGCGCCGGCGGCGGCGTGACGAGGGGGTTGGTGGTGATCAGGTGGACGTCGTGCTCCGCGGCGAGGGCCAGCGCGATGTTCCAGGCGCGGATCGCCGGGCCCGCCATCCGCTCGGTGAGCGCGTCGCCGGTGAGCACGAGGATCTTCCGGCGCTGCCCGAACGCCTTGGCGATGCCGAACGCCTCGACCAGGATGTCGTGCGCGGCGAGGTAGCGCGGCAGCGGGTAGGCGGGCTCCAACGCCTTGCGCAGCAACGGAAGCAGGTCGGCGTCGGTGCGGACGCGGGCGGCCTGCTCGACCGCGCGGGATTCCGCCAGCGACGGCAGCTGCTCGACGAACTGGTCGATGGCCAGCAGCCCGGCGAGCGTGGTGCGCGGGACGGCGACGTCGCCGGACTCGATCGGGCCGACGCCGTGCTCGAGGTCCAGCTGGGTCGGGTCGAGCTCGCCACGCGCGGTGGCGCGGCGCACGGCCAGCGCGAGCGCCGCGGGCAGCGCGCGGGCCAGTGTCTCGTCGGAGAGGTTCTTGTACAGCGAGGCCAGGGCGTTGCGCTCCAGGAGGAACGTCTCGCGGCCGGTCTCGGGGGCGTCGACCGCCGCCATCGTGG
The DNA here is from genome assembly GCF_002904295.1 of Amycolatopsis sp. CA-128772. Lineage (GTDB taxonomy): Bacteria > Actinomycetota > Actinomycetes > Mycobacteriales > Pseudonocardiaceae > Amycolatopsis. The sequence continues at coordinate 7,687 of NZ_PPHG01000078.1, forward strand.
CGTGGTGGCGGTGGTAGGTCAGCGACGCCGGGACGTACCGGACGCGCCAGCCGCGGAGGTTGAGCCGCCAGCCGAGGTCGACGTCCTCGTAGAACATGAAGAACCGCTCGTCGAAGCCGCCGAGCTCGGCGAACACGCTCGCCCGGACGAACAGCGCCGAGCCGGTGCCGAACAGGACGTCCTTCGCGACCTCGTGCTCGGCGGCCGGGACGTCGGCCAGCGGCGAACCGGCGTGGCGCTTGTAGCCCATGCCGAACCAGGTCAGGCCGCCGTCGACGAAGTCGGTGCCGGTGCCGTCCCAGTCGAGGACCTTGCTGGCCACGGCGGCGACGCGGGGCTGCGCGCGCAGCTCGGCGACGGCGGCCGACACCCAGCCGGGGGCCGGGCGGGCGTCGTTGTTGAGGAAGCCGAGGACGGTGCCCTTCGCGTGCTTCGCGCCGAGGTTGCAGCCGCCGGCGAACCCGGTGTTGCGGCCGGCTTCGACCACCCGGGCCTGCGGAACGGCCTCGCGGATGCGCGCGGCCTCGTCCGAGTTGTCGACGCAGATCAGCTCGAGCTCGGGGTAGCCGTGCTCGGCGAGCGCGCGCAGGCAGGTGATCGTGTCGTCGGCGCCGTGGTAGTTGACCACGATCACCGAGACGAGCGGTTGCGGATCCCCCTGCGCCAAAGCCAGCTCCTGTCGTCGGGTCGAGGGCAAGCTTAAAGGCCCGCCCATGCTTCCCAGACCGCGCCTCGGCCCAGCGCCGCCCGGCGGCTGATCTTGCGGCGCATCCGCAACGTCGCTGGTAACCGCAGGGCCACTTCGGCGAGGACCCGGCAGCGCAGGCCGAACCGGAAGTTCGCCGCGGCCGGGCCCCCGGGGCGCAGCGGCAGCACCGCTGTCAGCAGCGCGAACCGGGCCAGCTGCTTCGCCGCGACGACGCCGGGCGCACAGCGCAGCAGCATGAGCAGCCGGTTGCGCTCGTTCCAGCGGTGGAACAGCGGTGAGCCGAGGTTGCTGCTGACGCCGTGGGCGTGCCGGACGCGGGCACCGGGCGCCGCGACGACGTCCCACCCGGCCAGCCGCAGCCGCCACGCCGTGTCGGTGTCCTCGTAATAACAGAAGAATCCGGCCGGAACGCCGTGCACGCTCTTCAGGGCGTCGGTGCGCAGCAGGGCCGCGCCGCCGCAGAAGCCGAACACCTCGGCGGCGGGCTCGGTGGCGTCGGCGCCGTGGCCGTCGGCGGTCAGCCGGACGCCGGCGGACTGCGTGGCGCCGTCGGGCCGGACGAGCAGCGAAGTCGCCGCGGCGGCCAGCGGCGCCTCTTCGAGGGCGTCCTCCAGGGTGGCCAGCCAGTCCGGCGCCGGTTCGGCGTCGTCGTTCAGCCACGCCATCAGCGGGGTCTGGACCTTTCCGAGAGCGACGGCGAGCGCGCCCGCGTAGCCGGTGTTGCGCGGGAGGCGGAGCACCTCCGGGCGTGACGGGTGGGCCGCGAGCAGGGCGGCGGTGCCGTCGTCGGAGGCGTTGTCCACCACGAGCGTCCGATGTGGACGCGCCTGCGCGGCGAGCGCGTCGAGGCAGGCCGCGACGTGCGGGGCGCCCCGCCAGGTCACGACGACCACCGTGGTGGCGGGATTGACGGTCACGTCCCGCACAATAGCCGCGTGCCCGAACTGGTCGTGCTCGCCGAGCAGCTCCTCGCGCCCGTGCCCGGTGGCACCGGGCGCTACACGGCCGAGCTGCTGCCCGCGCTCGCGAAGACCGCGCCGCCGGGCTGGACGGTGTCCAGCGTCGTGGCGCGGCACGCCGACGTGACCGCGGCCCGGCTGGACGGCGTCGAAGGGCCGCGGGTGCTGCGGATCCCGCCGCGCGCGCTGGTCGCCGCCTGGCAGCTGGGCCTGCGCTGGTGGCCGGGCGGCGACGCGGTGCACGCGCCGACGCCGTTCGCGCCGCCGCGCGCCCCGGCCGGCAAGACGCTGAGCGTGACCGTGCACGACACCGTGCCGTGGACCCACCCCGAGACGCTCACCGCGCGCGGCGTGAGCTGGCACCGGTCGATGATCGCGCGGGCCGCGCGGCGGGCGTCCGGGCTGGTCGTGCCGACGCGCGCGGTCGCCGACGAGCTGGCCGTGCTCATCGACGTCGACGTGCCGGTGCGCGTGGTGCCGCACGGCGTGCGGGTGCCGTCGGGCGCGGCCGAGGTGGAGCTCCCGGCGCAGTACGTGCTGGCGGTCGGCACGATCGAGCCGCGCAAGGGGATCGACGTGCTGGTCGACGCGGTCGCGGCGCTGGACGGCACCGCGCTCGTGCTGGCCGGCCAGCCGGGCTGGGGCGGCGTCGACCCGGTGGCGCTGGCGGCCGAGCGCGGCCTGCCGGCGGACCGGCTGTGGGTGCTGGGGAAGGTGACGGACGCGCAGCTGACGACCGTGCTGCGCCGGGCCGACGTGCTGGCCGTGCCGAGCCTCGCCGAGGGGTTCGGGCTGGGCCTGCTCGAAGCGATGGCGGCCGGGATCCCGGTGGTGCACACCGACGTCCCGGCGCTGGCCGAGGTGGCGGGCGGCGCGGGCGTCATGGTGCCGCGCGGGGACGCGGCGGCGCTGGCGAAGGCCCTTCGCGAGGTGCTGGGGTCGCCGTCGCTGGCGGCGGAGCTGGTCCGGTCGGGCCGCGAGCGGGCGCGCGCGTTCACCTGGCGGCGCGCGGCCGAGGCCGTCTGGGCGATCCACCGGCGGGCGCACGACTGAGGCCCCCACCTGCCCGGTTTGCCAGTTCCTCACCGAGGCACCGGGGTGCCGCCGTACCCTGCAGGGGTGAGCGATGATCCCCGGGTCCTGATCGACGCGACCGCGGTTCCCGCGGACCGCGGCGGGGTCGGCCGGTACGTGGATTCGCTCGTCGCCGCCCTCGACGCGGACGGGGCCCGGATCACCGTCGTCTGCCAGCCCCGCGACCTGCAGCTTTACGATCGGCTGGCGCCACGCTCCCGCGTCGTGCCGGCGTCCCCGGCGACGACCACCCGCACGGCCCGGCTGACCTGGGAACAGGCGACCCTGCCCCGGCTGGCCCGCCGCCTCGGCGCGGACGTCGTCCACTCACCGCACTACACGATGCCGCTGGCGACGTCGGCGGCCTCGGTGGTGACGCTGCACGACGCGACGTTCTTCACCGACGCCGTGCTGCACTCGTCGGTGAAGGCCCGGTTCTTCCGCGCGTGGACGGCGACGGCCCTGCGGCGCGCGACGCTGTGCGTGGTGCCGTCGGAGGCGACGGCGACGGAGCTGGCCCGCGTCGGCCCGGTGCGGCACGCTTCCCTGGAAGTCATCCACCACGGCGTCGACAGCGAGCGCTTCCACCCGCCGTCCCCGGCCGAGGTGGCGGCGGCGCGCGCGGCGGTCGGCCTGGGCCGGACCCCGTACGTGGCGTTCCTGGGCGCGCTGGAGCCGCGGAAGAACGTGCCGGCCCTGATCCGCGGCTTCGCGCGCGCGGTCGCCGGCCGCCCGGACGCACCGGCGCTGGTCCTGGCGGGCCAGCCGGGCTGGGACACGCAGGTCGAGCGGGCGTTGGACGCGGTCCCGCACCGCCTGCGCGTGATCCGGGCCGGGTACCTGCCGTTCGGCACGCTGGCGGGGTTCCTGGGCGGGGCTTCGCTGGTGGCGTACCCGTCGCTGGGCGAGGGGTTCGGGCTGCCGGTCCTGGAGGCCATGGCGTGCGGCGCGTGCGTCCTGACGACACGCCGGTTGTCCCTGCCCGAGGTGGGCGGCGACGCGGTGGCGTACTGCGGCGTGGGAGCCGGGGACGTGGCGGCTGCGCTGGGTGAGCTGCTGGACGACCCGGGCCGGCGAGCGGAGCTGGCGACGGCGGCGCAGCAGCGGGCGAAGGAGTTCTCGTGGGCTACGACCGCGGAACGGCACCGGGAGGCGTACGCGAAAGCCTGGTCCCGGCACCTGCGCACCCGGTGACTTCTTCCGGCGTGCTGCTGGGCCGGGGCCGCCGATTCACCCTCGGTGATGCGTGGACAATGGCCGGGTGACTGAGCAATCCCGCTATGGCGACGATGTCGGCGTCGTGACCGTGACCTACTTCTCCGAGGACACCATCGAGCGGTTCCTCGACACCCTCGAGAAGGCCACCGAGCGCGAGGTCAAGGTGGTCGTCGCGGACAACGCGTCCGTTGAGGGGGCCCTCGAGCAGGTCACCTCGCGCCGGGCGAACGTGCAGCTGCTCACCATCGGGGAGAACGTCGGGTACGGGACCGCCGCCAACCGGGGGGTCGCCGAGCTCGATGACTCCTGTGGGTGGGTCGTCGTCGTCAACCCGGACCTCGAATGGGAGCCCGGGTCGCTCGACGCGCTGCTCGAGGTCGCCGGGCGGTGGCCGCGCGGGGGTGCCTTCGGGCCGCTCATCCACGACCTCAGCGGCACCGTCTACCCCTCGGCGCGGCTGCTGCCGTCCTTCGGCCGCGGGATCGGGCACGCCGTTTTCGCGAAGGTCTGGCCCGGCAACCCCTGGACCAGGCAGTACCGGCAGGAGACCGGCGCCCCGGCCGAGCGCGTCGCGGGCTGGCTGTCCGGCTCGTGCCAGCTGATCCGGCGGGAGGCGTTCGACTCCGTCGGCGGCTTCGACACGCGCTACTTCATGTACTTCGAGGACGTCGACCTCGGCGACCGGCTGGCCAAGGCGGGCTGGCTGAACGTCTACGCGCCGTCTTCGCGGGTCACGCACGAAGGCGGGCACTCGACGTCGCAGGCGTCGAAGAAGATGCTGGCCGCGCACCACGCCAGTGCCTACCGCTACCTCGCCGACCGCCACCAGGGGCTCGCCTGGAAGCCGGTGCTGGCCGCCGTGAAGCTCGGCCTCGCGCTGCGGCTGAAGCTGGAAACCCGCTAGATCCCGTCGAGCCGGCGTGAAAGGTCGGATTTGCCGATGTTCTGCGTCACCGTCGGCACCAGGCCGGTGTCCTCCGGATCCGGCTCCTTCAGGGGGCTCGTGATCTGCTCGGCCTGGGGCCGGCGGGACAGCGGGGCCGGCAGCGGCGTCGTCGGCGACGGCGTGCTCAGCGGGGTCGTCTGCTGCGGGCGGCGGCCGCCCGGGACCTCCAGCCGCCGGGTCGGCGACGAGCCGGCCAGCGGGTGGTCGTTTTCCTCGATCAGCGACGCCGGCAGCTGCGTGGTCGTGTCGGGGTCGCGGCTGCGGTCGAGCCCGTCGATCTGCGCGCGCGGGATCTGCTGGGTGTTCGACGAGTCCATCGGTGACGTCGCGCTGTCGGGTGTCACGACGAACACACCGCGCGCCTGGGCTCGTGCGAGCAGGGCGTCCGCCCGATCGCGGGGGTCCATCCCCTCGGCCTCCCGACTGACCCGGGGCCCTCTGGGGAAAGGCCCGCCTGTTTCCTGTCTAGGGTAGGCCCTCCGGGCGACCTCCGTCAGGGTTTCCCGCGGCTTGTCGCTCAGCGGTGCGTGATAAAAGAGGAGATTTCCGTGACGTCCGAGGTCCGAACCGACGCTGTCGACGCCGTCGTGCTGGTCGGGGGCAAGGGCACGCGTCTCCGGCCCTTGACCCTGTCGGCGCCGAAGCCGATGCTCCCCACAGCCGGGACGCCCTACCTGAGCCACCTGTTCTCCCGCATCCGCGAGGCCGGGATCCGGCACGTCGTGCTGGGGACCAGCTACCGGGCGGAGGTGTTCGAGGAGTACTTCGGCGACGGCAAGGCGATCGGCCTGGAGCTGGAGTACGTCGTCGAGGAGGAGCCGCTCGACACCGCGGGCGCGATCCGGAACGTCTACGACAAGCTGCGCGCCGAGCAGGTGATCGTCTTCAACGGCGACATCATCTCCGGCTCGGACCTCGGCGAGCAGCTGCGCGTCCACCGCGAATCGGGCGCCGACGTCACCCTGCACCTGCAGCGCGTGCCCGACCCGAGCCGGTTCGGTTCGGTGCCGACCGACGAGACCGGCCGCGTCCAGGCGTTCCTCGAGAAGACGCCGAACCCGCCGACCGACCAGATCAACGCCGGCTGCTACGTCTTCCGCCGCCCGGTGATCGAGGCCATCCCGACCGGACGCCGGGTGTCGGTCGAGCGCGAGACGTTCCCGCAGCTGCTGGAGCAGGGCGCGCACATCCAGGGGTTCGTCGACAGTTCCTACTGGCTGGACGTCGGCACGCCGGAAGCGTTCGTGCGCGGCTCGGCCGACCTCGTCCGCGGCCTGGCGCCGACGTCGGCGCTGCCCGGCCGCCCCGGCGACTTCCTGGTTCTCGACGGCGCGTCGGTGGCGGAAGACGCCCAGCTCAGCGGCGGTTCGACGATCGGCGTCGCGGCTGTGGTCGGCTCGGGCGCGAAGATCGACGGCTCGGTCCTGTTCGACGGCGCGGCCGTCTCCGAAGGCGCGATCGTCGAGCGCTCGGTGCTGGGCCACGGCGCCCGCGTCGGCGCCGGCGCGGTGCTGCGCGGTGTGGTGCTGGGCGACGGCGTGTCCGTCGGGGCGGGCTGCGAGCTGCTGGAAGGCGCCCGGATCTGGCCGGACGTCGTGCTGCCCGACGGGTCCATCCGCTTCTCGAGCGACGCTTAGCCGATGTTCTGGCGTCCCGCGTTCGAAGTCGACCTGGACCGTGTCCTGCGTCCGCTGAAGCGTGGGCGCGGGTCGCTCAACATCCTCACGGACGAGCGCGGCATCACCTGGCTGGCCTCGAACACCCCGGACGGCCCGGGCACGCTGGCGCTGCGCCGCCACGCGGACGGCCGCGTCGAGGCGGCGGCCTGGGGCGACGGGGCGGACCGCCTGCTCACCGGCGTCCCGGCGCTGCTGGGCGCGAACGACGACGACTCGGGGTTCGTGGCGCACCACGACGTGGTGGCGCGGGCCCGCCGGGCGGTGCCCGGACTGCGGCTCGGCGCGACCGGGGTGGTGTGGGACTGGCTGGTGCTGGCGGTGCTGGAGCAGAAGGTCGCGGGCAAGGAGGCGATCCGCTCGTGGGCCGAGCTGTGCCGCCGCTTCGGCGCCCGCGCGCCGGGGCCGGGCCCCGAGCGGCTGCGCGTGCCGCCGACGCCGGCGAAGATCCGCGAGCTGCCGGACTGGGACTGGCACCGGGCGGGCGTCGACATCAAGCGCCGGACGGCCCTGTTCAACGCGGCCGGCGTGGCGAAGCACCTGGAGCACGCGGTGGCCTTGGGCGGCCTCGCGGGGCGGCACTGGCTGCGCCAGGTGCCGGGCATCGGGGTGTGGACGGCGGCGGAGATCGCCCAGCGCGCGTGGGGCGACCCGGACGCGGTCAGCTTCGGCGACTACAACATCCCGTCGATGGTGGGCCACGCGCTGCTGGGCCGGCGAACGGACGACGCGGGGATGGCGGAACTGCTGGCACCGTACGCACCGCAGCGCCAGCGGGCGGTGCGCTACCTGGAGGCGGCCGGCCACCGGCGGCCGCGGTTCGGGCCGCGGATCGAGCTGCGGGACTACCGCGCGATGTGAGCGCCGGGCAAGACCCGGAAGGTGGCCTTCAAAACGAAATGCTTACTGCTGCGGGGGATTCCCGCCCGGCTGGCCCGGGTACGGCGGCTGTCCGGGGTACGGCGGTTGCTGCGGCGGGTAGCCCGGCTGCTGGCCGGGAAACCCTTGCTGGGGCGGATAGCCCGGCTGCTGGCCGGGAAACCCCTGCTGTGGCGGATATCCCGGCTGCTGGCCCGGGAACCCTTGCTGCGGCGGATATCCCGGCTGCTGATAGCCGGGGTATTGCGGCGGGTACGGCGGCTGCTTCGGCTTGTTCGAGTTCACGATCGCCAGCACCCCGGCGACGATCCCGGCGATCACCACCAGCAGGATCAGCAGTGTCAGGACGCTGAGCATCAGCCGTTCCCCTCGTCGAGTGCCGCGCGGACAATCGACAGTGCCTCGGTGTCGTCGAGGCCGAGCTTACGGGTCGTCTTCGCGTACTCCGCGGCCGCCTGCTGGGCACGGCGGCGGCTCTGGTCGCCCGCCGCCGCCACGAAACTGCCCGCCCGGCCGCGGGTCTCGATCAGGCCCGCTTCCTCCAGTTCGCGGTACGCCCTCGCCACCGTGTTCGGGGCGATGCCCAGGTCGGCCGCCAGCCGGCGGACCGTGGGCAGCTTGGTGCCCACGGCCAGGCTGCGGTCGGTGATCCGGGTCGCGAGCCCCGACCGGACCTGCTCGTACGGCGGGACCGGTGAACCGCTGTCGAAGGGGATGATCACCAGCTCTGCGGACCCGCTCCCGGCCCCGGCAACTGCTGTTGCGGGAACGACGGCCCCTGCGGCGCGTACTGCGAAGGCGCCGGCGGGTACCCCGGCTGCTGCGGAAACCCCTGCTGCGGCGGAGGCGGTGGCGCGTACCCCGGCTGCGTGAACCCCTGCGAAGGCGGCACAAACCCCTGCGAGGGCGGCGCGAAACCCTGCGGAGGCGGCGCAAACCCTTGCTGCGGCGGGAAACCCGGGTTCGGCGGCGGGAACTGCCCGCTCCGCTTCATCGCCTCTTCGCGGCGCATCTTCGACACCCTGACCACCACCGCGATGACGAACACGATGATGCCCAGCACGATCAGCCCGAGCACGATGTACCCGAACACGCCGGTGTCGCCGCCACCTCCGGAGTGGTAGTGCACCCGCTCGGGGAACTGCGTAGCCATCTGGTCCCTCCCTGTCCGCGGACCAGGTTATCGCCCGGCACCGACAGGAACCGCGGCTTTCACCAGATCGGCGAGATCTTCCGACCCCGCCGGGAGCGCGTCCGCCGGCCACCACCGCAGGTCGTCGGACTCTTCGCTGCGCACCGGCGAAGCGCCCGGCGGGGCGTGGACGGCGAACCGGACGTCGAAGTGCCGCGTCGGCACGCCGAGCGAGCACGTGATCTGGTGGACGTCCAGGTGCACCGGCTCCGCGGACAGCCGCAGGCCGGCGATGCCGGACTCCTCGGTCGCCTCCCGCAGCGCCGCGCCGGCCAGCGACACGTCCGACGGCTCGCAGTGGCCGCCGAGCTGCAGCCAGCGGCCGACCCGCGGGTGCAGCGTCAGCAGCACCCGCGTGCCGGTGTGGTCCAGGACCACCGCGGACGCCGTCAGGTGCCCGGCCGCGCAGGACCGCTGACACGAATCCTCGCGCGCGGCCAGGAACCCGAGGAACGCCTGCCGCAGCGACTCCTGGGCCGGGGCAGCAGGCCGCCACGACGAAAGCGTCGCGACGGCGTCCGCGTGCAGGCTCACAGCTCCAGCAGCCCTTCCCCGGCCAGGGCCGGTGACCGGGGCGCCGGCTCGGAAGCCGGCACGCCGATGGCGACCGAACCCAGCGGCTGCCAGCCCTCGTCGAGGCCCAGGACGTCCCGCACGACGTCGGCGGCGAAGATCGTCGACCCGATCCAGCACGAGCCGAGGCCCTCGGCCGCCAGCGCGACCAGCAGGCCCTGCACCGCGGCGCCGCCGGCCACGGTGAACATCGTCTTCTCGCAGCCGTTGCGGCGGTCGTCGCGGTAGGTGTGCGCGCCGTCCGGGACCAGGAACGGGATGACGACCTCCGGCGCCCGGTACAGGATGTCGCCCCGGCTGAGCCGCTTCGCGATCTGCTCCGGGGTGAATTCGTCGGACTCGAGGTCGGCCTGCCACGACTCGCGCATCGCGTCCAGCAGCTTCTTCCGGACGCCGGGGTCGCGCAGCCAGACGAACCGCACCGGGTGCGTGTGGTGCGGGGCGGGGGCGGTCAGCGCGGACCCGACCGCCCGCCGGATCGAGGTGGGGGACACCGGCTCGTCCGCGAACTGCCGCACCGAACGCCGGACCGGGACGGCCTCGCGCCGGCCCTGCGCGATGGCCTCGTTGGTGCCGAGCCGGAAGAGGTCCTCCTCCAGCGGGCGGACGAGCGCACGCGCGGTCGAGCCGTCGTCCTCCAGGGTGAGCCCGCGCACGACCGCGACCGGCGTCCCGCCCAGCTTGCCCTTGACCAGGTCGGCGGCCGCGGCGAGCTCGTCGGCGACGGCCACCTCGGTGACGGCCAGCTCGTTGCCCTGCCCGTCGACTTCGCCGCGGTAGGCGTGCAGCACGCGCAGCCCGGACGAGCCGATCGCGGCGTCGGTCTGCCCGACCCGCCAGGCGCGGCCCATCGTGTCGGTGACGACGACGGCGACCTCGACGCCGAGCCGCTCCCGCAGCCCGTTGCGCAGCGCCAGCGCCGAAGCGTCCGGGTCGGCGGGCAGCAGCGCGACCTCGTCACCGGCCACGTTGGACGCGTCGATGCCGGACGCGGCCTGCACGATCCCCAGGTGGTTCTGGGTGATCACGGTGCGCGCGATCCGCGCGACGATCCGCACGGCCTCCTGCTCGACGAGCTTCCGGCGTTCGGCGTCGCGGGCCTCCGGGTCCGACGGCACGCGCAGGAGCCTGCCCTCGGCCTTCGAGACGATCTTGCTGGTCACCACCAGGACGTCGCCGGAGCGCAGCCACGGCGCGGCGGCCACGATCGCGCCGGTCAGGTCGTCACCCGGGCGGAACTCCGGCAGCCCGGAGACGGGCAGGATCTCCAGCTTGGGGGAAGCGTGGTCATTCAACGGGGGCTCCAGCCAGTTCGAGGGCGGCGCGGGCCATCGCCGCGGTCGCGTCCACATCGGACATCAGCAGCGGGACGTCGCGGACAATCACGCCCGGCACGTCGGCGGTCTCGCCCTCGGCGACCAGCCAGCCGTCGAGCACGCCGCCGTCCTTGCGGGAGCCGTAGTGCCGGCCCACCGCCTCGGCCGAGGTCTCGACGCCGATCGCGGTCAGGCACGCGTCGGCCATCCCGCGCAGCGCCTTGCCGCCGATGATCGGGGACACCCCGACGACGCCCGCGGACGTCTTCCGCAGCGCGTCCCGCACCCCGGGCACGCCCAGGACCGTGCCCACCGAGACGACCGGGTTCGACGGCGCGAACAGCACGGCGTCCGCCCCCGAAACGGCCTCCAGCACGCCCGGCGCGGGCTTGGCCTCGTCGTTGCCGACCGCGACGATCGAGTGCGCCTTCGGCTCGGCGCGGTAGCGCACCCACCATTCCTGGAAGTGGACGGCCTTCTGCTGCCCGTCCTGCTCCGGGTCGTCGATCACGACGTGCGTCTCGACGCGGTCGTCCGACATCGGCAGCAGCCGGACGCCGGGCTGCCAGCGGTCGCACAGGGCCTCGGTCACCGCCGAGAGCGGGTAGCCCGCGCGCAGCATCCGCGACCGGATGAGGTGGGTGGCGATGTCCTTGTCGCCGAGGCCGAACCAGGTCGGCTCGGCGCCGTAGGCGGCCAGCTCCTCCTTGACGACCCAGGTCTCGCCCGAGTGCCCCCAGCCGCGTTCGGAGTCGATCCCGCCGCCCAGGGTGTACATGCAGGTGTCCAGGTCGGGACAGATCCGGAGGCCGTGCATCCAGACGTCGTCGCCGGTGTTGACCAGCGCCGTCACCTCGTGCTCGCTCTCCGAGGCACCTTCCGGTGCCATGCCCAGCGCTGCCTTGACACCCAGCAGGAAGCGGGCCCCGCCCACTCCGCCGACCACTACCACGATCTTCACGACGTCGAATCCTCGCACGAGCCGGGTGCGGGCACCCAGTACCGGTATCTGTGGTGCAGGGCGTAGCCGAGCCCCGCGTAGAGCGCGAGCGCGCCCGAGTTGCCCTCCGCCACCTGCAACACCGCGTGGCCCGCGCCGTGTTCCGCGCCCCACGCCTGCACCGCGCCCATCAGGGCCGACGCCAGCCCGCGGCGGCGGAAGGCGGGGCCGACTTCGAGCCGGCCGACGTGCAGCCAGTCGTCGACCAGCGCCCCGCGGACGACCGCCGTCGTGACGGCACCCTCGGCCGCGACCCCGTAGCCGACCTTCCCACCGGCCAGTACCTGCCGCGCGGCCGCGGAGTCCTCCCCCGGCCGCAGCGCAAGCCCCCACCAACCCGGCGTCGGCTCATCCGGCACTTTCACGTGAAAATGCCCACCTGGGGGCGGCACTTTCACGTGAAAGTGCCGCTTCGTGAGGACGGCGACCTCGTGGCCGGCGCCGTGGTGGGTGGCCGGCCGCCAGCCCGCGGCCGCGATCGCGCGCTCGTTCGGGCTGTCGCGGACCACCTGGACCATCGGGGTGATCCCCCTACCGTGGGCGAAGTCACACACCGCGGTCAGGGCGTCGCCGAGCGGGCGACCGGGGTCGCCGACGGCAAGTGCGCTGTTCGCGCGGCCGGTGAAGCCGTCCGCCCAGCGCAGGCACCACTCACCTAGGGGTTCCTCGACCAGTGGTGGCCATGCTCTGCTGCAGGTGGTTTCGAGCCTTTCGGGGGCGTTCACCGCTAGATTGTGACGGAGGCGGTGAACGTCGCGGGAACGGATTTCTTCTGGAGGTGGCGGTGGGCATCCAGCGCAAGGACGAGCGGCACAACGAGAAGCTCGTCGACGAGATCTCCGAGGGGTTCAACCGGGCCGTGGGGGAGAAGGAGACCGAGGACGAAGCCCCCAAGCCGCGCTTCGTCATCACCGGTGACGCCCGGGCGACCCCGCCTTCGCGCCGCCGGCCGAGGTGAGCCCCATACCCGGGGTATGGCTAAGGCTTGCCTCACCGACCGAACGGGTGCCCGAACCGCGTAGTGTCGGCCCCGACTGGCTGTTTGCAGAGACTGTCTTTGCAGAGATATGCGGGAGTGCGCAGTGACCTACGTGATCGCCGAACCCTGCGTCGACGTGCTCGACAAGGCGTGTATCGACGAGTGCCCCGTGGACTGCATCTACGAGGGCGAGCGGATGCTGTACATCCACCCGGACGAGTGCGTCGACTGCGGCGCCTGCGAGCCGGTCTGCCCGGTCGAGGCGATCTACTACGAGGACGACGTCCCGGACAACTGGTCGGACTACACCAAGGCCAACGTCGACTTCTTCGACGAGCTGGGCTCGCCCGGCGGCGCGTCCAAGGTGGGCAAGACCGCGCACGACCCGGCCTTCATCAAGGCGCTGCCCCCGCAGGGCGAATGAGCCCGGTCGCGCTGCCCGACTTCCCCTGGGATTCGCTCGCCGAGGTCAAGGCCACGGCGCAGGCGCATCCCGGCGGGGTCGTCGACCTCTCCATCGGCACGCCGGTCGACCCGGTGCCGGCCGGGATCCGCGAGGCCCTCGCGTCGGTCTCCGAGATCCCGGGCTACCCGACCACGCACGGCATCCCGGCCCTCCGGGAAGCCGCGCGCGGCGCCCTTTCGCGGCGTCACGGCGTCGACGGCATCGAGCCGGACGCCGTGCTGCCGACGATCGGGTCCAAAGAGGCCGTGGCGTGGCTGCCGCGACTGCTCGGCTTCGGCCCCGGTGACGTCGTCGTCATCCCGGAGCTGGCCTACCCGACGTACGAGGTCGGCGTGCTGCTGGCGGGCGCGTCGATCCTGCGGACCGACGGCCTGACCGCGCTCGGCCCGCAGAAGCCGGCGATGATCTGGCTGAACTCGCCGTCCAACCCGACCGGCCAGGTGCTGCCCGTCGAGCACCTGCGCAAGGTCGTCGAATGGGCGCGCGAGCGGGACGTCGTCGTGGTCTCCGACGAGTGCTACCTGGCCCTCGGCTGGGAGACCGACCCGCTGTCGGTGCTGCACCCGGACGTCTGCGACGGCCGGCCGGACGGCCTGATCGCGGTGCACTCGCTGTCGAAGTCGGCGAACCTGGCCAGCTACCGCGCCGGGTTCCTGACCGGCGATCCGCGGCTGATCAAGCAGCTGCTCGACATCCGCAAGCACGCGGGCATGATCGTGCCGCGCCCGGTCCAGGAGGCGATGGTCGCCGCCCTGGGCGACGACGAGGCCCTGCACGTCCAGCGCGAGCGCTACGCTCGCCGCCGGCTCGTCCTGCGGAAGGCGCTGCAGGACAACGGCTTCCGCATCGACCACTCCGAAGCCGGGCTCTACCTCTGGGCCACCCGTGACGAGGACGCCGCGGCGACGGTCCGGTGGTTGGCCGACCGCGGGATCCTGGTCGCGCCCGGGACGTTCTACGGCCCGAAGGGCGGCAAGCACGTCCGCGTCGCGCTGACGGCGACGGACGAGCGCGTGGACGCGGCCGTGGAGCGGCTGGCTCAGTAGTCCTGGCCGGTGAGGCCGCGGTAGACGAACCGCGTCAGCAGCTCGACGGCTTCTTCGTCGGTCGGCGGGGTGCCGTCCGGGGCCGAGCCGTGCAGCCACGTCGCCGCGAACGAGTCGACGAGCTGGTAGATCAGCATGCCGCAGCGGTCGGGCCGGGCCGGCAGCCGCAGGCCGGCGCGGGTGATGTACGCCAGGTGGTCGTCGAGGTCGGCGGCCTGTGACGCGCCGAACTGCGCCACCGTCCGGGCGAACGGCTCGCTGACCATCGCCGCCTGGCGCAGGGCCAGCATGGTCGCGGCGTTGTCGCGGTAGAAGTCCCAGTACTGCTTGACGTGCCAGCGCACGGCCGCGGGGTTGCTGAAGTCGGCCAGGTGGTCTTCGCTGTCGGCGCTCTCGTCGCCGGACGCCGCGATGTCGGCCATGAGCGCCTCGAGGAGCTCTTCCTTGCCCGCGAAGTGGTTGTAGAACGACCCCGCGGCCCGGCCCGCCTCGGCGGTGATGTCGGTGATCTTCGTGTTCAGGTAGCCCTTCCGGGCGAACACGCGCTTGGCCGCGGCTTTGAGCGCGGCCTCGGTCTCCGCGGCCTTTTCCTTGCGGCTCGTCGCCGTCATCGCCACCTCCCTTGACACGGGACGCTATCAGCGCCATCCTGAATTTAGATTCACTGAACTTTAATTCACTGGGAGGGTGACATGGACGCTCGGGTGCTGATCGCGGGAGCGGGACCGACCGGGCTGACGCTGGCCATCGAGCTGGCGCGGCGGGACGTCCCGGTGCGGATCATCGACAAGGCGCCGGAATACTTCGTCGGCTCGCGCGGCGACGGGATGCAGCCGCGCACGCTGGAGGTGTTCGAGGACCTGGGCGTGCTCGACGCGGTGCTGGCCGCGGGCATGGCCCCGGTCCCGATCCGGATCCACCTCGGCGGCGAGGTGGTCGGCGAGCGGATGATGTTCGACCTGGTCGACCCGACGCCGGCGAAGCCGTACCCGACCGGCTGGTTCCTGGGGCAGTCGCAGACCGAGGGCATCCTGCGCGACCGGCTGGCCGAGTTCGGCGTGCGCGTCGAGCTCGCGACCGCGCTGACCGGCTTCGACCAGGACGCCGACGGCGTCACGGCGACGCTGAGCACGGGCGAAACCGTCCGCGCGGCCTACCTGGTCGGCGCGGACGGCGGCAAGAGCTTCGTGCGCAAGGCACTGGGCATCCCGTTCGAGGGCACGACCGACGAGTCGATCCGGATGCTGCTCGGCGACGTCGTGGCCGAGGGCCTCGACCGGAACTTCGGGCACTGGTTCGCGACGCCGGACGAGCCGATGAGCGGCATGATGTTCAGCCCGCTGCCGGGCACCCCGCACTTCCAGTTCGGCGCCTCGCTCGGCGAGGGCGAGACCGACGTCGAGACGGCGCTGCCCGCGGTCCAGGCCCGGCTGGACGTGCTGAGCGGAGGCACGGTAAAGCTGTCCGGCCTGGCGTGGTCGACGGTGTGGCGGCCGAATGTCCGCCTGGCGGCCCGCTTCCGCGAGGGCCGGGTGTTCCTGGCCGGCGACGCGGCCCACGTCCACCCGCCGACGGGTGGGCAGGGCCTGAACACGGGCATCCAGGACGGCTACAACCTGGGCTGGAAGCTCGCGGACGAGTCACCGGAGCTGCTGGACAGCTACGAGACCGAGCGCCGGACGGTCGCGGCCCGGGTCCTCGGGGTCACGGCGGGCATCCTGCAGAAGTACGTGGACGGCGACGAGGACGCCCATCGCCGCGGGGAGGACACGCAGCAGCTGGACATCACGTACCGCGGGGGCCCGCTGTCCCCGGAGGGCACGGGGGAGCTGCGGCCGGGCGACCGGGCGCCGGACGCGCCCCTGGTGGACGCGAACGGGAAGCGGGTGCGGCTGTTCGAGCTGTTCCGCGGCCCGCACGCGACGGAGCTGGTCTTCGGGGAGGGCGCGCTCGGCGAGCACGGCCACCGGATCCGGCCGGCGGGCAGCGCGGCAGCCGGGGCGGAGCTGGTGGACGAGGGCGGCCACGCGTACGCGGCCTACGAAGCCGAGGATGGACGCCGGGTGGTGATCCGGCCGGACGGGTACGTCTGGTCGATGTCCTGAGGCGGTTCAGGACATCCCGGAGTGCGTGGAGTTGTCGTAGGTCCCGTTCGGCTTGGCGCGGTACGGGTAGCGCCCGAGCTTCCGCCCGCGCCGCGCCCGGCGGCCCAGCAGGACGAGGGTGGTGACGATGGCCAGGAAGAGCAGGGCCACGCCGCCGATGGCCAGGGCCAGTGCCGTCTCCATCGGCCGAGTCTAGGGGCGCCGGCGTTGCCCGGGCAGGCGAACCTCGAGACCAGGCGGCGGCCCGCCGCCTGGTCCCTCGCCGACCGACTGGCCGAACCGGCTC
The DNA here is from genome assembly GCF_002904295.1 of Amycolatopsis sp. CA-128772. Lineage (GTDB taxonomy): Bacteria > Actinomycetota > Actinomycetes > Mycobacteriales > Pseudonocardiaceae > Amycolatopsis. The sequence continues at coordinate 24,111 of NZ_PPHG01000078.1, forward strand.
AGTCGTTGGCGTGCAGGGCCGCGTTCAGCTCGACGCCGGTGCCCGTGCGTGGCACGACCTCGACCGCGCCCGTTCCCGAGTTGCGCCGGAAGACCGCGCCCGAAATGCCGTTGAGCTCGCGGGCCTTGACGACCTTGCCCTCGATGACGACCTTCGTGCCCGCCGTGACGTACAGGCCCGCCTCGACGACCGAGTCGTCGCCGAGTGAGATCCCCACGCCGCCGTTCGCGCCGATCAGGCAGCGCTCGCCGAGGGAGATCGTCTCCTTGCCGCCGCCGGACAGCGTGCCCATGATCGACGCGCCGCCGCCGACGTCCGAGCCGTCGCCGACGACCACGCCGGCCGAAATCCGGCCCTCGACCATCGACGCGCCGAGCGTGCCGGCGTTGAAGTTGACGAAACCCTCGTGCATCACCGTCGTGCCGGACGCCAGGTGCGCGCCGAGCCGGACGCGGTCGGCGTCGCCGATCCGGACACCGGACGGCATGACGTAGTCGACCATCCGCGGGAACTTGTCGACGCTGTAGACGGTCACCGGACCGCGCGTCCGCAGCCGCAGCCGGGTCGTCTCGAAGCCTTCGACCGGGCACGGGCCGTGGTTGGTCCACACGACGTTGGCCAGCAGGCCGAACATGCCGTCGAGGTTCTGGCCGTGCGGGCGGACCAGCCGGTGCGAGAGCAGGTGCAGCCGCAGGTACATGTCGTGGCTGTCCGCGGGCGCGTCGGCCAGCCTGCCGATCGTGGTGCGCACGGCGACGACCTCGACCCCGCGGTCGGTGTCCGGGCCGAGCAGGCCCGCGGCGGCCTCGCCGAGCAGCTCGGTGGCCTCTTCGGCGCTCAGGCGCTCGGTGCCGGGGGTGCCGCTCTCGATCAGCTTCGGGTGCGGGTACCAGGTGTCGAGGACCGTCCCGTCGGTGGTGACGGTGGCCAGCCCGACGCCGCTGGCGCCGGTCGTTTCGGGGTTCGGGCTCTGCTCGCTCACGGCCTTCACCGTAGTGGAGTGACGCGGATCAACCACTCGTGGGCCGCGCGTCTACCTGCTTCTTCAGGCCCGCGAGGGCGCCGGCGATCTCGACGAGCGCCTGCGAGCAGGTGCCGCCCGCGGCCGGCACGGTCGTGCAGCCCGCGCTCCGGAACGACCCGACGGCCTGCTCCAGCTTGGCGGCTTCGGCGACCAGCTGCGGGTCGCGGTCGTCGGCGCGCTTGCGGGCCGCGCCCGGCACGTTCGCGACCTCCGTGACGTACTTCTCACAGCCCTTCGGCAGTTGGGTGCGCGGGCTGGCGTAGCACTGGTCCGCGGACAGCGCGTCCAGCTTCGTCGGGAGGGCGTCCGGACCGGGCTCGCCCGCCTGCGGTTTGGGCGCCGGGCCGGCCTCGTTCCCGCAGCCCGACAGGACCAGGACCAGCAACGTGCCGCCCACGGCGACTCCGAACCTACGCACACCCCCACGGTAGCGTGCGGGCCATGAGCCTCGACCTGCACGCCGATCCCGTGGACCTGACCGCAGCGCTGGTGGACACCTTCAGCGTGTCCGGCGCCGAGGCCGAGATCGCGACGGCGGTGGAGGGCGCGCTGCGGGCGCAGGCCCCGCACCTCGAGGTCGTCCGCAACGGGGACGCCGTGCTCGCGCGGACGAACCTCGGGCGGGAGTCGCGGGTCGTGCTGGCCGGGCACCTGGACACCGTGCCGGAGAACGGCAACCTGCCGTCGCGGCGCGAGGGCACCGGCGACGAGGAGTTCCTGCACGGCCTCGGCACGGTCGACATGAAGGGCGGCGACGCGGTCTTCCTGCACCTGGCGGCGACGCTGCCGGAGCCCAAGCACGACGTGACCTTCGTCTTCTACGACAACGAAGAGGTCGAAGCGGTCAAGAACGGCCTCGGCCGGATCGAGCGCGAGCTGCCGGAGTGGCTGGCGGGTGACCTGGCGATCGTCGGCGAGCCGTCGAACGGTGTGATCGAGGCCGGTTGCCAGGGCACCATGCGCGTCGAGCTGCGGCTGTCGGGCAAGCGCGCGCACACCGCGCGGGCGTGGATGGGCGAGAACGCGATCCACGCGCTGGCCGAGCCGCTGCGGCGGCTGGCGGAGTACGCGCCGCGGATCGTGGACATCGACGGGCTGACCTACCGCGAGGGCCTCCAGGCGACGTCCATCAGCGGCGGCGTGGCGGGCAACGTGGTCCCGGACGCGGCGGTGCTGACGGTGAACCACCGCTTCGCCCCGGACCGCGACCCGGCGGCGGCCGAACGGCACCTGCGCGAGGTGTTCGATGGGTTCGAACTGTCCGTTGTGGACCTGTCGCCGGGAGCGCTGCCGGGCCTGTCGGCCCCGGCGGCGGCGGAACTGGTGGCGGCGGCGGGCGGCCGCGCGGCGGCGAAGCTGGGCTGGACGGACGTGGCCCGCTTCGCGGCGCGCGGCATGCCGGCGGTGAACTTCGGCCCGGGCAACCCGACTTTGGCGCACACGCAGCAGGAGAACGTGCGGACGGCGGAGATCCGGCAGGTGGCGGAGGTCCTCCGCAAGTTCCTGTCCTGACCCCAAGCGCCCCAATGTGGCGTTCGGTGCGTCAGACGCACCGAACGCCACATTGGGTGCGTCCGACGCAACCAACGCCACATTGGGGCGCTGTGTCGGTCGTCACACTCGGCGGTCCTGAGCTGCGGTGACGCTCCGCCACCGCAGGTCACCGCAACTTTTCCCGGCCGCGGCGCGTATGTCCTTCTGAAGCCGCGCACCGGGAGGACCCATGCCGAAAACCGCGAGACGAGCCGCGGCCACCGCCGTGCTCGCCCTGGCGGTGCTCGGGGCCGTGGCGGCCTGCGGGGAAAGGCAGCCCGTCGCCGCGCCCGCGGCCGGGCCGATCCGGACCGTCATCGGGGACGCCACCTCGATCCCGCCGCCGCCGGACGAGCGGGCTCCGGCGCCGCGGGCCGCGCCCGCCGAGGTCGCCATCGGCTTCCCGCGGACCGGGTCCGGCCAATGGATGTTCACCCCCGGCAGCGACGAGGTCGCCGGGAGGTCGGGCCGGCTGATGCGCTACCGGATCGCCGTCGAGACCGACATCGACGGCGTCGGGCCCGCCGAGTTCGCCAAGAGCATCCGCGCCATCCTCGGCGACCCGCGCGGCTGGACCGCCGGCGGCCAGTGGCGGCTGCAGCAGGTCGGGCCGGCCGAACTGGCCGACTTCACCATCTATCTCGCCACGCCGGCCAGCCGCGACAAGCTGTGCGGCGGCACGCCGGACAGCTACACCTCCTGCCGCAACGGCAGCAACGTCGTGCTCAACGTCGCCCGCTGGGCCAACGCCGTCCCGAACTACGGCGCCCCGCTCGACGTCTACCGCCAGTACATGGTCACCCACGAGACCGGGCACCGGCTCGGCCAGGGCCACGAGCTGTGCCCGGGGCCGGGCCGGCCGGCGCCGGTGATGGAGCAGCAGACCCTGGGCCTGCACGGCTGCGTCCCGAACCCGTGGCCGTTCCCGGACGGCGGCGGCCGCGAATACGCCGGCCCGCCGGGGGAGTACGACGACCCCATCCCGGCGGGCGACTCGTGAGTGGCAAGGCAGTCAGAACCCGCCTCACCATCCACGACCGGGTCAGCGGCCCTGCAGCGCCTTGACGTTGTTGCCGAACGTCCAGCCCTTCGAGCCGTCCCAGTTGATCGACCAGTCCATCAGGCCCTTCAGGCCCGGAACCGACCGCCACGCCTGCGAAACCAGGCTCGGCGACAGGTACCCGCCGCCCGCGCCCGGCTGGGCGGGCAGGCCCGGGACCTGCTTGTCGTAGGGCACGCGGATCGTCGTGCCCTGCACGACCAGGCCGTTGTTCAGGCACTGCGTCTGCACGGTGAAGCCCTGCACGGTCCCGGCCTGGTAGGAATCGCCGGAGCAGCCGTACATGGATCCGTTGTAGTACTGCATGTTCAGCCACCACAGGCGGCCGTTGTCCGCGTACTTCTTGATGATCGGCAGGTACGCGCCCCAGATCGAGCCGTAGGCGACGCTGCCGCCGGTCACGTACGCGGTCTCGGGGGCCATCGTGAGGCCGAAGTTCGACGGCATCTGCGCGAGCACGCCGTCGATGATCCGGATCAGGTTCGACTGCGACGCCGACAGCGTCTTGATGTTCCCGCTGTTGGTCAGCCCGGTCTCGATGTCGATGTCGATCCCGTCGAAGTTGTACTGCTTCAGGATCGGGACGACGGTGGCGACGAACCGGTCGGCCACCGCGGACGACGACAGGTCGATCCCGGCGGCCGCGCCGCCGATCGACAGCAGGATCGTCGCGCCCGCCGCCTTGGCCGCGCACATCTCGGCCGGCGTCGACACCTTGACCCCGGCGTCCATCCCGTCCTCCCACAGCACCGTGCCGTCGGAGCGGATCACCGGGAAGGCGGCGTTGATGACGTTGTAGCCGTGCTGGGCCATCCGGCTGTCGGTGATCGGGATCCAGCCCAGTCCGGGGTGGACGCCGTTCGCGGCGCCGTCCCAGTTTTCCCAGTAGCCCTGGAGGACCTGGCCCGCGGGCCGCGACTTCACCGCGCACGTGTCGGCCTGCACCGCCCCCTGCGCGGGGGCCGACACGAACAGCGGGACGGCCACCACCGCGGCCAGAAGGGTTCCGAACAACCGTCTCGACATCCCGGCTCCCATCGTCGTTGAGGGGCGAACGCGGCGTGTCCGCCCAACATAAGCGCCGTGGGAATCCGTTGACTACCTACGAACGGGTGGTCTAGACAAATTGCGCGGGGCGGCACTTTCACGTGAAAGTGCCGCCCCGCCGGGGATCAGACGGTCAGCGTCCAGGAGGACAGGTAACCGGTGTCGGCCGGGCCGGTGTCGCGGATCCGGAGCTGCCACGCGCCGTTCGCGGCCTCGGAGGAGGCGTTGACGGTGTAGGTGGTGTCGAGGTTCGGCGTCGAGTCGCTGCTGGAGTTCTTCAGCCGGTACGCCGTGCCGTCCGGGGCGACGAGGTCGAGGACCAGGTCACCGCGGTAGGTGTGGGTGATGTGCACCTCGACCTTGGTGGTGCCGGACGCGTTGCGCGCGCAACCCGCCACGTTCGCCGGGCTGTTCACCGCGGCACCGGGGTAGTCCGGGATGTCCAGGCGCGCCGAGTTGGTCACCGGCGCGCACGACGAGCTGCCGACGCCGAGGGAGAACGTCGCCGTGTGGTCGACGCTCGCGCCGTCCGCGGTCACCGTGACTCCGAAGGTGCCGGTCGGGGTGCTCGAGGACGTCGTGATGGTCAGCGTCGAGCTGCCACCCGACTGCACGGTGGCCGGGCTGAAGGACGCCGTCGCGCCGGCGGGCAGGCCGGACGCGGACAGCGAGATCGACTGCGCCGAGCCGGACGTCGTCGCGGTGCTCACGGCCACCTGCAGCGACTGTCCCGGTTGGACGGTCCCGGAGGTCGGGTTCAGCGCCACGGAGAAGTCGTTGCCCTGCGTCGTGGCGACGGCCAGCTTCCACAGCGCGTAGCCGATGGCGTCGGAGTTCCGCTCCAGCGGGGCGTCCGGGATGTTCGCCGTCGTGTCGCACGCGCGGTGATAGCAGTTGTCGAACGGCGAACCCGCGGTGCCGCCCCACTTCTGCGCCTGCGCGGAGCTCTTGATGTCGCCGGCGCCGGTGGCCAGGCCGCCGACCGGGATGCCCGCGCTCTTGAAGGACGCGTGGTCGGACCGGCCGTCGCCTTCGCTGTCGCCCTCGGTCTGGATGCCGATGGAGGCGAAGTACTCGTCGAAGACGGCCTTGATCGAAGCGACGTCGTCGTAGACGAAGTAGCCCCAGTTCTTCGAGCCGATCATGTCGAAGTTGAGGTAGGTCTTGATCTTCGTGCGCTCGGCGCTCGGCAGGTTGTTGACGTAGTACTTCGAGCCGACCAGGCCGGACTCCTCGTCGGCCCACCAGCCGAACCGGACGCGCTTGGCCATCGCCGGGTTGGTGCGGGCCAGCGTCAGCGCGACCTCGAGGATCGACGCGCTGCCCGAGCCGTTGTCGTTGATGCCGGGGCCGGCGCTGACCGAGTCGAGGTGCGCGCCGAGCATGATGACCTGGCTCGCGTCACCCTGCGGCCACTCGGCGATCAGGTTCTGCGACTGCCCGAGGCAGCTGGTGCAGGTCTGCCGGGTCGTGGTGTACCCGGCGTTCTTCAGCAGGTTCTCCACATAGGACACCGACGCCGCGTACCCGCCGCCGCGGGCCGAGCGGGTGCCGCCGTTGTTGTTGGCGATGGACTGCAGCTGGTTGAGGTGGCCCTTGATGTTGGCCAGCGAGATGTCCGGCGCGGCGAGCGCCGCGGCGGGCGCGGCGGTGGCCGCTGGCGCGCTGACAACGCCCAGCACGGCGGCGAGGGCGGTGACCCCGGCGCCGAGTCGTGTCTTCCACTTCATGGCGGTGAATTCCTTCGGTGGGGGTTGGGGACAACTCTGGGGGCGGCACTTTCACGTGAAAGTGCCGCCCCCAGGTGGTCACTTTCACGTGAAAGTGACGGCATCGGGTCGCATCAGACGGTCAGCGTCCAGGAGGACAGGTAACCGGTGTCGGCGGGGCCGACGTCTCGGATGCGGAGCTGCCACGCGCCGTTAGCGGCCTCGGTGGAGGCGTTCACGGTGTAGGTGGTGTCGATGTTCGCGGCGGAGTCGCTGCTGGAGTTCTTCAGCCGGTAGGCGGTGCCGTCCGGCGCGACCAGGTCGAGGACCAGGTCACCGCGGTAGGTGTGGACGATGTGCACCTCGACCTTCGTGGTGCCGGACGCGTTGCGCGCACAGCCGCTGACGGTGCTGGTGCTGTTGACCGCGCTCGCCGGGTAGTCCGGGATGTTCAGGCGGGTCGAGTTGGTCACCGGGGCGCACGATCCGGTGGTGCCCACGCTCAGCGTGTACGTCGTCGTGTGGTCGGTGCTGGCCCCGTCGGCGGTGATGGTGACGGGGAAGCTGCCGGTCGGGGTCGACGACGTGGTCGCGATGGTCAGCGTGGAGCTGCCGCCGGAGGAGATGGTGGCCGGGCTGAACGTCGCGGTCGCGCCGGCGGGCAGGCCGGAGGCGGACAGCGTGATCGACTGGGCCGCGCCGGAGGTGATCGCGGTGCTGATCGTGGTGGTCGCCGAGGCGCCCGGCTGCACGGAACCCGAAGCCGGGTTCAGCGCGACCGAGAAGTCCGGCCCGCCGCCGCTGCACGAGGTGGGCTCACCGCTGACCGTGGTGACGGAGACGGCGTCCCACGCGGCCTTGGTGGCGTTGTACTCGGTGCAGCTGCCCGGGAAGAGCGCGATCGCGGCTTCGAGGGTGGCCTTGCGGGCGGCCTTGTGGTTCCACGACGAGGTCTTCTTCAGCAGGCCGTTGTAGAAGATCTTGCCGGCCTTCTGGATGCCGACGCCGGTGACCGACGAGCTGTTGCAGGTCGGGCTGGCCGGCTTGCCGCCACCCGGGTTCGAGCCCTCGGCCAGCAGGTAGAACCAGTGGTTCTGCGGGCCGGCGGCCGCGTGCACCTCGGTGCTCGGGATGGACGACGAGTAGCAGTTCGGGTCCCCGACCTTCGACGGCTGGTACATGTAGCGGATCGGGCCCTGGCCGACCAGGTTGACGCCCTCGCCGACCTCGTAGTCCGGGGTGTCCTTCGGGTTGTTCGCGTACGCCTCGGTCAGCGCGCCGAAGATGTCACCGGTCGACTCGTTCATCCCGCCGTTCTCGTTGCCGGAACCGGCACCGCCCGGGGTGAACTGGAAGATGCCGTGGCCGAACTCGTGCCCGACGACGTCCATCGAGGTGGCCTGACGCTGGTTGTCCTGCGAGTGGCCGAAGTGGGTCGAGGAGCCGTTCCAGTAGGCGTTGACGTCGGCCAGGCCCACCGAAGCCGGGTAGCCGGTGCCGCTGCCGTTGATGCCGTTGCGGCCGAGCCAGTCGGCGAGCATCTTCCACTCGGTCTGGACGCTGTAGAGCACGTCCACGCAGCCGGTCTCGAGGTCCGTGCCGGAGCCGTTGCCCCAGTTGTTGTCCGGTCCACTGTAGACCGAACCGCCCTCGCGGCCGCAGCTGATGCCGGTGCGGCCCGGGTCGCGCAGCGTGTACGTGCTGCCGGACTGCGTGGTGTCGATGGAGACGTTGCCGACGTAGTAGCTGTTGCCGGTGCCGGCCACGTTCACCGTCGCCGGCTGGGCCTGCGTGCGAGCGCCGGAGCCGAACGTCTTCACGTCGTCCCGCTTGTCGAGCACCGCCCCGGTCGCCGCGTCGACGAACACGTGCAGGTTGCTCGGCGCCGTGGCGGTGCGCCCGGCGACGACGACCTCGTAGGCCAGCTTCGGGCTCGCCCCGGCCAGCACCACCTTCTCCGGCGCGCTCACACTGTCCACAGTGGGCAGTTGAGCGCGCGCGGTGGCGGCGGCCTTCGCCGCGTCGACCGACGCCTGGGTTCCGACGGTGATGGCCGCGGTCTCCGCGGCGCTGGTGCCGCGGACGCGCCCGGCGCCGTCGGCGACGACCACCGCGTCCCCGCCCACGACCCGCAGGCCCTGGTAGGTGCGCTGGTAGGCGCCGTAGAACAGGCCACCGCCGCCGGCGGTCAGGCCGACGCGCTGGAACGATTCGGCCGGTCCGCGGCGCAGGGCGTCGAGACCGCTGGCGGCCGCCTGGTCGGCGGCGCGGGCGGCGGCCGCTTCGGGAGCGGCGGGCTGGGCTGAGGACGCTGCGTTCGCCGGGGTCACCGGTAACGCGAGCGTCATGGCGAGCCCGGCGGCAGCCGCCAAGCCCGTGCTGAACCCACGATGGGTCATCGAGGTCTTCCTTCCATGAAGGCAGAATCGAGGTCCGTAAGGGGAAGGGAGGAGACGTGTCCGGCGTGCTAACAGCAGGTATGCGTCCGGACGCATCCGAGTAAAGGATCAGCGGATCCGGGCGTCAATGCGCCGAACGGACCAACGACGCGTTCCGGATTATCGAATCATTTCGTACAAACCCCGCCGCAGCAGGGGATTCTCGCCGCGTTCCGTCCCGGAACGACTTTCGTAGGGATTGTCGGGGACACCATCCGAACGCCGGACGATCTCGATCACCGGGATTCGTTAGTACCGCTCAGAAAACGGTTGCCCGCCTGGTCAGCCGTCTTCCGCGCCCAGCGCGATGAGCCCGTTGCGCAGCACGTCCGCCGCCTCGGCCTGCTTCCCGGTTTCGCCGAGCAGCTCGCTCAACGGCCGCAGCGCGCGGACCAGCACCCCGTGCGCGCCCAGCCCGGTGGCGAGCTCGACGGCGGCCCGCAGGTCCTCGGCCGCGCGCCGGGCGTCGCCGCGGGCCCTGGCCAGCGAGCCCAGCTGCAGCCGCAGCTCCGCGGCCAGCGGCGTGCCCGCCACGACGGCCGGGCGGACCTGGTCGAGCAACGCGGCCGCGGTCTCCAGCCGGCCCGCCGCGAGGTACTCCCCGGCGAGCTCGACGGTGATCGCCGGGACGTCGTCCGGCCACGCCGTCTCGCGCGCCGCGCCGAGGTCGGCCAGCGCGCCCTCGACGTCACCCGAGCGGCCGCGGACCCGGGCCCTGGCCAGCAGGCAGTACGCCATCGCCGGGTGCAGCGCCCGTTCCTGCATCAGGTCGTAGGCCGCGGCGACCGACGCGGCCGCGTCGGCGAACCGGTCCGCCGCCAGGTGGCTGCGGGCCACCTCGACGTGGCTGCGGGTGAGTTCCGCGAGCACCGCCGGGCCGCCCCGGGTGAGCCGCAACGCCGAGTCGGCGTACTCGGCCGCTCGCTCCAGGTCGCCCTGGCGCAGGTGCCGCTCGGCCAGGCAGGCCCGCAGCGTGAGCAGGATCGACGGCTGCGGGTAGCCGTCGCGCAGCAGTTCGGCGTGGCAGGTTTCCAGCAGGTGCACCGAATACTGCACCTCGCCCCAGCCGGACAGCACCGCCGCGCGCAGCGGCACGACCATCGCCCGCACCGGTGGCGGCTCGCCCGACAGGGCCGTTTCGGCGTCGGCGACGTACTTCGTGCGGACGTCGCCGGTCGAGTACCCGGCCAGCCACAGCAGGGCGATCCCGGTCGGCCGCGGCCGGTCCAGGCGTTCGGCCCGGCGCCGGATCCGCTGCATCCGCGGGGTCGCGCGGCGGGCGTCGCCGGCCAGGAACCGTTCCGCCGTCTCGATCAGCTCGAGGTCCAGCTCGATCAGCTCGCGCGGCGACCGGCCGCCGAGCAGCTCGTCGGGGTCGATGCCGAGTTGCTGGGCGAAGAACCGCAGCGCGTCGCCGGACGGGGTCCGGGCGCCGGTCTCGACCGACGACACGTACGCGGCCGAGTACTGCGGCCCGGCGAGTTCGCGCTGCGTGAGCCCGCGTTCGGTGCGCAGCTCACGCAGGCGTTCGCCGACGCTCTCGCTCACACAGGTGCCTTTCCGCCGTGGACGTCCCAGGGTAAGCCGCGCGGCGGCGGGGAGGGTGCCCCGCCGCCGCGCGGCGTGGTTCAGCAGGCGCCGCTGTCGCTCCAGACGGCCCAGGAGCCGGGCGCGCCGGGCTCGGCGCCGGTCGAGTACCACAGCGACGTCCACTTGTGACCGTTGTGGCCCACGACGTCGTTGGGCACGTACGCCTTGGCCGTGTCCCACTCGGCGAGCCCCTCGCAGCCGGTCGGCGGCGGGCCGCCGTTGCCGACGGTGAGCGTGAACTGCGCGGAGTGGTCGGCGTCGGGGCCGTCGCCGCTGACCGTCACCTGGCTGGTGCCCTCCGGCGTGGTCGCCGACGTGGTGATGGTCAAGGTGGCGGTGCCGCCGGACTGGATGCTCGCCGGGCTGATGGTCGCCTTCGCGCCCGCGGGCAGGCCGGTCGCCACCAGCTGCACGGTCTGGGCGTTGCCCGAGGTGACCCGGGTGGTCACCGTGGTGGTCGCCGTCTGTCCGGGTTGGACGGACGCCGACGTCGGCGACAGCGTCAGCGAGTAGTCGTTGCCGGCGGGCGGCTGGCCGCTGCAGGTGGGCTCACCGCTGACCGCGGCGACGCTCACCGCGTCCCAGGCGGCCTTGGTGGCGGCGAACTCGGTGCAGCTGCCCGGGAAGAGCGCGACCGCGGCTTCGAGAGTGGCCTTGCGGGCGGCCTTGTGGTTCCACGACGAGGTCTTCTTCAGCAGGCCGTTGTAGAAGATCTTGCCGGCCTTCTGGATGCCGATGCCGGTCACGGTCGAGCCGTTGCAGGTCGGGCTGGCCGGCGAGGCGTTGCTGCCCTGCGAGAGCAGGTAGAACCAGTGGTTCTGCGGGCCCGCGGCGGCGTGCACCTCGGTGCTCGGGATCGACGACGAGTAGCAGTTCGGGTCGCCGACCTGAGACGGGTTGTACATGTAGCGGATCGGGCCCTGGCCGACGAGGTTGACGCCCTCGCCGACGGTGAAGTCCGGCCGGTCCACCGGGTTGTTGGCGTACGCCTCGGTCAGCGCGCCGAAGATGTCGCCGGTGGACTCGTTGAGGCCGCCGTTCTCGTTGCCCGAGCCCGCGCCGCCCGGCGTGGTCTGGAAGATCGCGTGGCCGAACTCGTGGCCGACGACGTCCATCGGCGTCGCCTGGCGGCGGTTGTCCTGGGAGTGCCCGAAGTGCGTCGAGGAGCCGTCCCAGTAGGCGTTGACGTCGTTGAGGCCGACGCTGGCGCGGAAGCCGCCGCCCGCCCCGTCGATGCCGTTGCGGCCGAGCCAGTCGCCGAGCATCTTCCACTCGGTCTGGACGCTGTAGAGCGCGTCGACGCAGGCGGTTTCCAGGTCGGTGCCGGAGCCGTTGCCCCAGGTGTTGGAGCTCTTGGTGAAGATCGAGCCGCCCTCGCGGCCGCAGGCGATGCCGCGGCGCGCGGGGTCGGTCATCGAGTAGGAGCTGCCGGAGCCGGAGGTGTCGATCGAGACGGTGCCGGCGTAGTAGGAGTTGCCGGTGCCGGCCTCGCGGACGTCGTCGCGCGTGTCGAGGACGGCGCCGGTCGCGCTGTCGACGAACACGTGCAGGTGGGTCGGCCGGGCGCGGTCGTAGCCGCTGACGACGACCTCGTACGCCAGCTTCGGGGCGTTCCCGGCCAGCACGACCAGCTTCGGGCTGGTGACGCTGTCCACCTTGGACACCTTGGCCGTGGCGATCTTCGTGGCCTGCTCGGCCTTGAGGGCCGCCTGCGTGCCGACGGTGATCGGGGCGGTGGGCGCGGCTTCGGTGCCGCGGACGCGCCCGGCGCCGTCGGCGACGACCACCGCGTCGCCGCCGACGACCGGCAGGCCGTGGTAGGTGCGCTGGTAGGAGGCGTAGTAGAGCCCGCCGCCACCCGGGGTGACCCCGGTGCGGACGAAGGTCTCCCCGGCGCCCTTGGCGAGCCGGTCGGCGCCGTTGAGGGCGGCCTGATCGGCGGCTCGCGCGGCGAGCGCCTCGGGTGGGGTGGCGGCGGGAGGTGCGGGTGCGGCGGCGGCCGGGATCGCCGGCACCGCGAAGGTCAGGGCCAGGCCGGCGATCGCCGCCAGCCCTCGTGGGGATCTCATGGGGGAACCTTTCCGGGGACCGTGAGCAATGTGCCCGGCGGAATAACTGGTGTTATTGCGCCGGACGCGTCCGAGTAAAGGTTCCGGCCGCGGGCAGGTCAATGGGCCGAACGGAGTAGCGAGCCTCCGTGTCGATCGCTCGTGGGGGCCCGAAAGCCCAGGTCAGTACGATGTCGATGACTGGTCTGAACCAATTCACCGACTTTCGTAGGAAAGTGGTTGTGGTCCGGACCATCGAGCCCGGTGGTCCGCCCGATCAGGCGTCGGTGCCGCTCGCCGAGTCCAGGCCGCGGCGGTACGCCGCGATGGCGTCCTCGAGATGACCACGTTGTCGGAGCGCGTCGCCGAGCCGCAGGGCCGTCGAAACCGCCGCGCCGTGCAGGGACGCCCCGGTCTGGATTTCGAACGCTTCGCGCAGCAGCCGGGTCGCCGTCTCCAGGTCGCCACGGGCCCGGGCGACCTGCCCGAGCAGGCTCGTCGCCTCGCCGCGTGCTTCGACGTCACGGGACAGCAGTTCGCGGACGCCGGAGACGAGCGCCGCGGCTTCCGCCGGGGCACCCTGCCGGAGCCGGACCTCGGCCAGTTCGAGCGTCGCCCCGGCGAAGCCTTCCTCCGCGCCGATCGCCGCGAGCTGGTCGCGGGCCGTCGTCAGCTCCGCGCGGGCCTCGTCGAGGCGGCCGAGGTGACGCAGCAGGTAGCCGCGGGCCCAGCGGCAGCGGGCCGCGTCCCGGTCGAACCCCACCGACGCGAACAGCCGGCACGCCTCGGTCAGGTCCTCGTCGGCCCGGTCCGCCTGGCCGGTCGCGTGCCACACCTGCGACGCCTGCCGGTGGAACCGCGCGATGAAGTCCGGCCGCGTCGCCACCCGGGTCAGCCGCCGCCCGTCCTCGGCCGCGCGGCGGGCCCGGTGCAGGCCGCCCATCTCCATCAGGGGGTGGATCAGGGCCGTGAGCAGGCACAGCTCGGCGTCCGGGTCCAGCGGGCGCACGGCCAGCTCGGCCTCGATCCGCGCGATCGCCGGGCCCGGGTCGCCGTGCTGGAACCGGCAGTTGGCCCACCGGTGCACGATCATCGCCCGCAGCCACGGCGGGGCCGCGCCGGCCAGCTCCCCGGCGTGCTCCAGGGCCTCCTGCGCCTCCGCCACGTCGAACAGCTGCCACTTCACCTCGGCCTGGCAGAACCGCGCGTAGCACTCGACGTCGTCGAGGTGGTAGCCCGCGGCCTGCTTCGCCACGGCGGCGAACCGCGCCTCCGCGTCGGCGACGCGGCCCTGCTCGAGGTCGCGGTAGCCCTCGTCCAGCGAGGCGCGCAGCTCGACGGCGACGCCCGGCGGCCGGCCGAACCGCAGCTCGTCCACGGTGAGGCCGAGCCGTTGGGCCAGGTAGGCCAGCATCTCCTCCGACGGCGGGCGGCTGCCGGTCTCCACCTTCGCCAGGAAGCCCCGGTCGTAGCCCGGCTCGGCCAGCTCGCGCTGGGTCCAGCCGCGGCCGGTGCGCAGCCGCCGGATCCGCGCGCCGAGCGGCTCGGCGGGTGCGCTGGTCATCTCCCCACGGTAGGTCATCGGGACGCCGGGATGCCGGTCGCGCCGATCGGCGGGGTTCGCCGGGGCCGACGGCGCCGGTCGCTCGTCCCGATCCCGGAACCGGACATATTGACGCCTCCGGCCGGCCCGGGATAGCGTTCTCCGCTAAATAGGAAACTTTCCTAACAAAGTGGAGCCGATCATGCGCCTGCTTCCCCTCGCGACGGCGGCCGTGCTCGCCGTGCCCCTCGCGGCGACCCCGGCCGAGGCCGCCACCCCGGCCGAGGTGCGCGTCGACCAGGCCGGTTACGCGCTGGGCGAGGCGAAGCACGCGTACCTGCTCGGCGGCGCCCCCGGGAAGTTCGCCGTGGTCGACGAAGGCGGCCACACCGTCCGCGAAGGCCGGACCGGCGCGAGCCTCGGCGCCTGGAACGCCCGCTACCCCGCGGTGTTCGACCTCGATCTGTCCACACTGGACCGACCGGGCACCTACCGGGTCAAGGCGGCGGGCGCGGTGTCACCGCCGTTCCGGATCGACACCGCGCGCCGCCTCTTCCGCCCGCTCGTGCGGGCCACCACCGAGTTCTTCCAGGCCCAGCGCGACGGCCACGACGTCGTCCCGGGCCGGCTCGACCGCCGGCCGTCGCACCTCGCCGACCGGACGGCGACCGTCTACGCGGAACCGAAGTTCGCCGGTGAAGGCGGCGACGAGATCGTCGAACCCCTGAAACCGCAGGGCGGCCCGGTCGACGTCGAAGGCGGCTGGGTCGACGCCGGCGACTTCGTGAAGTTCACCTCCAACACCGCGTATTCGCTGGCGGAGCTGGGTTTCGTGCTGCGCGAGGACCCGGACCCGGTGCTGGCCGAGGAGGTCCGGTTCGGTCTCGACTGGCTCGACAAGGTGTGGGACGGCCGCTCGAAGACCCTCTACGCCCAGGTCGGCATCGGCACCGGCAGCGAGGAGTTCGGCTTCCTCGGCGACCACGACGTCTGGCGCAACCCGCAGGACGACGACGCGCTCGACGTCAAGCCCGGCGATCCGGCCTACTTCGTCAAGCACCGCCCGGTGTTCCCCGCGGCCCCGGCGGGCGCGCCGCTGTCCCCGAACCTCGCCGGCCGGGTCGCGGCGGCGTTCGCGCTCGGCGCCCAGGTGTACGCCCACCGCGACCCGCGGCTCGCCCGCCACTACCTGGCCGAGGCGGCCGCCGTGTTCGCACAGGCCAAGACGACCGGTGTCGGCGAGCTCGTCACCGCGTTCCCGCACGCCTACTACCCGGAATCCTCCTGGGAGGACGACCTGGAACTGGGCGCGACGCAGCTCGCTCTGGCGGCGCGGGCGCTCCACGACCCGCGCGCCGGCGGCTGGGCCCGTGACGCGGCGAAGTGGGCGAAGGCGTACATCGGCAGCGGCGACACGAGCACGTTGAACCTCTACGACACGAGCGCGCTCGCCCACGCCGACCTGGCCGGTCTGCTGCGCACCGGCGTCCCGGGCGCGGCCCTCGGCGTCCGGGAGCTGGCCGCCGACCTGCGCCGCCAGCTCGACTCCGGCGTCGAGGCGGCGAAGGCGAGTCCATTCGGGACAGCCGTCGACGTCACGGACTTCGACGCCGCCAGCAAGAGCTTCGGCTTCGCCGCGACCGCGCGGCTCTACCAGCGCGTCACCGGCGACACCCGCTACGCCGCCTTCGGCGCCCGGCAACGGAACTTCACCCTCGGGGCCAACGCCTGGGGCGTCTCGCTGGTGGTCGGCGTCGGCACGACGTCCCCGCAGTGTCCGCACCACCAGGCCGCGAACCTGGCCGGACCTTCGAAAGTGCTCTACGGCGCGGTCGTGAACGGCCCGAACGGCGCGGACAACTTCGCCGACCTGCCGTTCCCGGCCGGGGCCAGGGAGTGCACCCGTCCGTATGAATCCTTCGACGGCCAGGGAAGCCGCTACGCCGACGACCTGAGTTCATGGCCCAGCAACGAGCCCGCCATCGACTTCACCTCCACCGCGCTGCTCGCATTCTCGCTGGCGGGCAGGCCGTAGCATGGGGAAGTGAGCGAACAGTCTGAATGGCCGGACGGCCAGTACCCCGAACGCCCGGTGGAGCGGCACAAGGGCCCGGTCGTGCTGCGCCGCGACCGCCGTGACCAGGGCAGCACCACCGACCAGCGGCTCCTGGACTCGCGCGGCCCGAGCGACTGGGTGCACACCGACCCGTGGCGCGTCCTGCGGATCCAGGCCGAGTTCGTCGAGGGCTTCGGCGCGCTCGCCGAGGTCCCGCGCGCGGTCACGGTGTTCGGCTCGGCCCGCACCAAGCGCGACAACCCGGAGTACGAGCTCGGCCGCAAGATCGGCGGGGCGCTGGCCAACGCCGGTTTCGCGGTGATGACCGGCGGCGGCCCGGGCGCGATGGAGGCGGTCAACCGCGGCGCGGCCGAGGCCGGCGGCTTCTCCGTCGGGCTGGGCATCGAGCTCCCGTTCGAGCAGGGCCTGAACCCGTGGGTCGACCTGGGCGTCAACTTCCGCTACTTCTTCGCCCGCAAGACGATGTTCATCAAGTATTCGCAGGCCTTCATCTGCCTGCCCGGCGGCTTCGGCACGCTCGACGAGCTGTTCGAGGCGCTGACCCTGGTGCAGACGAAGAAGGTCACGAAATTCCCGGTGGTGCTGTTCGGCAGCGACTACTGGGGCGGCCTCTACGAGTGGATCAAGAACTCGGTGCTGGCCGAGGGCAAGATCAGCCCGGGCGACCTGGACCTGCTGCACCTCACCGACGACATCGACGACGCGGTCCGCGTGGTGCAGGAGTCCTATCAGGCGTGGGAGGACACCCACTGATGCGGCGGATCTGTGTCTTCTGCGGGTCGTCGATGGGCTTTTCGCCGAGGTACGCGGAGCAGGCGGCCGCACTCGGCAAGCTACTGGCCCAGCGCGGCATCGGCCTGGTCTACGGCGGCGCGAGCGTCGGCACGATGGGCGTGGTCGCCGACGCGGCCCTCGCGGCGGGCGGCGAGGTGATCGGCGTGATCCCGGAGGCGCTGTCGTCGGTCGAGATCGCCCACGCGGGCCTGTCCGAGCTGCACGTGGTGGCGGACATGCACGAGCGCAAGGCCAAGATGGCGGCCCTGTCCGACGGTTTCCTGGCCCTGCCGGGCGGCGCGGGCACGTTGGAGGAGCTGTTCGAGGTCTGGACGTGGGCCCAGCTCGGCCTGCACGGAAAGCCGATCGGCCTGGTCGACGTGGACGGGTACTACGCGCCGCTGATCACCTTCGCCGACCACATGGTGGCGGAGGGCTTCGTCAAGGAGGACTACCGGCAGCTGCTGCTCACCGACGCCGACCCGGCGGCGCTGCTGGACCGGTTCGAGACGTACGAGCCGCCCGCGCCGCCGAAGTGGGCGAAGGAATCGCCGGGGATCTGACGTCGTGCCCGCCCGGACGAACGCCGCCGCCCGCGAGCTCGCCCAGCGCCGGCAGCCGGCCCGGGTCGCGCACCTCCGGCCCGGGCACATCGCTGCTCGGCCCAGTGCGGGAACGGCTCGCCGCCGAGGTCGGCCACGACCAGCGCCGGCCGCCCGGCCGGCCGGTGCCCGCGGGGGAGCGCCGCCGGCTGGTCCTGCTCGTCGGGCTCCATCGCCACGAGCAGCTTCGGCACGGCCTGCCCCGCACCGCGCCCGGTGTACCGCGGCGAGCGCTTTGCGGCTCTCGCAAGGAAGCCGCTGCGGCGGCGGTCGGCCGCGCCGCGCATCCGGCGCCGGGCGCGGTCGCGGCGGCCCGACGGGCACCTTCGTCGACGACGAAGGCCCGGTGCCGTGGTGAGTCAGGCGACGCCTTCGCTCGGCCGCTTGTGGTAGGTGTCGACGTACTCCTGGCCCGAGAGCTCCAGGATCGCGTACATCACCTCGTCGGTGACCGAGCGGCGGATCGCCGGCGCGTAGTCCTGGCCTTCGTACCGCGAGAAGTCGAGGGGCTTGCCGAACGTGATGCCGATCTTCGCCGGCCGTGGGATCTTCGCGCCTCGGGGCTGGAGGTTCTCGGTGCCGGTCAGCGCGACCGGTACCACCTTCGCGCCGGTCGCCAGGGCCAGCGCCGCGACGCCCGTGTGGCCGCGGTGCAGCCGGCCGTCCAGGGAGCGGGTGCCCTCCGGGTAGATCGCGAACACGCCGCCCGCGTCGAGCACCTTGCGCGCCGCCTCCAGGGCGGCCAGCCCGGCCTGGGCGTTGCCGCGCTCGACCGGGACGTAGCCGAGGCCGCCGAGGAACCCGGCCAGCGCCCGGCCCTTGAGGCCCTTGCCGGCGAAGTACTCGGCCTTGCCGAGGAACTTGACCTGCCGGGGCGTCGCGAAGGTGATGACGCCGGTGTCGAGCGCCGCCCGGTGGTTGGCCGCCAGGAGCACCGGGCCGCTGAGCGGCACGTTCTCCACGCCGTGCACCTCCGGCCGGTACACGGCCCTGGCCAGCGGGCCCAGCACGAACCGGACTAGCAGCGCGATCAAGTCGTCCTCCTCCTCGGTGGCGGTGCCACCAGCATGGCACGATCGTTACTCGTGAGTTGGTTCGAGCGGCGTACGTGGCAGGAGCCCGGCTGGACGCCCGGGGACATCCTGGCCGCGAAGGGTGACCGGACGGTTTCGGTCGTGCTACCGGCCCTGGACGAAGAGCGGACCGTCGGTGCTGTGGTCGCGTCGGTCCGGCCGCTGGTCGGTTCGGTCGTCGACGAGCTCGTCGTCATGGATTCGGGTTCCACGGACGCCACCGCGCAAACCGCCGAAGCCGCGGGCGCGCGGGTCGTGCGCCGCGAGGACGTCCTGCCGGACCTGCCGCCGGTCCCCGGCAAGGGCGAGGTGCTGTGGCGTTCGCTGGCCGCGACCAGCGGTGACATCGTCGTCTTCCTCGACTCCGACCTGGTCGACCCGGACCCGGCGTTCGTGCCGTCCCTGCTCGGCCCGCTGCTCACCGAAAACGGCGTCCACCTGGTCAAGGGCTTCTACCGCCGCCCGCTGCGGCTGGAGAGCACCGGCGGCGGGCGCGTCACCGAGCTGCTCGCCCGGCCGGTCCTCTCCGCGCTGCGCCCCGCGCTCGGCGGGCTGGTCCAGCCGCTCGGCGGCGAGTACGCGGGCACCCGCGAGTTCCTCGAGTCGGTGCCGTTCGCGGCCGGCTACGGCGTCGAGATCGGGCTGCTGCTCGACGCCGAGGCGCGGTACGGCCTCGACGGGCTCGCGCAGGTCAACCTGGGTGTCCGCAAGCACCGGAACCGGTCGCTGAGCCAGCTGGGCGCGATGTCCCGCCAGATCCTCGGCACGGCTTTGGACCGCTGCGGCGTCCCGGCCGCGGACGCCCCGTTCACGCAGTTCGTGCAGGTCGACGAGGAGTGGCTGCCGGACGTCACGGACGTCCGCGTCGCCGACCGGCCGCCGATGCGGGAAGTGCTCGCCCGTCCTCGAGGGTGAGCACCTCGTCGAAGCCGTCGACGTGCTCGGGCCGGTGGGTGACGAGCACCACGCTGCCGGCCGCCTGGGCGAGGACCCGCTTCAGGACGGCGTCGCCGTGGGCCGGGTCGAGCCCTTCGACGGGCTCGTCGAGCACGAGGACCCGGGGCTTGGCGAGCACCGCGCGGGCGAGGACCAGCCGCTGCCGCTGACCCCCGGACAGCGCGTCACCGTCCGGGCCGGTGTCGCGGTCGAGGTCCAGGTCGAACCCGGCGGTGTCGCAGGCGGCCCGGAGTTCGTCGTCGGTGGCGTCCGGCTTCGCGAGCAGCAGGTTCTCGCGGACGGTGGTGTGGAAGACGTGGGCGTCGGCTTCGGCGCCGGAAATGACATTCGCCAGGCCGGCGTACTCCGCGAGCGGGTGGCCGTCGAGGGTGACCCGGCCTTCGGTCGGGGTCTCGCTGCCGAGCAGGAGCCGCAGGAGGGTCGTCTTCCCCGCGCCGCTCGGGCCGAGGATGCCGACGCGCTTGCCGGGCGGCAGGTCGAGATCGACGTCCCGGAGCGCCGGCGGCCGGCCGGGGTGGCGGACGCCGGCCTTCTCCAGCCGGAAGTGGCCGTCCGCCGCGGTGCGGGTGCCGGCCGGGAGGGCGGGCTCGCTCAGCACGGCCCGCACCCGGGCGGCCGAGGCGCGGATTTCCGGAACGCGCCGGGCGGCGCCGATCAGCGGGAGAACGACCTCGAAGGCCGTCACGGCGGCGAGGGTGAGGGCCGCGGTCCAGGGCCCGGAGGCGTGGCACAGCCGGGCGACGGCGACGGCGGTGCCCAGCTGGACGAGCACCCCGGCGGCGCCGAGCAGGGCCGTCCGGCCCGCGGCCGCCCGCTCGGCGGCGGCGATGACGTCGACGACCCGGGTGGCTTTGCGCCGCTGTTCTCCGAGCGCCCCGGCGGCGACGAGCTCCCGGTGCCCGGTGACGAGCTCGACGGCCCGTTCGGCGAGTTCGGCCCGGGCACCCGCGGTCTCCCGCGCGGCCCGGCCGGTGGCGCGGACGACGAGCCACGGCAGGAGCACACCGGCGACGAGCAGCCCGGCGGTGAGCACGGCGGCGGCCGGCACCGAAGCGCCCGCGGTGACGGCGACCGCGGCGGCACCCACGACGGCGGCCACGGCGGCGGGCAGGAGCCACCGCAGGACGGCGTCCTGCAGCGCGTCCACATCGGACACGAGCCGGGTGACGAGGTCGCCGCCGGAGTACCGGGTCCCGGGCAGGAGGGCCTGGTAGACGCGGGTCCGCAGGGAGCCGAGCCACCGGAGGACGACCTCGTGCCCGGCGAGCCGTTCGGCGTACCGCAGGCCACCGCGGAGGAGGGCGAGGGTCCGGACGGTGACGACGGCGAGGGTGAGGGCGCCGAGCGGCGGCCGTTCGGCGGCCCGCAGCAGCAGCCAGGCCGCGGTGGCCATGAGCGCGAGGGCGGCGAGTTCGGCGGCGGCACCGAGGAGCGCGGCGCGGAGCAGCCGCAGCCAGTCTCTTGTGGACAGAGCCCGGACGTTCACGCCGTCACCTCCGTGCGGATCCGGCCGTCGCGTAGCTCGACCACCCGGTCCGCCAGCGAAACCATGGCCGGCCGATGGGCGACCAGCAGTGCCGTCCGGCCCGGCAGCAGCTTCCGCGTCGCCGACAGCACCGCGTCCTCCGTCCGGGCGTCCAGCCGCGCCGTCGGCTCGTCCAGCAGCACCAGCCCCGCC
This sequence comes from Amycolatopsis sp. CA-128772, assembly GCF_002904295.1. Lineage (GTDB taxonomy): Bacteria > Actinomycetota > Actinomycetes > Mycobacteriales > Pseudonocardiaceae > Amycolatopsis. Next base: position 45,264 of record NZ_PPHG01000078.1, read on the forward strand.
GACCTCCGCGCCAGGGCCCGGGCCAGGCCCACCCGCTGGCGCTGGCCCGCCGACAGCACCTCGCCCAGCTCGCCCACCGGCGTCGAAAAGCCCGCCGGCAGGCTCGCCGCCACCGGCGCCAACGCCGCCGCCCGGGCCGCCGCCGGCACGTCGGCCGGACCGCCGAGGGCGATGTTCGAAGCCAGCGACCCGCGGAACAACGTCGGCCGCTGCGGGACCCACGCCACCTCGGCCAGCCAGTCCGGCGACGACAGCGACCGCAGGTCCACCCCGTCCACGAGCACCCGTCCCGACGAAGGCGTCACGAACCCCAGCAGCACCGCCAGCAAGGTGCTCTTCCCCGACCCGCTCGGCCCCACCAGCGCCACCCGCGACCCGGCCGGCAGCGAAAGGTCCACTTCGGACAACGCCGGAACCCCGTCGTAAGCCACGGACACCCGCTCGAAGACCACCGAAGGCGCCCCCCGCCGCCGGCAGACGGTCCCGGACGGAACCGGGACAACCGGCACCGCGAGAGCCTCCCGCAACGCCGTCAACCCCTCCGCCGCCGCGTGGAACTTCGCGCCCGCCGCGCGCAGCGGCAGGTACGCCTCCGGCGTCAGCAGCAGGATGAGCAACGCCGGACGCGCCTCCAGGCCGCCCGAAAGCAACCGGAAGCCGATCGGCACCGCCACCAACGCCACGGACAGCGTCGCCACCAGTTCCAGCACCAGCGCCGACAGGAACGCGACCCGCAGCGTCTTCATGGTCGCGTCGGCGTGGGCGGCCGCCATCGAACGCACGGTGGCCGCCTGCTCGGCCGCCCGTCCGAACACCTTCGACGTCCCGAGCCCGCGGACGGCGTCCAGGAAGTGCCCGCCCAGCTTCGTCAGCAGCTGCCACTGGACCGAGGCCCGCGTGTGCTTCCCGACCAGGACCGCGAACACCGGGATCAGCGGCAGGGTGACCACCACGACCAACGCGGACACCAGGTCCGTGGTGAACAGCCGCACGACCACCGCGGCCGGCACGACCACCGACACCACCAGTGAGGGCAGGTACCCGGTCAGGTAGCTGTCCGTGGCGTCGACACCGCGCGTGATCTGCGTCGCGACAACCCCGGCCCGGTCCGAAGCGGACTCCAGGAGCCGCCGGCGCAACCCGCGGCGGACCGACGCGGCAAAGCGTCCGCTGAGGACGGTGTGCCCCCACGACAGGGCCACCCGCCCCGCGATGGCCACGACCAGGAGCGCGGAAACGCCACCACCGGTCAGCAGGGTGGCGAGCCCCTCGGCCTGGAGGAGCACCGCCGCCGCGGTGAGCACCCCGAGCAGGCCCACCACGACGAGGTACCGCCGGAGTCCGGGCAGTGCAGGCACGGCGTCCCCCTAGAAGTGCAGCAGCGAGTGCTGGTCGACGGGGCGGCGGTGCGCCCGCCAGGTCAGCCACTGCACCACCAGCAGCACCAGCAGCGACGGCGGGGTGAACCAGGCCAGCACCGCGAACGTCTCCGGCGCCGTCGCCGCCTGCTCGAGCGTCAGCGTGGACTGCGAAGACACCAGCACGGCCGGGAACCGCACGGTGCCGGCGAGCAGCGCCGGACAGGCCGAGAGCACCATGGACCCGGCGAGCGCGACCCGGTACCGCCGCGTCGCCAGCCCGAAGCGGGTGACGGCGAAAGCCGCGAAGGCCAGGACGACCGCACCGGCACCGAGCAGCGAAACGCCGTCGAGCGCGAAGTACCCCCAGCCCGAGGCGACCACGAGGAACGCGAGCACCGGCGCCGAGAAGGCCCGGGCCAGCCGGACCGCGCGGCCGGTCAGCTCGGCCGGTGCCCGCACGGCCAGGAACGCCGCGCCCTGCAGGCAGAACAGCGCGACGAACCCGAGGCCCCACAGCACCGCGTACGGGTTGAAGAGCGCGAGCACGTCGGCGACCGGCGGCAGCCCGACGACCAGGTTGCCGAGGAACAGGCCCCACGACAGCGCCGTCACCAGCGCGCCGCCGACGATGCCGGCCGTCCAGGCGCCGCGGCGCGCGTCCGGGCGGCGGCTGCGCAGCTGCATCGACGCCGTGAACGTGACCAGGCCGAGCAGGAGCGTCACGACCAGGACGTACGCCCCGGCGAACACCTTGCCCTCCAGGTGCGGGAACGCCCCGAACAGCAGGCCGACCGCGGCCACCAGCCACACCTCGTTGGCCAGGAAGAACGGCCCGAGCGCGCCCAGTGTCTGCCGTCGGCGCCGCTCGCCGGCCTCGAAGCCGGGCAGGAGCATGCCGACGCCGTAGTCGTACCCCGCCAGCGCGAAGTACCCGCAGGTCAGCAGGCCCAGCACACACCACCAGAAGGTCACCACCGGTCAGACCCCGCTCAGGACGGGCAGCCCGGCGGGCTCGTCGACCGGATCCGGGCCGCGCTTGGCGACCCGCGCCATGAGCACCCAGTCGGCCACCGCGAGCGCGGCGAACAGCAGTGAGAAAGCGATGAAGGAGAACAGGATCTGGCCGGCGGGGACGGCCTCGGCGGTGCGCCTGAGGAAGTGCCACGCGCTGACGCCGACGACGAAGAACCCGCCGGTGACGATCGCCGCGCCGGTGACGTGCGGCAGCGACGCGGCCAGCGCCGGGTTGGCGAACAGCGCGCCGAAGTCGTCGAGGTGCAGTGTGCCGTGCTCGAGGTGGCTGCCGGCCGGGTTCTGCAGGAACGAGTTGGCCAGCATGATGAACAGCGCCGACGCGTACGCGGTCAGCGTGACCAGCCAGATCAGCGCCAGGTGCAGCCCCTTGGGCAGGCGGCCGAAGCCGAAGATCCACAGGCCGAGGAAGGTCGACTCCAGGAAGAACGCGACCAGCGTCTCGATGGCCAGCGGGGCGCCGAAGACGTCGCCGGCGAAGGTAGAGAGCCCGGTCCAGGTCAGGCCGAACTGGAACTCCATCACGATGCCGGTGACGATCCCGAGCGCGTAGTTGATGACGTACAGGCGGCCCCAGAAGCGCGTCATCCGCAGCAGTTCGGGCTTACCGCCCAGCGTCCAGCGCGTCTGCATCACGGCCACCAGCGTGACCAGCCCCAAGGTGAGCAGCACGAACAGGAAGTGGAACGAGGTCGTCGTCGCGAACTGGAGTCTCGCGATCGGAAGAGCGTTCATGTAGACAGGCTACACATAGTCTGCCTACATGTAGCGAACCGACGTGTAGACTGCGTACCCATGAAGGCGGACACCCTGCGCGGACACCTCGACGCGTTGCTGCTGGCCGTGCTCGACGGCCGGAAACTGCACGGCTACGCGATCATCGAGGCGCTCCAGCTGCGCAGCGACGGCGCGCTCGACCTGCCCACCGGCACCGTGTACCCGGCGCTGCGCCGGCTCGAGCGGGCCGGCTGGCTGGCCAGCGAATGGGACGTCGTCTCCGGCCGCAAGCGGCGGACCTACCGGCTCACCCGCTCCGGCGAGCAGGCGCTGACCACCGAGCGCGCGGAGTGGCGGGAGTTCACCGCGGTCATCGGGGGAGTGCTGGAAGCATGATCGACGCGTACCTGGCCGATCTCGACCGGCGGCTGCACGGCTGCGGCCGGTTCAAGGCCGACCTGCTGGACGAGGCCCGCGACGGCCTGCACGACGCCGCCGACGCCTACCGCGCCGGCGGCTGGACCGGCGAAGAGGCCGAGCGTCGCGCCGTCGCCGACTTCGGCCCGGCGGCCGTCGTCGCCCGCGGCTACCAGGCCGAGCTGGGCATGCTCAGCGGCGTCCGCACGCTGTGGAAGCTCGTCATCGGCGTCCCGGCGATGCAGGTCCTGTGGGACTACGCGCGGATCCTCACCTTCGGCGACTGGACGAAGCTGTCGACGCCGACCCCCGGGTGGTACAAGGTCGTCGCGCACGCCTCCCACGGCGCGGTGTTCGTCGTGCCGGTGATCGGCGTCCTCGCGCTGCTCGGCACGCGCTGGCTCAGCCGCCGCCTCGACGGCGTCCGGCTGTCCCGGTTCTGCGGGGTGCTGATCGCCTTCGCTGTCGGCGTCAACCTGGCCTCGGTCGGGCTGCTGATCGGCGCGACCGGCGTAGTCGACGTCTCCAGGCTGTTCCTCAGCGTCCCCTGCGTGCTCCTGATGCTGGCCTGGGTGGCACTTTCCGTCCGGCTCGTCGTGCTCGCGAGACGATCCTGGGGTGGGTATGCCACGATCGTCGCGTGACGACCGCGCTGATCTACCTCGTAGTCATGCTGCTGGTGGCGGCCGTGGTGTTCCTGCTCGCCGCGGTGGTGTTCGGCCGGGGTGAGGAGCTCGCCCCGCTTCCGCCGGGCAGTTCGCCCACGCGGCTGCCCGCCGAGGACATCACCGGCGACGACCTGGCCGACGTCCGGTTCCAGCTGGTGTTCCGCGGCTACAAGATGTCCGAGGTGGACTGGGTGGTGCGACGGCTCGGCGTCGAGATCGACGGGCTGCGGGCCCGGGTCGCCGAGCTGGAGCAGCGCGAACCGGAGCGGGAGAGCTCGCCCGAGGGTGCTCCGTGACGGACCTGGTGCTTTCGGTCGACGTCCGCGCCCCCGCCGGGACGACGTGGCTCGCGTTGACCGACTGGACGCGCCAGGGCGAGTGGATGCTCGGCACCGAGGTCGAGGTCGTCGAGGGCAACGGCCGCAGCGTCGGCTCGCGGCTGGCGGCGTTCACCGGGGTGGCCGGCATCGGCTTCACCGACACCATGGAGATCACCAGCTGGGAGCCGCCGGTGCGGTGCGCGGTCCGGCACCTCGGCAGCGTCGTGCAGGGCACCGGCACGTTCCAGGTGGTGCCCAAGGGCGCAACGCGCTCGACGTTCGTCTGGGCCGAGCACCTGCGGCTGCCGTTCGGGCCGCTGGGCCGGCTCGGCTGGCCGGTGGTGCGGCCGGCGTTCGCGCTGGGGGTGCGCCGGTCGCTGCGGCAGTTCGCGCGGTTCGCGGAGGACTATTCGGTGGGTGGGGATGAGTGAGCTGACCGGCGCCGACGGCGTCGCGCGCTGCAGCTGGGGCAATTCGACCCCGGACTACGCGGAGTACCACGACAAGGAGTGGGGCACGCCCCTGCACGGGCAGGACGAGCTGTACGAGCGGCTCTGCCTCGAGTCGTTCCAGTCGGGGCTGTCGTGGATCACGATCCTGCGCAAGCGGGAGGGCTTCCGGAAGGCGTTCAAGCAGTTCAAGCCGGCGAAGGTGGCGAAGTTCGGCGACGCCGACGTCGAGCGGCTGATGCAGGACGCGTCGATCGTGCGGAACCGGGCCAAGATCCTGGCCGCGATCAAGAACGCCCAGGCGATCGCTTCGCTCGACACGCCGCTGGACGACCTCTTGTGGTCGTTCGCACCCGCGGTTCAGGTGCGCCCGAAGACGATGGCCGACGTCCCGGCCATCACCGACGAGTCCAAGGCGATGGCGAAGGAACTCAAGAAGCGCGGCTTCGTCTTCCTCGGCCCGACGACCTGCTACGCCCTGATGCAGGCCACCGGCATGGTCGACGACCACGTCGAAGGCTGCTTCCGGGCGGTCTGAGCCCGGAAGCAGCCGGACGTCACCTGCCCTGGAAGGCGGGCTTGCGCTTGCCGACGAAGGCCTCGACGGCCTCGGCGTGGTCGGCCGTCGCGCCGAGCGCCGTCTGGGCGGCGTCCTCGGCGTCGAGCGCCTCCTCGAACGTCGACTGCGCGGCCAGGTTGAGCACGCTCTTGATCTTCGCGTAGGCCACGGTCGGACCGGCCGCGAGCTTCGCCGCCACCTTCTGCGCGCGAGCCGCAAGCTCCTCGTCCGGGACGACCTCGCCGACCAGGCCGAGCCGCAGCGCCTCGGCCGCGTCCACGGTCCGGGCCAGCAGCATCAGCTCGGCGGCGCGGCCGTAGCCGACCAGCCGCTGCAGCGTCCAGGACGCGCCCGAGTCCGGGCCCAGCCCGACGTTGGCGAAGGCCATCAGGAACGACGACGATTCGGCGGCGATCCGCAGGTCACTGGCGTAGGCGAAAGCGGCCCCGGCACCGGCGGCGGTGCCGTTGACGGCGGCGATCACCGGCTTCTCCATCGCCACGATCGCCTGGACGATCGGGTTGTAGTGCTCCTTCACGGTCTGTAGCGGGGCGGGGTCACCCGCTTGCAGCAGACCCACGTGCTCCTTCAGGTCCTGGCCGGCGCAGAACGCCTTGCCGGAACCGGTCAGCACGACCGCGCGGACTCCTTCGTCGCCGGACGCCTCGCGCAGCGCCGCGAGCAGTGCTTCCTTCAGCTCGACGGTCAGCGAGTTGTACGCCTGGGGCCGGTTGAGGGTGAGGGTGCGCACCCCGTCGGCGTCGGCGGTCAACAGGACGTCGGATGTGGTCACGTCTTCTCCTTGCGCGGAAAACTTCGGTCGGCCGAGAGTCTTTCACCTCGCGCGGGCCGCATACCAGCACCGATACCGCAGCAAAAGATCCCCTCCGCTGATGCGCCCGGCCGCTGATGAGGGACAATGGACAGCAGACCCGGCTGGCTTTCACGCGAGCGCGACCCGGGCGCGCCGGTTGAGACGGAGGGAGCACGCTATGGCGGCCATGAAGCCCCGGACCGGAGATGGTCCCCTCGAAGTGACTAAGGAGGGGCGGGGCCTCGTGATGCGCGTACCGCTCGAGGGTGGTGGGCGACTCGTCGTCGAACTCTCCGCGGAAGAAGCGAAGGACCTCGGCGCCGCACTGGCGGAGGTCACCGGCTGAGCCTGCCTTCCCGATCCGTCCTTCCGTCGCACCCCGGTCTCCCTTCGGAGGCCGGGGTCGCGGTTCCTCTGCGCCCGAAGGTTGCTCACTGTGCGTAATCCGCTACCGCCCGTTCCGGCTACCCTGCTCGACGTCGAGGTCGCGACGGAGCTCCGTCGCGGCGTCCCGGCGGCCCGCCTGGTGGCCGCTCCCGACAACGATGACGTCGAGCCCCTGGAGATCGAGGGCGTCCGGATCAGCGGCAAGGCGGGAGACGTCCAGACGGTCCCCGGCGGCGGGCCGCGCTGGGTCGCGGGGCTGGGCGGCGGCGAGCCGAAGCAGTACCGCAAGACGGGCGCGGCGCTGGTCCGCGCGGTGCACGCGACCCTGGCCGAGGACGTCGAAAACGGGGGCAAGGCGTTCCGGGCGGTGCAGCTGGAGCTGCCCGAGGAGGCGTCCGGCGAGCACGTGACCGAGCTGGTGCTTGGCCTGCTGCTCGGCGGCTACCGCTACAAGGTGACCGGCGAGGACCCGAAGCCGGTGGTCCGGACGATCCGGCTGGTCACGTCCGATCGCGCGGTGCCGGAGCTGGTCGAGCGGGCCGCGGTGCTGGCCGCGTCGACGGCGCTGACCCGCGACCTCGCGAACACGCCGTCCAACGTGAAGACGCCGGCCTGGCTGGCCGACACGGCGGCCCGCGTGGCCGGCCCGCGCGTCGAGGTGGCGGTGCGGGACGAAAAGTGGCTCGCGGCGGAAGGTTTCGGCGGCGTCCTGGCGGTCGGCGGCGGCTCGGCGCGGCCGCCGCGGCTGGTCGAAATGACGTACAAGCCGGCGGGCGCGTCCCGGCACCTGCTGCTCGTGGGCAAGGGCATCACGTTCGACACGGGCGGCCTGTCGATCAAGCCGGCCGACGGCATGCACCTGATGCGCACGGACATGGCGGGCGGCGCGGCGGTGATCGCGGCGACCCGCGCGATCGCGGCACTGGGGCTGCCGGTCCGGGTCACCGCGCTGGTCCCGTGCGCGGAGAACCACGTGTCGGGCTCGGCGTACCGCCCGGGCGACATCGTCCGCCACTACGGCGGCAAGACGACCGAGGTGGGCAACACCGACGCGGAGGGCCGGATGGTCCTGGCCGACGCGCTGGCGTACGGCATCCGCCGGTTCACCCCGGACTACGTGGTGGACGCGGCGACCCTGACGGGCGCGATGAAGGTCTCGCTGGGCCTGCGCACGGGCGGCCTGTTCGCCTCGGACGACTTCCTGGCCGCCGCGGTCACCTCGGCGGGCGCCCGGGTGGGCGAGGCGTGGTGGCGCATGCCCCTGGTGGAGGACTACGCGGAGAACGTCCGCGGCGAGTTCGGCGACGTCCGCCAGACGCCGGGCGGCCCAGGCGGCATCACGGCGGCGTTGTTCCTGCGCGAGTTCACCGCGGGGTTGCCGTGGGCGCACCTGGACATCGCGGGGCCGGCGCGCTCGGAGAAGAACTACGACGAGGTGGTCCCGGGCGCGACCGGGTTCGCGGCGCGGACGTTGGTGGAGCTGGCGGCGTCTCTGGGCTGAGCCGCCTCGGCGAGCAGGGCGGCGAGCTCGGCGGGCATGGTGATCATGCAGTCGTGCCCGGTCGGCAGCTCCCGCACCCGCGCGCCCGGCGGGACGGGCCGGCGGGTGATGCCGTCCGGCCGGCCGGCGGTGCAGTGGATGTGCGTGCGCGGGATCGCGGACACGGCCGGGTTGTCCAGCCGGACCGGTTGGCGCAGGCACCGCACCGGCTGGTCCGAAAGCATCGAGCGCAGCCAGGCGACGTCGCCTGGATCGGTCACCCCGAACAGGCCGAGGGGCGGCGGCAGTTCCGGCAGCGGTGGGACCCGCCAGCCCTCGATCGCGGCGTCGATCAGCTGCTGGGTGACGGGCAGGACGTCCACCGCGGTTTCGCCGTCTTCGGGGACCATCGCGTCGAGGTACACCAGGTGCGCGATCCGCTCCGGGAGGCGGTTGGCGACCGACGAGATGACCAGCCCGGCGTAGCTGTGCCCGACGAGGACGACGTCGTCGAGCGCCTCGGCCTCGATCAGGCCGGCGATGTCGTCGACGTGCGTGTCGAGCCCGACGCCGGGGCTCAGCAGGTGCGCCTTGCCGCCGTACCCGGTCAGCGACGGCGCGAGCACGCGGTGCCCGGCCGACGTCAGCAGCGGGACCACCCGGTCCCAGCAGCGTCCGCTGTGCCAGGCGCCGTGCACCAGGACGAACGTGGTCATGCACTACCTCGGTTCCCATCAGTGCCTCGGTACCATTCGGTAACCGGAACCATCGTGATCCACTGGACGCGAACCGGGCAATAAGGCACTTTCCCGTGCCCCGGTTCTTTGGAGGTAACCGTGCAGGACGTGTGCCGGACCCGGGCGGTGCTCGACATCGTCGGGGACAAGTGGGCGCTCCTGGTCGTCCGCATGCTCAAGGACGGGCCGCTGCGCTTCACCGAACTCAAGCGGGCCATCGACGGGATCAGCCAGCGCATGCTCACCGTGACCCTGCGCGACCTCGAGCGCGACGGGATCCTGACCCGCACGGTCCGTGAAGTCATGCCGCCGAACGTGAGCTACGAGCTGACGCCGATGGGCCGGACGCTGCGCGAAGCCGCCGCGCCCCTGCTCGAGTGGAGCATCGAGCACCTCCCGCGGATCGACGCGGCCCGCGCGGCCTACGACGACCGCCGTTAGCGCGGCCCGGCCAGGACGTGCTCGCGGAACCCGGTGACCGCCGGCGTCATCGGCTCGTCCGCCCGCCACACCAGCCCGATCGTCCGGTACGGCCGCGGCGACAGCGGCACCTCCGCCACCCCCGCCGGGCTGCCCGGCCCGAACCGCGGCAGCAGTGCCACCCCCAGGCCCGCCGCCACCAGGCCGCGCACGGTGTCCGACTCCTGGCCCTCGAACGCGATCCGCGGCGTGAACCCGGCCGCCGCGCAGAGCTCGTCCGTCAGCGTCCGCACGCCGTACCCCTGCTCCAGCAGCACGAACTCCTCGTCCGCCAGCTCCGCCACCCGCACCGACGCCCGGCCCGCCAGCCGGTGGCCCGCGGGGACCGACAGCAGGATCTCCTCGTCCACCAGGCCCGCGCAGGCCAGCGCCGGGACGTCCGGCAGCGGCGCCACCAGGGCGAGGTCCAGCTCGCCGCCCGCGAGCCGGTCGACCATGTCCTGCCGAGAGCCCTGCACCAGCGTGAACCGCACCGCCGGGAACCGCGCCCGGTACCCGCGCAGCAGCGAAGGCACCAGCGAGCGCCCGAGCAGGTGCAGGAACCCCAGCACGACGTGCCCGGATTCCGGCGACACCTCCTCGCGCGCCAGCCGGACACCGGTGTCGACCGCCGCCATTCCGCGTTCGGCCGCCTCGGCCAGCAGTTCGGCCGCGCGCGTGAGCCGGATGCCGCGGCCGTCCGGGACGGTCAGCGGCGCACCGAGCGCCTCCGCCAGCGCGGCGAGCCGGCGGCTGACGGTCGGCTGCGGTACGCCCAGCAGCGCGGCCGCGCGTGTGACGTTCCTCGTCTCCCGGAGCGCGGCCAGCAGTGGCAGGTGCGGCGCGACCTGCGCGGACAACGATTCATGCTTCACCGCATCGATCCTCGCACGTTCGTGCATTGGACGTATTGATTAGCGCTGCTTACTTTCAGGACGTGACTGCCACCCGCCGAGTCAAGACCGCCGTCGCCGCGGCCGGGATCTCCTCGTTCGCCCTGCTCTACGCGCCGCAGCCGGTGCTGCCGCAGCTCGCCGCGCAGTACCACCTCGACCCCGGCGGCGCGGCGCTCGCGGTGAGCGTCGCGACCGGTGCGCTCGCCATCGCGGTCCTGCCCATCGCGGCGCTGTCCGAGGTGATCGGCCGCCGTCCGGTGATCCTGACGTCGGTGCTCGCGTCGGTCGTGTGCGGCCTGCTCCTGCCGCTGATGCCGACGTACCCGGCGCTGCTGGCCCTGCGCGCGCTGCAGGGCGTGGCGATCGCGGGCTTTCCCGGCGTGGCGGCGGCCTACCTGGCCGAACGCCTCGGCCGCGCGGGTGTCGCGGCGGCGGTCGGCGCGATGATCGCGGGCAACACGGTGGGCGGCATGCTCGGCCGGCTGGCCAGCGGCTTCACCGCAGGCCCCCTCGGCTGGCGTGGCGCGCTCCTGGTCGTCGCGGCGGTGGGAGCGGTGTGTTCGGCGGTGACGGTGGTGACGCTGCCGCCGGGTGGGCGTCCGGGCCGGGCCGGCGGTGTCGGGCGCGGGCTCTTGACGGCGGTCCGCAAGCCGGTGCTGCTGGCCCAGTACGCGGTGGCGTTGCTGGCGATGGGCTCGTTCGTCGCCCTCTACAACGCGGCGGGCTTCCGCCTCACCGGCGACCCGCTGCGCCTGTCACCGGCGATCGCGTCCCTGGTGTTCCTGGCGTACGCGACGGGCTCGGTGTCCTCGGCGGCGGCGGGCCGCCTGGTGGCGCGAGCCGGGCGCCGGCGCGCGCTGATCGGCGCGCTGCTGCTGACGGCGGCCGGCGCGGCCCTGACGCTGCCGGACGCGTTGCCGCTGGTCATCGCCGGGTTCTTGGTGCTGACGTGCGCGTTCTTCGCGGCCCACGCGGTGGCGAACGGCTGGGCGGCGGCGGACGCTCCCGAGGGCGCACGCGGCCAGGTGGGCGGCATGTACACGGCGACGTACTACCTCGGGAGCAGCGTGGGCGGGGCCGCGGGGGCGTGGGTGTACGGGCACGCCGGGTGGTCGTGGCTGATCGCGGTGGTGGCGGCGTGGCTGCTGCTGGCGGTCGCGGCGGTGGTGGCCGGGACCCGGGTGCGGGGGGAGCGGCTGGAGCTGGTCAACGCCGGCTGAACCCGGCCGGCTCGAAGCTCAGGTAGCGGCCCCGACCAGCAGCCCGCCGCCCACCGGCAGCAGCGCCGGGACCAGGCGTTCGTCCTCCCGGAAGGCCCGCGCCACCTCGCGCAGGGCCAGCGTCTCCGGGTCCCGGTGCGACGGGTCGATCACCCGGCCGCCGGCCAGCACGTTGTGGAACGCGATGATCCCGCCGCGCCGCAGCAGCGAAACCCCCAGCTCGTAGCAGCCCGGGTACTCGATGTGCGCGGAGTCGACGAACACCAGGTCGTAGCCGCCCGGGGTGAGCCGCTGCAGCACGTCCAGCGCGCGGCCGATGATCAGCCGCGTCCGGCCCGGGGCGAACCCGGCTTCGCGGAACGTCGCGCGCGCCGCCCGCTGGTACTCCGGCTCGACGTCGATCGAGGTCAGGACGCCGTCGGGGGCCATGCCGCGCAGCAGGCTCAGCCCGCTGACCCCCGCGCCGGTGCCGACCTCGACGACCGCCTTCGCGCACAGCGTCGCGGCCAGGAAGCGCAGCGTCGCGCCCGCACCCGCGCTGAGCGGGGTGCAGCCCAGGTCCTCGGCCCTCGCCCGGGCCGTGGCCAGCACCTCGTCGTCGGGCAGGTACCCGTCGACGAACCCGGAATCGGCCGGCGCGGCCGCAGGGGTGGGCGTGTTCACGCACGGAGGTTAGCGTTGGTTGTCGATAAATCCGCGCAGGCTCCCTGGTAAGCACCCCGGAAGAAGTTCTCAGCCTGCTCTCAGTCCAGTCTCACTAGAACCATAAGGAACCCGGAGAGACTGAAATCCGATCACACGGGAACACCGTGCCGACGACCCGCGTTGGGTGGAGCAGACAGGAGAAACGCAGATGGAGGTGCCTGCTCCCGCTATGCAGAACGCCGTTGCCGACGCCGGGGCCCAGCCGGTGACCCTGGACGAGGCGGCCTGGACGCCGCCGTCCTGGGACGAGGTCGTGCGCGAACACGGTGACCGCGTCTACCGGCTCGCCTACCGCCTCACCGGCAACACCCACGACGCCGAGGACCTGACGCAGGAGACGTTCATCCGGGTGTTCCGCTCGCTGGCGTCGTACAAGCCCGGCACGTTCGAGGGCTGGCTGCACCGGATCACCACCAACCTGTTCCTGGACATGGCCCGCCGCCGCTCGCGCGTGCGGATGGAAGGCCTGCCCGACGACACCGACCGCATCGTGGGCGACGACCCGAGCCCCGAGCAGGTCTACTCGGACACCCACTTGGACCCGGACCTGCAGGCGGCGCTCGACGAGCTGCCCCCCGAGTTCCGCGCGGCCGTCGTGCTGTGTGACGTCGAGGGGCTGTCGTACGAGGAGATCGGCGCGACCCTCGGTGTCAAGCTGGGCACCGTCCGCAGCCGCATTCACCGCGGACGTCAGGCGCTGCGCGCTTCGCTGGAGCGCCGTCGCACCTACGCGCCGCAGTCTGCGAAGGTGACGGTATGACCGCACCGCGAGGCTGGGGACTCCCCGAGTCGCACCTGCTGCCGGACGTCGTGGTGGCGTTCGTCGACGGCGAACTGACCCACGGCGCCCGCGACCGCGCGGCGTCGCACATCACCCGCTGCCCGGCGTGCGCCGCCGAGGTGCGCGCCCAGCGCCAGACGGGCGAGACGATCCGGCGCGCCGGCGCGCCGTCGATGTCGGCGGGGTTCCTGGCGAGCCTGCAGTCCATCCCGCAGCACACGGAGCTGCCGAGCAGCCCGGACAACCTGGCCATCACGGCGGACGGCCAGCTGGTCGCGGTCCAGCGCCCCGACCGGGTGGCGGGCCTGCGCGATTCAGGCGTCCTGGGCGGCGTGGCCCCGTTGGGATCATCGGCCCCGTTGGGCCAGTCCCCGAACGTCCTGGGCGGCGGCCGCTTCAAGCGCCGCGCGGCCCAGGGAGCGGGTGTCGTGGTGTCGGGCCTGGTCCTGAGTGCACTGGCCCTGGTGGGCACCTCGGCGGACGGCGACGGAGCCCCGGAGACGGGCGGCGGGGCCCCGCAGCCGGCGAACCTGCTGCCGGCCCAGATGGCGGTACCCCAGCACCCGGCACCGGTATCGACGGCGCCGAGCACCACCCCGGTGGCGGTGCCGGCGGGCATCCGCTGAGTGGATTCTGAAGGCCGCTGCGAATCCTTTTCGCGGCGGCCTTCGGTGTGTCCGGGGCACGGGGGTTGCGCGCGCGATCATGGCGGCCTTGGGTGTGTCCGGGGCGTCTGATCGCCCGGCACGCCCGAGCTGCGGACAACCGCCCAAGAAACAGCCACTTCACCCACCGACCGGCAGACTCGGAGCATCGGGCTTGGGTATCGTCGCGCCCAGCCACCTGATCTTATGCACCGGGGAATGATGACCGAGCCGAACGTGAATCCCGAGCAGCCCGGCGCGCGTGATGCCGACCGGCTGGGGCCGCGGCCGCTCGCGCGGCCCGCCGTCGATCCCGCGCAGGCTGCCGTTTTCGGCCGGCCGCACGGTGTCGACGGGGCGTTCGACCAGCTCTACACCCCGCAGAAGGCCAACGGCGTCAACCTCGCGCCGCCCGCGCCCGAGTCGCTGGCCGAGGCCTTCCGGCGGCCGCCCGGGGCCGAAGGTGTGCTGCTCGAACGTCCTCGGGAAGCCACCGGCGATGCTCCGGATGTCGAGCCGCCGCTGTGGACCGGAACCCGGGATCCGTGGCGTGATCCCGCGGCCGCCGCCGTACTCGCCGGGCCCGCGATGCCCGCCGAAGACGACGAAAAGCCCGCCAAACGGCCGCCCGGGGCGCTGCTCAGCCTGCCCGAAGTGCTTTTCGGGCGGCGCGTGCAGCCGAAAGCCCTCGCGGTGCTCGGCGTCGTCGCGCTGCTCGTCGGGGCCGTCGGGGGGTTCGTCGGCTGGTGGGTCGGCGACACCGGCACCGAGCTCACCGGCTCCGCCACCATCGCCGAAGCCGAGGCCGGCAAGGAACGCCCCGCCGGGTCGGTCGCCGAGATCGCCAAGCGCGTCGCGCCCGCCGTCGTCTCGCTCGAGGTCTACAAGCCCGGCGCCGAATCCGGCGAGCAGGGCTCCGGCGTCATGATCGACCCGCAGGGCTACATCCTCACCAACGAGCACGTCATCTCCTCCGCCGCCGCGGACCCGGGCGTCAAGGTCACCGCCGTCTTCATCGACGGCACCCGCACCGAGGCCAAGCTCGTCGGCGCCGACCAGAAGACCGACCTCGCCGTCGTGAAGGTGAACGTCACCAACCCGACCGTGCTGCAGGTCGGCAAGTCCGCGGACCTGCAGGTCGGCGACACCGTGATGGCGATCGGCTCGCCGCTGGCGCTGCAGAACTCCGTCACCGCCGGGATCGTCAGCGCGCTGAACCGGCCGATCACCGCCGGCGGCGACAACGGCGCCCCGCCGGTCACCTACGAGGCCATCCAGACCGACGCCGCGATCAACCACGGCAACTCGGGCGGCGCGCTCGTCGACTCCACCGGCGCGCTGGTCGGGATCAACTCGTCGATCCGCTCCGCCGGCGCGGACGGCGGCAGCATCGGTATCGGCTTCGCCA
The DNA here is from genome assembly GCF_002904295.1 of Amycolatopsis sp. CA-128772. Taxonomy (GTDB): domain Bacteria; phylum Actinomycetota; class Actinomycetes; order Mycobacteriales; family Pseudonocardiaceae; genus Amycolatopsis. Next base: position 60,318 of record NZ_PPHG01000078.1, read on the forward strand.
TCCCGAGCGACTACGCGATCAAGATCGCGAAGGCGCTGATCAAGGACGGCAAGGTCCAGCACGCCGACATCGGCATCAACGCGTCGTCGACGGTCGCGGGTTCGTCCACGATGGGCGCGCAGGTGAAGAACGTCGCCCCCGGCGGCCCGGCCGCGAACGCGGGCATCAAGGAGGGCGACGTGATCACCAAGATCGGCAACCGGCTGGTGCGCGACTCCGCCGAACTGACGGTCGCGGTGCGCGCGCACGACGTCGGCGAGGTCGTCCCGGTGCAGCTGGCACGCGACGGCGCCAGCTTCGTCGTCGACGTAACCCTGGCTTCCGACTGAGTTCCCGCGTTCGGCCTCCCGGAGCGTGGCGGGTGGCGGGTACCCTGGGCGGGTAGGTTCCGAGCGGAGGTAGACGGGTGTTCGACAGTGTCGGATGGGGGGAAATCCTCGTCCTCATCATCGCCGGTCTCTTCATTCTCGGCCCGGAACGGCTGCCGGAGGCGGCGTCCTGGCTCGCGAAGAGCGTGAAGAAGGTCCGCGACTTCGCGACCGGTGCGAAGGAGCAGCTCCGCGAGGAGATGGGCCCGGAGTTCGACCAGCTGCGCAAGCCGCTGGAAGACCTGCGCGGACTGCGGAACTTCGACCCGAAACGGGTGGTGACGCAGCACCTCTTCGACGGCGACGCCGATCCGCTGGGGTTGAAGGGCATCACGAACGGCAGCCCGAACCTGAGCGGATCCAACGGCACGAACGGGACGAACGGCTCGAACGGCCACCCGGTCGCCCAGACGCAGTCGGCGCCCGAGCCGCTCAAGCCGGGCGAGCGCCCGCCGATCGACCCGGACGCCACGTAACTTGCTGTCGATCGGTTTCCTGACGGAGCCCGACTGCGCCCGCTGGGAAGTCCTGGCCCGGGGCAAGGACGCGTACTTCGACGTCGAACGCACCGACGACGCCTACGAACGCACGTGGCGGCGCCTGCACGACGACGACCGGATCCGCGGAATCGCCGCCCGCCTGGACGGCGAGCTGGTGGGGGTCGCGCATTACCTGTTCCACGCAAGTGTCTGGTACGCCGCGAAGTGCTATCTGGCGGACCTGTTCGTGGACGCTTCGGTTCGCCGGCAGGGCGTCGCGACGGCGATGATCGAGTGGGTGGCGCGGGACGCGGAGGCACAGGGATACCCGAGCCTCTACTGGAACACGCTGGAAGATGCGCCGGCGCGTGCGCTTTACGACCGGGTGGGGAAGCTGCACCCGGGGCTCATCCACTACGCGTATCGGCCTTCCACACCCCGGCCGTGATGTGGACAAGGCGGCCTGCCGACGGCCGTTCCGAGGTTTTCGTCGGGCAGCGCCGATAGACTGGACTTGGGAACGCTTGGTTACCTTTTTCGTGGCTCTCATCAGGGAGTTATGGTCACCAACCCCGGCATGACCAGCGCCCCAGTCGACCCATGATCCGGGGGTGGTGTCGCCGGGTTCGGTGGCATCGAGGGACCGCTGACAGGGAACACCGAACCCAAGCGACCCGGCCGGCCCGACCGAACCCGGGAAACCTCAGCGCCCCGCCGGGGTCACGTTCAGCATCATCCCCGCCAGCCCGCGCGCCTTCACCGTCAGCTTCTTCGCCGCTTCCTTCAGCACCACCGACGCCGGGGCCTCCGGCTCGGCCAGTACCAGCGGCTCGCCCGCGTCGCCCTGGGAAACCATCCGGGGGTCCATCGGGATCTGGCCCAGCAGCGGGACCTCCGATCCGATCGACTTCGTCAGTGACGAAGCCACCGCCTCGCCGCCGCCCGAACCGAAGATCTCCATGCGCTCTCCGGACGGCGTCTCCAGCCACGACATGTTCTCGATGACGCCCGCCACGCGCTGGCGCGTCTGCAACGCGATCGCGCCCGCGCGCTCGGCCACCTCGGCCGCGGCCTGCTGGGGTGTGGTCACCACCAGGATCTCCGCGTTGGGGATCAGCTGGGCCACCGAGATCGCGATGTCGCCCGTGCCCGGGGGGAGGTCCAGCAGGAGGATGTCCAGGTCGCCCCAGAAGACGTCCGCCAGGAACTGCTGCAACGCGCGGTGCAGCATCGGGCCGCGCCAGACCACCGGGGTGTTGCCCGGGGTGAACATGCCGATCGAGATCACCTTCACGCCGTGGGACTGCGGCGGCATGATCATCGTGTCGACCTTGGTCGGCTTCTCGCGCGCGCCCAGCATGCGGGGGATCGAGTGGCCGTAGATGTCCGCGTCCACGACACCCACCGACAGCCCGCGGGCGGCCATCGCCGCCGCCAGGTTCACCGTCACCGACGACTTGCCCACGCCGCCCTTGCCCGAGGCCACGCAGTACACCCGGGTCATCGAGCCCGGCTGGGCGAACGGGATCACCGGCTCCGCCGCGTCGCCGCGCAGGGACTTGCGCAGCTCGGAGCGCTGCTCGTCGCTCATCACGTCCAGCTCGACGCGCACGTCCACCACGCCGGGCAGCTTCGAAACGGCCTCGCGGGTGTCGTTCGTGAGCGTCGCCTTCAGCGGGCAGCCGGCCACCGTCAGGTAGATCCCGACGGTGACGACACCGTCGGAAGCGACCGAAACGTCCTTGACCATCCCCAGGTCCGTGATGGGTTTGCGGATCTCCGGGTCTTGCACGCTCTTCAGCGCGCTGCGGACGTCGTCGACGCTGGGGAGCTGCTGCGTACTGGTCACCCCGTCCATGTTACGTACTGGTAGGGGTGCGGGACTTCCTGGGCTTGACGTCGAGGTCGTCCCGGAGCCGGTCCAGCTCGCTGCGCAGGTAGTCGCGCGTCGCCACCTCGCCGATCGCCAGGCGCAGCGCCGCCAGCTCGCGGGCCAGGTACTCCGTGTCGGCTTTCGTCTGCAGAGCCCGGTTCCGGTCCTCCTCCAGGGAGACGCGGTCGCGGTCGTCCTGCCGGTTCTGGGCCAGCAGGATCAGCGGCGCCGCGTACGCCGCCTGCGTCGAAAAGGCCAGGTTGAGCAGGATGAACGGGTACGGGTCCCACTGCAGCGACACGGCCGTGATGTTCAGCACGACCCAGACGACGACAAGCAGCGTCTGCCAGAACAGGTACTTGCCCGTGCCCAGGAACCGCGCGATCCGCTCGGTGAACCGGCCGAACGTGTCGGGGTCGATGTTCAGCCTGAACCGGTTCTGGCCGCGGGGCTGGTCCAGCCGCCGTCCCGAAGTCAGCTCAGGCACGGTCTTCCTCCAAGGTGTCGTGGAGCCCGGTCTCGCGCCAGTCCTCGGGCAGCAGGTGGTCGAGGATGTCGTCGACGGTCACCGCGCCGATCAGGTGGTCCTCGGCGTCGATGACCGGCCCGCAGGTCAGGTTGTAGGCCGCGAAGTACCGGGTGACCTCGGCCAGCGACGCGCCCGGTTTCAGCGGGGGCAGCCCGGTGTCGACGGCGCTGGCGACCAGCTCCGCCGGCGGCTCCCGCAGCAGCCGCTGGAAGTGGACGACGCCGACGTAGCGCCCGGTCGGCGTCGCGGTCGGCGGGCGGCAGACGAACACCATGCTGGCCAGCGCCGGCGGCAGCTCGGCGTTGCGGATGTGGGCCAGCGCCTCGGCGATCGTCGTGTCCGGGGTCAGCACCACCGGCTCCGGTGTCATCAGGCCGCCCGCGGTGTCGGACGAGTACTCCAGCAGCCGCCGGACCGGCGCCGACTCCTCCGGCTCCATCAGCTCCAGCAGCCGGCTCTGGTCGGCCGGCGCGAGCTCGGCCAGCAGGTCGGCCGCGTCGTCGGGGTTCATCGCCTCCAGGACGTCGGCCGCGCGCTCCTCGGCCAGGTAGGCCAGCAGCTCCTTCTGGTCGTCGTCCGGCAGTTCCTCGATGAGGTCGGCGAGGCGCTCGTCGTCCATCGCGTCGGCGACCTCGTGGCGCCGCTTGAGCGGCAGGTCGCGCACGGTCGCGGCGATGTCGGCCGGGCGCATGGTGTCGAACAGCATGAGCAGCTGCCCGGCGCCCTGGGGCTGGACCGCGAGGTCGGACAGCCCGAGCCCGGCCACTTCCGACCACGGCAGCACCTGCATCGCCGACCGGCGGCGGCCCAGCCCGACCCGCCGCTCCCGGATGGCGAGCTTGGCCAGCACCCAGTCGCGGGTGCGGGTCGGTTCCATCCCGGCGTCGACGACGGTGATCCGGGTCCCGGACCCGGCCAAGGACGCGTGTGCGTCGAGCAGCTGGCCGAGCACCAATACCTCGTTGGGCCGCTGGTTGAACTGGCGCATGTTGACCGAGCCGGTCGCGAGCGTGACGGCGGACGGCTCGATCGAGGTGACCCGCAGCATCGGCACGAAGACGCGCCGCCGGGTACTCAGCTCGACGACCAGGCCGAGGATGCGCGGCGGCTGGGCGTCCAGCCGCAGCCCGGCGACCAGGTCGCGGACCCGGCCGATCGACTCGCCGTCGGGGCCGAACACCGGCAACCCGGACAGCTGAGCTGCGAAAACCCTGTTGACCGCGGCCATGGCGCTGACACTATCGGCTGGCTGCCCAGGGAGCGATTTCCGCCACTGTGAGAAAGGCCGGGTCGTCGCTGTCCTCGCCGGATTCGAGGTGCTCCTCGACCATCCAGATCCAGTTCAGCACGGCCCGCACGAGCGTCCAGGCGCGGGCCTTCTCGGCGTCCAGCTCCTGTGCCGCGACGACCATCGCGAACCGGTCGTCCAGTGTGGACTCGGTGAAGCGGTTCCAGAGCAACGGGATAACGCCCCATTCGAGGTCGCCCGCCAGTGGCTTCGGGTCGATCACCAGCCACGGCTCGCGGGTGCCCGCCAGGACGTTCTGGAAGTGCAGGTCTTCGTTGACCAGCAGGCCACCGGCGCTGGGCCCCAGTTCCCGGCAGATCGCGACGGCGTCGTCGACCAGCCGCCGGTCGAACGGCTCGCCGAGGTCCCGCCACCGTCGCGGCAGCTCTTCCACGAGGAAGAAGGCGTCGGCACGCAGCCGCCGCCGCAACAACGGTGGTGCGGGCACGGCCAAGCGCCGCGCCAGCGAGCTGATGAGCGGGATCGCCTCGCGCAGCGGCAGGTCGTCGAGGGTGCGGCCGGCGTCCAGGCGTTCGAGCAGCAGGACGCTGTCCTCCGGCGCGGATTCCAGCAGCAGCACCGCACCCCGGCCGGCCCATGTGGACAGTGCGAGCGACTCGCCGGCCGATTCCCGGTCGCGCCAGAACAGTTTCAGCACCACCGGCGTGCCGTCGGCGCGGCGCGCGGGCTGCACGACGCCGACGTAGCCGTGCATCGCTTCGCCCTCGAACGTCAGCTCCCACTTCCGCGCGTACGCCGCGGCGAGCTTCGGCAACGAGGCCACCCACCCGGCGGCCCCGAGACCGAGCACCTGTGGCGCCCTGGCGGCGAACAGCGGCGGTACCCGAAGGTCGTTCACCACTCCAGGATGGCGGCGGCGTCCAGCGCTTTTCCCGCTGGTCCGCACGGGCGTACGCTGGGCTTTCAGGGGAAAACGCAACCCCGGGAGCAGCCATGGTGGTGGAAATCCTCAGCGCTGTCGTCATCGCGGGCGGGGCCTGGCTCGCGTCGAGCGTGCGCGTGGTGAAGCAGTACGAACGCGGACTCGTCTTCCGGTTCGGCCGCGTGCGGTCGAAGGTGCGGGAGCCGGGCCTGGCGGTGCTCGTGCCGTTCGCCGACCGGATCCAGAAGGTCAACATGCAGATCGTGACCATGCCGGTCCCGGCCCAGGACGGCATCACCAGGGACAACGTCACGGTCCGGGTCGACGCGGTCGTCTACTTCAAGGTCATCGACCCGGTCGTCGCGGCGGTCAACGTCCAGGACTACCGGTCGGCGGTCGGCCAGGTCGCGCAGACGTCGCTGCGCTCGATCATCGGCAAGAGCGACCTCGATGACCTGCTCTCCAACCGCGAACGCCTCAACGAGGGCCTGGAGCTGATGATCGACAGCCCGGCGCTGGACTGGGGCATCCACATCGACCGCGTCGAGATCAAGGACGTCGCCCTGCCGGAGGCGATGAAGCGCTCGATGTCGCGGCAGGCCGAGGCGGAGCGGGAACGACGCGCGCGCGTCATCTCGGCCGACGGTGAGCTGCAGGCGTCGTACAAGCTCTCGCAGGCCGCCGCGCAGATGGCCGACACCCCGGCCGCGCTGCAGCTGCGGCTGCTGGAGACCGTGGTGCAGGTGTCGTCGGAGAAGAACTCGACGCTGGTGCTGCCGTTCCCGGTGGAGCTGCTGCGGTTCCTCGACGCGCAGACGCCGAAGGCGGCCCCGCCGCCGCCCGAGCCCGCCGCCGAGCCCGCCGCCGAGCCGAAACCGGAGGTCAACGGGCACGCGACGCCGTCGCCGCGCAGCCCCGGCGACGCGGTGCTGCCGGCGGACTAGCCGCCGAGGTCGCCGTGGGCGCCCAGGATGATCATGGTGGTGAAGAAGCCGACCCAGAGCGCGAGGACGATGTAGCCGACGATCACGGCGCCCGTGGCCAGCCCGCGGCCGCCCGCTTCGCCGCGGTTCGTCTTGCCCAGCGCGATGTGGCCCAAGATGATCCCGGCGACCGCGGTGATGATGGAGCAGAAGCCGAGGATCGAGCACACCAGGGCGCCGATCGCCAGCGAGTTGTCCTGCCCGCGCGGGGCGGTCGCGTACGGCTGTCCGTACGGCAGGGGCTGCGCGTACGGCGCTCCGTAGGGCTGGCCGTAGGCCGGCGGGTACGGCTGCTGCTGGTAGGGCTGGCCGGGCTGCGCGTAGGGCGTGCCGGGGATGTGGGCGGCCGGGGTTTCGTACGCCCCGGGCGGCAGCTGACCGGGATAGCCCGCGGGCGTTCCGTAGGCGCCGGGCGGCACCGCGGTGGGCGTTCCGTATGCGCCGGGGAAGTCCGCGGCGGGCGGTTCGTACTCGCCGGCCGGCCCGGGCTGCTCCGCGGCGACGGTCGTGCCGGACGTGTCCGCCGTGGCCGTCGGGGGTGTCTCGGCGATGGTGGCGTCGGCGGCCGGCGGGTCGTACGTCTCCGGCTGGTACGACGCCGTATCCGCGGCCGGCGGCGGGTCGTACGCCGTGGTCGGGTCGGTGGCCGGACGGTCCTTGTCCCCGGACGGGTCGGTCATGGCGAGTCCCCTCGTGCGTGTGGGGACCACGTTAGCCGGGGTCCACCGGGACCGGCCCGGCCCGGCGCGGTTCGCCGGAGCGTGAGCGCCCTCATAGCAGCGTCGGGCGTTTCGGGTCATACTCACCGGTAACCCAGCGCCGGGAGCGGCGTCGTACTCCGGAAAGGGAGCCGTGATGGCCCGTCTCGCCCAGACCGCCGGCCTGACCGACGTGCAGTCGGAGATCCTCGCGACCGTCCGCCAGTTCGTGGACAAGGAGGTCATCCCGCACGCGCAGGAGCTCGAACACGCCGACACCTACCCCGCCGACATCGTCGAGGGCATGAAGGAAATGGGCCTGTTCGGGATCACCATCCCGGAGGAGTACGGCGGGCTCGGCGAGTCGCTGCTGACCTACGCGCTGGTCGTCGAGGAGATCGCGCGGGGCTGGATGAGCGTGTCCGGCGTGATCAACACCCACTTCATCGTCGCGCACATGATCACCCGCCACGGCACGGACGCGCAGAAGCAGCACTTCCTGCCGCGGATGGCCACCGGCGAGGTCCGCGGCTCGTTCTCGATGTCGGAACCCGACCTCGGCTCGGACGTCGCCGCGATCAAGACGAGGGCGAAGAAGTCCGGCGACGGTTACGTCATCGACGGTTCGAAGATGTGGCTGACCAACGGCGGCTCGTCGAACCTGATCGCGCTGCTCGTCAAGACCGACGAGGGCGCCGAGAAGCCGCACCAGAACCTGACCACGTTCCTGGTCGAGAAGCCGGAGGGCTTCGGCGAGGTGGCGCCCGGGCTGACCATCCCCGGCAAGATCGACAAGATGGGCTACAAGGGCGTCGACACGACCGAAGCGGTCTTCGACGGCTTTGGGATCGGTGCCGACATGGTGCTCGGGGAGGCGCCCGGCAAGGGCTTCGCGTACATGATGGACGGTGTCGAGGTCGGCCGCGTGAACGTCGCCGCGCGCGCGTGCGGCATCGCCATCCGGGCGTTCGAGCTGGCCGTCGAGTACGCCCAGCAGCGCAAGACCTTCGGCAAGGCGATCGCCGAGCACCAGGCCGTCGCGTTCAAGCTGGCCGAGATGGCGACCAAGGTCGAGGCGGCGCACCTGATGATGGTGAACGCGGCCCGGCTCAAGGACTCCGGCGCGCGCAACGACGTCGAGGCCGGCATGGCGAAACTCATCGCGTCGGAGTACTGCGCGGAAGTCACGCAGGACGCGTTCCGGATCCACGGCGGTTACGGCTACTCGAAGGAGTACGAGATCGAGCGGCTCATGCGCGAGGCGCCGTTCCTGCTCATCGGCGAAGGCACCAGCGAAATCCAGAAGACGATCATCAGCCGCGGCCTGCTGCGGGAGTACAAGTCCCGCTCCTGAGCGCGTTTGTCGCCCTGTCGACAAACCGCGCTCGGGCCTTTCGGGGTAAGCGGCTCGCACGGTCCGGGTGTTCTTGACAAGATGGACACCCAGGACCCACGAGTGCGCAGGTGATGATGGTGAGTAGTCCCTTTGGCGGGGGCCGGGCGCCCGGTGGCCTGCCGCGGCTGCCGACCCCGCCGACCGGCTGGCCGATCGGGTCGTACGCGACTTACGGCGAGGCGCAGAAGGCGGTCGACTTCCTCGCCGAGAGCGAGTTCTCCGTCGGCGACGTCACGATCGTCGGCGTCGACCTGATGCTCGTCGAGCGCGTGATCGGGCGGCTCACCTGGGGCCGCGTGCTCGGCACCGGCGCGGTGTCCGGCGCGTGGTTCGGCCTGTTCGCGGGGCTGCTGCTGGGGTTGTTCGTCAACCAGGGCTTCGCGTTGCAGGTGCTGACCGGGGTCGTGCTCGGGGTGTTGTCGGGGCTGATGTTCTCCGCGATCGGCTACAGCATGTCGCGGGGCCGCCGCCGGGACTTCTCTTCGGCGAGCCAGCTCGTCGCCGGCCGCTACGACGTCCTGTGCCAGCCACGTTCGGCCGAGCAGGGGCGCGAGCTGCTCGCCAAGCTGGCCCTCAAGCCGCCGTCCGTGAACCCCTGAAAAACCCCTGTCTTACCAGGCAAGGATCACGATTCGGCGCGCGGTGGGCTGAATCGTTACCGATACTGCTTGCGGGGTGTGATCGCCCGGCATAAGTTGTCCGACACCAGTCGGGCGGCCTCGCCCAACCAGCGCGGCGGCCCGAGCACTAGCACGTCGGGGTGCTGGCGCGGTTTCGCCTTCATCGCGTCGCGGTGCCCACCGGGTACCGCGGTAACCGGCGTGCACGCGGGTGAGGAGGCCTTATGGGGAAGAGGATCGGCGCGGGCAAACGGGGACGCTCGCCCGGCCGCACCGCAGTCCTGCTGGGGGCAGGGGCATTGGTGACCGGCATGCTGGCCGGGTGCGGGACGAGTTCCGGACTGAAGATCAACATCTACATGTCGCCGGAGGACAACTTCCAGAAAGTCGTCGACGGCTGCAACGCCAAGGCGGCCGGGAAGTACGAGATCGTCTACAACAAGCTGCCGCGCGGGGCCGACGACCAGCGGCTGCAGATGGCGCGCCGGCTGGCCGCGGGCGACACCGCCATGGACATCCTGGGACTCGACGTCACGTGGGTCTCGGAGTTCGCCGAAGCCGGCTGGGCCGAGGAATGGACCGGCCAGAACAAAGCCGAGGCGTCGCAGGGCGTCCTGCAGGGACCGCTGGACACCGCGACCCACAACGGGAAGCTGTACGCGGCCACCAAGAACACCAACGTCCAGCTGCTCTGGTACGACGACCGGGTCACGCCGAAGCCGCCGGCGACCTGGGACGAGATGATGCAGAAGGCCCAGGAGCTCAAGGGGCAGGGCAAGCCCTACGAAATCGTGTTCACCGGCGCGCAGTACGAAGGCCTGGTCGTCTTCTACAACACGCTGGTCGCGTCGATGGGCGGGCACATCCTGTCCGACGACGGCAAGTCCGTGGTGATGGACGACGGCGCCGTGAAGGCGTTGGAGCTGCTCAAGAAGGTCTCGACGTCCGGGCTCACCGACCCGTCGCTGAGCAACATGAAGGAAGACGACATCCGGCAGGCGTTCCAGCGTGGCCAGGCCGCGTTTCAGCTGAACTGGCCGTATGTCTACGCCGCCTACGCCAAGGACAAGAAGGCCGATCTGCCGCACTTCAAGTGGGCGGTCTACCCGGCGGCCCAGGCCGGGATGCCCGCGCGGACCACGATCGGCGGGTTCGACCTGGCGGTGAGCACGTACTCGCAGCACAAGCCGGAGGCGTTCGAAGCGGCGCTGTGCCTGCGCAGCCCGGAAAGCCAGAAGATCTCCGCCATCAACGACGGCGTGCCGCCGAGCATCGAATCGGTGTACCACAACGACGTTCCGCTCGACCCGGGCAAGCCGGCCTCGGCCGACAACCCGAACATGGCGACCCAGTACCCGATGCGCGACGCCATCCTCGCCGCGCTCAAGACCGCCGCGGTCCGGCCGCTGACCCCGGCGTACCAGAACGCCTCGACGGTCATGTCCAAGGTGCTTTCGCCGCCGTCGGACATCGACCCGCAGGCCACCGCGGCCAAGCTGCGCGAGCAGCTCGGTGACGCGCTCCAGTCGAAGGGAGTGATCCCGTGACCGTCCAGGACTCGACCCCGGCGGAAACCACCGGGGCCACGGTCGCCGGCGAGGCGACCTCCCGTCAGAAGGGCAAACCCGCCCTCTCCGAAGGGAAGCGGGCCGAGCGGCGGCTCGGGCTGTGGCTGTGCGCGCCCGCGTTCATCGTGATGATCGCGGTCACCGGCTACCCGATCCTCTACTCGATCTGGCTGTCGCTGCAGCGGTACGACCTGCGGTTCCCGGCGCAGCAGCAGTTCGTCGGCTTCGACAACTACGGCGCCGTGCTGTCCAGTTCGTACTGGTGGACGGCGTTCGGCACCACGATGTTCCTGACCGTGGTGTCGGTGGCCATCGAGTTCGTGCTCGGCATGGCGCTGGCGCTGATCATGCACCGGACGCTCGTCGGCCGCGGCCTGGTCCGCACCGTCGCGCTGATCCCGTACGGCATCGTCACGGTCGTCGCGGCGTTCTCGTGGTACTACGCGTGGACGCCGAAGACCGGCTACCTGGCGAACATGCTCGCCTCGGACGCCGCCCCGCTGACCGAACAGTGGCCGTCGCTGTTCATCATCATCGGCGCCGAGGTGTGGAAGACCACGCCGTTCATGGCGCTGCTGCTGATGGCCGGCCTGGCGCTGGTGCCGGACGACCTGCTCAAGGCGGCGGCGATGGACGGCGCGAGCGCGTGGCAGCGGTTCACCAAGGTGATGCTGCCGGTGATGAAGCCGGCGATCCTGGTGGCGCTGCTGTTCCGCACGCTCGACGCGTTCCGCATCTTCGACAACATCTACGTGCTCACCAACGGCGCGCAGGACACCGGGTCGGTGTCGATGCAGACCTACGACAACCTCGTCAAGGGCCTCAACCTCGGCATCGGGTCGACGATGGCCGTGCTGATCTTCATCACGGTGGCGATCATCGCGTTCCTCTTCATCAAGGTGTTCGGCACCGCCGCACCTGGTTCGGACAACGGGGGTAAGCGCTGATGACGATGGGAACCGTCACGACGGGCCGCAAGGTCAGGTGGGGCCTGGTCGACATCCTCGTGCTGGTGTTCGCGCTGGTGCCGGTGCTCTGGGTGGTTTCGCTGTCGTTCAAGACCAAGGACACGATCACCGACGGGTCGTTCATCCCGCAGTCGTGGACCTGGCAGAACTACGCCGACATCTTCCAGACCTCGGAGTTCCTGCTGGCGCTGGTCAACTCGATCGGCATCGCGATCATCTCGACCGTGATCGCGGTGGTGCTGGGCACGATGGCCGCGTACGCGGTCGCCCGGCTCGACTTCCCCGGCAAGCAGGTCCTCGTCGGGCTGTCGCTGCTGATCGCGATGTTCCCGCAGGTGTCGCTGGTGACGCCGTTGTTCAACATCGAGCGGAACATCGGGCTGTTCGACACCTGGCCGGGGCTGATCCTGCCCTACATCACGTTCGCGCTGCCGCTGTCGATCTACACGCTGTCGGCGTTCTTCCGGGAAATCCCGTGGGAGCTGGAAAAGGCGGCGAAGATGGACGGCGCCACCCCGGCGCAGGCGTTCCGGAAGGTGATCGCGCCGCTGGCCGCGCCGGGTGTGTTCACCACGGCGATCCTGGTGTTCATTTTCTGCTGGAACGACTTCCTGTTCGCCATCTCGCTGACGTCGACCACGGCGTCGCGCACGGTGCCGGCGGCGCTGTCGTTCTTCACCGGGTCCTCGCAGTTCGAGGACCCGACCGGGCAGGTGAGCGCGGCCGCGGTCGTGATCACCGTCCCGATCATTGTGTTCGTGTTGTTCTTCCAGCGTCGCATCGTGGCGGGGCTGACCTCCGGTGCGGTGAAGGGGTAGTCATGGCAGAAATCGTCCTCGACAAGGTGTCGAAGAAGTACCCCGACGGCGCGCTCGCCGTGTCCGAAGTGGACATCACGATCGCCGACGGCGAGTTCATCATCCTGGTCGGCCCGTCCGGCTGCGGGAAGTCGACGACGCTGAACATGGTGGCCGGCCTGGAGGACATCTCCGCCGGCGAGCTGCGGATCGACGGGCAGCGCGTCAACGAAAAGGCGCCGAAGGACCGGGACATCGCGATGGTGTTCCAGTCCTACGCGCTCTACCCGCACATGAGCGTCCGGGAGAACATGGCCTTCCCCCTGCGGCTGGCCAAGGTCGACGACAAGATCGTGCGGGCGAAGGTGGAGGAAGCGGCGACGATCCTCGACCTGACCCCGCACCTGGACCGCAAGCCGGCCAACCTCTCCGGTGGCCAGCGCCAGCGCGTCGCGATGGGCCGGGCGATCGTGCGGAGCCCGAAGGCGTTCCTGATGGACGAGCCGCTGTCCAACCTGGACGCCAAGCTGCGCGGCCAGATGCGGACGTCGGTGTCGAAGATCCAGAAGCAGCTCGGCACGACGACGCTGTACGTGACGCACGACCAGACCGAGGCCATGACCCTGGGCGACCGGGTCGTGGTGCTGCGGGCCGGGTACGTGCAGCAGATCGGCTCGCCGCAGTTCCTCTACGACAACCCGGCGAACCTGTTCGTGGCCGGGTTCATCGGCTCGCCGTCGATGAACTTCGTCCCGGCGACGCTGGAGAACAACGAGCTGCGCAGTGCACTGGGCACGACGCCGCTGACCGACCGGGTCCGGCAGCTGGTGGAGCGGGCGAACGCGCCCCGCGACGTCATCGTCGGCATCCGGCCGGAGCACTTCGAGGACGCCGGTCTCGTCGCCGACAAGACCGGCGGGGGGACGTTCACCGCGCACATCGACGTGCTCGAGTCGATGGGCTCGGAGAAGTTCGCCCACTTCACGCTGGAGGGCGAAGCGGCCACCGCCGCGGAGCTGGCCGAGCTGGCCGCGGACAGCGGTTCCTCCGACGTGCCGGGCGCGGAGTCCCAGATCGTGGCGCGGTTGTCGGCGGAGTCGTCGGCGTCCGAGAACGCCGACCTCGAGGTCTTCTACGACGCCGACAAGATCAAGCTGTTCGACCCGTCCAACGGCAAGAACCTCACCTACGAGGACTGAGTCCGCGTCAAGCCGCCGGGAGGCGGGGGAAGATCGAGCCGGCCGCACCGCGGGCGAGGGCGCACGTGCCGTCGCCCGCGGTGCCTGCCGTCTCGACCACGCTGATCTCCGCCAGCTCGCGGTGGCCCGGCAGGCCGGGAGCCGGCTGGGTGGTGTCGACCAGGCAGAACGCGCCGGATGGCCGGACGTGGGCGTCGCGGCCGCCGAGCTTCTCGGCCGGGCCGGCCGGCTCCGCCGTCTGCACCGTCAGCTTCAGGCTCACCTTGCCGCGGATGCAGCTGTGCCCGGACAGGCCGGTCGCGGGCCGGCTGGCGGGACCGGCGGCCGCATCGACGTCGTGGTGGTCGAGCAGGACGCAGGGCGCCACGCGGCCCCACGAACGGTCCGGGAAGTTCAGCCGGCCGACCTTGTGCGCGGTGATCGCGGCCAGCGCCGAGCCGACGGCGGCGTCCGCGACGTCGCAGCGGCCGTCCTGGTCGCCGCCGTCGTCGGTGACCGACAGGTCGAGCCGGTTGCCGTCGGCGAAGGTGATCGCGCGGGTGCACGCGCTGCGGTCGTTGAACATCGACTGCTGGATCGCGACGCCGTCGGGCACCGGTCCCGCGTAGTCGTAGGGCTTGATGTTCGGGTCGGAGTCGAAGGCCAGCGGCCCGACGAGGATCGTTCGCGGGCCGGCCTGGGCGTGGCAGCTTTCGAACGTCGGGACGGCGACCGCGCCGGGCGCCACCGCGGGCACGTCGAGCAGGCTGCAGTAGTCGACGGTGCCGAAGTCGCCGAGCGCGTCGGCGGCGGTCAGCGGCGTGGGCCCGGAATTCTGCTCGGGCGCGGCCTGGGTGGTGGCGCAGCCGCTCGCGAGGAGGGCGCAGAGCATCGCAACGGCCAAGCTTTTCGGACGCGGGTACACGGGGTGCAAGTATCACCACATCGCGCGGAAAAACCAGCCCTGACGGGGACATCTCTCAATATTCTCCGGATCGCTCCGGACGAACCCGCTGTTCAGGCGGATTTCGGAGAGCGCGCCCGGCTTTCGGGGCAGTCCTGAACGTTTTTCGGATTTGTCGTCCCCTAAGGGAGCGATCCTTCCCGCGAGCGATGCGGAAGCGGGTACTCCGGTGGTGAAGTGGAGCTATCGGAACTTCGAGGAAAGGGAAACGACGATGAGCGCACCGGTCACACGACGGCTGTCCCGCCCGCGCCACGGCCGCATGATCGGCGGCGTCTGCGCGGGCCTGGCCCAGCGGTACGGCATGAAGCCCGGCACGGTCCGGCTGCTGGCCGTGCTGTCCTGCCTGCTGCCCGGGCCGCAGTTCGTGGCCTACCTGATCCTGTGGGCGGTCATCCCGGCCGAGTAGCCGGCTTGGCACGCAGGGGGAAATCGTTTCGCGGCGCCGGTGATCCGAAGGTGGTCACCGGCGCGCTGCCGTGCGTCAGGGACGCCAGCAGGACATCGCTTCGTCGACCTCGTCCACACCCAGCGGGGGCCGGGGCAGCTTCGACGGCTTGCCGGGCTGGGCCCGCAAGCCGTCCAGGAGCATCGCGAGGCAGCGGCGCCACAGGTCCGGCTCCACCGCCGACGTGAACTCGATCACCGAGCCGATCATCATGTGCAGCAGCGGGGTGTCCGTCGGGGAGAAGTCGGCGCGCAGGCCGCCCGCCTCCTGGGCCCGCTCGACGAGCCGTGTGATCAACGGCACCAGGCGGGCTTTTTCCTCGGCCACGTGCTCGTGGCCGAACTTGTTCGACAGCATGATCTCGCGCAGCCCGCGGTCGCCCGAGTGGAGTTCGATCGACTTCCAGGTGAAGTCGACGAACGCCTGCCAGGCGTCCTCGGCCTTCAGCGCCTCTTCGGCGAGCGTGCCGATTTCCTCCATCCGCTCGGCGAACATCGCCTCCACCAGGTGTTCCTTGCTGGGGAAGCGGCGGTACACCGTGCCGACGCCGAGGCCGGCGTGGTGGGCGATGTCGTCCAGCGTGGCGTCGAGCCCGCGCCGGCCGAACACCTCGCGGGCCGACGCGAGGATGCGACGGCGGTTGAGTTCAGCGTCACGCCGCAGCGGCCGCGCCGGTGCGGCGGGACCAGCGTCCCGTGCCATGCGTCCAGTCTAACCCGAGAAGTAGAGGCGCTCTCTCCGGTTCTTGTGTACCTTGGGGCGAGTAAGGGGAGATACCTACTCCACATAATCTTCTGATCACGTTCTGTGAGGACCCTTCATGTCCGAGTCCACGCTCGCCGTCGCGCCGTCGGGGGACACGCGCGCCGTCGAAAACCCGCACCACGCCAGACGCTGGCTGATCCTGGTGATGATCGGCATCGCGCAGCTGATGGTCGTGCTGGACGCGACCGTCGTGAACATCGCGCTGCCCTCCGCCCAAGTCGACCTCGGTTTTTCCAACGACGCCCGGCAGTGGGTCGTCACGGCGTACGCGCTCGCGTTCGGCAGCCTGCTGCTGCTCGGCGGGCGGCTCGCGGACCTCTTCGGCCGCAAGAACGCCCTCCTCGTCGGCCTGGCCGGCTTCGCCGCCGTGTCCGCGCTCGGCGGCTTCGCGACCAACATCGAGATGCTGCTGGTCGCCCGGGCGGCACAGGGCGTGTTCGGCGCGCTGCTCGCGCCCGCCACGCTTTCGCTGCTGACCACGACGTTCACCGACCCGAAGGAACGCGGCCGCGCGTTCGGCGTGTTCGGCGCCATCGGCGGTGGCGGCGCGGCGGTCGGCCTGCTGCTCGGCGGCGTGCTCACCGAGTACCTCGACTGGCGCTGGTGCATGTTCGTGAACATCGTCTTCGCGGTCATCGCGTTCGTGGGCAGCTCGGTCCTGCTGCGCAACCAGCGTGACGAAGGCCCGCGGCCGAAGCTCGA
The DNA here is from genome assembly GCF_002904295.1 of Amycolatopsis sp. CA-128772. Classification (GTDB taxonomy): domain Bacteria; phylum Actinomycetota; class Actinomycetes; order Mycobacteriales; family Pseudonocardiaceae; genus Amycolatopsis. The sequence goes on from NZ_PPHG01000078.1 coordinate 76,825, forward strand.
CCTGCCCGGCACGGTGACGGCGTCGGCCGGCCTGTTCGCCCTGGTCTACGGCTTCGCGAACGCCGAGTCGGACTCGTGGTCCGCGGTGTCCGTCTGGGGCTTCCTGGCCGCCGGCGTGGTGCTGCTGGGCGTGTTCGTGTGGCTGCAGCAGCGCGTCGAGCACCCGCTGCTGCCGCTGCGCGTGCTGCTCGACCGGGACCGCGGCGGCTCGTACCTGGCGATGTTCCTGCTCGCCATCGGGATGTTCGCGATCTTCCTGTTCCTGACGTTCTACGTGCAGCAGAACCTGCAGTTCACGCCGATCCAGAGCGGCCTCGGGTTCCTGCCAATGGTGGCGACGCTGATGCTGGCCGCCACCTCGGCGACGGCCGTGCTGCTGCCGCGGTTCGGCCCCCGGCCGCTGGTGCCGACCGGCATGGCGATCGCCGCCGGCGGCCTGTTCTGGCTGAGCGGGATCGGCCTCGACAGCACCTACGCCTCGGGCGTGCTCGGCCCGCTGCTGGTGATGGGCTTCGGCATCGGGCTGGCGATGGCGCCGGCGATGAGCGTCGCGACGTTCGGCGTCGAGGCGCACGACGCGGGTGTCGCGTCGGCGGCGGTGAACACGATGCAGCAGGTCGGCGGCTCGATCGGCACGGCGCTGCTTTCGACGCTGGCCGGCAACGCGGCCGTGGCCTACCTCGCGGGCAAGGCCCCGACGCCGCAGCTGGCGGCCGAGGCGGCCATCGAGAGCTACACGACGGCGTTCACCTGGGCCGCGGTGATCTACGTGGCGGGCGCGGTGCTCACCGGCCTGCTGCTGCGCCCGGGCGCCCCGAAGGGTGAGGCGGCGCCGGGCGTCGTGCACATCTAGCCCGTCGGACGGGCCTCCTCGTCCGGGGAGGCCCGTCTCACGTCACCAGGCCGTGGCGGTAGGCGTAGACGACGGCTTGGACGCGGTCGCGCAGCTGCAGCTTGGCGAGGATGCGCGAAACGAACGTCTTCACCGTCTCCTGGCTGATCACCAGCCGCGCGGCGATTTCGCTGTTGGACAGGCCGTCCGCGATCAGGCGGAGGACCTCCAGTTCGCGGGGCGTCAGCGGCACCTCGGGCGCCCCGCCCGGGGTGGGCCGGATCCGGGCGGCGTGCCGGCCCACCAGCTGGCGCGTCACCTCGGGGTCCAGCAGGGCCGCGCCGGTGGCCACGGTCCGGATCCCGTGCAGCAGCCGGTCCGGCGGCGCGTCCTTGAGCAGGAACCCGCTCGCCCCGGCGCGCAGGGCCTCGTAGACGTACTCGTCGAGGTTGAACGTCGTCAGCACCAGCACCTTGACCGGGTGCGGGACGCCGGCCCCGGCCAGCAGGCGGGTGGCCTCGATGCCGTCGAGCACCGGCATCCGCACGTCCATCACGACGACGTCCGGGTGCAGCCGGCCGGCGAGGTCGACCGCGGCGCGCCCGTCCCCGCACTCGCCGGCCACCTCGAAGTCGGGCTGGGCGCCGATGATCGTCACCAGGCCGGTGCGGATCAGCATCTGGTCGTCGCAGACGAGGACCCGGATCGGCGCGGTCACGACCGGCTCCCCGTCGGGATCCGGGCCCGCACGACGAAGCCGGCGCCGTCGTGGGCGTCCGCGCTGAAGTCCCCGCCCAGCACGCCGACCCGTTCGCGCAGCCCGGCGAGGCCGCGTCCGCTCCCTTCGGGCGTCCTGCCGCGCGCACCGGACCCGGCCGTGCTGATCTCCACCTCGATCTCCTGTTCCCCGTGGCGCACCCGGACCGCGGTGCGGCTGCCGTGGGCGTGCTTGAGGGCGTTCGTCAAAGCTTCCTGCACGACCCGGTAGGCGACCAGGTCGGCGCTGCCGGTGGCCTCCGCCGGCGAACCCTCTTCGGTGAACTCGACCGGCTGCCCGGCCTCGCGCGCGTGCTCGACGAGCGGCCGGAGCCCGCCCGGCGGCGGCGTGCTGACTCGCGGGCCGTGGTCGGGGTTGAGCAGGTCCAGCAGGTGCCGCAGGTCGGTGATGGCCCGGCGGCCGGTGCCGGTGATCGCGGTCAGCGTCTCGGACAGGCGCTCGGGCGCGGCGGTGAGGTACTTGGCGGCTTCGGCCTGCACGACCATCGCCGTCACGTGGTGGGTGACGACGTCGTGGAGTTCGCGGGCGATGCGGGTGCGTTCCGCGGCGAGGGTGTCCTCGGCGACGCGGCGGCGGCGGCCGGCCTCCGCCACCCGGGTCGAGCGCAGCCACGCGCCGATGCCCCACGCGAACACCAGCAGCAGGTAGAACGTCACGTACTCGGCCACGGGTTCGGAACCGAGGCGGAAGAGCGCGACCGCCAGCACGGCGTAGGCCACGGAAAACGCCACCGCGGCGGTGCGCCGGTACCGGTCCAGGTGGGCGCCCGCGCTCACCAGCGCCACGGCCAGTGCGGTGCCCGCGACCGAGTGGTAGCCGCGAAGCTGGTCGACGGCGAAGCCGAGCGACACCAGGGCGAGGCACAGCGCCGGCCACCGCCGCCGGATCCCGAGCGGGAGGGCTTCGAGCAGGAGCATCCCGACGGCCACCGCGTCGAAGGGCCGCACCGGCAGGCCGCCGAGCTCCGTCCCGTGGCTCCGCAGCGCCGGCAGGAACGCCGCCGTGAGGAACAGCAGCCCGAGCGGGAGGTCCCGGACCACGACGTCGAGCCGGCGCCAGCGCGCCAGGAGCGCCCGGTGATCGATCACCGGGAGAGCGTAGCGACGGTGTCGACCTGCCCAGCGTGCTTGCGGCGGGGCACCAGGTTGCCGCGCCGGCGGGCCAGCCACAGGAACGCGCCCGTGCCCAGGAGGCAGAACAGCACCGAGTACAGGCTGCCTTCCGGGCCGAAGCTGCCGCCGGTGATGACCGCCGGGCCCGACGTCACCGCGTCCAGCAGGCCCTGCGGGGTGCCGTTGCCCGAGACCTCGGTGCTGAAGAGCCCGGCCGCGGCGAAGTTCCAGCCGAAATGCACGCCGATCGGCAGCCACAGCTTGCGCGTCGCGACGTACGCGGCGGTCAGCAGGCCGCCGGCTTCGATCCCGATGGCGAGCGCCCCCCAGAGGCTGGCGTGCGGGTTGAACAGGTGCGAAGCGCCGAACACCACCGCGGTCAGCACCAGCGCGATAGCGGTGCCGGTGCGTTCCTCGACGATCCGGAACAGGACGCCGCGGAACAGCAGTTCCTCGGTCACCGCGGCGGCGGCCATGAAGCCGATCAGCCCGACCGCACCCGGCACCGAGCCCCAGCCGCGAATCTCGTAGGCCCCGAGCAGGGCGATGTTCGCGATGACGACGGCGAACAGGACCACCCCGATCAGCACGCCGCGCCCGACGGCGAGCCCGGCGCCCGGGCGGCCCAGCTCGGTGACCGGCCGCTGTTCGGTCCGCCGCACCACCCAGCGGTAGACGACCACGGTGAGCACCGCGGTCACGGCGCCGAGAACGACCGTGAGCCACGGGTTCCCGTCCGCCGCGGCGACGCCTTGACTGCCTGCGAACGCGACCGCCGCGACCGCCAGCAGCTGCCAGACCAGCCTCATGAAGAGCTCCTTCGTCGATGGCGCGGCCGGTGTGCCGCGGCTGCGACGAACGCTAGGGATCCGGCGGCCGCGAAGCGTCCCCTCGCGGTGGACACCTGCGAGTAGCTCGCACGGGGGACAGTTGAACCTTTCCGGGCCCCCGCGCACTAGAGACACTGACGACGGGCGAAGGGAGGGCCGGTGGGGGGCGATTTCAGCGAGTACTTCGCGGCACGGGCCCAGCGGTTCCGCCGGGTGGCGTTCGCCCTCTGCGGCGACTGGCACAGCGCGGAGGACCTGGTGCAGGCGATGTTCGTCCAGCTGTACCGCCGCTGGCGGCGGGTGCGCCCGGACACGGCGGACGCGTACGCGCGCCGCATCCTGCTGAACCTGTTCCTGGCCGGGCGCCGGAAGTCCGGGCGGGAGTACGTGACGTCGTCGGTACCGGAGGCGCAGCCGGCACCGGGGCGGGACACGCCGTTGCGCTTGGACGTGGAGCGCGCGCTGGCGGCGTTGACGCCGAGGCAGCGCGCGATGGTGGTGTTGCGGTTCCTCGAAGACCTCCCGGTGCGGGAGGTCGCCGCGCTGCTCGGCGTCGCCGAAGGCACGGTGAAGTCCCAGACGGCCCGCGGGGTCGAGGCCCTGCGCGCGGCGCTCCCGGCGCCGACCGGCGAGGAGTGGTGATGGAGGAAATCCGGTCGTTGCTGACGGCGTACGTGACGGAAGACGAGCCCCCGATCGGCCTGTCCGGCGAAAAGGTCCTCGCGGCGGCCCGGCTTTCCCGCCGTCGCCACCTGCTGACGGGCGCGGCGGCGCTGGCCGTGGTGGTGCTGGCCCTGAGCCTGGCGGTGGTGGTGCTGCCGCACCGGAGCGGCGTCGCGACCGCGCCCTGCCCGGCGGCTTCGGACACGCGCGCGGCCCTGGTCGACCGGCTGAGCTGCGTGGTGGGTCGCGCGGTGCGCTCGCTGCTGCCCCCGGACGCGCAGATCACCCGGTTGACGATCCCGGGCGAAGTGCCGCCGGCGGACCCGTTCCACCTGATCGCCGACCCGGCGGGCGACGCGCCCCGGGACGCGTTGTTCCACATGGGGGTCCGGGTGACCGACGCCCGGGGCTCCGGGTCGGTGTACGTCGTGATGGTGCCCAGCCGCAACTCGGGCGGCCCGCCGTGCAAGGAACCGGGCGAGATCGTCTGCCGCACGGAACCGACCCCGCAGGGCTTGCTGTGGCTGTCGACGCTGCGTTCCGGCGACATCCTGACCCACCGCGTGGCCCTGGCCACACCGGACGCGGTCGTGCAGTTCCGGTCGAACGACAGCGGGGCGCTGGAGCAGGCGGGGGTTCCGCTGCCGAAGCAGCGCCCGGAGCCGACTTTGACGCTGGAGGAGGTGCGGGAGCTGGCGTTGACGCCGGGGTTGTCGTTCTAGTGCTGCCGCGACCGCAGCGTCTCGATGACCTCGTCGTCCCAGCGGTGGGTCCGGATCAGCCGGTACCGCTCCGCCGCCACCCACATGTACGCCTCGGCGTCCGTCCGGTCGCCGATCAGGCCCGCCTGCCGCAGCATTCCCACCACCGGCCCGAACTCCTCCTCGAACCAGCGCTGTGCCACGCTCGCCCGGTCGCAGAACCGGCCTTCGTCCTGCATCAGCCGGAAACCCCACGCCTCCACGTGTTCACCCAGCTTCGCGTAGTCCCACGGGTCCGACACGATCACCGACGCCCGCGCGTGCCCCGTCAGCGGCACGCGCTCCAGGAACAGCCGGCGGTAGTCCTTGACGATCAGGTCGCCGCGGTGGCGGATGCCGCCCGGGGCCAGTTTGGTGCGGACCACCGTCACCACGGCCTCTATTGTGGACAGTCCCTGGGCGAGGGCGACCGAGACGCGGTGGTGGCCGTCGATGATGAAGTGGAGCTCGCCGATGCGGTAGACCTCGATCGGGGGAATCTCCTCGCCGCGGCGGGACGCCAGGGCCAGGCGCTCCCAGCGCTCGCGGACGCGGGCCGAGGTCGGGCGGAAGCGGCGGTCGAAGTCGCGGCTGCGGTCGACCGTGCCCACGATCGAGTCCAGTTTGATCACCCGCGGGCCGATCCGGTGCTCGCCCGCGTAGCCGAGCGCCTCCACCACCTCGTGGAACGGCAGCATGATGTTGACGTCGTCGGGCTCGCGGCGCAGCCACGTCGAAAGCCGCGAGAGCACCTGGCCCCGGCGGGCGCGGAGGAAGTCGTTCTCCGCGTCGGCGCGGGGGAATCCCGTTTCCTTCATCAGAACTCCATGATCCGGTGACCGACCACGTTGCGGATGCGCGTGCCGCCGGCGACCCGGTCCGGCACCGGCTCGCCGTGCGGGTGGATGTGCCCGTGCAGCAGCCACTTCGGGCGCAGCACCTCGATCGTGCGGTGCAGGCAGGCGAACCCGCGGTGCGGCGGGTCCTCGCGATCGCCCAGGTGCCGCGGCGGCGCGTGCGTCAGCAGGACGTCGACGTCGCGCCCGTCGCGCCACCGCCGGAAGCGGGCGCGCCGGACCAGCCCGCGGGCGCGGCGGGCCTGCTGGCGCTGCGTCCACTGGTTCGGCCCCTCGTTGTAGCGGACCGAGCCGCCGAGCCCGGCGAACCGCAGGCCGGCGACGTCGACGACCCGGCCGTCGGCGTTGACGCCGCCCGCCGGGCCCGGCCAGACCGTCGGGAAACCGTCCTTCATGGACAGTCCGCCGTAGCGCGTGTAGCCGCTCAGGTCCGGGTCGTGGTTGCCCGGCACGAACACGCACGGTGCGTCGAGCGCACTGGCCAGGAACGCGAGGTAGTCGTACGGGAGGTCGCCGGCGCCGATGACGAGGTCGACGGAGACGGCGCGGACCGCGTCGGTCCACAACCGCTCCTCGACCTCGTCCGAGACGACCAGCGCTTTCGGCATGCGCCCAGGGTACGACGCCGGGCGCTATTTCATCCCGTGCGCGAACCCCGGGTCGGCGACGATGACGAAAGTGATCACGAAGATCCACACGAGGCTGAGCGCGAGCGCCCAGAACTTCAGGTTGGACAGCATCCTGGACATGACGGTTCTCCGAAGGAATCCGGTGGAAAAAGAAAGGGGACCTAGAGCCAGCCGTTCTTCCGGAATATTCGGTACAGCAACAGGCAGATCGCCAGGATCACGGTGATCACCAGCGGGTACCCGAACTTCCAGTGCAGTTCGGGCAGGTAGTCGAAGTTCATCCCGTAGATGCCCGCGATCATCGTCGGCACGGTGATGATCGCCGCCCACGACGTGATCTTGCGCATATCGGTGTTCTGCTGCAGCGAAATCTTCGCCACCGTCGCGTCCACCAGGGTCGACAGCAGTTCGTCGAACGCCGCGACCCGTTCGGACACGGTCGTGAGGTGGTCGGCGACGTCGCGGAAGTACGAGCGCACCTCGTCCGGCACCAGCCGCGTGTAGCCCTCGGCCAGGCGCTGGACCGGCGTCGCCAGTGGCATCACCGCGCGGCGCAGCTCGAGCACTTCGCGCTTCATGAGGTAGATCTGCTCGGCGCTGATCTGCGACCGGGGCGCGAAGACCTGCGCCTCCATCTCGTCGATGTCGTTCTCGATCCGGCCCGTGACGTCGAGGTAGTGGTCGACGACGTGGTCGGCGATCGCGTGCACGACCGCGGACGGGCCCAGGTGCAGCCGCTCCGGGTCGTCGTCGAGCTCGCGGCGCAGGCGCGCCAGGCCCGAGTGGTTCCCGTGCCGCACGGTGATCACGAAGTCGCGGCCCAGGAACACCATCAGCTCACCGGTCTCGACGATCTCGTTCGCCGTCGTCGGCGACTCGTGCTCGACGTACCGGACCGTCTTGACCACCAGGAAGAGCGTGTCGTCGTAGCGCTCCAGCTTCGGCCGCTGGTGCGCTTCGAGCGCGTCCTCGACCGCCAGCTCGTGCAGCCCGAACGTGTCCGCGACCCCCTGGATCTGCTGGGCGTCCGGCTCGTGCAGCCCGATCCAGACGAAGCCCTCGTGCCGCTTCCGGACCTCCTTGATCGCCTCGGAGTGCGTCCAGCGGCCGGGCAGGCGTTCGCCGGCGACGTACACGGCGCAGTCGACGACGTACGCCGACAGGGGCACCGGGACCGGGCGGACCGGCACGGTGCCCTTGTTGCCGCGGCCGCGCAGGCCGCCGAGCGAGGGAATGGCAGGCATGGGTTCTCCTGGTGTCGTGCGTGGTCGTGCGAGACGACGGACCAGGGGCGGAAATGCGTCCGCCCGGCGACGCACCAGCGTTCCCGGGAAGAGAAGGCCTACCAGGAGATGAGCCGGCCGGCGGGTGTGGTGGGAACGCTGGGACTACTAGGGAGCGGACTATCGCCACTACTCATCGAGTTCCTCACCTCCTCCGGCCGGTGCAACGTGGCGGGGCTCGCGTTGACGCGCGAACACCGATGGTTGAGGGTACTCCTCACTACGGATGCGTGTCGTACCAGCCTCACGCGGTGTTACCGATCCGGCCGAAAGCAGGCCGCCCCGCAGCGGCACGTAACCGTCGTCACACGACCGGATGGCCGTGGCTGTGGTCGGATCGGTAACCAACGGCGCAGTACGCGGGCAAGGGAGAGACGAGTGCAGTTCGGCCGGTACTACGAGGAGTTCGAGGTCGGTGCGGTCTACAAGCACTGGCCGGGCAAAACGGTCACCGAATACGACGACCACCTATTCTGCCTGATCACCATGAACCACCACCCGCTGCACCTCGACTCGCACTACGCGGAGGAGACCACCGACTTCGGCAAGAACGTCGTCGTCGGCAACTACGTCTACTCGCTGCTGCTCGGGATGTCCGTGCCGGACGTTTCCGGCAAGGCGATCGCGAACCTCGAGGTCGAATCGCTCAAGCACGTCAAGCCGACCTTCCACGGCGACACCATCTACGGCGAGACCGAGGTCCTCGACAAGACGCCGTCGAAGTCCAAGGACGACCGCGGCGTCGTGTACGTCGAGACGCGCGGCTACAAGCAGGACGGCCTGATCGTGTGCACCTTCCGGCGGAAGGTGATGGTGCCGAAGCGCTCGTACGGGGAGACTCGGGGCGGGGAGCAGCCGGGCCGGCCGGTGCCGCACGAATGAGGCTCTGATGGACCTGGACGGGATCAAGGGAATTCTCCGCACGTTCGCGGAAGTCGAGGCCCGCGGGGTCTCGCCGCTGTACGAACACCTCGCGCTGCAGGCGGCGGCGGACGACGACGTCGCCGGGCTGCTCGCCGCGGCCCGCGACGGCGAGGTGCGGGGCACCCTGCTGATGGCGGCTGCGCACCGGCTCGTGCAGGCGGACCCGATCCACCCGCTGTCGCGGTACTACCCGTCGCTGGGTGGCTTCGACGGCGTCGACTCCGAGACCTGGCCGCTGTTCCGCTCGTTCCTGCTGGAGCGCGCGGACAAGGCCCGTGCGCTGATTTCGTCGCGGTACACGCAGACGAACGAGGTCCGGCGGGCGGCGCTGCTCTACCCGGGTGTCGCGCGGGCGGCTCGCGAAGCGGGCGGGAAGGTCTCGTTGCTGGAGGTGGGCTGCAGCGCGGGCCTGCTGCTGGGCCTCGACCGGTTCGGCTACCGCTACCAGTGCGACGGCGGCGACCAGCTGACGGCGGGCCCGGCGAAGTCGGCGGTCGGGCTGCACTGCGCGCTGGACCTGGCCGCGGGCGCGGTGGTGCCCAAGCTGCCGAAGAAGCTGGCCGTGCTCGACCGGGCGGGTCTCGACCGGGCCCCGGTGGACCTGGCGGACGAGGACGAGCTGGCGTGGCTGGAGGCGTGCGTCTGGGCGGACCAGCCGGACCGCATCCGGCTGCTGCGCACGGCGGCGGCCGAGCAGGCGAAGCACCGGCCGCGGCTGATCGCCGGGGACGGGGTCGACGACCTCGCGTCGGCGGCGGCGTCGCTGGAGGGGCCGCTGGTGGTGATCACCAGCCACGCGCTGGCGTACTTCCCGGCGGAGAAGCGGGCGGAGTTCGTCGCGACGCTGGCCGGGCTGGCCGGGTCGCGGCCGCTGTGGTGGGTTTCGGAGGAGTTCTACGGGGCCGGGCTGGAGACGGTGCTGCCGGGACGCGCGGAGCTGGCCGGCTCCGACGGGCTGGCGACGTTGGGCGTCGTGCGGTGGGAAGACGGCAAGCCGGAGGCGCACGCGCTGGCCCGGACGGCGCCGCACGGGCAGCGGATGACCTGGTTGCCGCTGTAGTCAGGCCCTCGGCAGGGCGTTCCACCCACGTAGCGTCACGTAAAGGAGCTCGACCAGCGCACCGGCCGCTTCCAAGGCCGCAAGGTCTGCCGCATCGGACCAACGAGCCTCCGACGCGTCGTCACCGGCCGTGAGGACGCCGCCCTCGACTTCGCAGGCGTAGTCGAAAATCTCGTACGGGCCCCGCCGCACCGAGCCGACCAGTGTGCCCGGAATCACGTCCAGGCCGGTCTCCTCCCGCAGCTCCCGGACCACGGCCGTTTCGTCCGATTCGCCCGGTTCGACTCGGCCACCCGGCAGCGACCACTGCCCCGAACCGGGGTCGTTCCGGCGCCGGATGAGCAGCAAACGGCCGTACGGGTCGTGCGCGATCCCGCCGACGCAGCGGATCGTGGCGCTGGTGAGGCCGTCCATGTCCCGAAGGGTAGACGTGACCGGCTGGAAAACCGCTGTCCTGTACACGGAGAGTAGCCGTACGGTACACTTCGGACCGCGTGCTGACCCAAGCGCGGGACTTTCCTCCCGCGCGCCTGTTCAGTGCGGTACAACGTAAAAAGTCAGGATCTCTGCTGTTGTCCGGTGTCACCGTAAGAGACGGGATTTGATCGCGGTGAACGTGAAGAAGATTGCGGGCCTCGCCGGCATCGCGTTGGTGCTGTTCTTCGTCATCGCCCAGCCTGGGCAGGCCGCCGGCCTCGTCGGCAACATCATCGACTTCCTCCGCAGCTCGGCCGAATCGGTGATCACCTTCGTCAGCAACGTGTTCAAGGGCTGATCCGGGGTTACCCTCGAACCATGTTCGCGCCACGCGACCCCGACGAGTACCTCCTCGACACCGAGCGGCGGGTCATCCGGATCCGCCGCCACTGGGCGGTGCTCCTGTGGGACACCTTCGAGGCGGCCGCGCTCCTGGCCGTCTGTGTGCTGGTGTCCTACCTGCTGCCGCCGGCGCTGTACATCGGCCAGAACATCCTCTGGTACGTCGCGCTGCTCGTCGTCCTGCGGTTCGCCTACGTGGTGATGGAGTGGTGGGTCGAGCGCCTGGTGGTCACCGACAAGCGGTTCGTCATGACCACCGGGGTGTTCACCACCAAGGTGCTGATGATGCCGATCAGCAAGGTCACCGACCTCAGCTACGTCCGCACGGCCACCGGCCGCATGATGGGCTACGGCACGATGGTGGTCGAGTCGGCCGGGCAGATCCAGGCGCTGAACAAGATCGACTTCCTGCCGCGGCCCGAGGAGTTCTACGACACGATCTCGGAGCTCGTCTTCGGCGACAAGCAGAAGCAGGCCGAACGCTTCTCCATGATCAAGGCCCAGCGGGCCGCCCGGGGCAAGAAGCCCGTCGGGTAAGAGTCCCGCCGCGCGTGTGACGCAGCGCATCGTCGACAATGGACGCGATGCGCATCGACCTGCACGCCCACTCCACCGCTTCCGACGGCACCGACTCGCCGGCCGGGCTCGTCGCCGCGGCCGCGAAAGCCGGGCTCGACGTCGTCGCGATCACCGACCACGACACCACCGCGGGCTGGGCGCCCGCCTCCGAAGCGGTGTCACCAGGCCTGACGCTGGTCCCCGGCGCCGAGCTGTCCACGGTGTCGATCGACCCCGGAACCGGCCGCCAGATCAGCGTCCACCTGCTCGGCTACCTCTTTGACCCGACGTCCGAGCCCATCGTCACCGAGCAGACCCGGTTGCGCGTCGAGCGCCGCACGCGGCTGCGCCGGATGGCCGAGCGGATGGCCGCCGACGGCCTGCCCATCGACATCGACGAGATCTTCGGCCTGCTGCCCGAAGATTCCCCGCCCGGACGCCCCCACCTGGCCCAGGCCCTGGTCCGGGCCGGGCTGGTCAAGTCCGTCGACGAGGCCTTCGCCGACTACCTGAGCCCCCGTCGCGGCTACTACGTCGCCCGCCGGGACACGCCGGTCGAAGAGGCGATCGACATGATCACCGCGGCCGGCGGCGTCACCGTCGTCGCGCACCCCTTCGCCTTCAGCCGTGGCGCCACGATCAGCGAAGACACCCTCGCCGGCCTGGCCGCGCGGGGGCTCACCGGCGTCGAGGCCGACCACCCGAACCACGACGAGCCGACGCGGGCCCGCGTCCGCGAGCTGGCCGCCGAGCTCGGGCTCGTCTTCACCGGGTCCAGCGACTACCACGGCACGAACAAGACGATCGCGCTCGGCGAGTGCACCACCGACCCCGGGCAGCTCGAGGAACTCGTCTCGCGGGCGACGGGGTTCCAGGTCGTGAAGGGCTGACATGGCGCTCTTCGACGCGAAACTGTTCATGAGCGCGACGATCACCCTGATCGTCATCATGGACCCGCCCGGCACCGTGCCGGTGTTCCTCAGCCTCGTCGGCCGCAAGCCGATGGCGACCCGGGCGCGCGCCGCCCGGCAGGCCGTCCTGGTGTCGCTGCTGGTCATCAGCCTGTTCGCGGTCGCGGGCCAGGCGATCCTGGCCTACCTCGGCATCGGCATCCCGGCCCTGCAGGGCGCGGGCGGGCTGCTGCTCCTGCTGATCGCGCTGCAGCTGCTCACCAGCAACGGCCACGAGCCCGAAGCGGCGGCCGAGGACGTCAACGTCGCGCTCGTGCCGCTCGGCACGCCGCTGCTGGCCGGGCCCGGCGCGATCGCCGCGACCATCGTGTTCGTCCGGCAGGCGGACGGGCACGTCGGCGCGTACATCGCGCTGGCGCTGGCCATCGTCACGACGCACCTCGTGATCTACCTCTGCATGCGCTACTCCGGGCTCGTCATCCGGCTGATCAAGGAAAGCGGCATCACGCTGCTGGCCAAGGTGGCCGGCCTGCTGCTCGCGGCCATCGCCGTCGAGCTCGTCGCGAACTCCGTCCGCGGGTTCATCGCCGGCGGGAACTGACCCGCCACCCGGGTTGTCCTGCCGGACAGGATCCGTGCGGTTCGTTGACATCGTTGGCACCGCTCCCGCAGCCTGGAGCTCAGCTCAGCGGTTGAAACGATTCAACTTCGTGCGGAGGCCTCGATGAAGTGGCTCAGAGCAGTCCTGCCGGTCACGGTCCTGGTGGCGAGCGGTGTGGTCGCCGCGCCCGCGGACGCGGCGCCCGGCTGGCAGAAGTACGTCGTCGCGCCCTCGAGCCGGGACGTCCCCCCGGTGCGGGTGCTGTCCACCACCGGGGACGTCACCGACCCGGACGGCCTGCTCGGCCGGGGTGTCGCGGTGCTGAAGCGGCAGGCGCCGCCGCCGAAGCCGGGGTGGCCGGCGGGGACCACGGCGGCCGCGTCCTCGTTCCACGCGCCGAACAACGGCGGGAACGGCCAGCCCCGGACGTACGACCCCGGCAACGCCGTCGACGGCAACCCGGGGACGTTCTGGAACGACGACACGATCGGCGCGTACCCCGACGTCCTGACGATCACCGCGGGCGCGCCGGTCGCGCTACCCGGTGTCACCGTGCTGTCCAATGTGGACGGCGTGCCGCAGGACTTCACGGTCGAGGTGCTGGACGCGGGCGCGTGGCGGGTGGCGGCGTCCGTGAGCGGGAACACCGCCGTGCAGCGCGCGGTGGCGTTCGACCGGCCGGTGACGACCGCGCAGGTCCGGATCACCGTGACCAAGGACCAGAACACGCCCTCCGGCGAGTTCAGCCGGGTCGCCGAGGTGTGGCCCGGCGTGGTCGCCGATCCGCCGATGCCCACCGCCGTCGTCGACTTCGGCAAGGTCGTCGCCGGGTACCCGAAGATCGCGTTCGCGGGCGCGTCGGCGAACCACCCCGGCATCCGGGTGTCGACCTCGGAGACCCAGCAGTACCTCGGCGAGCGCTCCGACTTCTCGCGCTCGGACTTCTCGGGCGGCCCGGGCAGCGACCAGATCGCCGTGCCCACGACCCCGACGGCCTGGCGGGACACGAAGGGCTGCGCGGCCGGCACCCAGGTGTGCGCGGACGGCCTGCGCGGCTTCCGCTACCTGCGGATCAGCCTCGACGCGCTGGCCTCGGACGCGCCGTTGACCCAGCCGTCCGGTGAGGTGCGGATCAGCGGCGTCTCGCTCGGCTTCACGCCGTTCCTCGGCACGCCGGACACCTACCGCGGCTGGTTCGAGTCGTCGGACGCCGAGCTGAACCGCTACTGGTACGCGGCGTCCTACACGAACGAGCTCGGCATGGACACGTTCCGCGAGTCCGATGTGGACCCTCGCGGCGCGTTCTCGCCTTCGCTGGACGGGAAGCTGGTGCTGCACGACGGCGCGAAGCGCGACCGTGACCCGTACGTCGGCGACGTCGCGGTGTCCGGCCTGACCCAGTACCTGACCCACCAGGACGGGACGGCGGCTCGGAACGTGCTCGCCGACCTGGCCGACCACCAGCGCGCAGACGGCTGGATCCCGCCCGCGTCGATCAACGACTACACGCTGCCGCTGTTCGACTATCCGCTCTGGTGGGTGACGTCGAGCTGGGACTACGTCCTCTACTCGGGCGACACCGCGTACGCGTCTTCGTACTACCCGCACCTGGTGAAGACGCTCGACAACTGGTACCCGTCGGTCACCGATTCGCGCGGGTTGCTCGCGAAGGGGCTCAACGGCACCGGCGGCTACGGCGACTACGCGTTCCTGCCGCGTACGGGCGAAGTGACGTACTACAACGCGTTGTACGTCCGGGCGCTTCAGGGCGCTGCCGGTCTGGCGCGGGCGACGGGACACGCGGCCGACGCGGAGCGGTGGCTCTCGCGCGCTTCGGGCGTCTCCACGGCGGTGAACCAGTATCTGTGGGATCCGGCGGCCGGCGCGTACCTCGACTCGGCGACGGGTGCGGTGCGGCACGGACAGGACGGCAACAGCCACGCGGTTCTGGCTGGTATCGCGTCTCCCGCGCAGGCGGCTTCGGCGTTGGTGCGGCTCGCGGCGGGTGCGTTGCCGTACGGGAACCCGTTCATGGACAACGACACCCTGGTGGGCGACGGCACGAAGCGCGTGTACGCGTTCACGTCGTTCCCGGAGCTGCAGGCGCGGTTCCGGAGCGGGCAGGCGGCGTCGGCGATCGACCAGATCAAGCGGATGTACGGCTGGATGGCCACGCACGACCCGGGCATCACGGCGTGGGAGGGCATCGGCGAGGGCGGTTCGCACTACGAGCAGGGGTACACCTCGGCCGCGCACGGCTGGTCGACCGGCGTCGTGCCGGCGCTGACGAACGAGCTGCTGGGTGTCTCGCCGACGTCGCCGGGCTTCGCGACCTGGACGGTCGCGCCGCACCCGGGGACGGTTTCGTGGGCGCGAGGAGCGGTGCCGACGCCGAAGGGTGCGTTGTCGGCTTCGTGGTCTCAGCAGGGTTCGGTGTTCTCGCTGACGGTTTCCGCGCCGCGGGGGACGTCGGGCTCGCTGGCGGTGCCTGCGGGTCGTCTGGTGCTGCTGGACGGGCGTCCGCTGCGCGCGGCGGGCCCGCTGACCGTTTCCGGTGGCACGCACACGGTTTTGGTCGTGCGGTGAGCCGGCTTTCCGCGCGGGGCGGCGTCGCCCCGCGCGGAAAGTGTCGGTGACATCCGGGGCTTCGCCCCAGGTCGGGGGCTCCGCCACCCGAACCCCCGAAAAAAGTGTCGGTGGTGGTGCGTAGCGTGGGCGGAGTGAAGGAGCAGATGGGCTTCGACTTCGGCGTCGAGCAACCAGTGCGGCTCATGAAGGTTTCGCCGGCGCGGCTGGCCACCTTCGACGACTGCCCGCGCCGGTACCGCCTCGCGTACCTGCAGCGGCCGACCCCGCAGCGCACCGGGCCGTGGGCGCACAGCACGCTCGGGGCGGTGGTGCACAACGCGTTGCGGGCGCTGTTCGACCTGCCGGTGCTCAAGCGCGTGCCGCAGCGGGCGGTGGCCTTGGTGGCGGAGTTCTGGAAGGACGCGGGCTTCGAGACCGAGGAGCAGGCGGCGCGTTACCGGGCGCGCGCCAAGGGCTGGGTGGCGGAGTACGTCGAGGACAACGACGTCTCGCACGACCCGGTCGGGCTCGAGCGGTGGGTGTCGGCCCCGGTCAGCGCCACACCGGGCGAGCGGCCGTCGATGATCATCGAGGGCCGCGCGGACCGCATCGACGCCCGCGACGGCGCACTGGTCATCGTGGACTACAAAACGGGACGGCGCCCACCGGACGAGTACGAGGCCCGTGCGTCGCAAGCACTGGCGCTGTACGCGGTGGCGGGGGCGCGCACGTTGCGGATGCCGTGCACAACGGTGGAGCTGCACCACCTCCCGACAGGCACGATAGCGGCGGCGGAGCACACGCCGGAGAGCCTGCAGAGGCACCTCCAACGCGCCGGAGAGACCGCCTCCGACTTGAGGTTGGCCACGGATACCCTGGAGGCGGGCGGAGCCGAGGACGCACTGTTCCCACCCCGCCCAGACCGCCGCTGCGCATGGTGCGACTTCCGGCCGAGCTGCGCGGCGGGTCAGGAGGCAGCACCGGCGGCGCAGCCGTGGGACCTGCTCGCGCCCTGAACGGGAGGGAACGTGGCTTCACCGGACACCGACGAACTGGCAACGATCCCGCTGCCTGCAGGGAGCCCGCAGGAGGGAAAGCCCAAGACACCGCAGACCGACGCCGGCCCAGGTTCGGCCGTACCAGCGGCACGGACCACTGAGCAGGAGGCCGACCTCGACGGCGCTGCCCCTCCGGCCGCTACCCGACAGGACGGTTCGGGCGCCGAGGCCGGCTCAGCATCGGCCGTACCGGCGGCGCGCACCGAACCTGGCCAGGTGGCGGCTGCGCTCCTTGCCGAGGCTGCGGGGACCAAGCCTGGCGAGGCGGCGGCTGCGCTCCTTGCCGAGGCTGCGGGGACCAAGCCTGGCCAGGTGGCGGCTGCGCTCCTTGCCGAGGCTGCGGGGACCAAGCCTGGCGAGGCGGCGGCTGCGCTCCTTGCCGAGGCTGGGGGGACCAAGCCTGGCGAGGCGGCGGCTGCGCCCCTCGCCGAGGCTGCGGCGGAGACCGCACCCCAGGAGCGGGCCGAACCCGAGCGGATCGAGCCGGACGGCACTGCCCCTCCCACCGCTACCCGGCCGGGCGGTCGCTGGTGGCGCGGGTTCACCGGCTCGCTGGCGGCCGGCCTCGCGGTCCTCGCGGTCGGCGTGCTGGCGGTGGCGGGCATCTGCCTGTTCACGGGCGCGCCGGGCCCCGGCCCGACCCTGCTGATCGGCCACCCGGTGGCCGCAGTGCTGGCCCTGCTGGCTCAGCGGGTCGCCGACCGCCGCAACGGGCCCGCCGCCCTGGGAGCCGGCGTGGCGGTGGTGCTGTTCACGGTCTCCGCGCTGGTTCTCTTCTGGCTCACCTGACCCCGATCGCGAGCTACCCCGCAATCACGAGTGATGCCCGCCCAATCACGCGAGATGCCCCTCTGATCGCGAGCGATGCCCCGGCGATCACGCGAAAAGCCTCTTCCCGCCCGCCGGGCCACCCCAACCGCGTGACCGGAACCGGAACTCGCGTGATCAAGGCCGGATCTCGCGTGGCCGGAACCGGATCTCGCGTGATCGGGGCCGAGTCTCGCGTGACCAAGGCCGGAACTCGCGTGATTGGGGGCGGAACTCGCGTGATCAGGCGGGCATCTCGCGTGATTCGGGGGGCATCACGGGCCAGCGCTACTTCAGCGCCGCCAGTGTCCCGCCGCGTTGCTCCAGCAGTACCGGACCCGCCGCCGCCAACCGGACCATCCCCGTGTACCCGCGGCGGTCCACCCCGACCGTCCGGACCGTCGATCCGTCGGTCTCGTTCAGGACCGCCAGGCCGCCCTTGATCGGGATCACCAGCTGCTGCGCGAACGTCGCTCCCGGGCCCAACGCGCTGCTCAACGTCCAGCGCGGCGCCAGGTCGTCGCGGGACAGCGCCACCACCTTCGAGCCGCTGAACCAGTACAGGTTCGCCGCCGTCTGGGTGGTTGCTTCGGCTCCCGTCGGCGGGTCGGCCGCCAGGTCGGCCGCCGGGACGTCCAGGGGGTACGCCGCCCGCTGGGTTCCGTCGCCGTTGTAGACCACCAGGAGCTTCTGGTCCGGGAGGGCCACCGCCGTCAGGTCGCCCGACATCGCCACCACGCGGGCTCGCTTGCCCGCCAGCACCGAACTGAACGCCACCTGCGGCTCGTCGTCCTTCTCCGGCGCCGCCTTGTACACCGTCAGGCGGTCCGCCGGGTCGCCCGGGCAGCGCTCGATCACGCCGACCTTGCCCGACGCCGTCGCCACCGTGCCGTACGTGCAGCCCGTGCGCGGCTGCTTGCCCGCGTTGACCAGGGCCGGGACCTGGCCGTACTCGGCGCTCTGCACCAGGTCGTCGCGCCAGGTCGTGAGGAGGGTCTTGCCCGTGGCCGTCACGTGGGAGCCGTCGTCGACCAGCTGGGTGCCCAGCTCCGCGTTGCCGTTGCGCTGGGCCGTGATCCGGCCCGTGGCCGGGTCCAGCTGCGTGACCTCGCTGCAGTTCCGCGACTTGTGGTAGACGGCGTTCAGCCGCCCCCACACCGAGTCCAGGGTGCACAACGGCAGGTCACGCGAGTAGTGCCAGCGGATCTGGCCGGTGAGCGGGTCGCGGACGGCGACCTCGCCGCCGTCCGCGGTGGCGACCGAGTCGCCCGCCACCACCGGGACCGGCGTCACGCCGCTGGGCGCGCTCCAGATCTCCGCCACCGACCCCGGCACCTTGTCCGGGGCCGCGGGCAACGGCGGGGGCGGCCCCGCCTCCGTCCGGTCGGTGGCCGCGCTGTCGCTGGTCACGCCGATGACCAGCGCGACGGCCACCACCCCGACCGCGATCAGCGCCGCGACCAGCCGATCCCGCCCGCGGTTCCACGGCGAACGCCGTGCCTTGACCCGCGGGGCGGGCGGCGTGCTCTCCGGAGCGTCCTCGAGTACGTCCTCGGACCCGTAGGCAGCCGGCTCTTCAGCCGCCTTTTCGCCGTCGCTCACGTACCCGACCCCCGATGGAGAAGCCTCAGTCTGCCGACGCAGGTGTATCAGACGTGGCGGCCGGACGGCGACGGCGGCGTCGGCGAGCCGGGCGCTCGGCGTTCTCGCCGGCCTCCTTCTCGACGGCCGGACCGGTCGCCTCCGGGGCGTTGCCGGTGCGGGTGCGCCGGCGCGTCCGGGTGCGGGCTTCCGAAGCCGGCGCCTCCTCCGAAGCACCGGAAGCGGCCGCGTTGTCCGCCGCCTCGATCGCTTCGGCCGACCGCGAGCCGCCGCGGGTCCGCTTGCGCGGGCTCCGGGCGCGCTTGCGCGGGGCTTCTTCCGAGGCGGGCTCGTCGCGACGACGGCCGCGCTTCTTGCCGCCCAGGTCCTCTTCCTCCTCGGCGGCCAGGCCCGCGCGGGTGCGGTTGGCCAGCGGCAGCCGGCCCTTCGTGCCCTCGGGGATGCCCAGGTCCTCGAACAGGTGCGGCGACGACGAGTACGTCTCCACCGGCTCCGGCTTGTCGAGGCCGAGGGTGTCCGAGATCAGCTTCCAGCGCGGCTCTTCGTCCCAGTCGACCAGGGTGACGGCGACGCCGGTCCGGCCCGCGCGGCCGGTGCGGCCGATGCGGTGGACGTAGGTCTTCTCGTCGTCCGGGCACTGGTAGTTGATCACGTGCGTGACGTCGTCGATGTCGATGCCGCGGGCCGCGACGTCGGTGGCGACCAGCACGTCGACCTTGCCGGAGCGGAACGCGCGCAGCGCCTGCTCGCGGGCGCCCTGGCCCAGGTCGCCGTGCACGGCGGCGGCCGCGAAGCCGCGCTCGACCAGGTCGTCGGCCACCTTCTGCGCGGTGCGCTTGGTGCGGCTGAAGATCATCGTGAGGCCGCGGTCCTTCGCCTGCAGGACGCGGGCGATGACCTCGGGCTTGTCCATCGAGTGCGCCCGGTAGACGAACTGGGTGGTGCGCTCGTGGATGGCGCTCGCGTCGTTCTCTTCGGCGCGGATGTGCGTCGGCTGCTTCAGGAACGTGCGGGCCAGCGTGATGATCGGGCCGGGCATGGTGGCCGAGAACAGCATGGTCTGCCGCTCGTCCGGCACCATCCGGAGGATGCGCTCGATGTCGGGCAGGAAGCCCAGGTCGAGCATCTCGTCGGCCTCGTCGAGCACCAGGCCGCGGACCTTGCCCAGCACCAGGTGCTGCTGCTCGGCCAGGTCGAGCAGGCGGCCCGGGGTGCCGATCACGACGTCGATGCCCTTGCGGAGCGCCTCGATCTGCGGCTCGTACGGACGGCCGCCGTAGATGGCCAGGGTGCGGATGCCGAGGTGCTTGCCGGCGCCCTTGAGGTCGTTCGCGACCTGGATGCACAGCTCGCGGGTCGGGACCACGACGAGCACCTGCGGGGTGCCGTCGCCGGGGACCTGCACGCGGTGCAGCAGCGGGACGCCGAAGCCGAGGGTCTTGCCCATGCCGGTGCGGGCCTGGCCGATGAGGTCGTCGCCGGCCATGGCCAGGGGCAGGGTGAGCGCCTGGATGGCGAACGTCCGCTCGATGCCGGCCTCGCCGAGGGCCTTGACGATCTCCGGCTTGACGCCGAAGGACGCGAAGGTCGGGGCTTCGGGCTCGACCTCGACGCCCGCCTGGAGCGGGTGCGAGGTGTCGAGCGCGGCCGGGCCGGTCTCGCTGTGCTCCAGCGCGACGGCGGGGGTCTGTTCGGTTGTGGGAATTTCTGCGGTCAGGGTGATCGCCTCTCTCGTGACCAGCGCGCACAGCCGTGGGTCCGCTCGACACTCGACCGGGAGTAAACCCTGGTCCCTGGCGCTGGTTTTCAAGCGCGGAACCGGTCCGCCCCGGGAATGCCGGAAGAGGCGTGCACGCACATTGCAGTACGTCGGCAGGCCACGTGACCTGCCTGTTCCCGACGCCGGTATGGCGTACGGAAGCTTGATATCGGACGCCAGTGTACCTGGTCAGCCGTTTTTCGACAGTACCCGCCGCGCCGGAACCAGTGTGATCGGTCTCGTCCCGACACGCCCGGGTGCTTCGGCGATACCCTGCCCCGGTGACCGAGCCGAAAGAGATGTCCGAGGGCGTAGTCGACCTTCTGGGTGTGATCGCCTACCTCGAACTGTCCGCGTTCGACCGGCTGGCGGAGGACGCGCGCAGCGCGCCCACGCTGACCGGCCGCGCCGCGCTGGCGACCATGGCGGCCGCCGAGATCGGTCACTACGGCCTGCTCGCCCAGCACCTGGCCGCCCAGGACGTCAAGATCGAGGACGCGATGGCGCCGTTCGTGGCCCAGGTCGACGCCTGGCACGCCTCGACGCCCCCGAAGTCGTACCTGGAGTCGCTGGTCAAGGCCTACGTGGGCGACGGGCTGGCCGCCGACCTGTACCGGGAGATCGCCAGCTGGCTCGACCCGGAGACCAAGGACCTGGTGCTGACCGTGCTGGCCGACACCGGCCACTCGGCGTTCGCCGAACGCGAGGTCGCGGCCGGCATCGAGGCGGACCCCAAGACCCGCGACAAGCTCGCCCTGTGGGGGCGCCGGCTGCTCGGCGAGGCGCTGACCCAGGCCCAGTACGTCGTCGCCGAGCGCGACGGGCTGGCGGAGCTCATCATCGCCGGCTCGGGCGACCTCTCCGGAATTGCGGCGCTGTTCCGGCGGTTGCAACAGGGGCACACCAAGCGCATGCAGGCGCTCGGCCTGGGCTGAACCCGATGGAGTACCCGGAAGTGACGACGCGGTCGGGCGCGGACATGCGCCACCGGAACGAGCCGGTTCGGTTAGCCTTGGCCGGCACATCCCTTACGAATTTCCAGCGGAGGTCCCACGTGGAGGTCAAGATCGGCATCAAGGACACGCCGCGCGAGCTGGTGGTGTCCAGTGGCCAGTCTCCCGAAGAGGTGGAGAAGCTGGTCGCCGAGGCCCTGACGGCCGGTGACGGGCTCTTCCGCATCAACGACGAGAAGGGGCGCAAGTACATCGTCCCCTCCGACCGCATCGCGTACGTCGAGATCGCCCCCTCGGACGTCCGCAAGGTCGGCTTCGGCGTCGGCGACTGACTCGTAGCCCGCAAGAGCCACCTCGGGACGGGTTCCCGGGGTGGCTTTCGCGTGCCCGGCGGTTTCACCGGATCGTGGTGTTCTGCTTGGAGTGTCGCTTTTCCGCCGCCTAGCTTCGGCCGGTGACCACTCTCGAACCGGCCGCCGTCGCGGATCTCGTGCGGAACACCCTCGCCGCGCACAAGTCGCTGTTCCTCGCCACTTCGGGCAGCACCGGGCCGTGGGTCGGCGGGGTCTACTTCGCCGAACGCGGCGAGTTCACCCTGGACCTCGTGCTCGAGGACCGCGGCCGGACGCTGGCCGCGATCCGGGAGAACCCGGTGGTCTCGGTCGTCGTCTCGACGGGCTCGCCGATGCAGCCGTTCCTGCAGGCCCAGGCGTTCGCCGAGCTCGTCGGCGGTGACGAGGACGCGCGGGTGCGCGAGCTGCTCGTCGCCAAGGTCCCGGAGGCCGCGGCGTTCCTGGGCGCACCGGTCACGGCGGTCCGGCTGACCGTGCCGAAGTGGCGGGCCACGGACATCGTGAACGGCCTGCTGCCCGGCGTGGAACTGCCGGGCCCGCGCCTGCCCTGACCTCAGGCGTTCAGCTCTTCCAGGGTCGTGGGGACGTGGAACGGCGGTGTGCTCGTGCCCGTGATCCGGTACCGGCCCCACGGGTCCGGGTCCGCAAGCTCCCCGGTCGCCGAGTGCTCGCCCGCCTGGATCGAGACGGCCTTCTTCTTGCCGCCCGCCAGCTTGGTCAGCTCCTCGTTCACCGCCACCCGGCCGTACCAGCGGTAGTAGCCGTCGATCGGCTGGAAGTAGCCGCGCAGCTCGACCGTCACCGGTACGGAAACGCCGTCCAGCTCCAGCGTGGCCGGACCGCTGTAGCCGTCTTCGTCGTGCTCGCTCATGATGTTTCCTCCAACGACTCCGCGGCGCGGCCCAGCTGGACCACCTTGTTGGCTTCCAGGGGCTGGTTCGGGTCGATGACCACGCCGTTCTGGCGGGTCAGCCCGTCGATCGCCGCCCAGATGATCTGGGTCAGGTACTCCACGACCGCGTCGCGGCTCATCGACCGGCGGGCCAGCCACCACTCGCCGGTGTTCTGGACCATGCCGACGATGCCGTGCGCCCACGGCTCGGCCGCGCCGGAGTCCATGGTGAACATCCGCATGTAGTCGCCGAGCAGCGCGGTCAGCGCCGACGCGATCAGTTCCTTGTCCTCGGCCACGACGTCCGACGACACCGGCTTCTCCGGCCGCCCGTGCGCCAGCAGCCGGTACAGGTTCGGGTGCTCCTCGATCACGGTGAAGAACGCGTCGAGGGCCATCCGGATCCGCGGCACCGGCGCGAGTTCGGCGTTGATCGCCGGGATCAGCCGCTCGAAGAGGATCTCCGTGCCGCGCTGGCCGAGCGCCACGTACAGGTCGGCCTTGTCGTCGAAGTGCCGGTACAGCACCGGTTTCGTGACGCCGGCCTCCGCGGCGACGTCCTCCATGCCGAGGTCCGGGCCGTGCGTGTCGAGGGCCCGCAGCGCCGCTTCGACGAACTCCTTGCGCCGGGCGATCCGGTGCTTGCGCCAGCGGTCGCGCCGGGCGTCGCCGGTCGCCTCCTCGCCGCGGGAGGGCTTTCCGGGCTGCTTGGTGCGCTTGACACGTTCGATCACGAGGGTCATGCTACGCACAGGTAACTGTTACCTCAAGTTACACATCCGGAAGGGGTGTCGGCAATGACGCGGACGCTGAAGGAACCGGACCGCGAAAAGACCGCGGACCGCCTGCTGAAGTCGTCGGCGAACAAGTTCTACGACCCCGACGTCGACATCGATTGGACCGCGCCGCTGGTCGAGGGCAAGCGGTTCATCCTCGACGAGCGCTCGTCGCTCTACGGCACCGAACTCTGGGAAAAGCTGACTCCGGAACAGCGCATCGAGCTGGGCAAGCACGAGGTCGCGAGCGTCGCGACCACCGGGCTGTGGTTCGAGATCCTGCTGATGCAGATGCTGCTCAAGGAGGTCTACGAGCAGGACCCGACATCCGCGCACGCCCAGTTCGCGCTCACCGAAATCGCCGACGAATGCCGGCACTCGACGATGTTCGCGCGGATGGCGTCGCGGATCGGCTGCCCCGCCTACGGCCCGGTGCCGTGGCTGCGAAAGCTCGCGAAGCTGATGCCGACGATCTCCTACGGCCCGGCGCGCTACGGCGCGATCCTGGTCGCCGAGGAGGTCCTGGACCGGCTGCAGCGCGAGCAGATGAACGACGAAGGCGTGCAGCCGCTGGTCCGGATGGTGAACCGGATCCACGTCCTCGAAGAGGCCCGGCACGTCACCTTCGCCCGCGAAGAGGTCACGCGCGGGATGGCGAAGCTGTCGAAGGCCGAAATCGCCTACCAGCAGTTCATCATCGCGGTCATCTCGTACTTCGTGACGCGGGCGTTCATCAACCCGAACGTCTACAAAGCGGTCGGCATCCGCCCACGCGACGGCGTCGAGGCGGCGCTGAACAACCCGCACTGGCAGGGGACGATCGCCTGGGCCGGGGAGAAGATCATGCCGTTCCTGCAGGAGTCCGGCCTGGTCGGGCTGCCCGGGAAGTACTTCTGGCGCAAGTCGTTCCTGCTCCCGGCGGCCCGATGACCGCCGTCCTCTCGCCCGGGCAGCGGTTCGTGGCGAGCGACGGCGCCGCGCTGAACGTCGTGACCTCGGGGCCCGCGGACTCCGCCGTGACGCTGGTGCTCGTCCACGGCTGGACGCAGGACCACCGGACGTGGGACTTCGTGCTGCCGCACCTCGACCCCGGCCTGCGCGTGCTGCGCTACGACCTGCGCGGCCACGGCGGCTCGGCGCCCGCCCGGCCCGGTGGCGCCACGATCGCCCGGCTGGCCGACGACCTGGCCGAGGTGATCGCCGGCCGCGTCCCGGAAGGGCCGCTGGTGCTGGCCGGGCACTCGATGGGCGGCATGACGCTGATGGTGCTCGCCGAGCGGCACCCGCAGCTGGTCTCGTCCCGGCTGGCGGGCGCGGCGTTCGTGGCGACGTCGTCGGGGGACATGGACCAGCTGACGCTGGGGTTCCCGGGCCTGGTCGGCCGGAGCGTGACGCGGTTCGAGCCGCGGGTGGCGAAGCTGCTGGCCGGGTTGCGGTCGGACACGCTCCGGCTGCGGCCGGGCCTGGTCCGCTCGGGCGCCCGGCGGCTCGTGTTCGGCGTTCGCCCCGGACGTGCGCAGGTGGACAGCGTCGTCGAGCAGCTGCTGGCCGCACACCCGGCGAGCGCCGGGAGGTTCCTGGACGCGATCGCGGCCCACCGCGGCGTCGGCGGCCTGGGCGCGTTGTGCGACGTGCCGTCGGTGGTCCTGGCGGGGGAGAAGGACCGGCTGTGCCCGCTGGCGCACGCCAAGGTGATCGCGGACGAGCTGCCGCACGCGGAGTTCGTGCGCTACCCGGGCGCCGGCCACATGCTGCCGCAGGAGCGCCCGTTCGAGGTGGCCCGCCGGATTTCCGCGCTGGTCCGCGCCGCCGCCCGCTGACCCCGAGGCGGCACCAAGGCCGCCGTCCGCTGACCAAGGCGGCGCCAAGGCGGCACTTTCACGTGAAAGTGCCGCCTCGGCGGGGTCAGGAGTCCTTGAGGGGGAAGCCGCCGCCGATGCCGCGCCAGGCCAGGTTGGCCGTCAGCGCAACCGCTTCCTCGCGGCTCATCGACTGGTGGTGGGCCAGCCAGAACCGCGCGCTGACCTGGCTCATCCCGACCAGCCCGACCGCCAGCAGCCGTGCCTTGTCCTCGTCGAGGCCCGCGTCCGCCGTGATCGTCTCGGTGATCGCGTCCACGCTCGCCGTCGTCGCCCGGTCGACCGCTTCCTGGACCGCCGGCTCGCCGCGCAGGTCCGACTCGAACACCATCCGGAACGCGCCCGCGTCGTTGCTGACGAAGTCGA
This sequence comes from Amycolatopsis sp. CA-128772, assembly GCF_002904295.1. GTDB lineage: Bacteria > Actinomycetota > Actinomycetes > Mycobacteriales > Pseudonocardiaceae > Amycolatopsis. The sequence goes on from NZ_PPHG01000078.1 coordinate 102,415, forward strand.
AGAACGCCCCGACCGTCGCCGGGACGCGCTGGCGGTTCTCCGTGGTCGAGTCCAGTGCCGTCTGCACGCGCTTGACCAGCTCGTCGACGTGGCTCTCCAGCAGCGCGATGTACAGATCGAGCTTGCCGGGGAAGTGCTGGTACAGCACGGGCTTCGACACGCCCGCGACCTCGGCGATCTCGTCCATCGCGGCGGCGTGGTAGCCGTTCTCGGCGAAGACCCGCTGCGCCGCGGCGAGGAGCTGGGCCCGGCGCTCGGTCCGGGGCAGCCGCACCCCACGTTGCTGCACCCGCGTCATCTCCGTCATGCTCGTCCTCCCGTCATCGCTTCTTCGACGGGCGGGGTCGCCACCGCGTGAAGTCGCCCTGAAGATTACTCGCCGGTATGTATGCCGTGCCACGGGTCGGGCATTCTGGACCTGTGAACACCCCCGCTCCGGCGCGGCCGCCGCTGACCCACGTGCCGCTCTCGACCAGGGCGTTGCCTTCGCTCGACCCGGTCCCACCGCCGTGGCCTGCGGCCTTCGAAGAGGCCGGCACCGCCCGGCTCCACGTCCGCCGCACGCCGGGCCCGGACGGCGTGCCCGCCGTCTACGTCCACGGCCTCGGCGGCTCGTCGACGAACTGGACCGACCTGGCCGCGCTGCTCGCCCCCGTCGCCGGCGGCACGGCGATCGACCTGCCCGGCTTCGGCTACTCCGAACCCGAAGAAGGCTTCGACTTCACGCTCCAGGCGCACGCCGACGTCGTCGTGAGGCACATCGAGGCCGTCGGCGGGCCGGTGCACCTGTTCGGCAACTCGATGGGCGGCGCGATCGCGCTGCTGGTCGCGGCCCAGAAGCCGGAGCTGGTCAAGACGCTGACGCTGATCTCGCCGGCGGTGCCGGACCTGCGTCTCGACCCGCGGCGGCTGTCGGACCCGCGGATGGCGTTCGCCTACCTGCCGCTGGTCGGCGCGCGCGTGCGGGCCCAGCTGGCCGCGCTCGGACCGCGGGAACGCGCCGCGCAGGTCATCAAGCTGTGCTTCGCCGATCCGTCGCGGTTCCCGCAGAGCCGGCTCGACGAGCTGACCGAGGAACACGGCGCCCGCGCCGGATTCGCCTGGGCCGCGCCCGCGATGGCGCGCAGCACGTTCGCGATCTTCCGGGCGTGGTCGACGCTGGGGAAGGCGTCGCTGTGGTCGGTCGCGCCGCTCGTCAAGGCGCCGACGCTGGTCGTCTGGGGCCGGCAGGACCGCGTCATCTCGGTGAAGCGCGCCGCGCGGACCGCGCGGGCGATCCCGCGGGCCCGGTTGCTGGTGCTCCCGCGGACCGGGCACGTGGCGCAGATGGAGCGCCCGGTCGTCGTCGCGAAGGCCGTCCTGGGCATGTGGGAGCACGTCGAAGCGGGCACTTGGTAGGCCGATCGGGTGACGGCGGGTTCACCCGATGATGCGCCAGTCGCCGATAACGGTTCGGTGGCGCTGTGGCACTCTGGTGCGGTGGACCGGGTGAAGCAGGACGCGCGAGGCGAAGATCGGCGGACGCCGCACCGCGCGTCGGCCCGCCGGACGCCGGACGCCGAGGACCACCCCCGCACCGGCCAGTACCGCCCGGCCAAGGCGCCGGCGCAGCGCGTCGACGAGGACCGCTACCGCCCCGGCGGTCGCCGGACCAGCGCCGAGCCGCTGAGCGCGTCCTGGAAGCCGAAGGTCGAGCCGCGGCCGAAGGAGCCGGCCGAGGAGCCGTCGAAGTCGGGCATCGCGAAGCTGACGAAGACCTACGGCTGGCGCGTCTACGCCCTGCCGATCCTGGTCGTGCTGACCGTGCTCGTCGTGGTCAACACGGCCAACAGCCCGGCCCAGCCGATCGCCGAGCAGGGGGCCGGCGAGTCCGCGACCGGCGTCGACCCGGCGGGCGGCGACGGCTCCGGCGGCGCCATCGACGGCAACGGCGAGCAGCCCATCCCGGAGAACCCAGCCACCCCGGTCGACCTCAAGGTGCCGACCGCGGACCTGCCGGAGGGCATCCCGTTCACGCAGGCGGGCGCGGGCAAGTGGCACGTCGTTCCGGGCACCGGCCCGAAGATCGGCAACGGGAAGCTGTACACCTACACCGTCGAGGTCGAGGACGGCATCGACCCGGCGAGCTACGCCGGTGACGACGCCTTCGCCACGGCCGTCCAGGGCACGCTGTCGAACCCCACCCAGGGCTGGACCTGGGACGGCAAGATCGCGTTCCAGCGGGTGGACGTCAACTTCCCGAACCCGTCGTTCAGGGTGAGCCTCACCACGCCGGAGACCACCCACCGGCCGAACGCCTGCGGGTTCCAGATCAAGTTCGAAGCCTCCTGCTACCGCAAGAGCCTCGGCCGGGTGCTGATCAACCTGGCCCGCTGGGTGCGCGGCGCCAAGGCGTACGGCCCCGACATGACCGGGTACCGGCAGTACGCCATCAACCACGAGGTCGGGCACGCCCTGGGCAACCAGCACGTCGGCTGCCCCGGCACCGACCAGCCGGCGCCGGTGATGATGCAGCAGTCGTTCGGCGTCTCCGACGACTACGTGTCGATGCTCAACGACATCCCCGGCGGCGACAAGGGCAAGGTGGCCAAGGACGGCCGCATCTGCAAGACGAACTCCTGGCCGAACCCCACCCCGCAGCCGCAGCAGTAGCGCTGTCCCGCAATGTGGAACCGGGAAGGCTTATTTGCCTGCGCGCGTTGTGCATAGTGGGATGGACGCGATACGCGCGCGAGATGGAGGACCCATGTCAGCACTGCCGCCGCTCGTCGAGCCGGCTGCCGAGCTCACCAAGGAAGAGGTGGCCCGGTACAGCCGTCACCTGATCATCCCCGACGTCGGGGTGAACGGGCAGAAGCGGCTGAAGAACGCGAAGGTCCTGGTGATCGGGGCCGGCGGCCTCGGCAGCCCCGCGCTGCTGTACCTGGCCGCCGCCGGGGTCGGCACGCTCGGCATCGTCGACTTCGACGTCGTGGACGAGTCGAACCTGCAGCGCCAGGTCATCCACGGCCAGTCCGACGTCGGCAAGCTCAAGGCCGCGTCCGCGCAGGAGTCGATCGCGGAGATCAACCCGCTGGTCAAGGTGCACCTGCACACCGACCGGCTGGACTCCTCGAACGCGCTGGAGATCTTCGGGCAGTACGACCTGATCGTCGACGGCACCGACAACTTCGCCACGCGCTACCTGGTGAACGACGCCGCGGTGCTGCTGGGCAAGCCGTACGTCTGGGGCTCGATCTTCCGGTTCGAAGGCCAGGTCAGCGTGTTCTGGGAGGACGCGCCGAACGGCAAGGGCCTCAACTACCGCGACCTCTACCCGGAGCCGCCGCCCCCGGGCATGGTCCCCTCCTGCGCCGAGGGTGGCGTGCTGGGCGTGCTGTGCGCGTCCATCGGCTCGATCATGGTGACCGAGGCGATCAAGCTCATCACCGGCATCGGCGAGACCCTGCTCGGGCGGCTGATCAGCTACGACGCGCTGGAGATGAAGTACCGCGAGGTCAAGATCCGCAAGGACCCGGACACGCCGAAGATCACCGAGCTGATCGACTACGAGGCGTTCTGCGGGGTCGTGTCCGACGAGGCTGCTTCGGCCGCGTCGGGCAGCACGATCACGCCGGCGGAGCTCAAGGCCAAGTTCGACAGCGGCGAGAATTTCGCGCTGATCGACGTCCGCGAGTTGCACGAGTACGAGATCGTCAACATCAAGGGCGCAACGCTGATCCCGAAGGACCGGATCCTTTCGGGTGAGGCGCTGGCCGAGCTGCCGCAGGACAAGCCGATCGTCCTGCACTGCAAGTCGGGTGCCCGGTCCGCCGAGGCCCTCGCCGCCCTGCACGCGGCCGGTTTCAAGGACGCGACGCACCTCGGCGGCGGCGTGCTCGCCTGGGCGAAGCAGATCGACCCGAGCCTGCCGACCTACTGACAGTGGGTGTTCGCCCGGCCGGGAAACCGTGTGTGAGCAGCGCGTCTTCTCATTCGTGGAACCCCCCGGCCGGGTAACGTCACGCTCGTGCGGTCAACCCTCGAACGTCCTCCGGCGCACGTCTGCGCGGCCTTCGGCGGCCCCGCCGGCGTCGCCGAGCGGCTGCCGGACTCGACGGCGTGGCGCGTCGGCGACCTCGTGCTCAAGCCGGTCACGGACAAGGTCCGGACGCTGTGGACCGCGCACGCGCTCGACTACGTCCGCGAGCCGGACTTGCGGGTCGGCAAGCCGGCCCGCTCGACGGACGGCCGCTGGATCGTCGGCGGCTGGACGGCATCCAGGTTCATCCCCGGCACGCCGGAGCACCGCGGCGACGCCTCGGTGCTGGCGGCGGTCAAGCTGCACCGCGCGACGGTGGGCCTGCCCCGGCCGGACTTCCTCGACGCCCGCAAGGACGTCGACGCGGTGGCCGACCGCGTGGCGTGGGAGGAATTCGAGGTCCCCCTGGAGGAGACGAAGGGCGGCCGCTGGTTCGAGGTCCTCGCCGGCGCGCGCCGGCCGATCGGCCTCCCAGCACAGGTGGCCCACGGCGAGCTGCTGGCGGGCCTGCTGTTCGACGGCGATGCCGGCCCGGGTCTGGTCGACTTCGTGCCGTACTACCGCCCGGGCGAGTACGGCGCGGCAATCGTCGCGGTGGACGCGCTCGCATGGGGCGGAGCGGGCCGCGACCTGCTGGAACGCTGGGCGCACCTGCCGGAGTGGCCACAGCTGCTGCTGCGCGCGGTGTTGTTCCGACTGGCGTCGAACGCACTGAACCCCCGCTCGACGCAGGCATCGTTGGACGGCCTGCGCGCGGCGGCGCGCGAGGTGTCCGGCGTCTTGTGACCCACATCGCAAAGCCCACGGGTCATCCCGGCAATGCGGCGCTGACCTCCGCACTCCCGCCAGGTGGACAGCGATCTCACCGGCTGACCGCCGGACACACAGCCGTAATGTCAACTGCCTGAAACATTCGGTCGAATCCGGTTAACAAGGCCTCCTTAGCGTCAGGGCAAGCCCGAAACGCCGAGGAGGTGCCCGATGCCGCAGGTCGACACCCACTGCCCGTACTGCGCCCTGCAGTGCGGGATGAGCCTCGACGGCACCCGCGTCACGCCGCGGGACTTCCCGGTCAACGCCGGCGGCCTGTGCCAGAAGGGCTGGACGTCCGGCTCGCTCCTCACCAGCCCGAAGCGGCTGACCACGCCGATGCTGCGCGTGAACGGTGCACTCGAGCCGGTCAGCTGGGACTTCGCCCTCGACTACGTCGCCCGCAAGCTGGCCGAAATCCAGGACGCACACGGTCCGGACGGGGTCGCGATCTTCGGCGGCGGCGGGCTGACCAACGAAAAGGCGTACCTGCTGGGCAAGTTCGCCCGGGTCGCGCTCGGTACCTCGCAGATCGACTACAACGGCCGGTGGTGCATGTCGTCGGCCGCCGCCGCGGGGATGAAGGCGTTCGGGGCCGACCGGGGGATGCCGTTCCCCGTCACCGACCTCAAGGACGCCGACGTCGTGCTGCTGGCCGGGGCGAACCCGGCCGAGACGATGCCGCCGTTCACCCAGCACCTGCGCGGCAGCGACCTGATCGTCGTCGACCCGCGGCGCACCCCGACCGCCGAGCTGGCCAGTCTGCACCTGGCCCCCGCGCCCGGCACGGACCTCGCGCTGGCGCTGGGCATCCTGCACGCCGTCGTCGAAGGCGGCCACCTCGATTGGTCCTATGTGGACGACCGGACGAGCGGCTTCGCCGAGATGTGGCGGATCGCCGCGAGCTGGTGGCCGGAGCGTGCCGAGCGCGTCACCGGTGTCTCGGCCGCCGACATGCGACTCGCCGCCGAGAAGCTCGCCAACGCCCGCAACGCCTACGTCCTCACCGCGCGCGGCACCGAGCAGCACGCCACCGGCACCGCGACCGTCGGCGCCTGGATCAACCTCGCGCTGGCCCTCGGCCTGCCCGGTCGCCAGGGTTCCGGCTACGGCTGCCTCACCGGCCAGGGCAACGGCCAGGGCGGCCGCGAGCACGGCCAGAAGGCCGACCAGCTGCCCGGCTACCGCAAGCTCGACGACCCCGTCGCACGCGAGTACGTCGCCGGCGTCTGGGGCGTCGACGCGGACAGCCTGCCCGGCCCCGGCCGCTCGGCGACCGAACTGCTCGACGCGCTCGGCCAGGAGGACGGCCCGAAGGCACTGATGGTCTTCGGCAGCAACGTGGTCGTCTCGGCGCCGCGCTCGCAGCGTGTCCAGGACCGCCTGACGTCGCTGGACTTCCTGGTCGTCGCCGACTTCGTGCTGTCGGAAACCGCGGCGCTCGCCGACGTCGTCCTGCCGGTCACGCAGTGGGCCGAAGAGGACGGCACGCTCACCAACCTCGAAGGCCGGATCCTGCTGCGGCGCCGGGCGTTGACACCGCCGCCGGGTGTCCGGTCCGATTTGGACGTCCTCAGCGGACTCGCCGGGCGGCTCGGCCAGCCGGACGGCCGGTTCCCGGCCGACGCCGAGACGGTGTTCGAGGAGCTGCGGATCGCGTCGAAGGGCGGCATCGCCGACTACTCCGGCGTCAGCTACGACCGGCTGCGCGACGGTGAGGCCCTGCACTGGCCGGTGCCGGAGAGCGACCACCCCGGTACGCCGCGGATGTTCCTCGACACGTTCGCCCACCCGGACGGCCGCGCGCGGTTCGTGCCGGTCGAGCACACCGGTCCGGCCGAGCTGCCGGACGACGAATTCCCGTTGCAGGCCACCACCGGCCGCGTGCTGCAGCACTACCAGTCGGGCACGCAGACGCGGCTGATCAGCGAGCTCAACGAGGTCGTCCCCGAGGCGTTCGTCGAGGTCCACCCGGACACCGCCAAGCGTGCCGGGCTCGAAGAAGGCGATCGGGCGCTGGTCCGGTCGCGTCGCGGCGAAACCGTGGCAAAAGTGCGATTCGTCCAGTCGTTGAAACCCGACCTCGTCTTCCTGCCGTTCCACTTCCCGGGTGAGCAGCGCGCCAACCTGTTCACCAACCCGGCGCTCGACCCGGTCTCCCGGATGCCGGAGTTCAAGGTGTGTGCCGTGTCCTTGTCTACAGTGGATGGTGCCGCGTGAGCCCTCGTGAAGTCGTCATCGTCGGCTACGGCATGGCCGGGGCCCGGCTCGCCGACGAAATCCGCCGCCGCGACCCGATCGCCGAGCGGGTGCGGCTGACCGTCCTCGGCGCCGAAAAGCACGCCGCCTACAACCGGGTGCTGCTGTCCGCCGTCGTCGCCGGCGGGATGAGCGCCGAGAGCGTCCGCCTGCACGACGACGAATGGGCGCAGCGGCACAACATCGACCTGCGGCTCGGTGTCGACGTCGGCCGCATCGACCGCGAGAAGCGCTGTGTCGAGCTGGCCGACGGCTCCGCCGTCGACTACGACGCCCTGGTCCTCGCCACCGGCGCCAACCCGTGGATCCCGCCGGTGGAGGGCCTCGAAGCCGGACCCGGCGTGGTTGCCTTCCGCAGTCTCGACGACTGCGCCAAGATCCTCGACGCCGCCCGCTTCGGCGCGCCGGTCGCGGTGCTCGGCGGCGGCCTGCTCGGCCTCGAAGCCGCCCGCGGCCTGGCCGGGCGCGGCAACCAGGTGACCGTCGTGCACCCGCTCGGCCACGTCATGGAACGCCAGCTCGACCCGGCCGCCGGGCACGTGCTCGCCCGCCAGCTGACCGGCATGGGCGTGACGTTCCGGTTCGGCGCCACCGCCGCCCGCTACCTGCCCGGCGACGGGCTCAAGCTCGACGACGGCAGCCTCGTCCCGGCCGACCTGGTCGTGGTCGCCGCCGGTGTCCGCGCCGAGACGAGCCTGGCCGCCGAAGCCGGCCTCGACGTCGACATGGGGATCCTCGTCGACGACGTCCTGCGCACCAGCGACGGCCGCATCCACGCCCTCGGCGACTGCGCCCGCCACCCCGGCGCCCCGGCCGGGCTGATCCAGCCCGCCTGGGAGCAGGCCGAGGTCCTCGCCGACGTCCTGACCGGCACCAACGCCGCCGCCCGCTACCGCGGCACGACGGCGGTCACCCGGCTCAAGGCCCGCGGCATCGACCTCGCCGCGCTGGGCGAGACGCAGCTCGAAGCGTCCGACGGCGGCGCCGAGGTGCTGACGTTCAACGACCCCACCGGCGGCCGGTACGGCAAGCTCGTCGTCCGCGAAAACCGCGTGACCGGGGCGATCCTGCTCGGCCTGCCCGACGCGGCCGCGACCATCACCCAGTTCCACGACCGCGGGACGCCGCTGCCGGAAGACCGGCTCGCCGTCCTGCTCGGCCGCGCGCTGCCCAGCGGCAGCACCCCCGCGGCCAGCCCCGGCGACCTGCCCGCGGCGGCGGTGATCTGCCGCTGCAACAACGTGACCAAGGGCCGGCTGATCGAAGCCTGGAAGGCCGGGGCCACCGACACTCCCGCACTGGCGCGGGCCACGCGAGCGACGACGGGCTGCGGCGGGTGCACCGACACCGTCGGCGGCATCGCCAACTGGCTCGCGGCGCAATGACCGACCCGACCCGCACTGAGGAGAACGCCGTGGCTGTAATCCCTGGGGCCGAGCCCCAGACCCCAGCCGGGGGGCAAGCCCCCCTGGACCCCCCGAAGGCGGCCAAGGGAAAGCACTGGATCGAGCACTGGGAACCCGAGAACGAGCAGTTCTGGGAGTCGACGGGCAAGAAGATCGCCCGCCGCAACCTGTGGTTCTCGGTCTTCGCCGAGCACATCGGCTTCTCGATCTGGACACTGTGGTCGGTCATCGTCCTGTTCATGGGCAAGGACTACGGCTTCTCGGCCGCCGACAAGTTCCTCCTCGTCTCGACGCCGACGCTGATCGGCGGCCTGATGCGGCTGCCCTACACCTTCGCCGTGGCGAAGTTCGGCGGTCGCAACTGGACGGTCGTGTCGGCCGTGCTGCTGCTGATCCCGACCACGCTGGCCGCGATCGTGCTGCACCCCGGCACGTCGCTCGGCACGTTCCTGCTGGTTGCGGCCCTCGGCGGCGTCGGCGGCGGCAACTTCGCGTCGTCGATGACGAACATCAACGCCTTCTACCCGGAGAAGCACAAGGGCTGGGCGCTCGGGCTCAACGCCGGCGGCGGCAACCTCGGCGTCGCGGCGATCCAGCTGGTCGGGCTGCTGGTGATCGGCACGGCGGGCGCGACCGTGCCGCGGCTGGTGCTGTTCGTCTACCTGCCGCTGATCGTCGTCGCCTCGGTGTGCGCGTACTTCTTCATGGACAACCTCGCCACGATGAAGGGCGACACCAAGGCGATGCGCGAGGTCGTCAGGGACCCGCACACCTGGGTGATGTCGTTCCTCTACGTCGGCACGTTCGGCTCGTTCATCGGCTACAGCTTCGCTTTCGGCCTGGTGCTGCAGAACCAGTTCGGCCGCACGCCGCTGCAGGCGGCCGCGGTGACGTTCCTCGGCCCGCTGCTCGGCTCGTTCTCCCGGCCGACCGGCGGCTGGCTGGCCGACCGCATCGGCGGCGGCAAGATCACCTTCTTCACGTTCATCGGGATGGCAGTGGCCACGGTCGTGCTGATCCTGGCTTCGACCTCGAAGTCGCTGGTGCTGTTCACGGTCGCGTTCGTGGTGCTGTTCGTGCTCACCGGCATCGGCAACGGCTCGACGTACAAGATGATCCCGGCCATCTTCCGCGCCAAGGCGAAGGTCGCCATCGCCAACGGCGCCGAGGAAGGGGCCGAACTGCTGCGGGCGCGGCGGCTGTCCGGCGCGCTGATCGGCCTGGCCGGCGCGATCGGCGCCGAAGGCGGCCTGTTCATCAACCTGGCGTTCCGGCAGTCCTTCGCCGACGCGCACAGCGGGGTGCCCGCCTTCGTCGGGTTCCTCGTCTTCTACGGGCTCTGCTTCGCCGTCACCTGGGCGGTCTACCTGCGCAAGCCCGCCGAACAGCCCACGAGTGAGCGCGGTCTGGCGCTCGCGGGAGCGGAGGTCTGAGATGCCCACCCTGGTCGTCGCCGGACACGGCATGGTCGCCCATCGGCTCGTCGAGGCGGTGCGCGCGGAAGATCCTTCCGGCACCTGGCACGTCGTCGTCCTGTCCGAGGAACCGCGCCCGGCGTACGACCGGGTGGCGCTGACCTCCTACGTGGACACGTGGGACCCGGCTTCGCTTGCGCTGCCCGGCTCGGACTACGCGGGCGACTCCTCTGTGGATCTCCGGCTCGGTGAGCCGGCGGTTTCGGTGGACCGGGCCGCTCGCACGGTCACCACAGCGTCCGGAGACGTCGTGTCCTACGACGCCCTGGTGCTGGCCACCGGCTCGCGGCCGTTCGTGCCGCCGGTGCCCGGGCACGACCTGGCCGGCTGCTTCGTCTACCGGACCATCGAGGACCTCGACCGCATCCGCGCCGCCGCGCTCGACAAGCCGGGCCGCGGCCGCCGTTCGGCCGTCGTCATCGGTGGTGGCCTGCTCGGGCTGGAGGCGGCGAAGGCGTTGCGGGACATGGGCTTGTCCCCGCACGTCGTCGAGATGGCGCCGCGGCTGATGCCGCTGCAGGTCGACGAGGGCGGCGGGTCGATGCTCCGCCGGATGATCACGAACCTCGACGTCACCGTCCACACGGGAACGTCCACCAGCTCCATCGAGGCCGACGGCTCACGGTTGCTGGCCAAGCTGGGCAACGGCACCGAGCTCGACGTCGACCTCGTCGTGTTCTCCGCCGGCATCCGGCCGCGCGACGACCTCGCCCGGCAGTCCGGTTTGGACCTCGGCCCACGCGGTGGTGTCCTCACCGACGCCTCCTGCCGCACCAGCGACCCGGCGATCTACGCGATCGGCGAGTGCGCCGCGGTCGAGGGCAAGGTCTACGGCATCGTGGCGCCCGGGTACGCGATGGCGGAGATCGTCGCCGCGCAGCTCACGGGTGGTTCGGGGACCTTCCCGGAGCCGGACACGTCCACCAAGCTGAAGCTGATGGGCGTCGACGTCGCTTCCTTCGGTGACGCGCACGCGACGACCGAAGGCGCGCTGGAAGTCGCCGTCAACGACGCGGTCGCCGGGACGTACAAGAAGCTCGTCGTCACCGACGACGGCAAGACGCTGCTCGGTGGCGTGCTCGTCGGCGACGCGACCGAGTACAACACCCTGCGTGCGCTGGTCGGCCGTCCGCTGCCGGCCGAACCCGGCGCGATCCTCGCCCCGGCGGGCGGTGGCGCCGCGGTCGGCGTCGACGCGCTGCCGGACGCGGCGCAGATCTGCTCGTGCAACGCCGTCTCCAAGGGCGCGATCACGAAGGCCATCCACGAGGACGGCTGCGACACCGTCGGCAAGCTGAAGGCGTGCACCCGGGCGGGCACGGCCTGCGGGTCGTGCGTCCCGCTGCTGGGCCGGCTGCTCAACGCGGCCGGGGTCGAGCAGTCGAAGGCGCTCTGCGAGCACTTCCCGCAGTCGCGCGCGGAGCTGTTCGAGATCGTCCAGGCCACCCGGATCACCACGTTCAGCGAGCTGATCGGCCGTTACGGCTCGGGCAGCGGCTGCGCGATCTGCAAGCCGGCGGTGGCGTCCATCCTGGCCACCCTCGGCAACGGGCACGTGCTCGGCGGCGAGCAGATGACGTTGCAGGACACCAACGACCGGTACCTGGCCAACCTGCAGCGCAACGGCACGTACTCGGTGGTGCCGCGGATCCCGGGCGGTGAGATCACGCCGGAGAAGCTGATCGTGATCGGCGAGGTGGCGCGCGACTTCGGGCTGTACACCAAGATCACCGGCGGCCAGCGGATCGACCTGTTCGGCGCCACGGTGGACCAGCTGCCGCTGATCTGGCGGCGGCTCGTCGAAGCCGGGTTCGAGTCCGGGCACGCCTACGGCAAGGCGCTGCGGACGGTCAAGTCGTGCGTCGGGTCGACGTGGTGCCGCTACGGCGTGCAGGACAGCGTCGGGCTGGCCATCGAGCTGGAGCTGCGTTACCGCGGCCTGCGCTCGCCGCACAAGCTGAAGTCGGCCGTCTCGGGCTGTGCCCGGGAATGCGCCGAGGCGCGGAGCAAGGACTTCGGCATCATCGCCACGGAGAACGGCTGGAACCTCTACGTCGGCGGCAACGGCGGCACCACCCCGCGGCACGCCGACCTCCTGGTGTCCGATGTGGACACTGCGACGCTGATCCGTACGATCGACCGGTTCCTGATGTTCTACGTGCGCACCGCCGACCGGCTGCAGCGGACCGCGCCGTGGATCGAGGAGCTGGACGGCGGCCTCGACCACCTGCGCGCGGTGATCGTCGACGACTCACTCGGCATCTGCGAGGACCTCGACGCGGCGATGGCCAAGCACGTCGACAACTACGCCGACGAGTGGAAGGGAGTCCTCGAGGACCCGGAGAAGCTGGCCCGGTTCTCCTCCTTCGTCAACGCGCCGGGCGCGCCCGACCCGGCGATCTCGTTCCGCGAGGAGCGGGACCAGAAAGTGCCCGTGATGCTGGGAGTTCCGGAGGTGCGGCGATGACCACGTCGATCGAGCGAACCTGGACGGCGGTCTGCCCCGCCGGCGCGGTGCCCGAGTACGCCGGGGTGGCGGCGCTGCTCGACGGCGGCGTGCAGGTGGCGATCTTCCGGCTCCCCGGCGACCGGTTCTTCGCACTGTCCAACTGGGACCCGTGCAGCGGCGCGGCGGTGCTCTCCCGCGGCATCGTCGGCGACGCGGACGGTGTGCCGGTGGTGGCCTCGCCGGTCTACAAAGAACGGTTTGCGCTCGACAGTGGACAGTGCCTGGACGCTTCGGACGTTTCGGTGCCGGTGTACGAGGTGCGCGTGCGGGAAGGCGTCGTCGAAGTGGAGAGCGCGTGACCGATGTGCTCCCACTGGCCGGTTTCGTGATCGGCATCACCGCGGCGCGCCGGGCTGACGAGCTCGGCGCGCTGCTGGTGCGCAAGGGGGCGAGCGTCCGCTACGGCCCGGCGATCCGGATCGTGCCGCTGACGGACGACACCGAGCTGCACGCGGCGACGGCGCGGCTGCTCGCCTCGCCGGTGGACGCGGTGGTCGCGACCACCGGCATCGGCTTCCGGGGCTGGCTGGAGGCGGCCGAGGGCTGGGGGCTGGGGGATCCGCTGCTCGCGCACCTGTCGTCGGCGTCGCTGCTGGCCCGGGGGCCGAAGGTGACCGGCGCGCTCCGGGCGGCCGGGCTGTCGGAGGCGTATTCGCCGGCGTCGGAGAGCAACGCCGAGCTGCTGCAGCACCTGCTCTCGTCGGGGGTCGACGGGCTGCGGATCGCGGTGCAGCTGCACGGGGAGCCCCTGCCGTACTTTGTGGACACCCTGCGCGCGGCCGGGGCGGAGGTCATCGAGATCTCGGTGTACCGCTGGGTCGGCCCGGTGGACCCGGGTCCGGTGGACCGCCTCCTGGACGGCGTCCTGGACGGCTCGATCCACGCACTGCCGTTCACGAGCGCCCCGGCGGCGGCGTCGCTCATCGCGCTGGCCCGCCGCACGGGCCGGCTGCCAGGACTGGTCGAGGCAGTGTCGGGCCCGGTGGTGGCGGCGTGCGTCGGCCCCATAACGGCTGGACCGTTGGCGGCTTTGGGGGTGCCGACGGTCCAGCCGCACCGCGCCCGCATCGGCGCACTGGCCCGCACGGTGGCGGAGACCCTGGTGGCCCGGTCCCCCCGGCTGCGGGCGGGCGGCCGGTCGATCGAGCTGCGCGGCCAGGCGGCGATCGTGGACGGCGAGTGGCGTGAGGTGGCGCCGGCACCGATGGCGTTGTTGCGCGCCTTGGCGGCGTCGCCGGGGAGGGTGGTGTCCCGGCGCGAGCTGATTTCGGCGTTGCCGGGAGGAGGCGAGGAGCACGCGGTGGAGACGGCGATCGGCCGGCTGCGGACCTCGCTGGGGGGCGGGAAGGTGGTCCAGACGGTGGTGAAGCGGGGGTACCGGCTGGCGGTGGACGCCTGACGGCGTGTCAGCGGCCGTGTCAGGGCGGTGGCCTTCCGGTGTCAGCGGGCCCGGCGATGGTGGTTCCAGACACCGAGCCACCACTTAGGAGAATCCGATGCACCAGTTCACCACCCCCGTCCCCATCGCCACCGTCCTTTCGATCCCGGCCGGCCGCGTCCGGTTCGTCGCATCGGTTCGGGAGGACACGGTCGTGCAGGTCCTCCCCGCCGACCCGGCGAAGAGCCGCGACGTGAAGGCGGCCGCGGAGGCGTCAGTGACCTTCGACGACGGCGTCCTGCGGGTCTCGCTCACGGCCAAGAACCAGTACTTCGGCCCGTCCGGCGCGGTCGACGTGACCGTTTCCCTGCCCGAGGGATCGTCGGTCGAGGCCAAGTCGGCCAGCGTGGCGCTGCGGGGCGTCGGCCGCCTCGGCGACGTCACGGTCGAAGGCGCCCACGGCGAGGCGGTCTTCGACAAAGCCACCGGCCTCCACCTGACGGCCCACGCGGGCGACATCTCGGTCGGCCGCCTGACGGGCCCGGCGGAGATCACGACGGGCAAGGGCGACATCCGCATCGCGGAGGCGTCGAGCGGCCACCTGGTCTTGAGCACCCAGGCGGGCGACATCACGGTCGGCGCGGCGGAGGGTGTTTCGGCGTCACTCGACGCGGGGACGACGTACGGCCGGATCCGGAACTCGCTGAGGAACGAGGGGCGGGCGGGGTTGACCATCCAGGCGACCACGTCCTACGGCGACGTCGAGGCGCGCAGCCTGTGAGGGCGGTTCTGGGGTGCCCCGATGCGGCGTTGGCGCCACGTCGGGGCCCTGGGAACGACCGGAACTGTCGGTGCCCACCGGTAGAATGGAAAACGGGGGGCGCCCCCGCAGGCGTGGTCAGCCGACCCAGGTGACTGCGTGCTTCTCGAACCCCCGTGCCGCCGCCACTCGAGCCGCCTCGGCTTCCGCCTCCTCGCGCAGCGCCGGGCGCAGCGGGTCGAACGCCGTCATCGTGAACGTCAGTTTCGCCCCGCTGCCCTTCGTGCGCCACGTGCCCGCGATGTCGCCGTCCGCCAGTAGCACCCCCGGGTTGCCGAGCATCTTCCAGACCTCCTTGCGGCGCGCCGGGTCCGGGACCAGCAGGGCCTTGTCGCGCGCCTGGATGAACGGGTCCAGTGGGGGCAGCAGGCGCACCAGTTCCGGCTCCGGCGGGCTCTCCAACGCCGGGAGCCGGTCCGCGGGCAGGTAGCGGGTCTTGCCTTCGACCTGCACCGAAGCCAAGCCGGATGGCCACGTCCGGTCCACCACCGCGCGGGCGGTGCCCGCGAACTCCGCCGCTTCGCCCGGGGATGCCGGGCCGTTGAGCCGCAGGTAACGCTCGATCACCGCCGTCGCCGCCGCCGGATCGGGGGTTTTGCGCATGCGGCCGCGGCCCTCCAGCGGGGCCAGGGTTGCCGGGGATGCGCCCGAGACCAGGCGGACTCCCGCGTGCGGCGTCGCGATGCGCATCAGCTGCTCCTGGATGTGCGTCGCGTTGCAGCCCCGGCACCAGCGGGAAAACGTCGGCGGCAGGCGCTTGGTGACCGCCGTCGACGCCGCGCCCTTCGTCATCGGTTCCGTGACGACCTCGCGCAACGCCGCGGCCGCGGTGAACACCACTTCGGACGCGCCCAGCCCGGTCGCCGCCATTTCCTTGCGCTGCCACAGCATCCGGGCCTGCGCGTCGGCGTCGTCGAGCGGGATCAGCGCGCGGATCGCCTCCGGGAGGTCCTCGCGGAGGTGGTAGTGCGGCGCGCCGCGCAGCGTCCAGGCCAGGACGAGGCGTTCGTCCTCGAGGAACACCGGGCCGTCGAGCCGGGCCGCCAGGGCGAGCAGCGCGGTGTCGCGCATGCTGTCCTGCAGCCCGGCCCGGACGACCGCGAGGCCGGCGACGTCCGGCGTCGTGCGGTGCAGGCCGTGCTCGGCGATGCGGTAGGCGAGTACCTGACGGCGGTCCACGGGGCAGCTCCTAGAACGCGTACTCGAAGGTGTAGCCGACCTTGTCCTCGCCCATCGCGCCCCCGGCGGTGCCGCTGCCGGTCAGCCCGGCCAGCTCGCCGGTGCCCGAGCCCGGGACGACGGTGAACGTCGAGGCGATGCCCTTCGCGTCGAACGTGTACTCGTGGCGGATGATGAACGTCCCTTCGCGACCCTCGACCTTACCCTCGAAGCGCTCGAAGCTCGGCGACGTCGTCTGCCCGCTTTCGTAGCCTTCGCCCGCGTAGTACAGCAGAAGGTCGCAGCTCGACCCGCCTTCGAGGACCCCGCGGTACGCCATCGTGGCGTGCGCGTACGCCACCCGGGGGCCGCCCTCGGTGCCGCTGACGATCTTCTCTTCCCAGTTCTTCGTGGTGAATGCGTTCATGGGACTCACCCTGCCGGGCATACCTGTCAGCTCGTGTCAGGTATTTCTGCCAAGATCGGGTCATGCGCGCGAGCCGCCTCCTGTCCGTCCTCCTGCTGCTGCAGAACCGCGGCCGGATGACGGCCGAGGAACTCGCCGAAGAGCTCGAGGTTTCGGTGCGGACGGTCTACCGGGACATCGACGCGCTGTCGGCGTCCGGCGTCCCGGTGTACGCCGACCGCGGCCGCACCGGCGGGTACCGGCTGGTCGACGGTTACCGCACCCGGCTCACCGGGATGACCGAGGAAGAGGCCCAGTCGCTGTCGCTGGCCGGGTTGCCGGTGGCGGCGGCCGAGCTCGGCCTCGGCACCGTGCTGGCGGCGGCGCAGCTCAAGCTGTACGCCGCGCTGCCGGCCGAGCTGCGCGACCGCGCCGGGCGCGTCGCCGAGCGGTTCTACCTCGACGTGCCCGGCTGGCACCGGGGGATCGAAAGCCTGCCGGCGCTGTCGGCGATCGCCGACGCCGTGTGGTCGTCGCACCGGATCCGGATCCGCTACGAGCGGTGGGGGCAGCGGGTCGTCGAGCGGGACGTCGAGCCGCTGGGGCTGATCCTCAAGGCGGGCAACTGGTACCTCGCCGGCCGCTGTGACGGTACGGACCGTACCTACCGGATTTCGCGCGTGCTGGAGCTGACCGACCTCGGCGAGGTGTTCGAGCGGCCCGCCGGGTTCGACCTCGCGCGGTACTGGCAGGAGTGGTCCGAGCAGTTCGAACGCCGGATGTACCCGCGCGTCGCGGTGGTGCGGCTTTCGCCGCGGGCGCAGGCTCTCGTACCGTTCTACGCAGGTTCCGTCGGCGCCCGCGCGTTGCGCGATTGCCCGAACGAGCCCGACGCGGACGGCTGGCTCACCGTGGAGCTGCCGGTGGAGCCGGGCGAACCGGCCATCGGCGAACTGCTCCGCTTCGGGCCGCACCTGGAGGTCCTCGAACCGGCGGACCTGCGGGCGGAGCTGGCCGCAGCGATCGAGGAGATGGGCGCGTTCTATGGGTGAGCTGAGCGGGATCGCCATCGGCGTCACGGCCGAACGGCGAGCCGGCGACTTCATCGCGGCCCTCGAGCGCTACGGCGCCGACGTCCGCCACGCGCCGACGATCACCATCGTTCCGCTGGCCTCGGACCCTTCGTTGCGCGCCGGCACCGAGGCGGTGCTGGCGGCCCCGGTCGGCTTCACGGTCGTCACGACGGGCGCGGGCTTCCGCGGCTGGCTCGACGCGGCCGAGGGCTGGGGCCTGCGCGACGGGCTGGTGACGGCATTGGGCCGGTCGCGGATCTACGCGCGCGGGCCGAAGGCCGTCGGCGCGGTCCGTGGCGTGGGCCTGCGGGAGTCCTTTTCGGCCGCATCGGAGTCGAACGCCGAGCTGTTCGGGGCGTTGGCGGCGGCCGGGGTCGGCGGTGAGCGGGTGGCGGTCCAGCTGCACGGGACGCCGCTGCCGGAGCACACGGACCCGCTGGTGCAGGCCGGGGCGGCGCTGGTCGAGGTGCAGCCGTACCGCTGGCATTCCCCGCCGGACGTGACCCCGGTGCACGACCTGATCGACGCGACCTTGGCGGGCGAGCTGGACGCACTGGCCTTCACCAGCGCCCCGGCGGCGGCCAACCTGCTGACGCTGGCGCGGTCGTATGGCCGCTACGAGGAGCTGCTCGCGGCCTTGCGCGGGCGGCTGGTGGTCGCGTGCGTGGGCCCGGTGACGGCGGCACCGCTGGAGGCAGCGGGCGTCGAGACGCTGCAGCCGGACCGCCAGCGCCTGGGCGCGCTGGTGAAGCTGCTGGTCACGAAGCTGGGGAAGGTGTAGCCCGGCTCAGAACAACGACGCCTCGGCTTCCGCCTCTCCGTCCGGCTTCCACCGGTACTTCCGCAGGTCCACGCGCTGGCCGTCAGCCAGCACGCCCTCCGCCCGCAGCCTCTCCAGCTGGTCGTGGACCAGGTGCGGCGCCGGGGTGCCGTTCGCGCGCAGGATCCGGTGCCACGGCAGGTCGTGCCCGTCCTCGGCCAGGATCGCGCCCACCATTCGCGGCGACGGGGCTCCGGCCAGGGCCGCGATGTCGCCGTACGTCGCCACCGTGCCGGCCGGTACCGACTCGATGATCTCCCGCACCCGCTCGTGCAGAACGTCGTCCATGCCGGACACTCTGCCGCACCCCACCGACACTTTCCGCAGCCGTCCGCCGCACCGGGTGTGTGCTTCGCCGTTGTCAAGCGTGCCGGTGCACCACCCGGGGGACCCGGCGTGGTTCCATCGCGGGGTGAACGGGAGGCGAACGGCGCAGGCGAACGCGCGGCTGGTGCGCACGCCGGTCACCGCCACACCCTCGTTCACCTGGGACGAAGGCGCGCGCCGCGTGCTCTCCGCGCCCGGGGGGTTCCTCCGCGTGCTCGGCGGGCCCGGCACCGGCAAGACAGCCCTGCTGGCCTCGGCCGCCACCCGCCGCATCGCCGAGGGCGCCGACCCGGAGAGCGTGCTCGTGCTCACCACGTCCCGCCGGTCCGCCGACGCCCTGCGCGCCGACATCACGCGACGGCTCACCGCCGACCCCGACCTGGCGCGGCCGCTGCCCCGGACCGTCCGCGAACCGCTCGTCCGGACCGTGCACTCCTACGCCTACTCGCTGCTGCGGCTGGAAGCGATGGCCGAGGAACTCCCGCCGCCGCGCCTGCTCGCCGGGGCCGAGCAGGACGTCGTCGTCCGCGAACTGCTGGCCGGGGACCTGGACGAGGAAGCCGAGTACTGGCCCGAGCAGCTGCGGCCCGCCCTGATGGTCCCCGGGTTCGCCGAAGAGCTGCGTGACCTGCTGATGCGCGCCGCCGAACGCGGGCTCGGCCCGGAAGACCTCACCGAGCTGGGCCGCCGCCGTGGGCGCGAGGAATGGATCGCCGCCGGGCAGTTCTGGGCGCAGTACGAAGAGGTCACGCAGCTGCAGGGCGCGGGCGGCAACGCCCTCGGCGTCGCGAGCGCGCCCGCGCTGGACGCCGCCGAGCTCGTCACCTCCGCGCTGCTGGCCCTCGAAGACGACGACGAGCTGCGCGAACGCGAGCGCACCCGCGTCCGGCACCTGTTCGTCGACGACGCCCACCACCTCGATCCGCTGCAGACCAGCCTGGTCCGGGTGATCGGGCACACCGCGGCCGAGTTCGTGGTGGCCGGCGACCCCGACCAGAACGTGTTCTCCTTCCGCGGCGCCGACGCGCGCCTGTTCGCCGACGCCGACCCGGACGGCAGCCGGACCGTCACGCTCACCACCGCGCACCGGCTCGCCCCGGCCGTGCGGCTCGCGGTGGCCAAGATCGGCGCGACGCTGCCGGGTGCGTCGCCGCACCGCAAGATCGTCCCGCCCCCGGGGGCGACGGGCGGGAACGTCCGCGTGCGCGTGATGCCGACCCCGGCCGCCGAGGCGAGCTGGATCGCCGACCAGCTCCGCCGCGCGCACCTCGTCGACGGCGTGCCGTGGTCGGAGATCGCGGTGCTCGTCCGGTCGCCGGCGCGCACTTTCCTGGTGCTGCAACGTGCTTTGCGCGCGGCCGGCGTCCCGATCGGGTCGGCGACCGAAGAGCTGCCGCTGGCCCGCCAGCCCGCGGTGCGGCCGTTGCTGGCCGTGCTGAAACTCGCGCCGTCGCCCGACCTGCTCGACGTCGACCTCGCCGAAATGCTGCTGTCGTCCGCGCTCGGCGGCGCGGATCCGCTGGCGCTGCGGCGGTTGCGGCGCGGCCTGCGCCGCCTCGAACTGGCCGGCGGCGGCCAGCGGTCGAGCGACGAGCTGCTCGTGGAAGCGTTGCGCGGCGGCGACATCCTCGCCGGGCTGGCCGACGCCGAGGCCGAACCCGTGCGGCGCGTCGGCGGCCTGCTGCGCGTCACGCACCAGGCGGTGGCGCGCGGCGACGGCGTCGAGCAGGTGCTGTGGCAGCTGTGGCGGGAAAGCGGGCTGCAGGAGAAACTGCTGAAGCAGGTCGATCGGGGCGGATCGCTTGGCGCGCAGGCGGATCGCGATCTCGACGCCGTCGTCGCGCTGTTCGACGCCGCGGGCCGGTACGTCGACCGGCTGCCCCGCGCGAGTGTCGCGTCCTTTGCGGACTACCTCGGCGCGCAACGGATCGCCGGTGACACGCTGGCGCCGGCGGCCGTGCCGTCCGACGGCGTTTCGCTGCTCACCGCGCACGCCGCCGCCGGTCGCGAGTGGACGGTCGTCGCCGTCGCCGGCGTCCAGGAGGGCGCGTGGCCGGACCTGCGGCTGCGCGGATCCGTGCTGGGCGTGGAACGGCTGAAGGACCTGATGGCCGGCGTCGACGACGACGCCGTGTCCCAGACCGCGCCGATCCTCGCCGAGGAGCGGCGCCTGTTCTACCTCGCGATGAGCCGGGCGAAGCAGACGCTGCTGGTCACGGCGGTGTCGGGGGAGGACGAGCAGCCGTCCCGGTTCCTCGACGACCTGGAGGAGAACGGCGCCGACGATGGCGGGCTCGACTCGCGGATGAAGCCGCCGGGCCGGTCGCTGGTGCTCGCCGAGCTGGTGGGGGAGCTGCGCGAGGTCGTCTGCGACGACAAGGCGGAGCCGGAACGCCGCCGCCGCGCGGCGAAGCAGCTGGCGCGGTTGGCCGAGGCGAAGG
This sequence comes from Amycolatopsis sp. CA-128772, assembly GCF_002904295.1. Classification (GTDB taxonomy): domain Bacteria; phylum Actinomycetota; class Actinomycetes; order Mycobacteriales; family Pseudonocardiaceae; genus Amycolatopsis. Next base: position 123,318 of record NZ_PPHG01000078.1, read on the forward strand.
TGCCGGGCGCGCACCCGTCGACGTGGTACGGCCTGCTGCCGGCGTCCACCGACGAGCCGGTGCACCCGCCGGGCGACCTGATCCGGATCTCACCGTCCACAGTGGAAATTCTGGCGAAGTGCCCGCTGCGCTGGATGGTCGAGCGCCACGGCGGCAGCGACCCGGCGCAGCTGGCGGCGGTGACCGGGACGCTGGTGCACGGGCTCGCGCAGGCCGTGGCGTCCGGCAGCACGGACGCCGAGCTGCAGGCCGCGCTGGACGAGGCTTGGGTGCGCGTCGACGCCGGCGCGCCGTGGTTCTCGCGGCGGGAGCGTAGGCGCGTCGAGCAGATGCTGCGCAACTTCACCACGTGGCTGGAGCAAAGCCGGGCGGAGCTCAAGGAAGCGGGAGTCGAGCAGGACATCGAGGTCGAGCTGCCGGTCGGGGGCTCGGACGAGGTCCGGGTGCTGCTGCGCGGGCGGGTCGACCGGGTGGAGCTGGACTCCTCGGGGCGGCCGGTGATCGTGGACATCAAGACGGGCAAGGTCCCGGTGTCCGGCGCGGAGGCGGAGGCGCACCCGCAGCTGGCGGCCTACCAGCTGGCCGTGCTGCTGGGCGCGATCGAGGGCCGGACGGAGGCGGGCGGCGCGCGGCTGGTGTACGTCGCGAAGGCGAACAACAAGACGGGTTCGACGGAACGGTCCCAGCCGCCGATGGACGAGGTGGCCGGCAAGCAGTGGCTGGAGCTGGTCCAGAAGGCGGCGGCCTCGGCGGCCGGGCCGGACTACCAGGCGCAGGAGAACCCGGACTGCGACCGGTGTCCCGCGCGCGGCTGCTGCCCGCTGCGCCCCGAAGGCCGTCAGGTGCCAGGCCCGTGACCGCGACCACGAAAGCGGCACTTTCACGTGAAAGTGCCCGCTGGGGGTGGGTGTGAGCCCGCTTCTCGTTGCCAATCCCGTCGAGCCCGCCGAACTCGCCGATGCGCTCGGCCTGCACCGGCCGACGCCCGAGCAGGCCACCGTCATCGCCGCGCCCGTCGAACCTTCGCTCGTCGTCGCCGGGGCCGGGGCCGGGAAAACCGAAACCATGGCCGCGCGGGTCGTCTGGCTCGTCGCCAACGGGATCGTCAGCCCCGATCGCGTCCTCGGCCTGACCTTCACCCGGAAAGCCGCGCGCCAGCTCGGCGAACGCGTCCGCGCCAGGCTGCGTCGCCTCGCCGGGTCGGGCCTCCTCGACCGGCTCGACCCCACCGGCGGGCTGCGGTCCACTGTGGTCGCCGGCGAACCGACCGTCCTCACCTACCACGCCTACGCCGGGCGCCTGCTCTCCGAACACGGCCTGCGCCTGCCGGTCCAGCCCGGGGTCCGGCTGCTGTCGGAAACTTCGTCGTGGCAGATCGCGCACCGCGTGGTGTCCACTTGGGACAACGAGCTCGACACCGACCGGGTGCCGCCGACCGTGACCGCCGATCTGCTCGCGCTGGCCGGCGAACTCGGCGAACACCTCGTCTCGACCGAGCAGCTCGCCGACTACACGACCTGGCTGTGCCGCGTCATCGAAAACGCGCCGCGCGCCAAGGGGCAGCGGGCCGGGCTGCCGCAGAAGCTGACCGAAATCATGGCGGCGCAGCACTTCCGGCTCGCGCTGCTGCCGCTCGTCGACGACTACCACCGCCGCAAGCGCAACGAAGGCGCGCTGGACTTCGCCGACCAGATGTCGCTCGCCGCCCAGCTGGCCGGCGGGTACCCGTCGGTCGTGCGCGGCGAGCGGGAGCGCTACGGCGCCGTCCTGCTCGACGAGTACCAGGACACCGGGCACGCCCAGCGCGTGCTGCTGCGCGCGTTGTTCGGCGGCGTCGAGCACCCGCCGATGCCGGTCACCGCCGTCGGCGACCCGGCGCAGGCCATCTACGGCTGGCGCGGCGCCAGCGCGGCCAACCTGCCCCGGTTCACCACGGACTTCCCGCGCTTCGACGGCGAACGGCTCGTTCCCGCCCACGAATTCGGGCTGCTGACCAGTTTCCGCAACCCGCCGGAGATCCTGGACCTCGCGAACGCGATCGCCGAACCGCTGCGCGCCCGCGGCCTCGGCGTCGAACGGCTGCGGGCGCGCGAAGGCGCCGGGCCCGCGGACATCGCGTGCGCGCTGCTGCCGGACATCCGCGCCGAACGCGAGTGGGTCGCCGAGGCGGTCGCGCGGCGCTGGCACGCCCAGCAGGAGGGCACCGGCAAGCCGCCGACCGCCGCGGTGCTCGTGCGGCGCCGCGCCGACATGGCCCCGATCGCCGCCGAGCTGCGGGCGCGCGGGCTGCCGGTCGAGGTCGTCGGGCTCGGCGGCCTGCTGGACGAGCCCGAGGTCGCGGACCTCGTTTCGACGCTGAAGGTGCTCGCGGACCCGCTGTCCGGCAGTGCGGCGGCCCGGCTCCTGACCGGGTCGCGCTGGCGGCTCGCGGCCGCCGACGTCGCCGCGTTGTGGCGGCGGGCCGGGGAACTGTCGAGCCCGGAGAAGGCGGACACACCGGAGCTGGTCGTCGAGCGCGTCGAGCAGGCGGGGCTGATCGACGCCATCGACGAGCCGGGCGATCCGGCGCGGTATTCCGAGGAGGGGTACCGGCGGATCCGGCGGATCGGCTGGGAGCTGGCCGCGCTGCGGCGGCGGCTCGACCAGTCGCTGCCGGAGCTCGTCGCCGATGTCGAACGCACGATGCTGCTGGACGTCGAATCACTGGCGCGCCCGGGATCCGCGGGGCGGGCGCACCTGGACGCGTTCGCCGAAGTCGTCACCGACTACGCCGAGACGGCCCCGACGGCGACCCTCCTGTCCTTTGTGGACTACCTGAACACCGCCGCGCACGCCGAAGACGGGCTCACTCCGGGCGAGGTCGAGGTCGTGCCGGACCGGGTGCAGGTGCTGACCGTGCACTCGGCGAAGGGTCTGGAGTGGGAGGTCGTCGCGGTGCCGCACCTGGTGCACGAGGTGTTCCCCGGCCGGCGGCGGTCGTCGTCGTGGCTGCGGACCGCGACGTCGCTGCCCGCCGCGTTGCGCGGTGACGCCGAAGACCTGCCGGAGCTGCGGATCGCCGAGGGCTACGACCGCAAGGAAGTCCAAGAAGGACTGGAGCTGCACGAAGCCGGGTTCGTCGAGCGGGAGCAGTCGGAGGAACGGCGGCTCTGCTACGTCGCGCTGACGCGGTCGGAGCACGCGCTGATCGTCTCCGGGCACTGGTGGAACGAGAGCAGCAGCCGGGCCAAGGGGCCGTCGGAGTTCCTCACCGAGATCGGCGACGTGCTGCGCGAGACCGGCGTCGGACAGCTCGCCGAGTGGGCGCCGGAACCGGCCAAGGACGACGAAAACCCGCTGGTGTCGGACTCGCGCGCGGGGCGCTGGCCGGTGGACCCCCTCGCCGACCGCCGCACCGGGGTGCAGACCGGGGTGGAGCTGGTGTCCGAGGCGATGGCGTCAGCGCCGGATTCCCCGGACGAAGACGGCGACGATCCGGACGGCTGGATGACCGACACCGACGTCCTGCTGGAGGAGTGGGCGCGCAAGGACGACCAGGTCAAGCGGGTCCCGCTGCCGTCGCGGCTGTCGGTGAGCCAGCTGGTCGCCCTGGCCGACGACGCGGCCCGGCTGGCCGGCGACCTGCGCCGGCCGCTCCCGGTGGAACCCAACAGCTTCGCCCGCCGCGGCACGGAGTTCCACGGCTGGCTGGAGCGCCGCTTCGCGGGCGACCAGCTCATCGAGATCGACGACCTCCCGGGCGCGGCCGACTTCGGCGAGGCCCCCGACGCGGACTTCGAGGAACTGCAGACGGAGTTCGAGAAGAGCGAGTGGGCGGCGCGCGTCCCGGTGGCGGTGGAGGTGACGTTCTCGGCGGACGTCGAGGGCATCACGTTGCGCGGCCGCATGGACGCGGTCTTCGCCGACCCCGACGGCGGCTGGACGGTGGTCGACTGGAAGACGGGCGCGGTCCCGCCGGAGTCCCGCATCCCGGCGTTGTCGGTCCAGCTGGCGGCCTACCGGATGGCGTGGGCGGCGCTGAAGGAGGTCCCGGTCGAGCGGGTGCGGGCGGCGTTCCACTACGTCCGCGCGAACCGCACGATCCGCCCGGCCGACCTCCTGTCCCCGGACGCCCTCCGCGGCCTGCTCCGCGACCTCCCCGAGGCGTGATCAGGCCCGTAACTCGCGTGATCAGAGCCGGAACTCGCGTGATTGAGCCCGGAACTCGCGTGATTGAGCCCGGAACTCGCGAGTTACGGCTTCAATCACGCGAGTCACGGGCCTGATCACGCGGGTTACGCGTTGTCGCGGACCTTGAGGGCCCAGGCGATCAGGGGCCACTGCAGCGGGAGGCGGGCCCAGGCGATCGCGCGGCGGGGGAGCGGGGCCGAAGCGGCGTCCACCGCCATCTTCACGTTCCCCGGGAACACGCCCAGGAACAGCAACGCCGCCGCCAAGCCGCCGAGACGGCGGGTGCGCGGCGTCGCCACCGCGGCCGCGACCGCCAGCTCCGCCACCCCCGATCCGTATGTCCAGGCCCGGCGCGACCCCGGCAGCGACCGCGGGATCAGGCCGTCGAAGGGCTTGGGGACCGCGAAGTGCAGGACGCCCATGAAACCCAGCGCGCCCGCCAGTACGTGCGCGGGTCGTTGCGAAGTTGCCATGAACTCATCGTTTCACGCGGCGGGCGGGTGTCCGGTTCGGCTATCCTCCGGGCGTGAGTGACGCTCGACACGAGCCAGCATGAGGGCCCTCAAGCGGTTGCCGCTGGGCAGTCTCACCGATCGGCCCGACCACGAGCTCGTCGGCGTCCTGCGGATGCCGGAGCTGACCGTCAGCCCGCTGCGGTCGATCGTCAAGCGGATCATCGGGGCGACGCTGGCGCTGCTGCTCACCGTGATCATCGTCTACGTCGACCGGGACGGCTACCGCGACGCCAACGGGGACGGGCTGTCCCTGCTGGACAGCCTCTACTACGCCACCGTCTCGCTGTCGACCACCGGCTACGGCGACATCGCGCCGGCCACGTCGTCCGCCCGGCTGGTGAACGTGCTGGTGATCACCCCGCTGCGGGTGCTCTTCCTCATCGTCCTGGTCGGGACCACCCTGGAGGTGCTCACCGAGCGCTCCCGGCAGGCGTTCAAGATCCAGAAGTGGAGGACGAAGGTGCGCGACCACACGGTCGTCGTCGGGTTCGGCACCAAGGGCCGGTCCGCCGTCAACGCGCTGCTCGGCGACGAGAACGTCGCCCCGGGCCAGATCGTCGTCGTCGACACCGACCAGCAGGCCCTGGACGCGGCGAGCGCGCTCGGCCTCGTCGCCGTGCACGGCTCGGCCACCCGGGCGGACGTCCTGCGGGTGGCCGCCGTCCAGCACGCGCGCGCGGTCGTCGTCGCCCCGAACCGCGACGACACGGCGGTGCTCGTCACGCTCACCGCCCGCGAGCTGGCGCCCAAGGCGCACATCGTCGCGTCGGTGCGGGAGGCGGAGAACGTCCACCTGCTCAAGCAGTCGGGCGCCAACCAGGTCGTCGTCTCCAGCGAGACGGCCGGGCGGCTGCTCGGCATGGCGACGTCGACGCCGCTGGTCGTGGACATCATGGAGGACCTGCTCACGCCCGAGTCGGGGCTGGCGATCGCCGAGCGGCCGGTCGAACCGTCCGAAGAGGGCGGTTCGCCGCGGCACCTGTCCGACCTGGTGCTCGGCGTGGTCCGCGACGGCGTCCTGTACCGCGTCGACGCCCCGCAGGCCGACGCCATCGAACCGGGCGACAAGCTGCTTTACGTCAAAAAGGTCACCCAGGCGGAGAAGATCGAGCGGTAACCGGGGCGCCTGGGTTTCGGCCGCGGAATCTGGAACCATGGCGACGTGCCCCCGCGACCCCTCGCCCTCAAGTGGCCCACGGTGGCGATTCCCGCCGCGGCGGGCGTGCTCGTCGTGCTGCTGGCCTGGCTCGCCGGGCCCGGGCTGCTGGGGATCGGCAACGACGTCCTGGGCGCGCCGGTGCTGGCCGAGGTCACCAAGCCGGCGCCGTGCGGGCAGGCCGACGCGCGGGAAACGGTGAAGTTCACCGCCGCCGGGAAGACCCACGAAGGCACGCTCGACGGCTGCGGGCACGGCCAGGGTGAACGCGTCGAGGTCGCCGTGCCGGAGGCGCTGCCGGACCAGGGCGCGGTCACCGTCACCCTCGCGGACACCTCGATGGGCGCCTCCGACGCCCGGCGCCCGCTCGGGCTCGCGCTGCTGGTGTTCGCCTGCTTCTCCGGCGGGATGTTCGTCTACCTGTGGCTGAGCATCCCGCTGCGGCCCAAGACGGCTAGCTGACCTCGGACGACGGCGCCGCGAAGGTGTTGCAGTCGGCGATCCGGTTGCTCGTCGCGCCCGCTCGCCACCAGGACGCGTAGTGCGCGTTGGTGCCGTGGTCGTGGCTGCGGGAGGTGTTGTCCCCGCGGGTCTCCTGGTCGTTCCACGCTTTGTTGTACATGTCGCGGGTGATCGTGCCGCCCTGGTCGACGTGCGCGCCGAGGAACATTCCCGAGAAGCACTGGGCCTGCAGTTCCTTGCGCCGCGACATCTCCAGCCCGGCCGGGCTGTTCTGGCCGGCCTCGTAGATCTTCTGCCAGGCCGCGTCCATCAGCCCGGCGACCTCCTGGACGTGGTGGCCGTACTCGTGGGCGAACAGGGCCAGGTAGACACCCGGGTTGTTGCCGTACTGGTCGGTCTGCAGGCCGCGGAACGGGACGTACAGGTTGTTTTCGCAGTAGTACGCGGCCGTCGCGATGCCGACCTGGATGGTGCCGCACTCGGTCTCGAAGCTCGCGCCGGTCGGGAAGTGCAACGCCGGCGGCGTGAACGGCAGGTGGTAGGCCTCGAGGAACGGGCCCCACGCCGCGTCGAGGCACTTGCTCGCCGCGGTGAAGAACGCTTCCGCACCGGCCTGCGTGCTCTGCCAGGCCGGCAGCGTGCAGACGCGGTTCTGCAGGCCCGCGTTGGGGTCCTGCAGGATCGGGTGGTCGGCGAGCTTGAGGACCTTCTGCGGGCCGGTCGGGCTGGGCGTCGGCAGCTCGCTCGACGGGGCCGACGCCGACGCCGGGGCGCCCGCGCCGCCGGGCGGGAGCTGCGAAGGGACGTCCTGGGACGATGGGGTGTCGCGGAAGTTCGCGTTCGCCAGCGGGGTGTCGGTGCGGTTGAGGGCCACGATCGCGACCAGCCCGAGCACCAGCACGGCCACCGCGCCGAGGCACACGCCGATCACCGCCGCCGGCGAGCGGCGCCTCGGCGCGGACACGGTGTGCGGACGGCCGAGCCACGGGAGATCCGGTTGCGCATCCGGCACCGGCGGCGGCTGGACGGTTCCGCGAGGCGGTTCCTGGCCGTAGGGCGGTTGCGTCACTAGGCAGTCCCGAAGGGTCTCGGTACGGACCGGGGGTACCCGATCCCGCCATTCAGCATATCGGGGGAACGGGCCGTCTCGCACCCGTCCGTGCGCACCGGGTCACCGCGGCCGGACGTCACCCCAGGTCTGACCGGGTGCAAGCGGCTCTGAGAGAGTGTCCGCAAGCAAGCACTGCAGGCGAGGGGCTTCGATGACAAACACCGGTGGCGCGCCCGGCGGCGAGGGCGCCGACACGCCGACACCGAGCCAGGGCGTCCCCCAGGCTCAGGCCCCCGGATCGGGTGAGCCCAAAGCACCCGAAGATCACTCGCCGTCACCGGCGACGCCGCCGCGAGGCTGGCAGGCGCCGGACACGCAGGCCACTCCGCCGCCCGGCTGGGAGGCACCCGGCGCCCCGGCCGCGCCGCCGCCGGGCCGGCAGGCCCCGCCGCCGGCGCACGGCGGCCCGCAGTACGCACAGCAGCCGCAGTACGGGCAACAGCCGCGGTGGAACCCGCACGGCCTCGGCAAGCCCGGCGTGATCGCGCTGCGGCCGCTGAACATCGGCGACATCCTCGACGGCGCGATCACCGCGATCCGCCGCCACCCGCTGCTCGTGCTCGGCATCGGCGCGGTGATGGCGGTGATCACCGCGGCCGTCACGTTCCTCGTGCAGAAGTTCGCACTCGCCGACCTCGAAAGCCTGGCCACGACGGTCCGGCTCGGCCCGGCCGCGACCGACGAAGAGCTGCGCAACGCCGTGTTCGGCACGTTCGGCGACGCGCTGATCGTGCTGATTTCCTCCAGCTTGGTCTCGACGGTGCTGCTGACCGTCACCACCGGCCTGATGGCCGCGGTGATGGGCCGCGCCGCGCTGGGCCGCGAAGTCACCTTCGGCGTCGTGTGGCGGGACGTGCAGCCGCGGCTGCTGCCGCTGCTCGGCGTCGCGTTCGGCTACGCGCTCCTGACCACGTTGGGCGTGATGCTGTGCATCATCCCGGGCGTGGTCGCCTGGGTGTTCTGGGCGCTGGCCGCCCCGGCGCTGGTGCTGGAGCGCGGGACGTTCCGGCAGGCGTTCTCGCGGTCGGTCAAGCTGGTCAGCGGGGCGTTCTGGCGGGTGCTCGGCATCCTGGTGCTGGCGAAGATCATCGAGGCGTTCTTCGAGGAGATCGTCTCGCTGCCGTTCACCCTGGGCAGCGGCCTGTTCGGTCAGATGCTGAACCCGGGCAAGGTGACCGTGCCGAGCACCGGCGACCTGCTGCTGCAGTCGGCCGGGCAGATCATCGCCGGCACCATCGCGATCCCGTTCGTCACGCTGGTCACCGTGATCGTCTACCTGGACCAGCGGATGCGCCGCGAAGGCATGGACATCGAGCTGGCCCGCGCGGCCGGGGTCCAGCCGCCGCAGGCATGGTGACGTTGCTGCGTCTTCCGGGGCCGGGCCCCGGACCCCAGCCGGGGGGCCAGCCCCCCTGGGCCCCCCGGCAGCGCTGGCTGATCGACGTCCCGGTCGACATCGACCGGGACTCGGCGCGGCGCGCGGCGGCCGGGGAGCTGGGCGACCCGAAGTACCGGGACGCCCAGCCGAACCTCCTGCAGCAGATCGCGCAGTGGCTCGGGGAGCAGCTGGAGAAGCTGCTGAACACCCTGTCCTCCGGCCTGCCGGGCGGGATCTTCGGGCTGGTGCTGCTCGTCGTGCTGGTGATCGTGCTCGTCGTGGTGATCCGGCTGCGGACCGGCAAGGTCGCCCGCGCTGCCCGGGCCGAGCGCGTCGTCTTCGGCGAAGCGCGCCGGAGTGCGGCCGACTACCGCCGGTCGGCCGCGGAAGCCGCGGCCGCCGGCCGGTTCGACGACGCCGTCCGCGATCGCTTCCGCGCCGTCGTGCGGGCCCTGGAGGAACGCGCGCTGCTCGACACGCGCTCCGGCCGGACGGCGGACGAGGCCGCGGCCGAGGCGGGCGTGCTGCTGCCGAACGTCGCGGACCGGCTGCGCCGGGGCGCGCGGCTCTTCGACGACGTCCACTACGGCGGCCGCGAAGGCACCGAAGCCGCCTACCAGGCGCTGACCGAGCTCGACGAACTCTGCCGCCGTGAGCGACCGGTCGCCATGGCGGGCTCGTGACCACCTCGGTTTCGCCGGACCTGCGCCGGATCTGGCGCGGCGCCCGCATCCCGCTCGCCCTGGTGGCCCTGATCTTCGTCGCCGGCGCCCTGCTCCTCCTCGCCCGCGGCGAGCAGACGCACGGCGCACTCGAACCCGGCTCGTACGAACCCGGCGGCGCGCACGCCCTCGCGAAACTGCTCGAGGACCAGGGGGTCGACGTCCGGACGGCGCACTCGCTCGCCGAAGCGGACGACGCGATCGGCAAGGACGCGACGCTGCTCGTCACCGAGCCCGATCTGGTCCCGCAGAAGCGGTTCGACGCGCTGCGCTCGGGCGCGGCCGACGTCGTCCTGGTGACGCCGGGGACGCGGACGCTGCTGGACTCGCTGCCGCTGGTGCACCCGGCCGGCCGGAGCGACGTCGGGACGCTGAGCCCGCAGTGCACGGTCGCCGCGGCGGTCGCGGCCGGGAACGTCACGCTCGGCGGGACCGGCTACGCGTCGCCCGGCGCGCGCTCGTGCTACCCCGGCGAAGACGGCGGCGGCACGCTGCTGCAGCTCGCCGGCTCCGGCGGCACGACGACGCTGCTCGGTTCGCCGGCGCCGCTGACCAACGCGCGGCTCGCCGAAGAGGGCAACGCGGCGCTGGCGCTGCGCCTGCTGGGCGCGCACCCGAAGCTCGTCTGGTACCTGCCCTCCGCCGCGGACCCGGCGCTGGACGACTCCCGCAAGTCGTTCTTCGACCTGATCCCGGACGGCTGGTACTACGGCGCCGCGCAGGTGGGCGTGGCCGTGGCGCTGCTGGCGCTGTGGCGGGGCCGCCGGCTCGGCCCGGTGGTCACCGAGCCGCTGCCGATCGTCGTGCGGGCGGCCGAAACGGCGGAAGGCCGCGCCCGGCTGTACCGGCGCGCGAAAGCCGCCGGCCACGCGGGTGAGACGCTGCGGGACGCGGCGCGGACCCGCCTGCGGACGACGCTCGGCCTGCCGCGCGACGCCGACGCGCAGGCTTTGGTGACGGCGGTGAGCACGCGGACCGGCCGCCCGGCGAACGACGTCGGTGCGGTCCTGTACGGCCCGCCGGTGCCGGACGACCCGGCGCTGGTCCGGCTGGCGGGCGAACTGGACAGGGTGGAACGAGAGGCGGGGCGAACTTGACCAGCGAGAACGCGACGGGGGCCCGGGACGCGTTGATCGCGTTGCGCGCCGAAGTCGGCAAGGCCGTCGTCGGCAACGACGCCGCGGTCACCGGGCTGATCCTGGCCCTGCTCTGCCGGGGCCACGTGCTGCTCGAAGGCGTCCCGGGCGTGGCGAAGACGCTGCTGGTGCGCGCCTTGGCCGCGGCGCTGGACCTGGAGACCACGCGCGTGCAGTTCACGCCGGACCTGATGCCCGGCGATGTCACCGGCTCGATCGTCTACGACGCGCACAGCGGCGAGTTCTCCTTCCGCGAGGGCCCGGTGTTCACGAACCTGCTGCTCGCCGACGAGATCAACCGGACGCCGCCGAAGACGCAGTCGTCGCTGCTGGAGGCGATGGAGGAGCGGCAGGTCTCGCTCGACGGCAAGTCGCGGCCGCTGCCGGACCCGTTCATCGTGGTCGCCACCCAGAACCCGGTGGAGTACGAGGGCACCTACCCGCTGCCGGAGGCGCAGCTGGACCGGTTCCTGCTCAAGCTGACCATGCCGGCGCCGTCGCGCGAGGACGAGATCGGCATCCTCTGGCGGCACGCGCAGGGTTTCGACCCGCGCAACCTCGCGGCGGCGGGCCTCAAGGCGGTCGCCGGGGCGGCGGAGCTGGCCGCGGCGCGCGAAGCCGTGGCCCGCGTGACGATCGGGCCCGAGGTGATCGGGTACGTCGTCGACCTGTGCCGGGCGACGCGGCAGCTGCCGTCGGTGCGGATCGGCGTCTCCCCGCGTGGCGCCACGGCGTTGCTCGCGGTCGCCCGCGCCTGGGCGTGGCTCGCCGGGCGCGACTACGCGACCCCCGACGACGTCAAGGCCCTCGCCCGGCCGGCCCTGCGGCACCGCCTGGACGTGCGGCCGGAGGCCGAGCTGGAAGGCGTCACCGCGGACGGCGTGCTGGACCGCGTGCTCGCGTCCGTGCCCGTGCCGCGCTGACATGGCCGTCACCGGAAGGCTCGGGCTGCTCGCGCTGTTCGGCGCACTGGTGGTCGGGTTGCTCCTGCCGTCGGCCACCGGGCTGCTGGCGGCCGGCGCGGTGCTGCTGGTGCTCGTCGTCGCCGACCTGGCGCTGGCGGGCAGCGTGCGGACGCTGACGTTTTCGCGTTCGGGCGACACCTCGGTTCGGCTCGGCGAGCCGTGCGAGGTGACGCTGGTCGTCGCGAACCCCGGCGGGCGGACCGTGCGCGGTGCGCTGCGGGACGCGTGGCCGCCTTCGGCGGGCGCGGCCGACCGGCATTCTCTGCGCGTCCCGCCGGGGGAACGGCGGGCGTTCGTGACCGCGCTGCGGCCGTCGCGGCGCGGCGACCGCACGGCGGCGCGGGTGACGGTCCGCTCGGTGGGCCCGCTCGGGCTGGCCGCGCGGCAGGGTTCGCACGAGGTGCCGTGGACGGTCCGCGTGCTGCCGCCGTTCCACAGCCGCAAGCACCTGCCGTCGCGGCTGGCGCGGCTGCAGCAGCTGGACGGCCGCAACGCGGTGCTGATCCGCGGCCAGGGCACGGAATTCGACTCGCTGCGCGAGTACGTGATCGGCGACGACGTGCGGTCCATCGACTGGCGGGCGACCGCGCGGGCGGCGGACGTGATGGTCCGGACCTGGCGCCCGGAGCGCGACCGCCAGGTGGTACTGGTGCTCGACACGGGCCGGGTTTCGGCGGGCCGGGTGGGCGACGCGCCCCGCCTCGACGCGGCGATGGACGCGGCGTTGCTGCTGGCGGCCTTGGCGTCCCGGGCCGGCGACCGCGTCGACCTGCTGGCCTACGACCGGCGGCTGCGGGCGGCGGTGCAGGGATCGTCGGGGGCCGCGCTGCTGACGTCGCTGGTGAACGCGATGGCGCCGCTGGAGCCGACGCTGGTCGAGACGGACGCGCGGGGGATGGTCGCGGAGGTGCTCAAGCGGACCCGCCGGCGCGCGCTGGTGGTGCTGCTGACCGGACTGGACGCGGCGCCGCTGGAAGAGGGCCTGTTCCCGGTGCTGAGCTCGCTGACCACGCGGCACGAGCTGATCGTGGCGTCGGTGGCGGACCCGCGGGTGGCGGAGATGCTGTCCGGCCGCGGCGACGCGGAAGCGGTCTACGACGCGGCATCGGCGTCACGGACGACGGCCGAGCGCCTGCGGATGACCGAGCGGCTGGCCCGGCACGGCGTGGGTGTCGTGGACGCGGTGCCGGAGGAACTGCCGCCGGCGTTGGCGGACCGGTATCTGGCGCTGAAGGCCGCGGGACGGCTCTAGGCCGCTTCGGGCAGCGCGTCGCCGGCGTCGCGCGCGTCGAGGTCGCCGACTTCGCCGTCCTTCGCCGCGCGGCGGCCGAGCGTGAACACGTAGACCAGGAACAGCACTTCCACCAGCGCGCCGATGCCCACGCGCAGCCACGTCGGCCAGCCCGACGGCGTCACGAACGCTTCGATGATGCCGGACACGAACAGCACGCACGTCAGCCCGAGCGCCATCACGACCACCGCGCGGCCCTGCTCGGCGAGCGCGGCGGTGCGGGAGCGGCGGCCCGGGTCGAGCACCGTCCAGCCGAGTTTCAGGCCGGTGCCCGCCGCGACGAACACCGCCGTCAGCTCCAGGAGGCCGTGCGGGAGCAGGAGACCGATCATCACGTCGCCGCGGCCGGCCGCGCTCATCGCGCCGATGATCAGCCCGGCGTTGAGCGAGTTCAGCCAGAGCGCGCCGATCACCGGCAGGCCCAGCGCGACGCCGAGGAAGAGGCAGGTCGCCGCGACCCAGGCGTTGTTCGTCCAGACGCGGGCGGCGAACGACGTCGCCGGGCCGGTCGAGTAGTAGGTTTCCGCGTCGCCGCCGGGTTTGGTGAGCTCGTTCAGCCCCTCGGGCGACGCGATCGACGCCCGCACGACCGGGTCGCGCGCGACCCAGACGGCGATCACCGCCATCACCGCGATCGACACGAGCGCGGCCGGGATCCACCACCGCCGCGCCAGGTAGACCGCGGCGGGGAACCGGCGCGTGAAGAACAGGGCGACCTCGCGCCAGGCGGGGTTGTGCGACCCGGAAACCGCCGACCGGCCCCGGGCGACCAGCCCGGACAGCCGTCCGACGAGTGCCGGGTCGGGCGCCACCGACCGGACGATCGACAGGTGCGTCGCCGCCCGCTGGTAGAGCGTCACCAGCTCGTCGGCTTCGGGCCCGGTCAGCTTGCCGCCGCGGCGCGTCAGCTCGCCGAGCCGGTTCCACTCCGCCGCGTGCGCCGCGACGAAGACGTCCACATCCACGCCCACCACCCTAGCCGTCGTTACGCTGGGACTCGTGCACGAGGAATCGGAGCTGGTCACCGGCGAAGCGGTCGTCCTGGATTTGCGGGTGGCCAAGCTCGCCAGCCGCGCTCTGGCGATGGCGCTGGACGTGCTCGTGCAGCTCGCGGCGCTGGTGGGCGTGGGCATGCTGCTGGCGTTCGCGGTGCCCGAAACCGACGAAGCGCTCTTCGTGACGCTGCTGCTCGTGACGCTGGTGCTGGTGATGGTCGGCTACCCGGTGGTGTTCGAGACGCTCTCGCGCGGCCGGTCCCTGGGCAAGATGGCGCTGGGCCTGCGCGTGGTCCGCGTCGACGGCGGCCCGATCCGGTTCCGCCACGCGCTGGTCCGCGGCCTGGCGGGGTTCGTGGTGGACTTCTGGGCGCTGGGGCTGTTCGGGGCGGTCGCGGTGATCGTCTCGCTGGTTTCGTCCAACGGCCGCCGCGTCGGCGACTTCCTGGCCGGCACGCTGGTGGTCCGCGAGCGCGTCCCGGCGAGCGCCGGCTACGCGGCGATCACGATGCCGCCGGGGCTGGCGGGCTGGGCGGCGCAGCTGGACCTGACCCGCCTGCCGGACGACCTGGCCCTGGCGAGCCGCCAGTTCCTGGCCCGGTTCGGCGAGCTGCGCCCGGAGGCGTCGCACGCGCTGGGGTGGGGGCTGGCGCAGCAGGTGGGCAACGCACTGGGGACACCGGTGCCGGCGGGCGTGCCACCGTGGGCGTTCCTGGCGGCGGTGCTGGCCGAGCGGCGCCGGCGGGACCACGCCCGGGCGTTCAGCGGGTACGCGGGGCCGGGGTATGCGGCGGGGCCGGGCTTTGGCGGGCCCGGTTATCCGGCTGGGGCGGGTGTTGCTGGGCCGGGGTCCCCGCCGGGGCCGGGCGTTTCCGGGCCGAATCATCCGGCGGGGCCGGGCTTTGCGGCCGGGGGTCAGTACCCGGCGGCCGTCTCGCAGCCGGGTCCGGTCGATCCGCCGACGCCGCCGTCGGGGACCGCGGTGCCCGTGGAAAACCCGTTCACCCCGCCGAGCTAGGACACGTCACCCGAGTTCGACAGCCACGTGTTGCACTGCTGGTTGCGGTTCTTCGTCGCGCCGTGCTGCCACCAGCTGATGTTGTGCTTGGCCGAGCCGTGGTCGCGTTTGCCGTTGCGGGCGTAGTCGTCGCCGCGGTCCTGGGCGTTCCAGGCTTCGTTGTAGAGGTTCTTGTCCACCGAGCCGCCGGAGACCGAGGCCGAGCCGAGGAACATGCCCGAGAAGCACTGCGCCTCGAGTTCCATGCGCCGCGACAGTTCCAGGCCGGCCGCCGAGTCCGCGCCCGCGTCGTAGCGCTGGTTGCCGTACGCCTCCGAGATGCCCGCCAGGTTCTGGACGTGGTGGCCGTATTCGTGGGCCAGGATCGACAGGTACGGGCCGGGGTGGTTGCCCCACGCCTCGATCTCGATGCGGTCCATCGGCAGGTAGATCGTGTCGTTGGCGGGGCAGTAGAACGGGGTGACGCCGGTGGTGGTGCCGCCGCTGCCGCACGGGGTCGACGACTCCGACAGCGACCGCGGCACGGCCAGCTTCGGCGTCTCGAACGGCAGGTCCGCCGCGCCGAGCATGCGCGACCACATCGCGTCGAGGCAGCCGATGCCGGACTGGAAGAACCGGGTGGCGCTGTCCTGGTCGGTGGCCCAGCGGCTCAGCGAGCACGGGATGTTCTGCAGCCCGTAGTCCGCCCGCGCGAAGAGCGGGTTGTCCCCGGTCGCGGCGACCGACCGCGGCCCGGCGGGTGGCTGCGAGGTGGGAGCTCCGCGCTGGCTGCGGCGGGTGGCGGTGGTTTCCCCGGCCGACGAGGGGGTGGTCGCGGTGGTGGTGGCTTCGGTGGTGGTTTCGTCGCTGGTGGTCGGGTAGGTGCTGGAGTAACCGGCGTCGGCGACGTGCTGCTTCCGCGGCCCGGAAAGCGCAACGGCGGCCACGAGCCCCCCGGCCACGGCAACGATCGCGAAGACGGCCACGGCGACGATCACCCCGGCATTCGACTTCTTGGCGACATAGGGCCGATAGCCGGGACCGAACCGCGGCCCGAAGGACGGCGGCCCGGGGTAGGCGGGCGCGAAGGAAGGCGGCGGAGCAGCGGCCGGCGGCGGCAGGGGAGCCCGGGCGGGCGGTGGCGCGGGATAGCCGAAGGGCACACCGGAAACGCGCGGCGGCTGCCCGGCCGGCCCTTGCGGGAACCGGCCCGGAACGGGTCCGCCCGATCGCGGCCCGCCGCCGGCACCCGGCGGCTGCTGCCCGCGGACACCAAGGGGATTCGGCCCGCCCGGCCCGGGTCCGCTGCCGTGGCCGGGTGCGCCGGCGGGGTTCGGCGAGTCGCCGTGGCCCGGCGCGCCTGGCCCACCCCACCCAGGCGCCCCGCCCGGCCCACCGTGCCCCGGCAACGGCCGCACCCCCGGCGGCGGCAACGGCCGCACCCCCGGTGGTGGCAACGGCCGCACCCCCGGTGGTGGCAACGGCCGCACCCCCGGCGGCGCCAACGGCCGCACCCCCGGTGGTGGCCGGCGGCGCGGGTCATGCGGACCAGGACCCTGCGGGCCGTGCGTCATCGAGTGGGACCCCCCCGTGCTGTTTCCCCGTCGGAAGCGGTTCACCTGCGGTGATCGCGCCGTTCCGGGCGTCAGCATAGATCGGGTGCCCTAAGGTGTGGTGCTGTGTCGATGAAATGGGGGGCCGCCGCCGCGGTCGCCGTTGCGGTCGTCGTGCTGGGTGCCGGGGGCGCCGCCGCGCAGGGGCCCTCCGCCGGGCCCGTGCTGCCCAACCTGCCCGAAGACCAGGTCAAGAAACCCCAGCTGCTCACCGGGCAGGACGTCCGGCCGCCGGCCGGTGCCGTGGCCGATGTCGCGCTCAAGGTGCTGCGCGACGGCACCCTCTCCGTCACCGAACACGTCACCGTTCCCGGCGGGCAGCAGCTCGTCTCCCGCGTGCCGCTCAAGGTTCCCGCGAGCGACGACCAGGACCGCGTCTTCGCCGTCCGTGACGTCAGGACCGAAGGCGCCACCAGCGAACTCACCGGCGACCAGCTCGTCCTCACCTTCCCCGGCGGCTCCGGCAGCGCCACGTTCACCGTCGACGGCGCCGTCGCCGACCAGGACGGCCGCCAGCAGGCCCGGTGGCAGGTCGCGAGCGGCTTCGACACCCCGCTCGCCAAGCTCACCGCGTCCTTCCTCGCCCCGACGCCGCAATTGTCCCCTGTGGACTGTTTCGCCGGCCCGGTCGGCTCGAGCCGGCGCTGCACCCTCGCCGAACTCGACCACACCGGGGTGGTGCGCCTGGAACAGAACGACGTCCGGCCCGGCGACCGCGTCGACCTCCTCGTCGGCCTGCCCGCGGGCACCACCGCCGCCAACGCGAAGTTCGCCGGCATCGGCCTGCTCGCCAACGCCTTCGCGTTGACGCCGCCGACCGGGATCGCCTTCGCCGTCCTGCTCGTCTTCCTCGCCGGCACCGCGCTGTTCGTGTGGCGGCGCCGCCGGCAGGACGCCGGTGCGCTGCACACCGCCACCGGGCCGGTCGAGGTCCTCCTGCGCGACGGCGGCCGCGTCTTCTTCGCCAGCCCCGACGGCGTCCTGCCCGGCCAGGTCGGCACGGTCGTCGACGAGACCGTCGACGTCGTCGACATCAGCGCCACCGTCGTCGACCTCGCCGTCCGCAACTACCTGTGGCTGGCCGAAGCACCGGGGCCCGACTGGCAGATCACCCGCCGCAACCCGCCGGACGAGCACCTGCACGACTTCGAACGCGCGGTCTGCGAAACCCTGCTCCCACCGGGCTCCGACACCGTGCTGGTGTCGCAGCTGCGCGCCCGCGGCGGGCTCGACCTGCGCCGGATCAGCGACGCGATGTACGCCGACGTCGTCACCAAGCGCTGGTTCTCCCGCCGCCCGGACACCGCCCGCGGGCGGCTGACCTGGCTCGGCGCCGGCCTCTTCACCGTCGGCCTGGTCGCCACCGCCGTGCTCACCTTCACCGCGGGGTACGCGCTGCTCGGGGTCGCCGTCGCGCTCGCCGGGCTCGCCGTCGCCGCGGCGGCCGCGCTGCTGCCCTCGCGCACGGCCCGCGGCCGGGTGCTGGCCGGGCAGGTCCGGGGGCTGCTCGACTACCTGCACACCGCCCGGGCCGAGGACATCCCGCCGGCCGACCGCGAGCTCGTCTTCTCCCGCTCGCTGCCGTACGCGGTGGTGCTGGGCGACACCGAACGCTGGCTCGGCACCTTCGCCGCGCTGAACCCGTCGGCCGACGGGGCGGCCGGGCTGTACTGGTACGGCGGCATGGAGGCCGACGCCGACCTGCGCCGGTTCGGGGCCCGCTTCCCGTCGTTCCTGACCGCGCTCGACGGCGTGCTCACCGCCGCCGCGGCTCGCTGACCGTGCTCGCGGGGGCGCTCCTCGCGCTCGTCCTGACCGCGGCCCCGGCCGACCAGCCGCCCCTGCCGGCGTTGCCGCAGAGCGCCGAAATCCAGCTCAAGGTCCAGCGCGACGGCTCGTTGTCGGTCGCCGAAGCGATCTCGGTTCCCGAGGGCATGACGATGGACCGCCGGGTCGCGCTGCGCGTCCCGGCGCCGCACCACCGCGACCGCGTCTACGGCGTCCGCGACGTCGTCCTGGAGGGCCGCGGGACGGCGAACGTGGACTCCGGCGCGTTCACCGTCCACCTGACCGCGGGCACGTCGATCGTCCGGTACACAGTGGACGGTGCGGTCGCCGGCGACCGGGTCACCTGGGAGCTGGCCGGCGGCTGGAGCGCCGACCTGAAGTTCCTCCGCGCCTCCTTCGCGGCCCCGAAGATCCCGGTCGCCGTCGACTGCCTCGCCGGCGACCTGCCCTGCGGGGCCGCGCAGATCGACCACTCCGGGTTGACCCGGTTCAGCCAGCAGAACCTCGCCGCGGGCCGGCGGATGACGGCGACCGTCGAACTGCCCGCGGGCACCGTTCCGGCGAACGAGGTCCTGGTCCCGGCGAAGACGATCGCCGGGGCGTTCGTGCTCACCGCCCCGGTCGCCTGGGCCTGGGCCGCCTTCGGCGCCTTCCTCCTGGCCGCGGCCACCTGGGTGTTCCTCGCCCGCCGGCGTCACTTTCACGTGAAAGTGACGCCCCCAGGTGGGCACTTTCACGTGAAAGTGCCGGCGGAGTTCGCGTCGCCCGCCGGGGTGCTGCCGGGGCACGCCGGCCTGCTCCGCCACGGCCGGGCCGGGCCGCTCGACCTGGCCGCGACGGTGCTGGACCTCGCGGTCCGCAACTACCTCTGGGTGAGCGACGGTCCGACGCTGGCCCGGCGCAACCCGCCCGACGAGCACCTGACCGCCTTCGAACGTGCGGTGTACGAGGCCGTCGTGCCGGACGAGCCGGTGACGCTCGCCGAACTGCGGCAGCGCCGCCTCGAAGTCCCCCGCGCCGAGCTGGAGGCCGACGTCGTCCGGCGCGGCTGGTTCGCGACGCGGCGGCTGCGCCGGGCCGGGATCCGGATCGGCTGCTACGGCGTGTTCCTCACCGTCCTGCTGGCCTTGACCGTCGGGTACGCCCAGCTCGGCGTGATCCTCGCGCTGGCCGGGATCGCCGCCGTCGCCACCGCGGCCGCCCGGCCCGCGCGGCGGCGAGCGGGCGCCGACGTCGCACGCCGCCTTGGCGGCATCACCGGGATCCGGGTGAAGGACCTGGACAAGCCGCAGCGCGAGCTGGTCTTCTCCCGCGGCCTGCCGTACGCGCTCGCTCTGGGCGAACTGGCTCCGTGGGTGGCCGCGTTCGACGGCCTCAAGCACCCGCCGCCGGTCTACTGGCACGCCGGCGACATCACCCCTGACCAGGCCGGATCCTTCGCGACGGCGGTGGCGGGAACGTTCGCCGCCGCCCACCGCGCCCGCCTCCTCGAGCTCGTGAGTGGTGCGGCGCGAGAGAACCCTCCTGGACACTCACGAGCCGGGACGCCGGGAAGGGCGGGGTCGTCGTAGGGTGGGGCCATGGCCGATCCCGAGCTCGTCCGATACACCCTCGACAACGGTCTGCGCGTGGTTCTCGCCCCCGACGCGACCGCGCCGGTGGTCGGCGTCAGCGTGCACTACGACGTGGGTTTCCGCTCCGAGCCGGAGGGGCGCACCGGTTTCGCGCACCTCTTCGAGCACCTGATGTTCCAGGGCTCCGAGAGCCTCGAGAAACTCGCGCACTTCCGGCACGTGCAGTCCAGCGGCGGAACCTTCAACGGGTCCACCCACCCGGACTACACCGACTACTTCGAGGTGCTCCCGAGCGCGGCGCTGGAGCGGGCGCTGTTCCTCGAGGCCGACCGGATGCGCGCGCCCAAGCTGACGGCGGAGAACCTGGCGAACCAGATCGACGTCGTCAAGGAGGAGATCCGGCTCAACGTGCTGAACCGGCCCTACGGCGGGTTCCCGTGGATCACCCTGCCGCCGGTGCTGTACTCGACGTTCCCCAACGCGCACAACGGCTACGGCGGCTTCGAGGACCTCGAAAGCGCCACGGTCGACGACTGCGCGGCCTTCTTCGACACCTACTACGCGCCGGCGAACGCCGTGCTCACGGTGGCGGGTGACTTCGAAGTGGACAACGCGAAGAAGCTGATCGAGGACCACTTCGGCGACGTCCCGCACCGGCCGGCGCCGCAGCGGCCGTCGTTCGCCGAGCCGCTGCCGACCACCGAGCTGCACGGCGAGATCGAAGACGCGCACGCCCCGCTGCCCGCGCTCGGCATCGGCTACCGGATGCCGGACCCGATCAACGACGTCGACAGCTACCTCGCCTACCTCGTGCTGGCCGGCGTGCTCACCGACGGCGACGGCTCCCGCCTGCAGCAGCGGCTGGTGCACCGCGAGCCACTGGTGGTCGACATCGGTGCCGGCGCCGGGCTCTTCGGCCCGTTCGAGGCCCGCGACCCGGACACGTTCACCATCACCCTGATCCACCCGCACGAGGTGTCGCGCGAGCGCGTGCTCGCCGCGCTGGACGACGAGCTGGAGAAGCTCGCCGAGACCCCGCCGAGCGAGGAGGAGCTGCGAAAGGTCACCGCCCGCTGGGCGGCGAGCCTGCACTCCGAGCACGACCGGCTGGTCTCCCGGACCCTGGCCCTCGGCTCGTTCGAGCTGCTCTACGGCGACGCGTCGCTGGTGTACCGGCTCGCGGACCGGATGTCCGCGGTCACCTCGGAAGCCGTTTCGGCGGCGGCGAAGGCGCTGCGCCCGGACGCGCGTGCCGTGCTGGTGGTCAAGCCCGCTTCGGAAGGGAACAACGAGCAGTGACTTCAGCAACGCACCGCAGCGCCGACGAGATCGGCCGCACCGCGCGGGGCCCGCGGCCGCTGCCCCCGCTCGGCGAGCAGCGGGCCGCCGCCGATCTGTCCCATGTGGACACGACGCTGGCGAACGGCCTGCGCGTGCTGGCCGTCCGCAAGGCGACCGTGCCGATGGTCGAGGCCCGCCTGTGGATCCCGTTCGCGGGCGACGACGCGCTGCACCCGGCCACCGCCGAGGTGCTCGCCGAGACGATCCTGACCGGCACCGCGCGCCGCAACCGCATCGAGATCGACGCCGAGCTGGCCCTGATCGGCGGCGACATCGGCGCCGGGGTCGACCCGGAACGCCTGGTGCTCACCGGATCCGCGCTGGCCGACAAGCTGCCGACGTTCCTCGACGTGCTCGGCGACGTCCTCACCGGAGCGACGTACGCCGACGAGGAGATCGCGCGCGAGAAGGAGCGGCTGGTCGAGCGGATCGCCGTCTCCCGGACGCAGCCGCGCACGATCGCCCGCGAGGCGCTGCAGAAGCACCGCTACGGCGACCACCCGGCGACGCGCGAGGTCCCGAAGGCCGAAGACGTCGCCGTGGTGACGCCTGAGCAGGTCCGGGCGTTGCACCAGGCGTCGGTGCTGCCGCGGGGTGCGGTCATGGTGCTGGTCGGCGACCTCGATCCCGCCGGTGTCATCGGCGAGCTCGAGAAGGTGTTCGGTGGCTGGGCGTCGGACCGCTCGGCCGTGCGGCTGCCGTCGCTGCCGGACCTGACCGGGCCGGACGTGCTGCTGGTGCCGCGCGCGGGTGCGGTGCAGTCGCAGATCCGGCTCTCGGCGCAGACCGTGCCGCGCACCGACCCCGGTTACGCGGCGCTGCAGCTGGCGAACCTGGCCTACGGCGGGTACTTCTCGTCGCGGCTGGTGGAGAACATCCGCGAGAACAAGGGGTACACGTACTCCGCGCACTCCGGCTTCGAGTTCACCGACGGCACGGCGGTGGTCAACGTCGACGCGGACACCGCGACCGACGCGACGGCCCCGGCGCTGCTGGAGACCCGGTACGAACTGGGCCGCCTCGGCCAGGTCCCGCCGTCGGGCGACGAGCTGGAATCGGTGCGGCAGTACGCGATCGGCTCGCTGCTGACCTCGACGTCGTCGCAGGCCGGGCTGGCCGGGCAGGTCCTCGCGCTGGCCTCGACCGGCCTCGGCCTGGAGTGGCTGAACGAGCACCCGGCGCGGGTGGCCGCGGTGACCGCCGAGGAGGTCGCGGAGGCGGCGCTGAAGTACTTCGCGCCCAAGCGGTTCACCGGCGTGGTGGTCGGTGACGCGGCGGTGCTGGAACGCAAGCTGCTCGCGCTCGGCGACGTCGTCGTGGGCGAGCCGGCCTGATGTCCGTCCCGTTCAGCCTGGGTGCGCGGCCGACGCTCTCCCGGTCCACGGTGGACCGCCAGGAGGACCTGCGCACCAACCCGGCGCGGCTGGTGTCGCGCTGGCCCGACGCCCGGGTCGTCCTCCTGGACGACACCGGGCGCACCCCGGTGGTCGAGGGCGCGTCGACGCTGGCGTTCCGCAAGGCGGTCGACTTCGGCTCGGCACCCCCGGCGGACGCGGTGTTCCTCGGCGAGTGGCAGGACGTCGACTACTGGTCGCTGCCGGGCGGCCCGTCGGGCGAAGCCGACACGGTGAAGATGGCGGGCAGCTGGGGTTTCGTGGAGGAGGTTCCCCGCGCGGACGGCGAGATCTGGGTCGAGCTGCGCGGCTACGGCGACCTCCTGGACGACACGTCGGCCGGGCTGTTCACGACGGCCCAGGCGTTGCGCTTCTGGCGCCGCCAGGCGAAGTTCTGCACGCGCTGCGGCAGCCCCACGGAGCTGACCCAGTTCGGCTGGGCGAGCAAGTGCACGAACGACGGCCGCGAGGAGTACCCGAGAACGGACCCGGCGGTGATCTGCCTGGTCCATTCGCTGGAGGGAACGAACGGCTCGCACGTGCTGCTGGCCCGCCAGCCGATCTGGCCGGCCGGGCGCTACTCGGTGCTGGCCGGGTTCGTCGAGGCGGGGGAGTCCCTGGAGGCGTGCGTGGTCCGGGAGATCCGCGAGGAGGTCGGTGCCTCGGTGTCCGACGTGCGGTACCTGGGCAGCCAGCCGTGGCCGTTCCCACGCTCGATCATGCTGGGCTTCACGGCCCGGGCGAACCGGTCGTTGCCACTGGTACCGGCGGACGGCGAGATCGAAGAGGCGCTGTGGGTGTCGCGGGCCGAGGTGCGCGCGGCGTTCGAGAACAGCGCGGTCCGGGGCGAGGGTTCGAAGCCGACGCCGATCGCGGGCGGGGCGGCGGAGATCATCCTGCCGGGCAACTCGTCCATCGCGCGCGTGATGCTCAAGGCTTGGGCGGACGCGGAGGAGTAACCGCCCGCCACTGAGCGCGACCGCAGAACGGCCCCGGCTACCCGCCGGGGCCGTTTTCGTTGCGTCCCGTGCTCGACCGGCCGCGAACTCCGGGCCAGGTACGGCAGGACGGCGCCAGTCGTTCACCGGTCCCGCCGCCAACCGGACCAACACCGCCAAGCGTTACCTGGCCGTTTCACGAGACCGTTGACGGCTGTGCCCCGGCTCACTACAGTCCCCGGAAACCGTCTGTAAAGTATCCTAATTAAGTCCGGAGGAACGAGTGCGAGCCGGTAGCCCGCGGATGCTGCGCGAGATCAACGATCGCGCCGCCATCGAGGTCCTCCTGCGGGAGGGGCCGCTCACGCGGGCCGAACTCGAGCTCGCCATCGGGCTGTCCAAACCCGCCACCGCGCAGCTGCTCACCCGGCTCGAGCTGGACAACCTCGTCACGAAGGCCGGTGTGCGGGGTGGGGGCCGGGGACCCCGGGCCCAGCTCTGGGCGGCCAACGGCAGCCTCGCCTTCGTCGCCGCCGTCGACCTCACGCCGCACCAAGCCGACTTCGTCGTCGCCGACGTCGCCGGGGTCGTGCTCGCCGAGTACCGGGCTCCGCTGCCCGTCCACGCGGGAGCCGACGTCGTCGGGGCCTTCGGCGAAGCCCTGCAAACGGTCGCTGAAGCGGCCGGGATCGAGCGGACGGACCTGGCCCACGTCGTGATCGGCGCGCAGGGGGCGTTCGATCCGCGGACCGGCCTGCTGTCCTCGGCACCGCACATCCCCGGCTGGCTCGGCTTCGACGTCCCGCAGAAGCTGTCCGACGAACTCGGGGTCGACGTCCTGATCGAGAACGACGTCAACCTGGTCGCGGTCGAGGAGATGACCGTCGGGCAGGCCCAGGACGTCGACGACTTCGTCATGGTGTGGCTGTCCGAAGGCGTCGGCGGCGCGGTCGTCATCGGACGGCGGCTGCTGCGCGGCGCCACCGGTGGCGGCGGCGAGATCGACTGGATGCGGGTGCCCGATCCGGCCACTGTGGACACCGGGGACGTCTGGCCGGAGGCCGGCGCCCGGTTCGGCAACCTGGTCGACTCGCCCGCCGTCTGCCGGCTCGCCGCCGCGCACGGCGTCGAAGCCGCAACCGCCTGGGACGCCGTGGAGAAAGCCGGGAAAGGCCACCCCTTCCTCGACGATCTCGCCCGGCGGGTCGCCGGTGGCGTCGCGAACCTCGTCGCCGTCGCCGACCCGCAGCTCGTGCTCCTCTGCGGCGACACCAGCCGCGCCGGCGGCGAAGACTTCGCCGCGCTCGTCCAGGAAAAGCTGCACGAACTGGTCCTGCCGCGCACGCCCGTCGGCTGCGCTTCCGTGCAGGGCAACGCCGTTCGCGCGGGCGCGCTGCAGTCCGCGCTGGCCACCACCCGTGAGGACGTCTTCGGCGTCGTCACCCCCACGCTCCTCGGGTCGCGCAGGCCCGAGGGCGACAGCACCCGTTCACGACTCCAGTAGCCCAACCGATGAGGAGGAGGGCCATGCCCCCTACCACCCGGACCCGCCGCGGCGCCCTGCTTGTGGCCGCCGCCGCGGCGTCCGTCCTGCTGACCAGCGCCTGTTCCGGCGCCGCCGCCCCGAGCGGCGGTGACGTCGCGGCCGCGCCCGGCAAGGACGACAAGCTCACGATCACCGTGTACTCCAAGTTCACCGACCGCGAGTACGGCGTGGTCACCGCGGGCCTGAACAAGCTCAAGGCGAAGTTCCCGAACATCGAGATCAAGCACGAGGGCAACCAGGACGACGACAAGCTGACGCAGTCGATCCGCGGCGGCAACCCACCGGACGTAGCGATCTCGTTCTACACCGACAACCTGGGCGCGTGGTGCTCCACCGGCAGCTTCCAGGACCTCAAGCCCTACATCGAGCGCGACAAGATCGACCTGAACCAGATCCCGGAAGCGGTCCGCAACTACACCGAGTACCAGGGCAAGCGGTGCGCGATGCCGATGCTCGCCGACGTCTACGGGCTTTACTACAACAAGGACATGTTCGCGGCGAAGGGCATCACCTCGCCGCCGAAGACCACTTCGGAACTGTTCGAGGCGACCAAGAAGCTCACGGAGTTCAACCCGGACGGCTCGATCAAGGTCGCCGGCTTCCTGCCCTCGATGCCGTTCTACGCCAACCAGGCCCAGTACTGGGCGCCGAACTTCGGCGCGCCCTTCCTCGGCCCGGACGGCAAGTCGGACCTCGCCACCAACCCCGGCTGGAAGGCGATGTTCGAGTTCCAGAAGCAGCTGATCGACTTCTACGGCGGGCACGCCAAGGTCGAGCAGTTCAAGGCCGGTCTCGGTGACGAGTACTCCGCCGACCACGGCTTCCACAAGGGCAAGCTGGCGATGATCTACGACGGCGAGTTCCGCACCGCGTTCCTCAAGGACCAGGCGCCGAACGTCAACTACGGCACCGCGCCGGCGCCGGTGCTCGACAGCATGGCCGACCACTACGGCGGCGGCTTCACCACCGGCACGATCATCGCGATCCCCAAGGGCGCCAAGAACCCCGGCGCCGCGTGGGAGCTGATCAAGCAGGTCACCCTGGACACCGACACCCTGGTGGACATGGCCAACGGCCTGAAGAACGTGCCCAGCACCAAGGCGTCGCTCACCTCGCCGAAGCTGGACCTGCAGCCGCAGTTCAAGACGTTCCTCGACATCTACGACAGCGGCAAGCTGGTCGCCAACCAGACCACCCCGATCGGCGACGCGCACCTCAAGGCAGTCAACGACTTCGCCGAGAAGTGGCAGGCCGGTTCGGTGCCCGACCTGACCGCCGGCCTGCAGAAGGTCGACGCCCAGATCGACGACGAACTCAAGCAGAAGGGCGCGGGCGGATGACCTCCACCGCTGTCCCAGTCAAACCCCAGGGTTCCCCGTCCGCGCCCGAAAAGGCGCGGGCGGGGGCCCGCCGGGCCAAGCGCCGCCGGACCGTCCTGTTCTTCATGGCCCCGGCGCTCATCGGGTTCCTCGTCTTCTTCGGCTACCCGCTGATCGCCACGGTCTACTACTCCTTCACCCGGTACGACCTGATCAACCCGCCGCAGTTCATCGGCTTCGACAACTACGTCCGGATGTTCACCACCGAGCCGCTGGTCGGCACGGCCGCGTACAACACGCTGTGGCTGGTGGTCGTCCTGACGGTCTGCCGCGTGGTGTTCTCCCTCGGCATCGCGTCGGTGATCTCCCGGCTGAAGTCGGGGGTCGGCCTGGTCCGGACCCTCTGCTACCTGCCGACGCTCGCGCCGCCCGCGGCGGCCACGCTGGCGTTCGTCTTCGTGTTCAACCCGGAGTTCGGGCCGGTCAACCGGTTCCTGCGGCTCGTCGGCATCGACGGCGGGCTGTGGTTCAACAGCCCGGCGATGTCGAAGCCGGCGCTGACGCTGCTGGCGCTGTGGGGCTCCGGCGAGCTGATGATCATCATCCTGGCCGCGCTGCTGGACGTCCCGGCCGAGCAGTACGAGGCCGCCGAGCTCGACGGCGCCGGCCCGGTCCGCCGGTTCTGGCACGTCACGCTGCCGTCGATCTCGCCCGTGCTGCTGTTCGGCGTGGTGAACTCGATCATCTACGCCCTGCAGTTCTTCACACAGGCGATCGTGGCGTCGTCCGCGAGTGCGGGTACCGCCGACGTCGCCGGCAACTCCAAACTCATCGGGGCGCCGCAGAACTCGACGCTGACGTACCCGATCTGGCTGTACGTACAGGGTTTCCGCTATTTCAACATGGGCTACGCGGCCGCGATGGCCGTCCTGTTGTTCATCGTGAGCTCGGGCTTCACGTGGATTCTCGTGCGGCAGCTCAGGAAGTCCCAGCACCAGGAGGAGGGGGCATGAACATACCCTCGCGACAGCCTGTTCATGACCCCGACCGGGTGCGGGTGTCCCGCATGAATGGAGTGGGCGCATGACCGCCGTGGCCGAAGCGCCGCAGCGCGAAGCGGGCGTACCGCCGAAGGTGCGGTTCAAGCGCAGTTGGGACAAACGGCTGTCCTTCATCGCCACGCACGCGATCGGGATCGCCCTCGGCGTGATCTTCCTGCTGCCGCTTCTGTTCGTGTTCCTCACCGCGGTGATGGCGAGCGACCAGGCGATGACGGCCAGCCTGTGGCCGACGGAGTGGCACTTCGAGAACTTCGTCAAGGTGTTCCAGAAGGCGCCGCTGCTCGAATACTTCGGCAACAGCCTGCTGTATTCGGCGCTGGCGACGGCGGGCGCGCTGCTTTCGGCGATCCCGGCGGCGTACGCGCTGGCGAAACTGCGGTGGCGTGGGCAGAACCTGTTCTTCATGCTCACCGTGGCGGCGATGCTGCTGCCGCCGCAGGTGACCGTCGTGCCGCTGTACGACCTGTGGGTCCGGATGGGCCTCACCGGCACGCTGGTTCCGCTGATCGTGCCGTACTTCTTCTTCGACGCGTTCTCGATCTTCCTGCTCCGGCAGTTCTTCCTCACCATTCCGAAGGACTACCTCGAAGCGGCGAAGATCGACGGCTGCAACGAGTTCCAGGCGATGTACCGCGTGCTGATCCCGATGGCCAAGCCCGGGATCGCGGCCACCGCCATGTTCTGCTTCCTGTTCACCTGGAACGACTACTTCGGGCCGCTGCTCTACACCGGCGAGGACCAGGACCACTGGCCGCTTTCGCTGGCCATCGCCTCCTTCCGCGGCATGCACCACGTCGAGTGGAACATGACGATGGCGGCGACCGCGCTGATCATGGCGCCGGTGATCGTGCTGTTCATCTTCGCGCAGAAGTCGTTCGTCAAGGGCATCACATTCACGGGAGTCAAGGGATGAAGCTGGCAGTCGTCGGTGGCGGGTCCACCTACACGCCGGAGCTGGTCGACGGGATCGCCGGTCGACGGTCCACTTTGGATGTCGACGAGATCGTGCTGGTCGACCCGGACGCCTACCGCGTCGAGGCCGTCGGCGGGTTCAGCCAGCGCCTCCTCGACCACGCCGGGCACCCGGCGCGGGTGCGGACCACGCAGTCGCTGGAGGAAGGCGTCGACGGCGCTTCCGCCGTGCTGATCCAGCTGCGCGTCGGCGGCCAGCGGGCCCGGCGCTCGGACGAGACGTTCCCGCACGCCTGCGGTTGCGTCGGCCAGGAGACGACCGGCGCGGGCGGCCTCGCGAAGGCGTTGCGCACGGTCCCGGTGGTGCTCGACATCGCCGACCGCGTCCGCAAGATCGCCGGTGACGACACGTGGATCGTCAACTTCACCAACCCGGTCGGCATCGTGACGCGTGCCCTGCTCAACGAGGGTCACCGCGCGGTCGGGCTGTGCAACGTCGCCATCAACCTGCAGCGCCAGTTCGGCAAGCTGCTGGGCGTCGGCGCGGACGACGTCAAGCTCGTCCACACCGGACTGAATCACCTGAGCTGGGAACGCGGCGCGCTCGTCGACGGCGTCGACCGGCTGCCGGAGCTGCTCGATCAGCACCTGGACTACCTGTCCAAGGAGGTCAGCGTCCCGGAGAAGTGGCTGCGGCGGATGAACGTCGTGCCGTCGTACTACCTGAAGTACTTCTACGCGCACGACGAGCAGGTCACCAAGCAGCGCACCGAGCGCCCGCGCGCGGACGTCGTCTCCGACGTCGAGGAGGAGCTGCTGAAGATCTACCTCGACCCGGAGCAGAACACGAAACCGGAGTCGCTGGAGAAGCGCGGCGGTGCGTACTACTCGGAAGCCGCGGTGCAGCTGGTGCACGCGCTGACCGCGGGCGGGCCGGCCGAGGAGCACGTGGTGAACGTCCGCAACGACGGGACGTTCCCGTTCCTGCCGGACGACGCCGTCATCGAGGCGAGGTCCACTGTGGACTCGAAGGGGGCGACGCCGATCCCGCAGCCGCCGGTGGAGCCTCGGTACTCGGGCCTGATCTCGGCGACCACGGCGTACGAGTTCCTGGCGCTGGAGGCGGCGCTGAAGGGTGGCCGCGACCGCGTGGCCGACGCGCTGCTGGCGCACCCGCTGGTCGGCCAGTATTCGAAAGCCGACACGCTCGCCGATTCGCTGGTCCAGATCAACCGTGAGTACCTGCCCTGGGCGCGCGGATGAAGCCTGCCATCATCGCTGTCGACGGCGGCAACAGCAAGACCGAGGTCCTCGTGGTCTCGGGAGACGGTGTCGTGCTGGGGTCGTCACGCGGCCCCGGCGCGTCGCCGCAGAACATCGGCGTAGCGGGATGTGTGGCGGCGCTGGAAGAACTCGTGCTGCAGGCCTACCCGGCGTTCGGGGAGAAGCCGTCCGCGGTGCACACCTCGGCGTACCTGGCCGGGCTGGACTTCCCGCGTGAGGAAGCGGCGCTGCACGCGGCGCTGTCCGCCCGCGGGTGGAGCGACACCCTGACCGTCGGCAACGACACCCTCGCGCTGCTTCGGGCGGGCAGCGCGGGGGTGGGGGTCGCGGTCGTGTGCGGGGCCGGGATCAACGGTGCCGGCGTCGGCCCGGATGGCCGCGTGCACCGCTTTCCCGCGCTGGGCAAGATCTCCGGCGACTGGGGCGGCGGCTACCGGCTCGGCGAGGAGGCCCTGTGGTGGGCCGTACGGGCCGAGGACGGCCGCGGCCCGCGGACGGCGCTGATGCCCGCGGTGGCCGGCTACTTCGGGCTGCCGACGCTGCTGGACGTGGTGCAGGGCCTGCACTTCGAGGAGATCGACCCGGCGTCGATCCACGGGCTCTGCCCGCTGCTGTTCGAGGTGGCGGCGGCGGGTGACGAGGTCGCGCAGGACGTCGTGACCCGGTTCGCCGAAGAGGTCAGCGTTTTCGCCGCGGTGATCCTCCGCAACCTGGACCTGACCGAGGACGCCCCGGAGATCGTCCTCGGCGGCGGCGTCCTGACCGGGATCGGCGCGCCGGTGATCGCGGAGATCGAGCGCCGGTGCCTCAAGGTCGCGCCGCGCGCGGTGGTCCGCGTCGTCGACGTGAACCCGGTGGTGGGGGCGGCGCTGTTCGGACTCGACACGCTGGGCGCGTCCGAGGCCGCGAAGGCGGCTTTGAAGGCGGCGACCCAGCGCACCTAGACCTGGTGGCCTGCCTCGAA
Organism: Amycolatopsis sp. CA-128772; assembly: GCF_002904295.1. GTDB lineage: Bacteria > Actinomycetota > Actinomycetes > Mycobacteriales > Pseudonocardiaceae > Amycolatopsis. Next base: position 153,950 of record NZ_PPHG01000078.1, read on the forward strand.
GCGGCGCGAGGCAGGCCACCAGACCCACCTCACGGCGCCGGGACGATGGTTTCGCCGGTTTCCAGCAGGGACTTGAGGTCGGAGAGGATCCAGGCCCAGCCGCCGCCCGCGTTCTCGTTCGGCGGCGCATCGAGCCGCTCGAAGGCGCCGCTGACCATTCCGGCCATGTTCGGGGCGCCGGTGACGTCGTGCGTGACGGTCAGCCGGGTGCCGGCCGTCTTGGACTCCTCGATTTCGTAGGTGAGCGTGGTGTAGGGCTCGTCGGCCACGTCCTGCGGCGCCATCAGCAGCTTCCAGGTGATCACCAGCTTGCGCGGCGGGTCCACTTCCAGCACCTCGCCGTCGACGACGTCACCGGTCATCCCGGCGTCGATGAACGCCTGCGTCGGGCGGGTGCGGTGCTTGCCGCCGGGCCGCAGGTCGAAGTCGACCAGGCCGGTGTAACCGTACTTCGCTGTCCACTCGGGCTTCGTGATGGCGTCCCAGATGCGCTCCGGGGACGCCTTGATGTAGACGCGGTAGACCTGCACGGTGTCCGTCATGGTTCTTCGCCTTCCAGTTCGTTCTTGAGGTCGAGCAGCGCGGTCACGTGGCGCTCGGTGTACTTGTCGATCCACCGGTCGTGGATCCGGCGGATCGGGACGGGGTTGAGGAAGTGCCGCTTCTCCCGGCCTTCCTTCCGCGCGACGACGAGGCCGGCTTCCTCGAGGAGCTTCAGGTGCTTCATGACGCCGAAGCGGGTCATCTCCACCTGGGTCTCCAACTCGGTGAGCGTGCGGCCGTCACGCTCGAAGAGCAGGTCGAGCAGGAACCGGCGGGTCGGATCCGCCAGCGCCTTGAACACCAGATCGTCGTCGGGCACCTGCCCAACATAGGTGACCAAAAGGTCACATGTCAACGCACGCTTGACCAAGGCGGCACCTTCACGTGAAAGTGACCCGGAGGCAGCCTCCGGGTCACTCTCACGTGAAAGTGCCGTTGTTCAGACCACGAGGGAGAGCGGCAGGATCAGCGCGATGGCGACCACGGAGATCAGCGTCTCCATTACCGACCAGCTCTTCAGCGTCTGCCCGACCGAGAGTCCGAAGTACTCCTTGACCAGCCAGAACCCGGCGTCGTTGACGTGCGAGAAGAACAGCGACCCGGCGCCGATCGCCAGCACCAGCAGCGCGCTGTGCGACGGGTCCATGCCCGCCGCCAGCGGGGCCACGATGCCCGCCGCCGACACGGTTGCGACCGTGGCCGAGCCCGTGGCCAGGCGGATCGCCACCGCGACCAGCCAGCCGAGCAGCAGCGGCGAGAGGTTCGCGTCCTTGGCCAGGCCGGTGATGACGTCGCCGACGCCGGCGTCGACCAGGGTCTGCTTGAAGCCGCCGCCCGCGCCGACGATCAGGATGATCCCGGCGATCGGGCCGAGCGAGTCACCGACCACAGTGGACAGCTTGTCGCGGCCGAGGCCGGCCGGGCGGCCCAGCAGGACCATGCCCACCAGCACGGCCGCGAGCAGGGCGATCAGGGGGTCGCCGACGAAGTCGAAGATCTTGCGGGCCTCGTTGTCCTTGGCCAGGAGGATGTCCGACAACGCTTTCGCCAGCATCAGCACGACCGGCAGCAGCACCGTCGTGAGCGTCGCGGCGAAGCTCGGGCGCGGCTTGTCCGTGTCGGCGCGTTCCGGGATCAGCCGCTCGGGGGCCACGGCGTCCGGCACCAGCCGCGCCGCGACCTTGCCGAACAGCGGGCCCGCGATGACCAGCGTCGGGATGCCGACGAGCAGGCCGAACGCCAGGGTGATGCCGACGTTCGCGTTGAGCGCGCCGGCCGCGGCGAGCGGGCCGGGGTGCGGCGGGACGAGCCCGTGCAGCACCGAAAGCCCGGCGAGGGCGGGAATGCCCAGCAGCATCAACGGTTTCCCGGTGCGCTTCACCGCCAGCAGCACCACCGGGATCAGCATGACGAGCCCGATCTCGAAGAACATCGGCAGCCCGATCAGGGCCGCCACCAGGGCCATCGCCCACGGCAGCGCGGCACCGCGGGCCTTGCCGAGCACGGTGTCGACGATCTGGTCGGCGCCACCGGAGTCGGCCAGCAGCTTGCCGAGCATCGCGCCGAGGGCGATCAGGATGCCGACGGACGCGACCGTGCTGCCGACCCCGGCGGAGAACTTCTTGATCACGTCGGTGATCGGCATCCCGGCGGTCAGGCCGAGCACGAGCGAGCCGATCGTCAGCGACAGGAACGGGTGCAGCTTCACCTTCGTGATCAGCACGACGATCACGGCGATCGCGACGACGGCCGCGACGATCAGGCGGGTGTCGTGGCCGGTCCAGCCGGCGGCGAGGACGGTGTTCACGCGTGCTCCCGGAAGGCGGTCAACACGGCTTCGGTGATCTCTCCCGGAGTGCCGCTGGTGTTGTCGAAGACGGCACCGGCCTCGTCCGGCTCGAGGGGTTCGAGGTCGGCGAGCTGCGAGTCCAGCAGCGACACCGGCATGAAGTGGCCCTTCCGGGTCTTCATCCGCTCGGCCAGCTGCGCGCGGTCGCCGTGCAGGTGGGCGAACCAGACGTCGCCGCCGCGGCGCAGGACGTCGCGGTACCGGCGCTTCAGCGCGGACGACGTCACGACACCGCCGGTGGCCTCGTGCTCGCGGATCCAGCCGGCGATGGCTTCGAGCCACGGCGCGCGGTCTTCGTCCGTCAGCGGCGTGCCGGCGGTCATCTTGTCGATGTTGGCCTTCGGGTGGAACGTGTCCGCTTCGGCGTAGTCGACGCCCAGGGCCTCGGCGAGCGCCGTGCCGATCGTCGTCTTCCCGGAGCCTGACACCCCCATCACCACGATGACGGTCATCCGCACCTCCCACTTCGTTGTGCTCAGGTGAGTCAAGCTCAAAAGTACTACTTATTCAAGATGAAGTACTACTTAATCGAGTCAGATGGATAGCCTTCGAGCGTGAGACACGAGCAGGTACTGGATGCCCTCGGCGCGGCGATCGCTAACGGATCCCTGGAACCGGGCACCGTGCTGCGCTCGGAAGACCTTCAAGAACGCTTCGGCGCCTCACGGACGGTGGCGCGCGAAGTCGTCCGCGTGCTCGAGACGATGCAGCTGACCAGCAGCAAGCGCCGCGTCGGGGTGATCGTCCGCGAGCCGGCGGAGTGGAACCACTACGACCCGCGGCTGATCCGCTGGCAGCTCGACGGCCCGGCCCGGCCGGCGGCCCTGGCCACGCTGAACGAGCTGCGGTCGGCGATCGAGCCGTGCGCGGCGCGGTACGCGGCCCTGCGCGCGACGCCGGAGGAGCGTGGCCGCCTGGGCGCGCTGGGGGAGCGGCTGGCGCGGACGGCCCGGGCGCGCGACCTGCCGGCGTTCCTCGGGTTCGACATCGCCTTCCACGACCTGCTGCTCACCGCGTCCCGCAACCCGATGTTCGGCCAGCTGTCGGAGGTCGTCGCGGAGGTGCTGACCGGGCGGACCGGGCACGGCCTGATGCCCCCGGAACCGCAGCCCGAGGCGGTGGCGCTGCACCTGGAGGTGGCCGCGGCGGTGGCCGGCGGCGACGCGGACCGGGCGGAGCGGGCGATGCGCGACATCGTCGTCCAGGCGCGCGACGAGATCGCCGCCCTGGTATCGGAGGGCGGTCCCGAGGCCGGGTAGCCTGCTCGCGGAACTGGACTTTTCTTCCGCCGGGGGGCACGGGTGAGCGCGGCACGCGCGATCGGACTGGTGTTGGGTGTGGCGGCCGACGGCGCCCTCGGCGACCCCCGCCGCCGCGCCCCGGTGACGGCGTTCCGCCGGCTCCCGCCCCGCTCGGGCGTCCTGGTCGCGGGCGCGGCGGTGGTCGCCGGGGCGGCGCTGGAACGCGCCGCCCGCGGCCGCCCGCTGCTGCAGGCGTCGGCCACGGCGGTGACGACGTGGGCGGTCCTCGGCGCGGCCGGCCTCGCCCTGCACGGCACGGAGCTGGCCCGCGACCTCGAGGAGTGCCGCTTCGAGCCGGCGCGCTCGACACTGTCCGAACTGGACCCCCGGGTGGCGGACGGCCTGGGCGCGATCGCGCTTTCGCGGGCCTCGGTGGAAACGCTGGCGGAGAACACGTCGGACGCGGTGGTGGCGCCTCTGGTGTGGGGTGCGGTGGCGGGCGTGCCGGGCCTGGTCGGCGCCCGGGCGGTGAGCCTGCTGCGCCGGGCGCGCGTGGGCCGCCGGGGCCACTGGGCGGTCGACCGCGCCGACGAGCTGGTCCACCTGGTCCCCACCCGCGTGGCGGCGGCCCTGACGGTCGCGGCGGCCCCGGTCGTCGGCGGTTCGGCGGGCGGCGCGTGGCGGGCGTGGCGCCGCGACACGATCGCCCACCCGAGCCCGAACGCGGGCCGGGTGGAGGCGGCGTTCGCGGGCGCGCTGGAGATCCGGGTCGGCGGCCGCACGGTGTACCCGCACGGGGTGGCGGAGCTGCCGGTGCTGGGCGTGGGCCGCAACCCGGACGCGGGACACGTGACGCGGGCGGTGGAGCTGTCCCGGGTGGTGGGCTGGCTGGCCGGGGCGACCGCGGTGGTGCTGGCCGTGCTGACGGGCTTGCGACGCCGCTGACGTGTAACTCCTCCGCGTATCGACGAGCGTAGGCAACGCATCGCCGATAACCGGGAGGAACTCATGCGGTACAAGCACATGGCGGCCGGCGTGGTCGCCGCGAGCCTGCTCACCCTGGTCGTGACCGGGACCGCCGACGCCAAGGTGCGGCGCTGCGGCCCCACCTACGAGCAGGACGGCTTCGGCAGCCTGGGCACGGCGTTCACGCTGAAGTCCAAGCACGACGACGACGGCCCCGGCGGGTCCTTCGTCGTGGGGGAGGAGTTCGAGATTCACACCACCGTCGCGGGCCAGACCTGGACCATCACGTTCGCCGACAACGGGAAGATCTTCTTCACCGGCGACGACGTCTCGACGACCGCCGGCATCCGCGAGCAGCACGCGACCGCCGACCAGCCGGGCGTCACCCAGCACATGACCGCCGACGCCCTGAACCACGCCACCGGCGAGACCATCCACGGCTCCCTGGCCGTGCTGCCGGTGCCGGCCTGCGGCGGCTGATCCGCGTGCCGCGGCTGGGCTCCCTCAGCCGCGGCGGCGCAGCTGCGCCAGCGCCTCCGCGTCCAGCGGGCCGCCGCGCTCCGCCAGCCGCGTCCCGATCCGCTCGCGGTCCTCCGCCGCCTTGTTGCCGCCGAACTTGAACTTCGCCCGGACGCCGGTGATCGTGAACTCGATCCCGCGGATGCCCGGCAGCAGCCGCCGGTCCGGCGCGTCCTGGGCGGCGCTCACCGGCGCCCTCGCCCCGTCCGGCTCGAAGTGCCGCAGCTGCTTGTCGAGCAACGCCGCCTTCGCCGCCGGCTCGTCGACCAGCCGGACGTCCCCTTCGAGCTGCACCGTCGCGTAGTACGACGTCGGCACGCCGTACGCCGGGTCCGCCGTCGTGTTCCAGTCCGCCCGGACGTACGTGTAGTCGCCGACCACCGCCAGCAGCGCCCGCGGGTGTTCCTCCAGCAACGGCCAGATCGGGTTCGGCCGGGCCAGGTGGGTGAGGATCGTGTGGTCGCCGTCGAACGCGAAGGGCGCCGGGGTGACCACCGGCAGGTCGCGATCCCGGCCGCCGGCGATCAGCTGGCCGAAGTCGTGCCCGGACAGCCACTCGCGCCACTCGGCGTCGGAGGTGGCGGCGTCCCAGGGGTGGATCAGCATGCCTGGAGTATCACCACGCGGATTGGCCACACCGAAGGGCCAGTTCCGGCCTACTTCTGATGGCCACTTTCGGCGAGCTCGTCCTCGGCCAGTATCTCCGCGACGGACTTCCGCCGGGACGGCGCGGCCTCGGCCCCGTCCAGCGCCCCACCCGGCTTCAGCTCGCGGACGGTGAAGTACAGCCAGCCGAGCAGCGCCATCGCGCCGAACGCGATCCACTGCAGCGCGTAGGACAGGAACGGCCCCGAGTCGGTCTGCGGCAGCGGCAGCGCGCCGAGCACGCCGGGCTGGCCGACGTCGAGCTGGAAGTACCCGGGCCGGATGTCGAGCTTGCCCGCCCGCGCGACGACCCGGGAGTCGACGACGTAGCTCTGCAGCCGCCCGCCGGTGGAGGCGTCGGCGAAGGCGTCGCGGTTCTTCGGGTCGGTCTCGTCGGCCCGCACCCGCGCGGTGACCTGCACGGTCCCGGCCGGCGGCGGCGCGAACGGCAGCGCGCCGGACTTGCTGTCCAGCCGGACGTACCCGCGGTCGATCAGCACGACGGTGCCGTCGGTGGTCCGCATCGGCGTCAGGACCTCGAAGGCGCCTTCGCCCTGGACGGTCCGCAGCCGCGCGACGACTTCCTTGTCCGGCAGGTACTGGCCGGTGATCGACACGAGGTGCCATTCGGTGTGCTGGCCGGGCACGCTCCCCGGCGGCAGCAGCTGGTCCAGCGGCAGCGGCGCGGCGGTGAAGGACGCCTCGAGCGCGGAGTTCTGCTGCTCGCGCTCGGTGTTGCGGCTGAACTGCCACGGGGAGAGCAGGGTGAAGCAGCAGACGGCGAAGGTGAACACCACCGCCGTCAGAGCCAGCCACCCGGGCCGGAGCAGGAACCGCAACCGCACCCCACCACGGTAGCCCGTGCCCCCGGCGGGTCGTCGCGGGCTGTGACGTCTAGCTCCGCGAACGCACCCAATCCAGCAGACCGGGCACCGAGCGCTCGACCATGCCGAGGACGTCTTCGAAGCCGTCATCGCCGCCGTAGTAGGGATCGGGAACCTCGGCGCCCTCGGGGGCCGACGGGTCGAAGGACCGCAGCAGCCGCACCTTTCCCGGATCGTCGACGCGGGCGCGCAGGAAGTCGAGGTGCCCTTCGTCCGCGGCCAGGAGGAGATCGGCGGCGAGGTCTTCGTCGGACACTTCGGAAGCGACGTGCGAGGTGGGATAGCCGTGTGCCTTGAGCGTGGCCCGGGCCCGTTTGTCGGCGGGCTCCCCGGCATGCCACGGCCCGGTCCCGGCACTGGTCACGCGGACGGCGTGGCCAAGCCCGGCATCTTCGAGCCGCGCGCGAAAGACGAGCTCGGCCATCGGCGAGCGGCAGATGTTGCCGGAGCAGACGAAGACGATGTGCGTCACGTGCCGAGGGTAACCACCGGGGTCGACCGGCCTGCGCGGGTGCGGGCACGAGTCCGCCTCACCCCGGGCGCCGCAGAACGCCCCCGTGCGTAACCGCCCGTTCACCCCGTCACCCGCCCGCTCGGCGGTATCCCCGCCCACAGCCCCCACCTAGCGTCGGTCGGGCGAGGACGCGAACCGGAAGGAGAGCGATCATGCACGGGTGCTGCTCGAAGTGCACCGGTCAGGGCTGCGGCTGCTGCGGCAACTGCAACTGACCGCCCCCGGCGCCCGCGGCGGCTCGATGCCGCCGGGGCGCCCCTAATCCGTCGAACAGGTCGCCGACGTCGCTTCCGCCAGCGCTCGCGCGTGGAGGGCGTCGAACCGGTGGGACAGGTCCACCACGTCGGCCGTCAGCAGCCGGCGGATCGGGCACGTCCGCGCCGCGCGTACCGGCGTCGTCGACGCCAGCTCCGTCAGCAGGTCCGTGTTCAGCCGGTCGATCACCGGGCGGATCCGCGCGAGGTCGGGCCGGGTCGTCGGGGCCTGCCCGGGGTGCGCGTCCCAGCGGGCGTAGAGGCCGCGCTGCACCAGCTTGTTCGCCTCGATCTGGGCGCGGAAGAACCGCACCGCCGCCGCCGGGGCGAGGCCCAGGCCGGGTGCCCGCGCCGCGACCGAGTCGTAGATCTGCTGCTCCCGCGCCGGGTCGTCGATCGGCGACGGCGTCCCGTACTTGGCCGCCGCCACCTGGTCGGCGATCGCCACGCGCTGCGCCGCCAGGTCCGTCAGGCGCCACAGCGACGACGTCGAAGCCGAGGCCGGGACCGTCGCCAGCAGGAGACCGGAAACCACCGCGAAGAGCACCGCCAGTACCCGCATGGCTCGCGACCGTACATGCGAAGATCCCGGGGTGCCCGCGCTTTCCGAAATCATCACCGCCCTGGAGCAGGCTTACCCGCCCGCGCTCGCCGAGTCCTGGGACGCCGTCGGTCTCGTCTGCGGCGACCCGGCCGAATCCGTGAGCCGGGTGCTCTTCTGCGTCGACCCGGTCGCCGAGACCGTCGACGAGGCCGTCGAACTCGGCGCTCAGCTGATCGTCGCCCACCACCCGCTGCTGCTGCGCGGCGTGCACGGCGTGCCCGCCGACACCGCCAAGGGCGCGCTCGTGCACCGGATGATCCGCGCGGGCGTCGCCCTCTACTGCGCGCACACCAACGCCGACTCCGCCGACCCCGGCGTCTCCGACGCGCTCGCGCAGGCTATCGGGCTCCGCGTGACCGGCCCGCTCGCGGCCAACGAGGACGGCGTCACCGGCATCGGCCGCCTCGGCGAGCTGCCCGCGCCGGAGCCGTTCGCCACCTTCGTCCAGCGCGTCGCCGACGCCCTGCCCGCGACTGTGCCCGGCGTGCTCGGCGCGGGCGACGCGGACCGCCCGATCCGCACCGTCGCCGTGTCCGGCGGGGCCGGGGACTCCTACCTGAAGCAGGCCACCGCGGCCGGCGTCGACGCCTTCGTCACCGCCGACCTGCGGCATCACCCCGCCGGCGAGCACCTGGCGAACCCGGGCGCGGTGCCTGCGCTGGTCGGGCTGACCCACTGGGCCAGCGAGTGGCCCTGGTGCGGGCAAGCCTCGGCGCTCGTGGCGCAGGCGTTTGCGGGTAACGTCGACACCTACGTCTCCACGCGGTGCACCGACCCGTGGAACGTCCGCGCCGAGCGCACATCTAGCTAAGAGGAGCACCGTGAAGGCCGAACCCGCCGTGCAGCGCCAGTTGCTCGAGCTCGCCAAGGTGGACGCCGAGCTCTCGCGCACCGCGCACCGCCGCCGCACTCTGCCCGAGCTGGCGGAGATCGACGCGGGGGAGAAGACCGCCCGCGAGCGCCGTGACGCGCTCGTCTCGGTGGAGACCGCCGCCTCCGACCTCGACCGCGAGATCGCCCGGCAGGAGAAGGAGATCGAGTCGGTGCGCGCCCGCGAGGACCGCGACCGCAAGCTCCTGGCCTCCGGCTCGGTGAACTCGAAGCAGATGACCGACATCGAGCACGAGCTGCAGTCGCTGGAACGCCGGCAGAGCGCGCTCGAGGACGACCTGCTGGAGCTGATGGAGCAGCGCGAGGCCCTCGGCCTGGACGCGCAGCGCACCGGCGCCGAGGTCGACAAGGCCGAGGCCGAGGTCGCCGCCGCGATCGCCCGCCGCGACGAGGCGTTCAAGGACCTCGACACCACCCGCGCCCGCCGTGACGAAGACCGCGAAAAGCTGGTGCCGCGCTTCCCGGAGCCGCTGCTCAAGCTGTACGAGCGCGTCCGCGAGCACAAGGGCATCGGCGCCGCGCTGCTGCGCGCCCGCCGCTGCGGCGCCTGCCAGCTGGAGCTGGACCGCAACACGGTCAACGAGATCAAGGCCGCGCCGGAGGACGACGTCATCCAGTGCGAGAACTGCGGCGCGATCCTGGTCCGGACCCTGGAGTCGGGTCTGTGACCTCGCACGGTGCCTTCGGGGGGGCAACCCCCGCGCCCCGCCCGAGGGGCTCCGCCCCCACGGACCCCCCGAAGCATGTGGTCGTCGAAGCCGACGGCGGCTCCCGGGGCAACCCGGGGCCGGCCGGCTACGGCGCCGTGGTCAAGGACAGCGACGGCCAGGTCCTCGCCGAGCGCAGGGAAAGCCTCGGCGTCGTCACCAACAACGTCGCCGAGTACCGCGGGCTGATCGCCGGCCTGGCCGCCGCGGCCGAGGTCGGAGCGTCCACTGTGGACGTCCGGATGGACTCGAAGCTCGTGGTCGAGCAGATGTCGGGACGCTGGAAGATCAAGCACCCGGACATGCAGCCGCTGGCCGAGCAGGCCAAGGGGCTGGCCGCCGGGTTCGCCCGCGTCGAGTACGAGTGGATCCCGCGCGCGCAGAACTCGCACGCCGATCGGCTGGCCAACGAGGCCATGGACGCGGCGACCGGCAAGCCCGCCGCCGGCCGGCCCGGCACGGCCGGGAAGCCCGTGGCCGCCGCCACCCTGCCGAAGCTGCCCACCCGCAAGCCCGACCGCGCGGCCGTGGCCTGGACCGGCGCGAAGGGCACCCCGACCCGGCTGGTCCTGCTCCGCCACGGCCAGACCGAGATGTCGGCGCTGCGCCGGTACTCCGGCCGCGGCGACGTCCCGCTGACCGAGCTGGGCCGGACGCAGGCCGCGGCGGCGGCGAAGCGGCTGGCCGCCACCGAGGGCCTGGTCGTCGACGGCGAGGCCGTCCCGATCGTCTCCTCGCCGCTCACCCGCACCAAGCAGACCGCGCAGGCCGTCGCCGACGCGCTCGGCGGCCGCGTCGAGACCCACCCCGGGCTCATCGAGACCGACTTCGGCGACTGGGAAGGCCTGACGTTCGCCGAAGCGGCCGACCGCGACCCCGACCTGCACGGCGCCTGGCTGGGCGACAGCTCGGTCCCGCCGCCCGGCGGGGAGAGCTTCGACGTCGTCCACCGACGCGTGCGCAAGGCCCGGGACGAGCTCATCGCCGAGCACGGCGGCAAGACGCTGGTGCTGGTCAGCCACGTGACGCCGATCAAGACCCTGCTCCGGATGGGCCTCGACGCCGGGCCGCAGCTGCTGTTCCGGCTGCACCTGGACCTGGCGTCGCTGTCGATCGTCGAGTTCTACCCGGACGGGAACGCTTCGGTCCGGCTCGTCAACGACACTTCGCACCTGAGCTGACCCGCGACTGTGCCGATCAGGAAAATGTGGGGTGGATCACGCTCGACCCCGACGCGTGGCGGACCCCGGATGAGGTATTGGCTACAGTGTCTCGACCGCGTCGCCGCGGTGGCGGGCCGGCTGGATCGGTCCACTAAGGGGGCGCCAGCTCGCGCGTATCCCACCGGCAGAAGCCTGCGGGCGGAACAGTGACGAGGACATGACGGCTAGCGCACTCACCGAGACCTCCCCCAGCGACGTCCCCGAGGACCCGGCGGCCGCCCCGGCCACCCGCGGCTGGGGCGCGCGCCTCGCGCCGGTGCTGGCCGTGCTCGCCGGCGTCGCGGCGGTCGCCGTGCACGCCACCCGCTACGGCCACTGGATCGTCGACGACGCCGCCATCACCTTCTCCTACGCCCGCAGCTTCGCCGACGGCCTCGGCCCGGTGCTGCAGCCGGGCGCCCCGCCGGTCGAGGGCTTCTCCGACCCGACGTGGATGGTGCTGCTCGGCCTCGGCAAGCTCGTCGGCCTCTTCGACCACGGCGAGCTCTTCGGCATCCCGGACTACGTCCTGTTCCCGAAGACGCTCGGCCTGCTGTTCACCGGCGGCGTCCTGACGGCCTGCTACATCGCCGCGAAGCAGATCTTCACCCGCTTCGCCTGGCTGGTCACCCTGGTCGCCGGGCTGACGCTGGCGACGATCCCGTCGTACGTCATCTGGGTCGTGTCCGGCCTGGAGAACTCGCTGTTCGCGTTCGCGGTAGTCACCCTGGCCGTGACGCTGTTCGTGTCGGTGCGGCGGGACAAGCTGCTGACGCCGAAGGTCGCGCTGTGGGCCGGGGTCCTGGTGGCGTTCGCCGCGCTGACCCGCCCGGAAGGCCTGATCTACGCGGGCGCGTACCCGCTGGCGGCGCTGTTCCTGCTGCGCTCGGGGCTGTTCTGGAAGAGCTTCCGGCTCGCGCTGCTGTCGGTGGCGGCGTTCGCGGTGCCGTTCGGCGGGTACGTCGTCTGGCGGCACGCGGAGTTCGGGCGCCTGCTGGCCAACCCTTCGGTGGCGAAGCAGCAGGGCCTCCCCGGCTTCGACGCCGTCAAGCGGCCCTTCGAACTGGTCGGCTACGCGGGCTGGGCGGGCGTGGTCGCGCTCGTGTTGGTGATCGTGTTCGCGCTGGTCAAGGCGCCGTGGCGGCGTTCGCTGGTCGCCCTGCTGGTGCCGCTGGGGCTGGGGATCGTCGCGTACGGCGTGATGGTCGCCGACTGGATGTACCAGCACCGGTTCGCCAGCCCGATCTGGCCGCTGGCGGTGATCGCGGGCACGCTGTCGGCCGGTGAGCTGCTGCGCCACCGGCGGGCGCTGCTGCGCGTCGGCGTAGTCGTGGTGCTGGTCGGGGCGTTCGTCCCGTCGGCGGTCGGCTTCGCGGCGGCGGCGGACAAGTTCGCGAAGAACCCGAACATCACCGCGTGCCTGGTGGCCGACCGCTTCGGCCGCGGCTTCAACACCTACGCCGACATCCTCGGCCTGCAGAAGGCGTCGCTGCTGCTGCCGGACCTCGGCGGCTCGTCGATGACCAGCCGGCTCGAGCTGGTCGACATGGCGGGCCTGGTCAACAAGCCGATCGCGGACCTGGTCCACGACAACGACCTGGCCGGTCTGCGCGACTACGTGTTCGACACGGTGAAGCCGACGTTCATCCACTCATGGGGTCCCTGGGCGGCGGGCAACGGCATCGCGCTGGACCCGCGCCTGGACCGCGACTACGTGCTGATCTACAGCTCCCCGATCGAGGGCCTCCGCAACGGCGACTGGGTGCGTCGCGACGCGGCGACCGACCCGGCGAAGCTGAAGGCGGCCCAGGGCTACGCGGCGAAGACGATCCCCGCGGTGGCCGCGGACCGCTTCGGCGGCCCGCTGGACGACTGCGGCGCGACGATGAAGCCGGGCCAGACGATCACGATGCCCAGCTGAGGCCCAGCCAGAGCGCGACGGTGGCGGCGGCGAGGCACAACGGCGTCGTGAGCGCGCCCAGGGCGTGGAACGTCCGCGCCGAGGGCGGCTTCGGGAGCGTCCGGCGCCACAGCAGGGTGGCCAGCGAGCCGAGGTAGGTCGCGTTCGGGCCGATGTTGACGCCCAGCAGCACGGCGAGCAGCACACCCGGCGCCGGGTGCGGGCCGAGCACGGACAGCAGGATCAGCGTCGCGGGCAGGTTGTTGACCAGGTTGGCGAGCAGCGCCGCCACCCCGGCCGCCACCAGCAGGTCCACCAGGCCGGTCGAGGTTGGCAGGACGTCCCGCAGCACACCGCCGAGGACGTGCTCGGACACGGCCTCCACCACGACGGCCAGCCCCAGCACGAACAGGCACAGCTGAGGCGCGGCCTCGCTGACCAGCTGCCACGGCCGGATCTTCCCTTGCGCGAGCGCCCGCACGCCGAGGATCAGCGCGGCCAGCGCGGCGATCCACACGGGCTCGACGTGCCCGAGCTGCCCCACCGCGAACCCGGCGAGCGTCAGGCCGAGGACGACCAGAGCGAACGTCGGTGTTTCGAGGTGCTGCCGCGGTTCGGGCGTCTCGCGCGGCCGCAGGTCGGCGGCGAAGAACCGCAGGAAGACGACCAGTTCGATGGCCAGCGTGACCAGCCACGGCAGGGCCATCAGTGCGGTGAACCCGGCGAAGGTCAGCCCGGACGCGGCGAAGGCGAGCAGGTTCGTCAGGTTGGAGACGGGCAGCAGGGTGGAGGCGGAGTTGGCCAGGTGCGCGCAGGCGTAGACGTGCGGCCGGGCGGGCAGTTCGAGGCTGGTCGCGGTGGCGAGGACGACGGGCGTGAGCAGCACGACGGTGGCGTCCAGGCTGAGAATGGCGGTGACCCCGGCGGCGGCGGCGAAGGTGAGCACGAGCAGCCGCCGCGGCCGGCCGTGACAGGCCTCGGCGAGCCGGTTCCCGAGCCAGGCGAAGACCCCGTCCACACTGGCCAAAAAGGACAAAAGCAGGATGGCGGCCAGAAACCCCAGCGTGGGCAGGATTTCCACGGCCCGCTGCCCGGCGGCGGCGGGGGAGACGAGGCCGAGCAGAAGGGCGATCCCGGCGGCCGGGACAGCGGCCACGGCTTCCGGCCAGCCCCGCGGCCGCACGATGGCGAAGACGAGCACACCGGCCAGGAGCAGCAGGCTGGCCGCGCCCGCGAGGAGGTTCACGCGTTCACGCTAACCGCGCCCGGTTCCTGTCGGTGCCCGCGGGTAGCGTGGAAGCCGGGGGGGCGGCGCCCCGCGCGGCTCGCGGGCCGGGAGTCCGAAGTGGACGGCGGCCGGTCCCCTTCGGCTCAGCGGCCGTCCACCTGCTGTGAAGACTTCGCCAGCGCCCCACCGAGTTCCGCCCGGCTCACACCGGCCCCTTCGGCTCAGCGGCCGTCCACCCGCTGCGAAGACTTCGCCAGCGCCCCACCGAGTTCCGCCCGGCCCGGGATTCCCAGCTTCCGGTACGCCCCCGACAGGTGCAGCTCCACCGTCCGCCGCGTCAGGTGCAGGGCCGTGGCGATCTCGCGGTTGGTCAGGCCCTGCGCCGCCATCACGGCGATGCGGTTTTCCTGTCGCGTGAGGCCGTGCTCGTTGTCCTTCGCCGGCGTCAACGCCCGCCGCGACGACCGCAGCTCCTCCGCCGCTCGCCGGGCCAGGGGACGCGCGCCGCAGTGCTCGCTCAGCTCGACCGCCTGCCGCAGCGTCTCGATCGCCTTCTCCGACTGGCCGTGCCGGGCCTGTAGCGTGCCCAGCTCGGTCAGCGCCGTCGCCAGCTGCAACCGGGCCGGCGACGACCGCAGGGTCGTGATCGCCTTCTGCAGGGCCCGCTCGGCTTCGTCGTCCTCGCGGACCAGGCCGAGCGTCGTCAGCGCCGTGCCCAGCGGGCGCGGGGCGCCCCAGCGGGCCGAGGCGTTCATGTCCTCCTCCGCCAGCCGCGCCGCGTCGTCGGTCTGGCCGAGCGCCAGCGCCGCCCGCGCCGCGTGCGCGCGCCAGGGCACGAACCCCGGGAACCGCATCCCGTGGTGGGCCAGCCGCCGTCCGCAGCTGAGCAGGTCCTCGAAGCCGAAGCGCGTGTAGCCGGTCGCGACGCGCAGGCGCCCGCGCGCGTACAGCAGGTACGTGTGGGTGAACAGGCCCTGGCTCGCGACGAAGTCCATCCGGTCCAGCAACGACGTCGCCGCCTCGAACCGGCCGAGGTCCACCCAGCATTCGACGAGCTTCGCCGCGCACAGCACGCCGACCGGGCACGTCGTCGTCCCGCCGCGCTCGTCGAACCGGCGCAGCAGCGATTCGAAGTGGACGCTGGCCCGCTGCAGGTCACCGCTGGCCTGCAGGGCGATCCCGCGGGCCAGGGTCGGCAGCGCGCCGTGCGGCACATGCACGTCCCACGGCTCGCGCTCGACGTCCAGCACCCGGCACAGCCGGTCGACATGCGCCGGCTCGTCCGACAGGACCGCCGTCGCCAGGGTGAAGAAGTAGTGCTGTTCGAACAGGTTGCCGTCGTCGCCGGTCAACTCCCGGGGGGTCCGGGTGGCGGAGCCCCCGGCCCGGGGCGAAGCCCCGGCTGAAGACAGCGCGTCCGCGAAGTGGCCGACGGCGTCCTGCGCCGACTCGCCGCTGCGGACGGCGTCCAGTGCCAGCAGCGCCGAGCGGCTCCGCTGGGCCGCCGGGTCGGTCAGCGGCGCCCACTGCTCCTCGAAGTCGCGGAACTCCGGGGGCGGGCCGAGCCGGCTGCCGGCCTCGGCGAGGTAGGTCATGCACAGCAGCGGCCACACCGCGTCCGGCCCGCCCGCGTCCAGCCGCGCCGCGATCTGGCCCGCCGCGCTGATCCCGAGCCGCGCGTCCTGGCCGCCGCAGAGCGACAGCAGCATCGCGGTGGCGATGTACGCGGCGGTCTCGCGGTTGCCGACCGTGTCGACGGCCTCCCGCACCCGCTTCGCCGCGCCGGGCGGGTCGAACTGGAACTCCGCGTGCGCGAGCTGCAGCAGCACGGCCATCCGGCGCCCCGACGTCAGCCGTTCCTCCAGCGCCCGCCGCAGGTGCCGCGCGGCCAGCTCGGGCCGGCCGGAGAACACGGCGTCGCGCGCGCTCAGCCGCAGCACGTCCACCGCCCACGGGAGCCGGATCGACGTCGCTTCCAGCAGGTGGGCGGCGACCCGCTCGGCCGCCGCGCCCGTCTCGGTCAGCAGCTTCGCCGCCCGCGAGTGGTTGACCGCCCTCGTCGTCCGCGGCATGTCCTTGAGCAGGGAGTTGCGGACGAACGAGTAGGTCAGCGTCGGCTGGCTGCTGTTGTTGAGCACGTGCAGCCGGACCATGGTGTCGATCGCCTGCAGCGCGTCGAGCTCGTCGACGCCGGCCAGCTTGGCCAGCAGGTCGAAGGCCGCGTCCTCGCCGAGCACCGCCGCCGCGTGCAGGATGGCGGGCGCGTGCGGGAACTCGTGCATCCGCGTGTGGAGGACCTGCCCGATCAGCGACGAGCCGAGCTCGTGCGGGTCCGCGCCGGGCAGCAGCCGCGGCCGCAGCGCCTGCAGCAGGTACGGGTTGCCGCCGGTCGCCTCGCGGCAGGCGGACGCGAGCTCCCCGGGCGCGAGGCCGAGGATCTCGGCCGCGGCCGCGTCGCCGAGGCCGTTCAGCGTGATCGTGGCCGGCGTGCAGCCCGCCATCTCCAGCAGCGCGACCTCGCGGTGCGGCGGGTGCCCGGTCAGCGACGTCAGCACGATGAACACCGGCAGGTCGAGGACGCGGTTGCGGATGTAGGCCAGGCACCGCATGGACCAGGCGTCGGCGAGGTGGACGTTGTCGATGCCGAGGAACAGCGGACCCCGCGCGCTCGCCTCGCGGACGATCCGGAAGAAGAGGTCGAGCGCTTCGCTCTCGCCGGCCGGCCCGCACAGGTCACCGGCGGCCGGCCGCGGTGTTCCCGGCTCCGCCAGCGCGTCGGCCAGCTGGCGGACGAGCCCGCCCGAGAGGTGGCTCTCCAGCCGTGACCCGGTGGCGATCGCCACGGTGAACCCCGCGTCCGAGGCCAGCGCCGCGGCGGTCCGCAGGGTGGCGCTCTTGCCCATGCCGAACTCGCCGACCAGCACCGCGCTGGCGGCGGCGCCTCCCAGCGCGACCGGGAAGAGAGCGGTCAGGCGGCCGAGTTCGGGCTCGCGGCCGGGGAGCCGCGGGGCGGGACGCTTCGGTACCGAAGCCCCGCTGGCGGAGTGCTCGGGATTTACTTCGGTATCCACCGTAAGGACTTTCATGTTGGGTTGGGGCAGACTACTGGAAACCGGCCGGCCAGGGGAGACTCCGCGGCGCGCGGCCGGCACCGGCGACGACCTGACCAGGGGAGACGATGGACGCAGGGGATGCGAACCGGATCTTCCCGGTGGCCGGCCGGGCCGCGCTGAAGGCCGTGACGGCCACCCCGAGCGCGAGCAGCAGGAGCGGGCCGGCGGCCTTCCGGCGCCGGGCGGCCCCGTCGCCCGGAGGCAGGTAGCCCAGCCGCGCGGCCTCCGCCAGCGCGCCGGCCACCGGGGTGAACCCGGCGACCCGGCCCCGGCAGCGGGCGCAGCCGCGCAGGTGCGCTTCGAACTCTTCCGGATCGTCGAGGACGCCGAGCCCGTAGGCCGCGGCGTCCCCGTGCCGCCCCCTCATCGGACCGCCACTTCCCCGAGCGCCTTCCGCAATTGCCGCATCGCCGTGTACAACCGCGATTTGACGGTCCCCTCCGGAATTCCAAGAATTTCCGCCGCCTGCCGAACGGTGTTTCCGGCGAGATACGTCTCGTAGATGACGGACTGATATTTCGCGTCCAGTTCCCGCAATGCACAAGTAATCGTTAGCGCCGCTAACGAGCTGTCCGTGCGGTCGGTGGACTCGGCGTTTTCCGGGATCTCCAGAGCGACCTCCTGCGGGCGGACGCGGCGATTCCTCCAGCCGTCGATGACGATCCGGCGGGCCACCGTGAGCAGCCATCCGCGCAGCATTCCGGGCTCGCGTTCGAGCGTGCCGGAGTGCTGCCACGCGCGGATCATGGTCTCCTGCACCACGTCCTCGGTCCACTGCCGGTCATGGTTGGTCAGGGCCAGTACCTGCGCAAACAGGGTCGCACGGAAGTCCTTGTAGAGCAGCGGGACGAGGTCGTCCCCGGTGTCGGGGCCGGTGTCGGCCGCGGTGGCGGTGCAGACGTAGCCGACGTGGCCGCGACTTTCTCTGCCCAGTGCTTCCATAAAGCTCGCAACCTCACCTGACTGGCGGACCGTGGGGCTACCGGAGCGTAGCGCAAAAACACTTAATAGGCCATATGCATTAGTTTCCCTTGCCAATTAGCTGCGGGCCTGACGTGGCTCACCGTCACCGCGTTCACAATCTGCATTGTGATACACGTCACAGGTTACTAAAAGGTGACGGTGAGAACCGGATCAGACCTTCCGGCCGTAGCTGGAGATGACGACTCCTTCGCGAAGGGACAACGGGGATGCCGCTCCGATTCGTGGCGTTGCTGGCCGCCGCGACCGCGCTCGTGCTCGGCTGTGCTCTCCCGGCGTCCGCCGGGGAACTGCAGCAGACCGACCGCGCCCTGCTGACCCGGCTGAAACAGCACACGCTGTGGGCCGTGCCGTCGAGCAGGCTCGCCGTCGAGCGCGCGACCAACCGCCGCGTCCGCGCGGTCGCCGTCCGCATCGCCGACGACCAGGCCCGCCTCGACGTCGCCCTGCGCGCGGTCGCCGACCGGCTCGCCGTCACCCTGCCGGGGGAGCCGACGGACCAGGAGCGCGGCTGGGCCGACGAGATCGCCGCCGGCTCTGGTGACCGGTTCGACCGCGCCTACGTCAACCGCCTCCGCGCCGAGTACGGCACCCTCTTCGGGCTCGCCTCCGACGTCCGCGCCGGCACCCGCGACGACGACGTCCGCGCCTTCGCCCAAACCGCCGTCGACACCTCCCTCGGGCACCTGACGCTCCTCGAAAGCACCGGGCTCGCCGAAACCACGTCCCTGCTCGTCTCCGCCACCGAGGACGACACCCTCGGCGGCGGCGCCATCGCCCTCGGTGCCGTTTTCGTGGCCGTCGCCGCCGTCGCCACGTTCGGCCTGCTCCGCCTGCTCGGGACCCCCGGCAGGACCTCGCCGCGCCCCCGGAGGTAACCCGCCCATGTCCCCCTCAGCCGCGCTGGTACCGGTGTCGCCCCACGACACCGGGATCGCCGAGGCGGCCACGCTCTCCGGCCGCCTCACCTACCTCTGCATGTGCCTGACGCTGTGCTGGGGCGTCCTCTCCGCCACCGGCTGGGTCCGCCGGTTCAGCGGCCAGGACGCCCTGCGCACCGGGCACGTGCTGCTCGCCGCGTTCACCCTCGCCACCGGCACCCTGCACGGGCTGACCCTCCTGTTCCTGGAGGACGACCCGTTCGGCGTCGCCGACCTGCTGCTGCCCTTCTACGACGGCACCCCGCGGCACGCGCTGGGCATCATCGGCCTCGAGCTCGTCATTGCCGTGTCGGTGACGGCGGGCCTGCGCCGGGGCGCCCGCGAAGGCCGCTGGCTGCGTTTCCACCAGGCCGGCTACCTCGCCGTCGGGCTGCTCGCCGTGCACGCGTGGCTCGGCGCGGTGTCGAGCGGGCACCTCGCCGTCGTCTGGCTCGCCGGCATCACGCTGCTCGTCCCGCCGGTGCTGCTGTCGGTCCTGCGCGTGCTGCCCGCGGCCGTGCTCGCGCGCGCCGGGCTGGTCACGCTGCCGCCGGCGGAGGCCGGTCCGGAACCGGCGGCCCTGCACGTCGACGTCGACAGCCAGCGCTGCCACGCCTACGGCGTCTGCCAGTCCGAGGCGCCGCAGGTCTTCCGGCTCGGCCTGGACGGGCAGCTCGCGTACGAGCGGCGGCCCGAGGCCCAGCTGGTCCCGGACGTCCAAGCCGCCGCGCGCGCCTGCCCCATGCGAGCCATCCACCTGTTGGGAGCGACCCGATGAGCGAACGCATCGTCATCGCCGGAGCCGGCCTGGCCGGCCTGCGCGCGGCCGAACGGCTGCGCGAGCTCGGGTTCGACGGCGAGGTCGTCGTCCTCGGCGCCGAGCCCGACATCGCCTACCACCGCCCGGCGCTGTCCAAGCAGCTGCTGACCGGCGCGGTCAGCCGGGCCGACACGCTGCTCGCGGACCCGCTCGAAGTGGACGCCGAATGGCGGTTCGACACGCCGGTCACCGCGTTGTCGCCGAACCGGCAGGTCGTGCACCTGCGCGACGAGGAACTCCGCTACGACGGCCTGGTCATCGCCACCGGCGTCGAACCCCGCCGGATGCCGGGCGCGCCGCACGGCCACCCGCGCGTGGTCGTCGTCCGCACCCTCGCCGACACGATCGCGCTGCAGCGGGCGCTGGCCACCGCCCCCGGCCCGGTCGCCGTCGTCGGCGACGGCTTCATCGGCTGCGAAGTCGCCTCCAGCCTGCGGGAGATGAACCGGGACGTCGTCCTCTTCGGACGCGCGAGACCGCTGCTCGCCGACGTACTCGGCCCCGACATCGGCGACTGGCTCACCGCGCTGCACACCGCCCGCGGCGTCCAGCTCGAACTCGGCACCACCATCCGCCGCTGGCGGCCCGCGCCCACCCACGTCGGCCTCGAGTTCGCCGACGGCCGGGCGATCGAGGTCGCCTGCGTCGTCGTCGCGGTGGGCAGCGTCCCGGCGGTGTCGTGGCTGCGCGGCGCCAAGCTCCCGCTCGACGACGGCGTCGTCTGCGGGCCGACCTGCCACGTCGTCGGCTCGTCGACGATCGTCGCCGCCGGCGACGTCGCCCGCTGGCCCAACCTCCGCTTCGACGCGACGCCGCACCGCGACGAGCACTGGCTCAACGCCGTCGGGATGAGCCGCGCCGCGGCCCAGAACCTCCTGACCGGCCCGCAGGGGTCCCCGGCCTACACGCCGGTGCCGCGCTACTGGTCCGAGCAGCACGGCGTCCGCATCCAGGTCGCCGGCCGGCCCGGCCTGGCGACCGACACGGTGCTCCTGGAGTCGCCGGTGCCCGGCACCCGGCCGATCACCGGGTTCGTGCGCCACGGCCGGCTCGTCGGCCTGATCGGCCTCGACAGCCCGGCCGCGGTGCTCCACTGGACCGCCGAGCTCGCCCGCCAGCACCCGGTGCCCGCCGAACCGCCGCCGCCCGAGGTCCGGCCGCGTCACCACAGCGAGGCGGTGGCCGGGTACTGAGCTACCATCCAGCCTGCGGACGAGCTGGCAGGGCGGTCGCGAGCCGGGGCGACCCGGTCCGAGGAAAGTCCGGACTCCGCAGGGCAGGGTGGTTGCTAACGGCAACCCGGGGCGACCCGCGGGACAGTGCCACAGAAAACAGACCGCCCCCGCTTCCGGCGGGGGTAAGGGTGAAACGGTGGTGTAAGAGACCACCAGCACCCCGGGCGACCGGGGTGGCTAGGTAAACCCCACCCGGAGCAAGGCCAAGAGGGAGCGCGAGCTCCTGCGCAGGCGTTCGAGGACGGCCCGTCCGAGCCTGCGGGTAGGCCGCTGGAGCCTGCCGGCAACGGCAGGCCGAGATGGATGACCGCCGCCCCGCGAGCCGCAAGGCGACCGGGGAACAGGATCCGGCTTACATGCCAGCTCGTCCGCGCCCAGCCCCGTACCCCGACGGTCGGCCGGCGTACCTGAACGGTCGGTTCGCGTACCCAGCCGGCCGGCTCGCGAACCGACCCTCCGGGTACGCCAGCCGACTCTCCGGGTACGCCAGCCGACTCTCCGGGTACGCCAGCCGACTCTCCGGGTACGCGAGCCGACTGCCCGGGTACGTGAACCGGCTGTCCGGGTGCCGATTTCGTGGTTCCCGCGGGTGGTTACCCGGTAGTAGGGTGCGGTCATGGCGGGTGACGAGCAGCGGTTCAAGTCGGCTTTCGATTCCTTGCACGCTTTCACGTACTTCGCGCCCGAGGTCGACGCCGCGCTCACCGGCGCCGGGCTGCGGCCGGGCCGGATGCCGTACTTCGCGAGCCGGTCCGCGGCCATGGGGGCGGTCGGTCCCGAGGTCGTCGCCGCCACCTTCTACAACTTCAACCCCGACGTCGTCGCCCGCACGATCCCGCGGGCCTGGACCCTGGCCACGCCCGAGCAGGTCCTGCAGGCGCGGCTCGACGGCACCGACCAGGCGCTGACCCGGCTGCTCGGCGAGCACGTCAAGAGCGACGAAGTCGCCGAGGCGGCCGAACTCGCGCGCGAAGCCACGGCCGGCTGCCGCGGCGAAGGACGTCCGCTCTACGCGGGCCACGCCGGGCTGCCGTGGCCGGGCGAGCCGCACCTCGTCCTCTGGCACGCGATCACCCTGCTCCGCGAGTACCGCGGCGACGGCCACATCGCCGTCCTCGTCCTCGAAGGGCTCGGCGGCCTCGAAGCGCTCGTCACCCACAGCGCCACCGGACGCGGGTTCAACCTCGCCGCCGCGAAGCTCACCCGCGGCTGGAGCGACGAGCAGTGGGCCGCCGCCGAGAGCCGACTGACCGACCGCGGCGTCCTCGACGCCGAAGGCGCGCTCACCGACGCGGGCGCGGCAATGCGTGACCGGATCGAAGTCGCGACCGAGACGGCCGGGCGCGCCCCGTGGGATCACCTGGGCCCCGAGCGGACCGCCCGGCTCGAGGAGCTGTGCCGCGGCCTCAGCCGGCGCGTGCTCGAAGCCGGCGCCTTCCCGGACGGCGTCTTCGCGCTTGGGCGACCCTGAATCCGGTCAAGATCACGCTATGTAGTGAAAAAGTTGTGAAGTTTCGGACACCCCGTGACGGACAGCACTCGGGGTCAAGATCGACATGCCCGCCGACCGGCCAACCGTTGTCACAGAGCGGACTCGGGGGAGGCGGCCGTTCGTGTCATGCAACACTGTTCCAGGCCGCACAACGGCCCGAGCGCAAGTACCCAGAGTGAGCAAATCCCGGGCAATGGGGTGAGTTCGTCAGCACACTGAGAAGTATGGGTGGCCGGGGTTCAACCCGAGGGCCCTTGCCGCGATGATGGTGGACGTGGAGATTTCGCGTGCCACCCGCACCACGCCGGTTGACGAGCCAGCCGGTCTCTACGCTGCGCACTTTGACCACTACCCCTCGTAGCCCCCATGATGTTGTTCGAAGCACCGCCTGAGCCAGAACCGCGCGGCCCCCACCGCGCACCGGGAGTATCGCGATGATGACCTTGACCACCCTCGACACGCTGGCCGCCGGAGAACTGGGCACGGGAAACGTGCGCCAGTGGCTGCTCGACAACGTCATCCCCCTGGTGCTGCTGGCCGTCGCGCTCCTGCTCCTGTGGCTGGGCGGCGGCAAGGGCGACAACGCCGGTGTCATGCGCCGGCTCGCCGGCGTGGTCATCGCGCTCGCCATCATCGGTCTCGCGGTCAGCGGCGCGGGCGTGAACGTGGGCCAGTGGATCGCCGGCCTGTTCACCGGCTGAGGCGGCCCGCGTGCGCATCAGGACTGATGACGAGGTCTACCGGGTCGACGCCGTGTGGCTCGGCCCGCCGAAAGCGACTTTTCCCTGGAGGGCCCGGTACGTCGCCTGGCTCATCGGCATCCCGACGTTCTTCGTGGTCCTCGGCGTCGAACGCTGGGCCGGGTGGAGCTTCGGGTTCTTCTCGACGGCGTGGGGTTTCATCGCCACCATCGTGATCACCCGGCTGCTCACGGCCAAGATCAGCCACGAGCGCCCGCTCGGCGCCGTGGTCGCGATGGCGGGGCGCGAGCTCAACGCCCCCCGGGAGCGGACCACCGGCACGGGCGGCGCGGTCAGCGCCAGCCGGGTCCGGGTGCGGGCCGAGCGCCCGCTGCCGAAGCACCGCCGCAGGCGGCAGTACCAGCACCACGGCGGCCCGCCGGGTGTGGCTCAACCCGTGCCCCCGCCACCACCCTCAACGGGGGCGCTTCGCGCCACAGCGCCGGTTTACCAGAGAGCACCACGAGCGCGCCGGAGCCGGGGCAACTCGGCTCGGGCCGGGAGGTAGTCGTTGTTCGGTCGCGGCGGTAGCCGAGGAAAACGGGGTCGGGACACCCACTCGGGCGCATGGCAACCGCCCGAGCAGGTCCGCGCGTCGCGGAACGGCTCGGGGAACAAGGCGCGCCTCCCCGGCGAGCAGGCCATCCCCGCCTACACCCCGTCGATCGCGGTGCGCAGCATCGACGGGCACCTGGTCCGCACCGGCGTCGAGGTCTACGCCTGGTACCGGCTGGCCCCGCAGCGCTGGTCGTTCCGCTCGGACTCGCAGCGGCGCGACCTGATCGCGGCCATCGCCGGCCAGTACGCCGAGCTCCAGGGCCGCTGGCTGCACCTGCGCGTGACGAACCGCCCGTACCCGATCCGGATGTGGGCCGAGGCGCACGTCTACAACGCACACGGCCGTCCCAGCGACGTCCCGGGCGCGCTTTCCTTCGACGACTACCTGATCGGCGAGCAGCAGCAGCTGATGGGCCGCTCGATGGCCGAAAAAGAGGTCTACATCGGGGTCCAGGTGCAGACCCGGCGGATGGTCGACCGCGCGGTCGAACGCGCCGCGCCGGTGCTGCGCAAGATCCTGCCCGAGGCCGTCGACGCCGAGCTGACCGCGCTGGACTCCGAGGTCGAGCACCTCGACCAGGTCATCGGCAGCGCCGGGCTGGAAGGCCGTCCGGTGCACGCCGAGGAGATGTCCTGGCTGATGCACCGGTCCTGCTCGCTGGGCCTGCCCGCGCCGCGGAACATGCCCGCGGTGCCGGGTGCGGCCTGGGAGCCCGAAGACCTGGCCAGCTTCACCGACGCCGCCGACTACTACGCCGACCCGTACGCGCCGACGGTGACCGTCCGCGGCCGCACCGGCTCCAACGCCGGCGTCTCGCGGCACCTGGCCGTCCTCACCGTCGGGCAGATGCACGGCCTGCAGATCCCCGAGGTCGACGACCCGTGGATCCAGCACGCCGACCGGCTGCCGGCCGCGGTCGAGGTGTCCGCGCGCATCTACGTCCGCCGCCCCGAAGAGGTCGCCACCGAGCTGCAGCGGCAGATGAACAAGGTCCGCTCGCAGGTCAAGCACTACACCGACGAGCACGAGCTCGAGCCGCCGCAGTCGCTGTCCCGCCAGGCCGGGCGCGTGCTGGAGATCGACGACGAGATGACGTCGGGCTTCACCGCGCTCGCCACCCGTGTGCGGTCCTGGTGGCGGCTGGCGGTGTCCGGCCCGACCGAGCGCGACGCGCTGCGCCTGGCCCAGCAGCTGCTCGACCTGTACAAGCCGAAGATCGCCATCGAGCACCCCGAGGCCCAGTACGCGATGGCCCGGGAGTTCATTCCCGGCGAGCCGCTGGCCTCGGCGGCGTACATGCGCCGCGGCTCGGTGGTCTGGGCGTCCTCGGCGGTCCCGACGGCGACCGCGGAGGTCGGCGACCGCCGCGGCATCCTGCTCGGCGAGACGTGCACGGCGACGCGGCGCCCGGTGGCCTGGGACCCGTGGATGGCCCAGGAGATCCGCGACGGCTCCGGCCTGACGGCCATGGTGGCGGGCCTGGGTGGTGGTAAGTCGTTCCTCGGCGGCGGCATCGTCTACAAGACGCTGCGCGCGGGCGCGAACTGGACGATCCTCGACCCGTCCGGCCCGCTGTCGCGGCTGTGCGACCTGCCGGAGCTGCGCCCGTACGCGCGCCCGATCAACCTGCTCAACGCCCAGCCGGGGATCCTGAACCCGTACCGCGTGGTCGCCGAGCCGCTCATCGAGCACTTCATGGACGAGGACGACCCCGAGCGGTCCTGGCGCCGCGAAAAAGCCCTCGCGGGTGCGACCCGCCGTCGCCTGGTGCTGGATGTGTTGACCGGTGTCCTGCCGTACGAGGTCTCCCGGATGGCGCAGACGCGGATCGTGCTGCTGCGCGCGGTCCGCGCCGTCGGCGGCCGGTTCGACGCGGATCCTGGCCAGGTAATCGATGCCCTGCGCCGGGATTCGAGCGAGCACCACGAGCACGCGGGCGTCGTCGCGGACTTCCTCGACGAGATGCGCGAGCGGATGGCGCTGCTGATCCCGGAGACGGACGCGGACCCGTATTCCGAGACGCGCGACGACCGCCTCACGGTGCTGACGATGGCGGGCCTGACCCTGCCGAAGGACGGCGTCCCCCGCGAGTACTGGACGGACGCGGAGTCCCTCGGCGTCGAGATGCTGAACCTGGCGGCGTGGCTGACCCAGCGGTCGGTGTACGAAAAGCCGAAGGAGATGCGCAAGGGCGTCTGGATCGACGAGGCGTTCTTCCTGTCCGAGGTCCCGACCGGCCGCGTGCTGATGAACCGCTTCGCGCGTGACTCGCGCAAGTGGAACGTCCGGGTGCTGCTGTCGTCCCAGATCCCGGCGGACTTCCTGAAGATCCAGGGTTTCGTGGCCCTGCTGGACTCGGTGTTCGTGGGCCGCCTGGACGACGACGACGCCCAGGCGGACGCCCTCCGGCTCCTGAAGGTGCCGGTCGGCGTCGGGTACGAGCAGGTCGTCGCGGCGCTGGGCCGTCGTCCCGGTTCCCAGCAGCGCGGCCTGGAGCGCGACATCGAACCCCGCCAGTTCATCTTCGGCGACGGAGCCGGGGGCGTGGAGCGCATCCGCGTCGACTTCTCGGGCCCGCACCTTGACCACCTCCGGGCGGTCATGGACACGACCCCGGGTTCGAAGGACGCGGCACCATCACGGCGCCCGGGCAACGAACTGGCGCTGCCACCGGAGGAGAAGAAGCCGTACGTCGCGGTCCCGCCGGAGGAGGACATCGAGCTGGAGCAGGACTTCGAGCTGGCGGCGGAACTGGAGGTCGGCTTGGCCGACGACAACCTCCTGGGAGCGCCGGACCCCCTGGCATCGGAAACGGGCGAGGTGGAGGGCGGCGTCCAGCCGTCCAACGGGCAGCAGCAACACGCCCGCACCGGCGGAAAGGGCGGCACCGGCCGGGACGCCGCATGAACACCGTGCTGACGCTGGCGGTCCTGCTGACGTTGGCCGCGGGGTGGCACTCGCTGAAGCGGCGGATCAAGGAAGGTCCGCGGCCGGGGCGGCGCACGCCGGGGCGCAAGGCGACGATGTTCGCCGTCATGCTCGTCCTGGGCCTGCAAGCCATCGCGACCGCTCCGGCGGCGAGCGCGGCGGCCTGTGGCGAGGCCCCCAACCCGGAACGCCCCGGCGCGGGCATGGTCGGCGCGCTCGACCCCGCCGAAGGCCACGGCGAGGCGGGCAGCCCGTACGTCGACTACAGCTACGCGGGCTTCGTCTGGAACACCTTCGAGACGAACTGCACCGGCATCAGCCTGACGCCACCGGGCTCCACGCTCGACACCTGGGGCGGCAACCAGCTGTTCAACCTGGGCAAGAACATCGTCGGCGCGACCAACGCGCTGCACTACACCGTGCTCGAGGGCGGCCTGCTCAACCCGCTCTACAGCGCGGTGAAGTCGGGTGCGGAGAAGGTCTACAACAACATCTACGCCCAGCTGTTCGGGCTGGTCGCGCTGGTCATGTCGATCATGCTGTTCCGCAACATCTGGCGGGGTGACCTCGCCTCGGTCAGCAAACGGGCGCTGTACGCACTGGCGGGCGTCTGGCTCGCCGCGTCGTCGCTGGCGATGCTGCGGTACTTCGACCCCATCGACAAGGCGATCGTCCAGACCACCACGAACATCCAGGCCGGGTTCGTCGACGACGCCGACAACCGCGTCATCCGGCACGTGCTGCCGACGAACCTGCACAACGAAATCGTCTACAAGAACTGGATCCGCGGGGAGTTCGGGTCGCCGACCGCGCCGCAGGCCGACCAGTTCGGCCGCCCGCTGCTGGACGCGCAGGCGTTCACGTGGGCACAGCTGCGCAACGGCGACGACGGCAATCAGGCCGTCATCGACGGCAAGAAGAACGCCTATAAGGACATCTCCACCAAGCTCGGCCCGGCCACCGGCTACTTCACCGGCGAGGCCGGCGGCCGCACCGGGGCCGGCTTCCTCTCCCTCGGCCAGGCCCTCGTCTACTCCCTCTTCCAGCTGCTCGCGAAGGCATCAGTACTCCTCGCCCAGGTCCTCATCCGCCTCTTCGCCCTCACCGCGCCGCTCATCGGCCTGATCGCCCTGCTGCACCCGGAGATCCTGCGCCGCGTGCTCAAGGTCGCCGGCGGGGTTGCCTTCAACCTCGTCGTGCTCTCCGTGCTCGCCGGGGTGCACGCCCTTCTGCTGCAGGCCATCTTCGACGCCGGCAACTCGCTCAACATGCTCACGCAGATGGTCCTCGCCGGGCTCATCACCGTGCTGCTGTTCATGGTCGGCCGTCCGGTGCGGCGGCTGTGGCAGATGGTCGAGATGTCGGTCAGCATGGTCGGCGCCGCCGTGCCGTCGCCCGGGGGCGGGATCTTCTCGCGGTTCCGGCGCACCAAGAACGGCCCGACGCCGCAGGACGAGTTCTGGCAGCACGTGCGCGACACCGACGACATCGTCGACGGCGAGCAGCGCGGTCCGCTCGGGGCCACCGCCGGTGGCGGCCGGTTCCGGCCGGAAGCCACCATCTTCGCCAACGCCCAGCGGCTCGACAACAGCTCGGCCGTGTCCCGTCCGGCCGCCGCGTGGTCCGGGGCCTGGCCGGGGGCCGTCGCCGGGGGTTCCGCGGGCGCGCTGCCCGCGGGCCGTCGGCCCGGCGCGCCCGTGTTCGGCCAGTACAACCCGGCCAACGGCGGCGACGGCGGCGAGTACGTCGTCGTCGGCGCGGGTGGCCGGCCGACGACGCGGGAGGAGAGCCGGCGCGTCGACACCTCCCCGGTGGCCGACCGGCGCTGGAGCGACGAGCCCGAGCCCGTCGTCGTGCCGTCCGACCTGCGGGCGCCCGAGTCCGGGTTCAGCGACTACGCGCCGCCGCGGGTGCCGGGGGTGCGTGCCCAGCCGCGGCGCGTCGACCCCGAGGTCGTCGCGGGCAAGCCCGTCTTCGTGCTCTACCGGCCGTCGCGGGGCATCGAGGTCCGCGAGGAACCGCGGGACACCGACCACCTGATGGGGCGGTGACCGATGCCGATCCGCACCAACCGCGGCCGCACCGCGGTCTACCGGCGCCTGTGGGGCTGGCCGCTGCGCTCGCCCCGCCACCTGACGGGGACGCTGGTCTTCCTGGCCATCCTCGTCACCGCGCTCGGCATCGTGCTGCCCAAGGTGGTCGGCAAACCGCAGGCCAAGGCGGCCCCGGCCACGTCGGGGCCGACGACGTCGCAGACGACGACCCAGCCGGGCATCGCCGCGCCGGTCCCGACGTCGAACCTGCCGACGCGGCTGGCCACACCGCTGGCCACCCCGACGCCGACGACACCGAACGGCGACGCCATCCGCATCGCCAAGCAGTGGGCGGCGGCCTGGGTGAACCACCCGGCCGGGATGACGTCCGAGCAGTGGCTGGCGCAGCTCAAGCCGTTCACCACCGACGAGTACCTGCCGGTGATGTCGACGGTGGACCCGTCGAACATCCCGGCGACGAAGGTCACCGGTGAGCCGGTCGTCGGCACGTCGTACCCGAGCTCGGTGCAGCTGACCATCCCCACCGACGGGCCGAAGCTGGCCATCACGGTGGTGAGCACGAACGCCGGCTGGCGCGTCGCCGACTACGACCAGGCGAGCTGACCGTGCGGCGCCTGGGGTTGTGGCTGGGGCTGGTCGTGTTCGTCGCGGTCGGCGCCCTGGTCGTGACCGCGGTCGCCGCGAAGGTCGTCATCGACAACCAGCAGGCGCAGGCCCGCGGCGTGTCCCTGATGAGCTGCGACGCCTCGGTCGGGCCCACCCAGCCCGGCCAGGGCGAGCGCGGCACGGTCGACGCGTCGAAGCTGGACGACGAGCAGCGCGGCATCGTCGCCGTGATCATCTCGATCGGCAAGCAGCGGTCGCTGGCGCCGCGCGCGTGGCAGGTGGCGATCCAGGCCGGGATGACCGAGTCCGGGCTGCACAACCTCACCTACGGCGACCGCGACTCCCTGGGCATCTTCCAGATGCGCCCGTCGATGGGCTGGGGGACGGTGGCGCAGGTCACCGACCCGACGTACGAGGTCAACAAGTTCTACGACGTGCTGCTGGCGGTGCCGGACTGGGAGAACCGGCGGCCGGGCGAGGCGGCCCAGGCGGTGGAGCGTTCGGGCTTCCCGGACCGCTACCACAAGTGGGAGCCGATGGCGGCGACGCTGGTGGAGAACGTCGGCCAGGTCGTCGACGTCGTCGCCTGCGGCACCGGCATGGGCGCGCTGCTGCCGCCCAGCCAGGCCGCCGCGAAGGCGATCAGTTTCGCGCTGGGCGAGCAGGGTAAGCCGTATGTGTGGGGCGCCACGGGCCCGGATTCCTACGACTGTTCGGGGCTGATGCTGCGGGCGTACGAGTCGGCGGGGGTCATTCTGCCGCGCGTTTCGCAGGACCAGTACCACGCCGGGGCGTTGCTGCCGGTGCGCGAGGCGCAGCCCGGTGACCTGCTGTTCCTGGCCACCGACCCCTCCGATCCGGCGTCCATCCACCACGTGATGATGTACCTGGGCGACAACAAGATCGTCGAGGCGCAGCAGACGGGCGTCCCGGTGCACACCCGGGCCTTCTCGTTCGACGAGCGCGAACTGGTTCCGCAGGCGGTCCGCCCCGGCGTTTAGCATGGGTTGCGAGGGCCTGGACAGGATCGCACCGATTCACCGACGTCGCGGCGCTTCCACGAGCAGGTGGCCGCGTACAGGCAGAGGATGAGCACGTGGGACGCAAATTCGGCAGGCGAGGCAAGACCGGCGCGGGCGAGCCCCACGACCCGGCGTCGCTGTTCGGCGCGCCCCAGCCGCCCCGGCAGAGCGCGCGTCCCGCATCGAGCACCCCGCTGGCCGACCAGCTGAGCCAGGGCTACCCGGGCGTGGACGCGGGGTACGTGGTGCTCCCGCGGTCCCTGGCGGAGGGCATGTCGCTGCCGTGGCAGCACCAGATGGCGGCGCTGCTGGCCCAGTTCCACGCGGAGCACGCCGGGCTGGCGTGGCCGATCTACCGGGTGGTGCCATCGAGGTACGAGAAGCTGGCGGACCTCGACGAGGAGCAGCTCGCGGAGGCGGGCTACCTGGTGGAGATGGACGCCGACGGCGAGATGGTCTATCGCGAGCGAAGCGGGCGGAAGGTCCCGGATCCCGAGAACACGTCGGTCCTGGTGTCGTGCCTGGACCCGATCCCCAAGCCGGCGGGACGCCCGGCACCTCCGGCGGGGCAGGCGCCGGTGGGTCAGGCCCCGGTCCCGATGAACATCGGACCGGCCCCGGTGTGGCGGACGGTCCCGCACCCGCCGCCGGGACCACCTGAGCAGCCGGTTCCCGGCTGGGCGGCCCGTCCGGGGGCGGTTCCGGCGGGTGGAGAGGCGGATGCGCCGGCTGCACCTCGCCATGCGGCTGGGGAGCGCTCTGTGGCTCCTGGACGCGACGGCGTTCGGGAGCCGGTGGCACGGGGTTTTGAAGCGGAGGGCGCGGGACCGGCCGGCCCTTCGGCTCCGGCTGGGCTGTCGCAGGGTGGGAGGGGACCGGAGGTGGGCTTCACCTCGGCTGAACGGCCGCAGGTCGCGGTTCCTGGAACGGCGCGGGGGGAGGCGAGCCAGGCGGAGGCCGGTTCTGGCGTGGCTGAGCGGCCGTGGGGTTCGGGTGCTGGGGAGCCTGCGCCGAGTGGGTTGGGCGAGGCGGCTGCGTCTGCTGTGGCCCGGCCCGAGGCTGGTGCGCCGGCGGCGGGTGAACCTGCGGCGCGCGAGGTGAGCCAGCCGGCAGTGGCCTCTAGCCCGGCTGAAGCGCCGCAGGTCGCGCAGCGGCCGGAGGCGACGGTGGGTGAGTCGCCGCAGGGTGCGGAAGCTGTGGAACCGGCCGCGGTTGAGCCTGCGCAGAGTGGGCTGAGTGAGCCGGAGGCGGCCTCCACCCGGCCTGAAGCGCCGCAGGTCGCGCAGCGGCCGGAGGCGGAAGCGGGTGAAGCTGCCGCTGCTGTTGGTCAGTCGCCGCAGGCTGTGGAACCGGCCGCGGTTGAGCCTGCGCCGCGCGAGCCGGAGGCTGCCCCTGACTCGGCTGAAACATCGCCGGGCGCGGGCGGTACGGAGGCACCGGCAGCAGTTGAACCTGCGCCGCGAGAGGTGAGCCAGCCGGCAGTGGCCTCTGCCCCGTCTGAAGCGCCGCAGGCCGCGCAGCGGCCGGAGGCAGCGGTGGGCGAGGCTCGACCGGAGGTTCCTGCACCGGCGGTGGTTGAACCGTCCGTGGGTGAGGTGAGCCAGCCGGATGTTGTCGCTCGGGCTCAAGCGCCGCAGAACGTTAGCGGGGCGGAGGCTGCCGCGGTTGAACCGGCGCGGCCGGAGGCTTCCGCATCACCGGCGGTTGAACCGGTGCCGACCGAGATGAACCAGGAGCCCCCTGCCGCGGCTGAACCGGCGCTGCAGAGCGCGGACCAGCCGGAGGCCGCCCCGCCGGCAGTTGCTGAAGCCGCGCCGAGTGAGGTGAACTCGCAGGAGGCCGCCCCAGTTGAGCAGGCCCCGCAGGACGTGGAACTGCTGGCAGCTGAACCGTCGCCGGGGGGAGTGAGCTGGCAGGAGGCTGCTCCCGCTGAACCGGCGCCGCAGAGTGTGGATCGGACGGCAGCCGCTGGACCGCCGCCGGATGAGGTTCGGCCGGAAGGCGCTTCCGCTGTGTCCGAACCGGCGCCTTGGGATGCCGGCCGGTTGGAAACGGCCCATCCGGCGCCGTCGGATGAGGCGGGTGCATCAACGTCCGCCGAGGTCGCGGCAGAGAACGCCCGCCAGACCGAGGCGGCTGAGCCCCCGTTCGCCGAGCAGAAGCCGGCCCCTCCAGCCGCGCCCGAATTCCAGACCGGCCAGACCGCTGCGCCGCAGCCGACCGCCGCACCGCAGCCGGCCCCTCCAGCCGCGCCCGAATTCCAGACCGGCCAGACCGCCGCGCCGCAGCCGACCGCCGCACCGCAGCCGACCGCTGCGCCGCAGCCGACCGCTGCGCCGCAGCCGACCGCCCCGCCGCAGCCCCAACCTCCGATGGCCGGCTCCCACCTGCCCC
>NZ_PPHG01000079.1 GCF_002904295.1 Amycolatopsis sp. CA-128772
CGCCGGGCAGCCCGCCCTGCCCGCCCAGCCGGCCCAGGCCGGTCCGCCGTCCGGGGTCCGGCCCGCGGCCGAACCGGCGGCCGGGAAGAGCCGCCGGAAGCTGTGGAGCGTCGTCACGATCGCGGTGGCCGTCGTGGCCGCGCTCGTCGTCGGCGGGATCTTCGTCTTCCGCGACCGGGGGAACCAGGCCGAGAGCGGCCGGACGCTCTCGCAGTACAACTTCAAGTTCGTCGCGCCCCAGGACTGGGTGCAGACCGACGACCGGGTCGCCGAGCGGCAGGTGGTGATCCACCCGCAGGAGTCACCGGGCGGCAACGACCTCCTGGTGGCCCAGGAGTACGTGATGGACTACGACGCGACCGCCGACCCGCAGAAGCTCGTCGACGAGCTCAAGCGCAGCGCGGACAACGATCCCGCGCGCTGGAGCGCGTTCAACCCGAGCCTGTCGTACGCCGGCAAGACCGTGATCGGGTACCACGAAAGCAAGCCGGACCGGCCGGACCTGCAGGTCGACTGGTACGTGGTGGCGAAGGGCCGGATCCGGGTCCACGTCGGCTGCCAGTACGCCACGGACGGGCTGCGGGACCGGGTCGGTGCCGCGTGCACGCAGGCCGTGCGCACCGTCGAAATCCTCAACTGAGAGGCGGGCACGCGGGTGCCGTCCGGAGAATTCGAAAGCGCCGCGGCGTCCTTCCGGCGGGCCGGCCAGGACGCGGTGACGCACGCGCGCCGCGTGGCCGGGACGGCGAAGGCGCGGAACCAGCGCCACCACAGCGAAAACGCCGACCTCCTGAAGCAGAGCGGCCGCGGGACCAAGCCCGGCGACCCGACACCCGGCACGCTGCGCGCGGCCGCCGAACGGTTCCGCCGCGCCCGCGGGCTGGCGGTTCCGGCCGTTCACGATCCGGTTCCTTCGCGTTCGCAATCTTCCGCGCGAACCCCTCGACCGGGTGACGACGACGAAGACTTTTCCCAGATGCGAATTCTGCAACGCGATCAGTGAAACCGCGTCGCCGGTTGCTGTGCGCGTGCTAATCCCGCTGGTAGAGAAGGCATTTCCGGGTGACGCCCCACTGGTTCGGGGTGTGCTGGAGATACCGGCGGCGACCGGTTCCCGGTGCGGGCGTTAACGCAAGCAACTACTTCCGGAAGAACCACGACAAGGGGGAACCGGACATGGCAGTGTCTGCGTCGTAGGGCCGTACGAACGAACAAGCTTGGTTACGGCCAACTCCACATCACAGAAGGGGGTCCCGACATGAGCGGTGGGCCTGGTTTTCAGGGGACAGTCGCCCAGTTCACCGATGCCGAAGGCAAGGTGACCGAGGTCCGGGCGCAGATGGACCAGAACCTCGCGACCCTGCGCGACCGCATCGAGGCCACCCGCGCCGGCTGGCAGGGTGAGGCCAAGAAGGCGTTCGACCACGTGATGCTGCGCTTCGACGACGACGCCCGCGGCATGGCGCAGGCGCTGCAGCGCATCGGTGAGCTGCTCCGCGAGGCCGGTTCCAAGTACGAGCGCTCCGAGCAGCAGCAGCAGGAGATCCTCAGCGCCGTCAACGCGGGCTTCGACCAGCTCGGCTGAGCGCCACCCGACTTTTCCGAACGCCACCTGAACTTCCTCCGCACAAAAGGAGCTCATCATGCCTGACGCACCCGGCATTCTCGTCAATTACGCCACCATCCGCGCGGCCGCCGACGACTGCACCCAGACCGGTGGCGAGCTGCAGACCGCCTTCGACCGCCTGAAGGACGACCTGAAGCCGCTGGTCACCACGTGGACCGGTTCCGCGAAGGAGCAGTACGACGCCGCCCAGCGCACCTGGGACCAGAAGTTCGAGGACCTGAAGCAGGTTCTGGCGCAGATCGCCGCCGCCCTGCCGCAGATCGCCGACGGCTACCAGGCCACGGACAACGCCGTCGAAGGCCTGTTCTGAGCCGCTAGCCCCGGAACCCACGGCGGGCCCGCACTCCGGTGCGGGGCCCGCCGTTTTCCGTTTGCGGGCAAGGAAAGCGGCGGGGGTGGTCTCCCCTCAAGGAGGCGCAACCGCCGCGCTCGGGCCCGACGCCGAAAGCCCTTTCCTGCGCCGCCGCCGACGGGCTCAGCGGGGCGCGCCGACCTCGTACTCGGGGCGGTCGTTCAGCACCCGCACCGTCACCTTCTTCTGCTGGCCGCCGATCGTCACCGTGCAGTCGAACGTCGTGCCGTTCTGCGTGGGCTCGTTCGCCGGGCACTGGGCGTTCTTCACGTCCGGCTCGCCGTAGTTCTCGTTCAGGACCTTCACCACACCGTCCTGAAGGGACTGCTGGTCCAGCACGTCGCCGCGGAACGCGCCCAGCAGCCACGCCGCGCCGCCGCCGAGGGCGAGCACCAGGACCGCGGCGAGCGCGATCAGTGCCGGCTTCTTCGACTTCGGCTTCTTCTCCGGCCCGGCCGGGAACGCGCCCAGGCCGCCGTACTGCGCCTGCTGGAACCCCTGGAACCCGCCGCCGTACTGCAGCTGGCCGTGGCCCGGCGTCGGCGGCTGCTGCTGCGGCGTCGGCTGGGACGGCGGCTGCCACGGCTGACCCGGCTGCCACGGCCCCGAGAACGAGCCCGACGGCTGCCCCGGCTGCCACGGGCCGGTGTAGGACCCGGTGGCCGGGTCGGGGGTCTGCTGCCACTGCCCGGAATGCGGGCCGGTCGCCGCCTCGGGCGGGCCGCCGACGGGACCGGGCGGGCCGCCGGGCGAACCGCCGGGCGGGTTCGACGGCGGCTGCCACCACTGCTGCGGCGGCCGCGGGTCGGACGGCTGGGTCATCGGAGATCACCTCGGGTCGTGGCCATTTCAGCTGCCCTGCGCTTCGCCGAGCCGGCGGTAGAAGTCGTCCATCGCCGCCCGGTCCGGCAGCACCGTGATCTGGCTCGCGTCCGGCAGCTTCGGCATGTCCTGCAGGCTCGCCTTGCCGGTGAACCGGAACTCGTACTTGAGCTCGACCTGGTGGCCGTCGCCGGCGAACTTGGCCTCCATCGCGAACGAGGCCAGGCTGCCGTCCGGGTTCAGCGTGATCGTCGCCGGGACCGCGGCCTTCTTCAGCTCCGGCCCGACCTGGCCGGTGATGCTCGGCGGCAGGATCTCCACCTTGTCCTTGACGAAGATCCCGAACGGCACGTTCACGGTCAGCGCGGTCTTGCCGTCGCCGAGGCTCTTCGCCCCGCGGACCGCGCGCTTGTCGGCCTCGTAGGCCTCCACGGTCGAGTCGGCCATCCGGCACGGCGTCAGCACCCCGCCCCAGGCGCACGGCACGACCAGGCCGCCCTCCGGCTTCGGCATCGACACCCACGCCGTCGGCGAGACGCCCTTCTGCACGTACACCGGGCCGAGGTAGGTGTACTCCACCGTGCCGTCCGCGGGCGTGTACGTGTCGATGATCTCGTCCGGGTTCTTCTGCGACCGGTGCCGCACCGCCCGGCTCTCCGGGCTGCCGGTGCGCGCCGACGTGACGGTGCTGTGGATCCACTTGTCGTCGAACTTGAAGTAGGCGTCCAGCGAGTTGGTGACGTCGCGCGAGTCCGTGATGGCGTCCGAGAGCTTGCCGATGATCTGCTCGAACTTGGCGCCGACGTAGTCCGCTGCGTCGTCGCCCTTCGGCAGCGCGGTGCCCGCCTTCGCTGTGCCGCAGGCGCTGACCAGGGCCAGCAGGGCGCCCAGGACGAAGATCGCCGTCGGTCGTTTGCTCATGCCGTCCCCTGCTCGACTGGTGCCGTCCGGATGGCCCCATCCTCGCGTGTCGCGGTGACGCGTGCAGGCGGTTCGGCGGGGAAATCCGGTAGGGTCCCGGCTGCGCCCGGGCCGTCCAGAGCCTAATATGGGTGCATCCACCACCCCCCATGCGCGGGTGCGGTGACCGTGGGGGTATCTTCATATGTCGTTGTGCGCTGCGGCGCGTAAGCGCTAGGCCCGCACAGAACCCACACGCAATGTTGACGACGAGGTAGACCCTTGCCCACGTACAGCCCCAAGCCCGGCGACGTCACTCGTGCCTGGCACGTGATCGACGCCGAGGATGTCGTGCTCGGACGGCTGGCGACCGAGGTCGCCACGCTGCTGCGCGGCAAGCACAAGCCGACCTACGCCCCGCACGTGGACACCGGTGACTTCGTCATCATCGTCAACGCCGAGAAGGTCGCGCTCACCGGTAACAAGCGCGAGCAGAAGTTCGCGTACCGGCACAGCGGTTACCCGGGCGGCCTGCGGAAGCGCTCGTTCGGCGAGCTGCTGGACACCAAGCCCGAGCACCTTGTCGAGAAGGTCGTCAAGGGCATGCTGCCGAAGAACAAGCTCGGCCGCGCCCAGGCGAAGAAGCTGAAGGTGTACGCCGGCTCGCAGCACCCGCACGCCGCGCAGCAGCCGCAGGCGCGCGAGATCACCAAGATCGCGCAGGTCGCGCAGTGAGTGAGGAACAGTCTGTGACCAGCACCGAGACCGAGACCCCCGAGGTCGTCGAGGCCACCGAGGCGACCGAGACCGGCGCCGTCGCGACCAGCGAGACCCCGGTCGCCACCAGCGAGTCCGCTGCCGCACCGCGCCCGTCGCGTGCCGCCGGCGGCAACGCGCAGACCGTCGGCCGCCGCAAGGAAGCCGTCGTCCGCGTGCGGGTCGTCCCGGGCACCGGTGTGTTCAAGCTCAACGGCCGCACCCTCGAGGAGTACTTCCCGAACAAGGTGCACCAGCAGCTCATCCGCGAGCCGCTGGTCACGGTCGAGAAGCCGGACTCGTTCGACATCTTCGCCAACCTCCACGGCGGCGGCGTCTCCGGTCAGGCCGGCGCGCTGCGCCTGGCGATCGCCCGTGCGCTCGTCGAGGTCGACGCCGACGACCGCCCGGCCCTCAAGAAGGCTGGCTTCCTGACCCGTGACGCGCGCGCCACGGAGCGGAAGAAGTACGGCCTCAAGAAGGCCCGCAAGGCCCCGCAGTACAGCAAGCGCTGATCGCGCCCCTGGCGCAACCCACCGGAGCGCCCATCCGTCCATCGGATGGGCGCTCCGGTGTTTTCCAGACCCGGCGTTTCCCGGGGTGTGTCGGTTCCGTGGTCCGGAGCGACACTCGGGGGTGGGGTAACGCGGTCCACCCACGTCGCTAGGTTGTCGTGGTCATCCACAAGGAGGTCGATCGATGGCTCGCCTGTTCGGTACCGACGGGGTACGTGGCCTGGCCAACGCCGAGCTGACGCCGGAGCTGGCCCTGGCGCTGGCGGCCAGCGCCGCCCGCGTGCTGGCCGCGCATGACCGCTCGCACCGGCCGGTCGCGGTCGTCGGCCGTGACCCGCGCGCCAGCGGCGAGATGCTCGAAGCCGCCGTCGTCGCCGGTCTCACCTCCGCGGGAGCCGACGTCCTGCGCGTCGGCGTGCTGCCGACGCCGGCCGTCGCCTACCTGGTCGGCTCGCTCGAAGCCGACCTGGGCGTGATGATCTCCGCGTCGCACAACCCGATGCCCGACAACGGCATCAAGCTCTTCGCCGCGGGCGGGCACAAGCTCCCCGACGGCATCGAGGACGAGATCGAAGCCGGCCTCGCGGACGGCAAGATCCGCCCGACCGGGGCCGGTGTGGGCCGCGTCACCGACGTCGAGGACGCTCTCGACCGCTACGCCACCCACCTGGTCGACGCGACGCCGCACCCGCTCGCCGGGCTGAAGGTCGTCGTCGACTGCGCGAACGGGGCGTCGTCGGCCGCCGCGCCCGAGATCTACCGCCGGGCGGGCGCCGAGGTGGTCGCGCTGTTCGCCGAGCCGGACGGCGTCAACATCAACCAGCACTGCGGCTCGAACCACCCGGAGAAGCTGCGCAAGGCCGTCGTCGAGCACGGCGCCGACCTCGGTATCGCGCACGACGGCGACGCCGACCGCTGCGTGGCCGTCGACTCCGCGGGTGAGCTGGTGGACGGCGACCAGATCATGGCGGTGCTGGCGCTGGCGCTGGCCGAGGCCGGCGAGCTGACCAAGGACACGCTGGTCGCCACCGTGATGAGCAACCTGGGCCTGCACCTGGCCATGAAGGCGCACGGCATCTCCGTGGTCACGGCCGCGGTGGGCGACCGGTACGTCCTCGAGGAGCTGCGGGCCGGCGGCTTCGCGCTCGGCGGCGAGCAGTCCGGTCACGTCGTCCTCCCGGCCCACGCCACCACCGGCGACGGCCTGCTCACCGCGCTGCGCCTGATGAGCCGGATGGCCGAGACGGGCAAGTCTCTGGCCGACCTGGCTGCGGTGATGAACCGGCTGCCGCAGGTGCTGGTCAACGTGCCGGTGGCCGACAAGGCCGCCGTCGCCGGCTCCTCCGAGGTCCGCGACGCCGTCGGCCAGGTCGAAGCCGAGCTGGGCGAGGAAGG
Source organism: Amycolatopsis sp. CA-128772 (assembly GCF_002904295.1). Lineage (GTDB taxonomy): Bacteria > Actinomycetota > Actinomycetes > Mycobacteriales > Pseudonocardiaceae > Amycolatopsis. The sequence goes on from NZ_PPHG01000079.1 coordinate 6,368, forward strand.
CCGGGTGCTGCTGCGCCCGTCCGGCACCGAGCAGCTGGTCCGCGTGATGGTCGAGGCCCCGGCGCAGTCGACGGCCCAGGCCGCGGCCGACCGTCTGGCCGGCGTCGTTTCAGCCGTTTCCTGACGCGAGGGTGACCACGGCCCGCTCCGGGCCGTGGAACACCGGGTGGGTCTTCCAGCGGACTTCGCCCACCCGGCACCCGCCGTCGAGCAGCTTCGCCAGTGCGGTGAGCGCGATCTCGCCCTCGGCCACCGCGACACCGGAACCCGGGCACGCGTGCCGGCCGAGGCCGAACGGCAGGCCGTCGGCCAGCGAGATCGCCACCGGGCCGTCCGGGCCGAAGCGCAGGACGTACCGGGCCGGGCAGATCGCCGCCACCAGCTCCCGCACGGTCCGCGGCCCCGCCGTCGCGAGTTCGAGGCCGGCGCAGGCCAGGAAGTTCAGCGAGTTCTCGTAGGCCGCGTGCGCCAGCACCACGGCGTTGATCACCAGCTCGTCCTCGTCGAGCCGCCCGGCCGCGTGGGCGTCCCGCAGCGCCGTCAGCCCGCCCGGCCCGGCCGCGGTCCGGCTCAGCTGCACCGCGAGCCGGAACGCCGCCGCCTGCCCGGCCCGGTCGGCGCCGCCGAAGACGTCGAGGTTCGCCGTGGTCGCTTCCAGGCGGTCCAGGAATTCGTCGTCCAGGTCGACCCCGAGCACCGCCGACGTCACCACCCCCGCCACCGGCCGCGCGAAGTCGCGGACGAGGTCGAACGACGTCCCCAGCCCGGCCACCACGGCCTCGATCCGCACCCGGAGGGAGTCGGGGACCGGCTCCAGCCCGGCGATGATCTCCCGCAGCACCGCGCGCACGCGGGTGTGCGCTTCGCCGTCCCGCAGCAGCAGGCTGGGTGAGCCGCCGCCGGGATCCGACGTCAGCTCGGGGGAGCGCAGGGCGCGGGCGCACGCGTCGCGGCCGGAGACCACCCCGATGCCGTGCCGTTCGAACTCGTCCATCGCTGCGACACGGTAGGGCAGGATGGGGCCGTGCCGCCCGCAGACGTCCCGGACGACGTCCTGACCACGCCGTTCACGGACCACCTGCTCCGCAACGCGCGTGCCGACCGCCCCGCGTTCACCTGCCGCACCTTCCCGGGACCCACCGACCACACGCTGACCTGGCCGCAGGTGCTCGCCCGCGTCCGCGGGGTCGCCCGCGAGCTGCGGCGCGTCACCCGGCCGGGCGACCGGGTGGCGATCGTGGCCCGCCAGGACCTCGGTTACGTCCTCGCCTTCCTCGGGACGCTGTACGCGGGACGTGTCGCGGTGCCGCTGTCCGTCCCGGCCGGCCGTACCGGCCGCGCCCGGATCGAGTCGGCCTTCGCGGACGCCACCCCGGCGGCCTGCCTCACCTCGGCGGAGTTCCGGGACCAGGTTCCGCCGGCGACCGTGCTCGTGCTCGAGGACATCGAAGACGACGACGCCGAGCCGCCCGCCGCCGTGGCGATGACCGACCCGGCGTACCTGCAGTACACGTCCGGCTCCACGCGCCGCCCGGCCGGTGCGGTGATCTCGCACCGCGCGCTGGTGGCGAGCTGCTGGCAGACCACCCGCTGCTACCACGCCGGCGCGTCGACCCCGCTGGCCGGCTGGGTGCCGTTCTTCCACGACATGGGCCTGGTCCTGCTGATCGGCACGCCCGTCTTCCTCGGCTCGCGGTCGGTGTTCTTCACGCCGATGGAGTTCGTGCGCGACCCGCTGCGCTGGATCCGGCTGCTGGCCGAGCTGCCGGGGGTCGTCTCCGCCGCGCCGGACTTCGCCTTCGGCCTGGCCGCCGAGGCGGTGTCCGGCCTCGAAGCCGTCGACCTTTCGCAGGTCAACGCCCTGCTGAACGGCAGCGAACCCGTCCGCGCGGACACCGTCGAAGCCTTCGCGGCAGCGTTCGCCCGGTTCGGGCTGCCGCGCGCCGCGCAGAAGCCGGCCTACGGGCTCGCCGAGGCGACGGTGTTCGTCACGAGCGCCGGCGACGAGGGGCCGACGATCACGGCGTTCGACGGCGAACCGCGGGTGTCCGTGGGGCGGCCCTACGGCCAGCGGATCCGCGTTGTCGACCAAGAGATCCAGGTGGCCGGCCCGAACGTCGCCGACGGCTACTGGGGCCGGGACGACGTGCTCGCGCCCGGCGGCTGGCTGCGCACCGGCGACCTCGGGTTCGTCCACGACGGACAGCTCTACGTCACCGGCCGGCTCAAGGACCTGATCATCGTCGACGGCCGCAACCACCACCCGCAGGACATCGAGGCCACTGTCGAGGCGGCGCACCCGAGCGTCCGGCGCGCTGCCGCGTTCGGCGTGCGGGACGGCCGCGGCGAAGGCGTCGCCGTCGTGGCCGGGTGCACCGCGCCGGACGCCTCGGTCGAGACGGCCGTGCGGCGGGCCGTTTCGGCCGGGCACGACCTGCCGCTGCGCGCCCTGTGGCTGGTGCGTCCGGGCGAGGTGCCGCGGACCTCCAGCGGCAAGGTGTCCCGCGCCGCAGCCCGCGAACGCTGGTGGGGCGAGAATGGGCGCCATGACTGATTCGGGGGCCTACGTCGACGAAATCCGGCGGATCATCGCCTTCGCGCTGGAGCTCCCGCCGGAGCGGCTCACCGACACCACGCCGTTCGACGACATCGGCATGACGTCCCGGCAGCGCATCCAGCTGCTGGCGCGGGCCGAAGTGACCTACGGCGTCTCGGTCGACCTGGACGAGCTCGACCGGCTGGTGGACATCCGCGGCGTCGCCGAGGTGATCGCCGAGGCGGTCGCGGCGCAGCGCCTCCGGGAGTAGCTCCCGGGCGGGTGCACTTCGCGGAAGCCCAGGTCCGCCGCCCGGCCGGACGCTAGACTCCGTGTGCATCTGCGACGGCACCGAACGGTGTCCGGGCGCGTCACAGTCCCGGAACGTCAGCGAGACTGTGACATCGCAGGACTGCGGGATCGAAGGGGGCAGCGACCATGCCGGACGGGTATGCAGCGAGTTCGGAGGCGATGACGCGGGCGCAGGTGCGCCTGGCGGACGTCGCCGACGACCCGGCGGCCGAGGCCAAGAAGGTCGCGCCGACCGAGATCGTCGCGGTGGACTTCGGCCGCGTGCACCAGGAGAGCTTCGGCAAGTACAAGGCCGGGCTGGACGAGATCGGCGCGGGCCTGACCGGGTTGTCGAACGCGCTGCTGAACCTCGGTGGCGGCATCGGGACCGCGGGCGGCAAGTACACGACCCAGGAAGCGAATGCCGGGGCGACCGCGAACCAGGCCGGGGGTAACCGCTGATGGCTGACTGGGCCGAAATCAAGAAGATCCTCGATGACCCGAACGTGTCCATGGACACGAAGACGAAGCTCATGGAGGAGTACGACCGCAACACCTTCAACTTCAACGACGAAGAAGAAGAGTACGCGAAGAAGTACATCGAAAACTATTCCGACGGTGGCGGCGGCTGGGACCCGTTCGACTCGAACGACACCGACGAGATCGTCTCCGAGGCGAAGCAGGAGTCGGCCGCCAAGAACCAGGAACACCAGCGGCAGACCGCCGAACGCGACCAGGCGAAGAAGAACCTCGACGGGATCGCCGCGCCGACGCTGGGGGCCGGCGCGAAGAGTTCCGACGAACAGCTCGACCAGGGCAACGTCGCGGTCGACCTGCTCGCCAAGTGGACCGACGAGGTCTGGAACCAGATCAAGGGCGGCGAAGGCGAGAAGAAGAATTCCCAGACGGACCTCAAGGACAAGTTCCACGAGAACCGCGGGATCCAGTACCAGAAGTTCCTGAGTGACGCCGACGACCTGAGCAAGGCCCACAAGGTCGTCGAGGACACCCTCACCAAGAGCGACACCGAGCTGCAGACGCTCTTCGGCGAGTGGAAGGGCAAGGGCGCCAACGCGGCGGAGATCAAGTACGACGAGACGATCAAGCCGCACGCCAAGGAGCTCTCGCAGCAGATCGACGGCGCGGCGAAGCTGATCCCGGAGACCGTGTCGCAGGTCTACACCGCGGTCAAGAAGAAGGTCGACGAGGTCCTGCAGCTGCACCGCCCGGTGATCGCCGAGGCCGACATCCCGATGGCCAAGGACGTCCTCAAGATCGCCAACGGCGACACCGGGGAGTTCGACGACTTCATGAAGGTCGCCGGCTGGATCGACGCCGTCAACGCGAAGAACGGCAACCCGTCGAACCTGTCCGAACGGCTGCAGAACGACGACTGCGGCTTCAACGACGAGAACAAGGAGTACGGCCGCAACGTCTGCCGCTACTGGCGCGACGGCGCGTTCGCGACCGAGTACAAGAGCCTGATCAACGCCTTCGACGGGTCCTGCAAGGCGGCCAAGCAGACGATCGACCAGCAGTTCGGCGCGCTCGCGCGGTACCTGGACGGCTACCGCAACCAGCTGACCGAAGCCAAGAACGACGGCAACACGGGCAATACCGGGAACACCGGCAACACGGGGAACACCGGCAATACCGGGAACAGCGGGAACACGGGCAGCACCGGGACCGGCAGCACGGGGAGCTCCGGAACGGGCAGCACCGGGACCGGGGGCGGCGGCACGACCACGCCGTCGGCCGCCGAGCCGCCCAAGGCCGAAGAGCCGCCGAAGCCGGAAGACGGCAAGAACCCGATCACCGGCAAGCCGCTGGAGGTCGACCCGTCGACCGGCCAGCCGTACCCGATCGACCCGAAGACCGGCGAGGCCATCAAGGACCTCGACGACACCGACACGGTGTCGGTCAAGAAGGGCGACAACACGATCACGATGTCCGAGCCCGACAAGGAGGGCAAGCAGGACATCTCCGTGGACGACGGCCACGGCCACAAGAAGGACTACCACCTCGACTGGGGTGACGACGACAAGACCGGCGACAAGGCCGACGGCAAGGGTGCGGACGGCAAGGACGGCGACAAGGCGTCCTTCGGCCCGCAGGGCAGCCAGGCGGTCAAGGAGGGCCAGCCGGGCGCGGACGGCAGCTACAAGCCGGGCCCGGACGGCAAGATCCACATCCAGGACGGCAACCTCAAGATCACCGCCGAGCGGCCGGAGGGCCCGGACGGGCCGACGATCGTGACCGTCGACGACGGCAAGGGCGAGCCGACCACCTACACCCTGGACGAGAAGGACGACCCGAAGGCCGCCGACCTCAAGGCGGACGTCAAGCCGGTGGCCGACGACGTGTCCGGCGCCGGTATCCGGCACGACGCGAACGCCGAGTCCCCGCTGACGAAGGACCCGGCGCCGGCCACCCCCGACCCCGGCTTCACGCGCAGCGAAGCGGTGCCGGGCGGGTTCACCGCACCCGGCGGCTTCGACGGCGACCTCGGCGGCGACCTCGGTGGCGGCAGCAGCGTCGGCGCCGAGCCGGCGGTGGCGACGGCCGACGCGGGCGCGGGGACCGGCGGTGGTGACGCGACCACGACGGCCGGCGCGAGCAGCTTCGGCTCCGCCGTCACCGGCGGCGGGTCGCCGGACTTCGCGGGTGCCGTGTCGCTCGACCCGGGCGCCCAGACGGGCAGCGACGCCTCGCTGCCGATGTCCGACGGCGGCGGCGGGCTCGGTGCCACGCCGGTCGACCCGGGCGTGCACCAGGCGGCGGCCGCGAGCGCGTCGGGCGCGGGCGGGATGTCGGGCATGGGCGGGATGGGCATGATGGGCGGCATGGGCGGCGCCCCGGGCGGGGGCGGCGGCGACCAGCAGCGCGGGCCCAGCCAGTACCGCATCGAGGGCGGCGTGTTCGAAACCAGTGGCGCGAAGGGCCGGATCAGCGGCTCGCTCGACGACGAGGGTGACCGTTCGATCCGGTACGACCGGTGACGAGGGCCGAGGAGGGCCGATGAGCAGCGCCGAAGACCGGTATCGCGCGGCGATCTCGACGATGGAAGCCGCGGCGCGGGAGCAGGACGAGCAGCGGGGGCTGCGCGAACGCCGGCTCGCCGAGGCCCAGCAGCAGGCCCGCGAGGGCATGCAGAAGGAGCTGGCGGCCGCGCAGAAGTACGCCGAGCACATGGACGAGCTCAACAAGCGCAAGCAGAGCGCGGGCGGCTGGGCGACGGAGAAGACGCTGGCCGACAAGTCCCGCGAGTCGCTGATGGAGTTCGGCGTCCACGACGAGGAAGCGGACACGGGCTACACGAACTACCCGACGCCGAGCTACGGCACCCCGGCGCCGGCGGCGGTGGTCCCGCCGCGGCCGGAGCCGGTCCCGGAACCGCCGGCGGCGGCACCCGAGCCGCCGCGGCGCGGGCGGCACGCGCGTCAGCCCGACGACGAGGACGACTTCTCCAGCACCAGCTGGCTGGTCTGAGACCGCGAAGAGCCCGTCCGCGTCAGTGGGCGGGCTCTTCTTCGCGCTCGATGGGGGCGCGCTTGACGTCCGCCTCGAGCAGGGGCCGGTACTTGTCGGTGCCGGTCAGGTGGGTCAGGAAGAACGCCGTGAACAGCGCGCGCGTGAGCTGCTGCGTCTTGCGGTGCGGCTTGCCGTGCATGATCAGCTGCGACCAGTGCCGGCCTTCGGTGACGCCCAGGTGGGACGCCTTGCCGAGCAAGCGCAGCTGGACGTCGTCACCGCCCCAGGCCCCGGCGATCGCCTCGGCGTGCGCGACGGACGGGGCGACCAGGTCCGCCTCCGCGGCCAGGTGCAGGCCGGGGACGGTGATCGCCTTCGCCGACTCGGTGGCCGGCGGGAGCGTCTGGGCGGCGGTGATGGTGGCGACGGCCTTGATCCGCGGCTTCTCGCTCTGCGCGTCCTGCGCCGCGGCGAGGACGGCGGACCCGCCGCCGGTCGAGTGGCCGGCCAGGCCGAGCTTGGCGGGGTCGACGCTGATGCCGTCCGGCCCGAGCCGCACGGTCGTGACGACGTCGAGGGTGGTCAGCAGGTCGGCGGCGAGCAGCCGGTGCGAGGGCAGCGGCCCGCGCTGGGTGGCCGGCGCGGCGGCGACGATGCCCCAGCTGGCGAGGTGCCGCAGCAGCTGCCGGTACCGGTCGGGCGGCTGCAGCCACCCGTGCCCGAAGGCGACGGCCGGCAGCCCGAGGCCGGCCGCCGGCGTGTAGACCACACCGGGCAGCCCGATCAGGGCGAGATCGCCCCGCAGGACCTCGTGCGGACCCGGGTGCGTCAACTCCGCGAGCAGCTGCTTGGGCTTGCTGGCCATGGCCGGAACCCTACTGTGCGCACCCGCCCCCGGCTCGCCCGCCGCCCCGGCGCGCCGCACCCCGAGGGTCGGCTCACGTACTCAGACGGTCGGCTCGCGTACCCCGAGGGTCGGCTCGCGTGCCTGGACGGTCGGCTCGCGTACGCGGATGGTCGGCTCGCGTGCCTCAACGGTCGGCTCGCGTACGCGGATGGTCGGTTGGCGTGCCCGGTGATCCGCCCGCGGGGGCGCCCCCCGTTTTCCACGCTACCGGCAGGCACCGACAGTTTCGGGCGCCCGAGCGACCCTCCAGGTACGCGAACCGACCATCCGGATACGCGAACCGACCTCCCGGGTACGCGAACCGAGCCTCCGGGTTCGTTGTATTGGTTTGAACCACTCGGGCGGGTATTCGTGCAGGTGGGAGGGGGTTTGCGGACCCCGTCAACCCGCTGAATGTCCCTCGTTAGGCTGGTGTGCGTGTGTGGAATCGTGGGATATGTCGGGCACCGCCCGGCTCTGGACGTCGTCCTCGGCGGGCTCCGGCGCATGGAGTACCGCGGTTACGACTCGGCCGGTGTCGCGGTCCTCGACGGCGCCGGTGCGCTGACCGTCGAGCGCAAGGCGGGCCGGCTGGCGAACCTGGAAGGCCGGCTCGACGAGGTCGGCCGGGAGCACTTCGGCGGCACCGCCGGCATGGGGCACACCCGCTGGGCCACCCACGGTGCGCCGATCGACCGCAACTCGCACCCGCACCGCGACGCCTCGCAGCGCGTCGCCGTCGTGCACAACGGCATCATCGAGAACTTCGCCGCCCTCCGCGCCGAGCTCGAGGCCGACGGCGTCGAGATGGCCAGCGACACCGACAGCGAGACCGCGGCCCACCTCATCGCCCGCACGTACACCGAGGGCGACACCAAGGGTGACTTCACCGCCAGCGTCGCCTCGGTCTGCCGCCGCCTCGAAGGCGCGTTCACGCTGGTCGTGACGCACGCCGACCACCCGGACACGATCGTGGCCGCGCGCCGGTCGTCGCCGCTGGTCGTCGGGGTCGGGGAGGGCGAGCACTTCGTCGCGTCCGACGTCGCCGCGTTCATCGAGCACACCCGCGAGGCCGTCGAGCTCGGCCAGGACCAGCTCGTCGTGATCACCCGCGAGGGCTACGAAGTCCTGGACTTCCACGGCGACGCCGCCCAGGCCAAGCCGTTCACCGTCGACTGGGACCTGAGCGCCGCCGAGAAGGGCGGCCACGAGTACTTCATGCTCAAGGAGATCGAGGAGCAGCCCGAGGCGCTGGCCAACACGCTGCGCGGGCACTTCGAGTCCGGCCGGATCATCCTCGACGAGCAGCGCATCTCCGACCAGGACCTCCGTGACGTCGACAAGGTCTTCGTCGTCGCCTGCGGGTCGGCCTACCACTCCGGCCTGGTCGCCAAGTACGCCATCGAGCACTGGACGCGGCTGCCGGTCGAGGTCGAGCTGGCGAGCGAGTTCCGCTACCGCGACCCCGTCCTCGACCGCGACACGCTCGTCGTCGCCGTGAGCCAGTCCGGCGAGACGGCGGACACGCTCGAAGCCGTCCGGCACGCCCGCGAGCAGAAGGCGCGCGTCCTGGCCGTCTGCAACACCAACGGCGCGCAGATCCCGCGCGAGTCCGACGCCGTGCTGTACACGCACGCCGGGCCGGAGATCGGCGTCGCCTCGACCAAGGCGTTCCTCGCCCAGATCGCGGCCAACTACCTGGTCGGCCTGGCGCTGGCGCAGGCCCGCGGCACGAAGTACCCGGACGAGGTCGCCCGCGAGTTCGCCGAGCTGGAGGCCATGCCCGCGGCCGTCCAGAAGGTACTGTCCACTGTGGAGCAGGTCCGGGACCTCGGCCGCCGGATCGCCGACTCGAAGGCGATCCTGTTCCTCGGCCGCCACGTCGGCTTCCCGGTCGCCCTCGAAGGCGCGCTGAAGCTCAAGGAACTCGCGTACATGCACGCCGAGGGCTTCGCGGCCGGCGAGCTCAAGCACGGCCCGATCGCGCTGATCGAAGAGGGCCTGCCGGTCGTCGTCGTGATGCCTTCGCCCAAGGGCCGCGCGGTGCTGCACTCGAAGCTCGTGTCGAACATCAGCGAGATCCAGGCCCGCGGCGCCCGCACGATCGTGATCGCCGAAGAGGGCGACGAGACGGTTCGGCCGTTCGCCGACGAGCTCATCGAGGTCCCCGCGGTGCCGACGCTGCTGCAGCCGCTGGTGTCCACGGTGCCGCTGCAGGTGCTGGCCGCGGAGATCGCCCGCGCCCGCGGGTACGACGTCGACAAGCCGCGTAACCTGGCGAAGTCCGTCACCGTCGAATAAGCGGGAGGCCCCGCCGTGCAAGGAATCTGGACCACGGAACGGATTCGCGAGGCGGAGGGGCGGGCGTTCGCCGTCACGCCCGACGGCGAGCTGATGCGCCGCGCGTCCTTCGGGCTCGCGGTGCAGCTCGCGGACTTCCTCGAAGACCACGTCGGCGGCGTGTCCGGCCGCCGGGTCGTCCTGCTGGTCGGCTCGGGCGACAACGGCGGTGACGCCCTGTGGGCCGGTGCCTTCCTGCGCCGCCGCGGGGTCGCGGTGACGGCGGTCCTGCTCAACCCCGCGAAGGCCCACGCACGAGGTCTCCGGGCGCTCAAGCGAGCCGGTGGCCGCGCGGTGTCCGCCGCGGACGGTCCACAGTGGATCGCGAAAGCGGATGTCGTCGTCGACGGGATCGTCGGGATTTCCGGAAGCGGCCCGCTGCGCCCCGACGCGGCCCGGCTCGTCGAGCTGGTCGAGGCCCCGATCGTCGCGGTCGACCTGCCCAGCGGCGTCGACCCGGACACCGGCGCGGTCGACGGTCCCGCGGTGCAGGCCGCCAAAACCGTCACGTTCGGCGCCCTCAAACCGGTACACGCGCTCGCGCCCACCCGCTGCGGCGAAGTCGTGCTGGTCGACATCGGCCTCGAACTGGCGGAACCCGACCTGCAGCGCCTCGACATCGTCGACGTCGCCGCGGCCTGGCCGGTCCCGGGCCCGGAGGACGACAAGTACAGCCAGGGCGTGGTCGGCATCGCGGCCGGCTCGGCGACCTACCCGGGCGCGGCGGTGCTCGCCGCCGGCTCGGCGGTCCGCGCGACCTCCGGTCTGGTGCGCTACGCGGGGCACGCGGCCGACGTCGTCCGCGGGCAGTGGCCGGAGATCATCGCGACCGGCACGGTCGCGGACGCCGGGCGCGTCCAGGCGTGGGCGGTCGGCCCCGGCATCGGCACCGGCTCGGAAGGCCGGGACGTGCTGCGGTACGTCCTCGGCCAGGGCGTCCCGGTCTGCGCCGACGCCGACGCGACGACGATCATCGCCAAGTCCCCGGACAACCTCGACGCCCGCGACCCGGATACGCCCCTGGTCCTGACCCCGCACGCGGGCGAGTACGAACGCCTGATGGGCCGCAAGCCCGGCCCGGACCGCGTGACGGCGGCCCGCGAAGCGGCGAAAAAGTACGACGCGGTGGTGCTGCTGAAGGGCCACTGCACGGTGATCGCGGCCCCGGACGGCCGGGTCGCGGTCAACACCCCGCGCGGTGCCTGGCTGGCGACGGCCGGATCCGGTGACGTCCTGTCGGGCCTGGTCGGCGCGCTGCTGGCGGCGGGTTTGGACCCCTGGCTGGCGGCCGCCGCCGCGGCCCACGTCCACGCCCTGGCGGGTGCGATCGCCGCGCAGAACGCCCCCACGTCGGCGTCCGGCCTGGTCCACGCGATCCCGGAGGCCATCCGGGCGATCCGCTCGCTAACGTCCTGAGAAGTCTTATCGAGTTCTCTGTTAACTTCGCGGGATAAATCTGGTAAGAATGCCGTGTGAGCGGCGGCACAGTACCCGGAGACCGGAAGACCCGGCCGTCCGATGCCGTCGTCGAGCAGCGGCGGCAGGACATCCTCGACCACGTCATCGAGCAGGGCGAGGCCCGGATCGACGACCTGACGTCGAAGTTCAAGGTCAGCCTGATGACCATCCACCGCGACCTCGACGACCTCGCCGAACGCCGGCTCCTGCGCAAGCTGCGCGGCAAGGTCGAGGCCTACCCGGCGCTGACCATCGAGAGCGCCGCCCGCTTCCGCGACACCCTCCACCACGGTGAGAAGGAAGCACTCGGCCAGGCCGCGGCGAACCACGTCCAGCCCGGCCAGACCGTCTTCGTCGACGACTCGACCACCCTCCTCCCGCTGGTCCGGCGGCTCGCCGAGATCGACGCCCTCACCGTCGTCACCAACTCGCTGCACGCCGCCCGGCTGCTCGGGCCGGAGGTCGACGTCGTACTCGCCGGCGGCCGCTACAGCCACGAGTACGACTCCTGCGCCGGCCCCGAGGTGCTCAACCTGCTCGACAGCATCCGCGCCGACGTCTCGTTCGTCTCGGTGACCGCGGTCGCCGTCGGGCGCCTCTTCCACCCCGACCGCGACTACGCCGAGCTCAAGAAGGCCGCGCTCAAGGTCGCGAACCACAACGTCCTCGTCGCCGACCACTCGAAGTTCGGCCGCACCGCCACCTACGCGCACGGCGACGTCGGCGACTACGACCTGCTGATCACGGGCCAAGCCACGCCCACCGAAGAGATCGAGGCCGCGCTCAACGCCGGCACCGCGATCGAGATCGTCGAACACGTCGCAGAGGGGCAGCCCTATGACAGCTGAACTGGTTGCCGGGATCGACTCGTCCACGCAGTCGACCAAGGTCGTCGTGTGCGACGCCGAAACCGGCGAAATCGTCCGCACCGGCCGCGCGCCGCACCCCGACGGCACCGAGGTCGCCCCCGCCGCCTGGTGGGACGCCTTCCAGGAGGCCACCAACGGCCTGCTCGACGGCGTCAAGGCCATCGGCGTCGGCGGGCAGCAGCACGGCATGGTCACGCTGGACGAAAACAACGACGTGGTCCGGCCCGCGCTGCTCTGGAACGACACGCGTTCCGCGCAGGCGGCGCTCGACCTCATCGAGGAGCTCGGCGGCCCGTCGACCTGGGCGAAGTCGGTCGGCTCGGTACCGGTCGCCAGCTTCACCGTCACGAAGCTGCGCTGGCTGGCCGAGCACGAGCCGAAGCTCGCCGACCGCGTCGCCCGCGTGCTGCTCCCGCACGACTGGCTGACCTGGAAACTCACCGGCGGCGACCCGGTCACCGACCGCGGCGACGCGTCCGGCACCGGCTACTTCTCGCCGACCGACAACGCCTACCGCCTCGACGTCCTGAGCCACGCCTTCGGCGGCCGGACGCCGGCGCTGCCCACCGTGCTCGGCCCGGCCGACGCGGCCGGCCACACCCCGGACGGCCTGCTCGTCTCGGCCGGCACCGGCGACAACATGGCCGCCGCGCTCGGGCTGGAACTCAAGCCGGGTGACGCCGTCGTCTCGCTCGGCACCAGCGGCACCGTGTTCGGCGTCGCGGGGACCGGCGCGGCCGACGCCAGCGGCGAGGTCGCCGGGTTCGCCGACGCCACCGGCCGCTTCCTCCCGCTCGCCTGCACCCTCAACGCCGCCCGCGTCCTCACCGCGACGGCCGCGATGCTCGGCGCGACGCTCAGCGAGTTCGACCGCCTCGCGCTGACCGCCGAGCCGGGCGCCGGCGGGCTGACGTTCCTGCCGTACCTGGACGGCGAGCGCACCCCGAACCTGCCCGGCGCCACCGGCTCGCTGGCCGGGCTGACCAGGGACAACATGACCCCGGAGAACCTCGCGCGCAGCGCCGTCGAAGGCATGCTCTGCGGCTTGGCCGCCGGCCTCGACGCGGTGCGCGCGCACGGCCTCGACGTCCAGCGCGTGCTGCTGATCGGCGGGGGCGCGCAGTCGCGGGCCGTCCGCGCGGTCGCGCCGCTGGTCTTCGGCGTGCCCGTGCAGCTGCCCGAAGTCGCCGAGTACGTCGCGCTCGGCGCGGCGCGGCAGGCGGCGTGGGCCCTGGCTTCCAGTGCGGAACCTCCGTCCTGGCAGGAGCACCGGAAACTCCGGCTCGAGCTGGACGAGCCGACCGAGGCGCAGCGCGCCGAGGGCCACCGGATCCAGCAGCGCCACCTCGAAGCCCGCGAAGCGGCTTACGGGGTCCGGCGGAATCTCGGAGAGGACTGACCGATGGCTTCCATCACCTACGACAAGGCGACCCGGCGCTACGCCGGTTCGGACCGGCCCGCGGTCGACGCACTGGACCTGGAGATCGCCGACGGCGAGTTCCTCGTCCTGGTCGGCCCGTCCGGCTGCGGCAAGTCGACCAGCCTGCGCATGCTGGCCGGGCTCGAGGACATCGACGACGGTGCCGTCTGGATCGGCGACCGCGACGTCACCCAGCTGCCGCCGCGCTCGCGTGACATCGCGATGGTGTTCCAGAACTACGCGCTGTACCCGCACATGACGGTCGCGCAGAACATGGGCTTCGCGCTGAAGATCGCCGGGCGTCCCGCGTCCGAGATCAAGCAGAAGGTCCTGGAAGCCGCGAAGCTGCTCGACATCGAGCAGTACCTCGACCGCAAGCCGAAGGCGCTCTCCGGTGGTCAGCGCCAGCGCGTCGCGATGGGCCGCGCGATCGTCCGCGAGCCGCAGGTCTTCCTGATGGACGAGCCGCTGTCGAACCTCGACGCGAAGCTGCGTGTCTCGACGCGTACGCAGATCGCCGCGCTCCAGCGCCGCCTCGGCGTCACCACGGTGTACGTCACGCACGACCAGGTCGAGGCCATGACGATGGGGGACCGCGTCGCGGTGCTCTCGGACGGCCTGCTCATGCAGTGCGACACCCCGCGCGCGCTGTACGACCGGCCCGCAAACGCTTTCGTCGCCGGGTTCATCGGCTCGCCGGCGATGAACCTCGTCACCGCGAAGCTGACGGCGGACGGCGCCGAGGTCGGTGGCGCGCGCGTGCCGCTGACCCGCGAGACCATCGCGGCGGCCGACGGCGACACCGTGACCCTCGGCTTCCGGCCGGAGGCCCTCGAGGTCGCCACCGGTGAAGGCACCCTGCCGATCAAGGTGGAGCTGGTCGAGGAGCTCGGCTCGGACGCCTACGTCTACGGCAAGCTCGCCGAGACCGACGCGGCCGACAACAAGTCGAACGTCGTCGCCCGGGTCGACCCGCGCACGCCGCCGGCCATGGGCGACACGCTCAACCTGCGGATCCGCCCCGACGCGCTGCACGTGTTCTCCACCACGTCCGGGCTGCGCCTGCCCTGACCTCGGGTCATGGGAAACTGGGAGGCGTTATGTCTTCCAGTTTCCCCCGCGCCCAGGTCGACATCGACCTCGACGCGATCCGCCACAACCTCACCCTGCTGGGTGCCCGCGCGCCCGGCGCCCAGGTGATGGCCGTGGTGAAGGCCGATGCCTACGGCCACGGCGCGCTGCCGGTGGCGCGCGCCGCGGTCGAGGCCGGCGCGTCCTGGCTCGGCACCTGCTCTCTCGGCGAAGCCCTCGCCCTCCGCGAGGCCGGCATCGGGACCCGGCTGTTCAGCTGGCTGGACACCCCGGACGTCGACTTCGCGGCGGGCGTCGAAAACGACATCGACCTCGCCGCCAGCTCGCTGGGTGAGCTTCGCCGCATCGCGGCCGCCGCGAAACCGGGTACTCCGGCTCGTGTGCACCTCAAAATCGACACCGGGCTGTCGCGCAACGGCTGCCCGCCCGCCGCGTGGGCCGAGCTGGTCGAAGCGGCGGCCGCCGAACCGCGGGTCGAGGTGGTCGCGATCTGGTCCCACCTCGCGTGCGCCGACGAGCCGGACCACCCGGCGACCGACCTGCAGGCGAAACGCTTCGCCGAGGCCTACGACACGGCCCGCGCCGCCGGGCTCGACCCGCTGCGCCACCTGGCGAACTCCGCGGCCCTGCTGACCCGGCCCGACCTGCACTTCGACGTCGTCCGGCCGGGCATCGCGATGTACGGGCTCAACCCGGTGCCGCAGGCCGAGGACCTGCGCCCGGCCATGACGTTCCGGTCGGCGGTCGCGCTGGTCAAGCGGATCGAGGCCGGGGAATCGGTGTCGTACGGGCACACCTGGACGGCGGAGCGCGACACGACCCTGGCGCTCGTCCCGGCCGGGTACGCCGACGGCGTTCCGCGGTCCCTGTCCGGCCGCATGGACGTGCTCCTCGGCGGGCAGCGGCGGCCGGTCGCCGGGCGGGTCTGCATGGACCAGCTGGTGGTCGACTGCGGCGACCACACACCGGCCGTCGGCGACGAGGTCGTCCTGTTCGGGGCCGGGACGCACGGCGAGCCGACCGCCCGGGAGTGGGCCGACAAGCTGGGGACCATCGACTACGAAATCGTCACCTCGATGTACCGCCCGCGCGTGCGCCGCCGGTATCTGGGGACGGGCGAGTGACACCTTCACGTCGACTGCTGGCCATCGCCGGCGGGGTCGGGGCCCTGGCCACCGGAACCGCCGCCGCCATCGCCGTCGCCGGGCAGCAGCGGCGGCACACCGAGGATCCGTACGTGGACGAGCCGCTGGGGGAGCTGAAGCCGGACCGCACTTCGACGGTCGCGGCCGAGGACGGCACGCCGCTTTCGGTCGAGGAGATCGACCCGGAAGACGGCGGCGAACCGGAACTGACCGTCGTGGGGGTGCACGGCTTCGCGCTTTCGCGGCGCTGCTGGCACTTCCAGCGCCGCGACCTCGCGTCCCTGCGGCTGCCCCGCGTGCGTCAGGTGTACTACGACCACCGCAGCCACGGCCTGTCCGGCGCGGCTTCGGCCGAGACGTCGACCATCGAACAGCTGGCGCGGGACCTCGACGCCGTGCTGCGGTCCCTGGTGCCGGAAGGACCCATCGTGCTGCTGGGGCACTCGATGGGCGGCATGGTGATCATGGAGCTGGCCGCCGAATTCCCGCAGCTGTTCGAAGAGCGGGTGGAAGGCGTCGCCTTCATCGCGACCGCGGCGGGCGAAGTCGGGGCACGCGGGTTGCCGCGTTCGCTGCTCTCGAAGTACAACCCGCTCACGCGCGCCGCCGGTGGCCTCGCCGGCTGGCAGCCGGGGCTGGTGGAGTTCGTGCGCGCGGCGGGCGGCCAGCTGACCCGCCAAGCCGTGCGCCGGCTGGCGTTCGGCAGCCGCGACGTCGCGCCGCGGCTGGTCGACTTCATGCTCGAAATGCTCGAAGTGACGCCGGTGCGCGGGCTCGTCAACTTCATCGACACGCTCGGCAGCCACAACCGCTACGCGGCCCTGGCCGGTCTGAAGCACGCGGAAGTGCTGGTCATCGGCGGCGATTCGGACCGGTTCACGCCGTTCGCGCACGCCGAGCGGATCGCGGCCGAGCTGCCCGACGCGGAGCTGGTGCGCGTCCGCGGCGCCGGCCACATGGTCCAGCTCGAGCAGCCCGAGCTGGTGAACAGCCATCTGATCGATCTCCTGCAACGCTGTTCCGGTGTGGACGGCGATCCCTCGTCCCGGCGAAACTGGTGGTGGCCGCGTTGAGCATGGTGTTTCCGACACCCGAAGAGACCATGGACTTCGGGCGGGCCCTCGGCCGCGCCCTGCGGGCGGGTGACCTGGTCCTGCTGGCCGGGCCGCTCGGCGCGGGCAAGACGACGCTGACCCGCGGCATCGCGGACGGCCTCGGCGTCGGCGGCCGGGTGAGCAGCCCGACGTTCGTCCTGGCCCGCGTCCACCCGGCCGGCGCGGCCGGCGTGCCCCTGGTGCACGTGGACGCGTACCGCCTGGGCGGCGACCTCTCCCAGCTGGACGACCTGGACCTGGACACCGACCTCGAGCGCTCGGCGATCGTGGTCGAGTGGGGCGAGGGCTCGGCCGAACGCCTGTCGGAGGACTACCTGGTCGTCCGGCTGGAGCGCCGTGAGGACGACGTCCGCGAGGTGACGCTGGAGCCGCACGGCACCTGGGCCGACCGCACGCCGGACCTGGTGCGGGCGTAGGGCCGCACCAGGTCGCTGCGCTCAGCCGCCGTTGTACTGCTGGTAGGCCGGTGCCCGGAACGCCCGGGCGCCGGCGCCCGCGATCTTGTCGACCGCGCGCAGGAACTTCGGCCCCATCTTCGCGGTGGCCTGCCGGACCGGGTGCGTGGCCCCGAAGTCCTCCGGGTTCGCCTGACCGTGCGCGAACATCGAGTAGATCAGCACCGGCTTGCCCGCGGCGTCGAACATGATCCCCGCCTCGTTGCGGCCGTCGTTCAGCCAGCCCGCCTTCGTGGCGATCCTCGCCCGGTCGACGGACGACATCTCCCGGCGGACACCGTCGGTGAACGCCACCTGCGACCGCAGGATGGACAGCAGGTACTCCGTCGACGCCGGGCTCAGCAACGTGCCCGCGACCAGCGCCTTCAGCAGGTCGTGGGTCTCGCGCGGAGTGGTCTGGCCGAGGAAGTAGCGGTTCGGGTTGGCCACCGGCGTGACCTGGGTCCTGGGGAAGCCCTTGGCCACCAGGATCTGGTTGATCTCGGCCGCCGGGACCACGAGCCCCACCAGCCGGACGCACGTGTCATCCGAAACCGTGAGGAACAGCGACAGGACGTGCCCCAGCGTGAACGAGCTCGGGTAGGCCCCGTCCAGGATGATGATGCCGTCACCACCCGGCACGACGATGCTCGCCGGCACCTGGACCTGCTGGTCCAGGGTGAGCAGGCCACGGTCGACCTTGTCCATCAAGGTGACCGCGACGGCCACCTTGTTGACGCTGTACGCCTCGACGACCTCGTCGGACGCCACGTCCACGGCCACGTCGTCGGCCACGCTGACGTAGGAGTTCCAGACACCGCCCGCCTCGGCGGCCGCGGTGTCGTAGACGCGCTTCACCTTCCGCCGGGCCCGGTCCGGTGTGGCCGGGCTGGCCTCGATGTCTGCTTCCTGCGCGAACGCGGGAGAGCCGGCCAGCATGCTTCCAGCGGCGACGGCGGTTCCCAAACCGAACGCCGCTCGCCTGTTGAGTCGATACCCCATCGCAAGATCCAACCACGGACCTCGTGGGTGAGAAACCGGTTCTAACGCTGTTTCTCACCCACGACCGCGCGGGCCACGCCGAGGTCGACCAGGTCCTGCGGCCGCAGGTGCAGCTGGTTGGCGATGTCCGGCACCTCCGCCGCCGGGCGCTTGAGGATCGCCGCCGCGGCCTCCGGGGACGTCACCGAGAAGTACGCGTCCGGCGTCACCCACGTCGAGCCCGCCGCCGCGAACGCCAGTGCGCCGCCCGAGCCGCCTTCGCCGATCACCAGCGTCGTCACCGGGACCGACGCCGTGGCCACCGCCTCGAACAGCTCCGCGATCGCGCCGCCCGCGCCGGCCTGCTCGGCCGCCGCGTCGTTCGCCGCGCCCGGGGTGTCGACCAGCGTCAGCACCGGGATGCCCAGGCGGGACGCCAGCCGCACCAGGCGCGCCGCCGTCCGGAAGCCCGAGGGCAACGTCGGCGTGCCGCACTGGGCCGCGTACGCGATCGTCCGGCCGTCGCGCCAGCCGAAGCCGCAGGCAACACCGGGATCCGCGCCGCCGACGCGGTCGCCGCTGATGTCCGCCCGCCAGCCGAAGTAGGCGTCGAGGTACTCCGCGGCCCGCGCTCGTGATGGTGACCGCGCCGCCTGGACCGCTTCCCAGCCCGTCTCGGGCAGCGGGGTGGCCCGCAACGCGGACGGCGGGGGTGCCGCCGCCGTCGAACGCGCGGTCAGCAGCCGCAGCCACCGCTCCAGCGCCGCACCGAGTTCCGCCGGGGCCACCACGGCGTCGACCTGACCCCATTCGAGCTTCGCCTCGGCGGTGTAGGCCTCCGGCGAGCCTTCCGGACGTACCCGCGAGCCCGCGAAGCCGACCTGCGCCTCCGGCAGCGCGAGGACGACGTCGGCGCCCGCGCCGAGCGTCGCCCAGCCGCCGCCGGTCGTCGGGTCGCGCAGCACCGCGATCTGCGGGATGCCCACCGACCGCGTCAACGCCGACGCCCGCGCCACCCGCTGCAGCTGCATCAGCGCCCGCATGCCCTGCTGCATGCGGCTGCCGCCGGTCGCGACCAGCGACACCACCGGCAGCCGCGCGTCGCGGGCGTGCGCGAACGCCGCCTCGAGCCGGTCGCCGGTCCGCTGGCCCAGCGAGCCGCCGAGGAAGCCGAATTCGAAGGCGATCAGCACGGCTTCGACGTCGCCGATCTTCGCCGTCCCGCAGACGACCGACTCCTTCTCGCCGGTGCGTTGTTCCGCGGCGGAACGCGCTTCCCGGTAGCCCGGCCAGCCGATCGGGCCGTCGGCGGGCTCCTCGCGCAGCGGGGTGGCGAACTCCGTGAAACCGTTAGCGATCGCGCCGACGACCTCGCGCGCCGGCAGCCTAGGCACCGAGCGCCCGCTTCATGACCTTGCCCATGTCGTTGCGCGGCAACGCGTCCAGGAACCGGACGACCCGCGGGCGCTTGTGCGGCGCCAGCAGCTTGGCCACGTGGTCGGCGAGCTCCTCGGCGGCCGGTGGCTCGCCGGACGGCACGATCCACGCCACGATCCGCTCGCCCAGGTCGTCGTCCGGCTCGCCGGTGACGGCCGCCTCGGCGACGCGCGGGTGTTCGAGCAGGGCGTTCTCGATCTCGCCCGCGCCGATCTTGTAGCCGCCGCTCTTGATCAGGTCGGTCGCCTTGCGCCCGACGATCTTCACGTACCCGTCGGTGTCGCGGGTGGCCATGTCGCCGGTGCGGAACCAGCCGTCGTCGAACGCGGCCGCGGTCGCGTCCGGCCGGTTGAGGTACCCGGTGAACAGGTTCGGGCCGCGGACCTGGATCTCGCCGACCGTCTCGGCGTCGTCGATCACCTCGCCGGCGTCGCCGACCAGCCTGAGTTCGACGCCTGGGAGCGGGACGCCGACCGTGCCGGCCTTGCGCTCGCCGTCGGCGCGGACGCTCGTGTTCATCAGCGTTTCGGTCATGCCGTAGCGCTCGACGACCTGCTGGCCGGTCGCCGCGGTGATCCGCTGGTGGTCGTGCACCGGTAGCGCCGCCGACCCGGAAACGAGCAGCCGGGCCCGCTTGAGCGCGTCGGCCAGCACGGTGTCGGAGTCCACCTCGCCCGCGATGCGGTGGTACATCGTCGGCACGCCGAAGAGCATGGTCGCGCCGGCCGACAGCTCCCGCGCGACGCCCTCGGTGGAGAACCGGCCGAGGTGCCGCACCGAGCCACCGCGGCGCAGCGGGCCGAGGATGCCGAGGATCAGGCCGTGCACGTGGAACAGGGGCAGGGCGTGCACCAGGACGTCGGCGGCGGTCCAGGCCCAGGCGTCCTCGAGGGCGTCGAGCGTGGTCGCGAGCGCGCGGCGGGGGAGCACGACGCCCTTCGGCGGGCCGGTGGTGCCCGAGGTGTAGACGATCAGCGCCGGGCTTTCCGGGTCGGGCTCGGCCGGGATCGGCGCTTCCCCGCCGGTCAGCGGGATGTCCCGGCGGGGCAGCGCGGCCAGGCCGGCGGGCAGCTCGGCGCCCGGTTCGGCCAGGACGAGCGCCGGTTCGCTGTCGGCGAGGATGTGCGCGAGCTCGCGTTCGCCGATCTTGGGGTTGAGCGGCACCGCCGGCACCCCGGCGAGCAGCGCGGCGACGACCGCGACGCTCGTGTGCACGGTCGGCGTCGCCCACACGGCGACCCGGCCGGCCGGCAGCTCGGCGGCGAGCCCACCGGCGACGGCGGCGAGGTGGTCGTAGGACAGGGCGTGGTCGCCGAAGCGCAGGGCTTCTTTCGCGGCGCCGGCGACGAGAGTGGGGAACAACGGGTCGGGCACCGCGGGGACCTCCCAGTGTCGGACTCGATCAGCACGTTACCGCGCGGATCCGTCCCCTGCAGCAAGCGGCCGAAGACGCTGGTCGTAGGCTGGGACACCGTGTTGGTACTGGCGATCGATACCTCGACCCCGGCGGTGACCGCCGGCGTCGTCGAGCTGGACGGCGATTCGGTCGAGACGCGCGGTGACCGCGTCACCGTCGACCCCCGCGCCCACGGCGAGCTGATCACGCCGCACGCGCTGGCCGCCGCCGAGGCCGCCGGCGTGACCCTCAAGGACCTCGACGCGATCGTCGCCGGCGTCGGCCCCGGGCCGTTCACCGGCCTGCGGGCCGGGATGGCCACCGCCGCCGCGCTCGGGCACGCCCTCGGGCTGCCGGTGTACCCGGTGTGCAGCCTCGACGCGCTGGCCGCGGACGTCACCTCGGGCGGCGACGCCTTCCTCGTCATGACCGACGCCCGCCGCCGTGAGGTCTACTGGGCCGCCTACGACGCCGACGGCCGGCGCACCGACGGCCCGCACGTCCAGCGCCCGGCCGACGTCGAGACCGACGTCAATCGGGCGGCCGGCGACGGCGCGCTGCTCCACGCCGCCGCGCTCGACGTCCAGCCGATCGAGCCGCGGTTCCCGTCGGCCGCCGGGCTGGTGAAGGCGGCTGGGAGCGCGTTGCTCGCTTCGGCTCCGCCGGCCCCGCTGACGCCGTTGTACCTGCGTCGTCCCGACGCCGTCGAGCCCGCCGCGCCGAAACGGGTGACCGCCCCGTGAGACTCGGGCCCCTGCGCCGCATGGACATCGCCCGGTGCGTGGAGATCGAGCAGATCCTGTTCCCGGGCGACGACCCGTGGAGCGCCCGCGCGTTCCACTCGGAGCTGGACGCGGGCAACTTCTACCTCGCCGCCCGCCCGGACGAGGGCGACGAGCTGCTCGGCTACGCCGGGCTGGCCGTCGTCGGGCGCCGGCGCGGTGAGTACGAGGCGACCGTGCACACGATCGGCGTCGCGCCCGAGTACCAGGGCCAGGGCATCGGCACGGCGCTGCTGCGGGCCCTGCTGGTGCGGGCCGACGAGTTCGAGGCGCCGGTCTTCCTCGAGGTCCGCACGGACAACACCACCGCGCTCGCCCTGTACGAGCGCCACGGCTTCGAACGGCTCGGCATCCGGAAGCGCTACTACCAGCCTTCCGGCGCCGACGCGTACACGATGGTCCGCCCGGCGCGGACGCGAGACGGGGTGGCGGGCTGATGGCACGCATCATCATGGGTATCGAAAGCTCGTGCGACGAGACCGGCGTCGGGCTGGTCCGGCTGCACGACGACGGGACCGTCGAGCTGCTGGCGGACGAGGTCGCTTCGAGCGTCGAGCAGCACGCGCGGTTCGGCGGGGTGGTGCCGGAGGTGGCCAGCCGGGCGCACCTCGAGGCGATGGTTCCGACCACTTCCCGCGCCTTCGCCACGGCGGGCTTGTCCATGTCTGATGTGGACGCCATTGCCGTGACGGCCGGGCCGGGGCTGGCGGGTGCGCTGCTGGTCGGCGTGTCGGCGGCCAAGGCGTATGCGACTGCCTTGGATGTGCCGTTGTACGGGGTCAACCACCTTGCTGGGCACATTGCTGTGGACACGCTGCAGCATGGGCCGTTGCCGTCGCCTTGTCTCGCGCTGCTGGTTTCCGGTGGGCACACGCAGTTGCTTCGGGTGGACGACATCGCGTCGTCGATCACCGAGCTGGGGTCCACTGTGGACGACGCTGCGGGGGAGGCTTACGACAAGGTTGCCCGGGTTCTCGGGCTGCCTTATCCGGGTGGGCCGCCGATCGACAAGGCGGCCAAGAACGGGAATCCTTCGGCGATCGCTTTTCCGCGGGGGATGACCGGGCCTCGTGATGCGGCGTTCGATTTTTCCTTCTCCGGGTTGAAGACTGCGGTGGCTCGGTGGGTTGAAGGGGCTGCGCGGCGGGGGGAGGAGATTCCCGTGGATGATGTTGCGGCTTCGTTCCAGGAGGCTGTTGCCGATGTGCTGACGGCCAAGGCGGTTCGTGCTGCGAAGGAGCAGGGAATCGGCACCATGGTGATTTCCGGTGGTGTTGCTGCTAACTCGCGGTTGAAGGAGCTGGCTGCGGAGCGGTGTGCTGTGGCGGGGATTGAGCTGCGGGTTCCCCGGCCGCGGTTGTGTACGGACAATGGGGCGATGATTGCTGCGTTGGGGGCTCATGTGGTGGCTGGGAAGCGTCCTGCTACGCCGCTTGATTTCAGTGCCAATCCGGCTTTGCCGGTGAATGTGGTTTCGCTTTAGTGGCTGGTCCAGCCGCGCAGGTGTCGTGCTACGAAGCCGTTGCGGGACTGACCGTCGGGGCTCGTACGCCCAGTAGCTCCTCGATTGCCGCCACCGCCAGGGTTGCCGCGTTTCCCTCGCCGTAGGGGTTTCCGATCTGGGCTGGGCGTAGCTCTCCGCTCAGTAACCTTGCCGCCAGGTTGGCGATGCGCTCTGTTTCCGTTCCCGCCAACCATGCGCAGCCCGCCTCCACCACCTCCGCGCGCTCCGTCACGTCTCGCAGCACCACCACCGGTGTTCCGAATGTGGGGGCCTCCTCCTGGATGCCGCCCGAATCCGTCAGGACCAGCGATGCCAGGCGCAACGCGCGGACCAGGTCCGGGTACTCCAGGGGGTCCGTCACCGTTACCCGGGGGAGGCCGGCCAGTGCCGCCTTCACCTGGGCCTGGACCTGGGGGTTCGGGTGGGCCGGGAACAGCACCTGGACGTCCGGGTGCTCGGCCACGATCAGCTGGACCGCCGCCAGGGTGCGCTCCAGGGGCTCGCCCCAGGATTCGCGGCGATGCGATGTCACCAGCACCAGGCGCTCGCCCGCCTCCGCCAGCTCCATCTCCAGCAACGCCAGCGCCGTGTCGCGGGCCGGGAGGTCGCGGGCCGCTATCTCCAGGACCGCGTCGACCACCGTGTTGCCCGTTACCGCTATCTGTTGGCGCGCCACGCCTTCCGAGCGCAACGCCGCCGCCGCGCCCAGGGTGGGGGCCAGGTGCAGGGCCGCGATGCGGGACACCATCTGGCGGGCGCCCTCCTCCGGGAACGGGGCCGCCAGGTCGTGGGTGCGCAGGCCAGCCTCCAGGTGGACCACCGGGATGCCCAGCCAGAACGCGGCCAGCGCGCCCGCCAGCGTTGTCGTCGTGTCGCCCTGGACCACGAGTGCGGCCGGGCTGTGGCGGCGCAGGGTCTCGTCCAGCGCCGGGAGCAAGCCCGCCACCAGCTCGGCCTGGCCGCCGGTGACCCTCGGTGGCACGTCCAGCCACACGTCCACCGCCAGGCCGAACGGCTCCAGGGCCTGCTCGACCATGCCCGGGTGCTGGCCGCTGTGGACCACGACCGGGCGCAGTGCCGGGTGCGCCGTCAGGGCCAGGGCCAGCGGCGCCAGCTTGACCGCCTCCGGCCGCGTACCGGCCAGCAACATCACTTCCACCCCGCGCCGCCCCTTCTCCACGTTGTCCAGTGTCCAGCAGATTTCCCGCCCCCGACGCGCCAGGTGTCCGGGCGGTGTCCAGGCTGTGTCATTCCCACCTCGAGGCCGCCGGCGTGCGAGGGGCACACGCCGGCGGCCCGCGGTCACCGCGCCCGGGAAAGGCGGCGGTTGCGGCGGTGGACGGCGACCAGCGCGATCGTCCCGAGCAGGACCAGGAGCACGCCGACGGCCAGCCACCACCCGATGTCGGCGCCGGTGGCGGCGAGGGTGCCCACCCCGCCACCGGCCACGCCGACCCCGGCGCCCGGCATCTTGTACATCCGGACCTCGCTCAGGCCTGCGCGGAACGGCGGCGGAAGATGCGCGTGCCGACCGGCATCGCGACGGCGCCGAGCAGCCCGAGCCCGATCCACAGGCCCGCACCGGACGCCAGCGGCATCGGCGGCGCGGCCGGGCCGCAGGTCGCCGACGACACGACCACGTCACCCGAGCCGAGGGCCTTGAGCCCTTCGCCGAGCAGCTTCACGTGGACGGCGTTGACCGTGAGGCTGCCGTCCGGGTTCTTGACCTGCTCGTTCAGCGTGATCGTGGCGACGTTCAGCGCGCCGAGGCCGACCTTGATCTGCGTGTTCGCGGCCGGGGCCGCGTCGACCGCGCCGACGCTGCCGAGGTTCGCGCCGACCAGTTTCGTGCTGCCTTCGACGCCCTTCTGCGTCGCGGTGCAGACGGCTTCGACGAGCTTGATGCCGACGTCGCCGAGGGCCGCCTTCAGCAGCGGCAGTGCGACGTCGGCGGTGCTCGCCTTCGCCGTCGCCGCACCGGAATTCTCGTCGCGCTTGGCCTCGGTGTTGATCGCCCCGGCCTTGAGGATGCCGGTCAGGTCGACCTTCGCCAGGCTGCTGCTCGTCGGCCCGGCGGTGTTCGCGGCGGCGAACGGGCCTGCCTTCACCGCGTCCTGGCCGAGCAGTTTGACGTCGACCTTGACGCCGTACGCGGATCCGTCGCCGGGAGCCGCCGAAGCGGGGGCCGCGCCGGCGAGCACGACGCTCGCCACGACCGCGGCGAGCAGCCCGCCACGGCGCACGAGGGAGCTCTTCATCAAGTGGTCCTCCGAATTCGCTGGATTTATCGGGGGGTGCGTGACGGCGGCGCGGATCGAACCGGCTTGCCTGGGACTCGGCACGCGGATCGACTATCGCGAAGAGCGGCCGGAATAGCACACGAAATTTCCCGAATCACCGGATCGGGTAAGGCTCGGCATTGTTTTCGCAGGTCGGTTCGACATCACTCGAACGGCGTAACAAGTTCCGCGAAGGATCAGCCGATTGGGGCGGTCTTTCCATCCCTCCGGGTGGAAATGCGTGGCACACATGTCCTACGCTCGCCCGGGTCCCCCACTCGATCGGGAAAACCACACCGAGAGGAACGTCGTGGCGGTAGCGAGCGCTCCGAATTCAGGAATGACACGGTTTCCGCTGGTCATGGCGCTGGTTGCGCTGGCCGCCGCGGGGGTCGCGGTGGTGCTGGCCGAGCGGCTCTACCGCGAGCTGGAAGTGCGGCTCGCCGGCGCGATCCTCGACCTGTTCACTACATCAGGTGTTTATGTGGCACCCGATCGGGAGTCCGTTTACTTTGGGTTGACCAGCGCTACGCCGTTCGGGTTGCGAATGACGCCGGAATGTTCTTCGGCGTTCCTTTTGCTCCCGCTGCTCGTTGTGACGATGGCCATGCTGTACTTCCGGCCGTCGAATGCGCGACGGCTGTTCTTTTCGCTCGGCATTTCGGCACTCGTCGTCGTGCTGGTGAATCAGCTGCGCATTCTCACCATCGTCGGGCTCGTGCGCGGCTTCGGCACCGACGAGGGCTACTACTGGGGCCACACGCTGCTCGGCTCGATGGTCAGCGTGTTCGGCGGGGCCGTCTCGATCGTCCTGTTCGTCTGGCTGGCCACGCGAAAGAAGAAGGCATGAGCGTCAAGGTCCTGCTGGCGATCACGCAGGCGTTCGCGCTCACCATGAGCGTGGCGTTCCTCGTCTACGTCGTGGTGATCGTGGTGCCGTACCTGCGCCGCAAGCCCGGCCCGGTCGGCGACCCGGCCGGCTTCACCTGGCACTTCTTCGTGCCGTGCCGCGACGAGCAGACGGTCATCCGCGAGACCGTCCGCTACCTGCGCACCACCTTCCGCCGGGCGCACGTCTGGGTCGTCGACGACGACTCGGAGGACCGCACCGCCCGCGTCGTCCGGATGCTCTGGCGCCGTCACGGCGGCTACGACCCGTACCTGCACCTCGTGCCGCGCGTGCGCCCCGAAGCCCGGACCGGCAAGGGGGACGCGCTGAATGCGGCGTACCGCGCCCTGAACGACTGGATGGGCCCGGGCGCGAGCCGTGATGACGTCGTCGTGGTGGTCGTCGACGCCGACGGCCGCCCGGCGCCGAACTGCCTGGAGGTCTGCGCGGCGGACCACCTCTTCGGCGACCCGGAGGTCGGCGCGGTCCAGCTCGACGTGTGGATGGGCAACGCGAGGACGCCGCCGCCCTCGCGCAACCCGGCCGGCCGCTGGTTCGGCCTCAAGCTCGCGCAGCTGCAGGACCTGGAGTTCCGCACGGCGATCGCGGCGATCCAGACTTCGCGCGGGTTCACCGGCACGATCTCGATGGGCGGCAACGGCCAGTTCACCCGCCTCACCGCGCTCGACTCGATCGCGGGCGACGCCGGCGAGCCGTGGCGCGGGTCGCTGCTGGAGGACTTCGAGCTCGGCGTCCACCTGCTCACCGCGGGCTGGCGGACCGGGTTCACCCCGGATTCCCACGTGTCGCAGGAGGGTCTGTACAGCCTGCGGCGGTTCCTCGTGCAGCGCACGCGGTGGGGGCAGGGCACCATGCAGTGCGCCCGGTACCTGCGGCGGATCTGGGACTCCCCGCACGTCAGCACGCTCGGCGCGGCGGAGATGATGTACTACCTGGCCCAGCCGTGGCTGCAGCTGCTGGGTTCGCTGCTCTACCCGATCCCGTTCGTCCTGCTGCTGGCCGGCACCGCGGGCGACCCGGCGCAGATGTGGACGTGGTTCACCGGCGGTGCCTGGATCCTGTTCGCCATCTACGGCTCGTTCGGGCTGCTGCCGTTCCTCGTCTGGGGCCCGATCTACCAGCTGAAGTGCCTGCGCAGCAAGAACATCCTGCGCGGGCTGGGCATGGGCCTCGCTTACGCGGCCTACATCTACACGTTCTACGTGACGTCGTGGCGCGCGCTGTTCCGGCTGGTCCGCGGGCGCAACGGCTGGGCGAAGACGCGCCGCAACACCGAACAGGCGACCGGGGTGAAGGTCGCGCTCGACGCCTGAGCGCGACCTCCGCCCGCGGCCGTCAGAACGCCGGGAGGATCCGGACGTCGTCCGCCTTGACGAAGGCGATCCGGTGCCCGAACTGGATCTGGACGTACTTCAGCTTGCCCTTGACCACCACGTGGTCGGCCACGTCGAAGGTGGTCGCCCAGTAGTACTCCGACCCGACCACACCGCCCGACGAATACTTCTGGCCGGCGGACAGCGTGTAGGGCAACGGCGTGATGGCCTGGACGGTCACGTTCGCCGGGTAGGCCTCCGGCTCCGGGTAGGCGCGGCCGTACACCGGTACCGAGGCGAGGCCGGGCTTCGGCGTCACGACCCGGCCGATCGCGGGCTTCGCGACCCGGGCGGTGCGCGGGTTGTGGAACCAGCCCTTCTGCCCGAGGTACCAGATCGCCGTCCAGTCACCGCGGACTTCGGCGACGGAGTACTGCTGCCCGGTGGCCACGCGGCTGCCGACGTCGGCGACGTCCATCGTGGACGCCGAGCCGTCGGGATGCAGGCCCGCGTCCTTCAGCAGCGGCGCGGACTCACTCGGTTCCGAGTGCAGCACGACCGCCTCCGAGCCACGCGGCGTGCACGGCGTCCCCGGGCTGTCGCAGCCGGTGAACGCGGGCTGGTTCTTCGCGAAGGCCGGGTCGATGGTGACCAGCGACGAGCCGGGCAGGCCGAACCCGCCGAGCGGCGCGCCCAGCAGGTCGAAGTAGTGCGACCAGTCCCAGTAAGGGCCCGGGTCCCAGTGCATGCCCTTGATCGTCGACGGGACGGTGCCCGGCACGTTGTCGTGGCCGATGATGTGCGCGCGGTCGAGCGGGATGCCGTACTTGCGCGCGAGGTAGCCGACGAGCTTCGCGCTCGAGCGGTACATGGCCTCGGTGTACCAGGTGCCCTTCGCGGCGAAGCCCTCGTGCTCGATGCCGATCGACTTCGCGTTGACGTACCAGTTGCCCGCGTGCCAGGCGACGTCCTTGGTCGGCACGTGCTGCGCGATCAGGCCGTCGGCCGAGCGGATGGTGTAGTGCCAGCTCACGTACGTCGGGTCCTGGGCGAGGTCGAGGACGTTGGCCCAGTAGCCCTCGGTGTCGTGGATGACGATGTGGTCGATCTTCTGGCTCTCCGGCCGGTTCGCGAGGTCGTGGTTGCCGTAGTCGTTGCCCGGCAGCTCCTGGTAGGGCGCCGGCACCGACTCGCAGGTGACCCGCCGCGGGCACTCGACGTCCGCCGGCGTGGTCTCGGCGTGCTGCGGGACCACCAGGTCCGGCGTCGCGCCCAGGGTGACCTGCTGGCCGTCGTCGGTGGTCCGGGCGATGCCGGCCTTTACGGTCTCGAAGACCTCGTCGGCGAAGGTCCGCGCGGCGGCCTGGTCGGCCGAGCCGCTGTAGCGCGCGACAGCGTCGTACCAGTCGCCGCCGGCGTGGTACTTCGCGAGCAGGGCGGCGCCACCGCGGATGTTCTGGGCCGGGTCGGAGCGCAGCGTTCCCGCATCGGTGTGCAGCAGCTGCGCGGCCTCGTCGACGGTCTGCAGCGTGGGCGGCGGCGCGGCCGGGCCGGCCTGCGGGTGCCTTGCCGGGCGGGCGTCGTCACCGCGCGGGTCTTCGCTGCCTTCGTCGTGGTGAGTTCCGGCGACACCGGCTTCGCGCAGGTCGGTGAGGTGCATCGGGCCGTAGCCGGCCGAGGTGCTGGGCGTGCCGGCGTTGGCGTCCCAGCGGGACTCCAGGTAAGAGACGCCGAGGAGGATGTTCTCCGGGACACCGAACTCGCTCGCGGCCGCGGCGAAGTCGCGTTGGCGCTGGCTGGTGGTGTCGGCGTGGGCCGGGGAGGCGAGGCCGGTGAGGAGGGCGACGGCGGCGGCCGCGGCCGCCGTTCTCGGGATGGGGCGGGACATGGGCATGAACCCCCAAGGTGCAGGTGCCAGAGGTGAGAACCTAACCAGAAACCCACGCCCGGGGTAGAGCCGGTCCGGTGGATCCCTGAAGTGCTCCCATGCCGGTCTGGGTGACGATCATCACGGCGGTTCTGGGGTCGACGGTGCTGTCCGCGGTGGTCAGCTCGGTGGTCACCTACCGCCTCAAAGGTCGGGAAGAAGCGAGGCTCGGTGCCTCCGCGGAGCTGGAACGCCAGCTGCGGACGGCCGAGCTGTTCGTCAAGCTCATGGACCGGGCCAACGCCCGGGGCGAGGCGGTGCTCGTGGAGCCGGTCGCCGAGGCCGTGGCTTCGCATCCCGGGTTCGCGCAGGCGTTGGCCGGGGGCGATCTGGAACGGGTGAAGGCGCTGGCGAAGGTGGCCGTGGTGAACGGTCCCGTCGGGGGCGCCGCGCAGATCGCGGCCGCCGAGCTGGTCGCATCCCTGGCCGATCGGCACGAGCAGCTGCGGTCGGCGGCCCGGCTGGGGCTGGCCGAGGTGGGGGAGTCGGTGCCGGAGGTCGATGTCCGCGGGTGGGGCGCGCGGTGGGATGCCGCTGGGCGGTGAGATGGTTTCCCCGGTGGTGAAAGAGCCGGTCAGGTGGTCGGCGGGCTTTCGTCCACCTCTGGTGGACCCTCCTTGCACGACTGGCACTCACGTGGCTAGAGTGCTAATCGCACGGCCCGACAGCCCCGGCACCCGCGACGGCGGGGGTGGTAGAGCCGTAACCACATCCTGCCAACGCTTTCGACGACCGTGGAGGTCAACCCGGTGAGCGTGAACATCAAGCCGCTCGAGGACAAGATCGTTGTCCAGACGAGTGAGGCCGAGGAGACGACCGCTTCCGGCCTCGTCATCCCCGACACCGCCAAGGAGAAGCCCCAGGAGGGCAAGGTTCTGGCCGTGGGCCCGGGCCGGATCGACGACAAGGGCAACCGCGTCCCGCTGGACGTGAACGTCGGCGACGTCGTCATCTACTCCAAGTACGGCGGCACCGAGGTCAAGTACAACGGCGAGGACTACCTCATCCTGTCCGCCCGCGACGTGCTGGCCGTCATCAACTGACGTCCGCTCGCAGCGCATGACGCCCCGGGCCCCGCAAGACCGGGGAGCGGGGCGTTCTTGCGTTCAACGAAAGGTAAGCGGAACACGCTATGCCCAAGCAGATCAGTTTCGACGAGGACGCTCGTCGCGCGCTGGAGCGCGGGGTGAACAAGCTCGCCGACGCCGTCAAGGTCACCCTCGGCCCGCGCGGTCGTCACGTCGTGCTCGACAAGAAGTTCGGCGGCCCGACCATCACCCTCGACGGTGTCACCGTCGCGCGTGAGATCGAGCTCGACGACCCGTTCGAGAACCTCGGCGCGCAGCTCGCCAAGAGCGTCGCCACCAAGACCAACGACGTCGCCGGGGACGGCACCACCACCGCGACCGTGCTCGCGCAGTCGCTGGTGAAGGTCGGCCTGCGCAACGTCGCGGCCGGTGCCAACCCGACCTCGATCGGCCGCGGCATCGAAGCCGCCGCGGAGAAGGTCATCGAGGTCCTCAAGGCCAAGGCCACCCCGGTCAAGGGCCGCAAGGACATCGCCCAGGTCGGCACCGTGACCTCCCGTGACGCCAACATCGGCGCCCTGCTCGGCGAAGCCGTCGAGAAGGTCGGCGAGGACGGCGTCATCACCATCGAGGAGTCGTCGACCCTGGCGACCGAACTGGTGATCACCGAGGGCGTCCAGTTCGACAAGGGCTTCCTCTCGGCGCACTTCGCGACCAATCCGGAGGAGCAGAAGGCGATCCTCGAGGACGCCTACATCCTGCTCGTCCGCGAGAAGGTCTCGTCGCTGGCCGAGCTGCTGCCGGTGCTCGAGAAGGTCGTCGAGGCCAAGAAGCCGCTGCTGATCATCGCCGAGGACGTCGACGGCGAAGCGCTGTCCACCCTCGTGGTGAACTCGCTGCGCAAGACGATCACCGCCGTCGCGGTCAAGGCGCCGTTCTTCGGCGACCGCCGCAAGGCGTTCCTGGACGACCTCGCGGTCGTCACCGGTGGCGAGGTGATCTCCGCGGAGATCGGCCGCAAGCTGTCCGACGTCGACCTCGGCGCGCTGGGCAAGGCCCGCCGCATCGTCGTCACCAAGGACGACACCACGATCGTCGACGGCGACGGCTCCAAGGACGCCATCTCCGGGCGGGTCGCGCAGATCCGCAAGGAGATCGAAACCACGGACTCCGACTGGGACCGCGAGAAGCTGCAGGAGCGGCTCGCGAAGCTCGGCGGCGGCGTGGCGGTCATCAAGGTCGGCGCGGCCACCGAGACCGAGCTGAACGAGCGCAAGCACCGCATCGAGGACGCCGTGGCATCGACCAAGGCGGCCGTCGAGGAGGGCATCCTGCCCGGCGGCGGTTCGGCGCTGGTCCACGCGGTCAAGGAGCTCGAGGACGGCCTCGGCCTGACCGGTGACGAAGCCACTGGCGTCCGGATCGTCAAGGACGCGCTGGTGGCCCCGCTGTTCTGGATCGCGACCAACGCGGGCCACGAGGGCGCGGTCATCGTCAACAAGGTCCAGGAGCAGGGCTGGGGCCAGGGCTTCAACGCCGCCACCGGCGAGCTCACCGACCTGCTGGCCGCCGGCATCGTCGACCCGGTCAAGGTGACCCGGTCCGCGGTGGCGAACGCCGCCTCGATCGCGCGTCTCGTGCTGACGACGGAGTCGTCGGTCGTCGAGAAGCCGGCCGAGGAAGAGTCCGCCTCGGCGGGCCACGGCCACTCGCACTGATATCGACGGGAACGGGGCGGTACTCCTCCGGGAGTGCCGCCCCGTTTTCGTCCGCCTCAGCGTCGCTTTCACGTGAAAGCGACGGATCCCGGACGGCACGAAGGGCGGCACCCCACCCGGTGCCGCCCTCCGATGTCCGTGGTGCGCTCAGCCGCCCGACATGCTGAGTGTGCGTTTGTCCGACTTGATGATGTGCTCCCGCTCGGACTCCGAGAGCCCGCCCCAGATGCCGTACGGCTCGTGCACCGCCAGCGCGTGGCTGCGGCACATCTCCAAGACCGGGCAGCTCAGGCAGACGGCTTTCGCTCTGGCCTCCCGTCGTGCCCGCGCCGGGCCGCGCTCGCCGTCCGGGTGAAAGAAGGACGCACTGTCCATCCCCCGGCACGACCCTTCGAGCTGCCAGTCCCACATGTCGGCGTTGGGTCCTGGGAGCCTGCGCGTGTCTGCCATCCTGACCGCCTCCGTCATTCGGTCGATGCCGCTAGCTGCTCTGCTGTGGTGCCGATACTCCATTCGGTGCAACGGCCGTAACGTTAGAAGCGCGCCAATAGTTGTTCAAGCGATTCGGTTCGATTCAGCCGTTAGGCATCCCCCGGATGTGTGAGCAGGGCTTTCGCCTCCGGTTGCCGACCGCGCTGGGTGCCTGGATATTGAGCCTCGTGGGAGCTGGGTCGGGCACCGATGAACCCACCCTGCCGGTGGCCTCGGTCGCCCGCCGGCTCGGGGTCGCGCCGTCCACCCTCCGAACCTGGGACCGCCGCTACGGACTGGGCCCCAGCCGGCACACCGACGGCCGCCACCGCCGCTACGGCAGCTCCGACATCGGCCGCCTCGAACTGATGCAGCGCGCGCTCCTCAGCGGCGCGTCGACGGCGGAGGCCGCGCGCTACGCCCTCGAGCAGATCCCGCGTTCCGGCCCGCCCCAGCCGGACGAGCCGGGTGAACCCCCCGCGGCCTCGGTCGCCGACGACGGCCTGGAAGTCCGGTCCCGCCTGGCCCGCCGGCTGAGCACCGCGGCGCTGGCCATGGACGTCGGCGCGGTGCAGCGGATGCTCGCCGACACCATCGCCGAACTGGGCGTCCTCCCGGCGTGGGCGGGCGTGATCGAGCCGGTGCTGTCGGCCCTCGGGGCGCGCTGGCGCGGCGCCAGCGCGGGCGCCGAGGTCGAGTACCTGCTCGCGGAGTGCGTGTTCGCGGCGCTGGTCCGGGCGACCCCGGTGCTGGACGAGCCGCGCAACACCCGCCCGGTCCTCCTCGGCTGCGTCCCCGACGAGCGCGACTCGATGCCGATGTACGCACTGGCGGCCTCGCTGGCCGGCCGCAGGATCGGTGCGCAGCTGTTCGGCGTGCCGCTGCCGGCGGAGGTCCTGGCGGTGGCGGTACGCCGCAGCGCGCCCGCGGCGGTGGTGCTGTGGGCGAACGGCCGCGGAGTGGCCGACACCCGCCTGTTCGCCAGGGTGTCCCGCGGCCGCCAGCGCAGCCGCCTGTTCGCCTGCGGCCCGGGCTGGGACCCATCGGGGCTGCCGGACAAGGTGGAGCTGCTGACGGATCTGCCATCGGCGGCGGACCGCATCGAGCACGTGCTCGTGGGCGCGCATCGGTAGCGGTTGTCCACAGCTTGACCCCCGATGTGGACAGCTTCGGCGGCCCGAGCCGCGATCCGCCGGTTCTGTCGCAGCCCGCCGATAGGCTGGAACCGGGGGGCGCCCCCGGGACGGATGGGGCACGACGGTCCGGGGCGTGGCGGTAGTTCGATCATGTTTTTGTCGGTGTGAACCGCTAGAAAGGACGGGTGCACGAACCCGCCCTGAGGGCCGCCGCGTTCGGGGATGACCCGCGCCCGGACCCCGCCGCCGTGCGCGGCGGCGGGAGCCCGCGCGAACGGCTGCTTGCCGCCATCGTGCTGGGCGCCCAGGGGAGGTACGCCGCGGCTGCCACCCTGCTCGGCCGCCTCCGGCAAGACCGCGACCCGGTGACGGCCTCGCTCGCCGCCAGCACCCTCGCCTCGCACCGGCGGCAACTCGGCGGCCATTGGCAGGCCCGCGGGCTGGACGGCGAAGCCTTCTCCAAGGTTGCTCACCTGGCGATCGGGGATGGCTCGGGTGGTGGTGGGGAAGTCGCCCACCCGGCCTCCGGGCACCACCCCGCCGGTGGGGAAGTCGCCCGACTGGCGACCGGGGATGGCCCCGCTGGTGAGGAAGTCGCCCGACTGGCCACCGGGCATGGCCCCGCCGGTGCCGAAGCTGCCCGCCCGTTCACCGGCCAAGACCCCGACGGCCTAGACGCCCCCGGCGCAAGAGCCGACGCCCTCCTCGGCCTCGCCGCCGACAACCTCGCCCTCGGCCGCCTCCCTGCCGCGCGGCGGCTTGCCCAGCGGGCCTCCGCCGAGGATCCCCGGTGGCGGGCCACCGTCCGCGGCGGGTGGGTCGGGGCCGAAATCGCCCTCGCCGCAGGTCAGGGCGCCGAGGCCGTGCCGCACGCCGAGCGTGCCCTGGAAACCGCGCTCGCCCGAGGCGCTCGGCGGCACGTCGTGAAATCCCGGATTGTGCTGGCCGTGGCCCTGCGGGCGGCCGGCGCGCCCGATCACCGGCAGATTTCGGACGACCTTGTCGGAAATGCAATGGCGACGGCGGAGGAATGCGAACTGCTTTCACTTTCGTGGCCGGCGGCCCTCGTTGCGGCCGACCTGCGCCCAGGACACGCCGAGGAGTATCGATTCAGAGTGGCGCAGGTGTTGCACGCAGTGTTACGAAGCGCAGATCCTTGCGGGAGGAGGGTTGCGGGGGAATCACCATGGGTCCCCGTCCCGGGTGGTTGAGCCGTCGGAATGGGGTGTTCCGGCATCCGGGCTAAGAAGTTTCAAAAAAAGCCACCGGATCGTGTCAAGGTTCGGGCTAAAGCGTCCGATAGGGGAAGAGGAATGTCACCCGGCTGCAGGAAGGAAACCCCGTGACGACGGTCTTGATCTGCGACGACCGACGCAGTGTCCGTGAAGGGCTCACCCGAGTGATGTCCGCGGTCCCTGGGGTCAGTCGCATCGACTGCGTAGCGCACGGTGACGAGCTGCTGGCCCGGTACTCCCGTCAGCCCGTCGACGTCGTGCTGGTCGGGACGCAGCGCGCGGTCCCGACGGGTGTCGAAGCCACCCGGCGGCTCGTCTCGGCCAACCCCCAGGCGAACGTCATCGTCTTCGGCGCCCCGGACGACGCGGGCAGCATCGCCGCCGCGATCGCCGGCGGTGCCCGCGGCTACCTCCGCTGGGACGCGTCCCGGCCGGAGCTGGTCGCCGCGCTGGCCCACACCCTGGCGAGCACCTCGGTGCCCGCGCCCCGTCAGCCGTCCGACCCGGGCGTCCAGCTGACCGAGCGCGAGCTTCAGGTGCTCCGCGGGATGAGCCAGGGCAAGAGCAACGGCCAGATCGGCCGCGAGCTCTACCTGTCCGAGGACACGGTCAAAACCCACGCCCGGCGGCTGTTCCGCAAGCTCGGCGTGCGCGACCGCGCGCAGGCCGTGGCGCACGGCTTCCGCCGCGGCCTGGTCAGCTGACCTGCTGCTCTCCCCGTTCCTGACACGGCCGGTTCACAGGTGACGACGGGCCAGGGCGCACCGCCCTGGCCCGTACCTGTGTGGTCCCCATCACAAACCGGCGCCGCCCGGCGGCCGACCGCCGCCCGGCACCGTCCTCCGACGGTTCTCGTACCCGCGACGCCGTTCGCTCGTTGAACCGGCGACGTCGACCGCGGATCAGCACGACAATCCGTATTTCCGCGGCTCCGGCCGCTGCGGCACGCCGGGGACCACCGTGCGCGCCGCACGGGGCCGGGCCGCAGGTACGGTAGCGGTCACCGGTGCGCGGTGGAGGCGACCACGGGCCGGGTTCTTTGCCCACCTACACGTAACACTGGGACTGTTGTCTGCGATGGCCAATGTGGGGGATGGACTGGATGAACCGGTCGCCGCTGCTGTCGAGGGAGATCCCCAGGCAGTCGAGCGGTTGCTGGCTGCTATCCGTCCACTAGTGGTGCGGTATTGCCGCGCTCGGGTTGGCAGGCAGGAGCGATCGTTCGCTTCGGCGGACGACGTTGCGCAGGAGGTGTGTCTCGCGGTGCTAACGGCCTTACCCTCGTACCGCGATCAAGGCCGCCCTTTTCTGGCCTTCGTCTACGGGATCGCCCAGCACAAGGTGGCCGACGCGCACCGCGCGGCGGCGCGCAACCGGGCCGAGCCGGTGGCCGAGATCCCCGACGAGGTCGAGGGCGGGGTCGGCCCCGAGCAGCGGGCGCTGCAAGGTGAACTGAACGAGCGGATGTCCCAGTTGTTGCAGGTGCTGCCGGACAAGCAGCGGGAGATCGTGGTGCTGCGCGTGGTCGTCGGCCTGTCGGCGGAGGAGACCGCGGATGCGGTGGGCTCCACCCCCGGCGCCGTCCGCGTCGCCCAGCACCGCGCCCTCGCGCGGCTGAGAAAGGTCCTGGCCGCGGAGGAGGTGATCTGAGTGACCGGTCACGAGAAGAGATTCGAGCCGGATGACGTTTTCGGCAGTGGCCTGACGGCGTCGGAGGCGGAGTTCGCCGCCGACCTGTCGGCCGTGCAGGCCGACGACGCGCTGCTCGACGCGCTCGGCGGGTCCGACCCGGCGCTGGCCGACGGTCTCGGCGACCAGGAGCTCAACGCGTTGCTGGTGGCGTGGCGAAGAGACATCGACAGCGAGCCGCTGGCCGAGCTCGTCGATGTCGACACCGCCGTGCGGACCGTCAGCACCGCCGCGCTGGCGAAGCGGCACGCTTCGAGCGGACGCCGCCGCCGGCTGCTCGTCCCGGTCGCCGTCGCCGCCGCCGTGCTGGCGATCGCGTTCACCGGCACCGGGCTGGCCGCGCGCTCCGCGCAACCCGGCGACACGCTGTGGGGCCTCGCGAAGGTCCTCTACTCCGACCACACCCGCTCGGTCGAGGCGGCCGCGACGGCCAAGCTCGACCTCGAGAAGGCCAACCTGGCCATCGCCGGCGGCAACCTGGACGTCGCCCGCCAGGCCCTCCAGGACGCCCAGGCCGCGCTGTCGCAGGTCACCGACGAGGAGAACCGCGACCAGCTGATGGAGCAGCACCGGCAGCTCGCCGCCCAGCTCCAGAACCCCGAAGCGCCGGTCCAGGGCCCGATCCAGACTTCGATCCCGCCGGTCTCACCCGGCGCACCCACGACCCCGGCCCCGCCGGCCGGCTCGGCATCGTCCCTCCCCGGCAGCGGCAGCGGCACCACGAGCCTCCCGGGCAGCGTGACGCCGACGCCGACACCCCCGCCGCCGACCACCACTCCGCCGCCGACCACCACCCCGCCCCCGCCGACCACCACCGGTGCGACGGGGAACGAGCCGGGCACGCCGCGCAGCGAATCCGCGGGTGGCCAGTCGCAGGGCGTCGGCGAGACGCCGTAACAGGAGTTCTCCCCGGCAGTGGTGCCATGACCTTGCCGGGGAGCGCGACGTTGGCGGCCACGAGGCCGGCTCACCGAGCAGCGGCAACCCCGGCAGCTGTCATCGCGGCTCGCGCGGCGGGACGACACCACCGCAGTCACGGAAAAGCCCTGGTGAGGAAACTCACCAGGGCTTTTCCATGTCCGCGGAGCTGCTCAATAGGCGCTCTCGTTGGCGGTGACGCCGTCGGCGAAGCCGCGGCAGTAGTCCCAGCTCACGTAGTCGCCCGGGTTCGGGTCGTAGGCCGGCTCGTGCGGGCGCATGCGGCCGTCCGCGAGGAGCTGCTCGAGGCTGGCTCGCAACAGGTGCCAGTCGTGGTAGTGCGGTTCGTCGCATTCGCCGCAGTCGACCACGATGCCGCGTACCCCGCGGGGTTCGAGCAGGGCCTGGTAAACCGCCAGATCCGAGAGATCGGCCAGCAGTTCGGTGCGTTCGGAGTCGCTGATCGGCTCGTCCAGCCGGTCCTCGGGGTCTCCGAAAGCGCGGGCCGGGTCATCCGGGTCGTCCGCGAACGGGTCTGGAGGCAGGACATCGTGCGCCACGGCCAGCACGGTACCGGGCGGCCCCGCCGGCCCGCCCACCGCCCGGGGCGGGCGGCGCGCGGTGGATATCATGAGGGGAAGGCTCCGAGTCGCCACAGCGACACGCTCATCCCGCGCCAGGAAGGCCCTTCACCCGCTATGACCAGCGACGGCACCACCGCCCCCGTTCCGGCCAAGTTCGCCATGCTCGGCCTGACCTTCGACGACGTGCTGCTGCTGCCGGCCGAATCGGACGTCGTTCCCAGCACCGTCGACACGAGCTCCCGGCTGACCCGGAACATCACCCTCGGCGTCCCCCTGGTGTCCGCCGCGATGGACACCGTCACCGAAGCCCGGATGGCCATCGCCATGGCCCGCCAGGGCGGCATCGGCGTCCTGCAGCGCAACCTGCCGATCGACGAGCAGGCCGCCGCGGTCGAGGTCGTCAAGCGCTCCGAGGCCGGCATGGTCACCGACCCGGTCACCTGCGCTCCGGACGCGACGCTGGCCGAGGTCGACGCCCTGTGCGCCAAGTTCCGCATCTCCGGCGTGCCGGTCACCGACGCGGCCGGGACGCTCGTCGGCATCATCACCAACCGCGACATGCGGTTCGAGGTGGACCACAGCCGCCCGGTGTCCGAGGTCATGACCAAGCCGCCGCTGGTCACCGCGCAGGTCGGCGTCTCCGCGGACGCCGCGCTCGGCCTGCTGCGCCGGCACAAGATCGAGAAGCTGCCGATCGTCGACGGCGCGGGCAAGCTCCGCGGCCTGATCACGGTCAAGGACTTCGTCAAGACCGAGCAGTACCCGAAGGCGACGAAGGACCCGGACGGCCGGCTCATCGTCGGCGCCGCGGTCGGCGTCGGCCCGGACGGCCACCAGCGCGCGATGGCGCTGGCCGACGCGGGCGTCGACGTCCTGATGGTCGACACCGCGCACGGGCACTCCCGCGCGGTCGTCGACACGGTCGCGCTGCTGAAGAAGGAGCTCGGCGACTCGGTCGACATCGTCGGCGGCAACGTCGCGACCCGGGCCGGCGCGCAGGCGCTGGTCGACGCGGGCGCGGACGGCATCAAGGTCGGCGTCGGCCCCGGCTCCATCTGCACCACCCGGATCGTGGCGGGCGTCGGCGTGCCGCAGATCTCGGCGATCTACGAGGCCGACCAGGCCGCGCGCCCGGCCGGCATCCCGGTGATCGGCGACGGCGGCATCCAGTACTCCGGCGACATCGCGAAGGCCATCGCGGCCGGCGCGTCCACGGTGATGCTGGGCAGCCTGCTCGCCGGCACCGCCGAGTCGCCGGGTGACCTGATCCTGGTCGGCGGCAAGCAGTTCAAGGTCTACCGCGGGATGGGCTCGCTGGGCGCCATGCAGTCCCGCGGCCAGGGCAAGTCGTACTCGAAGGACCGCTACGCCCAGGACGACGTGCTCAACGAGGACAAGCTGGTCCCGGAGGGCATCGAGGGCCGCATCCCGTTCCGCGGCCCCCTGGCCAACGTGGTGCACCAGCTGGTCGGCGGCCTGCGCGCCGGCATGGGCTACGCAGGCGCCGAGACGATCGCGCAGCTGCAGGAGGCGCAGCTCGTCCGGATCACCGCGGCCGGGCTCAAGGAGAGCCACCCGCACGACATCACGATGACGGTCGAAGCGCCGAACTACACGACCCGCTAGATCTTTTCCGCTACCCAAAGCAGCGTGGCCCGCACTTCGGACCGGTCCGAAGTGCGGGCTTCTCGCTGTGTCACCGTGACCTAGCGTGCTTACGGTAATCGGTCTATCGCCTTGCGTGGCCGTCGTGGTGTGCACTAGGACACATGACGGTCCTGCGCAGGGTGTTCTTCACGGCCGTCGCGCTCGTGTCGCTGTTCCTCGGCGGTGTCGTCTGCCTGATGTGCCAGGTCTTGGCCGGGCGGGACGCGCCGACGTACCGCGTCGAGGGGCACGTGGTGTCCCACACGCGCGGCGCGCTCCCGGTGGGCGGCAACGAGGACGCGGTGAGCCACTCCATCGCGGTCGACGCCGATGACCGGAACTTCCGCGTCACCGCGGTGGACCCCGGCCTGGACCTGCCGACCGGCCAGCCGGTGACGCTCGACGTGTCGACGGCGGACGGCAGCATCGCCTACCTGCGGGCCGGCGGCGGCGTGGTCGACCTGCGCCAGGGCGTCGTCCGGCCGGTGCTGCTGATCGTCGCCAGCCTGCTGGCGCTGGGAGCGGTGTACTTCGGCGCGGTCCGGCTGAACGTCTACCCGCCGGTGGCGACCTGGCTGGCCCTCGCGCTGGGCGCCATTCTCGCGCCGGTCGCCGTGTTCGTGCGGGTGTAGACCCCCGTGCGCGGGTCACCCACGCGGCCTAGCGACAATGGGGCACGGCAGATTGTCGTCGGCGGAGGAGGCTTCACGTGCGGGACCTGGTCGAG
This sequence comes from Amycolatopsis sp. CA-128772, assembly GCF_002904295.1. Taxonomy (GTDB): domain Bacteria; phylum Actinomycetota; class Actinomycetes; order Mycobacteriales; family Pseudonocardiaceae; genus Amycolatopsis. Next base: position 47,107 of record NZ_PPHG01000079.1, read on the forward strand.
ATCGGGATGGGCCGCACCGCGCGGCGGGCGTATGACCTCGACGACGTCGAGATCGTGCCGTCACGGCGGACTCGCTCGTCCTCGGTGGTGTCCACCGCCTGGCAGATCGACGCGTACCGCTTCGACCTGCCGCTCGTCACCCACCCGACCGACGCGATCGTCTCGCCCGGCACCGCGGTGGCCGTCGGCGAGCTCGGCGGCCTCGGCGTGCTGAACGCCGAAGGGCTCTGGGCGCGGCACGCGAACGTCGAGGACGCCATCTTCCAGCTGGTCCGCGCGGCGGAGGACCTCGAAGACCCGACCGCGGTCGGCCGCGTGCTGCAGGAGCTGCACGCCGCGCCGATCCGGCTCGACCTGCTGACCGAGGCGATCAAGACGGTCCGCGAATCCGGCGTCACGGTGGCCGCGCGCGTCAGCCCGCAGCACGCCGCCGAGCTGACGCCCGACCTGATCGCGGCCGGGGTGGAGATCCTGGTCGTGCAGGGCACGATCATCTCCGCCGAGCACGTCCAGCGCGACGCCGAGCCGCTGAACCTCAAGGACTTCATCGGCCGCCTCGACGTCCCGGTGATCGCCGGCGGCGTCAGCGACTACCGCACGGCGATGCACCTGATGCGCACCGGCGCCGCGGGTGTCATCGTCGGCCACGGCTACACCCCGGGCGTGACGAGCACCGACCGCGTGCTCGGCATCGGCGTCCCGATGGCCACCGCGATCATCGACGCCGCGGCCGCCCGCCGCGACTACCTCGACGAGACGGGCGGCCGGTACGTGCACGTCCTCGCCGACGGCGGCATGACGGTGTCGGGTGACATCGCCAAGGCCATCGCGTGCGGCGCGGACGCCGTCATGCTCGGCTCCCCGCTGGCCGCCGCGTCGGACGCGCCCGGACAGGGCCTGTACTGGACGGCGGCGGCCGCGCACCCGTCGCTGCCGCGCTCGCGCGTGGCGGCCGGGCCGGACTACGCCGTCGACCTCAAGACCCTGCTGTTCGGGCCGTCGTCCGACGCGGAAGGCGTGGTGAACCTCTTCGGGGCGCTTCGCCGGGCGATGGCGAAGACGGGCTACTCGGACCTCAAGGAGTTCCAGCGGGTCGGGCTCACCGTTCGCCGGTGAGCCGCGCGAGGAACGCGGCGAAGGCGTCGGCGGAGTAGACGAGCACCCGGCCGGGCGCCGGGTGCTTGGTGTCCCGGACGCCGACGACGCCGGGGCCTGTGCCGATCTCGACGCAGGCGTTCTCTTCGAAGTGGCTGTGGCTCGACTTGCGCCACCCGGTGAGCGTTCGTGAGCTCATCGCGGTGCCTCCCTGGAAATGGTGTCCCGCCCGACGGTGCGTCGCGACGTGGACATCACGCACCTTCGAAGGTACCCATTGTTGTCATCCGACAAGCGTAACTGGCCGGTAACTTACCTCTGGTCAGAACGCGGAGCCGGAGTTACGCTCCAGGTGTGACTGCCAGTAACACCACCACCAGTGCGGGTGGCCCCGACTACGACGTCGTCGTGGTGGGGTCGGGGTTCGGCGGCAGCGTCGCGGCGCTGCGGCTCACCGAGAAGGGCTACCGGGTAGCCGTCGTCGAGGCCGGGCGCCGGTTCGCCGACGACGAGTTCGCGAAGACGTCGTGGGACCTCAAGCGCTACCTCTGGGCGCCGCAGGTCGGCTGCTACGGGATCCAGCGCATCCACATGCTCAACGACGTCATGGTGCTGGCCGGGGCGGGTGTCGGCGGCGGTTCGCTGGTCTACGCGAACACGCTGTACCGGCCGCTCAAGCCGTTCTACCGCGACCGGCAGTGGTCCCACATCACCGACTGGGAGGCCGAGCTCGCGCCGCACTACGACCAGGCGAGCCGGATGCTGGGCGTCGTCACGAACCCGACCATGACCCCGTCGGACGTCGTGATGCGCGATGTCGCGAAGGACATGGGCGTCGCCGATTCGTTCCACCCGACGCCGGTCGGCGTCTACTTCGGCAAGCCGGGCTCGAAGGCCGCGGATCCGTACTTCGGGGGCGCCGGCCCCGAGCGCGTCGGCTGCACCGAGTGCGGCTCGTGCATGACCGGCTGCCGCGTCGGGGCGAAGAACACGCTGGTCAAGAACTACCTGTACCTCGCCGAGCAGGACGGCGCGAAGGTCATCCCGCTGACGACGGTGACCTCGGTGCGGCCGATCGAGGGCGGCTACGAAGTTTCGTTGAAGAAGACCGGGACGACGTCCCGCCGCTTCCGGACGACGATCACGGCCGGGAAGGTCGTCTTCGCCGCGGGGACGTGGGGCACCCAGAACCTGCTGCACAAGATGAAGGACACGGGCACGCTGCCCCGGCTTTCGCGCCGGCTCGGCGAGCTGACCCGCACCAACTCCGAGGCGATCATCGGCGCGGCCCGCACCGAGGTCGACGAGAGCCGCAACTTCAGCCGCGGGGTTGCCATCACGTCGTCGATCCACCCGGACGAGAACACCCACATCGAGCCGGTCCGCTACGGCAAGGGCAGCAACGCGATGAGCCTGCTGCAGACGATCGCGACGGACGGCGCTTCGCCGGTGCCGCGGTGGCGCCAGGCCGTCACGTTCATGGCGAAGCACCCGATCCAGGCGGCGAAGCTGCTCAACGGCTACCGCTGGTCCGAGCGCACGGTGATCCTGCTGGTGATGCAGAGCCTGGACAACTCGATCACGACGTACACGCGCCGGGGTCTTTTCGGGCGGCGCAAGTACACGTCCAAGCAGGGCCACGGCGAGCCGAACCCGAGCTTCATCCCGGCGGGCCACGAAGCCAATGAGCGCACGGCGGACCGCATCGGCGGCATCGCGGGCGGCACGTGGGGCGAAATCTTCGACATCCCCCTGACGGCCCACTTCATCGGCGGCGTCCCGATCGGCGCGACCGCGGAGGAGGGCGTGATCGACCCGTACCACCGGGTGTTCGGCTACCCGGGCCTGTCGGTGGTGGACGGCGCGGCGATCACGGCCAACCTGGGCGTGAACCCCTCGCTGACGATCACGGCCCAGGCCGAGCGCGCATTCTCGTTCTGGCCGAACAAGGGCGAGGAGGACCAGCGCCCGCGGCAGGACGCGGAGTACGTGCGGCTGGAGCCGATCGCGCCGAAGAACCCGGCCGTCCCGGCGGATGCTCCCGCCGCACTGCGCCGATCCTCCTAGACTCGGGGCCGTGACGGCATCCGACAAGGCACATGCCCTGCTCGACGGGGTCCGGAAACTCGATGACGAATGGGCGCGGGCCATCGGCAGCCTCGGGGAACCCGAGCTGCGGGCGCCCAGTGCCCTGCCCGGGTGGTCGCGCGCGCACGTTCTCGCGCACGTCGCCCGCAATGCCGATGGGCTGCGCAACCTGCTGACCTGGGCCGACACCGGTGTCGAGACCCCGATGTACCCGAGTCCCGAGGCTCGCGACCGGGACATCGAAACCGGCGCCCAGCGCGCGGCCGCCGAGCTGCTCGCGGACTTCGTCGCCTCGGCTGGGCGGTTCGAGCAGTACGCCGCCGGGCTGGCCGATGACGTCTGGGCGCGGGAAGTGCGCAACCGGCAGGGCCAGCCCGTCACCGGGGCCGTCGTCGCGCGGATGCGGCTGTCCGAACTCGCCGTCCACCTCGCCGACCTCGGCCGCGGCTACGACCTCGACCGGGTGCTCGCGCTGCTCGGGCCGCTCGCCGAGGACGTCGTCCAGCACGCCGTCACCTCGCGTGCGGCCCACCTGCCCGCCCTGCACCTGGTCGCCGACGGGTTCGAGTGGACGATGGGGGCCGCGCCGAAGACCACCGTCCGCGGGTCCGCCGGGGCGCTGCTGGCCTGGCTCAGCGGGCGCTCCGACGGCGCCGCGCTCGACGGTGCCGTGCCTCCGCTGCCGGCCTGGGCGTGACCGGTCCGCTCCGTCCGGTGAACGCCTTGCGCCCGCTCTACACTGGGCGTTCCCGGCACCGAGGAGTCCGCTGTGGACAGTGAGCACGACCAGGGACGGCCCGGCGTCCCGCGGAGGGCGTTCCTGCGGATCGCGGGCGTCTCCGCGGCCGGCGCCGTCGTCGCCGCATGCGGGCCGGAGACGCCCTCGGCGCCGGTCGCCTCGACCGCTCCGGCGGTGACCTCGTCCGCGCCGCCGGCCACCCGGTTGCCGACCGGGCCGCCGAACTGGGACGAGCTGCGCAGCCAGCTGACCGGTGACCTGATCCGCCCGGGCGTCGACGCCTACGCCACCGCCAAGCGCGGGTTCAACCAGCTCTTCGACGGCAACAACCCGGTCGCCGTGGCGACCGCGCAGACCGTCCAGGACGTCCAGGCCTGCCTCAAGGCCGCCGCCGGGCGAGTGACCATCGCCGCGCGCAGCGGCGGCCACAGCTACGCCGGCTACTCCGTGCCCGAGGGCGGGCTGGTCGTCGACGTGGCCGGGCTGAACAAGGTCGACGTCCAGGGCAGCAAGGCGGTGATCGGCGCCGGCGCGAAGCTGAAGGACGTCTACGCCGGGCTGGCGCGGGCCGGGCGCGCACTGCCCGCCGGGTCGTGCCCGACGGTCGGGATCGCCGGGCTGACCCTCGGCGGCGGCATCGGCGTGCTCGCCCGCAAGTACGGCCTGACCTGCGACCACCTGAGTTCCGCGCAGGTCGTCACGGCCGACGGCCGGACGCTCACCGCGTCCGCGGACTCCGAACCGGACCTGTTCTGGGCTCTGCGCGGCGGGGGCGGCGGCAACTTCGGCATCGTCACCGAGTTCACCTTCGACACCGATCCGGCGCCGGACCTGACCGTGTTCTCCCTGCACTTCCCGGCCGGGTCCGCGGCGAACGTGCTCGGCGCGTGGCAGCAGTGGATCGCCGCGATGCCGCCGGAACTGTGGGCGAACCTGGTGCTCTCGGGCGGGGCGCCGGTCCAGTGCCGCGTCGGCGGCTGCTACGTCGGCGGCGCGGCCGGGCTCAACACGCTGCTGAACAACCTGACCACCAACGCCGCCGCGCGGCCGACGCAGCGGGTGGTGAAGAGCCTGGACTACCTGGGCGCCATGAAGTACTTCGAGGGCAGTTCGAACCGCCAGTCGTTTCTCGCGTCGTCGCGGATCATCACCGCCCCGGTCGACGCGGCGAAGCTCGTCGCGGTCACCGACGGCCGCGCGGGTACGGATCTGCTCGTCGACGGCCTCGGCGGCGCGGTTGCCGCCCCGGCCAAGGACGCCACCGCGTTCTGGCACCGCGACGCGCTGGCCAGCATCCAGGTCTACGCACCGGCGACGGCGAAGACCCGCGGGAAGGTCGCGCAGTCGATCGGCGAGGTCGTGGCCGGCCTCGCCGACGCCGGCGCGGCCGGCGGGTACGTCAACTACATCGATCCGGCCCTGCCCGACTGGAAGACCGCCTACTACGGCGACAACGCGAAACGGCTCGAGGACGTCTCGAAGAAGTACGACCCGCAGAACGTCTTCCGGTTCGGGCAGGGCGTCGTCAGCTAGAGGTCGATCCCGGTGAAGACCGTGACGCGCTCCTCGGTGAGGTCGTGCATCGCGGCCAGCACGCCTTCTCGGCCGACGCCGGAGCCCTTGACGCCGCCGTAGGGCATCTGGTCGGCGCGGTAGGACGGGACGTCGCCGATGATCACGCCGCCGACCTCGAGCTCGGCCGACGCGTGGAAGGCCAGCTGGACGTCCGTGGTGAAGACGCCGGCCTGCAGGCCGTACGCGGATTCGTTGACCGCGCGGAAGGCGTCGTCCACACCGTCCACAACGGACACCGCGAGCACCGGGCCGAAGATCTCCTCGTTCCACGCCTTGGTGTCCGCGGGGACGTCGGTGAGCAGGGTCGGGGCGACGGTCGCGCCGTCGCGGGTGCCGCCGGTGAGCACCTTCGCGCCGGCCTCGACGGCTTCGTCGATCCAGGCGACGATCCGCTCGGCGGCGGCTTCGTCGACCACCGGGCCGACGTCGGTGTTGCGGTCGTACGGGTCGCCGGTGCGCTGCGATTCGACGGCTTCCACCAGCGCGGGCACGAACTCCTCGGCCACCGCGGCGTCCACGATCACCCGCTGCACCGCGATGCAGGACTGGCCGGCCTGGTAGTTGCCGAAGGTGGCGATCCGGTGCGCGGCGCCTTCGGGATCGGGCCAGTCGCGCAGCACGACGGCCGCCGCGTTGCCGCCGAGCTCCAGCACGACGTGCTTGCGCGGGGCGGCGTCCTTGAGCGACCAGCCGACCGGGCCGGAGCCGGTGAACGACACGACGGGCAGCCGCGGGTCGGCGACGAGCGCCTGCGTTTCCTCGTTTCCCAGCGGCAGCACGGAAAACGCGCCTTCCGGCAGGTCCGTCTCGGCCAGGATCTCGCCGAGGACGAGCGCCGACAACGGCGTCCGCGGCGCGGGCTTGACGATGATCGGCGCGCCGATCGCCAGCGACGGCGCCACCTTGTGCGCCACCAGGTTGAGCGGGAAGTTGAACGGCGCGATGCCGAGCACCGGCCCGCGTGGGACACGCCGGGTCAGCGCCAGCCGCGCTTCGCCGGCGGGGTCGGTGTCGAGGCGCTGGACTTCGCCGGTGAAGCGGCGCGCCTCCTCGGCGGCGATGCGGAACACCGACACCGCGCGCTTGACCTCGGCTTCGGCCCACTTGAGCGGTTTGCCGTTTTCGGCGGTGATCACTTCGGCGATTTCCTCGGCGCGCGCGGCGAGCACGCGGGAGACGTGGTCGAGCGCGCCCGCACGCAGGTGCGCGGGGGTGCGCCGGAACTCCTTGGCGACCGCCGCGGCGGCGGCCACCGCGCGTTCGACCTGCTCCGGCCCGGGCACGGCGACCGTGGCGACCTCGCTGCCGTCGTACGGGTGGTGCACGACGAGGGTGGTGGCGCCCGCCTCGGGGCGGCCGGCGATCCAGGCGGGACGCGGCTCGGGGGTGATCATGTCCATGCGTACCAACGTAATCCGGGTGGGGCCGCGACCGGCGGACCCCCACCCGGACGGGTCACGGCTTGATGAGCACCTTCAGCGCTTCGCGGTCGGCCATCGCGCGGTAGCCGTCCGGCACGCCCTCGACGTCGATGGTCCGGTCGAAGACCCGGCCGGGCCGGTACTCGCCGTCGAGGACGTCCGGCAGCAGCTGAGGGATGTAGTGCCGGGCCGGCGCGACCCCGCCGGTGACGGTGACGTTGCGGCGGAACACACCCACCCCGATCGGCCCGTCTTCGTACTGCGGCAGCCCGACCCGGCTGACCGCACCGCCCGCGCGGACGACCCCGAGGCCCATCTCGAACGCGCCCTTCGTGCCGACGCACTCGAGAACGGCGTGCGTCCCCCGGCCGTCCGTCAGCTCGCGCACCCTCTCGACGCCCTCGTCCCCGCGCTCGGCGACGACGTCGGTCGCGCCGAACTCGCGGCCGAGGTCGGTGCGCGCCCGGTGGCGTCCCATGAGGACGACCCGCTCGGCCCCCAGCCGCTTCGCCGCGAGAACGGCGCAGAGGCCGACGGCGCCGTCGCCGATCACGGTGACGTTCTGGCCCGCGCGCACGCCCGCCTTCACGGCGGCGTGGTGGCCGGTGGAGAAGACGTCCGACAGCGTCAGCAGCGACGCGAGCAGGTCGTCGTCTTCGGTGGGTGGCAGCTTGACCAGCGTGCCGTCGGCCTGCGGCACGCGGACCGCCTCGCCCTGCCCGCCGTCGACGCCCTTGGCGCCCCAGCCGCCGCCGTGCAGGCAGGAGGTCTGCAGCCCTTCGCGGCAGAACTCGCAGGTGTTGTCGGACCAGACGAACGGCGCGACGGCGAGGTCGCCCTTCTTGACGGTGGTCACGTCGGCGCCGGTTTCCTCGACGACGCCGAGGAACTCGTGCCCGATGCGGCGGCCGTGCTCGCTGGGTGCCATGCCGGCGTACGGCCACAGGTCGCTGCCGCAGATGCAGGACCGGACGACCCGGAGGACGACGTCGGTCGGCTCGGCCAGCTTCGGGTCCGGCACGGTCTCGACCCGGATGTCGCCGGCACCGTAGATGACTGTCGCTCGCATACTGGGGCCTTCCCTGGGCTGAACGTGACAAACGTCGGGAGTGCGGCGGCGGTGGCGCGCCTAGATTTTCGGTCATGACCCCGCGCACCGCATCCCGCAACCCGTTCGCGGCGCTCGCCCCGTTGACCCGCCGCCCGTACCTCACCGCCGTGGTCTTCGCGGTGACGCTGGCCTGCGGGATCGCGCAGCTGGTGCACCCGCCGCTCTACGACGCGATGCACCGCGACGCGGCCCGCATCGACGCGGGCGAGTGGTACCGCCTGGTCACCGGCATGTTCTTCCAGGACGGGTGGGCGTTCGGCCTGACGTCGAACCTGGTCTGGCTGGCGGTGTTCGGCACGCTCGCCGAGCGCGTCTTCGGCCGGGCGAAGTGGCTGCTGCTCTACTTCGGCTGCGGCCTGTTCGGGCAGTTCACGAGCTACGTCTGGCTCAACCCGGTCGGCGCGGGCAATTCGATGTGCGTGGCCGGCCTGATCGGCGCTCTCGCAGCCGTGGTCATGGTGGCTTCGCGCCGCTACGGCGTGGTGCTGCCAGGCCAGTTCCGGGTCATCGCCTTCGCCGCGCCGGTGCTGGCCGTGGTGGACACGCTGGTGCACGACAACCACGGCCTCCCGCTGCTGCTCGGCCTGGCGCTGGGTTTCCTGCTGCTACCGGCTCCGGTACAGGTCGCGCAGCAGTAGGACCTCGGCGCAGTGGTGGATCAGCTCGCGGTGGATGTGCAGCACGAGCGTCGCCATCGGGTACTCCGCGTACGGCCCCTCCGCCGGCCCGCACGGCCGCGCCAGACCGTCCTCGTCCAGCGACTGCACCCCGGCGACCCACTGCGCGTACAGCCGGTCGAGTTCCGCGAGGGCCTCGGCGGCGGTCCCCGGGTACGGGTAGGTCTGGTAGCCGATCGGCGCCCCGCCGAAGTGCGAGCCGATCCGCGCGCCCAGCACGCCGACCAGGATGTGGCCGAGCCGCCAGGCGATCGTCGTGACCGGCGGGGGCGTCGGTTCGGGGTGGGCGAAGTCGATGGTGAACGGGCCGGTGCCCGGTTCGTCGTCCGACTTCCGCGGGCGGACGGTCCAGCAGCCCGCGACCGGCTCCCAGAGGTACTCGTCGTCGGTGAGCCCATCGAGCTTCGGGCGGACCAGCACCTTCCAGTGGAAGTCGAGCTGGTCGGTCAGTTCCTTCGTCCAGTTCACGGCCATGCTCCGCACCGTAGGCCCGGTTGAGGACAGCACCGGCCCTGAATCCCGGGTGACCCGGCCCACCTGGGACGATGGGGGCCGAAACCCACCGTTGCCAGGAGGTCGCCAGGTGCCCAGTCCCACCGGTCCGGTTCTCGTCGTGGACTTCGGGGCGCAGTACGCGCAGCTGATCGCCCGGCGCGTCCGCGAGGCACAGATCTACTCGGAGGTCGTCCCGCACAGCGCGTCCACCGAAGAGATCCTCGCGAAGAACCCCGCGGCCATCATCCTGTCCGGCGGCCCTTCGAGCGTGTACGCCGAAGGCGCCCCGGCCATGGACCCGAAGCTCACCGAAGCGGGCGTGCCGATGTTCGGCATCTGCTACGGCCACCAGCTGCTGGCCAGCGCGCTCGGCGGGGTCGTCGAGCCGACCGGCGTCCGCGAGTTCGGCCGCACCGAGGTCCGCGTGACCGGTGACGGCGGGGTGCTGCACGCCGGCCTGCCCGCGCACCAGCCCGCGTGGATGAGCCACAACGACAGCGTCACCAAGGCGCCGGAAGGCTCGGTCGTCACCGCGTCCTCCGACGGCGCCGAGGTCGCCGGCTTCGAGGACGTCGGGCGCCGCTTCGCCGGCGTCCAGTACCACCCGGAGGTCGCGCACTCGCCGCACGGCCAGGAGGTGCTGCGCCGGTTCCTGCGCGACATCGCCGGCATCGAGCCGCAGTGGACGACGTCGTCGATCGTCGAGGAGCAGGTCAGGCGGATCAGCGACCAGATCGGTGACGGCCGGGCGATCTGCGGGCTGTCCGGCGGCGTTGACTCCGCCGTCGCGGCCGCGCTGGTCCAGCGGGCCATCGGCGACCGGCTGACCTGCGTGTTCGTCGACCACGGCCTGCTGCGGGCCGGCGAGCGCACCCAGGTCGAGCAGGACTTCGTGTCCGCCACCGGGGTCAACCTGGTCACCATCGACGCCCGCGAGCGGTTCCTGGGCGCGCTCGCCGGCGTCACCGACCCGGAGCAGAAGCGCAAGATCATCGGCCGCGAGTTCATCCGCGTCTTCGAGCAGGCCGAGCGCGATCTCAAGGCGCAGGGCGACTACAAGTTCCTGGTCCAGGGCACGCTGTACCCGGACGTCGTCGAGTCCGGCGGCGGCGAGGGCACGGCCAACATCAAGAGCCACCACAACGTCGGCGGCCTGCCGGACGACCTCGAGTTCGAGCTGGTCGAGCCGCTGCGGCTGCTGTTCAAGGACGAGGTCCGCCGCGTCGGCCTGGAGCTGGGCCTGCCCGAGACGATCGTGCAGCGCCAGCCGTTCCCCGGCCCCGGCCTGGGCATCCGCATCATCGGCGCGGTCGACCAGGAACGCCTCGACACCTTGCGCGCGGCCGACCTGATCGCCCGCGAGGAGCTGACGGCGGCCGGGCTGGACCGCAGCATCTGGCAGTGCCCGGTGGTGCTGCTGGCGGACGTCCGCAGCGTCGGCGTCCAGGGCGACGGCCGGACCTACGGCCACCCGGTGGTGCTGCGCCCGGTGTCCTCGGAGGACGCGATGACCGCGGACTGGACGCGCCTGCCCTACGAGGTCCTGGAGCGGATCTCCACGCGCATCACCAACGAGGTGGCGGAGGTCAACCGGGTGGTACTGGACGTGACGTCCAAGCCGCCGGGCACCATCGAGTGGGAGTGAGCCTCCCGTGGACGAGGCTCGAGGCCCCGGCGTGGGATCCGGGGCCTCGAGGGTTTTCGGGGGTCAGCGCCGCCGCTTGCCGCCGAACGACGCGCCGAGGAGCAGCAGCCCCACGAGCACCGCGCCGCCGGCGATCACCCAGCGGAAGTCGAACGACGGCAGCCAGCTCGCGCCGTCCGAGAGGACGTACGCCGACACCAGCAGCGTCGCGATCCCGACGATCAGGGTGAAGACGTCGAAGCCACCGCGGCGGACCGGCTCGGTGCCGGTTTCGTCGTAGGCGTAAGGGCTCTGGTCAGGCACGCCGCACCTCCACGTTGCCCACACTGTTCGAGACGTGCAGGGTGATCTTCTGGCCGCCGACGCCGTCGGTGCCGTTGTCCGTCCCGCTCAGCGCTTCCTGGTCGACGCCGTCGGTCGAGCGGCCGAAGCAGGTGGCCTCGCCGGCGCCGGTGCGGCAGTCGAAGGTGACGTCCGCGGTCGCCGGCACGAGCACCGTGGTGTCACCCGCGCCGTTGGAGACGGTCGTCGAGTACGGCGCGCCCTCGGGCAGGTCGGTCAGGTCGAGCCGGATGTCGCCGGCCGCGTGCTGGTAGAGCGGCTTCAGATCGGTCAGGGCCTGCGGGGTCTCCCCGAGGTCGCCGAACCCACCGCGGAGGTTGATGTCCTGGAACGGCGCGGTGGTCAGCACCATCCCGACGATCGCCAGCGGCACCGCGAGCCCGATCAGGCCGCGCCCGCCCCCGGCGAACGCGCCGGCGACCAGGCCGACCCCGACGACGCCGAGCACCAGGCCGATGACGTGCTGCGCGGAGAACCAGCCGGCCCCGTCGAGGCTGGCGAGCACGCCGGCACCGGCGGTCAGCACGGCGAGCGCGAAGGTGGCCGAGCCGACCTTCGACCGGTGCCGCCGCTGCGGTGACCGGTAGGACGGCGGCGGAGACGCGGGCCGCGGCTCCTGCACGGCCGGCGCGTCGGGCAGGTCCCAGCCGGCCGGGTCGGCGGCGAGCGGGTCCCAGCCCCGGGCCGGCGACGGCGCCTCGGCGGTGTCGGTCATGGTGAAGGCTCCGTTTCCGGTGAAGGCCGGGTAGGACGTCCGCGCGGCAACGGGCGCGGGCCGGTTCAGGTGACCGCGGCTGCGGTGCAGCAGGTAGAGCGCGGCGGCGATGAGCGCGCAGCTGATAAGGCCTCCGCCGTCGAACCACGAGCCGGTGATGGAACCCCCGGTGCTGACGACGGTGAGCACGAGCAGCACGACGGCGAAGGCCGGCGAAACCGACGACCGGCCGCGCCCGATGAGGCTCTCGAAGCCGGACACCTCGTCGCTCTCCGCGGGCAGGAACAGCCAGCCCAGCAGGTAGAACGGAATCCCGAAGCCGCCGAAGATCGTCGTGACGACCAACGCGATCCGCACGACGACGGGATCGACGCCGTACCGGTACCCGATGGCGGCGGCCACCCCGGCGAGCTTCCGCCCGGCGTGCGGCCGCCGCGGCCGGCTGGCCCAAAAGTCCTTCACGGTCTCCTCGAAGCCGTTCAGGACCCCCGGCTTCTCACTCGCACCACTCATACCGAGAAGCATGCGGCACGGGTGACGGCGGGACATCCGGGATGGTCCCTGAGGTTTCCCGGCCGCGGCCGCCGGTGTGGATCAGGGGTTTCCCCGATGGAACCCCGCGCCGCAGCGTGTGACCATGGACGGCGTGCAGGATGCCCTCGACCACGTCGTCACCGAGCAGGTGACCGTCCTGGAGAAGCCCAAGATGTTCCGGCGCCGGTCCGGGCGGGCGATCGCCGGCGTCGCCGGTGGGCTCGCGGACCACCTCGGCGTGCCGGTCCTCTGGGTGCGGACCGTCTTCGCGCTGCTCGCCGCCCTCAACGGGGCCGGCCTGCTCGCCTACGGTCTCCTCTGGGTCTTCGTCCAGCAGCAGACCGAAGAAACGGCGAAAGCCCCCACCTCCAAGGAACGCCAGCAGGCGTTCGGGCTGATCGCGCTCGGGGTCGGCCTCGCCGTGGCCAGCGGGACGCTCACCGGGTTCATCAGCGGCTGGGTCGCCGTGCCGCTCGCCGTCGCCATGATCGGTCTCGCCGTCGTCTGGCGCGAAGCCGACGAGTCGCAGCGGCGCCGCTGGCGCGTCGGCGCGAAAGACGGCTTCGCGGGCGCGTTCCTCGGCGGGGGCGGCTGGTCGGCCGCCATCCGGATCGTCGCCGGGGTCGCGCTGGTGATCACCGGCATCGGCGTCGTCGTGCTCCGCAGCGGCAGCCTCGACCAGGTCCAGTTCGCGCTGATCGCCGTCATCGCCACCCTGATCGGGGTGGCCGTGCTGACCGTGCCGTTCTGGCTGCGCCTGGTCCGGGACCTCTCCGACGAGCGCAAGGCCCGCATCCGCACCGACGAACGCGCCGAAATCGCCGCCCACCTGCACGACTCCGTACTGCAGACGCTCGCGTTGATCCAGAAGCAGAGCGAACAGCCCCGCGAGGTCGCGCGGCTGGCCCGCAGCCAGGAGCGCGAGCTGCGCGGCTGGCTCTACGGCCCCAACGGCTACGGCAAGCCGTCGGAGAAGCCCGAAGTAGCGACGGGGCAGCTTTCGGAAGCGCTCGCCACGGCGTGCGGCGAGGTCGAGGACACCTTCGCCATCTCCGTCGGCCAGGTCGTCGTCGGCGACGCCGAGCTGGACGAATCGCTGGCCGCGCTCGTCCAAGCCGCCCGCGAGGCCATCGTCAACGCCGCCAAGCACGCGGGCGTCGAGGAGGTCAGCGTCTTCGCCGAGGTCGAGCCGACGTCGGTGACGGTGTTCGTCCGCGACCGCGGCAAGGGCTTCGACCCCGACCTCGTCCCGGACGACCGCCACGGCCTCGCCGACTCGATCCGCGGCCGGATGACCCGCCACGGCGGTACGTGCAAGGTCCGGACCGCGCCGGGGGAGGGCACCGAGGTGCAGCTCGCCATGCCGGTGAAAGCGGGCAAGGGAGCGGCGTGAGGCGGCTATGCTCGACGACGTGACGGACAGCCAGCGCGAACCGGTCAAGGTGTTCCTCGTCGACGATCACGCGCTGTTCCGCGCGGGGGTCCGCACCGAGCTCGACTCGATCACCGACGAGGTCCGCGTCGTCGGCGAGGCGGGTTCGGTCGCCGAAGCGGTCGCCGGCATCGCCCGCACGAAGCCGCAGGTGGTCCTGCTCGACGTGCACATGCCCGACGGCGGCGGCGCCGAGGTGCTGCGCCGCGTCCGGCCCGAGCTGCCGGACGTCGTGTTCCTGGCCCTGTCGGTCTCCGACGCGGCCGAGGACGTCATCGCGGTCATCCGCGCCGGCGCGCGCGGATACGTCACGAAGACGATCTCGTCGAAGGAACTGGTCCGCGCGGTGGTCCGCGTTTCGGACGGCGACGCGGTGTTCTCGCCGCGCCTGGCCGGCTTCGTCCTGGACGCCTTCGCCGACCGCCCGGGTTCGGCCCCGATCAACGACCCCGAGCTCGACCTCCTGACCCCCCGCGAGCGCGACGTCCTGCGGCTGCTGGCCCGCGGGTACGCCTACAAGGAGATCGCGTCGGAGCTGTTCATCTCGGTGAAGACGGTCGAGACGCACGTGTCGAGCGTCCTGCGGAAGACCCAGCTGTCGAACCGCTACGAGCTTTCCCGCTGGGCCTCCGACCGCCGCCTCGTCTAGACGCGTTCCAGCACCGGCTCCACCGGCGCCCGCTTCGGCAGGCGCGTCAACGCGACCCCGCCGAGCACGACCACCATGCCCGCGATCACCCGCAGGTGCAGCTGCTCGCCCAGGAACAGCGCGCCCAGCAGCACGGACACCACCGGCAGCAGGTAGCCGACCACCGACGCCGCCACCGCGCCTTCGCTGGCCAGCAGCTGGTAGTTCAGCGCGAACGCGATGCCCGTCGAGCCGATGCCCAGTACCAGCACCGCCAGCAGCGGACCGGTCGACACGTGCACCGGCGTGAACCCGCCCGCCGGCAGGGCCAGCACCAGCATTCCGCTGGCCAGCAGCATCTGCCCCGCCGAAGTCGCGTACGGCGACAACGAGGCGTCCGACAGGTACTTGCCCTCGTAGACGAACGCGAAGCCGTAGCTGGCCGCCGCCGCGAGGCACGCCAGCGCCCCCCAGCTCAGCAGGCCCGATGCCTGCCACGGCGCGAAGATCAGGAGGATGCCGCCGAGGCCCACGACCAGGCCGGCCAGCCGCGCCCCCGTCATCCGCGACGACGTGCCCATCAGCGGCGCGGCGAGCAGCACCCACAGCGGCGTCGTCGAGTTCAGCACGCCGGTGATGCCCGAATCGACCGTCGTCTCGCCGATCGCGAACAGCAGGAACGGCAGCGCGTTGTGGAAGAACGCCGCGACGGCCAAGTGGCCCCACATCCGGCGGTCGCGCGGCAGCCGGGCCCGCTGCAGGCGGCACAGCACCAGCAGCATGACCGCGCCGAGCACGAGCCGCGCCAGCACGAGCTGGACCGGCGAGAACATCCCCAGCCCGAGCTTGATCCAGAAGAAACTCGAGCCCCACATCAGCGCCAGCGCGGCGATCCTGAGCAGGGTCTTCGTCTCGCCCACCCCAGTCCTCCTTCGATCCCAGCGCCAGCTTCGCCCGCGCGAGACGTAAGGACAAGCGAAAATAACTGCAGGGACACTTAAGCTCAGCTGTACGATTGGGCCATGCTCGACGTCCGCCGCATGCAGGTCCTCCGCGCCGTGATCACCAGCGGGTCGATCACCGCCGCGGCCCGCAACCTCGGCTACACGCCGTCCGCGATCAGCCAGCAGCTGTCCGCGCTGGAGCGCGAGGCCGGCACGGAGCTGCTCGAACGCGTCGGCCGCGGTGTCCGGCCGACACCGGCGGGCGCGCTGCTGTCCGAGCACGCCGAGACGCTCAGCGCCGAGCTCGCCAAGGCCGAAGCGGCGTTGACCGAGCTCAAGGAGGGCCGCATCGGCCGCGTCTCGATCCGCTACTTCGCGACGGCCGGCGCGTCCCTCGTCCCGCCCGCCATCGCCGCGGTCCGCCGCGAGCACCCCGGCGTGCGTCTCGACCTCAAGCTGGTCGAGCCCGACGACCCGATCCTGGACGTCGAATCGGGCGACGCCGACGTGGCGATCACCGTCTTCCCGCGCAAGACCCCGCCCGCCAAGGGCGTCGAGCTGGTGCACCTGCTCGACGACCCGTACCGGGCCGTGCTGCCGAAGACCCACCCGCTGGCCCGCAAGCGCGTGCTGGACCTGACGGAGTTCGCCGAGGAACCGTGGGTCGGCGTCGACGGCATGCCCGGCGTCTGCCGCGACATCCTGCTCGGCGCGTGCGCGTCCGCGGGTTTCGCGCCGAACGTCGTGGTCGAGTCCGAGGACTACCAGACGGCGCAGGGGTTCGTCGCCGCCGGCATCGGCGTCGGGCTGATCCCCGAACTGGGCCTCGGCGCGCAGCACCCCGGCGTGGTCGTCCGCCGGATCCGCCACCCGGAGCCGGTCCGCGCGATCCACGCCGCGGTGGCGTCCCGGGCCTACGGGCACCCGGCGGTCCGCACGCTGCTGGAAGCCATGCGCGCGGCCACCGCCAAGGTCGCCTAGACGAAGAACAGCTCGGTGACGAGGATCCCGACCAGCACCGCCGCGAGGATCGCGGCCACGGTGACCAGCGTCTTCTTCGACACCGGCAGGTTCCACGCCTGGGCCTGGGCCTGGGCGTGCGGCTGAGCGCCGGGCGCGGGCGGCGGCGCGTACTGCGTCGGCGGCGGTACCGGCTGCATCCGCTGCGTCTGCTCCGCCGCGGAGAAGCCGGGCGCGGCGACCGGCGGCTGCTGCTGGTACTGCGGTCCCGACGGCGGCATCGGTGGCATCGGCGGCGCCGCGGGCGCCAGCCCCGGGTTGAACGGCGGGGGCGGCGGTGGCGGGATCCCGGGGGCGGTCGGCGGGATGAACGCCGTCTCGCGGCCTTCGGTGATCGCCTTCAGGGAGCGGACGGTGTCCGTCATCGTCGGCCGGGTCGCCGGGTCCGTGCGCAGCATCTTGCGCAGCGCCTCGGTGAGGACGCCGGAGTTCTGCGGCGGCCGTTCGGACGACTGCCCGTCGTCCCCGAAGGGCGGCACGCCCTCGACGGACGTGTACAGCGTCGCGCCGAGGGAGAAGACGTCCGCAGCCGGTGTCGGCGGCAGTCCCCGCGCGACTTCCGGCGCCACGTACGCCGCGTGCGGCCCGCCGCCGCTGATGCCGATGTCGGTGAGCTTCACGCCGCCGTCGTCGGCCAGGAGCACGGTGCCCGGCTCGAGCGTGCGGTGCACGAACCCGGCCGCGTGGATGGCCGCCAGCGCGTTGCCGAGCTGGATGCCCAGCTGCGCCGCCTGGTCGGGGGTGAGCCGGCCGTGCTCGGCGAGGAACGTCGCCATGCTGCGGGACGGGATGTACTCCATCACCAGCCAGACGTCCTGGCCGTCGGGCAGCACGTCGAACACCTTGATCGCGCTGGGGTGCTCGATCCGGGCGGCGTCCTTGCCCTCCTGCATGGCGGCCGCGCGCGCCTGCTCGGCCCGCTCGCCCGCGCCGACCGGCAGGTACATCCGCTTCATCGCGACGGTCCGGAACAGCCGCGTGTCGAACGCCAGCCACACGATGCCGGCGCGCCCGCGGCCGATCGGCTGGTCCAGCCGGAACCGGCCGCCGACGATGGTTCCCTCAGAACTCAAGACGGTCCTCGATCATCCGCCGGTGGCAGCGCTGGAAGTCGCGCCACCGGTTGTCGTGTCGGTCGGTGTCGTCTTCGGCGTCGACTCCGGAGGCGGTGTCGTCTTGGGAGTCGACTTCGGCGTGGTGGTCTCCTGCGGTTCGGAGCTCCGCGAAGTCGTCGCCTTCTTCGACGACGAGCTCTGCTCCGTGACCGGCGGCGGCACGTCGGCCGTGCTGAAGGACGTGTCTTCCGTGGGCGTCGGCGTCTCCGACGTCGCGGCCGGCGACGGCTTGGGGCTGGAGATCGGCGCGGCCGGCGCCTCCGGGTTGTTCGGGCTCAGCAGCCACACGACGAGCGCGACCAGGCCCACGACCACGACCCCGCCGATGATCGCCGGGCGCTTCCACGCGCCGGGCTTGCCCTGGTCGTCGTCGACCGGGCTCATCTGCGGCCGCGACCGGGGCGGCGGCGGGGCGGGCTCGTCGTCGTAATCGTCGTAGTCGTCCTCGTACCCGCCCTGCTCGTGCGGCGGCACCGGCACGGCGCGGGTCGCGGCCAGCCCGGGCGGCACGCCCCCGGCCGCGTGGTGGTCGTCCTCGCGGTAGCGGCCGTACCCGTCGTAGTCGTCCTCCGGGTAGCCGGTGGCCTCCGGGTAGTCGTCCTCGTCGTAGAACGGCACAGCCTGCGTCGGGGCCCCGCCGCCGTTGAGCAGCGTGCCCGAGTGGCCCACGGGGATCTCGTCGAACATCTGGGTCGCGTTCGGGTCGGCCACGGCGGCCGCGCCGAGGACGCCGGCGGACGGCGCCAGCATGGTCTCGTCGGCAGGGCCGCCGAGCGGCGTCTCGCCGCGCGCGACGGCCGCGAGCAGCTCCTCGCACTCTTCGGCGGTCGGCCGGTGCTCGATGTCCGGGTGCAGCAGCACGGCCAGCACGCTGGCCAGCGGCCCGGACTGGCGCGGCGGGTTGATCTGCCCGGCCGCGACCGCGTGCAGCAGGCTCAGCGTGTTCTCGGACAGCCCGAACGGCGGCTGGCCCTCGCACGCCGCGTACAGCGTCGAACCGAGGGAGAAGACGTCGGACTCCGGGCCGGGGTCGCCGCCGATGGCGACCTCGGGGGCCAGGTAGGCGGGCGTGCCGGCGATCATCCCGGTCTTGGTGACCGTGACGTCGTCCTTGGCGCGCGAGATGCCGAAGTCGGTGATCTTCACGACGCCGTTGCCGCCGAGCAGGATGTTGCCCGGCTTGATGTCGCGGTGCACGATGCCGACCGCGTGCGCCTCGCGCAGCGCCGCGGCGACCTGGGCGCCGATGCGCGCCACCTCGGTCGGCGGCAGCGTGCGGCGTTCCTGAAGCACGGCGGCCAGGCTGGTGGAGTTGAGGTACTCCATGATCAGGCACGGCTGCCCGTTGTCGTCGGTGACGACGTCGAACACCGAGATCGCGTTGGGGTGGTGCAGCCGGGCCGCGATTCGGCCCTCGCGCATCGTCCGCTGGCGGGCGTCTTCTTTGTCGTGCTCGTCCAGGTGCGGCTGGAGCAGGAGCTGCTTGATGGCCACGGTGCGGCCCAGGACCTCGTCGTGCGCCTGCCAGACGGCCCCCATCGCGCCCGTGCCGATCCGGCCGACGATGCGGTACCGATCGGCGACCAGACGACCCTCGTCGCTCACGCGACCTCCCTTTGGGCTCCGACTTCACCAGGGCGTGAGGATCGGTGCCTGGTGACGCGGCCACGTGTACGCCGCTTCGCTGGAGCGTATGCACATGTCGTGGGCTGCGTGCCGGCTTCACGGAGACCGGCCCGTGACAAGGCTAGGCGCTCACTCTGCGCACACGAATCCGGTACAGGCACTTGAACCACGGGTGAAGGGGTGATCGCCGAGGGCTACATGTACTGGGCCGAGACGAGCTCGGCTTCGGTGATCAGCCCGCCGGTGTCGGCGACCCGGAACAGCTGGGTGACGCGCACCAGCGCGCCGTCCGGCCGGTGCAGCGTGGCGACCGCGAGGATCGAGCCGTCCGGCTTGATCTGCGTGTCGGCCTCCTGGACGTCGATGGCGTCCATCGAGCTCCAGGTGCGGACCAGCTCGCCCGCCGTGCCGTCGGCCAGCGCCGGGCTCAGCAGGGCGAGCGCGCCCGCCGAGTTCCGCGCGATCGCGGCGTAGAAGTCCTTGACGGCCTGGATCTTGCGGCTCGCGCTGCGCGCGTCGGCCGCCTGGTCCGGGATCGACGTGGCCGGCGCGGGCGCGGCCTGGACCCGCGGGGTGCCGTTCGCCGGGTGGCCGGTCGACGGCGTGTCGTCGGCCGGCGTGCCCGGCGTCGTCGTCCCGCGCTGCTCCGGAGCGCCGCCACCGGCCTGGCGCTGCGGGACGGCGAGGCCGCCGAGCTCCGCGGCGCCGGTGAACCCGGCGGGCGTGGACTGGCCGCCCGAGGACGCGGCGCGGTGCGAGCTGGTCAGCATCGGAGCGGCGATCACGGCCCCGGCGACGAGCGCACCGGCGGCGACGAGCCCGGTCAGCTTCGCGCGGCGGGCGAGACGGCTTTCCGGCTCCCCGGCGTCGTCGGCCCGCTCGGGCTCGCGGGCCGCCTCGGTCCGCGGCGGCAGGAACCGCTGCGGGTCGCGGAAGACCTGCTCGAGGTGGTCACGGTCGGCGTCGGCGACGCCGTCCAGGATCTCGGCCGGGATGACGTCCTCGACGCGGACGGCGTGCGGTGCTTCACGCCGTGTGCGCTGCCGATCAAGCACGAAAGTCCTCGCTCTGGGTGCCGGGGACGGGTACCCGCCGTTCGGCCGGGTCTCCGTTGGTCCGGTTGGCCGGTTCGTGGCCGGTTCCGGATCCGCTGTCGTCAGGTAACCCTGTGCGGACGGCGACCACCAGGCTCTGTCGCCGGAATGCCGTCGCGATACGACGAGCGGCAGCTTATGTCACCCACCCGGACCAGGCATAACCGCTCGGCGCACCGCACGTGCATCAGAACGGGCGAACCGCACGTGCAGGCGTGGCTACTGACCGTCAGCAGTGATCTTGTCGCCGTCGCCGAAGGTCAGGGTGCGCTGTTCGACCGTCTTGGTGCCGTCGGTGTGCGTGACCTCGACGGTGTTGACGGTGACGCCACGCTGCTGGTCGATGCTGACCTTCTTGACTTCGAAGTACGCGATGCCCGCGTACCGCCGGGCGAGGGCCTGCGGCCCCTGGTCGTGCAGCTCGCCGGTGGTCACCGACGACGCCGCGGAGGGGTCGGTGGTGACGGTGTTGAAGAACTTCTCCGAGTTGTCCCCCATGGTCTGGGCGTCCGGCGGGAAGGAGTACCACCAGGGCGGCTTCACCGGGGTCTCCCGCTGGGCGGGCGTGACGGGCGGCTTCCGCGGCGTCCGGTCGACGGTGGCGGGCCGGCTGGTGGCGCTCGCGGGCGCCTCGGTGCTCCCGGCCGGCGGCGGCGGCGCGGCCCCGTCGACGGGCCCGGCCCCACCCCCGCTGGTCTCCGGCTTCCCATCGGCACTCGACGGCCGCGACGCGGACTCCGGCCCGGGCGCGGCCCCACCCTGAGTGGGCGGCCGGTGTTCCCCGGTGGGATCGGCAATGGTGGGAACGCCCTGGTAGCCGGGCCACGACCCTTGCACGGCCTGGTCCACGGGCGGCTTCCCGACGAGGAAGGACCCGGCGCACAGCAGCCCGACGACGACGGCCCCGGAGGCACCGGTGGCGAACCAGGCGGCCTTCCGCCAGGTCTTGGGCGGCGTGACGGACGCGGGCACGGACCCGATGGTGAAGCCGCCGAGCCCATCGATGGGCGGAGCGGAGTAGATCCGGGCGTCGTCTTCGTCGACGTCGACCCCACGCGGGGTGGGGGAGGCGAGCGAGACGCGGGTCCGCCGGGCGGCCTGGTCTTCCCGGGAGCCTTCCTCGTCCTCGGGGGCATCGATGCCATCGAGGGGGAGACTGCCGTGCGCGGAGGGGAAGAGCGGCCGCCCATCCCGCGGCTGCGGCAGCGACGGCTGCGGAAGGGACGGCTGGGGCAGCGGCAGGCAGCCGGAAACCGGCGGATCGGCCGGGCCGCCGGTGTGGCGCTGCAGGGGGTGGTTCAGCGGAAGCGAGCCGGACATCACGGGGTCGTCCGCCGCGGGGCGCCGGAAGGAGTGGTGTGGCGAGCCGGACATCACCGGATCGGCCGGCGCGGGAAAGGCGGTGCGCCGCTGCGCGAAGGAACCGGCCATCGCCGGATCGGCCGGCACCGGGCCGGAGTCGTAGTGCTGTGAGCCCCAGCCGCCCGTCGCCGGGGCCTGCGATTCCGCGCCGGAGCCGTGCCGCATGAAGTACTGCTGCGCCTCCCAGCCGCCGGTCGCCGGGTCCGCCGGGGCCGCGCCGGAATCCTGCCGCCTGAAGTACTCCGGGTCGGCCGTCGCGCCACCCCCGCCGTACCGCATGGCGTAGCGCTGCGGGGCGGAGCCGGCCGGATCAGCCACCGCACCACCACCGTGGTGCTCCTTGGCCTGCTTCTGCGGAACCTGCCCGGCCGCGTGGTGGCGCACCGGGCGGTGCTGCGGCAACGGCGGCGTCCAGCTCTCCGCGCCGCCGCGCCGGTGCCGTCCGGGATGCGCGGGCGCGGTGCCGCGTCCGTGGAACTCCGTGCCGTGACTCATGTGGGCTCGACCACCCGGCCGTGCACTCCTGACGCCACCCGCCCGCCGGACGACCCGATCGGAGCACCCTCACGCGCGGAATCCTGTTCGGAATCCTGCGCAAATGCACGCGCACGCAACAGCGGGCGCGCGGGGCCAGTGCCCCCGCGCGTCCTGCGGGCGTTGCCCGACCCAGACGCAAGGGTCCTCACGGCGACAACCCTAGGAGCATCCGGCGGAGAAAGTCGCCCCCAAACCTGCAAGTTGCAGAGGTTTCACTCGGTCGGGCGCGACCGAACGGGCGATGGTCACGCAGCGAAGTTTCACGCAGGGAAATCGGCCCTGATCAGGCGCTTCAGCCTCCC
The DNA here is from genome assembly GCF_002904295.1 of Amycolatopsis sp. CA-128772. Taxonomy (GTDB): domain Bacteria; phylum Actinomycetota; class Actinomycetes; order Mycobacteriales; family Pseudonocardiaceae; genus Amycolatopsis. Next base: position 69,604 of record NZ_PPHG01000079.1, read on the forward strand.
GTGCGGTAACGGTCCCGCGTGGACTGCAGCGCCTTCGTCGCCACCACACCGCTACCCGCGGCGACGATGATCGCGAAGACGTCCAGCGTCGGTCCGCCGGCCGTGAGCAACCAGGCGAACAGCGAAGCCGCGGTGGTACCGCCGGCAACGGCCCAGCGGCTCTTGACGTACTGCGCGACCGGAGCGCCCCCGGCACGCTTACCCGCCGCGTTGTTCAGCAGCGCCAGATACCCCACATGGCCCAGCGCGGCCAGCACGCTCGCGAGCGCGACGATGACGGCGATGAGGTTCACGAGCCAGTCCATGACCCCAGTCTGCCCGCAAGAGGGCCACCCCTGCCTCGGGGAAGTCCCCGAATTCGGGCAACCGTTACCGGCCGAGCCGCCCGCGGCCCAGGTTCAGCAGCGCCATGGCCAGCTGCCGGCCGTCCGGGCCGAGCTCGCGGTAGCGCGCCAGCACGTCCATCTCGCGGTTGTAGACGATGCGCGTGCCGCCGGCGGCCATCCGCGCGGCGCCGATCGTCTTGGACACCTCGACCCGGCGCTTCACCAGCCGCAGGATTTCCTTGTCGAGGTGGTCGATCTCCTCGCGCAGCGAGGCGATGTCGTCGCCCGCGGGGGTGTGCTCGGCGGGCTGGCCGTCGGCGTTCGTGGCGTGTGCGTTCATCGGGACCTCTTTCTCGAAGCCCGGACCCGGTCCCAGGGACGGCGACAGCCCCGGGTCCGTGGACTCCGGGGCTGGCGTGATGGCGGTTCGGGCACTACGCGATCACGGGAGCCGGAGTCCGGGTCCCGTAAAAAAATCGCTCTGCGTGGTGCCGCACACGCTCAGTATGGCACAGCGGCGCCGGGCCGTTCCCGGAACGCGCGCACCCGAGCATGAACCAAGAGGCTCACCGCGAGCCAGAACATCGGGAAGGCCGGCCAGAAGAACCCGGTGCCCAGCACGACCCACCGGACGATCGCGACGGCCGCGATCGCCACCACGACGGCGAGGTGCAGCCGCAGCGCGGGATGCCGCCGCAGCGCGTCGCGGCCGAGCGGGAAGCCGGGCCGCGGCGGCGCGGGCCGCGGCAGGTCGGCGGTGAGCGCGGTGAGCTCGTCGGTGAACCGCGCGGAGTAGACGTGGGTGAGGCGCTCTTCGACCTCTTCGAGGGTGAGCCGGCCTTCGGAGCCGGCGTGCTGGACGGCGGTGGCGACGCGTTCGCGATCGGCGTCGGCGGCCCGGACGCGGGCGGGGTGGGTGTCTTCCATGTCCGTCGATGCTCCGCGCGCGGGACCGCCGGCGCGTCGGACGGCAGGCGACACCTCTTGGTACGCCCGGCGTCGTAGCCGCGCCCGGCACGCTGTGCCGCACTCCTACCCACCCGGGGTAGCGTGGACGCACGATGGACACCCTCTTCGATCTCCCCGCCGCGAACCCTGTGCGCAAGCCCGCCGCCGGCGGGCAGGCCGAGCTGCTCGACGACCTCAACCCCGCCCAGCGCGAAGCCGTCACCCACGCCGGTGGCCCGCTGCTGGTGGTGGCGGGCGCGGGATCGGGCAAGACCCGGGTGCTGACCCGCCGGATCGCCTACCTGCTCGGCCAACGCCGGGTGCACCCCGGCGAAATCATGGCGATCACGTTCACCAACAAGGCCGCCGCCGAGATGCGCGAGCGCGTCGCCGCGCTCGTCGGGCGCCGCGCGAACGCCATGTGGGTGTCGACGTTCCACTCGATGTGCGTGCGGATCCTGCGCCGTGAAGCCAAAACGCTGGACATGTCGTCGAGCTTCTCGATCTACGACTCCGACGACACCAAGCGGCTGATCACGCTCGTGGCGCGGGACCTCGACATCGACCCGAAGCGCTACGCCGCCCGCACGCTCGCTGTGCACATCTCGAACCTGAAGAACGAGCTCACCGACCCGGAGACCGCGGCGGCGAACGCGGGCAACGACCTCGAGCGCCGCGTCGCCGAGGTCTACGGCGAGTACCAGCGGCGGCTGAACCAGGCCAACGCCTTCGACTTCGACGACCTCATCATGCGCACGGTCTCGCTGCTGCAGACGTTCCCGGACGTCGCCGAGTACTACCGGCGGCGCTTCCGCCACGTCCTGGTCGACGAGTACCAGGACACGAACCACGCGCAGTACACGCTGGTCCGCGAGCTGGCCGGGACGGCGCCGAACGACGCGGGCGTCGAGCCGGCCGAGCTGGTCGTCGTGGGTGACGCGGACCAGTCGATCTACGCCTTCCGCGGCGCGACGATCCGCAACATCGAGGAGTTCGAGCGGGACTTCCCGAACGCGCACACCATCCTGCTGGAGCAGAACTACCGCTCCACGCAGACGATCCTGTCCGCGGCCAACGCCGTCATCGAGCGGAACCCCAACCGCCGGGCGAAGCGGCTGTGGACGGATTCGGGCGACGGCGAGAAGATCGTCGGCTACGTCGCGGACAACGACCACGACGAAGCCGCGTTCGTCGCGGGCGAAATCGACGCGCTGGCGGAGAAGGGCGAAGCCGACTACTCGGACGTCGCCGTCTTCTACCGCACCAACAACCAGTCCCGCGTCTTCGAAGAGATCTTCATCCGGCTCGGCCTGCCGTACAAGGTCGTCGGCGGCGTGCGGTTCTACGAGCGGCGCGAAGTCCGCGACATGATCGCGTACCTGCGCGTGCTGGCGAACCCGGAGGACACGGTCAGCCTGCGGCGCGTGCTGAACGTGCCCAAGCGCGGCATCGGCGACCGCGCGGAAGCCGTCGTGGCGACGCACGCCGAGCGCGAGCGGATCTCCTTCGCGCAGGCGCTGCGGGACGCCGTCGAGGGCAAGGTGCCGCTGCTGAACCCGCGCTCGGTCAAGGCGATCTCCGGGTTCGTGGCGATGCTCGACGAACTGGGCGTGCTGATCACCGACGGCGCCGAGGTCCACGACGTGCTGGAAGCGGTGCTGGAGAAGACCGGCTACCGCGTCGAACTCGAGGAGTCGGACGACCCGCAGGACCACACGCGGGTGGAGAACCTGGACGAGCTCGTCACGGTGGCGCGGGAGTTCACCGAGATCACCGCCGAGGTCGTCGCGGACGAGAACGCCGAGCTGGTCGTCGAAGACGGCGTGCCGGCGCCGGGTTCGCTGCCGGCGTTCCTCGAACGCGTGTCGCTGGTCGCGGACGCCGACTCGGTGCCCTCGCCCGACGGCGGCGAAGAAGGCGACGGCGGCGCGGGCGTGGTCACGCTGATGACCGTGCACACCGCGAAGGGCCTGGAGTACCCGGTCGTGTTCTGCACCGGCTGGGAGGACGGCGTCTTCCCGCACATGCGGGCGCTGGGCGACCCGACGGAACTGGCGGAGGAGCGGCGGCTCGCGTACGTCGCGATCACGCGGGCCAGGAAGCGGCTGTACGTCTCGCGCGCGATCACGCGGTCGGCGTGGGGCCAGCCGTCGATGAACCCGGCTTCGCGGTTCCTCGACGAGCTGCCGCCGGACCTCGTCGACTGGCGGCGGCTGGAGCCGTCCAGCGGCGGCTTCGGCTCGTTCGGGTCCGGCTCGCGCGGGACACCGCGGGCGGCGACCACCTGGGGCGGCCGCCGGTCGTCCTCGCCGTCTTCTTCGGGCACGCCGTCGTTCGGCAAGGGCTGGAAGGACACCGTGGCGCTGAAGCTGGACGTCGGCGACCGGGTCAGCCACGACAAGTACGGCCTCGGCACGGTCATCTCCTGCGACGGCGTCGGCCCGCGCGCCACGGCCACGATCGACTTCGGCGCGGCGGGCAAGGTCCGCCTGATGCTGATCGGCAGCGTCCCGATGGTGAAGCTCTAGGCAACCCGGTCGAGTGAATCCGGCGGCGATCCCGGCGATCGCCGCCGGAATCGTCGTACCCACCCGGTACAACTGACCCCGTGATCGAACACGCGTTCGACGGAGGGGGTAATGTGGTGTGGACCCGGTGCTGTTTGGGCTGCTGGCCGAAGGGGTACGAAATTACCTACGGGAAGTCGTGGGGACGACGGTTCCGGATCGGGGTCGGGAGCCTTCGGGGGCTCCGAGCATCCCTCCGCATGCGGGAGCGGAGGCGTGCCGGCTGGCCGCCGCCTGGCGGGCGCTGCTCAGGCAGCACGAGCTCGGCGCGGACGGGCGTTGTGTCACCTGCGGCCGGGGACGCCGCTGGACGACCAGGGCCCGGAGTGGCGCGCGTGTCCGCTCCATTGGGGGCGCAGGGGCAGCTGCGCCCTGGGGCTGGCTGCCGGTGCGGCGGCCGGCGGAGCTGTGCACGGTGTGGCAGGTCGCGGTGGCTTACTTCATCCGCCGGCTGCCGGGCGGGCTGCGGTAGGCGGTTCCGGGCGCTGAGCGGCTTGTGGACGGCTGTTTGCGGCCTCGGTGCGGTTCCGGGGTTCCGGCGAGTCCCGCTGCGGCTCAGGGCGGCTTCCCGCGGGATCACGCCGGAACGGCCCGATGCCGTCCGACGGCGTTCGCCCGGCCGGGAAGGGTCACCCGATGCGGGTGTTTGCGTAGGGCCCTCAGCGGTGAACCATGATCTTGTGACCGGTTCCAGTTCGCGAGCAGCTCGGCGGAGCGCGTGCCTTCAGCGCTCTTCGCCGGTGGTGGCTGCGCGCTGCGTCCCGGCCGGGATCCGCTTCACGGCCGGGGTTCCGCTGGCGGGCGCGCTGGTGGCGCCGGTTGGCGGGCGAACTCCGGGTGGATCAGATGACGATGCCGCGCGCGGCCAGCCAGGGCCGGGGGTCGATCTTCTTGGTGCCGTTCTGCCACACCTCGAAGTGCAGGTGCGGGCCGGTGCTCTGGCCGCGGTTGCCGATCTCGGCGATCTGCTGGCCGCACTTGACCTTCTGGCCCTCCTTGACGGAGAAGCTGTTCATGTGGCCGTAGACCTGGATGGTGCCGTCGTCGAGCTGGACCCGCACCCAGAGGCCGAAACCGCTGGCGGGGCCGGCCTCGATCACGGTGCCGTCGGAGGCGGCGTAGATCGGGGTGCCGATGGCGTTGGCGATGTCGATGCCGAGGTGGCTCGTGCCCCACCGGGCACCGAAGCCCGAGCTGAAGGTGCCGTGCGCGGGCAGGCAGGTCTTGGGCCGAGCGGCTTCTTCGGCGGCCTTCTTGGCGGCGTCGGCTTCGCGCTGCTCACGGGCCTGCGTGACAGAAGCGCTGTCAGCGAGCTTCGCGGCTTCGGCGGAGGCGTCGACGGTGTGGCCGGTCGGCAGGAGTTCCGGGGCGCCCCCGGAGCCCGCACCTCCCGCGGTCAGCGAAGCGCTGGCGTCCTGGCTGTTGGCCAGGGGCGTGAAGGCGGCGTCGGAATCGGTGACCGTCTTGAGGGTCGAACCCGCAGCGGCGGCGGCGAACGCACCAGCCGCAACGGCGGCAACCACGACACGGCCGCGAAGGGCCGAAGAGGGCGGGGCGATGCGGTGCGCACCCCGGACACGAACGACCGCACCTTCCAGTGCGTCCTTCAGTGCCGGGGAAGGAGCTTGGCCGCCGGGGGAGCGGTGTGAAGCCAAGACAGGGCCTTCCATCGTCGGGGAGCCGGGTCGAGGACTGCGGGCGGGGGAACCCGGTGAGCCAACCTCGGGGGTGGTTTGCTCGGCGTCCTACTTCGTGACCTGACTGTAATGGGGACCCCGGGACAGTAACGAAGGGGTACCGCTGTCGGCAAGACGTGCCCCCCGCGTCGGCCGAACGGGTGGAGTCTGCGACGCGCTCACCTGTGGAAATCACCCAAAGTTAGAGGGGGATTACGGCGTTCGGTGTGACTTGCCTTACAGCGTCAAGGGGTGGTGAAGGGCTGTCGAGAGGCCGCAAACGGTCTCGGAGACGGTCACGCCCGGGAATAACGGATTGCGCCAGAGGGTTGAGGCCCTTTCGACGACTCGCGCCCCGCCCACGGCTCCGCAGCGGCCTGAGCTTGCTAGGTTCGCGGGCAATATGCCCCCACGCTCAGAGCCCCCCACCGGAAGCGCCCCCGGCCCCTCGGAAGACCCTGCCGCCACCCAGGCAGGAGCCGAAAAGCCCACGCCCGGCACCGGTCAGGCAGCGCAGGACCCCACCGAGCACCTGACCCCGGAGGGGACCGCGGAGCCACCACGCCCGGAAGCATCCCGCGCCGGTCGGACTGAGCCAGAGCCCGCCGAGCGCCCCGACCCGCCTGCCGCCGGCGACCCGGCTGCCGCCGGCGACCCGGCTGCCGCCGGCGACCCGGCTGCCGCCGGCGCGCCGGCCACCCCGCAAGGCGCCGCGGGCGGTGCTGGCGATCCCTTACGCCCTGAGCCCGCTGCCAGCAGCGCGCCGGCTGCCCCTCAAGGCGCCGCGGGTGACACTGCCGAGCGCGCCTCGAATGCCGCAGGCGCTGGCCGGGCTGTGCCGGAGCAAGGTGCCGCGGGCGATTCCGCCGAGCCGTCGCGCCCCCAGCCGGCCGCCGGCACCGCTCCCGGCGCACCGCAAGTCCCCGCGGGCGACCCCGCCGCCCCAGCCCGCCCCCGCCCCACCGCCGGCGAGCGCCGCAGCGCGCGAGCAACCCGAAGCGCGTCCGCGCCCGGCAAGCCCCCGCGCGCCAACACCGAGCCGTCCCGCGCCAATCCCCTCGAAGGCCCGGAAGCCACCTGGGCCGACGCCCCCAAATCCCTCACCCCCGCCCTCCTCCTCGCCACCCTCGGCGCCCTCGCCCTGACCGCCGGCGCCGTCATCCCCATCTCCCCAGCCGCCGCCCCGGGGTTCGCCAGCTGGCCCTGGCTCGCCCTCCTCGCGCTCGCCCCCGTCGTCGCCGCCGGGTGGCTCGGCTCACGGAAACCCGCCCTCGGCGGTGGCCTTCTCCTCGGCCTCGCCGCGCTCGCCCCCGGGCGGCTGGTCCTCGATCTCCAATTCGCCGTCAACGGACCCCTCACCATCCGGCCCGAGCTCTACCTCCCGGACCGGTTCCTCGGCAGCTCCGCCGTCGGTGCCGGGTTCTGGCTGCTCGTGGCCGGGCACCTCCTCACCCTCGTCGCCGGTGGGCTCGCCTGGCGGGCCCTGCGCAGTCACGACGAACCCGAACGGCGGCGGTGGCGGCTGCTCGTCCCGCTGCTCGGTGTCGCCGCCGCCGTCGGGTTGCTGACCGCTCCCGTCCAGTCCGACAACGGCTTCCTGCTCGCCCGTTCCGCCTTCGAAGGTCCCTGGCCCGCCCTCGGCGGCTACCTGCTGCTCGCCGCCGCGTTGCCGCTGGCCGCCGCCCTTGCGCTCGCCGCTCCCGATGAGCTCGTTGCGCGCGGGGCGCTCGGTGGGCTGGCCGCCGCCACCTTCGCGGTTGCCCTCCCGCCCGTGCTGGCCGGGCTCTTCCGCGATGATCTGCACGTCAGCTGGGGGCCCGTGCTCGCCCTCCTCGCGACGGCCGCCGTCGGCGGGCTCGCGGCCACGCGGCTCACCGAAAAACCCGCCGCCGAGCTCGATGGCGGCGCGAAACTGCCCGGTCTCTTCTGGTGGCGGCTGACCACCGGCCTGCTTGGCCTCGCCACCGCCCTCGCCGCGCTCATCGGGGCCTTCGCGCCCCAGGTCGCCGTCACCGCGCTGAACCCCGGCGCCACCGCGCCGGTCAGTGCCGCCGCCGACAGTCCCGCTCGGTGGTTCCTCCTCGTCGCCGCGGTCGTGCTCGCCGTGCCCGCCGCCGGGTTGCTCGTGCCCGGGACCGCCGCCGTCGCGCGGCCCGTCCTGGGGGTCGCCTGGGCCGGGATCGTGCTGGCCGGCACCGCCGTCCTCAACACCGCGCTCACCGCCACCCAGGCCGGCAACCTCGCCGGCTTCGGTGGTGCCGCCGCGCCCGTCTTCAGCTACGACCTCGGGGCCGGCGCCGCCTGGACGTTCGCCGCGCTCGTGCTCGCCGCCCTCGCCGCGCTCGCCGCCGCCGGGACCGGGGTCGTCGAACGCGAGGACGCGGGGGAGGGGACCGCCGAAACCAGGAACCTCGCCGTCGTCGTGGCCGGGGCCGTGCTGGCCGTCGCCGCGTTCGGGCTGCCCGTCTTCACCCTTCCCGGCTACGTCGCGCCCGGGCTCTGGTCCCGGTTCGACACCCCTTCGTGGGGACTGCTGACCGCCGCCGCGGTCGTCGCCGGTGCCGCCGCGCTCGCGACGCGGTCCCGGCCCAGGCCGGCCGCCGCGCTGCTCGCCGGCGCCGCCCTGCTCACCGGACTGCACGCCGCCGAACTGCCGCTCGTCGGCGGCTCGCTCGGCGGGGCGAGCCCGGCCACCGGGTTTTGGCTCGCGCTCGCCGCCACGGCCGCGTTGCTCGTCGCGGCCGGTATGGCGGGCGCCGGAGGACGTCGTGCAGCGTGACCGGCCGCGGGTGCTGCTCGTCGAGTTCACCCGGCCGGACCCGGCCGCCGTCGCACTGGCCCGCCGGCTGCGCGACGACGGCGTGGAGGTCGTCCACGCCGGCCCCCTGGACACCGCCGAGCAGATCCTGCGCACCGCCGAACAGGAAGACCCGGACGCGGTCGGCGTGCTCGGCGCCGGGCCGCCCAAAGGGCTGGAAGACGAGCTCGGGCCCGTTCCCGTCTTCACCGCCGAAACCGCCGCGGAAACCCTGGAACGGCTCTCCGGTGGGCGGTCTCACACCGCTGAAGCACCGCCTGACCGCGCACGGTGACCGACTTCACCAGGTGCGGAGTGCCCTGCGTCTGCGCAGGTCGCTAACCTCGACTGGTCCGACAGCGCGGTCCGGTCGCGGACCACCTGCAGTGGCGTGTCGTCAGGAGACTGGAGTAGTGGACCTCTACGAGTACCAGGCGAGGGATCTCTTCGCCGCCCACGGAGTACCGGTTCTGCCGGGTGCCGTGGCTAGCACCCCCGAAGAAGCCAAGGCCGCCGCGGAGCAGATCGGTAACCAGGTCGTCGTCAAGGCGCAGGTGAAGGTCGGCGGCCGCGGCAAGGCGGGCGGCGTCAAGCTGGCCCAGACGCCGGACGAGGCGAAGGAGAAGGCGGAAGCCATCCTCGGCCTCGACATCAAGGGTCACATCACGCGTCGCGTGCTCGTGGCCGAAGCCTCGGACATCGCGTCCGAGTACTACTTCTCCTTCCTGCTGGACCGGTCCAACCGGACCTTCCTGGCGATGGCGTCCTCCGAGGGCGGCATGGAGATCGAGCAGCTCGCGGTCGAGCGCCCCGAAGCGCTCGCGAAGATCCCGGTCGACGCGATCACCGGTGTCGACAAGGCGAAGGCGCTCGAGATCCTGAAGGCCGGCAACTTCCCGGCCGACATCATCGACGAAGCCGCCGACGTCGTGGTGAAGCTCTGGGAGACCTTCGTCTCCGAGGACGCCACCCTGGTCGAGGTCAACCCGCTGGTCCGCGACCCGCAGGACAAGATCATCGCCCTCGACGGCAAGGTCACCCTCGACGAGAACGCGGACTTCCGCCAGCCGGGCCACGAGGCCCTGGTGGACAAGGAAGCGGAGAACCCGCTCGAGGCGAAGGCCAAGGCCAAGAACCTCAACTACGTCAAGCTCGACGGCCAGGTCGGCATCATCGGCAACGGCGCGGGCCTCGTCATGTCCACTTTGGATGTCGTGGCGTACGCGGGCGAGAAGCACGGCGGCGTGAAGCCGGCGAACTTCCTCGACATCGGCGGCGGCGCGTCGGCCGAGGTCATGGCGGCCGGGCTGGACGTCATCCTCAACGACACCGACGTGAAAAGCGTCTTCGTCAACGTCTTCGGCGGCATCACCGCCTGCGACGCGGTGGCGAACGGCATCGTCGAAGCCCTGAAGATCCTGGGCGACGAGGCCAGCAAGCCGCTGGTCGTCCGCCTGGACGGCAACAACGTCGTCGAGGGTCGCCAGATCCTGGCCGACGCGAACCACCCGCTGGTCACCGTGGTGGACACAATGGACAACGCGGCCGACAAGGCTGCCGAGCTCGCCGCGGCAGGTGCGTGAAGATGTCGATCTTCCTGAACGAGAACAGCAAGGTCATCGTGCAGGGGCTCACCGGCTCCGAGGGCATGAAGCACGCGACCAAGATGCTGAAGTCCGGCACGAACATCGTGGGCGGCGTCAACGCCCGCAAGGCCGGCCAGACCGTCACCATCGAGGGCAAGGACCTCAAGGTCTTCGGCACGGTCGAAGAGGCGATCAAGGAGACCGGCGCCGACGTGTCGGTCATCTTCGTGCCGCCGAAGTTCGCCAAGGACGCGGTCGTCGAGGCGATCGACGCCGAGATCCCGCTCGCCGTGGTGATCACCGAGGGCATCCCGGTGCACGACTCGGCCTACTTCTGGGCCCACGCCGTCGCCAAGGGCGGCACGACCCGGATCATCGGCCCGAACTGCCCCGGCGTGATCAGCCCGGGCAAGTCGAACGCCGGCATCATCCCGGCCGACATCTCCGGCCCGGGCCAGATCGGCCTGGTGTCGAAGTCCGGCACGCTGACCTACCAGATGATGTACGAGCTGCGGGACATCGGCTTCTCGACCGCGGTCGGCATCGGCGGTGACCCGATCATCGGCACCACGCACATCGACGCCCTCGAGGCGTTCGAGGCGGACCCCGAGACCAAGGTCATCGTGATGATCGGCGAGATCGGCGGCGACGCCGAAGAGCGCGCCGCGGCCTACATCAAGGAGAACGTGACGAAGCCGGTCGTCGGTTACGTCGCGGGCTTCACCGCGCCCGAGGGCAAGACCATGGGCCACGCGGGCGCCATCGTGTCGGGCTCCTCCGGTACGGCCGCCGCCAAGAAGGAGGCCCTCGAGGCCGCCGGCGTCAAGGTCGGCAAGACCCCGAGCGAGACCGCCGTCCTGGCGCGTGAGCTGTACAACAACCTCGGCTGAGGTTGCCGCATCGCTCCTGGTGAGGCCGGGCACCGCCAAGGTGCCCGGCCTTTCCTCGTTTCGAAGTGAAACCGCGAGAGGTATTCACGCGTCTGGTGGGCTGGTGGCCTTCGAGTGCGCTAGCGTTCTGCGCACACAAGCCGCCTCGTCTTTCCCCGGGCGCCCGCGCGCCCGGAGTGCCGGTCGAACCGACAGGAGTGCATCGATGACCTTCCCCAGCGGTGGGCCCGGCTACCCCCAGCAGGGTGGCGGCCAGCAACCCCCCGGACCGCCGTCCAGCGGCTTCCCCGCGCAGCAGCCGCCCTCGCACCAGGCGCCGTCCGGTGCCGCGGGCCTGCCGCAGAACCTGCCGGTGCTGCTCTCCCTGGTCGTCGCCGTCTTCGGCGTCGTGCAGTACTTCCTGGGCTTCTCCGACAACGCCGCCGTCGGCCTCTCGACGACGTTCTTGCTGGGCGGGGGCCTGCTCGCCGCGCTGCATTTGCTGCCGAAGGGTCCGCGGACGCTGCCGTTCGCGGCGCTGTTCAGCGTCCTCGGCGCGCTCGGTGCCCTGGACGCGCTGGTCTCCCTGCCGGTGACCCCGGGCATCGTCACCGTCATCCTGATCCTGGGGATCCTGCAGATGGTCGTCGCGGTCGGCGCGCTGCTGATCGAGCACGACGTCATCAAGCCGCCGTCGCCGAAGCCCGCCGCGCCGTCCTACGGCGGCCAGTACGGCCAGCCGGGGCAGTCGGGCCAGCAGCAGTACGGCCAGCCCGGCCAGCCCGGCCAGCAGTTCGGCCAGCAAGGGCACGGGCCGGGTCCGGTCGGCGCCACCGGCGAGCCGTCGGCGCCGTTCTCGCAGCCGGGCCAGTACGGCTCGCCGAACCCGCCGTCGACCACGCCGCCGCCGGGACAGCAGGCCACGACCTACGCCCCGCAGCAGGGCCAGTTCTTCCAGCAGGCGCCGCCGGAGAACCCGGGCACCCCGCCCGGTGGCTTCGGCAAGTCGAACTGACGTCTCCGCCGACACCCGCTGTGACCCTCCGTGTCACAGCGGGTGTTTTGCGTCTGGGGGTGACCCGACCGGGTGGGGTTGGGTTCGTCACGCGGCCCGGCGGCGGCGTGCCTCACCCGGACGGAGCAGCGCGGATGTCAGGGTGCGCACCATGGACCTGCTCACCGACGCCCCCGAAGAGCCGGTGAGCGACCCCGGACCCGGCGTCGCACCCTCCCGGCCCGCGCGGGTGCGGGTGTTGCTCGCCGCCGCCTTCGGCCCGCTGGTCACCGGCTACACCGCGGTCGCGACCGTGCTGGCGCTGATTTCGCTCACCGCCGGCCGCGCTGTCTTCTCCGACACCGGCGTGCTGCTGGCCGCCGGGCCCGGCTGGCTCGCCGCGCACCAGGTGCGCCTCGACGTCGTGGGGCACCCGCTCGGGATGCTGCCGCTGCTGCCGACGCTGGGCGCGGTCGCGCTGGCCGCGCGGACGGCGGCCGGTGCCGCGCGCCGCCTCGGCTGCCGGTCGTTCCGCGAGGCGCTGCCGGTGCTGGTCGCGATCACGGGCGCGCACGCGGTGTTCGGGCTCGTCGTGGCGCTGGGCGCGCAAGGCTCCTCGGTGACGGCGAACCCGGTGACCGCCTTCGTCGTGCCCGGCCTGCTCGCCGCGGCGGCGTCGTGCGCGGGCGTCGCCCGCTCGTGCGGGCCGCCGGACGTCGTCGCGGAGCGCCTCGACCCGCTGGCGCTGCGCGGGCTGCGGACCGGCGCGCTGGGCCTGGCCGTGCTGGTCGCCTGCGGTGCCGTCGTGTTCACCGTCGCGACCGCGGTGTCGTGGAAGACGGTGGCCGACGTCTACGAACCCGGCTTCGGCACCAGCTTCGGGCTCTTCCTGCTTTCGGTGCTGTACCTGCCGAACGCCGTCGCCGCCGCGCTGTCGTTCGTCACCGGGCCCGGGTTCTCGATCGGCGCCCTGGACGTCGGCATGTTCGGCTACCGCGGCGCGGCCGTGCCCGGCGTCCCGCTGCTCGGTGGCCTGCCCGAGCACCACGCCGCCTGGTGGCCGGCCCTGCTGGTGCTGCCCGCGGCGACCGGCGCGCTGGCCGGCTGGACGCTGCGCAAGGCCGACGCCGATCCCGGGCAGCGCATCCGCGCGGTCGCGGTCGCCGGTGCCGTCGTCGCGCTCGGCTGCGTCGTGCTGGGCACGCTGTCCGGCGGACGGCTCGGCGACGGCCCGTTCGACCCGGTGAGCGTCCCCGTCGGCGTCGCGTCGGTCGTGGCCTTCTGCTGGATCGTCATCCCGGGTTCGTTCGTCGCGTTCTTCGCCGGCGAGCACGAGCCGCCCGCGCCGCCGCCCGAAGCGCTCGAAGACAACGAAGCGTTCCAGGACGCCGACGAGTTCGACGCCGAAGAAGCGTCCGAAGCAGTCGAGGAGCTCGAAGCGGCTCAAGCGTCCGAAGAGGACGAAGGGATTTCCGCCGAGGACGCCGAATTCGAAGCCGAGGCCGACGCCGAACTCGGCCTCGAAGAACCGGGCGAAGGGGTCCCCGGGACCGGCGACGCTGTGACCGGAGGCACCGAGACCTGCGGCGACGTCGAGCCGGGCGAGGGCGACCGTTAGGGTTGACGCGACCTGGTGAAGCGCCGTGCGCCCGGCTGCGCACCGCCCGCGGCAAGGAGCCCGCTCTGTCTCAACGGTTGGAGCTGCCCACCCCGGTGAAGCTCGTCGTGCTCGCGTCGGGCTCCGGCACCCTCCTGCAGGCGGTGCTGGACGCCACCGGGCGGTCCGGCTTCCCGGCCAAGGTCGTCGCCGTCGGCGCCGACCGCACCGGCATCGAAGCCCTCACCCGCGCGGAGCGGCTGAGCATCCCGGCGTTCACCGTCCGCGTCGCCGACCACCCCGACCGCGCCGCGTGGGACAAGGCGCTGGCCGAGGCCGTCGCGGCGTACCGCCCCGACCTGGTCGTCTCGGCCGGGTTCATGAAGATCCTCGGGAGTGAGTTCCTCGGCCGCTTCACGGTGATCAACACGCACCCCGCGCTGCTGCCGTCCTTCCCGGGTATGCACGCGGTCCGCGACGCGCTGGAGGCCGGCGTCAAGGTCACCGGCTCGACCGTGCACTTCGCGGACGCCGGGGTCGACACCGGGCCGATCATCGCCCAGGAGGCGGTCGTCGTGGAGAGCGACGACGACGAGAACGTCCTGCACGAACGGATCAAGTCCGTCGAACGCAGGCTGCTGGTGGAAACGATCGAGCGACTCGGCCGCGGTGGCTGCACCGTGGACGGACGAAAGGTGACATTTCGTGAGCACTGACCTGGGACGGCGCCCGGTCCGCCGGGCGCTGATCGGCGTCTCGGACAAGGCGGGCCTCCTGGACCTCGCGACCGGCCTGCACGCGGCCGGCGTCGAGATCGTCTCCACCGGCGGGACGGCGAAGGCCATCGCCGACGCCGGTGTCCCGGTCACGCCGGTCGAGCAGGTCACCGGCTTCCCGGAGTCGCTGGACGGCCGCGTCAAGACGCTGCACCCGAACGTGCACGCCGGCCTGCTGGCCGACCAGGGCAACCCCGACCACGTCGAGCAGCTGCGCAAGCTGGACATCGCGGCGTTCGACCTGCTCGTGGTGAACCTGTACCCGTTCGCGCAGACCGTCGCGTCCGGCGCGAGCTTCGACGACTGCGTCGAGAACATCGACATCGGCGGCCCGGCGATGGTCCGCGCGGCGGCGAAGAACCACGGCAGCGTCGCGGTCGTCGTCGACCCGGCCCGCTACGGCTGGGTGCTCGAGCGCGTCGCCGACGGCGGCTTCGAGTTCGAGGACCGCAAGCGCCTCGCTGCGCAGGCGTACGCGCACACGGCGGCGTATGACACGGCGGTCGCGTCGTGGTTCGCCAGCGCGTACGCCCCCGACGAGGACACTGTCGACGCCGGCTTCCCGGACTTCCTCGGCGCCACCTGGGAACGCGCCGACGTCCTGCGCTACGGCGAGAACCCGCACCAGAAGGCCGCGCTGTACAAGAGCCAGAACCCGGGGCTGGCGCACGCCGAGCAGCTGCACGGCAAGGCCATGTCCTACAACAACTACGTCGACACCGACGCCGCCCGCCGCGCCGCGTTCGACTTCACCGAGCCCGCCGTCGCGATCATCAAGCACGCCAACCCGTGCGGCATCGCGATCGGCGTCGACGTCGCCGAGGCGCACCGCAAGGCCCACGCGTGCGACCCGGTCTCGGCCTACGGCGGCGTCATCGCGACGAACCGGCCGGTCAGCCGCGAGGCCGCCGAGCAGATCGCCGACATCTTCACCGAGGTCGTGCTGGCCCCGGACTTCGACGCCGAAGCGCTGGAGATCCTGCAGCGCAAGAAGAACATCCGACTCCTGAAGCTGCCCGCGGCCCCGGCGTCGCCGATCGAGTTCCGGCCGATCTCCGGCGGCGTCCTGCTGCAGACCGCCGACGCGATCGACGCCCCGGGCGACGACCCGGCCGCCTGGACGCTGGCCACCGGCACCCCGGCCGACGAGCAGACCCTGCGCGACCTCGAGTTCGCGTGGCGCTCGCTGCGCGCGGTCAAGTCGAACGCGATCCTGCTGGCCGCCGACGGCGCGACCGTCGGCGTCGGCATGGGCCAGGTCAACCGGGTCGACTCGTCGCGGCTCGCGGTGGCCCGTGCGGGCGACCGCGCCAAGGGCTCGGTCGGCGCGTCGGACGCGTTCTTCCCGTTCGCGGACGGCCTGGAGGTGCTGGTCGAGGCGGGGGTCCGCGCGATCGTGCAGCCCGGTGGCTCGGTCCGCGACGCCGAGGTCATCGCGGCCGCGGAGAAGGCGGGCGTCACGATGTACCTGACGGGGACGCGCCACTTCGCGCACTGATCCACCGCGCTTCGAGAGGGAGGGCTCGATGCAGCAACCGCCGTACGGACAGGGGCAGCAGGGGTACCCGGGCTATCCGCAGCAGCCCGGGTACCCGCCGCAACCGGGCTATCCGCCGGGGTATCCGCCGCCCGGGTACCCGCCGCAGGGTTACCCGCCTGCCGGGTACGGCGCGCCGGTGCCGCCGCCGAAGAAGAAGCGGACCGGGCTGGTCCTCGGCATCGTCGGCGGCGTCGTCGTGCTGCTGGGCGCGGGCATCCCGCTCGGCATCTTCGCGGGCGACTACTTCGCGAGCACCGGCGCGGCGCCGTCGTCGTCGCCGGTGCCCGCCGAGTGCCAGGTGCCGGCCGCGGTGCTGGAGAAGGCGGGTTTCCCGACCTTCGTCCTGGCCGGCCAGGGCACCCAGGACCTGCCGGGCATCAAGCAGCAGGGCTGCAGCTGGAAGCCGGGACCGGACGAGAACGTCCGCGACGCCACCATGCACGTCCAGATCACGCGGTACTCCGGGGCCAGCGCGCGCGAGCAGGCGAACGACCTGTTCACGCCGAAGGCGCCGGCGATCCCGCCGACGGAGGTGCGCGGCCTCGGCGACAAGGCGGTGCTGGTCCGGCTGGCCACCGACAGCGCGTTCAGCGGATCGGAACTGCACGTCCTCGAGGGAACGACCGTCGTGGTCCTCGAGGTTTCCGGCTGGGACAAGGGGTTCTTCTCCAACTCGCCGATGCCGCAGGAGGAGACCGACGCCGCCGTGCAGGCGGTCGGCGCGGAGATCGTCAAGAAGCTGCGTTAAGCGGGCGCGGGCAGCGCCTTGCACAGCGCGGCCGGGAACTTCCGGTCGGCGGCCAGGATGTCCGCGCAGCCGGCGGACCGGGTCTGCGCGAACGACGTCCATCCCGTGTCGCTCCAGCGGAACGCGGTGCGGGACGGCGGCTCGGTCTGGCGCACCAGCAGGTCGACGAGCAGCCAGCCGGGGTCGCAGGCGCGGGTGGTGCCCGGGTTTTCGGCGCCCGCGGCGGTCACCGCCGCGCCGATCCACGCGGGGTCGCAGTGGTCGGCGGGCGGGGCGCAGGTGCCCTGGCGGTCGCAGTGGCCCCAGCCGGCGCCGAGCTTGTGCCAGGCGTTGCCGGTGTCGGAGTTGAGGATCACCGTCCGGTCCGCGACCGGGCCGGACGTCGTCAGCCGCAGTTCCGCGGGGACCTTGTCCTGGCAGCCGCCCGCCGCCGGGCGCGTCGAGTAGACGACGTCGGCGCGGATGTCGGTCTTCGCCTCCACGACCTGCTCGATCCGCGGCTCACGGACGCAGCCGGGGTCCTTGCCGGGCAGCGCGACCTGCACGAACAGGCTGCGCTCGTCCGGGCCGGGACGGATGCCGGTGACGTCGGCGCGGAACGAGCGCCACTGGGCGCCGATGGTCGTCGGCCCCGGGGCGGCGGCCGTCGCACCGGGCACCCCGCCGCCGGCGGCCAGCACGACGGTGAGCACCGCGCCCGCCGCGACGAGCGCCCCGGCGATCCACAGGATCGGCCGTCTCCGCGGTTCGGTCATCGTCACCCCCAAGTCCACCGGGCAATCTAGCCGACGCCGCAGCGTCAGGCGGCCGGACCGGAGTTTTCGCGCAGCGTGACGTCCTTCTCCAGGTACACCGCGCCGGCGATGTGGCCGCCGGCCGCGGGCGGGTCAGTGAGCCGGTAACCGGCCCGCTGGTACAGCGCGATGTTGCGCTCGCTGCGCGCCCCGGTGAACAGCGCGAACCGGCGGGCTTCGGCGGGTGCCTGGGCTTCGACGTGGGCGAGCAGCCGCCGGCCCAGCCCGCGTCCGGCGAGGTCCGGTGCGACCATCAGCCGGCCGACCTCCCAGCAGTCCCCGTCCAGGCGGGCGCGCACGGCGCCGATCAGCCGGTGGTCCTGCCGCAGCACCCACACCGACCACGTCTTCGTCCAGTCGCGCACGTCTTCGAGGCTTTCGTGCAGCGCGGGGATGTCGAGGGTGTCGTTGAGGATGGCCTCCTGGACCCAGCAGCAGCGTTGCAGGACCAGCAGTTCCGGGGCGTCTTCGGGGCCGGCGTCGGTGAGCTCCACGGCGTCTGTCTAGTGACCGGGCCGGGGGCGGGGCAAGTTCATTACGGTGGCGGGGTGACGTTGCTCGACCGCGCGCTCGACGCCCCCGGATTCGCCCCGCTGCCGCCCCGGGCCCGGGCGTTGCTGGAGAACCTGGGCGCGTCGCCGTGGCTGGGCGCGCACCTGCGGGTGGTCCACGACGTCGCCGTCACGCTGACCGGCTGGGTGGGGCCGCGGGTGGACGTCCCGGCGGTGCTG
The DNA here is from genome assembly GCF_002904295.1 of Amycolatopsis sp. CA-128772. GTDB lineage: Bacteria > Actinomycetota > Actinomycetes > Mycobacteriales > Pseudonocardiaceae > Amycolatopsis. The sequence continues at coordinate 87,553 of NZ_PPHG01000079.1, forward strand.
TTCGGCGCGGCCACGCACGACATCGGGAAGGTGCTGCACCCCGGCGAGCTGTCCGGGCCGGGGTCGTTGCACGAGGAGGCGGGGTACCGGCTGCTGCTTGCGGAGGGGGTCGAGGAGGGGCTGGCGCGCTTCGCGCGGACGCACGGCTCCTGGGACGCGGCCGGCGTCACCTTGGACGACCTGTTCGTCACCCTCGCGGACAAGGTGTGGAAGGGGAAGTGGCTGCCGGACCTGGAACAACGGGTCGCCGAGCGGCTCGGCGGGCCGGTGTGGGAAACGTTCCTGGCCCTCGACGACGAGCTCGAGCGGATCGCTTCCGGCGCCGACGAACGCCTGGCCTTCCAGGCCGCGTACCCCACCTCCGGGTGACTTGACACCTCGGGCCGTTCGCGGTTGACTTGTTCATGTCGAACAAGTGTTCGACATAAAACCGCCGCCTTCCCCGCGGCGGACCAGAGTCGTCGGTCGTGTTTTTGGGAGAGGCCCGGCCGCCGGCCCAGTCCGTGGTGGGGAGGTGCGTGCGGTGACTGCTGTGGTGGAGCCGCCGGTGGCCCGGCTGGCGGCCCTGCCCGGGGTCAGCACGGCGAGCCGGGTGGCGGCCCAGGCCGAGCGGGCCAGGGCGACGGGAAGGGTGCTCCCGGTCGTCCCGGCGCTGGCCGGGCTGCTGCCCGACGCCGGGCTCCGGCGCGGGAGCACGGTGGCGGTCCACGGGGGAACGTCGCTGCTGCTCGCGCTGCTCGCTTCGGCCACGGCCGCTGGGTCGTGGGCAGCCGTGGTCGGCATGCCGTCGCTGGGGCTGGCGGCGGCGGCCGAGTACGGCGTGGACCTCGCCCGGGTGGCGCTGGTTCCGAGGCCGGGCGCGGAGCTCCCGGCGGTGGTCGCGGCCCTGCTGGACGGCGTGGACCTGGTGGCGGTCCAGCCGGAGACGGTCCAGCCGTCCGTGGCGCGGCGGCTGTCGGCCCGGGCCCGCCACCGGGGTGCGGTGCTGGTGGCATCGGGCGCGTGGCCGGGGGCGGACGTGGAGCTGTCGTGCCGCCGCTCGTCGTGGTCGGGCCCGTCGGAGGGCTACGGCCACCTCCGCACGCGGCTGGTGACGGTGCGGGTCCACGGCCGCGGCGCGGCGGCCCGCCCGCTCTCGGCTTCGCTTGCCCTGCCCGGCTTGGGTGGCGAGCTCACCCAGGCGGCTCCCACCGCCTCGCTCCGCGAGGCCACCGCATGA
>NZ_PPHG01000080.1:0-206835 GCF_002904295.1 Amycolatopsis sp. CA-128772
GTCCGCACGCGCCCGCGCCGAGGCCGAGCCTGCTCCGCCGGCTCCTCGAGCCCGCTCGCCAGCAGCTCCGCCAGGTGCACCCCCTCCCGCCCGCCGCTGTCGAGCTCGTGGAGCTGGGTTCGGCAGCTGAACCCGTCCGCCAGTACCGCCGTCTCCGGGGCCGCGTCGCGAACACGGGGCAGCAGAACCCGCTCCGCGCACGCCTCCGAGACCTCCAAATGCCCCTTCTCGAATCCGAAGTTGCCCGCCAGGCCGCAGCAGCCCGAGTCCAGCTGCTCGGCGTCGACGCCCGCGGCTTCGAGGAGCTTGCGGTCCGCGTCCCAGCCCATGACCGCGTGCTGGTGGCAGTGCACCTGCGCGATCGCCTTCGCGGCCAGGTGCGGCGGGCGGTAGCCGGGGGAGTGCTCGGTGAGCAGCTCGGCGAGGGTGACCGTCTGCGCGCGCAGGCGCCGGACGTCGTGGTCGCCCGGGAAGAGGTCGGCCGCGTCGGCGCGGAACACCGCTGTGCAGCTGGGTTCCAGGCCGACGACGAGGCCGCCGTCGTGCAGGTGCGGGGCCAGCTCGCGGACCGTGCGGGCCAGGATGTGCTTCGCCGCCCCCAGCTGCCCGGTCGAGATCCACGTCAGCCCGCAGCACAGGGCCGCCGACGGCAGGGTGACCCGCCAGCCCGCGTCCTCCATCAGCCGCACCGCGGCCCGGCCCACGTGCGGGTGGAACGAGTTGGTGAACGTGTCCGGCCAGAGCAGCACCGTCCCGCGGGCGCCGGTGCCGGCCGGCCCGCGCCGGGCGAACCACTGCTGCAACGTCTCCCCGGCGAACATCGGGACTTCGCGGTCCTCGACGCCCGCCACGAGCGTCGCCAGCCGGGACAGCCCCGGCGCGTGCGTCAGGGCGTTGACCACGCGGCCGGCCCGCAGCCGGCCGACGAGCTGGGCGAACGCGGGCAGCCAGCCCATCGTGAAGTCCGAACGCGGCCGCCGCCACGGCCGGCCCTCGTAGTGGTGGGCGAGGAACTCCGCCTTGTACGTCGCCATGTCCACATTGGCCGGACAGTCCGTCTTGCACCCCTTGCAGGCCAGGCAGAGATCGAGGGCCTCGCGGACGTCCGTCGAGCGCCAGCCGTCGCCGACCGGGCTGTCGCCGTGGCCGTCCAGCATCTCGAACAGCAGCCGCGCCCGGCCGCGCGTGGAATGCTCCTCCTCGCCCGTCACCTGGTACGACGGGCACATGACCTGCCCGCCGCTCGTGGTGTGCCGCCGGCACCGCCCGACGCCGACGCAGCGGTTGGCGGCTTGGGCGAACGAGCCGCCGTCGTCGGGGAACCGGAAGTACAGGTCCTGCGGGTCGGCGGGGGTCCAGGCGGCGCCCAGGCGCAGGTTCTCGTCGAGGCGGTAGGGGGCGACGACCTTGCCGGGGTTCATCCGGTTCCCCGCGTCGAAGACGGCCTTCAGCCGGCCGAACGCGATCGCCAGGTCGTCGCCGAACATCCTGGGCAGCAGTTCGCCGCGCGACTGGCCGTCGCCGTGCTCGCCGGAGAACGACCCGCCCATCCCGGCGACCAGGTCGGCCGCGCGCTCCATGAACCGCCGGTAGGTGGCGACGCCGTCGGCGGTGTAGAGGTCGAACGGGATCCGGGTGTGCACGCAGCCCTGGCCGAAGTGGCCGTACAGGCTCGGGCCGGTGTCGCCGGCGTAGCCGAACTCTTGGTACAGCGCGGTCAGCTTCCGCAGGTACTCGCCGAGCCGGTCCGGCGCGACGGCGGAGTCCTCCCAGCCTTCGAAGGTGTCGGCGCGGCCCGGCAGGTGCGCGGTGGCGCCGAGGCCGGCCTCCCGGACCTGCCACAGCTCGTGCTCGCGCGCCGGGTCGTCGAGGAATTCGACGTCGGCTTCGTGCTGGGTGCCGCGCAGGGCGTCGAGCATCTTGTGCGCCTGCCGTTCGGCTTCCTCGTGCGTGCCGGCGGCGAACTGCACCATCAGGAACGCGCGCCCGTGCGGCAGCTCGCCGAGCGCCTTCGGGTTCATGTGCTTGATCTGCTGGTCCCGGATGAGCTTGTGGTCCACGCCTTCCAGCGCGACCGGCTCGTGCGGGAGCACGGCGGGCACGGCGTCCGCGGCGGTGGCGATGTCGCGGTAGCCGAGCACCACGAGCGTCCGTTCCGGCAGCACCGGCACCAGTTCCAGTTCGGCCCGCAGCACGGTGACCAAAGTGGACTCGCTGCCGACGAGCAGCCCGGCGACGTCGAAGTGGTGCTCCGGCAGCAGGGAATCCAGGTTGTAGCCGGAAACCCGGCGCGGGATGTCCGGGTAGCGGCGGCGGATCTCCCCGGCGTACTCGTCGCGCAACCGGCGCAGCTGCCGGTAGATCGCCGCCCGCGGGTCGCCGTGCCGCTCGATCTCGGCGTACTCCTCGTCGGTGGTTTCCCCGCACCAGAAACGGGTTCCGTCGTAGGTGAGCACCTCCAGGCGGGCGATGTTGTCGACGACCTTGCCGGTCCGCTGGGCGGTGGCGCCGCAGGAGTTGTTGCCGATCATCCCGCCGAGGGTGCAGTTCATGTGCGTCGCCGGCTCCGGCCCGAACCGCAGGCCGGTGTCCGCGAGCTGCCGGTTCAGCTCGTCGAGCACGATCCCGGGCTGCACGACGCAGGTCCGGGCGCCGGTGTCGACCGACTCCAGTTCGGTGCAGTACTTGGAGAAATCGAGTACCACGGCGGTGTTGGTGCACTGGCCGGCCAGGCTGGTGCCGCCGCCGCGGGACAGCACCGGCGCCCGGAACTCCCGCGCCACCGCGAGCGCTGCCACAGCGTCGTCCGGTGTCCGCGGCAGCACGACCCCGAGGGGCACCTGCCGGAAGTTGGACGCGTCGGTCGAGTACGCGGCGCGCGTACCGCGGTCGAAGCGCACTTCGCCGTCGACACGTTCGCGCAGTGCCGCGGCGAGTGCGTCGGTGTCGATGTCTTCGTGGTCCGCGTGGCGCACCACCGGATCGGGGAGCTGGACGGGTCCCATCGCGGATCCTCCTTCAGGGTGCGTATTCGGCTGCCGCGTCGGCGCGGAAAGCCAGGCCGTGGCCGGGCTCGGTCATCGACGGCGTCACCGTGCCGCCGGCCGGGTCGAGGCAGCCGTCGAAGAAGCGTTGTTCGATGCGGTCGTGGTCGGCGAACCACTCGATGTGCCGGAAGTTCTGCGTGGCCACGGCGGCGTGCGCGGAGAGGTTGGGCGCGCAGTGGGCCGACACGTCCCGGTTGACCGCGGCGGCCAGCGCGGCGGCCCGCCGCCATTCGGTGTAGCCCCCGCAGCGGGTGACGTCGACCTGCAGGCAGTCGACGGCCGGCAGCATGCGCGCGAAGTACGGCAGGTCGTAGCCGTACTCGCCGGCGGCGATGTCCGGGCCGCCGGGGAAGCGCGTCGCCGCGAGCCCGGGCAGATCGTCGCTGGAAACCGGTTCCTCGAACCACGTGACGTCCCACTCCGTCAGCCGCTCGGCGACGCGGCGCGCCCGGCCGGGGGAGTAGGCGCCGTTGGCGTCGACGTACAGCGCCGCGTCGTCGCCGATCGCCGTGCGGGCCAGCGCGACCCGGCCGAAATCGCGGTCCGGCGACTCGCCGATCTTGATCTTCACCCGCGGAATGCGCTGCTGCCGGACCCACTGGTCCAGCTGCGCGGTCAGTTCGTCACCGGAGAGTGTGGTGAAGCCGCCGCTGCCGTACACGGCGACCTCGTCGTGCACCCGGCCCAGCAGCCTGCTCAGGGGCAGCCCGAGCGAGCGGGCCGCGGCGTCCCACAGGGCGATGTCGACGGCGGACATCGCACACGAGACCAGGCCGGGCCGCCCGAGGTTGCGGATGGCGTGCTGCATGGCCGCCCAGCAGGCGGGCACGTCGAGCACCGGGCGGTCCCGGACAGCATCGGCGAGCACGCCTTCGACCAGCGGCACGCAGGCCGCGTCGGCGTACGTCCAGCCCAGCCCGCGGATCCCGCCGGCCTCGACGTGCACGACGACGATCGTGGTGGCGTTCCAGGCCAGGGTGCCGTCGGCCTCGGGCGCCGGGGTCGGCACCCGGTAGGCCCGGGCGCCGACCCGTTCGACGCTCGTCACCGGTTCTTCCCGGGCAGGAACTCCTGCAGCTTCGTCTTGACGCCCTGGGCGACGAGGTGGAGCGCGTCGGGATCGCCCTTGAGCACCGCCTGGGCGGCCGACTTCACCTGCTCGAAGGTGGCGTGCGGCGGGATGGGCGGCACGTCCGGGTCGCACCGGACGTCGAGCACCGCCGGCTTGCCCGCGGTGAGCGCGGTGTCCCAGGCCGAAGCCAGCTGGTCCGGCTTGTCCACCGTGACGGCCGCGAGCCCCAGCGACAGGGCGAACCCGGCGTAGTCGACGTCCGGCAGGCTCTGGGACTCCTCGAACTTCGGCGCGCCGCCCATCGCGCGCAGCTCCCAGGTGACCTGGTTGAGGTCGTTGTTGTGGAAGACGCAGATCACGCAGGCCGGATCGCTCCACAGGGTGTGGTACCGCGCGATGGTGATCAGCTCGGCGAGGCCGTTCATCTGCATGGCGCCGTCACCGACCAGGGCGATCACCGGCCGGTCGGGGTGGGCGAACTTGGCGCCGATGGCGTACGGCACGCCCGGGCCCATCGTGGCCAAGGTGCCCGAAAGCGACCCGCGCATGTCGCCGCGCATGCGGAGGTTGCGCGCGTACCAGTTGGTCGAGGAGCCGGAGTCCGCGGTGATGATGGCGTTCTCGGGGATCCGTTTCGACAGCTCGGACACGATGGCCATCGGGTTCACCGGCTGCGCGTCGACGGCGGCTTCCTTGTCGACGGTGTCCCACCAGGAGGCGACGTTCTTCTCGATGGTCTCGCGCCACGAGCGGCCGGGCTTGCTCTTCAGCCGCGGCAGCAGGGCACGCAGGGTGGCCGCGCTGTCCCCGACGAGGTTGACCTCGGTCGGGTAGCGCATCCCGATGAACCGGCCGTCCAGGTCGATCTGCACCGCCCGCGCCTGGCCGAAGTCCGGCAGGAACTGGCTGTACGGGAAGTTCGAGCCGACGATCAGCAGCGTGTCGCAGTCGCGCATCATCTCGTAGCTCGGCCGGGTGCCGAGCAGCCCGATCGAGCCGGTCACCCACGGCAGGTCGTCGGGCAGGACGTCCTTGCCCAGCAACGCCTTCGCCACGCCCGCGCCGGTGATCTCCGCGATCTCGCGGACCTCCTCGGCCGCGCCGCGGGCGCCCTGGCCGACCAGGATGGCGACCTTCTCGCCGGCGTTGAGCACCTCGGCCGCCGCCTCGATGTCCGCCTCGCCCGGGACCGCCCGGGACCACGCCGTGCTCGGCGGGCTGGAGGGCACCTGCTTGAACGCGTGCTGCGGCGGGGAGTACGGCTCCTCCTGCAGGTCCGCGGGGATGATCAGGGCGGTCGGGCAGCGGGACGACTCGGCCGTGCGGATGGCCCGGTCGAGGGCGTTCGGCAGCTGCTCGGCGACGTTGACCTCGACGAGGTATTCGCTCGCGACGTCCTTGTAGAGGGCCTGCAGGTCGATTTCCTGCTGGTAGCTGCCGCCCATCGCGCTGCGCGCGGTCTGCCCGACGATCGCGACCACCGGGACGTGGTCGAGCTTGGCGTCGTAGAGGCCGTTGAGCAGGTGGATCGCGCCCGGGCCCGAGGTGGCCATGCAGACGCCGACCTTGCCGCTGAACTTCGCGTAGCCGACCGCCGAGAAGGCGGCCATCTCCTCGTGCCGCGCCTGGACGAACCGCGGCTGGTTGTCGGCCTTGCCGAACGAGGCGACGATCCCGTTGATGCCGTCGCCCGGGTAGGCGAAGACCTGCTCCACCCCCCACTCGCGCAGGCGCTGGAGCAGGTAGTCACCGACGGTCTGGCTCATGAGTACTCCCTTTGGCGTGCGATGCCGCTTCGGTGAGCGCCTCGTGGACCCGGCGGGCCACCAGGGCGGGTGGCGGCCGCACCGGCTCGGGCCACCGGGCCAGGACCGCCGGCGCCTCCGCGCCGTCCGGTTCCACGGCCAGGCACCACCCGCGGCCGTCGGTCCACTGCACCATCAGGAACCGGCCCGCGTACCGGGCGGCCAGGGCGATGTAGGCGGTCGACGGGCTGCCGCATTCGCTCCACGACGCCGCCGGCTCGACGCGCAGCAACTCGGCGACACACTCGACGTAGTCGCGCAGGGCCGTGGCCTCGACGTGCCCGGGATCCGGTTTCACCGGCGCGGACGCCTCCTTTCGCGGTCGCCTTCGGCGCTCACGAATCGCTGTACCCGCTTTCGCCGGCTATCATACTTGCGTGACGCAAACGTGGCAGGAGCCCCAGGGTACCGACGCGGCGCTGGCCGTGTTGCGGGCGATGGTGATGATCGCCGACTCCAGCGTCGAGCGGAACACCGAACAGCTGACGCTGACCCAGTTCCGCGCGCTGCGGGTGGTGGTCGACCGGACGCCGGTCACGATGGGCCGGGTGGCGCGCGAGCTGGCGCTGAACCCGTCGTCGGTCACCCGGGCGTGTGATCGTCTGGTCACGCTGAACCTGCTGGAAAAGGCGCCCAACCCGCTGAACCGGCGGGAGACGCTGCTCGCTCCCACCGCGGCGGGGCGCCAGCTCGTGGACCGGGTCGACCGCGACCGCCGCCGGGTGCTGGCGCGCGTCCTCGGCCGGCTCGACCCCGGGGCGCGCGCCGCCGCGATCGCCGCTTTCGAGCGGTTTGCCGGAGCTGTCGAAGCGGACGAACCGGATTCGCGTTCATCATTGCGCCACGCAAATTGAAATGCCCGGAGAAAAGTTTGGCTCGCCACGGACGGGGTATGCGCCGCGGCGGCCAGGCCACGATCGGAGGTCCTTGCGGTGGGTAAGCGCGACGGAATCACCCAGCCCTGGGGGACCAGGACGCCCTACGGGCCGGGAGAGCCGTGGCCGGTCCGGGTGGACAGCCACCTCGCCGACGGCCTCCGGCCCGAGGACGTCGACCGGTGGGTCCGCAGCGCCGCGGTGCTGCACTCCAACGGCGACGGGCTCGACATCGCGGTCAAGGACGGCCGGATCGCCGGGGTCCGCGGCCGCGCCGACGACCGCGTCAACCACGGCCGGCTCGACCCGAAGGACCTCTTCGCCTGGCAGGCGAACTCGTCGCCGGACCGGCTGACCACGCCCCTGGTGCGCAAGAACGGCGAGCTCGTGGCCGCGAGCTGGGACGAGGCCATGGACCTGGTCGTCCGGCGCAGCCGGGAACTGCTCGACGAGCAGGGACCGGGCGCGCTCGGCTTCTACACCAGCGGCCAGCTGTTCGCCGAGGAGTACTACACGCTCGCCGCGATCGCCCGCGGCGGCCTCGGCACCAACCACCTCGACGGCAACACCCGGCTCTGCACGGCGACCGCGGCCGCGGCGCTGAAGGAGTCTTTCGGCTGCGACGGCCAGCCGTCGTCCTACACCGACGTCGACCACGCCGACGTGATCGCCCTCTTCGGGCACAACATGGCCGAAACGCAGGCCGTCCTGTGGTCGCGCGTCCTCGACCGGCTCGCCGGGCCGAACCCGCCGGCGGTGCTCTGCGTCGACCCGCGCGACACCCCGGTCGCCCGGGCGGCGACGCTGCACCTGGCGCCGCTGCCCGGGACCAACGTCGCCCTGATGAACGGGATCCTGCACGAGATCATCGAGCACGGCCGGGTCGACCGCGAGTACGTCGAGCGCTGCACGGTCGGCTACGACGATCTCGCCGCAATGGTCGCGGATTACCCGCCCGAGCGCGCCGCGGAGATCTGCGGGCTCGACGCCGGGGAAATCCGCGAAGCCGCCCGGCTGCTCGGCTCGGCGGAACGCCTGCTGTGCACGGTGCTCCAGGGCTTCTACCAGTCCCACCAGGCGTCCGCGGCCGCCGTGCAGGTCAACAACCTCGTGCTGCTGCGCGGCATGCTGGGCAAGCCCGGCGCCGGCGTGCTGCAGATGAACGGCCAGCCGACCGCGGAGAACACCCGCGAATGCGGTGCCGACGGCGACCTGACCGGATTCCGCAACTGGGCCAACGACTCGCACGTGGCCGAGCTCGCCGGGCTGTGGAACGTGGACCTGGGCAAGATCCCGCACTACGGCCCGCCGACGCACCTGATGCAGATGCTGCGCTACGCCGAGACCGGGACCCTGCGGTTCCTCTGGGTGTCGGCCACCAACCCCGCCGTCTCGCTGCCCGAGCTGCACCGGATCCGGTCCATCCTGGACTCCCCGCGGCTGTTCCTGGTCGTGCAGGACGCTTTCCTGACCGAGACGGCCGAGCTGGCCGACGTGGTGCTGCCCGCGGCGATGTGGGGCGAGAAGACCGGCACGTTCACCAACGTCGACCGCACGGTGCACCTGTCGGAAAAGGCGGTCGAGCCGCCCGGGCAGGCGCGGGCCGACCTCGACATCTTCCTGGATTACGCGCGGCGCATGGACTTCCGCGGCAACGACGGCGAGCCGTTCCCGCAGTGGCACGACCCCGAAACCGCGTTCGAGGCGTGGAAACGCGCGTCGGCGGGCCGGCCGTGCGACTACAGCGGCCTGAGCTACGCCAAGCTGCGCGAGGTCAGCGGCGTCCAGTGGCCGTGCACCGCGGAGCACCCGGACGGGACCGAACGGCTCTACGCCGACGGGAAGTTCTTCGCCCAGCCGGACTACTGCGAGAGCTACGGCCGCGACCTCGTCACCGGTGCGCCCTACGAACCGGTCGAGTACCGGGCGCTGAACCCCGACGGAAAGGCCATGTTCCGGGCGGCCGAACACCTCGAACCGCACGAGACGCCGGACGAGCACCACCCGTTCTTCCTCATCAACGGCCGGACGATCCACCACTTCCACACGCGCACGAAGACCGGCCGGGCCCCGCAGCTGCAGGCGGCCGCGCCGGAGGTGTGGCTCGAGGTGTCCTCGCGTGACGCGGAGGCAGCCGGGCTCGCCGAGGGCGACCTCGCGGAGGTTTCGACGCCGCGCGGGGCGGTCCGCGCCCGGGTCCGCATCGGCGGCATCCGCGACGGCGTGCTGTTCCTGCCGTTCCACTACGGCTACTGGGACGTCGAGCACCCGGCGGGCAAGGACGGCGACCGCGCGGCCAACGAGCTCACCTTCACCGACTGGGACCCGGTGTCCAAGCAGCCGCTGTTCAAGACGGCCGCGGCCGCGCTGCGCCGGATCGGCGCGGTGCCCGCCCCGGCCGCCGAACCGGTGCCCGCGACCGTCGACGAGGAGGTCGTCCGATGAAGCTCGACCTCGTCCTGCGGGAGCTGCACCGCGCGGAAACGGCGATGGCCAAGGACCTGCTGAAGGCGTCCGGCCGCCACCACGCCGAGCACGAGATCCACCACCTCGCCCGCGACCTGGCCGGCTGGTCGGCGGCACACGTGCGGGACATCGCCCGGGCCGGCCGCGCCCACGGCCTGGACCTCGGCGAGGAGGTGCCCGGCCCGGGGCCGCTGGAGCCGCTGCGGACGGCCCTGTCCGAGCTGGGCGGCCGTCGTCCGGAGCCGGGCGTGCTCCTGCTGGCGGACCTGCGCCGCCTGCACCGCCGCGCGGCGGGCGTCTCGCTCGACTGGGAACTGCTCGCGCAGAGCGCGCAGGCGGCGAAGGACACCGAAATGCTGGAGCTGGCGAGCCGCTGCCACCCGCAGACGCTGCGGCAGCTGAAGTGGACGAACGCGATGCTGAAGGTGCTCGCGCCGCAGATCCTGACGAGCTAGGTCACCGCCGCCTGGGTACCCGGGTGATGGTGCTGCCCACGGTGAAGGACCTCGCCGAGCTGACCGGCCTGGCGGTCACCGCACCCGGGCTTCGCGGCCGTGCAGCAGAAATCCCAGCGGGTTGTCGCCGAGGCGGTCCAAGGCCCGGCGGCGCACGATCGTGCTGATCGCCGTCATTCCCACACCCCAGATCGCGACCACCACGACCACCGCGGGCGCGGGCAGCACCCGGTCCAGGTGGGCCAGGTTCACCGTGGCGGCGAGGGTCGCGATGCGGGCCGCCCGCTGGTACCAGCGGGCCGGCTCGGCCGCGAAGACGCGGGTGCCCGCGATGTAGACCGTCAGGCCCGCGGTGAGGAGCCAGGCCGCCGCGGGGGGTGGGGACTCGTGCAGCGAAAGGTTGACCCCGGCCGCGACCAGCAGCAGGGCGAAGGCCGGCGGCAGGTGGCCGCCCGCGTAGAGCGAATAGGCGAGCGTGGGGTTGCCGCCGGAGAGGCCGAGGAGTTTCTCGGACAGTTCCGCGGCCGAGGTGAAGTACAGCCACCACAGCGCGCCGGCGAGCACCAGGCCGCCGGTCATGGCCGCCCAGTACGCGAAGTCGTCGGCGGGTCGCTCCAGCGCGGCCGTGCCGACGGTGATCACCAGCTCGCCGAGCAGCAGGATCATGAACAACCCGAAGCGTTCGGCGAGGTGGGCGGAGTCGACCTTCAGGTTCGGGTCGCGGGGCCCGTCCAGCATCGCCCGCCGCCGCGCCTCGGCGGTCGGGCGTTCCCGGCGCTGCCCCGGGGCCGCCGGTGGCCGCCGAGGAGCAGGAAGCCGGCTTCCTGGAGCAGGGCGAACGCCCAGAACCACCCGCTGCCGGGCAGCACCGCCGAGGCCGCGAACAGGACCGCCGAAGCCGCGTAGCCGGTGCTGATCCGGCGCTGGTCGAGCCCGGGCCGGGCCGGCCACCGGTGGGCGGCCGCCAGGAGCACGCGGACGGCGGCCATGGCCGCGGCGAAGATCGCGGGGTGGCCCTCGAAGACGTGGTGCACCTGGGTGGCGGCGATGGCGCACGGGATGGTGCCGGCGAGCACGAAGAGCCGGTCGGCGGCGCGGCTGTCGTCCCCGCGGCGGTTGTAGAGCACGGCGAAGCCGATCCACGTCCACCACAGCGTCGCGAAGAGCCCGAGCGCGGCGGCGACGCGCGCCCAGTGCGGGGCGGCCACCATGCCGTGCGCCACCTGGCCCACCGCGAACACGAAGACCAGGTCGAAGTACAGCTCCACCCAGCCGACCCGCTTGCCGGGCGCGACGCCGGCGTCCTCGTCCCCATCGGTCACGGCGGGGATTCTGCCGCACCCGGTGCCCGGCACCCCCACCCGGGCGCGGCGGGAATTAATAACACACCATTCGAGCAATGGCCGAATTCGCCCCGGCGGCTGCTGTGGGTAATTCTGCCGCCAGCACTCCGGAATGTCTCGCGCGCCTGCCGGAAGGCCCGGGAGCTGCGCGAACACTGTTGAACGGTGTGCAAGCAGCGACCGTGGGAACACAATCAGTGAGCCGCGGAAATAATTCGATCCTCCCCTTCCGAAACGCCGCCGCGCAGGGTTGACAAGGACGCCGGGCGTGATGTCTTCTGCTGGTCGGCCTGATCAACGCCACGTCATCCCTGGGGATCCGCCTCCTGTCCGAGTTCGACGTCAGCCGTGCGCGCGGCTGGGAATCGAGCGATTCCGCCATGCACGAAAGCAGATCCACGCCCCGCCGCCCGGCGGACGCCGCGTGGTGGCCGGCGCACTGGAGCGTCCGCACCAAGATCAGCGTCGTCCTGCTGCTGCCGGTCCTGGTCGCGGTGGCGCTCGCGGAGATCCGGATCCAGGGCGAGCTCGACCGGGCGACCGCGCTCAGCGCGGCCCGCGACCGGCTGCCGGTGCTGCGCGACACGCTCGATCTGACCGCGTCGCTGGGTGAGGAAATGGTCGCCGCCGTCGCGGTCCCGGCCGGTGCGCCGGACACGCTGACCGCGGCGGTCGACGCGAAGGTGGCGGCGGTCCAGCGCGATGTCGGCTTCGCGCCGCTGCCCGGGGACACCGGCCGGGCGCTGAACACCGCGCTGGGCAAGCTCGCCGGGATCCGCGCGGCCGGGGCCGGCGGCGGCGACGTCCGCACGAAGGCCGCCGGCTACAACGACATCATCGCCACCCTCGGCGACCTCGTGCCGGCGATCGTCCCGGCCGACGCCGCCGACGCGGAGACCACCCGGCTGCTGGTGCACCTGCGTGGCGAGCTGGCCACCGAAGAGACCTACCGGCGGGCCGCGCAGAACAGCCCGGACGACGCCTCGCTGCGCCCGGCCGTCATCCGGACCGCCGCCGAGCAGGAGGTCCTCGCCGAACAGGCGGAGCACCAGCTGACCGGTGCCTCACTGGCCCGGTTCGCCGACGCGGCCGAGGCCGCCGACGGCCGGCTCGACGCCCTCCAGGAGCCGGGCGGCGGCCGTCCGCTCGCGTCGCTGCTGCCCTCGATCACCGCCGAGACCGCCGCGGTGACCGGCGTGCTGAACGACGTCGCGGCGCAGCTGTCGGCGAACGTCCAGGCGGCGGCGGACGACGCCCGGTCGGACTCCCTGCGTGACACCGCACTGGTCCTGGGCGCGCTGCTCGGCGCGCTCGCGATCGCGCTGCTGGTGGTGCGGTCGCTGGTCACGCCGGTGCGCCGGCTGCGCGCGGCCGCCCTGCGCGCGGCGAACGAGCAGCTGCCGGAAACCGTCCGGCAGGTCCGCGAGGGCCACGACGTCGACTGGCGCGCGGTGCCCGACTCCGGCGTCCGGACGGAGGAGGAGATCGGGCAGCTGGCCCGCGCGTTCGACGACATGCACCGCCAGGCGGTCCGGCTCGCCGTCGAGCAGGCCGAGCTGCGCAAGCAGGTCAGCGAGATGTTCATGACGCTGTCGCGGCGGAGCCAGTCGCTGGTCGAGCAGCAGCTGTCGATCATCGAGGACCTGGAGGCGGGGGAGCAGAACCCGCGCCGGCTCGACGAGCTGTTCCGGATCGACCACATCGCGACCCGGCTGCGCCGCAACGGCGAGAACCTGCACGTCCTGGCGGGCGGGCGCCCGGTCCGCCACGGCCGCGAACCGGTCCCGGCCCGCGACCTGCTGCGCGCGGCGACGTCGGAGGTGAAGGACTACCGGCGGGTGGCCCTGGGCAACGCGCCCCGCGGCTCGGTCCAGCCGGAGGCGGCGGCGGACGTGGTGCACATCCTCGCGGAGCTGCTGGAGAACGCGACCCGGTTCTCGCCACCGGAGCACAAGGTGGCCCTGACGGCCGACCGCGGCGCGGACGGCGGCCTGCTGATCGAGGTGGTCGACCAGGGCCTGGGCATGACGCCGGCGGAGCTGACGACGGTGAACGACCGCCTCGCGGCGGCCGGCACGGTCGGCCCGGAGACGACCCGCCGGATGGGGCTGTTCGTGGTCGGCCGGCTGGCGGCCCTGCACGGGGTGACGGTGCGGCTGCGCGCGACGGGAACGGCCGCCCGCCACGCCGGGGTGACGGCGAGCGTCCACGTCCCGGGTGCGCTGGTGCTGGCGGACCTGGCCCGTCCGATCGGCGCGGGCCGGCTGGTACCGGCGAGGAACGGGCACGCGCGGCCGCCGGAGGTCCCGGCCCAGGCGTCGACGCCGATCTTCGAGCAGGTCGTGACGAGCTGGTTCACCGAGCCGGGGGCCAAGCCGGTGGTGCGGCGGAACGGCTCGGCGGCCCCGGTGAGCTGGCCGACGGGGGAGGAAGCCGCGGCCGAGCCGGAGGAGGAGACCGACCGGACCGAGTCCGCTGCGGAGTACCGGGCCCTTTCAGCCGAACCGGTGAACCGCGGCGAAACTCCGGCCGCACCCCACGCCAAGCCGGCTGTGGAAGCCGTGGACGTGAGCCGGCCCGGCCACGCCGAAGCCACCACGCCACCCCCGGCCACCCCCGCCGTCGAACCCCCGGCCGAGCACGTCCCGGCGCACGCCGCCGACACCCCCGCGGCCGAAACCACCGTCGTCGGCGGGTGGGACACTCCCGCCGACCGGGTGCGGCAAGCCGCCGAAAGCGCTCTCCGGCCCGCCCCCGCGCAGCGGGTCACCGATGCCGGCCTGCCGACCCGCCGCCCCGGGGCGCAGCTCGCGCCCGGTGCGGTCGTTCCGCGGGTGCGGGAACAGGCCGGCGGGGCGCCGTTCCGCGACGCCGCCGCCGTTCGCAGCAGTCTCTCCCGGCACTACCAGGGCATGCGCGCGGCCCGGCAGGAAACCGCGGCCCGGGCCGGGCAATCCGGAAAGGACGAAGTGGATCCGCGATGACGGAACTGCACGCTCGACGCCCCGAGCCGTCGGCCCGGTCCCTCAGCGGGACACTGGCCGTCCCCGGTCCCGCCGTCCCGCCCGAACGGACGGCGACGCTGAACTGGCTGGTCAACGGGTTCGTCCAGGACGTGTCGGGGATCGCGCACGCCGTGCTGGTCTCGGCCGACGGCCTGCTCGTCGCCGCCGACGACGCCCTGCCCCGCGAACGCGCCGACCAGCTGGCCGCCATCGCGGCCGGGCTGTCCAGCCTGTCGCTGGGCACCGCCGAACTGTTCACCGCCGGGCGGGTGGTGCAGTCGGTGATCGAGATGGAGCAGGGGTTCCTGCTGCTGATGAGCGTCGGCGACGGCTCGAACCTCGTCGTGCTCGCCTCGACCGGCTGCGACATCGGGCTGGTCGGCTACGAGATGACGATGCTGGTCGAGCGGGTGGGGCAGAAGGTCGACGTGCCCGCACGCGAGATACCGGTGGCCCAGGACCACCGGTGATCGACGACCCGCCGCCCGGCCCGCACGGGGACGAGCCGCGCCGCAGCCCGGCGCTCGCCCGCCCCTACGCGTGGACCGAAGGCCGGACGGCACCGGCGGTCGAGATCGCCGTCGAAGCTCTGGTCGAGACCACGATGGCGGGCCTGGCCGAAGCCGGCTACCTGACCTCGAGCGCGCAGGCGGAGGTCCTCGAGCTGTGCGTCCGGCCGCGGTCGCTGATGGAGATCGCCGCGCTGCTGGCGCTGCCGCTCGGCGTGGTCCGCGTGCTCGTGCCGGACCTGATGCAGGACAACCTGGTGATCGTCCGCGACACGCTGTCGGAGACCGCCACCTGGGACGAGCGCCACGACCTGATGGAACGCGTGCTGCACGGGCTGCGCGACCTCTAGAAAGGACTTCCCGATGGAGCACTTCGCGCTGGGGCCCTGGCTGCTCGTGCTGGCGTACCTGACGTCGGTGGTCGGCTGCGCGCTCGGGCTGGCGTGCGCGGTCCAGGCCCGCCACGCGACCGACCCCCGCCACCGCCTGCGCTGGCTGGTGCTGGCGGCGGTCTCGATCGGCGGCGTCGGCATCTGGCTGATGCACTTCGTGGCGATGCTCGGGTTCAGCACCCCGGGCATGCCGGTCCGCTACGACATCTTCCGCACGGTGCTGTCGGCGGTCCTGTCGGTGGCGGCGGTGTTCGCGGGCCTGCTGGTGGTGGGCGGCCGCGCGAAGTTCGGCTGGTGGCGCCTGGCCCTGGGCGGCGTGATCACGGGCTTGGCGGTGAACGTCATGCACTACACGGGAATGTCGGCCCTTCGGGTCAAGGGCGACTTCGGCTACGACGGCGGCCTGGTGGCGCTGTCGGTGGTGATCGCGGTGGTGGCGGCCACGGCGGCGCTGTGGTTCGCGGTGTTCCTGGACCGCCTGTCGTTGCGCCTCCTGGCGGGTTTCGTGATGGGCGCGGCGGTGACGGGCATGCACTACACGGGCATGGCGGCGGTCCGCATGAGCATGGACATGAACGCCCCCGACCCGGCGGGCGCGGAGGTGTTCTCGTTCCTGTTCCCGGTGTTCGTGCTCGCGGCGATCGCGATGGCGGTGCCGCTGTGCGCGGTGCTGCTGGCCCCGGCGGTTTCGCCGAAGGACGCCGAGCCGGCACCGGCCGGCGAAGACGTCATGGCGGTGTGAGACGGCCCGCGGGGGAACGCCCCCGCGGGCCGTCGTTTCACCTCCCTACAGGCTGCAGATCAGCGAACACGCCTTCGCCGACGACCAGTCCGTTGTGGACGGTGGCGTTCCCGGCGGGACGTTCACCGGCACGTAGCTCACCTTCGCCTTGTTGGTGATCGGGAACAGGTTCAACAACGCGTACGTCGCGCAGTACACCTGCTTCGACTGGCCCGCCGCCAGGACGAACGGACCCGTCTGGCACGACGGCTCCACCGTGTCCACCACCTGCGCGGACGTGATCCCGACCGGACCCTGGTTCGTCACCGTGATCCGCCAGTACGCCGAGGCCGCGAGCACCCCGAGCAGGCCCACCGGGGCCTGTTTCGCCCACGGACCCGCGCCGCCCGGGCCGCACTGGGCCGGGTGGATCGCCGTGCAGATCTCCTTCTCCACCGTGACCTTCGGGGTGCACGTCGGGCCCGGGGCCACCGGAAGCGTCACCGTGTTGGACGTGAACGAACCCGTCGGGTCCGTGCCCGTTGCCGTGTTCGCCACCGAGGTCACCGTGCAGTCCGCCGAGATCGTCGTGCGGAAGCACAGCTGCGGTGCGTCGCCCGCGAAGTCGACCACCAGCGAACCGCTGAAGCCGGCCGCGGAATGCAGGACCAGCGTGGTCGTCACCGTGATCGACGGGTGCGCCGCCACCGAGACGCCGGTCAGGTCGACCGAGCCGTCCGGCGCGAAGCCCGGGGTCGGTACGACTGCCCCGTCCTGGTCGACCACCGTCACCCGGGACGCCGCGAAGTCGATGTTCGCCGGGTCGACACCCGTCAGCCGGGCCGAGGTGTAGCCCTGGACGTGCGAGGCGCCGTCGCAGTAGAAGTCACCCGGGCGCAGGGTCACCTGCCCGCCGGAGCGGACGCACGGGGTGGCGCCGGTCGCCGGGTCCATCGAAAACAGCACGCCTGCGTCGCCCAGGCCGATCAGGCAGCCCGACGGCGCGTCGTACGCGTATCCGTAGTCCCGGGTCGCGCCGCCGTTCACCGACGGGTGGGTGATCAGGGCGGGCAGCCCCGCACACGCCGCCCCGGTCGCCCAGTCGTGGCACACCGCCGCACCCGCGATACCGCCGTTCCAGACCGGGAAGTAGCTGCGCAGGTGACCGCCCGGGTCGGTGACGACCTCCGGGTTGAAGACGTACGTCCCGTTCGGCAGCGTGGCCGGACCCGGCGGTGCGGGCAGCGCCGACCCGTCGACCGCGAAGCAGGTCGTGACGTTCGTGGGACCGCCCGTCGACGAGCACACGCCCACCGGGGCACCGGCCGCGCTGAACGCCGTGTACGCGGTGAAGGTCAAGTTGCCCGCCGGTCCCGCCGGCCGCCAGGAAGCCCAGCCGGCGCACGCCGTGGCCGTCGCCGGGTCGAAGCAGCCCAGCGACGGCACCTGCGCGGTGCCGGGGTTCGACGAGGACGCGAACACCTTGCCCGCCACCACGTCCAGCGCGCCGTAGACGTACGGGTTGCCGCTGATGGCCGGCGCGATCGGCGCGTACGGCTGGCCGCCGCAGGCACTCTGCGTGGCGATGGTCCAGCAGACCACCGCGCCGCTGGTGACCAGGCCGTAGATGTTGCCGCCGGTCTCCACGAGCCCGGTGATGCCGCTGACCGCGGGCGATCCGCCGGTGGCGGCCAGCGCCCAGTACCCGCAGTTGGCCGAGGCCGCCATGTCGAGGCAGGCGACGCCGACGGAGGCCGCCGTCACGGCGGGGTAGTAGACCTTGCCGGGTGCCGCGGGGTCGCGGACGTACTGCTCGACCATGGTGGTGGTGATGTCCCCGGCCCCCAGGGTGCCGAGCGGGCCGGGCGCGGTGTTGAGCACCTTCGGCCACGGGCCGCCCGGGCACCGCGTCCCGGAGGCGAGGTCGGTGCAGACCACCTTCGGCGAAGTGGCCCCCAGGTGGTGGTAGATGTTCCAGGCCTGCAGCGCGCCGCTCGGGGTGCGGTACAGGATCGGGGAAAAGCCGTCGCCGCCGGTGGCGGTGGTGACCGCCTGCACGGGCGGGGTCAGCGCGCCGGACAGCTGGGTCGCGTCGGGCCCGGCGGCGGGGTTCGTGGCGCGGACCGCGGTGACGCCGGACGCCGGTTCGGTACCGGTGAACGTGCTGCCGTCGGTCGACCACTCCGGCGTCCAGCCGGGGGGCGCGTGCAGCGAACCGGACTGGTAGGCCAGGCCCGCGCCGACGGCGTCGGTGATGGTGGCGGCGCCGGTCGTGGTGGCGTGGTCGTCGTAGCCGATCACCCAGTTCGCGGACGCGCCGTGGTCGGCGGGGGAACCGGTGCCCTGCACGGACTTCGTAAGCGCCGAGACCGGCGGGGCGGGGTCGGCGGCCGCGGGCAGCGGGACGACGGCGGCCGAGGCGAGTACCAGGGGCAGGAGCGCTCCCAGCATGCGTCTTCGCATGAATGGTCCTCGATTCTTTCGACGGAAAGCCCGGGAATCGTTTCCCGGCCGAAGGAAAATCCTATGCCGCACCGGCAGTGTGTTGAAGCACTCTCACCCAGGCGCCGAAAAGGCGAAGCGAACAGCGCAATTACTCGTCAGTGGATGCCGTTGATGCCCGGTCTGACGAGCTGTTTTGTCGACGTGGGTCACCCGGATGGCTGCGGTATATTCACTCGATCGGGTAACGCGTGGTCGCCGCATCCGCCCGGTTTCGGGCCGGTGAAGATCTATTGTCCTTGATTTATCCGGATTCGGCGTCGAAGCGGAGTTTCGACGTGATGCGGTAGCGGTCGCCGCGGTAGACCGACCGGGTCAGCTCGACGATCCGGCCCGTCGTGTCCCGGGTGAGCCGTTCGATGTGCAGGATCGGGGCGTACACCGCGATTTCGAGGAGCTCGGCCTGGTCCGGGTTGGTGACCGCGGGTTCGATCGTCTGCACCGCGTCCTGCACGGCGAGGCCGAAGCGTTGCCGCAGCAGGCGGTAGAAGTTGCCCGTTTCGAGGTCCGCCGGCTGCAGGCCGGGGACCAGGGCGGCGGGCAACGCCAGGTTTTCGATCGCGATCGGCTCGTCGTCGACATCCCGGACCCGCGTGACGCGCAGCACCGGCGCGCCCGCCTCGAGGTCCAGCTCGGCGGCCAGGGACCGCGGGGCCGGCGAAACCGCGAACGCGACCACCCGGCTGGTCCAGTGGCCTTCCGCGGGCGGCACCGCGAGCCCGGTGGCCAGCTCCTGGGTGACCTTGTGCGGGCTGGTGAACGTGCCGCGGCCGCGCTGGCGCACGAGCAGCCCGGTGCGGGTCAGCTCGTCGATGGCCGCCCGGACAGTCGGGCGGGAGACGCCCAGCTCGGCGGCCAGGTCCCGTTCCGAGGCCAGCCCGGTGCCGGGGCCGGCGTTCTCGATCACCTTCAGCAGGTGCCGCCGGACGCGGTCGCGCTTCACGGTGGGCGGCCGGTCGGCCGGCTCGTCCCCTTCTTTCCGGGGGTTCCGGGTGGTGGAGCCCCCGGCCTGGGGCGACGGCCCGGATGGCACAGCGGTCAAGGCACGGTCTTTTCGGGTACGGGGACTGCGCCGGCGAACCGGACGCGCTCCTTCGGCAGGGCACCCAGCGCCCGCAGCCGGGGCAGGTGCCCGGTCAGGCGCTGGTGGAAGTCAGCATAACCGCGGCCCGGTGGCGACCACGCCCGCTCGGCCAGCGCGCACAGCCGCGGGAAGGCCAGGTGCCGGACGTGGTCGGGGGTCGGCGCGTGCTCGGTCCACAGCTGGGCCTGCGTGCCGAGCACGCCGGGCGTCGTCCCGTTGCTGACCGGCAGGCCGCCGGCCAGGGGATCGAACCGGTAGACGTCCGCCAGCGTCGTCACGGGTTCGCGTGGTGGCTCGCCGGGGTCCTCGCTCTGCCGGTAGTCGAAGTACGTCGCCGTGTGCGGGGCCATGACGACCCGGTGGCCGCGGGCCACGGCGAGGGCGCCGTGGGCGGCGTCCCGCCACGCCGTGACGATCAGCTCCGCGGGCAGCCGGCCCGCGGCGTGGCCGGTCTCGTCCCAGCACACCGCCTGCCGGCCCAGGCTCGCGACGACGTCGTGCAGCCGGCCGAGGAACCACGGGTGGAGTTCGGCGGGGTGCACGCCGAGCCGGGCGGCGGTGGCCTGCGCGACCGGGCTGGTTTCCCACTGCGTGGTCGGGCATTCGTCGCCGCCGATGTGCAGGTACGGCGCCGGGAAGACCGCCGCGACCTGGGTGAGGACGTCCCGGCAGAAGGCGAAGGCGCCGTCGTGGACGCCGAGGATGTCCGGGCTGATGCCCCACTCCGTCCACACCGGCAGCGCCACCGAAGGCCGGTTGCCCAGCGACGGGTAGGCGGCCAGCGCCGCGCGCACGTGCCCCGGCAGGTCGATCTCGGGCACGATCCGCACCCCGCGCCCGGCGGCGAAGGCGACGAGTCCGCGCAGCTCGCGCTGGGTGTAGAAGCCGCCGTGCGGGACACCGTCGAAGACGCCGCTGCCCGCGGGCCCGACCATCGACTCCGCGCGCCACGCCCCGATCCCGGTGAGCCGGGGCCAGCCGCCGATCTCGATCCGCCAGCCCTGGTCGTCGGTGAGGTGCAGGTGCAGCACGTTGTACTTGTGCAGGGCCAGCAGGTCGACGAACTCGCGGAGGAACTCCAGCGGCATGAAGTGCCGGGCGACGTCCAGCAGCACCCCGCGCCAGGGCAGGCGGGGCGCGTCGCGGATCGACAGGCACGGCAGTTTCGGGGACAGCTGGCGGATCGTCTGCACGCCGGCCAGGAGGCCCGCCTCCGTCGACGCGGTGAGCAGCGCGCCCTCGGGCGTGACCTCCAGGGTGTACTCCTCCGGGCCGAACCCCGGGCGCAGCGACAACCGGATAGCCGGTCCATTGTGGACCACCGGGAGCCCGGTGCAGGCGGCGAGCAGCCGGGCCGGGCCCCGGGTGCCCGGGCCCGCCAGGATCCCGGTGGGCGTGCAGGAACCGGCACGGCGGGTCAGCCGGGCGGGGTACGGGATGAGCATCAGCCCTTCACCGCGCCCGCGGTCATGCCTTCGACCAGGTGGCGCTGCACCAGCGCGAAGAAGACGACGACGGGCAGCGCGAACAGCGTCGACGCGGCGATGAGCCCGCCGTAGTCGGTGCCCGTGCTGGTGCTGAACGAGACCAGCCAGACCGGCAGCGTGTAGCCCGAGCTGTCCTTCATGATGACGTAGGCGAACAGGAAGTCGTTCCACGCGGTGATGAAGGCGAACACGCTGGTCGCGATCAGCCCCGGCAGCACCAGGGGCAGCAGCACCGAGCGCATCACCCGGCCGCGCGTGGCGCCGTCGACCAGCGCGGCCTCCTCCAGTTCGACCGGGATGCCGTGCAGGAACCCGCGCAACGTCCAGATCGTGAACGGCAGCACCAGCGCCACGTAGGTCAGGATCAGCCCGGCGAGGGTGTCCAGCAGGTGTGCGCTCTTCAGGCTCAGGAACAACGGGATGACCAGCGCGGGCACCGGCACCATCTGCAGCACGAGCACGCCGATGAGGAAGCTGCGGCGCCCGAAGAACCGGAAACGCGTCAACGCCGTCGCGGCCAGGAACGCGACCACGATGGACAGTACGACGACCGCCACGACGACCACGACGCTGTTCACGAGGTCCGCCACGAAACCGGGTTTGGCGAGGGCGCCGGCGAAGTTGTCCAGGGTGAGGTCGAAGGGCAGGAACTCCGGCGTGGGCTGCAGGATCCGGCCCGCCGGCTTGAACGCCGTGAGCACCATCCAGTAGACCGGGAAGATCCACACCAGGCAGAAGATCGTGGCCGCGGTGTTCCGGCCGAACCGCCGGATCACAGCTCCTCCCCGGACCGGACGAGGCGGCGCACGTACACCGCGGTCAGCCCGACCAGCAGCGCGACCGAGACGACGGCGATCGCCGCGCCCTGGCCGAAGTCGTTGCGGCTGAAGGCGCGGGTGAACGTCCAGATGCCGAGTGTCGTGGTGCCGCCGCCGGGGCCGCCCTGGGTGAGGATCCAGATCTGGTTGAACACGGTGAAGTCCCAGATGACGGAGAGGATGGTGACCAGGCCGAGGATCGGCTGGAGGAACGGGAAGGTGATCGTCCGGTGCACCCGCCACGGTCCGGCGCCGTCCAGTGCCGCGGCTTCGTAGTAGGAGCGCGGGATCTGCGAGAGGCCGGCGTGCAGGGTGAGCGCGACGAACGGGACCGACTGCCACACGACGAGCAGCCAGACGAGGGTGAACGCCGACGCCGGGGTCGTCGTCCAGTCGTGCTGGGTGAGGTCGCCGAACCCGAGCCGGGTCAGCAGCCAGTTCACCACGCCGTACCCGGGCTGGAAGAGCCACTGCCAGACCAGCGTCGAGGCCACGTTCGGCAGCGCCCACGCCGCGATCAGGCACAGCGTCACGGCCGTCCGCATCCCGCGGCCGAGGCGTTGCAGCAGGAGCGCGACGCCGAACCCGATCACCAGCGTCCCGGCCACCAGCGCGGCGCAGAAGCCGATGCTGCGCGCGAGGACCGGGAGCAGCTGGGGGTCGCCGAGCACGGCGGTGTAGTTGTCCAGGCCGGCGAACCCCGTCCGGCCGGTGAACAGCGACCGCAGGCCGTACTCCTGCAGCGAGATGACGAGCAGCCGGACGAGCGGGTAGCCGAGGACCAGCCCGAGCAGCGCGGTGGCGGGCAGGAGCAGGCCGTAGGGGAGCAGGGAACGGCGTCGCGTTCTTTCCCGGGTGCGTGCCTTCTCGAGCAGCACGGGATCTCCTTCGCGGAAGCAGGGGCGGGGTGGCGCGGCGGGGACGGCGGTCGGCCGGGCCACCCCGCCGGTCAGCGGGCGGCCAGCGCCTCGGTGAGGTGGGCGTCGAACTCCCGGGCCGCGTCGGCGATCGGCCGCCGTCCGGTGGCGATGTCGGCGAAGAACGTGTTGATGGACTTGTCGCTCTCGATGGTCGCCCAGCCGGGCGCGGCCGGGGTGGCGACGCTGGTCTTCGCCGCCGTCGCGAAGGCCGCGTTGAGCGGCGGCAGGGCCGGGGTGATCCGGTCGATCAGCTCGGTGGAGATCGGTGTCCAGCCGTCGATGCCGGCGATGGCGTCGCGCTGCACGGCCGGGTCCGTGGCGGCTTTCAGGTAGGTCAGCGCGAGGTCCTGGTTGCGGCTCTTGGCGGCCACGGCGAGGTCGGAGCCGCCGAGGAACACCGGTTGCGTCTTCCCGGGCGTGGCGCTCGGGAACGGGAAGGTGCCGAGGCGGTCCTTCAGCTCCGGCTTGTTCTTGAGCACGGTGTTGACGCTCGTGTCGAGGATGGCCGCGGCGCCGCCGGAGGAGAAGATGGCGGCCTGGTCCGGGGCCTTGGTGTCGACGTTGCGGGACGCGGGGGCGGAGTAGGCGTTCTGGAAGTCCTTCCACGCCTGCAGGCCCTTGAGCGCTTCCGGGCTTTCCAGGGCGCCGGCCCACTTCCCGTCCCGCTGCGTGGCCAGCTGTCCGCCGGCGTCCCAGACGAACTGCAGCGCGCCGAACCAGTACCGGCCGGGGAAGTGGAAGGCCGAGTAGTCGGGTGCGGGGTGCTTCGCCTTGATCTTGTCGAGGGCGGCGGTGAGCTCGGCGAGGGTCTCCGGCGGGGCGGTGACCCCGGCGTCGGCCCAGACCTGCTTGTCGTAGATCACTGCCCGGTTCCCGGCGAACAGCGGCGCAGCGTACAGGTGTCCGTCCACAGTGGCCGGTCCGGCGAGGCCGGGCAGCCAGCTCTGGCCGGCGGCGAGCTCGTCGCGGTGCGGGTTGAGGTCGGTCAGCGCGCCGTTGGCGGCGAACAGCGGGACGTCGGTGTTGCCGATTTCGATGACGTCGGGCGTGTTGTCCTGGGCCAGTGCGGTGCTGATCTTCGTGTTGATGTTGTCCCATTCCTGGATCTGCACGGTGACCTTGGCGCCGGTGGCCTTCTCGAAGGCGGTGTCGATCGCGGCGGCGGCCTTGTCGCTGAGGTCGCCGTTCATCAGCCAGACGGTCAGCGCGCCACCACGGGCGGCGGGAGCGGGGGTGTCGGTACCACAGGCGGCGGCGGTCATGGCGGCGACGGCCAAGGCGGCGGCGAGAATGCTTCTGCGCATGAGGAGCTCCCTGGGAGGTCAGCAGTGGCCGAGGTCGCGCCACTGGGCGGTGAGGCCGGGTTCCGAACCCTGGGTCCACCAGTTCGCCTGCCAGAGGTGGGCGTTGTGCTTCACGCGCCGGCCCTCGAGGTACACCGTGCCCCAGTCCCATTCCTGGGCCGCCGAACAGTTCGCGGGCTGAGTCGGCGTCGTCGGGGTGGTGGGGGTCGTCGGCGTGGTCGACGTCGTCGACGGCGGGGTGGTCGGCGTGGTGCAGCCGTTGACCGTGTCCACATGGGACGTTCCGGAACCGCGGTACTGCCCGGCCTTCGCGACGGCGTCGGCGGGCGAGACGACCTGGTTGCCCGCGTAGTAGGTCCAGTCGACCTGTTCGGTGTAGACGCTGTTCCCGCTCGTGTGCCCGGCGGTGTCGATGAACCACATGTTGTAGTTGATCGACATCGGCGTGCGCGGGTACACCGGGTTGCCCTGCGCGTCGGTCGTGTGGTCGGCGGTCAGGACGCCGTCGATGTAGTACTTCACGTGCCCGCCGGACACCTGCGTGACGACGTCGTGCCAGCCGGCGAAGCTGCGGTTCTGCGCGGTGGACGTGCGCAGGCCGTCCCACGACGGGCTGTTCCAGTAGGTGTACCAGCTGGTCTGGTAGTCGGCCTGCGGGCCGCCCCAGCCGCCGTTGGGCAGGTACTCGGAGAAGTCGAGTTCGCTGTAGAGCGGGTCGCGGTCGTACCGCAGCGGGGAGATCGTGAAGTAGGTTTCGTTGACGTGATCGCCGTCGGGCCCGCTGTCCGGCGCGTCGGTGAAGCGGACCCGGCTGGCGTAGGTGCCGTTCAGGAACCGCAGCTGGTTCTGGTAGAGCTCGGCGTGCGTGGTGCCGGCCGCGCTGCCGTCGGTGGTCGCGGTGAGCTGGGCGACGCGCTCGCCGCCCACGGTCGGGAAGCTGACGTTGCCGGTCAGCCAGCGCGCACCGGGCACCCCGGGGCTCCCGACGTCGTTGCGCGTGGTCCAGCCGGCCCCGCCGAACGCGGGATCGGTGGGCGAGGCGTAGTGGAAGTCGTCGAACAGCACACCGCAGTCGGCCGCGGCGGCCGCGGCCGGCGCCGGGCTGGCGTCGGCCCCGCCGGAGAGGAGCAGGGCGGTCGCGGCCACGGTGGCGACGCTCGTCAGGACTGCTGCGGTGGTGCGGGTTTTCCGGGACATGGGTCTCCTCCTGGGGGTGCCGTCCGCGGGGAGCGCCGATTGGTCTAGACGAATCAGGTGGCCAGTACCTTCCTCTTGACCATTGGTAAAGTCAAGATGGGCAGCAGAAGTTACCTTTGGTAATTTCTGCGGGCACGGCGAAGACCCCCGCGGTCATCCGGCGGGGGTGGGTCAGCGGGCGGCGGGCTGGAACAGCTCGACGAGGTTGCCGGCCGGATCGGCCAGGAGGATCTGCCGCCCGCCCGGTCCCGACACCACCTCGGTGCGGAAGGCGACCCCGGCCTCGGACAGCCGGGCGATCTCGGCGTCGAGGTCGGCGACGATCAGGTGGATCCGGTTGCGCCCCGCGACCGCCACCTCCGGCGGTGTCACCCGGGCGCCCGAACTGGCGGGCCCGGAAAGCAGCAGGCGCAGCGGACCGCGGGTGACGTCCGCGAACGCCGGCGCGGCGCTCATCCGCACCGTGAACCCCAGGTGCGTCGTGTAGAACCCGATCGCCGCCGCGACGTCGTCGACGAGGTAGCGGACGCTGGCGTACTGGTCGCTCATGGCCGGGCCTCCTGGCCGAGTTCCGGCAGCAGGTGCCGGACGCGCGTGTCGAGTTCCGCCGCGATCCGGGCGAACGAACCGGGGTCCGCGGCCGGATCCGGGATGCTCCAGTGGCGGCGGCGCGGGTGGTGGGGGAACTCCGGGCAGACCTCGCGCACCTTGTCGCACACCGTGATCACGTGGTCGAACCGGTGCCCGGCCACGGTGTCGAGGTGGCGCGGCCGCTGCCGGGCGACGTCGATGCCGAACTCCTCGCTCAGCACCCGGACCGCGCCCGGGTGCAGGGCGGCCTTCGGGTGGCTGCCCGCGCTGGCCGCCGTCACCTTCCCCGCGCTCCGGCGCCGCAGCAGGGCTTCGGCGATCGGGGAGCGGGCGCTGTTGCCGGTGCACACGAACAGCACCGCGCTCCCGCCGGGGACCGGCGTTCCCGGGCGCAGGCCGGGGTGCAGGGCCGCGCCGGCCGCGGCCAGCGCGCTCGCACACCGGCCGAGGTCGAGGTGGTAGTAGCTGTCCCGGCCGTCGAAGGTGCTGCGGGCGGTGGTGACCAGCCCGCCTTCGCGCAGCAGCCGCAGGTGGTAGGAGACGAGGTTCTGCGGCTCGCCGACGAGCGCGACGAGCTCCCGGACCCGGAGATCACCCCCGGCGAGCGCCGTCAGCAGCGCCCACCGCAGCGGGTGGGCGGCCAGGCGGACGAATGCGGGCGGCTCCGGGGCCATCCCCGGAGATTACATCAAATCGGTTTGATGCAAAAGGCGGTCATGATGGGGCGAGCCGAGCGGAAGGACAGCGGATGGACGGGCTGACCGAGGAAGAAGCCGGGATGGTCGCGGTCGTGCGGGACTTCGTGGACCGCGACGTCCGGCCGGTGGCGCGGGAGCTGGAGCACGCCGACACCTACCCGGAAGCGCTCATCGAGCGGATGAAGGAACTCGGCGTCTTCGGGCTCGCCGTCCCCGAAGCGCAGGGCGGGACGCCGGTCTCGGCCCGCTGCTACGCCGAGGTGACCGAGGAGCTGGCCCGCGGCTGGATGAGCCTCGCCGGCGCGATGGGCGGCCACACCGTCGTCGCCGAGCTGATCGCCGGTCACGGCACACCCGAACAGCAGGCGCGTTACCTGCCGCGGATGGCCACCGGCGAGGTCCGCGCCACGATGGCCCTCACCGAACCCGGCGGCGGCTCCGACCTGCAGGCGTTGCGCACCACCGCCCGCCGCGACGGCGAGTCCTATGTGGTCGACGGCGCAAAGACCTGGATCACCAACGCCCGCCGCTCGCAGCTGGTCGCCCTGCTCTGCAAGACCGACCCGTACGCGGAGCCGGCCCACACGGGCATCAGCATCCTGCTCGTCGAGCACGGCCCGGGCTTCGAGGTTTCCCGCGACCTGCCGAAGCTGGGCTACAAGGGCGTGGAGAGCTGCGAACTGTCCTTTACGGACTTCCGCGTCCCGGCGAACGCTTTGCTGGGCGGCGAAACCGGCCAGGGCTTCCGCCAGATGATGCGCGGGCTGGAGCTGGGCCGGATCCAGGTGGCCGCCCGCGCCCTGGGCGTCGGCCGGGCGGCGCTCGAGGACTCCCTGCGCTACGCCCAGAAACGCGAGACGTTCGGCAAGCCGATCTGGCAACACCAGTCGATCGGCAACCACCTGGCCGACATGGCCACCAAACTGGAGGCGGCCCGCCAGCTGGTCCACCACGCCGCCCGCCGCTTCGACTCGGGCGACCGAGCCGACCTCGAGGCCGCCATGGCCAAGCTGTTCGCCTCCGAAACGGCCATGGAGGCAGCCCTGACCGCAGTCCGCATCCACGGCGGCTACGGCTATTCGACGGAGTTCGACGTCGAGCGCTACTTCCGCGACGCGCCCCTGATGATCGTGGGGGAGGGCACCAACGAGATCCAGCGGACGGTGATCACCAGGCAGCTGATCCACCGCCACGGCGGAAGGGGTGTATGACCCCGAGCCGAGCCCACGCGGCTGGAGCCCCGCCCAGCCGGCGAGCGGGGGAGGGCCATCCCGGAGCCTGCCCGTCCGGCGAGGACATCTTTTCAACGCCTGGGCGCACGACGGCCCGCCACCCGACAGCAACAACCCCACTCTCCTCAGTCACAAACTCGTCGCACATATTGTTAACAATCTCATCGACGATTACGCTGCTCCCATCACGACCCCACGCGACGAGGACCCCCCTTGATCATCGACTGCCACGGCCACTACACCACCGCACCACCCGCCCTCGCGGCCTGGCGCGACCAGCAGATCGCCGCCCTCGATGGCGCCTCTTCCGTGCCGGCCCGCGCCGACCTGCGGATCAGCGACGACGAACTCCGCGAAACGATCGAGCCGAACCAGCTGCGCCTGATGGACGAACGCGGCATCGGCCTGACGATCTTCTCGCCCCGCGCCTCCTTCATGGCCCACCACGTCGGCGGCTTCGACACCTCGGCGACCTGGGCGGCGATCTGCAACGAGCTCTGCCACCGCGTCAGCACGCTCTACCCGGAGCGGTTCGCGCCCGCCGCGATGCTCCCGCAGTCCCCGGGCGTCGACCCCGCCACCTGCGTCCCGGAGCTGATCCGCTGCGTCGAGGAGTACGGCGCCGTCGCCCTCAACCTCAACCCGGACCCGAGCGGCGGCCACTGGACGGCCCCGCCGCTCACCGACCGGTCGTGGTACCCGGTCTACGAGAAGATGGTGGAGTACGACATCCCGGCGATGGTGCACGTCAGCACCAGCGTCAACCCGGCGTTCCACACCACCGGCGCGCACTACCTGAACGCCGACACGACCGCGTTCATGCAGCTCGTGCAGGGCGACCTGTTCACCGACTTCCCGACGCTGCGGCTGGTCATCCCGCACGGCGGCGGCGCGGTGCCCTACCACTGGGGCCGGTTCCGCGGCCTGGCCATGGCGATGGGCAAGCCCGAACTGGAGGAGCACGTGCTGGACAACGTCTTCTTCGACACCTGCGTCTACCACCAGCCGGGCTCGGACCTGCTCTTCGACGTCATCCCGGCGCGCAACATCCTGTTCGCCTCGGAGATGATCGGCGCCGTCCGCAGCGTCGACCCGCGGACCGGCCACCACTTCGACGACACCCGCCGGTACGCCGAAGCCGCGAAACTGTCCGAAGCGGACTGGGCGGCGATCCGCGAGCACAACGCCCGCCGCGTCTACCCACGTCTCGACGCCCTCCTGAAGGAGCAGGGCCGGTGACCGCGCCCTGGACGCCGGGCTGGCTGGATTGGTGCGAGAATCCGTCCACACCGGACTTCCGGCTGCCGGCCGGCACGGTCGACGCCCACTGCCACGTCTTCGGCCCCCAGGCCGAGTTCCCGTTCGCGCCCGAGCGCAAGTACACGCCCTGCGACGCGAGCAAGGAACAGCTGTTCGCCCTGCGCGACCACCTCGGCGTCGCCCGGAACGTCGTCGTGCAGGCCACCTGCCACGGCGCGGACAACTCCGCGATGGTCGACGCCGTCCGCGCGTCCGGTGGCCGGGCGCGCGGGGTGGCGACCGTCCGTCCCGACGTCGGCGACGCCGAGCTGCGGGAGCTGCACGCGGCCGGTGTCCGCGGGGTGCGGTTCAACTTCGTCAAACGGCTGGTCGACGCCTCGCCCCGGGAAGACCTGAGCTCGATCGCAAAGAAGATCGCCCCGCTCGGCTGGCACGTCGTCCTCTACTTCGAGGCCGCCGACCTGCCCGAGCTGGAAGGCTTCTTCGGCACGCTGCCCGTGCCGCTGGTGATCGACCACATGGGACGCCCCGACGTCACGAAACCCGTGGACGGCCCGGAATTCGGCCGGTTACTGAGCTTCGCCGGCCGCCACGACGTCTGGGTGAAGGTGAGCTGCCCCGAGCGGCTGACCGTCACCGGGCCGCCGGCCTACGCCGACGTCGTGCCGTTCGCCCGCCGCGTCGTCGCGGAGTTCCCGGACCGGGTGCTGTGGGGGACCGACTGGCCGCACCCCAACCTGAAGCACCACATGCCCGACGACGGACTGCTCGTCGACCACGTCCCGCACGTCGCGGACACCCCCGAAGCGCAGCGGAAGCTGCTCGTCGGCAACCCGATGCGCCTCTACTGGCCCGGCGAACCCGCCTGAACCCCCGGAAGGGCCCGCAATGCAGCACGCCAACGCGCTCAACCGGCTGAACCGCCTGCCGATCGCCCGGTTCCACAAGTACACCCTGTTCGCCGTCTCGTTCGCCTACTTCTTCGAGTTCGCCGACATCAACAGCTTCGCCACCACCGCACCCAAGCTGATCAAGCTCTGGGGCGTCACAGTGAACCAGGTCGCCTATGTGACCTCGCTGTCGTTCGTCGGGATGTTCTTCGGGTCCGTCATCGCGAGCACGATCGCCGACCACTGGGGCCGGAAGAACGCGCTCGTGCTGACGACGGTGTGGTTCGGCGTCTTTTCGTTCGCGGCGGTGTTCTCCTGGGACATCGTGTCGCTGGGCGTGTTCCGCGTCCTGACGTCGGCGGGCCTCTCGGCGATGACCGTCGTCGCGGTGATCTACGTCAACGAGCTCTACCCGGCGGCGAACCGCGGCAAGTACCAGGCGTACGCGATCGTGATCGGCATCTGCGGCACGCCGGTGACCAACCTGATCGCCAGCGTCGTGGTCCCGCTCGGCGACCGGGCTTGGCGGCTGGTCTACCTGTGGGGCGCCCTCGGGGTCCTGCTCGTGCTGTTCACCCGGCGCCTGAAGGAATCGCCGCGCTGGTACGAAAGCCGCGGCGAGCACGCCAAGGCCGACGCGGTGCTGCGGGAGATCGAGGCGCAGGTCGCGGCGGAGAAGGGGCCGCTGCCGGAGCCGGCGCCCCCGGCCGGCGAGGCCCCGGTGGCCAAAGCGCCGCTGCGGCTGTTGCTGCGCAAGAAGTACCTGCTGCCGACGCTCCTGCTCACCGTGCTGTGGGTCACCCAGACGATCGGGTTCTTCGGCTATTCGAGCTGGGCGCCGACGCTGCTGGCCAAGGAGGGGTTCAGCGTCGAGAAATCCGTGTTTTACGTGGCCCTCACGACGGTCGGGGCGCCGCTGGGCTCGTACCTGGCGGCCCTGGTGACCGACCGCTTCGAGCGCAAGTGGTGCCTGGTCGCGTTCGGCGCGGTGATCGCGCTGTGCGGGCTGCTCTACGGGCTGACGTTCGACCCGGTGCTGATCGTGGTGTTCGGGTTCCTGGTCAACATGTTCGAGCGCGGCTACACGGCCCTCGGGTACGCGTATTCGCCAGAGCTGTTCGACACGCGCGGCCGGTCCCTGGGCACGGGCGTCTCGTACGGTCTCGGCCGGCTGTCGAACGCGGCCGGGCCGCTGATCGTGGCCGGGCTGTACAACGGCAGCGGCTACCGGAGCGTGTTCTTCTTCATCGCCGGGACGTGGCTGGCCGGCGCGGTGGTGCTGGCGCTGTTCGGGCCGCGGACCCGGCAGGCGCGGCTCGCGCACACCCCCGCGGCGGCCGGGGTCTAGAACGCGTACCGGACGCGCAGGTACGGGGCGTGGACGGCGATGAGGTCGAGGAGCTCGTCCAGCAGCGCCCGCTTGTGGCCGGCGCGGTAGCGGACGTTCACGCCGCCGCCCTCGCTGCGCTTGGTCTCCTGCAGGTCGGGCCGCCACAGGACCTGCTCGGCCTTCGGGTGCCAGCCGAGGTTGACCTCGTGCAGGTCGCGGTTGTGGGTCAGCATGATCACCTCCGCGGCCAGCTGGGCCTTGGTGGCGTCGTTCGTGGCGTCCCCGAGGTCCTGCAGCAGCCGCGTCCAGTCGGCCAGCCACCCGTCGTACACGACGACGGGGCTCAGGTTGACGTGCACCTCGTACCCGGCGGCGACGAAGTCGTCCAGCGCGCGCAGGCGGTCGGCGATCGGGCTGGTGCGCAGGTCCAGCAGCTTCGCGGGCCGCTCGGGCATCAGCGAGAACCGGACGCGGGTGCGGCCGCGCGGGGCCAGGTCCAGCAGCCCGCGGTGGACGTACTTGGTGGCGAAGGACGCCTTGGCCGCCGGCTGGCCGGCGAACAGGCCGATCAGGTCCGCGACGTTGTCGCTGACCAGTGCGTCGACCGAGCAGTCGGAGTTCTCGCCGATGTCGTAGACCCAGGCGGCGGGGTCGCACTGGTTCGGCTCGGCCTTCGGCCCCTGCCGGGCGATGTGGCGGGTCAGGTACCCGGTGATCTGCTCGATGTTGGCGAAGACGGTGATCGGGTTGGAGTAGCCCTTGCGGCGGGGGACGTAGCAGTAGGCGCACGCCATCGCGCAGCCGTTGGACGTCGAGGGCGCGATGAAGTCGGCGGACCGCCCGTTCGGCCGGGCGGTCAGCGACTTCTTGACGCCCAGCACGAGGGCCTCGCGCTTGATGCGCACCCAGCGGCGGACGTTCGTCTCGTCGCCGTGGAGTTCGGGGATGCGCCAGTGGCTGCCGACTTCGACGACGGTGGCGTCGGGGAAGCGGTCCAGCACCTGGCGGCCGCGGGGGAGCTCGGCGGCGGCGGGTTCGACGTAGATGCGCGAGGGCGCCAGCAGCTTCTCCCGCTCGAGGGCCGCGTCTGTCACGAAGGTTCACCTGCGCAGTCTCGGGACCTCCGAGTCTACCCGCGGGCGGCAGGCCGGTGACCGCGAAGCCCACTGTGGACAGTACGCGGGCGACCGGGACACCGCCCGAGCCCCGGTCGGCTGAGACGCCCGGCAGCCTCGTCCCTCTTCCTCCCGGGTGGAGTCACCTCAAGACTGCTGACAATCTTGGGCCAGCCGGCGGAGCTGGTCGCGGGCCGCGGTGGCGACGTCGGCCCGTACGCCGAGTTCGCCGAGCATCTCGGCGGCCGCCGTCATCTCGGCGGTGCGGCGGACGGCGTGCCGGTACGAGCCGTCGACCAGCCGGTCCACGGTGGCCGCGTCGGCGGCGGTGAGCTCGCCGACGACGATCTTCCGCAACCAGTCCTCGCAGCCCGCGGCGCGCGCGGCCTGCAGGGCCTCGACCACGGCGGCGGACAGGCCCTTGAAGAAGACGCTGCGCAGCAGCTTGCGCTCGGCGGCGAGGCCGGCCTCGCCCGGCATGACCTCGACGGCCGCGCCGAGCGGGTTGAGCACCGCGGCGACGGTGCCGGCGGCGGGTCCGGTGGCCAGCATCGGGACCCGCAGCCCGCGGCCGGGCACGGGGGCCATGATCGCGACGTCGGCGAAGGAGGCGCCCCTTTCCGCGGCGAGCGCGGCCAGCTGCCGTTTGGTGCCGGGGGAGGCGGTGTTCAGGTCGGCCCAGACGGCGCCGGGTTCGAGGCCGGCCTCCAGTGCACTGAGGGCGGCCGACGCGCTGTTGACGCTGAGCACGAGGTCGGCGCCGTGGGCGGCGTCCGCTTCGGAGCCGGTGGCGACCACGCCGGCGGCGGCGGGGACGGCCGGGTCGTACCCGCGGACGGTGACCCCGGCGGCCACCAGATCGCGGGCGAACGCGCCGCCCGCTTCGCCGAGTCCGAGTACCGCGACGGTTCCGGGCATAGCGGAATCCTCCTCGCCAGCTACGATCGAGTACACGATGTGCTCGACAAAATTGTCAACAAAGGCGGGGTCCAGGCTATGACCGAGAGTGCTGCGGACCGGCAGCCGGGGGAGCGTTCCGCGGTGGCGGCGATCCGCGACGCCATCGTCCGCGGCGAGTTCGTGCCCAACCAGCGGCTGGTCGAGGCGGATTTGTCCGCGCAATTCGGAGCGAGCCGGGCGACCGTGCGGGCCGCGCTGATCGAGCTGACGAACGAGGGGCTCGTCGAGCGGGTGCAGAACCGGGGCGCCCGGGTGCGTGCGGTGTCGCTCGAGGAGGCCGTCGAGATTTCCGAGGTCCGCATGATGCTCGAGTCGCTGTGCGCGGCGAAGGCGGCCGAGCGCATCTCGGACGCCGAGGTCGGCGAGCTGCGCGAACTGGGCGAGCGGATGCAGCAGGCCGTGGCGGGCGGGGACGTGGTCGGGTATTCGGGCCTCAACCAGCGGCTGCACCGCCGGATCCGCGAGATCAGCGGCCAGCGCACGGCGGCGCAGGTGCTGGAGCGGCTGCGCGGGCAAAGCGTCCGCCACCAGTTCCGCCTGGCGATGCGCCCGGGGCGGCCGCAGGTCTCGCTCCCGGAGCACCTGGCGATCATCGACGCGATCTGCGCGAACCACCCGGACGCGGCCGCCGAGGCGGCGCGGGTCCACCTGGCGAGCGTGATCGAGGCCCTCAAGGCGGCGGACGCCGAGGTCTCCCCGCTCCACCCCTGACCCCACGGCCAGCCCGCGTACCCGGAGGGTCGGCTGCCGAGCCGACCGTCCGAGTACGCGAGCCGACCCTTCCGGTACGCGGACCGACCCTTTGGATACGCGAACCGACTGCCAGGAGTGCGAGCCAGCTTGGGCGCCAAAATTGTTGACAATTTCGTCTACTGGATCGTACGGTGGCGGTATGAAGCCCGTCATCGTCACCGGGCCGCCGCGGGCCGACCTCGAGCAGGTCGCGCAGCTGGCGGACTATGGCGTCGCCACCGTTCACGAGGCTCTCGGGCGCTCCGGGCTGCTCGGGTCCGACCTCCGGCCGATCCAGGACGGGGCTCGCGTCGGCGGCACCGCCGTCACCGCGCTCTGCTGGCCCGGGGACAACCTGATGATTCACGCGGCCGTCGAGCAGTGCCGCGAAGGCGACCTCCTCGTCGTCACCACCACCTCGCCGAACCGGGACGGCCTCTTCGGCGAGCTCTTCGCCACCGCCCTGCGCCGCCGCGGGGTGCGGGGCCTGGTCACCACCACCGGCGTCCGGGACGTCGCCGATCTGCGCGCCCTCGGCTTCCCCGTCTGGTCGGCCGCGGTCAGCGCGCAGGGCACCGTCAAGGCGACCGCGGGGGCCGTCAACGTGCCCGTCGTCGTCGGCGGCCAGCTCGTCCGGCCCGGCGACGCCGTCCTCGCGGACGACGACGGTGTCCTCCGCGTCCGCCGCGAGGATGTCCCCCTCGGACTGGAGAAAGCCAAGGCGCGGCTGGAAAAGGAAGCCGCCGCCCGGGAAGCCTTCGCCACCGGCCAGCTCGGCCTCGACCGCTACGGGCTGCGCGAAAAGCTCGAAGCCCTCGGCGTCCGGTACCTCACCGCCGAGGAGTACGAAAAGGAGCAGGCATGACCGGCGTGCGCTGCATGCTCATGCGCGGCGGCACCTCGAAGGGCGCCTACTTCCTCGCCGGCGACCTGCCCGCCGACCCGGCCGCCCGCGACGACCTCCTGCTGCGGATCATGGGCACCCCCGACCCGCGCCAGATCGACGGTCTCGGCGGCGCGCAGCCCGTCACCAGCAAGGTCGCGATCGTCTCGAAAGCCACCGACGCCGGCCACGACGTCGACTACCTCTTCCTGCAGCTCGGCGTGGAGGAACCCACCGTCTCCGACCGCCAGACGTGCGGCAACCTGCTCGCCGGCGTCGGGCAGTTCGCTGTCGAACGCGGGCTGGTGGCCGCCGGCCCGGAGCGCACCACCGTGCGCGTGCGGCTGCTCAACACCGGTTCGATCGCCGTCGCGACCTTCGCCACGCCCGGCGGCGAAGCCGACTACCGCGGCGGCACGGCCATCTCCGGCGTGCCCGGCACGGCCGCCCCGGTCGAGCTCGACTTCACCGGGACGGAAGGGTCCGTGTGCGGCAGCCTCCTGCCCACCGGCCACGTCCGCGACGACATCGGCGGCATCGCCGTCACCTGCGTGGACAACGGGATGCCGGTCGTCGTCGCGCGCGCCGAAGACCTCGGTGGCGAGCCCGGCCTGGGCGAGCGGATCGACGCGCTGCGCATCGAGGCCGGGAAGCTGATGGGCCTCGGCGACGTCCGCGGCTCGTCCGTCCCGAAGACCACGCTGGTCGCCGCGCCCCGCGACGGCGGCGCCATCGCCACCCGCACCTTCATCCCGGTCAAGCCGCACCCGTCGATCGGGGTGCTCGGCGGCGTCAGCGTCGTGACGGCGTTGCTGCTCGACGGCGCCGTCGGGGCCGAGCTCCTCCGGAAGCCGCCGGCGGGCGAGCCGATCGAAATCGAGCACCCGAGCGGAAAACTGGCCGTCGCGATCGAGTTCGAGGGGTCCCGGGTCCGCCGGTCGACGGTCATCCGCACCGCCCGGAAGCTGTTCGACGGCACCGTTTTCCCGCGGTCCTGAGGAGCCTGCCTTACCCGACCCCTCGCGCCGGACTGGGAGCCGGTCACCTGGACCGGGGCCGAGCGGGCCAAGGGACAGGGCCGTCCGGCAGGTCTTCCGGCTGCTACGCCCGCCCACCTGGTGGTGCCCGCGGGGACCAGGCGCTACGGTGAGCTCCTCGGTCCGCGCACAGCGTGACGGCCTGGGGGTGGGGATGGGTGCGACGTGGTCCGCGTTCGCGGCGCGCGGGTTCCGGGTGCTCTGGCTGGCGGGCCTGCTGTCGGTGGCCGGGGACCAGCTCGCGCGGGTCGCCTTGTCGATACTCGTCTTCCAGCGCACCGGTTCCGCGGCGCTGAGCGCGGCGACGTACGCGTTGTCGATGCTGCCCGCGCTCGTGTCGGGGGCGCTGCTCTCGTGGCTGGCCGACCGGTTCCCGCGCCGCCGCCTGCTGGTGGCGTGCGACGCCGTCCGGGCGGTGCTGGTGACCGTGATGGCCGTGCCCGTGGTGCCGTTGCCGCTGATGGCCGCGCTGCTCGTGCTGGTCCAGCTGGCCGAAGCGCCGTTCTCGGCGGCGCAGGGCGCGGTCCTGCCCGAGCTGCTGGGCCCCCGCTACGAAGCCGGGCAGGCGGTGCAGCAGGTCACCACCCAGCTGTGCCTGGTGCTCGGGTTCGTCGCGGCCGCGTTCGTGGTCACCGCGGTCGGCGCGCACGCCGCCTTGGCCGTCGACGCCGCCACGTTCGCCGTGTCCGCCGTGCTGATCCGGGCCGGCCTCGGCCCGCACCCGCCGCCGGACGGCGACGGCGAAAGCGGGGCGACCTGGTGGCGTCGCTCCTGGCGCCGGGTCGCCGCGGGCGCGGTGACCGTCGGCCGGGACCGCACGCTGGGCACGTTGGTGTGCCTGGGCTGGCTCGCGCTGTTCACCGTCGTCCCCGAGGGGCTCGCCGTGCCGTTCGCGCAGCAGGTCGGCGTGGGCGGCGGCTGGATCGGGGTGCTGCTCGCCGCGGAACCGGCGGGCGCGGTCGCCGGCGCGCTGCTGCTGCGGCGGGTCGCGCGGCCGGTGCGGGTGCGCGCGCTGGGGGTGCTCGCGGTCGGGACGTCGGCGCCGCTGGTGGCCTTCTGGGGCCGGCCCACCCTGGGCGCGGCACTGGCCCTGCTCTTCGTGTCCGGGCTGTGCTCGGCGTACCAGGTGACCGCGGGGGCGACGTTCGTCCAGCTGTCCCCGCCGCGGGTGCGCGGGCGGACCCTCGGGTTTGCCCGGACCGGGATGATCGCCGGGCAGGGGCTCGGCATCGTGGCCGGTGGGGTGCTCGCCCAGCTGGCCGGGCCGTCCACGGCGATCGCCTGGGCGGGGACCGCGGGAGCGCTGGCCGCGCTCGCCGCGGCCGCGGCCTGGGCGCGTCGCCGCCCGGACGTCGTTTCGGCCGCGCTGCCGGCCGAATCCTGAGGGGGTTCACCAGCCCTTGTCGCTCATGGCGTGCTCCTTCCGGTACCGGGGGACGGGGTTCGGTCGCGGTGTTCACCAGCCCTTGTCGCTCATCGGCTCGCCCTTCCGTGCGGTTCGTCCGGTACCGGATACCCGGAATCGTCCCAGCCGCCCACTCGGGTCGCCGGGGCGGGAATCGGCTGACATCCGGCCGCAACGCGACTACCCTGGGCAATCAGGTGATCACGGGCGCGGGGGAGGCGCTGCGATGAGCGGAAACGCGGTCACCGGCGGAGAGCGGTCGCCGTCGGGCTGGAAGCTGTGGTCGTTGCCGGGGCGGGTGCGGTTCCTCGTCCTGGGCGTGGACCTGGTGGCCTTCGGGCTGCTGGTGCTGTCGGCGCGGGCGGCGCCGACGTCCGCGGAGTGGGTGACGGCGGGCTGGCTCGCCGCGGCGGCACTGCCGCACCTGCACGCGTCGCACCTCATCGAGCAACGGCGCCGCGACCGCTCGGGCACGCCGTACGTCGACCTCTGCAGCGTGTGGATCTTCGCCGGGGCGATCGCGCTGCCGCTGGTGCTCGAACTGGCGCTGGTGGCGGTGATCTACGGCCACCGCTGGGTGCTGGTCAACCGGTTCGACGCGGTCCGGCCGCCGCACCGCACGGTGTTCACCGCCGCCACGCTCGCGCTGGCCGCGGCGGCCGCGGCCGGGGTCCTGCGGCTGACCGGCGTCCACGAGCACCTCGCCGGTGGTGCGCGGCCCGGCTGGGCCGACCTGGCCGCGGTGATCGCCGCGGCCGGGGTGCAGTGGGTGGTCAACACGGCGCTCGTCGGCACGGTCATCGCCTGGACGGTCCCCGTCGAGCACCCCCGCCGGCTGCTCGGCAGTGCTTCGGACAACCTGCTGGAGGTCAGCCAGCTGGCGCTCGGGGTGTTCGTGGCGTTCGCGCTGCTGTGGTGGCCGCCCGCGGCGCTGCTGATGATCATCCCGACGTTCGCGCTGCACCAGTGCGTCCAGCTCGACCAGCTGAAGCTCGCCGCCCGCACCGACCAGCGCACCGGGCTGCTCAACGCGATCGCGTGGCACGAGCAGGCCGAGCACGCGCTCGGCCGCACCCGCGGCCGCACGGGCGTGCTGATGATCGACCTCGACTGGTTCAAGCGGATCAACGACACCCACGGCCACCCGGTCGGCGACGGCGTCCTGGCCGAGGTGGCCACGGTGCTGACCAGGACGGTCCGGCGCGGCGACACGGTCGGCCGCTACGGCGGCGAGGAGTTCGCGGTCCTGCTGCCCGACGTCGACGAAGCCGAGCTGCGCGCGATCGCCGAGCGGATCCGCGTCCGCATCCGGGCGCTGCGCATCACCACACCGGCGGGCGAGCCGGTGACGCTGTCGGCCACGATCGGCGCGGCCCTGCACCCGGTGGTCCCGGAAGCGGGCCTCGACGAGGTGATCCGCGCGGCCGACGACGCGTTGTACGCGGGCAAGAAGGCGGGCCGCGACCGGGTGGCGGTCGCCGGTTTCTGACGTCAGTTCTGCCCGGGATCGGCCGGCCCGCGGTGGTTCTGGAGGGCGAGCCCTCGTTCGTGGTCGAAGGTCACCGGCACCTCGGTCCCGACGAGGGGACAGCGCCGGAGCGCGTCGCGGGTGACTGCGTCGTAGAGCTCGTCGGTCGCCGCCCCGGGCAGGTAGATGCCGACGTCCGCGCGGAGCTGGTAGCTGCCGTCGTCCCGGTGGGACAGCGTGGCCTCGGCGGTGACGACGCTTTCGGCCGGCTCCACGTCCAGCGACGTGGCGGCGATCGTCAGGGCCTGGTGCAGGCAGGTCGCCAGCGCGGCCGCGTAGAGCCGTTCGGGGTTCAGCGCGTCGGCGGTCCCGTCACCGCTCGGCGCACCGACGGGAAAGGCGAGATCGCCCCGGCCGTCCACCCGGACACTCCCGCGGCTCGACGTGGCCTGCGCCGTATGGATGTCCTGTGCCATCGCGTCCTCCGTGCTCGCTGGTGCCGCGCGGTTACCCGGCGAAACCCGCGCCACACGCCCGGGCGGGATGGTCGCCGCCAGGACCACGCGGGCGGGCGGCAAGCCGCGGATCACCCGGCCGGCCCGCGTGCCTCGGGTGTCTGATAGTGGCTACAGGTTGATGGCGTGCTGGTGCGCCCGCGCGATCGTGGAATCGACCGACACCGAGCAGCCCACCAGGCCGGCCGCATCGGCTTGGTGAGCAGGCGGTCCAGGACGGTGCCCCGGGTCCCGTCGTCGGCCGTCGGGCGATGCCAGGTCCAGCTCGTCTGCCACGGATCGCACACCGCCGGCCCACCACGCCAGGCGATGCCGCATCGGAAAGCGGCCGCCCCGAACGTCTGTCAGACGCGACCTAACTCGTCTCGCGCACTTCCAGGCGGTGCGGCGCCACGATCGACCGCGGTGGTCCCGGCTCGGCCGCCTGCCGGGCGAGGCGGTCGAGGGCCAGTTCCGCGATGCGGGCCTTGTCCGGGGATACCGTCGTCAGGGCCGGGATGCTGTAGCGGCCGTCCTCGATGTCGTCGAAGCCCACCAGGGCCAGGAACTCCGGCACCGCGACGCCGCGGTCGGCCGCCGCGCGCAGGGCGCCCAGGGCGAGCTCGTCGGTGAAGCAGAACACCGCGTCCGGTGGCCGGTGCGTGTCCAGCAGGCGCAGCATCGCCGCGTGGCCGTCGGCGCGGTGGAGGCGGCGCACCGGGACTTCGAGCTCCCGCTCGGCCGGCAGCCCGGCTTCCGCCAGCGCCTGCCGGTAGCCCGCGAGACGCTGGCGGGCCGTCGCGTTGAGCGACCGCGGCTGGATGCCGAGTGCCGCGACGCGCCGGCGGCCCGACGCCAGCAGGTGCGCGGTGGCTTCGCGGGCGGCCACGACGTTGTCGATGGCGACGTGGTCGACGCCGGCCGTGCCGTCGTGCTCGCCGAGGAGCACCAGCGGGACCGGGTCGGTGCGGGCGGCCAGCTCCGCGGGGGCCACCGCCCACGGGCTGAACAGGACGCCGTCGACGAGCTGGCTGCGCTGGCCGTGCAGCAGTTCCTTCTCGCGTTCGGCGTCGCCGTCGGTCTGGTCGATGAGGACCGTCAGGCCGCGGGTGCCGGCGATGCGCACGGTCCGCGCGGCGAGCTCGGCGAAGTACGGCGAGTCGATCTCCGGGATGACCAGCGCGACCAGCCCGGTCCGGCCCTGGCGCAGCGTCCGGGCGGCCAGGTTGGGCCGGTAGCCGAGCGCGTCGATGCTCGCCTGCACCCGTTCGCGGGTCGCCGGGGCCACGTAGCGGAACCCGTTGACCACGTTGGACACCGTGCGCACCGAGACGCCCGCGTGCTCGGCGACGTCGCGCAGTTTCGGGTTCACCGGCGCATCGTACCTCTTGCAACGTGGCATGCCACGTTGCAAACTGAGCTGCCACGCCGTCGTGCCCACGTTGGAGGCCAGGATGACCCCGCACCAGACCGTCCCCGCCCCGCTGCCCGCGGCCGAGGTCGCCGCGCTGACCGAGCGCCTGTACGCCGACGGGATCATCGGCCTGCCGGGCGCGTTCACCCGCGACTGGGTGCGGCAGCTGGGCGAAGACATCGACACGGCGTTCGCCGAGGCCCGCGCCCGGCCGGGCGGCGCCGTCGGCCGCGGGCCGAACCGGTTCTACGTCGAGATCCACCCGGAGCAGCTGCGCGGATTCGTCGACCTGGCCACCCACCCGTGGATCACGGCCGTGGCCGAGGCGGTGCTGGGGCCGGCGTACCGGATCGTCGAGGTCGGTTTCGACGTCCCGCTCGCGGGCGCGGTCGACCAGCCGTGGCACCGCGACTTCCCGATGCCCGCCGAAACCGCGCGCGACCGCAGGCTGACGTCGCTGGCCGTCAACGTCACCGCGGTCGACACCGAGCCGGACATGGGGCCGTTCGAGATCGCGCCCGGCACGCACTGGGACGACGGCGGCGCGTTCGAGCACGGCATGTTCCCGCCGCGCGAGACCCACCCGCGCTACCGTGAGCTCGCGGCGCGCAAGTTCCCGAAGATGGGGGACATCTCCATCCGCTCGGCGCTGACCGTCCACCGCGGCACCGCCAACCACTCGGCCAAGGCCCGCCCGGTCCTGGTGCTCGGCCTCGACGCGCCCGGCGCGGGCAACGACGCCCACCACGACACGGCGGTGACCCGCGAGTTCCGGGCGTCGCTGCCGGAATCCCTGCGGGCGCACCTGGACTGCCCGGTCGTCGACGTCCTGCGGCCGATCACGCAGAAGCACACGATCGAGGGGCTGGTGATGGGTGAATCGGGGGAGGGTTCCTGAGGCCGATGTTTGCCCCGCGCGGAGGGGGGCACCAGGGGGCCATGGTTGAAGCGGGAATCACCGAGATGTCAGGCCGGGCCGGGGTCGTCGCGGCCCTGCGACGCGTGCTGCTCGCCTTCGGGGTCGGGGGCGCGCTCGCGTGCCTCGCCTGGATGGCGTTGTGGCTGGCCATGCACGTCTAGGGAACCTGCCCCCCGGCTCAGGCTCCGGCCACGTGGATCCACACCGTGGCCGGAGCCTGATCTCACTGGCAGGCTTCGCAGTCCGGGTCGTCGATGCGGCAGGCGGCACCGTCGGTGAGCGGGAAGTCGAAGTCCTCCAGCACGGGTACGGTGGCGGACTCTTCCGGGGTGG
Organism: Amycolatopsis sp. CA-128772; assembly: GCF_002904295.1. Classification (GTDB taxonomy): domain Bacteria; phylum Actinomycetota; class Actinomycetes; order Mycobacteriales; family Pseudonocardiaceae; genus Amycolatopsis. Next base: position 41,764 of record NZ_PPHG01000080.1, read on the forward strand.
TGGTGGCGGACATGGCCCTCCTTTGTGGACGAACGCTTACCCCTGTGTGTAGCGCCGGAGGTCGTCCGGCATTCCGTGACCCGCGCCACATTCCTTCGGCGGCGAGACCCGCGCACGCGAGTTACGCGCCCGGCTGAGGTGGGTAGTCCCTCGGCGTCGCTCTCGGTGGAAGGTGGGTTTCGTGCCGCAGTGGGTGGAAGCGGGGCTGTGGGGACTCGTCGGCGGGGCCGCGCTCGTGCTCGGGGCCGCCGTCGCGTGGTGGGTGCGCGTGTCCCGGCGGGTCGTGGCCGGGATCATGGCCTTCGGGGCCGGGGTGCTGATCTCCGCCCTCGCTTTCGACCTCGTCGACGAGGCCCAGCAGGCCGGCGGGCTCTGGCCCACCGCGGGCGGCTTCCTCGGCGGGGCCGCGGTGTACGTCCTGATCAACGTGCTGCTCGCCCGCCGCGGGGCCCGGCACCGCAAGCGTTCCGGTGACCAGCAACCGTCCGAACAGGACGCCGCGGGCAGCGGCGCGGCCATCGCCGTCGGGGCACTGCTCGACGGCATCCCGGAATCCGTGGTGCTGGGCGTGTCCCTGCTCGGCGGCGGCGGGATCGGGGTCACCGTGCTCGCCGCCGTGTTCATCTCGAACGTCCCGGAAGGGCTGTCCAGCGCGGCCGGGATGAAGGCCGCCGGCCGCAGCGCCCGGTACGTCTTCGGCGTGTGGAGCGGGATCGCGGTCGCCGGCGGCGCCGCGGCCCTGGTCGGCAACCTGCTGCTGCGGACCGCGTCCCCCGCGACCGTCGCCGCGATCACGGCGGTGGCCGCGGGGGCGATCCTGGCCATGATCGCCGACACGATGATCCCCGAGGCGTTCGAACGGACCGAGCTCTACACCGGCCTGCTCGCCACCATCGGCTTCCTGACGGCGTTCGTCATCGGGCACGCCGGCGCCTGATCGTCGCGACGACGGCGACCGCGACGCCGGCCGCGGCGAACGCCGCGGTGGCGGCCGGGCTCAGGAACTTCGACAGGCTCGGCGCGCGGCTCGGCCCGGCCAGCCAGAGCAGCAGCGCGCCGGCGTACACCGCGGTGAGGCCGGCGGCCCACCAGCGGAACGTGCGGCCGCCGGACAGCACGACGGCGATCGGCACGCCGGCCAGCAGCGCGAACTGGCCGGCCACCAGGACCGGGACGGCCCAGGCGGCGACGAGAACGGGCGTCGAGGTGCGGTGCGGGTGCGGGGCGGTGACGGTCATCGTGGCTCCTCAGCGGGTTTCGGCGGTGGTCTCGAGTTCGGCCAGCCAGGTGTCGAGCCCGGCGGCCAGGTAGCGGATCGCGGTGGCGGGGTCGGCTTCGACCTGCCCGCCCGTCCAGCTCTCCTCGGTGCGGACGAGCACGCCGCCCCGCACCGGCGTGAACGTCCAGACGTGCACGCCGCGGTCGATGCGCAGGCCGTCGCCGATCGCCGGGCCGGTCCAGCGGACGCACCGGCCGGGCCGCAGCTGTTCGACGGTGGAGGTGATCACCAGCGTGGTCGCCGAGGTGGTGGGCGTGGCCGGCGCCGGCGTGGCCCACCGGAACCGCGAGCCCGGCCGCAGCGGTCCCGGGTCGAGCCGTCTCGCGCCGGTGACGGCGGTTTGCCACGCGGGCCAGCCGGCCACGTCGGTGTGCAACTTCCAAGCCGTGCGGGCCGGTGCCTCGATCAGCTTCCCGGCCCGGTGGTGGAGCCGGGCCGCGGGGTCGATGCCGGCCCCCTGGCAGGTGAGCGACGTCGCGGCGTCCGTGGGAGCGGCGGTGACCAGCGGACCGGCGAGCAGGGGGAGCAGGAGCAACGTGGAACGGAGCATGATTCGTCTCCCTGAATGTTAGCAGTTATTGTGTTTGTTAGAAGCTATAACCATACAGCCGTGAGTGTCAATAGGAAAAGTGATAGCCTCTAACGGTGACCGAGAACCCGAGTTCGCGGGAGCGCTACCGCGCCCAGGTGCGCGCGGACATCAAGCGCCACGCGTGGGAGCAGATCGCCGCGGCCGGCGTGCCCGCCCTGTCGCTCAACGCGATCGCCAAGCAGGTGGGCATGAGCGGCCCGGCGCTGTACCGGTACTTCGCGAGCCGCGACGAGCTCATCACGGCCCTCATCCGCGACGCCTACCGCAGCCTCGCCGACACCGTCCACGCGGCCCGCGACGGCGGCCTGCCCGCGCTGGTGCCCGCGATCTGCGGCTGGGCGCGCAGCGATCCGCAGCGGTACTTCCTCATCTACGGCACCCCGGTGCCCGGCTACCACGCGCCCGGCGACACGACCGCGATCTCGGCCGAGGTGATGGCGGTGCTGATCGACGCCTGCGCGGCCGAGGCCGGCGACGAGCCGCCGACGCCGTTCGACACGCACCTCGAAACCCACCGCGAGTGGGCGGGCGGCCACCCCGCGCCGGCCGCCGTCCTGCACCGGGCGTTGTCCTTCTGGACCCGCCTGCACGGCGTGCTCTCGCTCGAGCTGGCCGGCCAGTTCGCGGGTATGGGGTTCGACCCGGACCTGCTGATCAGCGAAGAGCTGGCCGCCCTGCGCGGGCGGTGATCACCCCGTCTGTTCGCGGATCCAGTCCGCCACGACGTCGACCCGGGCGATCGTCTCGGCGCCCGGCTGCGGGCACGGCGGCCCGGTGTTGACGATGGCGACCAGTGTTGCGCCGCGGTCGTCGTCCGACACGAAGAACGGGCCGCCGGAGTCCTCCGGGCACGGGCCGTTCTCCACCGTGCGGGTGCCGACCGGCTGGGCTTCCAAGGTCGACTGGCCGATGGCCGACACCCGGAACCGCCCGCGCTTGAGGTGGTCGGACGGGCCGAGCACGGTCGCCGAGTGCGAGCCCCAGCCGGCGAACTGCAGCTGCTCGCCGACCGCGGGCCGCGTGCCGGCGAGGGTCACCGGGGCGATGTCCTCGATCGGACGGGCGAGCTTCGCCACGGCCAGGTCGTTCACCGGCGACTGCCGGACGTCGACGACCTCGGTCGTGTACCCGCCGGGATCGGTGTCCTTCAGCCGCCCGACGGTGACGGTCATCGTGTACGGCGGCTTCCCGCCGATCCGGTCGTCCTCCAGGTCGTGGAAGCAGTGCCCGGCGGTGACGATCCACTGCGGCGCGACCAGCGAGCCGCTGCACGCGCCGCTGCGCACCCCGCCGCCCGGGACCGGGATGTCCTCGGACGTCAGCTTGGCGTTGAAGGGCAGGACCGGGTTCGGTGCCGGCCGCGGCGGCGGGGTGGTGGTCGCCGGCGCCGTCGTGCCGGGCAGGCCGTACCCGCCGGTCGCCGCGGCCAGGACGGGTCCCGCGCCCGGTGCCCCGGTCACCGCGTGGGCGAACGCGAGCCCGGCCCCCGCCAGCGCCCCGGCCGTCAGGGCGCGGGCCCGGAAGAGCCGCCGTCGATCCGAAGTCGTCCTCACACCTTGAATGCACGGATGAAAGCCCGGAATGGTTGCGTGACCGGCGCGCGGATCGCGTCGCCGCCGGTCAGCCGCTTCGGCGGTGGCCCTCCGGGGTGGCGATGGCCGGCCACAGGACCGAAACGACGGCTTCGGGGATGCCGTCCCGGTCCTCGCCGCGGTAGAAGGCGGCGAAGTAGCTGCCGAAGCAGAGCGTGGCGATGGTGTGCCGGTCGATGCCGCCGGCGACCGCGCCGCTGTCCTGCAGCTGTGACAGCACGGTTTCGACGAGCGTGACCCGCGGTTCGACGGCGTGCTCGCGGAGGATCCCGAGCAGTTCGGGGGTCCGGATCGCCTCACCGGCGAAGTTGCCCATGAGCACCATGGCGTCCGGGTTGAAGTAGGCGGGATCGAGCCGCCGGACGGCTTCGACGAACGCGTCCCGCGGCGGCAGGCGGCTCAGATCGGCGGTGTAGGAGGCGCGCTGCTTGCGGAAACCGTAGTCGAGGGCGTCGACGACGAGCTCGAACTTGCTGCCCCACCGCCGGTACAGCGTCGGGCGGCTGACCCCGGCGTCCGTGGCGATGTCGCCGATGGTCATGAGGGAGTAGCCGTCCCGGACGAGCCGCGCGCGGGTGGCCAGGATGATCGCCTCGTCGAGCGCGGCGTCCCGGGGCCGGCCGCCGGGGCGCGGGGCGTCACCCGTCGCTTCGCTTGCTCGCGCCATGGGGGAAGCCTAGCCGGGTCGTTACGACGTCCGGCTGTAATTCGATCGCCGCCGGGCCCGCCCGACGGCGATCGCCGTCACGGCCGCCGGCCGACTTCGCCCACGAACGTCTTCACCGTCACCGCGCTGTCGTCCGTGCCCAGGAACTGGTGGGTGTTCGCGTCGAAGACGAGCACCAGCGGCTTCGCCTTCGGGCTCGACCCGGCGGGCACCGGCCAGGTGATCCCGACCCCCGGGCGGCCGGCGCCGTCGGTGACGTGGTCGAGGGCCTGCAGCCCGGGCACCTTCGCCGCCGCGAACAGGGCCGCGTAGGACGCCGGGGTGAGGACCTGCTCGGCGGCCAGGGAGTACACGTCCTTGCCCATCGCGTTGGCGTTGTCCCGCTGGCTGCCGGGCCGGGAGGTGAGGTAGGCCAGCATCGCGTCGGCCGTCGTCGGCAGGTCCGTCCGGTAGGCCGGGGAAGGCCGGCAGTCCTCCAGCGTCCCTTCCTCGCGGGGGTCGTTCGTGCCGTACATCGGTGCCTTGCCGTTGCGGCAGCCCGGGAGCTTGATGTCGCGGACCAGGCCGTCGCGGGTGCCGTCGACCGAGCGCCGGATCTCGCGTGTCCGGTGGGCGGGGTACTCGGTCCGCACGGAGAGGAACTGGTCGGGCCGCGGCGGCTGCACCGGCTCCTTGAGGGCCGTGCTCGCCGCCTCGGTCAGCACCTTGACCGGGTCGGCGTGGGCCACGCCGCCGCCGATGCCGACCTGGTCGGCGGGGGTGAGCGCGACGACGGCGGTGATCGCCGCGGCCAGGCCGGCCGACGCGCCGGCGGCCCAGAACCAGCGGCCCGGGCGGCGCCGTCGTTCACCGCGGGCCGCGGCCGGCAGCCGTTCGCGGGCCGGGGCGAGCTGCTCGGCCGGCGCGAGGCCGACGGCTTCCGCGCGGTCGCGGATCAGGTCCAGGTCATCCATGAGCGGAGGTCTCCTTCACGAGGTCGAGGCGGCCGAGTGCGGCGCGGCCGCGGCCGCGAGCCCGGCTGAGGCGCGACTTCACGGTGCCGACGCCGAATGCCCAGCGCGTCGGCGACGTCCTGGTAGCCGAGCCGTTCCGCGGCGATGAGCAGCAGGACGTCCCGTTCGCGCGCCCGCAGCGCGGCCGGCGCCCGGTCCAGCCGCTGCCCGAGGGCCTGCGCGCTGACCCGGTCGGCGTGCCCCTCTTCGGCGGGCGGCGGCCCGACGGCCAGGCGCAGCTTCAGCTCGCGCACCTCCGTCCGCCGCTGCCGCGCGATCAGGTCGGTGGCGATGCCGTAGAGCCACGGCCGGGCGTCGGGCCGGGTCAGGTCGAACTTCGCGCGCTTGTCGAACGCGATCAGGAAGTGTCCGCCAGGACGTCGTCCGCGCTCGTGGGGCCGAGGCGCCGGACCAGGTAGCGGTGGATGTGGCGCGAGTGGCGGTCGAAGGTGACCGCGAACAGGCTCGGCTGCGCCCGCGACCGCGCGATCACGCTCGCGTCGTCGTCGGTATCGGTGTCGTCCCGGGTCATCGCCCGCCTTTCGCTCCGGCCAGAGTCATCGGCTGTTCCCGGGCGGCGGGAAACGGGTTCCGGGAGCACGCCGGTTCGGCGGCGAAAGTGGCGCAGGTCACCCGCGGCCGGCCGGATCAGGCGCAGGGATCCCCCTCGGCCAGCATGCGGCGGTTCGCCTCACCGAGCCCATCGGCCAGCGCGTGCAGCTGCTCGGGGGTGAGGACGTCGATCAGCAGGTCCCGGACCAGGGCGACGTGCCCGGGCGCGGCCCGTTCCAGCAGGGCGGCGCCGTCGTCGGTAAGCACCGCGTAGACAGCCCGCACGTCGCTCTCGCACGCGCGGCGGCGCACCAGCCCGGCCTGTTCGAGCTGCCCGATCTGGTACGTCAGCCCGCTCTTGGAGTTCGACACGGCGCAGGCCAGCTCGGCCATCCGCAGCTCGCGGTCCGGGGCGCCGCCGAGCCGGGCGAGGATTTCGTACTGCAGGTGGGACAGGCCGGCGTCGCGCTTGAGCTGCTGGTCCATCCGCTGGTGGAGCAGGGTGTAGGTGGTGCGGAACGCGCCCCAGGCGCGCTTCTCCTCGGCGCTCAGCCACCGCGGACGACCCATGCCACCACCGTACCCGGCGTTCAAATTCGAACGGGGCCTTACTAGCGCCGGGTAGCGACCGTCGCCAGTTGCTCGGTGATCTCGGCGAGCAGTTCGCTCGCCGCCTTCTCCAACGCGGCCAGGTCGGCCAACGTCGTCTCCGCCGTCGTCACGGGCACAGTTCCTCCTCCACGGCGTCGTGCCGGGCGATGACGGCGGCGGCGAAGGCGGCGTGGACGCGGAGGTACTCCTCCAGGCCCACCGCGGTGTCCGCCCAGGCGTGCCAGCGGACGTGGGCTTCGGCGACGTCGACCTTCGCGGCCGCGGCGACCGTCGCCGGGTTGGTGCCGGCGAGGATCGCCTGGTGCATGAGGGAGGGCGACACGGTGTGGGCGAACTCGGCCAGCGCGGTGAGGCGGGCGAGCTCGGCGAGGGCGTCGTGGGAGACCGGACGGCGCCGCGGCCGGGGAACCCGGCGGGAGTTCTCGACGCCGTCGGTCAAGACGCTGGTCATCAATCGACTCCTGAGGCGGAAACAGCTGGAACGACCCGAACGGTCGACGTTTACCCCGGTCGACCCGGGGTAAACGCCGCCGCTCGTGATCTCCGTCTCATCAGGTCAGGTGACCTCAGCTGAAGCGGACACTGCCGCAGTGCCACGGGATGCGGTGCGGACGCACGCTTTCCAGGGTCGGGACGACCGGGGTGATCGTCCCGTCGCGACGGAAGGTCAGCTTGTCGATCGTCGTTTCGCGGTGGGTGCCGTCGCCGCCCGGAATGCCGAAGCGGTGGTACGCCAGGTACCAGTCGTCGGTGCCCGGGACCTGCAGCATCGAGCTGTGCCCGGTGCCGCGGATGCCCAGGTGGGCGTCCTTGCTCAGGAGCACGCCGCGGTTGGTGAACGGCCCGGCCGGGCTCGGCGCCGTGGCGTAGCCGACGCGGTAGTCCGGGCTGCGCGTGTCGTCGATGGACCAGCTCAGGTAGTAGGTGCCCTTCCGCTCCGCCATGAACAGGCCCTCGCGGAAGTCGTCGAGGCCGGTCAGCCGGGTGATCTTCGCCGGGTCGTAGGACACCATGTCGTCGTTCAGCGGGACGACGTAGGCGTTGCCGTTGCCCCAGTACAGGTACGGCTGTCCGGTGTGGTCGATGAAGACCGCCGGGTCGATGGCCTGGCCGCCGTCGGGGTCCTGCGCGATCAGCGGCTTGCCGGAGTCGGCGAACGGCCCGGTCGGGGAGTCGCTCACCGCGACGCCGATCTTGGCCTCGGCGCAGAAGTAGAAGTAGTACTTGCCGTTCTTCTTGGCGATCGTCGGTGCCCAGGCGTTCTTGTCCGCCCAGCTCACATCCTTGCCGAGGTCGAGGATGACCCCCTCGTCCTTCCAGTCGACCAGGTTCTTCGACGACCACGCCGAGAACTTCGTCCCGCTCCAGCCGTCGAAGCCGTCGGTGGTCGGGTACAGGTAGTAGGTGTCGCCGAACGCGACGATGTTCGGGTCGGCGTTGTACCCGGGCAGGACCGGGCTGCGCACCTCGTGCGCCTCGACCGTCCACACGCGACGGTCGCCGCCCGCGCCGGTGACCGTGAACTGCCTCGGCGAGCTGAGGTCGACCGGCTTCCCGTTGTCCGGCTTGATGGTCGCGCCCGGCGCCAGGCCGAACTTCGGCGCGAGCCGGCGCAGGTCGGTGCCCGGGGTGACCGGCAGCACGACCGTCCCGGCCCCGGCCCCGGCGTCGACGACGGCCGGCGTCTTCAGCGAAGCCAGGTCCACCGACCGGATCGCGGTGCTGTTCGACGGCAGCGATGCGACGTCGAGCCCGGACAGCGCGCGGTTGTACAGCCGCACGTCCTTCATTCTGCCGGTGAAGGTTTTGTCGCTCGCGTAGACGGACCGGCCGAGGTGGTTCGCCGCGGTGACGCCGCCGCCGAGGTCCGACGGCTTGATCGTCGCGTTCGCGTTGCGGGCGACCTCGACGCCGTCCAGGTAGAGCACCTCGGCACCGTCGCCGACGGTCAGGGTGACGTTCTTCCAGACACCGCGGGGAAGGCCGCCCGCTCCGGCCGCCTGTTCGGTGGTCCAGTTCCCGGTCGCGATGGCGCCGCGGAACCCGCCGCTCGCGGTGCCGCCGGTGGTGAACAGGTAGCCGTTGCCGGTGCCGTCCTTCGCCGTGTTGCCCAGTCCCCACAGGAAGTACGGCGTCTGCTGGTTCGGGTCGACGAGGACGTCGGCCGACACGGTGGCCGCGGCGGCGCCGGTCAGCAGGTTGTCGGGCAGCTGCACGTGCCCGTTCTTGCCGCCGAAGACCAGCGCGCCGTCACTCCAGCCGACGTCGCCGGCGAGGGCGCCGTCGTAGCCGTGGCCAGTGGTGTCGGTCGCGACCGTGCCCGACTTCGCGTCGAGCGGCCAGTGCGCGACCAGGCCCTTCGCGTCGGCCTTGACCGGCGCCGGGGGAGCGCTCAGCCGGTTCATCTCGGCCTGGGTGACCGGCAGGACGGTGCCGTGCCGCGGCGACGCGGGCAGGTGCGCGCCGGCGGACATCGTCCACTTGCCGGAGTTGAGGTCGGTGGTCTCGAACGGGACGTAGCCGCGGCCGCCGAACTCGTCGATGAACAGGTACCACTTGTTCTCGGTGTTCGACTTGAACCCGGTCGGTCCTTCGCCGGCGGTGAGGCCCGGGCCGGTCGCGGTGGCCTTGCCGATGCAGTCGGCGACGAAGCCGTAGTGCGGGTCGAGCAGGTCGGTGGCCTTCTCCTCGGTGATGAACTTGCTGCACGGCGTCGACGAGGTGTTGTTGCGCTCGTCCTTGGTGAAGCGGTAGTAGGTGTCCTGGTTCTTGATGACCGTCGAGTCGATCACCGAGTAGCCCGGGTCGATCCAGACCTGCGGCGCGCTGAAGGTGACGAAGTCGCGCGTGGTCGCGTACATCATCCGGTTGTAGCTGTCCCCGGTGTGGTCGGGGTCGTTCTCCGCGTAGAGCTTCGACGCCCAGTAGACGACGTAGGTGCCGCGCTTGGCGTCCCAGAAGGCTTCCGGCGCCCAGGTGTTGCCCGCGGTCGGCGGCGAGACCTGCACGCTGCGCTGGCGCGACCAGTGCGCCAGGTCGGTGGACTCCCAGACCATGATCGACCGGCTCCCGCTGCGCTGGGCGGCGTCCCACCCGCGGCCGGCGTAGATCCGCAGATCGGTGGCCAGCAGGTAGAACTTGTCGCCGTCGGGCGAGCGCAGGATGAACGGGTCGCGCACGCCCAGCTCGCCGAGGCTCGACTTGAGGACGGGCTGGCCGTTGTTGAGCTCGCTCCAGTTCAGCGGGTCGTTGCCGCGGCTGAGGGCGGAGTAGATCTGCTCGCCGTTCGAGGTGCCTTCGCCGGTGAAGTAGAAGAAGCTGTAGCCGGCCAGGGGTTCCTGAACCGGCTTGGGCACGACGGTGGCGGTGAACCGCCGCGTGGTGCTCTCCCGGCCGAGGCTGACTTTCGCGGTCAGGACGACCTTCGCGGGCGCGGCGCCGGTCGGCGGCCGCGTCACCTCGCCCGTCGGGGTGATGATCCGGGGAGCGGACGAGGTCCAGCTGACGTTCGTCCCGGCCGGGCCGGCGGCCGGCAGGGTCAGGTTGCCGCGCACATCGTCGATATCGGGCACGGAGAGCGTGCTGGCGGCGGCGCGCAGGCTGCCCCCGCCGTCGGAGGGCGGCGCGGCACCGGCACCGGTGCTGCCGAGGGGCACGAGTGCGGCCGCGACGGCCAGCACAACGCCGAAACGGCGCGGGGAGAACAACTTCATCGTTGTCGGTTCCTTCGGGGGCGCGTCGGGGACCAGCGCATGTTAACGTTAACACGATCCGGGGTACGCCGACTTTAGGTCGCACCGGTGCGGTGGTCAAGAGCCGGAAGACCGGCCCGCGGGCTCGATTGATTCAGACCCGTCCCGGCCTACCCGGCGCCGGCGAGCCGCCGGGCGATCTCCCGACCCGGGTACGGTGTTTTCCGGCTTTCCCCGTGCAGGGCCACGTAGAACTCGTTCACGACCGCGGCGACCGGGGCGTACCGGCTCAGCAACTCCGCCTCCGGAAGGTCCGGCACCACCCGCCCCGCGGCGCACTCGCGGACGAACGCGTGCCGCACGCGGTAGTCCGGCTCCTCGACGTAGCGGCGGACGATCGTGTTGACCAGGTGGGTCAGCACGTACGCCCGGTCGTGGGTCGCGTGGCCGGCGAGGAACTCCGCTTCCGCCGCCGAAAGGGCGAAGTCCGGGAAGGCCGCGAGGCCGAAGTCGGTGAGGTACAACCGGTCGCCGTCGGTGAGGATGTTCGCGAAGTGGGCGTCGAAGTGCTGGATTCCCCTCGCCGCCAGGAACTCCGTGATGCCGCGGAGGTCCCGGTGGGCGACGCCGAGGTCGCCGGGGCGTTCGTCGAGCCACTGCGCGAGGTTGTGCGGCACGTGTTCCAGGAACAGCACCAGGTCCGCGGTCGCCTCGTCGAGCGCTTCGAGCCGGCGCCGCACGCCCGGGTCGTCGTGCCAGAACGCGACGTCCCGCGCCCGGTCCGTGCGGGGGCGGGGCAGGCCCGGCAGGACGCGCCAGTGGTGCAGCAGCGGGAAGTTCTCGCACTGTCCTGTTCGGACCCACTCGTTCGCGGCGCGGTGGGCCGCCAGCTCGCGCCACGCCCCGCCGCCCGCCGAACCCACGCCGTAGTGGGACCACGGCGGCAGGCCGTACAGATCCGCCGTCGAGCCTTCGTTTCGCAGCTCGACGTCGGTGAGGGCGACCCGCTTGACGAAGACGGGCTCGCCGGCCACGGTCAGCGCCCAGGTCGACCCGCCGATCCCGGTGCCGAGCGGGCGGGCGGCGGCCAGCACGTCGTCGGACGCTTCCGCGAGCGCGTCGGCCATCCTGCGGTGGCGGGCGAGCCTGGTCATCCGTCGACCGTACTCAGGGGCGGACCACCGTGAGCGCGAACCGCCGCGGGGCGGTCGCCGCGTGGCCGACCGCGTCGGCGAGGTCGGCGAGGGGGAACTCCGTGACGGTGAAGCCGCCGAGGTCGAGCAGGCCGGCGCGGGCCAGGGCGATCAGGCTCGCCGGCGCCGTCCGCGGGCACAGCCACTGGCCGCGCAGCGTGATGCCGTTGCGCATCAGCCAGCGGTACGGCAGGGCGAGGTCTTCGCCGACGCCGCCCATCAGCACGATCCGGCCCTGCTCGCGGACCGCCATCGCCGCGGTGCGCACCGGTGCCGTGCCCGCCGACGGCGGGAGCAGGTCCAGCACGACGTCGATCGGGCCCGGTGCGGCGCGGCGCAGGCGGCCGGTGTCGTCGTCGCCGGTCAGCCGGACCGGCCGGACGCGGGCGCCGAACCGGCGTTCCAGGTCGGCCAGTGCGGCTTCGTCGCGGCCGGGCGCCACCACGCACGCCGCGCCCATGGCCAGCGCGACCGCGACGGCCGCGCTGCCGAAGTGCCCGGTGGCCCCGCTGACCAGCACCGTCTCCCCGGCCCGCAGATCGGCCGCCAGCAGGCCGCCGTACGGCACGAGGCACACGGTGAGCGCGCTCCAGCGGCCGGCTTCGGCCGGGTCGAGGCGCCCGAGCGGGATCGCGTTCTCCGTCGGGACGAGAAGCTGCTCGGCGAACGCGCCGTGGCCGAAGCGCCGCTGCAGGAGGAGCCCGCCGTCGCCGCGGGCGGTCAGGCCCTGGAGGGTGATGTCCGGGTTCAGCGCGTCGTCCCGCGACCGGATCGCCGGATCGCAGAGCACCCAGTCGCCGGCGGTCAGGCGGGTCGCGTCCGGCCCGGTCGCGCGCACCCGGCCGATCGCGCCGGTGCCGGGCACGACCGGCAGCGTCAGCAGGGAGTTCCGCTCGCCGCGGAACACCTCGGCCGCGTACGGGAGCACAGGCGCCGCGACGACGTCGACGAGCACCTCGCCGGTGCCCAGCTCCGGGGCGGGGATGGTGTGCAGCGCCGGGAGTTTGCCGAATTCTTCGAGGACCGCGGCCGTCATTTCGTTCATGACGCCGATGGTCGGACGAACCGGGACCGCCATCCAGACCTGGTATCATCCTGGGATTCCAAAGTCCCACGGAGGTCGTCATGCCGGATGCGGCCCGGGCCGGGCTGGGGGAATTCCTGCGGTCCCGGCGCGAGCGGCTGAGCCCGGCCGCGCTCGGGTTGCCGGCGCGGCGCCGGCGGCGGACACCCGGGCTGCGCCGCGAAGAGGTCGCCGAGCTGGCCGGCATCGGGGTCGACTGGTACATCCGGCTCGAACAGGGCCGCACGGTGAGCCCGTCGTCGGAGACCGTCGAGGCGCTGGCGAACGCCCTGCGCCTGGACACCGCCGAACGCGCGCACCTGCGTGAGCTGGCCCGGAACCCGGCCCGGACGCCGTTCACCCGGGAACGCGTGCCGGAGGCCACCCGCCGGCTCGTCGAAAGCCTGACCGAGCCCGCGTACGTCACGGGCCGCCGCTGGGACGTGCTGGCCTGGAACGACGCGGCGGCCGAGCTGTTCGCCGACTTCGGCGCGGTTCCGGAGGCCGACCGGAACCTGCTGGTCCTGCTGCTGCTCGGCGAGCGGGGCCGGCGGCTGTTCGGCGACGGCTGGGCCGCCCAGGCCCGGCACACGGTCGCGCAGTTCCGCGCCGCGCACGACCTCTGGGCGGGTGACCCCGCGTTCGCCGAGCTGGCGGCCCGGCTGCAGGCGGGCTGCCCGGAGTTCGCGATCTGGTGGGGCCGCCACGACGTCGGGCACAGCGGGCCGGGCCGGAAGACGCTGTACCGGCCGGAGCCGGAAGAGTTCGCCTACGCGACCTTCCAGGCCGCCGAGGACCCGGTGCTGCGCCTGACGATCTATGCGCCGATCAACGGCAGGTAGACCTCGTCGACGATCTCGACGAGCACGTCATCGTCCACTGTGGTCAGTCCGCGGGTGAGGAACTCGTTGCGCAGCAGGACGAGCGCCACGGTGGCGACGCGGGGGTGGCGGGCCCCGGGGTGGACCTCGCCGCGCGAGACGGCCCGTCCGACGATCTCGAGCCACGGCTTCGTGCCGCCTTCGGCCGCGTGCTGGTGGAGCTGTTCCCGCAGTTCCGGTTCTTCGCCGACGCCGGTGAGGAGCCCGCGCAGGACCCGTGCGGCGGGGGAGGTCTGGCCGCAGTTGATCGCCCGCAGCAAGGCGAGCGCGTCGTCGCGGAGGTTCCCGGTGTCGGGCGGCTCGAGGGTGTCCGCGGCCAGGCGCCGGTAGGCGGCGACGCCGAGGGCGGCGCGGTTCGGCCAGCGGCGGTAGATCGCGTTCTTGTTGGTGCCGGCCCGCTGGGCGACCCGCTCCATGGTCAGGCCCGGGTAGCCCGCCTCGGCGAGCTCGTCCGCGGCGGCGTGCAGGATCGCCTCCTCCAGTTCGGTGCCCCGGCGCCGGGTCTTCGGTGTCGCCATGAGCCCAGTCTAGCCGAGATACGGTACGGTACGGACCGTACCCTAATGACTGGAGGAGAATATGCGAGCCAAGGGCATCGGCTACGACACCGGGTTCCGGCGCGGCGGCCGGTTCAACCGCCCGTTCGACCCGGACCTGGTCCGCCGCGAACTGACGATCATCCGCGACGAGCTGCACTGCACGGCCGTCCGGCTGATCGGCACCGACCTGGACCGCATCGAGTCCGCCGCCGCCGAGGCCGCGGCGCTCGGGCTGGAGGTGTGGTTCTCGCCGTTCCCGTGGGACTGCACGCCGGCGGAGATCCTGGACCTCCTCGCCGACGGCGCGGCGCGCGCCGAACGCCTCCGCCGGACGGGCGCCGAAGTCGTGTTCGTCGCCGGCGCGGAGCTGAGCCTGTTCAACCACGGTTTCGTGCCCGGCGACGACATCCCGGCGAGGGTCGCTCAGCTGATCGCGTCGCCGGAGCTGCGGGACGGCCTTCCGGCGCGGGTCAACGAGTTCCTGGCCCGCGCGCTGGAGGCGGTCCGCGCCCGCTTCGGCGGCCGCGTCACGTACGCGGCCGTTCCGCTGGAGCGCGTCGACTGGACGCCGTTCGACATCGTTTCGGTGGACGCACACCGCTCGAAGGAGGTCGAGCACCTCTACCGCGAAGGCGTCCGGAGCCTGGTCGCGGCGGGCAAGCCGGTCGCCATCACGGAATTCGGCGTGACGCCGTATCGCGGCGCGGCGGACCTGGGCGCGCGCTGCGGCGAAATCCTCGAGTACGACAGCGAAATCCCGGTCCGGCTGAACGGGGAGTACGTCCGCGACGAAGAAGAACAGGCCCGCTACCTCCGCGAACTGGTGGAAATCTTCGCGGAAGCGGGCGTCGACGCGGCGTTCGCGTGCACGTTCGTGTGCTACGGCCTGGTGCACCGGGCCGATCCCCGGGCGGACCTGGACATGGCGAGCTGGGGTGTGGTGAAGGTGCTGGAGGAGGGGACGGGCCGGACGTACCCGGGCGTTCCGTGGGAGCCGAAGGCGGCGTTCGGCGCGCTGGCCGAGTGCTACGCCTGAGCCAGGAACTGCGCCATCGCCGTGGTCGGTTCCGGGCTGGTCATCGCCGTGAAGTGGGTGCCCGGCACGCGGGCGAACCGGCCGTTCGGCAGGGCCGCGGCGAGGGCATCGGCGCTGGGGTGGCCGTCGTCCTCGTCGCCCACCAGGACCAGGGTGGGGGTGGTGATCCGGGGCAGGTCCGGCGTCGGCACGTGCGTGCCGAGGACGTGCCGAAGGGCCACCGGATCCCCACCGGCCTGCCGGAGCCAGTACGCGGGTGACCCGGGTGCCACGGGCTCGCCGTCGATCAACGCGGTCAGCGCGCGGTGGTAGGTGCCGGTCCGGGACGTCGCCCGCTGTGCGGCGTCGAGGCCCTGGCCCGCCACGACGGCGCGGCCCGGGCGGGCGCCGCGGGCCAGCAGGCGCAGCACCACCCGGCCGCCGAACGAATAGCCGCCCAGGTCGTAGCCGCCGTCGTCGAGGCCGAGGTGGCCGAGCAGCGCGAAGCCGTCGTCGGCCAGGACGTCGGGCGGGTAGGCCGCCGGGTCGGGCGGGGCGGCGCTCGCCCCGTGGCCGCGCAGGTCCGGAAGGATCACCCGGTGCCCGCGATCCGCGAGCGCCGCCGCCGGGCCGAGCCAGTCGCGTCCGGTGCCGGTGAACCCGTGGAACAGCACCAGCGCGCGCCCGTCGCCGAGTTCGCGGTAGGCGAGCTCGCGGCCGTCGGCGGCGCGGAATCCCTCCATGGGCCTGAGCCTACATCGGTCCGATGAATTCTCGACGATCCCGGGCGAGTCTTCGTGAGACGTTGACACCGACGGCGGTTCCCTTCTACCTTCATGGCGCAAGACATCGGATGTCCAGCCCGGTTCGCCGGGTCCGTCCGCCGACCGATGTGCACCCCTGCCGACTCTTCGTCAGGAAGGACACACCGACGATGCCGGAATTCCCCCGCCGGACGGCGCTGCGCTCGCTCGCCGTCTCGCTCTTCGCCGTCCCGATCGTGCTGGGCGCGGCCGTACCCGCCCACGCGGCCCCGCTGTGGCACCCCGAACCCGCCACCGACGGCCTGAAAGCCTTCGAGGGCATCGAAGCCGACCGCGGCCACCACCACCCCGGCCGCAAGTACGTCGTCGTCGAAGGCGACCACTACCGCTTCGCCATTTGGAAGGACGACCGCGACACCACCGGCGGCGGCGACCGCCAGCGCACCGAGTCGAAGGGCATGGTGCAGAACGGTGCCACGCTCGAGATGCACAACGGCGAGACGTGGACGATCTCCTACGAGATGTACATCCCGGCGTCGCTGCACGGCACCAGCAAGTTCACCCACATCTTCCAGACGAAGACGCCGTCGACCAACGGCGGCCCGTGGGTGACGCTGGACCTGACCCGCAGCGGCAGCAAGGAAGTGCTCGCCGCGCGCGCCTACGCCAACTCGGGCTCGCCGGATATCGCAGCCACGGACCTGGCCCCGTTGCGGAACAAGTGGATCACGATCGAGTGGACGTTCACGCCCGGCGCGAAAGGCAAGGCGGCCTGCGTGATCCGCGACGGCACCGGGTCCGGCGCGGCGATCGCCGCGCAGGGGAGCATGGCCGGCGTGAACCTGCCCGACCAGGGCGACTACGTCCGCCCGAAGTGGGGGATCTACCGGTCGGTCGAGAGCGCCTCCTCCGACATCCTCGACACCTACCTGCTGTTCCGGAACTACACGGCGGCACGCAAGTAGCCGTGGCGAAGGTCGCCTGTCCGGGGTGACACTGGCGGCATGAAGGTCGTCGACGGGCAGCGGAGCACGTACCGCCCGCCGGCGGCCTCGCCACCGCCGCTGCGCCGCGGTCCGCTGCTGGTCACAGCCGCGCTCGCCGCGCTCGGCGGCGCCTTGATCCCGGCCGTCGCGGTCCCCGCGCTCTGGCGGATCTGGCAGCTCTACGCGATGGTGTTCGGGGCCGTCGCGGCCGTCGAACTCGGCGCCGTCGTCGCGGTGCTCGGGTGGCCGACGCGCAGGACGGCGCACTCCGTCGCGCTCACGGCGTTCGCGTCCCTGGTCCTGTGGGTGCTCAGCAGGCCGCTGGGGCTGCTGACGCGGTTCGACCCCTGGCAGCCCGCGGACACGGTGGCCGGGTTCACCGACTGCGTCGCCGCCGGGCTGCAGGTCGTGGCGTTGTCCGGCTTTTTGCTCGTGGCCCGCCGGCGGGCGCACCCGCGCCCGTCGGCGCTGCGGCGGGTGTCGGCGTGGATCGTGCTTTTCCCGGTGCTCCTGCTGGTGTTCGTGACCGGCGCGGCGGGCGCGGTCGCCGCCGGGGACGGCCTTGCCGGCACCAGCGCCTCGACGTTGCTCGACGGCGGCCCGGGCACGGTCGAATACTGCCGTCCCGACGGGGTGCCGCTGGCGATGGACATCTCCCGCCGCACCGGCGGCCCGCCGGCTCCGGTGGTGCTCTTCCTGCACGGCGGCGGCCTGGTGGCCGGCAACCGCAAGCCCGCCGGCCCCGGCGCCCTGCTCGCCGGGGCGCGGTCCGGCGCGCTGCGCGACGAGCTGACGGCACGCGGGTTCGCGGTCGCCGCGATCGACGTCCGGCTCACGCCCGCGGCGCCGTGGCCGGCGCCCCTTTCCGACGCCCGGTGCGCGGTCCGGTTCCTCAAGTCCAACGCGGCCGCGCTGGCCGTCGACCCGGCCCGGATCGCGGTCTGGGGGACCGGCACGGGCGGCACCCTGGCGTCCCTGCTCGGCGTCGAACGCGGGCCGGACACCGGCCAGTACTCCGCGCAGGACAGCACGGTCCGCGCCGTGGCGGCGGTCTCGGCGCCCGCGGACTTCGACCTGACGGGCCTCGACGCGCTCACCCGCGCGTCGATCCTCCTGGCGCTCGGCCGGTCGCCGGCGACGCTCCAGGCGGCGAGCCCGCTGACCCACGCCGGCCCGGGCGCCCCGCCGTTCCTGCTCGACGGCGGCCGGAAGTCGGCCGAGTTCGCGGCCCGGCTGCGCGCGGCGGGGGTTCCGGTGACCGAGGGCCCGGCGTCGGATCACGCCGTCGCCGGCTTCTTCGCCGCGGCGGTGCGGTGAGGACTTGCCCTGGAGCGCGCTCCAGGTCCTAGCGTGGGGGCACGCCGATCACGTCAGGAGCACCTTCGCATGGAACTCGGTTTCCACCTCCCCATCTTCGACATCGAAGGCGGGACCACCGCCATCGCCGGTGAGCTCGCCCGCGTGGGCGCCGCGGCGGAAGAGGCCGGGGCGACCTGGCTGTCCTTCATGGACCACTACTTCCAGATCGAGCCGACCGGCCTGCCCGCCGAGTCGAACATGCTGGAGGGCTACACCACGCTCGGCTACCTCGCCGCGCACACGTCCCGGATCGACCTCGGCCTGCTCGTCACCGGGGTGACCTACCGGCACCCGGGGCTGCTCGCGAAGATCGTCACCACGCTCGACGTCCTCTCCGGCGGCCGGGCCACCCTCGGCATCGGGGCCGCCTGGTTCGAGCGCGAGCACCAGGGGATGGGCGTGCCGTTCCCGCCCGTCGCCGAGCGGTTCGAGCGGCTGGAGGAGACGCTGCGGATCTGCCGGCAGATGTGGGACCCCGCCGACAACGGCCCGTTCGAGGGCAAGCACTACCGGCTGGCCGAAACGCTCTGCTCGCCGCAGCCGATCAACCGGCCCAAGGTGCTCATCGGCGGCGCCGGCGAGCGCAAGACGCTGCGCCTGGTCGCCCAGTACGGCGACGCGTGCAACCTCTTCGGCAGCTCGCCGGAGGACGTCGAGCACAAGCTGGACGTGCTGCGCCGCCACTGCGACGACGTCGGCCGCGACTACGAGACGATCCGCAAGACGGTCCTCGCCAACAACCCGCGTCCCACGCCGGAAACCCGGGACGAGTTCGTCCGCTCGATGGCCGGGTACGCGAAGCTGGGCGTCCGGACGGCGATCGTCACCCCGACGACCGGTTCGCCGGCGGCGTGGATCGAGGGCATGGCCCCGGCGGTGCCGCAGCTGGCCGAACTGGGCTAGGCGGTCAGGATCCGCGCGGTGACCAGCTCCGGCCGTTGCAGCGGCAGGGCGTGGGTCGCCCGCGGCACGATTTCCACGTCGAACAGCGGGTTGAGCGCCTCGACCCGCTGTTCGACGTCCCGCGCGGCGTGGATCACGCTGCGTTCGCCCAGGACCAGCCGGACGGGGACGGCGACCGCGCGCAGCTGCTCGTCGGTGAACAGGTACTCCGGCGGGTGGTGCGCGCGGTAGGTCAGGCCACCGAACAGCAGCGGGCGGAGGGTGCGCCGGACCGCCGCGCGCGGGCGGGGGTCGAACCAGGTCGCGACTTCCCGCACGCTCCACCAGAGGAACCGGCGGCCGATCGGCGCGAACCCGGGCGGCTCGACGGCGACGACGCCCGCGATCCGGTCCGGCGTGCGGGCGGCGAGGGTGAGCGCGAGCCAGGCGCCGCGGGACACCCCGGCCAGCAGGAACTTTCCGGGCCCGAGGCCGTCGAGGACGTCGTGCAGCCAGCCGGCGCAGTCGTCCCCGGTCGTGGCCGGCCGCGTCTGGCGCGAGCGCCCGGGTTCGCCGATCGTGTCGACGGCGTACACGCGGTGCCGGGCGGCCAGGTCCGCCACGTGCGGGTACCACGAAAGCGACGTGCCCATGAGACCGGGCAGCAGCACGATCGGCGGGCCGGTGTCACCGCTCACCCGGACGCGGGTGGGCCCGTAGCGCGTGCCGACGTCGACGTCCCGCACCGGCACGGGCCAGCGGGCGGCGATCCGGTCGTACGCGGCCAGGTACCGGTTTTCGCTGCGCGCGCTCCGGAATCCGCCGATCATGAACCCTCCCCGGGTTTCATGGTGCGCCGGAAGCATAACACAAGACCTTGGTGTCCATAGTGGACGGTGAACCGCCCGGCGGGGCGGGCCGTGTGTCCTGGAGAGGTGGCGACCAGAGAGGAGGGGCTGATGCCCCACGTGCGCACGACAGGACGACACCGCAAACGCGCGACGATCGGGCTCGCCGCGCTGGTGGGCGTAGCCGGCGCAACGGCCACGGCGATCGCGTTGACCAGCCCGGCGAGCAACGCGGCCACGGAGAACTGCGGCGGCCTGGACACGGCGTTGCAGAACAACCTGACCTTCATCGCGAGCCAGCGCACCGCTCCGGACGCCCAGTCGCCGGCCCGCATCGCCAACCGCCAGGCGGTGGTCGACCAGATCGAGCAGCGCCGCCAGGCAGCGGGCTGCGCAAACCAGGTGGCGGCGAACGAGGTGGCGGCCCAGTGCGCGGCGGTCGCCGCGGCGGGCCAGGAAGCCGATGCCAGCAAGGAGAAGGCGGGCATGGCCGCCGAGAAGGGCGCGGCCGGCAAGAAGAAGGCGGCCGGTTCGGGCGCGGAGAACGGCAAGGCGCAGGAGAAGGACATGGCCGCCGACGAGAACGGCATGGCGGCAGCGGAAAACGGCGCTGCGGACGAGGACGGCATGGCCGGGCAGCAGAACGCGGCCGGCCAGGATGCCGCAGCCGCCCAAGCCTGCGAGGTGGTCCGGAAGTGCCTGGCCCAGGCCGCCGGCATGGCCGACCAGAACGGTATGGCCAACGGCAACGGCATGGCCACCGACGAGAACCAGAAAGCCCAGGAACAGAAAGCGCAAGACCAGAAAAAGGCCGGCAAGAACGCCGACAAGAACGCCGATGCCGCCGGTGCGGTGGCGGCCCGGTGCGTCGCCTCCGCCGTGGCCGCGGCCGGGAAGGCACCCGCGGGACGCTGAACCCGCGTCGAGCCCGGACCGGCGGCCACCACCCCGGTCCGGGCCCGGCGGGCGACCCGATCCGGTGACCGGCGGGAACTCCGGCCCGTCGCCGGCCGTTCACCAGGTGGAGCGCAGTACGCTGGCGCTCGGAAAACGACCGACGACAGCACGACGAGGCTTCAGTGACCACCGACCCGGCGGCCGAGGACGCTTCCCTGCGCGAGGCGGCCGACGAGCTCGTCGTCGCCGGGCAGCTCCCGCGGTTCCTCCTGATGTACAAGTTCGCCATCGAAGAGCTGATGACGAAGCTGCGGATCCTCAGCGAGGAGTTCGACTTCGTCCACCAGCACGACCCGATCGAGCACATCACCAACCGGGTCAAGCGGCCGGAGGCGATCAAGGAAAAGGTGCGCCGCCGCGGTCTCGGCGGCGACTGGGTGTCCGCGGCCGCCGCCCTCGACGACATCGCCGGCATCCGGGTCGTCTGCCCGTTCGTTTCCGACGTCTACGAGGTCGCGCGGATGCTCACCGCGCAGGACGACGTCGAGCTGTTGCGGACCAAGGACTACATCGCGCAGCCGAAGGCCAACGGCTACCGCAGCCTGCACCTCATCGTGCGCATCCCGGTGTTCCTCTCCGACCGCGTCGAAAAGGTCAAGGTGGAGGTGCAGCTGCGCACGATCGCCATGGACTTCTGGGCGGCGGTCGAGCACAAGCTGTCGTACAAGTACCGCGACAGCGTGCCCCCCGACTTCGCGGGCGAGCTCGCGGCGGCGGCCCGGACCGCGGCCGACCTCGACGCCCGGATGGCGGCGCTGCACGAACGCATCCGCTAGGCCCCGGCCATCGCGCCGAGCGCGTCGAGCAGCACCCGCAGCCCGAATTCGAACTCTGCTTCGTGGTCGCACACGGCCAGGAACGGCGCCGCCGCGGAAACGGCGGGCAGCCCGGCCCCTTCGAGCTCCGCGAGGCGGGGGCCGCCGCTGAACGTCGGTGCGGCGTCGACCTCCCGCATCAACGTGCCGATCAGGAACGCCAGCACGGTCCGCAGCCCGTGCACCGCCCGGTCCGGCGGGAACCCCGCCGCGAGCAGCGGCGCGAGCACGGCCTCCACCGGCGCCAGGGCCGTCATCGACGCGAGCCGGCGGGTGAGCACCAGCGGCGCCGCGCGCGAGTGGCCGAGCATCGCCGCGCGGAACCCGTGCGCCAGCGCGGACATCGTCTCCCGCAGGTCCGCGTCCGGGGGAGGCGCGGGGATCGCGGCCAGCAGGACTTCGGCGATCCCGTCGAGCAGCGCGTCCTTGCCGTCGACGTGGTTGTACAGGCTCATCGGGTCGACCCCGAGCCGGCGCGCCAGCTTGCGCATGCTGACGGCGTCGAGACCCTCTTCGTCGACGAGCGCGAGAGCTTCCCGCAGGATCCGTTCGCGCGACAGGCTCCCGGCTTCCCTGGGTGGCCGCCCGCGCCGGCCGGTCACGGCGCGAGCACCGCGGGCAGGTGCTCGTAGCCGCGCAGAATCCGCGTCGACCGGCGGCGGCCGCCGGGCAGCACGCGCAGGCCGGGGAACCGGTCGAAGATCGTGCGCAGCCCGATTTCGCCCTCCATGCGTGCCAGCGACGCACCCAGGCAGTGGTGGCGCCCGGCGCCGAACGAGACGTGGTCGCGCGCGCCGGTCCGGGTGACGTCGAAGACCGCCGGGTCCTCGAACACGCCGGGGTCGCGGTTGGCGCCGGCCAGGACGGTGGTCACCAGCGCCCCGCGGGGCAGCGGCACCCCGGCGACCTCGGTCTCGCGCGTCGCCAGGCGCCCGGTCAGCAGGACCGGCGGGTCGTAGCGCAGCACCTCCTCGACGGCGTTGCCCCACAGCTCGGGCCGTTCGCGCAGCACGGCGAGCTGCCCGGGGTCGCCGGCGAGCAGGGCGATCCCGCTGCCGAGCAGGTTGACGGTGGTTTCGAAGCCGGCCGCGAGCACCAGGCCGGCGGTGGACTTCAGCTCGGTCTCGGTCAGGCCGACGCCGCCGTCGCGCGCGGCGACGAGCTTGCTGAACAGGTCGTCGCCGGGATGCCGGCGCAGGTGGTCGAGGTGTTCGCCGAGCCAGGCGTCGAACTCGGCCAGCGCGGTCTCGACGTCGCGGAAGGTGCGCCAGCCCAGCCCGAGATCGAGACTGGGCGCGGCGGCCGCGCCCAGGGAGAGCACTTTGCCCAGGTCGGCGGGCGGCACGCCGAGGATCTGGCTGATGACGGTCACCGGAAGCAGACCGCAGTAGGACTCGACGAGGTCGAGCGGGCGTCCGGGATCGAGATCGTCGAGCAGGCCGTCGGCGATTTCCTGCACCCGGCCGCGCAGCTGCTCGACGGCCCGCACGGTGAACACGCCGGTGACGAGCTTGCGGTAGCGCGTGTGCTCGGGCGGGTTGACGGCGAGCAGCGACGGCGGCCGCACCGGGTGCAGGTGTTCCCCGGCCGACCATTCGACGAGCCGGCCGAGCGGCGAGCCGTCGGACCCGATGATCCCGACGCGGAAGTCGTCGCTGGAGAGCACCTCCCGCACGGCGGCGTGCGTGGTGGTCATCCAGCCGAACCGGGTCCGGGCGAGAGAGCCGGCCGCGCGGATTTCCTCGAAGAGCCCGGTGAGATCCCGCCCTTCGGCCGCGGCGACGACCATGCGTCCCTGCAGGTCACCGCGCCGGGCCTCGCGGCGCAGGACGGTACGGGGGAGTGCGTGCCCGAGACTCCAGCGCACGACGGGTTTCGTCCAGGCCAGGGCTCCGGTCATGACAGTCCCTCCGGTCGGCGTACCTACAGTGTAGGTTATCGCCGCTCAGGCGGGCTCACGCCGCGAACCGCGCTCGCGCCCACCGGGGCCAGCAACACCGCCAGCGCCACCAGTTCCGTCAACGCCATCCCGCGTTCCACCAGCCCCAGCGGGATCAACGTCCACCAGCGCCCGCCCCACGCCGCGGCCACCACCACCGCGCCCAGGATCACCGCGAGCCACCCCAGCGACGCCACCGCCAGCACCCGCGCCACCCACCGGCGTCCCGGCGAGGTCGGGAACGCCGTCCGCGACGCCACCAGGACCGCCAGTGGCAACGCCGCGAACGCCACCACGCTCGCGATCCGGTGCAGCGTGCCGCCGAAGTCCGCGCGGGAGACCGTGGCCCAGTCCGGTTTGGGGAACGCCACGATGACCAGGAGCCCGACCGTCCACAGTGTCCCGAGGATGGCCGCCGGGACCGGCAACCGACCTTGGCGGTGCAGCACCGACAGGCCCGCGGCCGAGCCCAGCGCGACCAGGATGACGGCCAGGTCGAACACCCACTTGTGGTCGGACAGGCCGTACTCGCTGATCGTGCGGCGGGTGACGCTGATTTCGTCCGTCGGCGGGATCACCTGCAGCAGCAGGACCAGGCCCGCGCCGACCGCCAGGGCCGCGATGCCGGCGAAGGAGACGGCTCGTCGCGCAGGGATCGTGACCATGGACCGACCGTAGCCGACCCGTGGTTGAACTCCCCGTGAAAAGCCTGGTCGACGTGTACGACTTACGGCGGTTACCCCGGCCGGATTTCCTCCATTATGGTCCCTCGCTACCGGTAGGTCCGTCCTGCCGGCCTCGGTCAAGGAGGTCGCTTCCTGTGGGGAATTCACCAAGACGGCTGGTGTTGCTGGCTTCGGCCGTCGCGCTGGCCGGAACGTTCGTCGCGTTGCCGGCCGGGACCGCCGGCGCCGCGCAGAACATCCTGCGCGCCGACAAGTCCGTATCCCGCTCGTGCTTCGCGAAAGTGCTGCCCAAGGGCACCTCGGGCACCGATCGCCGCGAGGTCACGTCCACCGTGGACGGTCTCGTCCAGGCGCGGCTCAAGCCGGCCCAGGGCGCCGAGGGCGACTGGGACGTCGCCGTCTTCGACAAGGCCACCGGGGCGGTCGTCGCCGCGTCGGCGGCGTTGCGCACCCACGAACTCGCCGAAAGCTTCGTGAAGAAGGGGCAGGAACTCGTCGTCCAGGGCTGCCGGTACGGCGGACCGGCCGACCGGGCGCAGCTCGGCGTCGACTTCCTGGCGCTGACGCCGCAGGGCACGCCGACCGGCACCGCCGCGGCCACCCAGCGCGCCGAGCTCGTGCGCGTCGAGACGCCCACCCGCGCCGACAAGAACAAGCTGGCCGCCCTCGGCCTCGACGTCACCGAGAAGGGCGACGCCACCGGGGTCGAGGTCGTGCTCGCCGGCGACGCCGACCGCAAGACGCTGAAGGACAGCGGCTTCAAGTCGAAGGTCATCGAAGCGGACCTGTCGGCCAAGTCGGTCCAGGACGCGAAGACCGACCGCCGGTACGCCGCGACGACGGCCGCGTCGGCGCTGCCGTCCGGGCGCACCAGTTACCGGCACCTCTACGAATACAACTTCGAGATGAAGGAACTCGCCCGCAAGAACCCGAACCTGGTTTCGGCGTTCACCATGCCGGAATCGACGTGGGAGGGCCGCGACGTCGTCGGCGTCGAAATCGCCACCGACGTCAAGAACCTGACCGACGGCAAGCCGGTGAACTTCACCATGGGCGTGCACCACGCCCGGGAGTGGCCGGCCGCCGAGCACGTCATGGAGTGGGCGTACGAGCTGGTCAACGGCTACTCGCGCGACGCCGCCATCCGGTCGCTGGTGGGCAAGACGCGCAACATCGTCGTGCCGATCGTCAACCCGGACGGCTTCGAGATCTCCCGCGAGGCCGAGCCCAAGGGCGACTTCACCCGCTTCGACTACGAGATGAAGCGGAAGAACTGCAACGTCAACGACTCGCCGCCGCAGTTCGCGACCGGCGTGTGCAAGGCGAACCCGGGCGGCCGCCTGCGCGGCACCGACCCGAACCGCAACTACGCCGGCTTCTGGGGCGGCAACGGCGCCGAAGTGGCGTGGAGCGGCGACACCTTCCGCGGGTCCGCGCCGTTCAGCGAGCCCGAGGTGCGCAACGTGCGCTCGATCGTGGCCTCCCGTCAGGTGACCAACCTGCTGACCATGCACACCGTCGCCGCGCTGGTGCTGCGCCCGCCGGGCGTGGCGGACGTCCGCGCGCCGCTGGAGGAGCCGGCCTACAAGGCCCTCGGCGACAAGCTGGCCTCGCGCAACGGCTACACGAGCGAGCCGAGCTGGGCGCTCTACGACACGACCGGCACCACCGAGGACTGGTCGTACTGGGCCACCGGCGGCTGGGGCTTCACCATCGAGGTCGGCGGCAACGGCTTCCACGGCCCGTACGCCGACAGCGTCGTGGCCGAGTACGCGGGTCTCGCGCCCGCGGCCGGCGCCGGCAAGGGCGGCAACCGCCAGGCGTTCCTGGACATGCTGGGCAACGCGGCCGACCCGCAGCAGCACTCGACGCTGATCGGCTCGGCGCCCAAGGGCTACCAGCTCAAGCTGCACAAGACGTTCCAGACGCCGACGTCGCCGGTGATCCAGCCGGACGGTTCCACCAAGCCGCCGATCTACTACACCGACGACCTGAACTCGAAGTTCACCGCCACCGGCGGGCGCTTCGCGTGGTCGGTCAACCCGTCGACCCGGCCGTACGTGGCCGGCCGGTACGGGCGCGACCCGCAGGGCCCGGCGCAGCAGGGCTTCCCGGTCACCAACCCGGCGGGCGTGCCGCCGATCAACCAGAACTACCCGGCCGACCCGGCGGGCGACTCGTTCACCTTCCACGTCGACGGCCTGCCGAAGGTCGACAACGGGAAGTTCAGCGTCAACGTCAACTGGAAGAGCACCCTGACCGACTGGGACCTGTTCGTCTACGACTCGGCGGGCAACCTGGTCAGCTCGTCGGCGAACGGCGGCACGACGTCCGAGCACGCCGTGCTGTTCGACCCGCCGGCCGGCGACTACCGGGCCGTGATGGTCAACTTCGACCAGGCCGACCCGAACGCGGTCGACGACTGGACCGGTGACGTGTCGTTCTCGTCGCCGACCCCGCCGACCTACGGGACGAAGGAGGCGTACCAGCTGACGTGCTCGTCGCCGAGCGGCAAGCTCGTCGGCGTGGCGGACGTCTTCGCCGACCGCGGCCAGACGGTCGACGTCGGCGAGGTCTGCACCCGGTCCGCGCACGCGCAGAAGCAGCGCGCGTCGGGCGGCACCCGGTAACCGCCGGTTCGCTCGTGAAGGCCTCCTCGTTCGCGCGAGGGGGCCTTCACGGCGTTACGGCGAGGGCGAGGCCCAGGACGACGAGGATCGTGCCCACGACGCGGTTCAGGGCCGGTTTCGCGTGGGCGTACCAGCGCTGGGTGGCGGGGGAGGAGAACAGCAGGGCGACGCTCAGGTGCCACGCGGCCGAGGCGGCGACGATCAGCCCGACCGCGGCGGCCTTGACCGCGGTGGGTTCGGTGGGCGGGAGCGCCGCGGTGAGGACGCTGCCGAAGAACGCCGCGGCCTTCGGGTTCGTGAGGTTGCTGAGCACGCCGCGGCGGAACGCGTTGCCGTGCCCGGCCGGCGGGACGGTTTCCGGAGCACGGGCGGTGCGCCAGAGGCGGAGGCCGAGCCAGGCCAGGTAGGCGCCGCAGCCGATCCGCAGGGCGGTGGCGAGCCACGGTTCGCGCGCGAGCACGGCCCCCAGCCCGAAGACGGCGACCGCGGCCAGCAGCCCGCCCGCGGCGACGACCCCGAGCGCGACGGCGACCGCGGCCCGGCGCGTGCCGGCGGCCGCGGTGTGGGCGATGAGGACGAAGTTGGGCCCGGGGGAGATCGCGGCCGGGAGGTAGGCGAGCAGGACGGTGGCGAGCGCGGCGGCGGCACTCATCGTGTCAGGGTTTCGCCGGTCTGGGAACGGCCGCCGCGGGACCGGGGATGGTCGCCGCGGGGCTGTGGATGGCCGCCGCCGGGCTGCGGATGGTCGCCGCGGGACCGGGGATGGCCTTTGCGGGGCTGGGAACGGCCGCCGCCGGTCTGTGGATGGCCGCCGCGGGGCTGGGGATGAACGCCACGCGGGGCCCCGGAACCGTCGGTACCCTCCGGTAGCGTGGAAAACGGGGGCTGCTCACGCGGCCCGGCCGCCGCCGACGACCTGGTCGCGCAGCGTCCGCAGCGTCTCGTGGTCCACAGTGGACGGGTCCGCGGCCAGCCAGCCGCCGACCTCGTGCAGGAACTCCTCCGGCGTCATCGGCGCCACGGGGAGGTCGCCGGGATCGGCCGTGGTCAGCTCGCCGCTGCGGCTCGGGTAGACGATCATCGCGCCGCGCAGCGCCACCCCCGGCAGCAGGTCGCGGTAGGCCGCCAGGCTCTCCGCGAGGCGGCTGCCGCCGCCGCGGAACGGCCGGCCGTTGCGCAGGAGCCGGTCGTCCTCCGCCGTCTCGTAGTGCCCCGGCAGCCACAGCTTCGACTCGATCAGCACCAGCCGCTTGCCGCACAGCACCGCGTGGTCGACGTCGGCGAACACCGAGCCGGGCCAGGCGAGGCCGTGGAAGATGCGGGCGCCGGGCAGCCGGGTCAGGTAGCCCTCGAGCAGGTCGGCCGTGAGCCGCTCGGCCAGCTCGTCGCGCTCGGTGCCCGGCGCGCCGAAAACCGTGCGCTCGCCGAATTCTTCGGCGTACGCCTCGCGGGCGCGGGCGGCCTGCAGGTAGCCGCGCGCCAGGCGCTGGACCAGCAGCGCCGTGCCGGCCGTGAGCAGCAGCCAGACGATGAGCACCGGGGTGCTGAACCCGGCGCCGGTGACCAGCGGCAGCAGCACCAGCACCATCCCGGCGACCGCGACCACCACCGGCGTGTGCCCGGGCCCGTGGCGGCGGCCGTGCCGCGTCCGGGTGTCCTCGCCGGCGAGGGGCCACCAGTCCAGGTCCTCGGCGTCGAGGTCGGGCAGGTCGGGGACGAACCCGGGCTCGTCGCCGAAGCGCCGCCGGGGGCGCGGCCGGACCGGTACGGGCACTACGGTCGCGCCGCCGTCGTAGCGCGCGCGGGCCGCCGGGTCGCTCAGGACGTCGTAGGCCTCGCGCAGCAGCCGGAACGTGCCGACCGTGCCGCCGCCGTCCGGGTGCATGGTCTTGGCCAGCCGGCGGTAGGCCGTCTTGACGTCGGCCGCCGTGGCGTCCCGGCGGACGCCGAGCACCTCGTAGTAGTCGACCTCGGGCACGCGGGCGTTCACCTCCGGATGGCTGCGCGAAGACTTTATGGGGTCGGTTCGCCGGGGTTGTCACCGCCTCGGCGGCGCGCCCGGGTGAGGTCCCGCGGTGCAGGTCAGGTGGGTTCGCCGGCGAGTTTTTGTCCACTGTGGACTATCTGTCACCCGGAAGTGTTGCCCGTGCGGAAAAGTCTGACGGTTCGTAGCGGGGGTTCCACCCGAATGGCCGTGAACAGGTGTTCGAATCTTCCGCTAGCCTGGAGGCATGCCCTCGACCTCCCTCAGACGTGACGGGCCCACCGCCACCCCACCTCGGCAGCGGGCCCGTCACCCCCGTCAGCGCTCGCGCAGCAGGTACCGCTGCAGCTTGCCGCTGGCGTTGCGCGGCAGCGCGTCGAGGAACCGCACCCGGCGCGGGTACTTGTACGGCGCGGCAACGGCTTTGGCGTGCTCCTGCAGGGCGTGCACGACGTCCGGGCCCGGGGCGGTGCCCGGCCGGAGCACGACGAAGGCGGTGACGACCGCACCCCGGTCCGGGTCGGGTGTGCCGACGACCGCGCACTCCTCGACGTCCGGGTGCGTCAGGAGCACCTCTTCGACCTCGGGAGCGGCGATGTTGTAACCGGAAGAGACGATCATGTCGTCGCTGCGCGCCACGAACCGGAAGTACCCGTCCGGCTCGCGGACGTAGGTGTCGCCGGTGATGTTCCAGCCGTCGCGGACGTAGTCGGCCTGCCGGGGGTCGCCGAGGTAGCGGCAGCCGGTGGGGCCCTGGACCGCGAGCAGCCCGGGCGTGCCGTCCGGCGCGGGACGGCCGTCGAAGTCCAGGACGGCGGCGCGGTAGCCGGGCACCGCCTTGCCGGTCCGGCCGGGGCGCACGTCGTCGTCGGCGGCGGAGATGAACACGTGCAGCAGCTCCGTGCTGCCGATGCCGTCGATGAGCGGCCGGCCGACGACCTCGCGGTACCGCCCGGCCACGGCGGCGGGCAGTGCCTCCCCGGCGGAGACGGCGCGGCGGACTCCGGCCAGGAGGGGCCCGTCGCCGGCGCCGAGGATCGCGCGGTAGGCGGTGGGGGCGGTGAACAGGACCGTCACCGCCTGCTCGGCGACGACCGACGCCAGCTCCTTGGGGGTCGCGCGTTCCAGCAGGAGCACCGACGCGCCGGCGTGCAGCGGGAACACCAGCAGCCCGCCCAGCCCGAAGGTGAAGGCGAGCGGCGGGGTGCCGCAGAAGACGTCGTCGGCGGTGGGGCGCAGCACGTGCCGGGAGAACGTGTCGGCGATGGCGAGCAGGTCGCGGTGGAAGTGCATGGTCGCCTTCGGCGTCCCGGTGGTGCCGGAGGTGAAGGCGAGCAGGGCGACGTCGTCGGCGGCGGTCGGCACGTCGGCGAAGGTCGCCGGGTGCCGGGCGCAGCGTTCGGCGAGCTCGGTGCCGTAGGGCACCACGGGCAGGCCGGGCGGCAGCTCGCCGAGCAGGCGCTCGTCGCACAGGGAGACCGTGGGCTGCGCGCGCTCGGTGATCTTGTCGAGCTCGCCGCGGCGGAGCATCGGCATCGTCGTGACGGCGACGGCGCCGGCTTTGAGCACGCCGAGCCAGCAGGCCGCGAGCCACGGCGTGTTGGTGCCGCGCAACAGCACGCGGTTGCCGGGCACGACGCCGAGTTCGGCGGTGAGCACGTGCGCCACCCGGTTGGCGCGCGCCAGAACGTCGGCGTAGGTCCACGTCTCGTGCGGCGAGCGCAGGCAGGGCCGGTCCGGCCCGAGGCGGGCGGCGGTGTCGTCGAGCAGCACCGTCGCGGCGTTGAGCCGCTCGGGGTAGCGCAGCTCCGGCAGGTCGAACAGGAGCCGCGGCCACTGTTCGCCGGGCGGCAGCCGGTCGCGGCAGAACGAGTCGGTGTGAGCGCTGGGAGTAAGCCTCATCGCAGCCCCTTTGCCTCGGCCGCAGGATCGCCCTGCCCCGGGCAATGTAACACTGGTTGCGACCGTCGAGAAGGCGCAATGCCGCCTCCCTGACGGCGGCTACGCGCGGGCGATGCGGCGTGACGCTCAGTCGGCGGTCAGGGCGTCGAGCTCGGCGACGATGGCCGGGTAGGCCTCCGGGCAGCGGTCGACCAGGTCCTCGACGACGTAGGCCCAGTCGTCCTCGGTCAGCTCCTTGAGCAGCGCCTCCTCGGGGGACAGGCCACGGGTGCGGCGCCCGAAATAGCGGGCGGGGGCCTCGAAGGTGGCCGTGTTGTGGCGGCGTTCGCCCAGGAGGGTTCCGGCGCCGGACGCTTCGTGGCCGACCTCGGTCAGGCTCCGGACCCGGGTGGAGAACAACTCCAGCACCCGGCGGGCCTTTTTGACCACCGGCCCGGATTCGGGCCCGAGGTCTTCCTCGACCGGCTGGGGGACGGCCTCGAGGCGGCCGATCAGGTTCCGGGTGCGGGCGCGGTCGCCCCAGCCCGCCGTGACCGCGATCATCCGGAGCAAGCCGCTCATCGTGTCGAGGGGATCGGCGAAGGCCGCGACGAGCTGCCCGGCCTCGTCCAGCAGGTCCGTGTCCCGTGTCTCCCGGGCCACCCGCAGCACCGCGGCCGCGCGGTCCCGGGGGTGGTGCGCCTTCAGCGCGACGGCTCGCGCGCGTTCCGGGAGGCCGGCGGCCAGCGCGGCTCGGATGAGGTCCAGTCGCGGCCGCCACTCGAAGGCCGGGTCGGCCACCCGGGACAACGCACTCTCGGCACGGTCGAGCTCACCCGCCGCCACCGCGCCTTCGGTGATCACGGCCCACGCGGATGCCCGCGCGGTGGGATCCTGCAACCGGGCGGCTTGGCGTTCCGCCCGGTCGAAATCCCCGTGGTCGGCCATGGTCCTGATCCAGAGCACGGAACTGCGCTGGTCGTTCTCGCCGACGAGCCCCCGGGCCACCCGCTCGGCCAGCCGGAGGACTTCGGTGCCTTCGTCCAGCTTGCGATTGCGCAGGAGAGCGGCCGCCACGGAGAAGACCGCGTTCGCGTCCCGGCCCCGTTCGGCGTACTCGCGGGTGATCGTCACGGCTTGCTGGGGGTCTCCGGTCTCCGCGATCGCCGACGCGATCGCGATCAGTGCTTCCCGGCGCCGGACGGGCTCCGCCTCCGCCTGGGCGATGGCGAGTGCTTCGTCCGTCAGGCGGTTCGCCGTGGCCGGATCGTCGTTGCCGGCCGACCGGGCGACCTCCGCCAGCCTGACGCTGAGCACCAGCGGTTCCGCGGTCGTCCGGGCGATGGCTTCGGCGCGGTGGCTGTCGCGCCTGGCCGTGATCCGGATGACCGATCGCAGCCAGCCTTCCCGCTTTTCCGCGTCCTCCATCGAGTTCAGGATGCGCAGCGCGCGCTCGTCGTCCCCGGCTTTCGCGGCGGCGGCCGCCACCGGACCGGGGAACGTGGTCCGCCGTGCGAGACGGTCCGCCGACAGCGCGGTTTCGGCGTTCTCCAGCCATTTCCCGGTGTCGTCCGGCCGATCCAGCCCGGTGGCGGCCACGGCCATCGCACCCCACGCCTGTGCACGTCCGTGCGACTCGGTGTCTTCCAGCAGGCGTCCGGCCTCGGCCAGGAGCGAGTTCGCCCGGTCCGGTGGCTCTGCGGCGGCCAGCTGTGCGAGGGTTTCCGCGCGCTCGGCCGGGTGCCGGACGAGCGCGGCCACGCGACGGGCCCGGTCGTGGTCGCCGGCCCGCGCGGCGGCCCAAGCGAGCGAGACGACCGGGCCGGCGCCCCAGAACTGGTTGAACGCCGCCGCGAGCTCTTCCGCGCGGTCCAGCAAACGGGCCGCGTCGCGGAGGTTTCCTTCGGTGCCGCAAACGTCCGCGGTGGCGATCAGCGCCCGGATGCGGTCGTACGGCTGCCGGATCGCGTCGATCATGGCCTCCGCCTGGTCCAGCCGGCCGAGCAACGCCCACCCCGACGGCAGCCCCGGTGGCACCCGGCTGTTGCCCCGGAGCAGGTGCACCCGGTGGACCGCGAGCCGGGCCAGCGCGACGAGATCCGGCTCCGCCGCGGCCAGGACCAGGTTCTGCGTCGAACGGATCTCGCCCAGCGCGACACCGTCGCCGCCGACGCGGACCAGGGCGAGCCGGTGGCGGCGGGGGTCGGTCGCGCACGCGAGCATGCGCGGCAGGTCCTGGTCCGCCAGCAACAGGGCGAAGTACCCCCGGACCAGGTACTCCGGCGTGTCCGGTGGCCACCCCCGGGCCGCGTGCTCGCCGGCCCATTCGTCCAAGCGCTGCCGGTATACCGCCAGTCGCGCGCCCAGCATGGCCCGCGCCGTGACCAAGAGCTGTTCGTGGGCCAGGACGAGCACGTCCGCCGAGCCGGGACGCTCCGGCGGGCGGCGGGCGAAGCTGCGCCCCGTCGCGGTGCTCAGGCAGTCCTCGATCTCCCACTCCGAGGTGCCGGTCAGCTCGGCCAGGTCCGCCGGCGTGAGGCCGCCGGCCGCCGCGGTGAGGAGGCCCAGCAGGTCCCGCTCGGCCGCAGACCCGCGGAGGAGGCGTTTCAGGTCGCGTTCTTTCGCATCGCGCACGGCGCCGGCCTTCGCGGACGGCGCGAGGGGGCGAATGATCGCCCGCGAGCGCAGGGGGTGGTGGTCGGGGACGTCGGTGGGAAGCGGAGGGCTGCTGCGCCCGGACACGATCACGCGCATCCCGGCCGGCGGGTGCACCGGGAGCAGGGCCGCGATGCTGTGGGCGTCCGGGCTGCCGTCCCGGCCGAGGTCTTCGTCCAGGCCGTCCACGACGAGGGCGAACTGCTCCCCGCGCGTGCGGCAGTCCTGCGCCACCTCGGCGAGCAGGCCCCGCAACCGGGCCTCGCGGGTCGAATCCGTCGACGGCGGGAGCGGGGTGCCGTGCACCGCGCAGAGCTGTTCGAGCACGGTGTCGACGAACGCGCGGCGATCGCTCTGGCCCGGCTGGCTCGAGGTGATGAAGAACGCGACGAGCCGGACGCCGGGCGGCGGGTTCAGCACGAATGTGGTCAGCAGCGCGGATTTCCCCGACCAGGCGTCGGCCTGCCACCAGGCGTACGCGCCCTCGGTGTCCGGAGAAGAGCAGAACCGGGCGAGCTCCGCGAGTTCGTCCTCGCGATCGACCAGGCTCGGGGGTGCGAGTGACTCGACGCGGTCCAGGTAGTGGCTGCGCACGGGACCGGGCGTGCCGACGTGCAGGTCACCCCGGATCGTCCCGACCTGGAGCACCGGCCCGGAAAACCGGCCCGAAGCGGAGTTGGTCACCCGGCCATCATCCCGGGCCGGGGGACGCCGGACCGCGTTGTCCAGGAACTGTCACGTTCTCCGCGAACGGGTGACGAGCGGGTTTCGGCGGCTGCTCCGGTGGTAGCCGGAGGGCATGGTGAGCGTCGGTTACTTCCTGTCGTCCGAAGAGTTCTCCCCGCGTGAGCTGGTCCGGCAGGCCCGGCTCGCCGAGGCCGCCGGGTTCGAACGGCTGTGGATCTCCGACCACTTCCACCCCTGGCTCGACGAACAGGGGAACAGCCCGTTCGTGTGGTCGGTGATCGGGGCGCTCAGCGAAGTCACCTCCCTGCCGATCTCGACCGCCGTCACCTGCCCGATCATGCGGATGCACCCGGCGCTCGTCGCGCAGGCGGCGGCCACCGCCGCCGTGCAGTGCAAGGGGCGGTTCGTGCTCGGGGTCGGGACCGGGGAAGCGCTCAACGAGCACGTCACCGGGCAGCAGTGGCCGCCGCCGCAGGTGCGGCTCGAGATGCTCGAGGAGGCCATCGACGTCATCCGGGCGCTGCACAGCGGCGAGGAGGTCAACCACCGCGGGCAGTACTACACCGTCGACCACGCCCGGCTCTACACGCTGCCGGACGAGCCCGTGCCCATCTACGTCTCCGCGTTCGGTCCCGAGGCGACCGAGCTGGCCGCCCGCGCCGGGGACGGCTTCTGCACCGTCACGCCGGACGCCGGCCTGGTGCAGAAGTACCGCGAAGGCGGCGGGGGCGACCGGCCGGTGCAGGGCGGGCTGAAGGTGTGCTGGGCCGGCTCCGAAGCCGAGGGCGTCCGGACGGCGCACCAGCGTTGGCGCAACGAACTGCTGCCCGGCAAGCTGCCCTCGACCCTGCTGACGCCGGCCGACTACGACGCCGCGTCGAGCCTGGTGACCGAGGACATGGTCCGGGAGCAGTTCGCGTGCGGCCCGGACGCCGACCGGCACGTCGAAGCCGTCCGGGAGTTCGCCGACGCCGGGTTCGACGAGGTGTACGTCCAGCAGATCGGGCCGGACCAGGACGCGTTCTTCGAAGCCTGGCGCACGCAGGTGCTGCCGCGGCTGTCCTGAGCGATCACCCCTGCGTGGCGCGCGGGCGGGGCAGGCGCCCAGTAGCTTTTCGATCATGGTCGCAACGCCCGAACCCCCGCCGACGCTGGCCGATCCGCGCGCCTTGCTGCTGGGCTACCTCGACCACAACGCCACCGCCGTGCTGCGCAAGCTCGACGGCCTCTCCGACCGCGACACCCGCCGCAGCGTGCTGCCGTCGGGGTGGACGCCGCTGGGCATGGTCAAGCACCTCGCCTGCACCGAACGGTTCTGGATCCGGTACCTGTTCGCCGGCGAGGACGTCGACTTCACCTGGCCCGGGACCGCCGCGCAGGAGTGGTTCGTCGCCCCGGCGGAATCCTTCGCCGACATCACGGCCTTCTTCCGTGCCGAGCGCGAAAACTGCGCCCGGCTCGCGGCGGTGACGCCGCTGGACGGCCGGGCCGCCCGCACGGTCCGCCGCGGCGGTGCCGAGGAGCACCCGACGTTCGCGTGGGTCCTGTTCCACCTGGTGCAGAACTTCGCCCGGCACGCCGGTCACCTGGACGTCGGCCGCGAGCTGATCGACGGCGTCACCGGCCGGTGACGCCGCTCAGCCGGGCGGCGCGACCGTGACGTCCGGCTGGTTCGCGCGGCGCAGGGACCCGGCGACGAACCCGTTCGCCTTCAGCTCCTCGACCAGGCCGTGCAGGAACGCGACCGTCTCCGGACGGCGATCGGGCGTGGTGGCGACCGCCTGCCGGATCTCCATGAACCGCCCGGGAAGGACCCGGGTTCCCGGGTGGGCGGCGGTGTAGGCGGTCATCGGCTGCCGGATCCCGGCCGCGACCTCGAGACCCTGCTCTTCGAACGCCGTGACGCCGTCCTCGCCGCGCACGATCGCCGCGTGCCGCAGGGTCCGCGTCAGGTAGAGGTCGTAGGCGGACCCCCGCTTCACGCCGACCCGGACGTCCGGCCGGTCGACGTCGGCCGGGGAGGCGAACGATGAATCCTGCGCCACGACGTACACGCCTTCGATGAGGACGTACGGTGCCGTGAACGCCACCTCGGCCGCGCGGGCCGGCTCGATCGCCAGGAAGCAGAGGTCGGCCGCGCCCGAGGTCAGCGCCTCGAACGACTTCCGGGCCGCGTCGAAGCAGACGAGCGCCACGGGCACGTCCAGCCGCGCGGCGACTTCGCGCGCGAGGTCGACGGTGACCCCGCCCGGCTCCTCCGGCGTGCCGTGGGCGAGGACCGGGTTGCCGAGGTTGACGGCGGCGCGCAGCGTCCCCGTGGGCGCGAGGTCGGCGGCGACGGCGGAAAGGTCTCCCATGATCGCCGAGCGTATCGGGCGTGCTCAGGCCGCCGGTGGGCCGTCCGCTGTGGCCAGGGCGAACACCGTTTCCTGGTGGTAGACCTCGCCCGGCCGCAGCACCGTGCCGGGGAAGTCCGGCCGGTTCGGCGAGTCCGGGAAGTGCTGCGCCTCCAGCGCGAACCCCGCGCCGCGGTGGTAGGGGCGGCCGCTGGTGCCGGTCAGCGCCGCGGTGAGGTGGTTGCCCGAGTAGAACTGCAGGCCGGGCTCGGTCGTCCGCACCGTGAGCAGCCGGCCGGACGCCGGGTCCCACGCGCGGGCGGCGAACGGCGCGCCGTCGTCGAGCACCCAGTTGTGGTCGTAGCCGTGCCCGATGACCAGCTGGGGGTCGGGTTCGCCGAGCCGGGCGCCGATCGGGGCCGCCCGGCGGAAGTCGAACGGCGTGCCCTCGACCGGGGCCGGGGCGCCGGCCGGGATGAGGTCGTCGCCGGTGGGGCAGTAGCGGCTCGCGGCCAGCTCGAGCCAGTGGTCGTGGACGTCGCCGGTGCCTTCGCCGGCCAGGTTCCAGTAGGTGTGGTTGGTCAGGTTGACCACCGTCGGTGCGTCCGTCGTCGCGCGGTAGGTGATGCGCAGCCGGTCGTGGCCGTCGACGCGGTAGGTGACCTCCGTGTCGAGCCGGCCGGGGTAGCCCTGGTCGCCGTCCGGGCTGACCAGGGTGAGCCGCAGCGCCACGTCGTCGGCGTCCCGGACCTCCGCCGCCGCCCAGACCCGCGTGTCGAACCCGGCGGGCCCGCCGTGCAGGCCGTTCTTGCCGTTGTTGAGCGGCACCCGGTGCTGGACGCCGTCGAGGGTGAACGTGCCGCCGGCGAT
Organism: Amycolatopsis sp. CA-128772; assembly: GCF_002904295.1. Taxonomy (GTDB): domain Bacteria; phylum Actinomycetota; class Actinomycetes; order Mycobacteriales; family Pseudonocardiaceae; genus Amycolatopsis. Next base: position 78,712 of record NZ_PPHG01000080.1, read on the forward strand.
CCGGTTGGCGAACCGGCCGATCACCGCGCCGAGGAAGACCCGGTCCGCGCCGGGCCGGTTGTTGGCGACGTACCCGGCGAGGTCTCCGAAGCCGAGGACGACGTTGCCCGGCCGGCCGGCGCGGTCCGGCGCGTCGAGCGACTGGATGACGCCGCCGTAGTCGAGGACGCGGACGGTCAGCCCGCCGGGACGGCCCAGCGTGTACCGGTGGACGTCCGTGCCGTCGACGCGGCCGAAGAACTCCCGGGTGAGTTCGGGTGCGGGCATCGGCAGCTCCTCCAACCGGCTGTTAGCGCTAACAGCATCGGGAAACCCTAGGCTCGGGTGTCCCGTGCGGTCAAGCGCGCTCGGCGGGGGTGCCCAGCAGCCGGTGTGCGGACAGCGCCATCTGGATCTCCAGCCGTTTCGCCGGGTCCCCGAGGCGGTCGCCGAACAGGTCGCTCAGCTGGCTCACCCGGTAGCGGACCGTCTGCGGGTGGATCCCCAGCGCCTGGGCGATCTCCGGGGTGTTCCCGTTGTGCTCCAGCCAGCTCAGCAGCGTTTCGGCCAGCCGGGTCCGCTGCTTCACCGTCAGGCCCGCGAGCGGGGCGAGCGCTTTCGCCGACAGCTCGTCCAGGAGGAACCGGTCGGCGAGCAGCCAGTGCGTAGCCAGGTGGTCGGCCGTGTGCGTGACCGGGTAATCGCCGGCCAGGCCGCGGCGGACCAGGTCCAGCGTGCGGCGTGCCCACAGCAGCGACATCGCCGCGTCGGCCGGGCGGACCCGGGGCCCGACCGCCGCGCGCCAGCCCGGCAGCCGGCCTTCGAGGCCGCGCAGGTCGCGGTCCGGGTTCGGGGTGAGCAGGCACGGTTCGGGACCTTCGAGGTCCAGCAGCACGTCCCCGGCGACCTGCGGGGTCGGCGGCGGCTGCTGCCCGGTCCGCGGATCGAGCGCGACGACGACGACCCGCTCCGGGATGGGCCACTGCGCCGCCTTGGCCATCGTCGCCAGCGTCGCCGGGGACGACGGCGGGGTGGCCAGCAGCAGCTCGAACAACCGGCGGCGACGGCGCTCGAGCGTGCCCGTCGCCATCGCCTGAGCCAAGGTGTACCCCTCGACCGAGTACGAGGAAATCTCTTCCACGTAGGCGAAAATGGCTTCGGCGCCGACGCACAGCACCGCCGCCGGGAACCGGTGCGCCTGGCCCAGTTCGGCCACGTACCGCCACGCCGCGCGCCCGCCCGCGCGGTAGGCGGCCTGCAGGGAGTTGAGGCTGCCGCCGTCGTGGTGCACGCGCTTTCCCACCTCCACGAACAACTTCGGCCAGGTGTCCGGTGTGGACACCGGATCGCCGATGCTGTCGATGCAGCTGAGCACCGCCTGCTCGATCGCCAGCACGATCATCTTGCCGAACTCGCCTTCGAGGGGCTTGGCGTATTCGGGCACGGCGCGCTGGACCTCGTCGAGGATCCGCCGGGCGAGCGGGTCGGCGTGCGGCCGGAACCGCCGCGCGAGTTCCGTCGGCAGCGAGCACCACAGCTGCCGCGCCCGGCCGGTGCCCCGCGGGTGCGGGATCGCCGCCTGCGTGATCGTCCCGGTCATGGCACACGCCCCTTGCCGCACCTGGTGGGAAGTTCGCGCCGCCGTCGGCGCGAACGTCATGTACTCACACGGGATCGGGATTGGCAACCGCCACCCCTGCCCCGGGAGCGGGTTCTGTCACGCCCGGACCAACGGCCGCACCGGGAATTGTCATCTGCCCGACAAAGGCCGGAACACTCACCGCGGCAAAGGTTTCCGCGATCCGATTTGTGAACCGGGACGGTATCTTCGCGCCCCTTTTCGTTGTTAGCGTGATCAACGGGCACGCGGGAGGAGAACACCGATGACGGCGCTCGTTTCCTGGTGCTTCCGCCGGGCCGGCGTGGTCGTCGTGCTCTGGCTGGTGGCCCTCGGCGGGCTCGGTTCCGCCGCGCTGCACACCGGCGCGGCCTTCCGCGACACGGTGGACCTGCCCGCCGCGGACAGCGCCGCGGCGGCCCACGTGCTGGCCGGCGCCGGCGGCGCCGCGGAACGGGTCGTCGTCCGCGCGCCGGACGGGCCGGTCGACCGCGGCCCGGGCCGCGCCCGGCTCGACGCGCTCGCCGCCCGGCTGGCGGCGTTGCCGCACGTGGTGGCGGTCGGGCCGCCGCCCGGCGAGGTGTCCGCCGACCGGCGGACCGCGGTGCTCACCGTGCGGTTCGACGCGCCGGCCGCGGACCTCGGGCAGGACACCGCCGACGCGTTCGCCGCTGTCGTCCGCGGCGCCGCCGGCCTGACCGCCGGCGCGTCCGGCGCACTGGCCGCGATGACGGCCGCCGCCCCGGACCTGGGCAACGCCGGGATCGGCCTGCTCGCCGCGGCCCTGGTGCTGCTGCTGACCTTCGGCTCGGTGACCGGGGTCCTGCTGCCCATCCTCACCGCGGCGGTCCCGGTCGGCTGCGCACTGGCCGCCGTGACGCTGGTGTCGCACGTAATGACCGTCCCGAAGATCAGCACCGAGATCGCCGCGCTGCTCGGGCTCGGCGTCGGCGTCGACTACGCGCTGTTCGTGCTGACCCGGTTCCGGCAGAGCCGCCGGGAAGGCGCCGAGCCGGCGGCGGCGCTGGCCGTGGCCGCGGCAACGTCGGGCCGCAGCGTCGTGTTCGCCGGCGTCACCGTGTGCGTCTCGCTGGCCGGGATGGCCACCGTCGGCCTGCCGTTCCTCGACGGGATCGCGGTGACCGCCGCGGTTTCGGTGCTGCTGACCGCGTTCGCCGCGCTCACCCTGCTGCCCGCGCTGCTGCGCCCGGCCGCCCGCCGGATGCGCCTGCGCCCGGACGGCGCCGATGGCCGCTGGGCCCGGATGGCGCGGTCGGTGACCGCGCGGCCCGGCCCGTACACGCTGGCCGCGCTCCTGGTCGTCGCCGTGCTCGCGCTGCCGATGACGGGCCTGCGGCTCGGCGTGCCGGACGCCGCGCTCGACCCGCCCGGCAGCGTCACGCGGACCGCCGCGACCCTCCTGGAAGCCGGCTTCGGGCCGGGCGCGGACGCCCCGCTGCTGGTCACGGGAACCGACGGCGCCTCGGTGGGCATGCTGCGGGAAGCGCTGCTCGCGAGCGCCGACGTGGGGCCGCCCGCCGCGCTGCCCGGCGGCGGCTGGCTGCTCACGGTCATCCCGCGGACGGCACCGGACGACCCGGCCACCGGCGCGCTGCTGGCCTCGACGCGGGTGGTGGCCGAGGTCATCGCCGGGCCGGGCACGCACGTCGGCGGCGTCGTCGCGGCCCGCGCCGACTTCTCGTCGGCGATCACCGAGCGGCTGCCGCTGTTCCTCGCCTCGGTCGTCGGGATTTCGGTGCTGCTGCTCGCCTGGGTGTTCCGCAGCGTGCTGATCCCGCTGACGGCGGCGGTGATGAACCTGCTGACGGCGGCCGCGACGACCGGCGCGGTGGTGTTCGCCTTCGGCGCGCCGATCGAGCCGTACCTGCCGGTCTTCTTGTTCGCCGGGCTGTTCGGGTTGTCGATGGACTACGAGGTGTTCCTCATCGCCCGCATCCAGGAAGCGTGGCGCCGCCACGGCGACACGCGGGCGGCTGTCGTCGACGGCGTCGCCGCGACCGGCCGGACCATCACCGCGGCCGCGCTGATCATGGCGCTCGTGTTCGTGTCGTTCGCCTTCGTGGACGCCCGCGTGGTGCGCGAAGCGGGTGTCGGGCTGACGGTCGCCGTGCTGCTCGACGCCGTCGTGGTCCGGTGCGTGCTCGTCCCCGCGGTGATGAGCCGCCTGGGGGCGGCGAACTGGTGGTTCCCGGGACGGCGGCCGGTGGCCGTCCGCGAGCCGGTGGGGAGCGTGCGGTGACGCGGCGGACGCTGGTCGTGCTCGCCCTCGGCGCGTTCGTCACCACGCTGGACAACACGATCGTCGCGGCGGGCGCGCCGTCGATCGGCCGCGACCTCGCCCTCGATCTCGGGGCGCTGCAGTGGATCGCGCTCGGCTACATGCTGCCGTTCGCCGGGTTGCTGCTGGTCGCGGGCGCGCTGGTGGACCGCTGGGGCCGCCGCCGGACCCTGACCGCGGCGCTGCTCGCGTTCGGCGCCGGGGCCACCGCCGGCGGGTTCGCCGGGACGCTGTGGCTGCTGGTCGCCGCCCGCGTGCTGCAGGGCGTCGCGGCCGCGTTCCTCGTGCCGGGCCTGCTGAGCCTGCTGCGCACGAACCTCGACGCGCGGGGCCGGACGCTCGGCGCGGCGGTGTGGACGGCCTGCCTCGCGGCGGCACTGGCCCTCGGCCCGGCGCTCGGCGGGGCGCTGAGCGAATACCTCGGCTGGGGCTGGATCTTCTTCGTCAACCTCCCGTTCGTGGCGGCGATGCTCGTGCTGCTGCCCGCGACCGCGCCGCCCGGCCGGGCCGGCGGCACCCGCGCGCCGCCGCTCGGCGCGATGGCCGCGGTGACGGCGAGCCTGGTGCTGCTCACCACCGCGCTGGCCGAACCCCGGTTCGCGCAGCCGCTGTTCGCCGCGGGCGCGGTGCTCGGCGCCGGGTTCGTCGTCCGGGAACGGCGGGCGCGGGAGCGGCTGGTCCCGGCCGCCCTGACCGGCAACCGGGTGTTCGCGGGCTCGCTCGGGCTACAGCTGCTGTGGGGACTGGGGATTTCCGGGGTCTTCTTCTTCACGCCGTTGCTGCACCAGGAGTTCCTCGGGCTCGGCCCGGTCGGTGCCGGGCTGCCGCTGGCCGGCGTCGCGGTCGCGGTGGTGGCCGCGACCCCGCTGGTGCCCGTGGCCGTCGCCCGCGCCGGTCCACATCGGACGGTCGCGGCCGGGCTGGCGGTGGTCGGTGCCGGGCTGCTCACCCTCGCCGCGGTGAACCACCTCCCGCAGCTGTGGCCGCGGGTGCCGGGCCTGGTGCTGATCGGGGCGGGTTCGGCCTGCACCGTCCCGATGACCTCGCACGCGCTCGACGTGGTGGCGGAGCGGCATGCCGGCACGGCGTCGGGGCTGCTCACCGCGGCCCGGGAACTGTCGAGCGCCCTGGGGGTCGCGCTGATCGGCGTGGTGCTGACGTCGGTGCGTGGTGCGCGGCTGGCCTCCGGGGCGCCGGCCGGGGCCGCGCTGGCCGGCGGCTACACCGCCGGGCTGCTCACCGCGGCCGGGCTGACCCTGGCCGGCGCACTGCTGGCCCCGCGCGTGTTGCGGGACCGGCCCGGCGTTTTCTCGTCGCCGCATGACAAACGGACGGTGCCCTGAACCGTTTCCCGATGAGTATCCGAGTTCGATCCGTTGACAACCGCACGGGCGCGGCTATTCACTGCGCCGGTAAACGCTCTCTGCGAGGACGCATGGAAACCATTTCCCAGCCGGTTCCCGTCACCGGTGCCCCCGCCGCCGCCGGCGAGTCGTTCGCGACCCTGCTCGGGCAGTGGGCGCGCCGGCTCGGCGACCGGATCGCCGTGACCCACCTGGACCACCGCGACGGCGCGGACGGCCGGGCCGTCACGCTGACCTGGCGCGAGCTCGACGAGCGCGTCGGCGCCGTCGCGGCCCGGCTGTCCGAAGTGGCCGATCGGGGGGAGCGGGCGGCCGTGCTGGCCGCGCAGTCCGTGGACTACGTCGTCGCCTTCCTCGGCGCGATCCGGGCCGGGCTGGTCGCCGTGCCGCTGTTCGCACCCGGGCTGCCCGGGCACGCGGGCCGGCTGGCCGCGGCGCTGGCCGACTGCGGCCCGCGCGTCGTGCTGACCACGGCCGGGGAGCACGAGGCGGTCACCGGGTTCCTCGCCGGTTCACCGGTCGATCCGGTCGTGCTCGCCGTCGACGCCGTGGCGCCCCTCGCCGAACCCCGCGACTGGCCCGAGCCCGATCCCGACGCCCCCGCCTACCTGCAGTACACGTCGGGGTCCACCCGCTCGCCGGCCGGGGTCGTGCTGACCCACCGCAACGTGCTCGCCAACGCGCGCCAGGCGTGCGCGGCCTACGGCGCCGAGAGCGGGACGACGTCGACGGTCAGCTGGCTGCCGCTGTTCCACGACATGGGGCTGATCCTCGGCATCGGCGCGCCGATGGCCGGCGGGCTGGAGGCGGTCCTGATGGACCCGCTGGCGTTCCTCGAACGGCCCGCGCGCTGGCTGCGTGCGCTGTCCGCGAGTCCCGGCGCGATCAGCGCGGCGCCCAACTTCGCCTACGCCTACTGCGCTTCCCGCGTCACCGAGGACGAGAAGGTCTACCTGGAGCTCAGCCGGGTGGTTTCGCTGATCAACGGCAGCGAACCGGTGCTGCCGGCCACGATCGCGAGATTCGACGAGGCCTTCGCCGGCTGCGGGCTGCGGCCGGAGGTGCACCGGTCGTCGTACGGTCTGGCCGAGGCGACGGTGCTGGTCTCCGTCTCGGCGGCGGGGAAAGCGCCCCGGCAGGTCACCTTCGACCGGGCCCGGCTCGCGGCGGGGTACGCCGTGCCGGCCGGGTCGGGGACGACGCTCGTCTCGTGCGGCCAGGCGGCCGGGCAGCGGGTGCGGATCGCCGACCCGGTGACCGGCGAGCCCGCGGCGCCGGGCGAGGTCGGCGAAATCCGCGTCAGCGGCCCGAACGTCGGCCGCGGTTACTGGAGCCGGGCCGACGCGTCGGCGGCGACCTTCGGTTTGCCACCCCTCGACCCGGAGACCGGGGAGGGCTGGCTGGCGACCGGCGACCTCGGCGTGGTGTTCGACGGCGAGCTGTTCGTGACCGGCCGGCTGAAGGACCTGGTCGTCGTGGACGGCCGCAACCACTACCCGCAGGACATCGAGCAGACCGTCGAGGAGCACCCGGCCGTCCGGCCGCACTCGGCGGCGGCCTTCGCGATCGACGCCGGGGACGGCGAAGCCGCGGTCCTCGTCCTGGAACGCGCGAAGGACACCGACGCCGACATCGCCGCGGCGACGGCGGCGCTGCGGGCGGCGGTGTCGGCCGGGCACGGCCTGCGCCTGCACGACGTCGTCTTCCTGCCACCGGGCGAGGTACCGCGGACGTCCAGCGGCAAGATCAGCCGGGCGCGCTCCCGGAAGTCCTACCTGGACGGTGCCTTCACGTCCCGGCGGCTCGGGTGAACGCGCCCGGCGCGGCGGCGATCCGCGCCTGGCTGACCGCCCGGATCGGCGACGTCGACCCGGACCGGCCGCTGCACGAAACCGGGCTGTCCTCACGGGACGCGACCAGCCTGGCGGCCGACCTCGGCCGGTTCGTCGGCCGTCCACTGGCCCCGACGCTGGTGTGGCGGTACCCGACGATCACCGCGCTGGCCGCCCACCTGTCCGATGTGGACTCTTCGGCGGCGGCGGCGTACGTGCCGCTGCCGGAGGACGGGGAACCGATCGCGATCGTCGGCCTCGGCTGCCGCCTGCCGGGCGGGATCGAGTCCCCGGAAGCGTTCTGGCGCTTCCTGGACGCGGGTGGCGACGGCATCGGCGACGTCCCCGGCGGCCGGTGGGAAACCTTCGCGCCGGCCGAGGACCTCGCCGGCGTGCCCGCGCGCGGCGGGTTCCTCGAGGACGTCGCCGGGTTCGACGCGGCGTTCTTCGGCATCACCCCGGGCGAGGCCGAAGCGATGGACCCGCAGCAGCGGATTCTCCTGGAGGTCGCGTGGGCGGCGCTGGAGCACGCCGGGATCCCGCCGTCCGGCCTGCGCGGCAGCCGGACCGGGGTGTTCGTCGGGCTGTCGGCCACCGAGTACGGCTCGCTGACGATGACCGACGTCGCGGGCGTCGACGTCTGGTCCGGCACGGGCGCGGCGGCGAGCATCGCCGCGAACCGGCTCTCGTACCTGCTCGATCTGCGCGGGCCCAGCCTGACGCTCGACACCGCGTGTTCGTCGTCGCTGGTCGCGGTGCACCAGGCGGTGCAGAGCCTGCGCCGCGGCGAGAGCGAGCTCGCGCTCGTGGCCGGGGTGAACGTGCTGCTGTCGCCGGGGATCACGGCGGGGTTCCAGCGCGCGGGGGTGCTCGCCGCGGACGGCCGGTGCAAGCCGTTCGACGCCGGTGCCGACGGGATCGTCCGCGGCGAGGGCTGCGGCGTGGTCGTGCTGAAGCCGCTGCGGGCGGCGCGGGGCGACCGGGTGCTGGCGGTGATCCGCGGCAGCGCGGTGAATTCCGACGGCCGCTCCAACGGCCTGACGGCCCCGAACCCGGACGCCCAGGTGGCCCTGCTGCGGGACGCGTACTCCGCGGCGGGCGTCCATCCGTCCACTGTGGACTACGTCGAGGCGCACGGAACGGGCACGCCGCTGGGGGACCCGCTGGAGGCGGGGGCGCTCGCGACGGTGCTCGGGTCCCGTGAACCGGACCGGCCGTTGCTGCTGGGGTCGGTGAAGAGCAACCTGGGCCACCTCGAAGGGGCGGCCGGCATCACCGGGCTGCTCAAGGTGGTGCTGGCGATGACGCACCGGCGGCTGCCGCCGAGCCTGCACTTCCGCGAGCCGAACCCGCACATCGACTTCGCGGGGTTGCGGGTGGTCGCGGCCGGAACGGACTGGCCGCGGTATTCCGGGACCGCGCGGGCCGGGGTGTCGGCGTTCGGCTTCGGCGGCACCAACGCGCACGTCGTGCTCGAGGAGTGGCCGGCCGCGTCGTTCCCGGCGCGGGGCGGTGCGGGCGGGCCGCAGGTGTTCGCGCTTTCGGCCCGGTCGGGTGAGGTGCTGCGGGCGAGGGCGGCGGAGCTGGCGGACTGGCTGGCGGCGAGCGAGGTGCCGCTCGCCGCGGTGGCGTCGACGCTGGCCCACCGGCGCGAGCACCTGCCGGTCCGCGGCGCGGTGGTCGCCGAGGGCCGCGACGAGGCGGTCGAGGCCCTGCGCGAGCTGGCGGCGGGGGTCAACCGCCCCAATGTGGCGTTCGGTGCATCGAGCGCACCCAATGTGGCGTTGGGTGCATCTGGCGCACCCAATGTGGCGTTCGGGGCATCGAGCGCACCCGATGTGGCGTTGGGGGCATCCAGCGCACCCGACGCCACATTGGGGCGGTCGGGGCGCCCGAAGCCGGGCGCGGGTTCCGGTGTTGTCTTCGTGTTCTCCGGCTATGGCTCGCAGTGGGCCGGGATGGGCCGCCGGCTCCTCCACTCCGAGGCCGCCTTCCGCGCCGAGATCGATGCGCTCGATCCCGTCTTCCGGGCCGAGGCCGGGTTCTCCCTGCGCGATGCCCTCCAGCAGGAGCTCCCGGATTTCGCCGCCACCCAGCTCGCCCTCTTCGGTGTGCAGCTCGCGCTCGCCGCGCTGTGGCGGGCGCACGGGGTCGTGCCCGCGGCCGTGCTCGGGCACTCGATGGGGGAGGTGGCCGCCGCCGTGGTGGGCGGCGCGCTCGATGTCGCCGGTGGCCTGCGGGTCATGGCCGCCCGGGCGCGGCTGCTCGCCGAAGTCGATGCCCGGGGTGGTGGGGCGATGGCCGTCGTCGAGCTGTCCGCGGCCGAGCTCGAACCCTTCCCCGGCGTCACCATCGCCGTGTACGCCTCGCCCGCCCAGTGCACCATCAGCGGGGCGGCCGACCGCGTGGACGCCGTCGTCGCGCACGCCGAACGGCTCGGGCGGCTCGCCCGGCGGCTGGCCGTCGGCGGGGCCGGGCACTCCGCCGCCGTCGAGCCCGTGCTCGGCCGGTTCCGGGCCGCCCTCGCCGGGCTCACCGCACACCAGCCGCAGATTCCCTGCTACAGCAGCGTTCTCGAGGATCCACACGAGACGCCCGCCTTCGACGTCGAGTACTGGGCCGCCAACCTGCGCCGCCCGGTGCGGTTCAGCCAGGCCCTGGCCGCCGCGGCCGGTGACGGGCACACCGTCTTCGTCGAAATCTCGCCGCACCCCGTCGCCCTCGCCGCGATCGAGCAGTCCGGCGCCGTCGGCCTGCCCTCGGCCAGCCGCCGGGCCGACGAGCGGACCGCGTTCCTCACCAGCCTCGCCCGGCTGCACGTCCTCGGCCTCCCCGGCGTGCTCGCCGCCCGGCCGCGGACAGCGCCGGTCGAACTGCCCGGGCCGGTCTGGCGGCACGAACGCTTCTGGCCGCGCCGGACCGTCCGCCGCGGCGGGGCGCATCCGCTGCTCGGCGTGCACGTCGAGGACCCGGCCGGCGGGCACCTGTGGCGCGGGGACGCCGGCACCGCCGCGCTGCCGTGGCTGGCCGACCACACCGTCGCCGGGAACCCGGTGTTCCCGGCCACCGGCTTCCTCGAACTGGCCCTGGCCGCCGGGCCGGGCCGGCACGTCCACGACCTCGAACTGCAGGAAATCCTCCCCCTCGGCGAGCACACCGAGGTCACGACGACCCTGCGCGGGACCGAGCTGAGCGTGCACGCGCGGACCGCCACCGGCCAGTGGGTCCGGCACGCCACCGCCCGGCTCGGCACCGGCGGCACGCCGTCGGCGCCGTTCGGGGAGACCCGGGGCGAGCCGGTCGACGTCTACCGGGCCCTGGCCGACCTGGGCCAGTCCTACGGCCCGGCCTTCCGCCGCCTGCGCCGGGTGAGCGCCGCGCCCGGCCGCGCGTCGGCGTCGATCGCGCGGCCCGAGGCCGACCACCCGGCCTACGTGCTGCACCCCGCCCTCGCCGACGCCTGCCTGCACGCGCTGGCCGCGGCCGTCGGCGAGGCGGACGCCCTCTACCTGCCGCTCACCGTCGGCGAGGTGGTGGTCGCCGGTGACCCGCGCCGCGGGGTGCGGGTGGACGCCGTCCTGCGAGAGTCCGGCGACGGCGTGCTCGGCAGCGTCCAGCTCGTCGACGCCGGCGACGTCGTCCTCGCCGAGTTCCGCGACGTCTACTGCCGCCGGTACCGCGACGCGGCGACGGCCCGGCTGCTGTTCGAGGCCACCTGGCAGCCGGCCGGGCTGCCGGCCGCGCCGGAGCGGGCGCACCGCTGGATCGTGCTGTCCGACGACGACGTGAGCCGCGAGTTCGCGGGCGACGACGTCCGGACCGCCCGCCTCGGCGACCGCGCCGAGCTCGCGAAACTGCTGCGCGACGGGGAACCGACGGCGGTGCTCGCCCTGCTCGGCGCCGCGGCCGCGCCGGACCCGGAACGCGGCGCGCGGCTGGTCGAAACGGTGACCGGGGTCGTCGCCGAGCTGGCCGAACTGCCGGTGGTGCCGCGGTTGTGGCTGGCCGGCGAGAACGCGCAGAGCGTCGAGCCGGGCGAGCGCGGCGATCCGGGCCTGGCCGCGCTGCGCGGGCTGGTGCGCGTGCTGGCCTTCGAGCACCCCGAACTCCGGGTGAGCCAGGTCGACGGCGGTGCGGACCGCGTGCGGGACGAGGTCCGCGCGGACGGGCCGGACGACGAAGTCGCCTGGCGCGGGCCCGTCCGCTACGCGCGCCGCCTGGCTCGCCCGGACCTCGGCGACCCGGTGCGGGAGCCGGTCCGCGAAGGCGCCTACGTCATCACCGGCGGCCTCGGCGGCCTCGGCCTGGCCGCCGCGCGCTGGCTGGCCGCCCGGGGCGCGACGCGGCTGGTGCTCAACAGCCGGCACGCCGCCGACCCCGGGCTCGGCGACCTGGAAGCCGACGTCCGCGTGGTGCCCGGCGACATCGCCGCGCCGGGCACGGCCGAAACCCTGGTCGCGGTGGCCGTCGAAGGGGGCGTGCCGCTGCGCGGGGTGCTGCACGCCGCCGGTGTCCTGGCCGACGGCGCCGCGATCAGCCTCGACGCCGATGCGCTCGACGCCGTCTGGCGGCCGAAGGCGCTGGGCGCCTGGCGGCTGCACGAGGCCACCGCCGGGCACGACCTCGACTGGTGGCTGGTGTACTCCTCGGCGGCCGCGCTGTTCGGGTCGCCGGGCCAGGCCGCGTACGCCACCGCGAACGCGTGGGCCGACGCGCTGGTCGCGTGGCGCCGGGCGCAGGGCCTGCCCGCGGCGACGATCGGCTGGGGTGCCTGGGGTGAGACCGGGGCCGCGGCCGGTTCGGCCAACCCGGTGCTCGACCCGCTCGGCACCGGGGAGGCACTGTCCGCTTTGGACTTCGCGCTGGCGCGCGACCGCGCGGCGACCGGCGTCGCCCGCGTGGACTCCGGGACCGTGCTGGAACTGTTCCCGCGGTTGGGAGAGCGGCCGTTCTTCACGCTCTTCTCGCCGGCCGCCACCCAGTCCACCTGGGACGGGGTGGCCGCCCTGCGCGGCGGCTCGCCCGACGCGGCCCGCGCCGCGATCGCCGACCACCTGGCCGGGCTCGTCGGTGACCTGCTGGGCCTGGAAACGGTCGACCGGAGCGTCCCGCTCACCCGGCTCGGGCTGGATTCCCTCTCGGCGATGCGGGCCCGGGGCGCGGTGGAACGCGACTTCGGCCTGCCGCTGCCGATCCCGCTGCTCCTGCGCGGGGCCAGCCTGGCGGAACTCGCCGGGCACCTCGCCGAGCAGGCCGGTTTCGGGCCCGCCGCGCCGGTCGCGCCGGTCGTCACCGGGCCGCGGGACCCCGCCGAACGCTGGGTCGCCCGGCACTGGCGGGCCGTGCTGGACGGTCCGGAACCGGGTGTGCACGAGGACTTCTTCGCCGCCGGCGGCGACGATGGGCGCGCCCGGCTGCTGCGGGCCGCGTTCGCCGGCGAGCTCACCGCGGTCCCCGGGGACGACCGGCTGTTCGCGACCCCCACCATCGCCGCGATGGCCGACCTGCTGCGCGCGGAGCTCGAAGGGCACGGCGGTGGCCCGGTGCGCCTGCTGCGTGACGGCGTCGGCGAGCCGGTCTTCCTGTTCCACCCGGCGGGCGGGACGGCGAGCGTGTACCGCGAGCTCGTCCGGCTGCTCCCGGAAGGGCCGCCGGTGTACGGGTTCGAGCGCCTCGACGACGAGGACACCGTCGAGGGCAAGGCGGCCCGGTACGCCGGGCTGGTCCGGGAGATCCAGCCCCGCGGCCGGTACCGGCTGGGCGGCTGGTCGTTCGGCGGCTGCCTCGCCTACGAGACCGCGCGCTGCCTGGGTGGCGCCGAGCTCGTCTTCCTGATCGACACCATCCTGCCGCTGCCCGCGCCGGGGAAACCGGCGGAGGAGCTGCTGCTGGACCGGTTCGACCGGTTCGCCGAGCACATCACGCGCACGTACGGGGTGCCGTTCGCGGTGCCGCGGGCCGAGCTGGCGGACCTGGACGAGGACGCCCAGATCCACTGGGTCTTCGCCACCTTGACCGAACTCGTGCCGGACATGGGCGCCGGTGTGCTGCGGCACCAGTACGAGTCCTATGTGGACGCCCGGGTCGCCGAGCGCTACCACCCGGCGCGCTACGACGGGCGCGTGGTGCTGCTGCGGGCCCGGGAACCGCATCCGCTCACCACCGCGCTGGACCCGCGGTACCTGCGCACCGACGACACCCTCGGCTGGGACGAGTACTGCGGCGCGCTCGAAGTCGTGCGCGTCCCGGGCGACCACGTGTCGATGATCGACCCACCGCACGTCGAAATGCTGGCCGAGCGGCTCGGGGCGGTGGTGCGGTGATGGACGAGCTGACCCCGACCACCGCGTTCCGGATCGCCGACCTCGCCGCGCGGCAGGACGAAGCCGTGCGGATCGCCGAAAAGCGGGCCGTCGACCGGCAGCACGCCCGGGGCAAGCTGACCGCGCGCGAGCGGATCGGCCTGCTGCTGGACGCGGGGTCCTTCGTGGAGCTCGACCAGTTCGCGCGGCACCGCTGCGCCGAGTTCGGGATGGACGCCAACCGCCCGTGGGGCGACGGCGTCGTCACCGGCCACGGCACCGTCGACGGGCGGCAGGTCTGCGTGTTCTCCCAGGACTTCAGCGTCTTCGGCGGCAGCCTGGGCGAGGCCTCCGGCGAGAAGGTCCTCAAGCTGATGGACCTGGCCATGACGATCGGCTGCCCGGTCGTCGGGATCAACGACTCCGGCGGCGCCCGGATCCAGGAGGGGGTCGTCTCGCTGGCGTACTACGCCGAGCTCGGCCGCCGCAACTCCCACGCCTCCGGCGTCATCCCGCAGATCTCGATGATCATGGGCCCGTGCGCCGGCGGGGCCGTCTACGCGCCGGCGATCACCGACTTCACCGTGATGGTCGACAGTACGTCGCACATGTTCGTCACCGGCCCGGACGTCGTGCACGCCGTCACCGGCGAACGCGTCACCGCACAGGAACTCGGCGGCGCGGCGGTGCAGAGCGAGATCGCCGGCAACGCCCACCACCGGGCCGCCGGCGAAGAGGACGCCGTCGAGTGGGTGCAGACGCTGCTCGGCTACCTGCCCTCGAACAACCTCGACGCCGGGCCCGAGTACGCCGACGACACCAGTCCCGTGCTCACCCCCGCCGACCTCGAGCTCGACCAGCTGGTGCCCGATTCGCCGAACCAGACCTACGACATGGCCGAGCTGATCGTCCGGCTGGTCGACGACGGCGAGTTCACCGAAGTGCACAGTGCCTTCGCGCCCAACATGATCTGCGCGTTCGGCCGGATCCAGGGCCGCTCGGTCGGCATCGTGGCGAACCAGCCGCGGCACCAGGCCGGCGTGCTCGACATCGACGCCTCGGAGAAGGCCGCGCGGTTCGTGCGCTTCTGCGACGCCTTCGGCATCCCGCTGCTCACCCTCGCCGACGTCCCCGGCTACCTGCCGGGCCGCGACCAGGAACGCGGCGGCATCATCCGCCGCGGCGCCAAGCTGATCTACGCCTATTCCGAAGCGACGGTGCCGAAGGTGACCGTGGTCGTGCGCAAGGCCTACGGCGGCGGCTACGCGGTGATGGGCTCCAAGCACCTCGGCGCGGACGTCTCGATGGCCTGGCCCACCGCGGAAATCGCGGTGATGGGCGCCGAAGGGGCGGTGCGCGTGCTGTACCGGCGCGAGCTGGCCGCCTTGGCGCCCGAGGAGCAGGAGGCGACCCGCCGCCGGCTCACCGAGGAGTACCGCAAGCGCCACGGCGGCCCGTACCTGGCCGCCGAACGCGGGTACGTCGACCAGGTCGTCACGCCGTCGCAGACCCGCCTCCAGGTGGCGCGGGCCCTGCGGACCCTGCGCACCAAACGGCAGACCCTGCCGTCCCGCAAACACGGAAACATCCCCCTCTGAGGAGCCCCCATGAAGCGGATCGCCCTGCTGGCGCTGTCCGTCGTCCTGCTGGCCACCGGGGCCGGCGTGACGCCCGCCCAGGCGAGCCCGGCCGTGGCCGACGACGGCGCGAAGGTCGTCCAGGAAACCTGGCTGGACGCCCGGACCGCCGACCTGCAGATCAGCTCGCCCGCACTGGGTACCACCGGGATGGTCCGGGTGATCGTGCCGGCCGGCTGGGCCGCGCAGCCCACCCGGACCTGGCCCGTGCTGTACCTGCTGCACGGCTGCTGCGAGCCGGTCGACTACCGCTCGTGGGACCAGTTCACCGACGTGAAGGCGTTCACCGCGGCCAAGGACGCGCTGGTCGTGATGCCGACGGACGGTCCGGCGGGGATGTACACGAAGTGGTGGAACTTCGGCCTGAAGAACACCCCCGACTGGGACACCTTCCACACCGCCGAGGTGCGCCAGCTCATCGAACGCGGGTACCGCGGCGGGACGCGGCGGGCGATCGCCGGGCTGTCGATCGGCGGGTACGGCGCCATGGCGTACGCGTTCAAGCACCCTGGCCTGTACGGCGCGGCCGCGTCCTACAGCGGTGTGCCCAACACGCTGTACCCGGGGATCCCGGTGTGGATCATCGGCATCCTGGCCCGGGCCGGCATCTTCAACTACCTAAACCTCTGGGGCGATTCGTTCGGGATGCAGCCGATCTGGTCGGCGAGCAACCCCTACGACCACGTCGAGGCGCTGCGCGGCACCGCGCTCTACATCTCCTGCGGTGACGGGCGGACCGGGCCGCTGGACCCGCCGGGGCAGGCCGACGTCCTGGAGCCGTCGGCGCTGCTGTCCTCCCGCAGCTTCACCGACCGGCTGCGGGCGGCCGGCATCCCGGCGACCGTCGACTACTACGGGCCCGGCACGCACAGCTGGCCGTACTGGCAGCGGGCCCTGCACCAGTCCTGGCCGGTCCTGGCCGGCGCGCTCGGCCTCCCGGCCTGAGCGGATCCCTTTCCCCGATGGAGGTTGTGGTGAAGCACGTCCGTGTCCGCGCCGTGGTTTCGGCGCTCCTGACCTGCTGCCTGGTGGCGCTGGGGGTGGCGGCCGCGAGCCAGCCCGCCGGTGCGGCGCCCCTGCTGCCCGGACCGTTCGACGACTCCTTCTACACCCCGCCGTCGCCGCTGCCGGCCGGGAACCCGGGTGCGGTCATCCGGTGGCGGCCCGTGGTGCCGCTGCTGAACGCGCTCAACGCCGACGCCTGGCAGGTCATGTACCTGTCGACGAACGCGCTCGGCAACCGGGACGCGGTGACCGGGACCGTCCTCGTGCCGAAGGGCGTCGACCCGGCCAAGGCGCCGATCATCGGCTACGCCGTCGGCACGCAGGGCCCGGCGTTCAAGTGCACGGCGTCCAAGGCTATGGAACGCGGCACGCTCTACGACCAGCCCGCCATCAACGACTCGCTCTCCAGCGGCTACGCCGTCGCGGTGACCGACTACGAGGGCTATTCGCCGGCGACCGTGCCGACCTACATCACCGGGCAGTCCATGGGACCCGCGGTGATCGACTCGGTGCGGGCGGCCCAGGGCTTGCCGTCCGCGAAGCTTTCCAAGAGCGCGAAGGTGATCTTCCAGGGCTACTCCCAGGGCGGCGGCGGCTCGATGTGGGCCGGGGAGAAACAACCCGCCTACGCGCCGGAGCTGAACGTCGTCGGCGTCGTCGCGGGCGGCGTCCCGGCCGACCTGACCGAGGTCGCCAAGGGCCTCGACGGCTACGTCGGCTTCGGGTTCCTGGCCTTCGCCGCGGTCGGGCTCGACGCCGCGTACCCGGACCTGAAGCTCGACTCGTTCCTCAACGACACCGGCCGTCAGCAGCTGTCGGACGCGAAGAAGAACGCGTGCACCGCGGAACTGCTGCTGAACTACTCGTTCAAGAAGATCGGCGACTACACGACGACCAACCCGCTGGGCACGCCGCAGTGGCAGGCCCGGCTGGCGCAGAACAAGCTGGGCGCCCACCCGCCGCGGGTGCCGGTCTTCCAGTACCACGCGAACACCGACGAGATCGTCAACACCCCGCAGGCGGAAACGCTGCACCGGGCGTACTGCGCGGCCGGGGTGCGGGAGCAGTGGACCACCTACGTCGCCGAGCACGCCAGCGGGATCCTGGCCGGCAACGCCGACGCGCACCGGTGGATCGGGAAGCGGTTCAACGGCGAAACCGCGCCCTCGAACTGCTGAACCGTGAAGGCCACCCCGGGGGTTCCGGGGTGGCCTTCACGGGGGTTCAGACCTTGCTCGCGACGAAGGCCGCGGCGTCACCGGCCTGGTTGCCGTAGCTGAGGTGGGCCAGGATGTTGAGTCCACCCGCCTGGCAGATCGGGTCGCCGAGGGCGCAGTAGTCCTTGGTGCGGCCGGCGTAGGTGCCGGTCACCTGGCGGCCGATCGCCCGGATCGGGTTGCCGAACAACACGATGGCGGCGATCCGGGGCGCCAGGTCCGCCGGGATGGTGGCGACGATCGGGCCGCCGACGACCGCGCCGTCGCTGCTGATGCCGATCGAGTTGTCGACGACGTTGGCGCCCTGGGAGTAGCCGGCCAGGACGAACCGCTGCTGCGGGCAGGCCGCGGCCTGCGACCGCACGTGGCCGACCAGGTCGGTGTTGCCGCGCTGCACCGACGCGGGCTCGCCGAGGTCGGCCGGGTAGTCGACGCGGTAGCTGCTCACCGACCGCGGGCGCAGCCGGTTCTGCACGGCCTGGAAGACCGGATCGCCGACGATGAGGCCCAGCGTGCCGGGTTCGCCGGTGCCGCGGGCCACCGCCACGTCGATGTCGGTGCAGGGCGCGGCCGACGCCGCCGGCGCGGCCGCGACGGTGAGGCCGGCGACGGCGAAGCCGACCGCGGCGGCCGCGGAAAGCAGGCGGTTCTGGGGAACGCGAATCATGGCTGATCACACCTCGTTGTGGGGAAAGGGGTCGGCAAGCGCTTTCCGTTGAGCCGGAAAGGGGGGCGGCGCTTGCGGTGAATGCAGCGTCGCAGCGCGTGCCGGCCCCGGCAAGAGGTGATTCCTGCGCACGCCGGGAATTGTTCAGCCGGTGACAAAAGGTCCGGAGTGGACGCTCAGGTGGCGCACTGCCCGGCGGGCTGCGGGCGGTCGACGTGGTCCAGCAGCGCGGGGTCCAGGCCGCGCAGCGCGGCCATCACGAACCCGGTGGCCAGTTCGCCCGCCGCGAGCGGGTCGAGCCCGGGGGAGTGGGAGACGTGCATCGCGGCCCGCCCGACGAGGCCGACCATCATCGCGGCGAGGAGGTCCGCGCTCGGGCCGACCGGGCGGCCGTGCGAAGTCAGGTGTTCCCGGATCCGGCCGAGCACGAGCGCGGCGATGCTGTCGGCCAGTGCGCGGCGCTCGTTCGACATCTCGTCGACGGCGGAGTCGAACAGCAGCCGGAAACTTTCCGGGTGGGCGCCGGCGTAGCCGAACATCGCCATCACCGACAGCCGGACGCGCTCTTCCAGCGGGCGCGCGTTCGCCGTTTCGTACTCCTTGAACACCCAGTCGCGCACGGCGGCGACTTCCCGGCTGACGGTGGCGCGGAAAAGCGCCGCTTTGTCGCCGAAATGGGCGTAGAGCGTCGGCTTGGTGGAATCGGCGCGGTCCGCGATCAGCCCCATCGTGGCCTGCGCGTACCCCCGTTCGGCGAAGACCGCGCGGGCGGCGTCGAGCAGTTCGTCGTCGGTGGGCCGGGCGGCCGGGCTGCGCCGCGTGCTGGATCGATCAGGAGGGCTGGGCCGGCTCATGGCGGTGTACTGTACGGTCTCCCCGCTTTACTGTCAGGTAAAGCACGCTCGGTGATATCCGGGGCTTCGCCCCGGGCCGGGGGCTCCGCCACCCGGACCCCCGAAAGAGTTGCGATCGCCGTCCCCGGTGGAGGAACCCTGGTGTCCCGCGACAGTGCTCGGCAAAGCGTCCCGGCTCCCCGGGACGCCGGCCAAGAGGTTCTCCGGAGAAAAGAGCTGGCCGCGCTGATGCGTCCGGCGTTGCCGGGGCTGGCCGACGGGATCGTCCGCGAGGTGCTCCGGGCGGTCCCGGTCTACGCCCGGCCGGGCGACGGCGCCTACGGCCGCGTGACCCGGCACGGCGTCGAGTGCGCCGTCGCGCTCTTCGTGGACCTTGTCGAAGATCCGCAGGCCTCGCGCGAGCGGCTGTTCGAGACGTGCCGGCGGCTCGGCGCGGGCGAAGCGCGCGAGGGCCGCAGCCTCGACGACCTGCAGGCGGCCTACCGCGTCGGTACCCGCGTCGGCTGGCGCTGGATCATGCGGCTGGGCCGGCGGCACCGGCTGTCGTCGGCGATCATGGCGCAGCTGGCCGAAATGCTGTTCGGGTACGCCGACGAGCTCGCCCGGATGTCGAGCCGCGGCCACCGGGAAGCGCGGGCCGAGATCGAGGGCACCCGCGCCGGGCTGCGCCGCCGGCTGCTGCGGCTGCTGACCGGCCCGGGCGCCGTGCCGGACGCGGTGCTCGCCGAGCTCGCGTCGGCGGCGGGCTGGGCGGTGCCCCGCGAGGTGGTGGCGGTCGCCGCCGAGCGGACGGTCGGCACCGCATGGGGCCCGGACGTCCTCGCCGACCTCGACCCGCCGCAGCCCCACCTCCTGCTGCCCGCGCCGGTGGCGGCGCGGACCCTGACCCGGCTCGGCGCGCGCGTCGCGGTCGGTCCGCCGGTGGAGCTCGGCGCGGCGGCGCACTCCCTGCGCTGGGCGCGCGCCGCCCTGCGGCTGGTCGCGGACGGCGCGCTCCCGGACGCGCCCGTGACGTGGTGCACCGACCACCTGACGGACCTGTGGCTGCTGTCCGACGGGCCGCTGGCCGAGCAGGTCGCCCTCCGGCAGCTGGAGCCCCTCGACCGGTTCCCGGACCGGACGCGCCGCCGCCTCGGCGAGACGCTGCTGTCGTGGCTGCAGAACGGCGGGAACTCCGAGAAGATCGCGGTGGACCTTTCGGTGCACCCCCAGACGGTCCGCTACCGCGTGCGCCAGCTGAAGCAGGCCTTCGGTGATCGCCTCGACGACCCGGACGCGCGGTTCGCCATGCAGGCCGCGCTGCGGGCGTCCGGGTTCCGCTCGCCCGGAGCGTGACCCCGGCCTGATCCGGCCACGACCGCTTGTCCCAAGCGAGAACATGTTCTAGTTTTGGGGCGGAAGGTGGTGTGCCGGTGAAGACCGATCTCGGGTTGGCCGGCGCCGTGGTGCTGGTCACCGGCGGCGTCCGGGGTGTGGGCAGGGGGATCAGCGCGGTGTTCCTGGCCCAGGGCGCGCACGTCGTCACCTGCGCGCGGCGCGCGGCGGCGACCGAGGCGGAGTTCGTCGCGTGCGATGTGCGGGAGGAAGAACAGGTTTCGGCTCTGGTCGGCGGGATCGTGGCCCGGCACGGCCGCCTGGACGTGGTGGTGAACAACGCCGGCGGGGCGCCGTACGGGCCGGCGGCGGAGGCTTCGCCGCGGCTGCACGAGAAGGTCGTGCAGCTGAACCTGCTGGCGCCGCTGCTGGTCGCGCAGCACGCGAACGCCGTGATGCAGCGCCAGGACGGCGGCGGCTCGATCGTGATGATCTCCAGCGTCAGCGGAACCCGGCCCTCGCCGGGGACGGCGGCTTACGGCGCCGCGAAGGCGGGGCTCGACAGCCTCACCGCCAGTCTCGCGGTCGAGTGGGCCCCGAAGGTCCGGGTCAACGCCCTGGACGTCGGGATGGTGCGGACCGAGCAGTCGCACCTGCACTACGGGAGCGAGGCCGCGGTCGAAGCGGTGGGGAAGACCGTGCCGCTCGGGCGGCTGGCCGAGCCCGAGGAGGTCGGGGCGTGCGCGGCGTTCCTCGCGTCCCCGCTGGCTTCCTACGTGTCGGGGGCGACGTTGCGGGTGCACGGCGGGGGAGAGGTACCGGCCTTCCTGGCCGCGGCCGACGTGAATCACCGGGAGGATGCGTGAGCGGGTTGTGCCAGGGCCGGGTGGTCGTCGTGACGGGCGCCGGCCGGGGAATCGGACGGGCGCACGCGCTGGCGTTCGCGGCCGAGGGTGCCTCGGTGGTGGTGAACGACGTGGACGCCGGCGCGGCCGCCGAAGTCGTCGCGGCGGTCGGGGAAAACGCGGTCGTGAACTCCTCCGACGTGGCCGACTGGGCGGGGGCGAAGGAGCTGATCGGGACGGCTCTCGGCACCTTCGGCCGGCTGGACGTGCTGGTCAACAACGCGGGATTCCTGCGGGACCGGATGCTGGTGAACCTCGGCGAGGACGAGTGGGACGCGGTCGTCCGGGTGCACCTCAAGGGCCACTTCGCGCCCCTGCGGCACGCGGCCGGGCATTGGCGGGCCGAGGCGAAGGCCGGCCGGACGCCGCAGGCCCGCGTGATCAACACCAGTTCGGGAGCCGGGCTGCTGGGCAGCGTGGGGCAGGGGAACTACTCGGCGGCGAAGGCCGGTATCGCCGGGCTGACGGTCGTGGCGGCGGCGGAACTCGCCCGCTACGGCGTCACGGTGAACGCGATCGCGCCGGCCGCGCGGACCCGGATGACCGAAGGGGTGTTCGCGTCGATGGCACGGCCGGACACCGGCTTCGACGCGATGGCGCCGGAAAACGTCTCGCCGCTGGTGGTGTGGCTCGGCAGCGAGGAGTCCGGGCACGTCACCGGCCGGGTGTTCGAGGTCGAGGGCGGGAAGGTCTCGCTGGCGCAGGGCTGGCGGCACGGCCCCGGCGTCGACAAGGGCGAGCGGTGGGACCCGGCCGACCTCGGCCCGGTCGTCGAGGAACTGCTCGAGCGCGGGCCCGAGCCCGAACCCGTCTACGGAGCGAGCTGATGGGCATCCTGACCGGACGCGACGGGCACATCGAGGTCGTCACGGTCGATTTCCCGCCGGTGAACGCGTTGCCGGTGCAGGGCTGGTTCGACCTGGCCGACGCGATCACGCGGGCCGGCCGCGATCCCGCGGTGCACGTGGTGATCCTGCGCGCCGAAGGCCGGGGGTTCAACGCGGGCGTGGACATCAAGGAGATCCAGCGCACCGCCGGGTACGACGCCCTGGTCGGCGCGAACCGGGGCTGCTACGCCGCGTTCGGCGCGGTCTACGACTGCCAGGTGCCGGTGGTCGCCGCCGTGCACGGGTTCTGCCTCGGCGGCGGGATCGGCCTGGCCGGCAACGCGGACGTGATCGTGGCGGCCGAGGACGCGACCTTCGGGGTGCCGGAGGTGGACCGCGGCGCGCTGGGCGCGGCCACGCACCTGGCGAGGCTGGTGCCGCAGCACCTGATGCGCACGCTGTACTTCACCGCCCGGAAGATCACCGCGGCGGAACTGCACGCGCACGGCTCGGTCTACCGGGTCGTGCCCCGCGCGGAGCTCGACGAGGCGGCCCTGGAAATCGCGCGCGACATCGCGGCCAAGGACCCGCGGGTGATCCGGGCGGCGAAGGAGGCCCTGAACGGCATCGACACCCAGCAGGTGCACCGCAGCTACCGGTTCGAGCAGGGGTTCACCTTCGAGCTGAACCTGCTCGGCGCGTCCGACGAAGCCCGCGAGGAGTTCTTGAATGGCCGATAAGCGCACGACCGCCGACGACGTCGCGGCGGAACTCCGGGACGGCATGACCGTCGGCATCGGCGGCTGGGGCTCCCGCCGCAAGCCGATGGCGCTGGTCCGGGCGATCCTCCGCACCCCGGTCAAGGACCTCACCGTGGTCTCCTACGGCGGTCCCGACGTGGGCCTTCTGTGCGCGGCGGGCAAGGTGAAGCGGGTCGTGTTCGGGTTCGTCACCTTGGATTCGATCCCGTACGACCCCTGGTTCGGCCGCGCCCGCGAAACCGGGGCGATCGAGGTGACCGAGTACGACGAGGGCATGTTTGGCACGGCGTTGTCGGCGGCGATGCAGCGGCTCCCGTTCCTGCCCACCCGAGCCGGCCTGGGGTCGGAGGTGATGCGCGCCAACCCCGGCCTCCGCACCGTGCGCTCGCCGTACGACGACGGCGAAGAGCTGGTCGCGGTCCCCGCGCAGCAGCTCGACGTGGCGCTGGTGCACCTCAACCGCGCGGACGCCCGCGGCAACGCCCAGTACCTCGGCCCGGACCCGTACTTCGACGAGCTGTTCGCCCTGGCCGCGGACAAGTGCTTCGTGTCGGCCGAAAAGGTCGTCGGGACGGCGGAGCTGACGGCGGGCGGGCCGGTGCAGTCCCTGCTGCTCACCCGCGGTGCCGTCGACGGGGTCGTCGAAGCGCCGCGCGGCGCGCACTTCACCACGGCGGTCCCGGACTACGGCCGGGACGAACGGTTCCAGCGGCACTACGCGGCCTGCGCGAAGGACCTCGAGGCGTGGCCGGGGTTCGCGGACCGGTTCCTCGCCGGTGACGAGCGCAGCTATCTGTCCGAAGTGGACAAGTTCGGGGCGGAGGCGGCATGAGCGCGACCCGGGCCGAGATCGCCGTGGTGGCGGTGGCCGAGCTGTTCCGCGGCGACGGCGAGCTCGTCGTCAGCCCGATGGGCCTGATCCCGCAGCTGGGCGCGAAACTCGCGCGGCTGACCTTCGAACCGGACCTGCTGATGTCCGACGGCGAGGCGTACCTGCTCACCCCGGACGGCGTGGTCGAAGGCTGGCAGCCGTTCCGCAAGATGCTCGACACGATCGTCCCGCACGGACGACGGCACGTCGTCATGGGCGCCAACCAGATCGACCGGTACGGCAACCAGAACATCTCCGCCATCGGCGACCACGCCCGCCCGGCCAAGCAGCTGCTGGGCGTGCGCGGCGCGCCCGGCAACACGATCAACCACCGGACGAGCTACTGGGTGCCCCGGCACGCCACCCGCGTCTTCGTGGACACCGTGGACGTCGTTTCGGGTGTGGGGTACGACAACGCGGCCAAGGCCGGGCCGTCGGCGCAGAAGTACCACGACGTGCACCGGGTCGTCTCGGACCTCGGCGTGTTCGACTTCGGCGGCCCGGACCACGCGATGCGCGCGGTGTCGCTGCACCCGGGCGTCACCCGCGACGAGGTCGCCGCGGCGACGACGTTCGAGATCGACTTCACCGGCACCGGCACCAGCCGCGAACCGGACGAAACCGAACTGCGGCTCCTCCGCGAGGTCGTCGACCCGAAAACCCTGCGCGACAGGGAGGTTCCGGCGTGAAGACAGCCCTGACCCGGCTGGTCGGCGTCGACCACCCGGTCGTGCAGACCGGGATGGGCTGGGTCGCCGGGCCGCGGCTGGTCTCGGCGACCGCGGAAGCCGGCGCCCTCGGCATCCTGGCCTCGGCCACGATGACGTTCGGCGAGCTGGAAGCGGCCGTCGCCGAAGTCAAGAAGCGGACGGAAAAGCCGTTCGGGGTGAACCTGCGCGCCGACGCCGTGGACGCCGGGGACCGGGTCGACCTGCTGATCCGCGAAGGCGTCAAGGTGGCGTCGTTCGCGCTCGCGCCGCGCAAGGAGATGATCGCGAAACTGCGCGACCACGGTGTCGTCGTGATCCCGTCGATCGGCGCCGCGCGGCACGCGGAGAAGGTCGCCGCCTGGGGCGCGGACGCCGTCATCGTCCAGGGCGGCGAGGGCGGCGGGCACACCGGCGGCGTGGCCACCACGCTGCTGCTGCCCTCGGTGCTGGACGCGGTCGACATCCCGGTCGTCGCGGCCGGCGGGTTCTTCGACGGCCGCGGGCTCGCCGCCGCCCTCGCCTACGGCGCCGCGGGCGTGGCGATGGGCACCCGGTTCCTGCTGAGCAAGGAGAGCACGGTCCCCGACGAGGTCAAGCGCCTCTACCTGGAGCAGGGGCTCACCGGGACGGTCGTCACCCGGCGGGTCGACGGCCTGCCCCACCGCGTGTTGCGCACCGGCCTCGTCGAGAAGCTCGAACGCACCGGACGGCTCCGCGGGCTGGCCCAGGCCGCGCGCAACGCCCTGCGGTTCCGGAATATCACCGGCCTGTCCCCGGTTGCGATGGTGCGAGAAGGCCTTGCGATGAAGCACGGCAACGATCTGACCTGGAGTCAGCTGGTCATGGCGGCCAACACCCCGATGCTGTTGCGGGCGGGCCTGGTCGACGGCCGGACGGACGCCGGAGTGCTAGCGTCGGGACAGGTGGTGGGCATGATCCACGACCTGCCCACGGTGGCGCGGATCGTCGAGGGCGCGGTGGCCGAGGCGGGGGAGATCCTGCGGCGGCTCGGCCGGCAAACGGGAGGATGAGAACGCGGTGTTGAAGGTCGGTTACAAGGCGTCGGCGGAGCAGTTCGGGCCGCGGGACCTGGTCGAGTACGCCGTGCGCGCCGAAGAGGTCGGCCTCGACTCGGTGTGGGTGTCCGACCACTTCCTGCCGTGGCGGCACGAAGGCGGGCACGCCCCCTGGGCACTGGCCTGGATGCCGGCGGTGGCCGAGCGCACGAAGCGGGTGCAGATCGGCACCAGCGTGCTGACCCCGACGTTCCGGTACAACCCGGCGGTGATCGCCCAGGCGTTCGCGACCATGTCGCTGCTGTCGAACGGCCGCGTCATCCTCGGGGTCGGGTCCGGCGAGGCGCTCAACGAGATCGCCGTCTCGGGGCGCGAGTGGCCGGAGTTCAAGGAGCGCTTCGCCCGGCTGCGCGAGTCGATCAAGCTCATCCGCGAGCTGTGGACCAGCGACAACGTCAACTTCAAGGGCGACTACTACGAGCTGGTGGACGCCAAGATCTACGACCGGCCGGAGCAGCCGGTGCCGGTGTACGTCGCCGCCGGCGGCCCGGTGGTGGCCAAGTACGCGGGCCGCGCCGGGGACGGGTTCATCTGCACGTCCGGCAAGGGCATGGAGCTCTACACCGACAAGCTGATGCCGGCGGTCAAGGAAGGCGCGGAGGCGGCCGGCAAGACCGTCGAGGACGTCGACCGGACGATCGAGATCAAGCTCTCCTACGACCGCGACCACGAGAAGGCGCTGGAGAACACCCGGTTCTGGGCGCCGCTGTCGCTGTCGGCGGAGCAGAAGCACAGCGTGTCCTCGGCCGAAGAGATGGAACGGCTGGCCGACGAGCTGCCGATCGACCAGGTCGCCAAGCGCTGGATCGTGGCGTCCGACCCCGACGAGGCCGTGGCGCAGATCAAGCCCTACCTGGACGCGGGCCTGAACCACCTGGTCTTCCACGGCCCGGGCCACGACCAGGAGCGGTTCCTGGCCCAGTTCTCCGAGGACGTCCTGCCGAAGCTGCGCGCCCTCGGCTGATCAGCGCTGTCCGACGTCACAGCCGTTCGATGATGGTGACGTTGGCGGTGCCGCCGCCTTCGCACATCGTCTGCAGCCCGTAACGCCCGCCGCGGCGCTCCAGCTCGTGCAGGAGCGTGGCGAGCAGCTTGGTGCCGGTGGCCCCGATCGGGTGGCCGAGGGCGATCCCGCCCCCGTTCACGTTGACCCGGCCGGGGTCCGCGCCGGTTTCGTCCAGCCACGCCAGCACCACGCTGGCGAACGCCTCGTTGACCTCGAACAGGTCGATGTCGCCGATCGCCAGCCCGGCGTTGCGCAGCGCGTGCGCCGTCGCCGGGATCGGGCCGGTCAGCATCCACACCGGATCCGCCGCCCGCACCGACAGGTGGTGGATGCGGGCCCGGGGCGTCAGGCCGTGTTCTTCGACGAAGGACGAGGACGCCAGCAGGGCCGCGCTCGCGCCGTCGGAGATCTGGCTGGCCACCGCCGCGGTCAGCCGCGAACCCTCGCCGAGCGGTTTCAGGCCGCGCATCCGTTCCAGGCTGGTGTCCCGGCGCGGCCCCTCGTCGTGCCGGAACTGCTCGACCGGGACGATCTCCGCGTCGAACCGGCCTTCGTCGATGGCGGCCACCGCCCGCTCGTGGCTGCGCAGCGCGTACTCCTCCATGGCCGCGCGGCTGATGTCCCAGTGCTCGGCGATCATGCCGGCGCTGCGGAACTGCGAAACCTCGGCACTGCCGTAGCGCTCCTGCCAGCCCTTCGAACCGGAGAACGGGTCGTCGAAGCCGTACTCGCGCCCGGCCAGCATCGCCGCGCTGATCGGGATCCGGCTCATGTTCTGCACGCCGCCGGCCAGCACCAGGTCCTGCGTGCCGGACATGACGGCCTGCGCGGCGAAGTGCACGGCCTGCTGGCTCGACCCGCACTGCCGGTCGATCGTCACCCCGGGCACGTGGTCCGGGAACCCGGCGGCCAGCCACGCGGTGCGGGCGATGTTCCCGGCCTGCGGCCCGAGGGTGTCCGTGCAGCCGAAGATGACGTCGTCGACGAAGTCCGGGTCGACCCCGGCGCGCTCGACGACCGCCTTGATGACGTGCGCCCCCAGGTCGGCGGAGTGCCACCCGGACAGCGCGCCGCCGCGCCGCCCCACGGGCGTGCGGACCGCGTCGAGGAGGAAAGCTTCGGGCACGGGTGCTCCTAGGGGTGCTGGCTGCTGACGGAGACGACTTCGCCGGTCAGGTAACCGGCGTAGTCGCTGGCGAGGAAGACCATCACGTTGGCGACCTCCCACGGCTCGGCCGCGCGGCCGAAGGCTTCCCGCTTGGTGAGGTCTTCGAGCAGTTCGTCGCTGGTCACCTTGGCGAGGAACGGGTGCATGGCGAGGCTCGGCGCGACGGCGTTGATCCGGACGCCGTGCCCGGCGGCGTCCAGGGCCGAGCAGCGGGTGAGGGCCATGACGCCGGCTTTCGCGGCCGCGTAGTGCGCTTGCCCGGCCTGGGCGCGCCAGCCGACCACCGACGCGTTGTTGACGATCGCCCCGCCGCCGCCCTGGGCGACGAACTGCTTGAGGGCCGCGCGGGTGCAGCGGAAGGTGCCGGTGAGGGTGATGTCGAGGACCTTCGACCACTCGTCGTCGGTCATCTCCAGGACGGACTTCGTGCCGCCGAGCCCGGCGTTGTTGACCAGGACGTCGAGGCGGCCGAAGCGGGCGGCCGCGCCGTCGATGAGGGCCTGGACCTGGTCCTCCTGGGTGACGTCGCAGGGGATCGCGTGGACGTCGCCGAGTTCGGCGGCCTTCTCCTTCAGGCGCCGCTCGTGCCAGTCGCTGATCACGACGTTCGCGCCTTCTTCGAGGCAGCGTTTCGCCACCGCGGACCCGATGCCGGTGCCCGCGGCCGCGGTGACGACGACGACTTTGCCGGCGAGGAGGTCGTGGCCGGGCGGGTACTGGGGGATCACGGACGGGCCTCCCGGGGCAGGCCGAGGACGCGCTCGGCGATGATGGTGC
Source organism: Amycolatopsis sp. CA-128772 (assembly GCF_002904295.1). Taxonomy (GTDB): domain Bacteria; phylum Actinomycetota; class Actinomycetes; order Mycobacteriales; family Pseudonocardiaceae; genus Amycolatopsis. The sequence goes on from NZ_PPHG01000080.1 coordinate 106,901, forward strand.
GTTCGATTTCGTCCGAGCCGCCGTAGATCGTGTCGGCGCGGGTGAACAGGAACAGCCGCTGCCACTCGTCCAGCTCGCCGCCGTCGGAGGTGAGGGATCGGGCGCCGCGGGCGCGCACGGCCAGTTCGCCCAGCCCGCGGTGCCATCGCGCCCACAGCAGCTTCCCGACCGCGACTTCGGGACCGGCGGCCTGGCCGAGCGTCCGCAAAGCGTGGGCGCGCAAGACCCGCAGGCCGATGCGGGCGCGGGCGAGGTCGGCGCGCAGCAGCGGATCGTCGTAGGTGCCGAGCCGTTTCGCTTCGGCGGTGATGTCGTCGAGTTCGCGGCGGAAGCCGATCTGCTGGCCCAGCGTCGAGACGCCGCGTTCGAAGCCGAGGGTGGCCATGGCGATCTTCCAGCCCTCGCCCGGTTCGCCGACGACGTGGCCGGCGGGCGTGCGGGCGTCGTCGAAGAAGACTTCGTTGAACTCCGAGGTGCCGGTGAGCTGCCGGATCGGCCGGATCGTCACGCCCTTCTGGCGCAGCGGCACCAGGAGGTAGGACAGGCCGTGGTGGCGCCGGGAGCCGGGTTCGGTGCGGGCCACGACGAAGCACCAGTCGGCCACGTGGGCCAATGACGTCCAGATCTTCTGGCCGTTGATCACCCACTCGCCGTCCCGCAGCACCGCCGACGTCGAAACGGCGGCGAGGTCGGAGCCGGCGCCGGGTTCGGAGTACCCCTGGCACCAGAGCTCTTCGACGGCGGCGATCTTGGGCAGGAACCGTTGCCGCTGTTCCGGCGTGCCGAAGGCGATGAGCGTGGGGCCGAGCAGCTGCTCGCCGATGTGGTTGACCCGGGCGGGCGCGCCGGAAGCGGCGTACTCCTCGTGGAAGGCGACCTGTTCGGCCAGCGACAGGCCGCGGCCGCCGTGCTCGACCGGCCAGCCGACGCACGTCCAGCCCGCCGCGGCCAAGTGGCGTTCCCAGGCCAGGCGCAGCTCGAACTCCTCGTGCTCCCGGCCCGGCCCGCCCAGGCCGCGCAGCCTGGCGAACTCGCCGGTCAGGTTGCCGGCCAGCCAGCCCGCGACCTCGCGGCGGAATCGCGTCGGTTCCACGCACGCCTCCTTGCTCACCCGCCGGTCCGGCACCTAGGGTAATGAGAACACGTTCTACTTTGCCGGTCCAGAGGAGGGTGTGGTGGGACAGACCACGATCCCGGCCGTCGTCCGCGACGCCGCCGCGAAGTTCGGGTCCGCCGAGGCGCTGGTCGACGGGTCCGTGCGGCTCGGTTACGACCAGCTTCTGGAACGTGTTCGAACCGTCGCGCGGGCCTTCGCGGCGTGCGGGGTCGAGGCGGGGGACCGGGTCGCGGTCGCGCTGCCCAACACCCACCACTGGGTCACGGCGGCGCTCGGCGCGCTCTACGCGGGTGCGACGCTGATCCCGGTCAACACCCGCTTCACCGCCACCGAGACGGTGGACCTGCTCGTCCGCGGCCGGGCCCGGGCCCTCGTCGTGGCCGCCGACTTCCTCGGCGCCGACCGCCACGCCGCGATCGTGGCGACCGGGGCGGCGCTGCCGGACCTCGGCACCGTCGTCCGGGTGCCCCTGGAGCAGCCGCACCGGCCGGTCGGGGGCACGCTGGGCTGGGACGAGTTCCTGGCCACGGCCGGGCAGGTGCCGCCGGCCGCCGCCGAGGCGCGGGCCGACGCCGTCCGCCCGGACGACGTCAGCGACATCCTCTTCACGTCGGGCACCAGTGGCCGCTCGAAGGGCGTGCTCTCGGCTCACCGCCAAGCCGTCGACGTCGCCGCGGCCTGGGCGGACTGCGGCCGGGTCACCGCGGACGACCGGTACCTGGTGATCAACCCGTTCTTCCACAGCTTCGGCTACAAGGCCGGCATCCTGGTCTGCCTGCTGACCGGCGTGACGATCGTGCCGCAGGCCGTCTTCGACGTGCGCGCGGCCCTGCGGGTGATCGAGCGGGAACGGATTTCCGTGCTGCCGGGCGCGCCGACGGTCTTCCAGTCCCTGCTGCACGAGCCGCGCAAGGGCGACCTGTCGTCGCTGCGGCTCGCGGTCACCGGCGCGGCCACGGTGCCGGCCTCGCTCGTGCGCCGGATGTGGTCCGAACTCGGCTTCGAAACCGTCCTCACCGCCTACGGGCTCACCGAAGCCGTGATGGTGACGATGTGCCGTCCCGGCGACCCCGCGGACCTCATCGCCGGCACGTCCGGCCGGGCGACCGCGGGCTTCGAGGTGGCGATCCAGGGCTCGCCGGGCGAGATCGTGGTCCGCGGGCCGAACGTGATGCTCGGGTACCTCGACGACCCGGAGGCCACCGCGAAGGCCGTCGACGAGGCGGGCTGGCTGCACACCGGCGACGTCGGCGAGCTCGACGCCGCCGGCAACCTGACGATCACCGGCCGGCTCAAGGACATGTACATCTCCGGCGGCTTCAACGTCTACCCGGCCGAGGTCGAACACGCCCTGACCGAACTGGCCGGCGTGCGCGACGCCGCGGTGATCGGCGTTCCGGACGAACGGCTCGGCGAGGTCGGCAAGGCGTTCGTCGTCGGCACCGGGCTGACCGGGGAAGCGGTCATCGCCTTCTGCCGCGAACGGCTCGCCAACTACAAGACCCCGCGGTTCGTCGAGTTCCTGGACGAGCTGCCCCGCAACGCTTCCGGCAAGGTGCTGAAGCGGCTGCTGAGCGAGGAGAAGGCATGAGTGAACCGGTGGTCCGCGCCGAGCGGCGCGGGCCGGTCGCGGTGGTGACGATGAACCGGCCGGAGTACCGCAACGCCCAGAATTCGGCGATGACCTACGCCCTCGACGACGCCTTCACGGCCGCGGTGAACGACCCCGAGGTGAAGGTGATCGTGCTGGCGGGGGCCGGGAAGCACTTCTCGGCGGGGCACGACATCGGCACCCCGGGCCGCGACGTCGACGTCTCCTTCGACCGGCGGGCGGTGCTGTGGTGGGACCACACCGACCGCGCGGGCGGTGACCAGCGGTTCGCCCGGGAAGCCGAGGTGTACCTGGGGATGTGCCGCCGGTGGCGGGAACTCCCGAAGCCGATGATCGCGAGCGTCCAGGGTGCGTGCATCGCCGGCGGGCTGATGCTGGCCTGGGTGTGCGACCTCATCGTGGCCTCGGACGACGCGTTCTTCGCCGATCCGGTGGTGCGGATGGGGATTCCGGGTGTCGAGTACTTCGCGCACCCGTGGGTGCTGGGGCCGCGGGCGGCCAAGGAGGTGCTGTTCACCGGCGACCGGTTCAGTGTTCAGCAGGCCAAGGAGTGGGGGATGATCAACCGCATCGTGGCGCGCGCGGACCTCGAACAGCACACCCTGGAGCTGGCGGAGAAGATCGCGGGGATGCCGCAGTTCGGGCTGGCGCTGGCGAAGAAGGCCGTCAACCAGGCCGAAGACCTGATGGGTATGCGGTCCGGAATGGACTCCGTGTTCGGGTTGCACCACCTGGCGCACGCCCACAACGCGGAGACCTCCGAGGACTCGCTCGGCGGGCAGTCGGCGCGGTCGATGCGTGACGCGAACAAGGGGACGTGATGGACCTCGACATCGACGCCGCGTCCGCCGCCTTCCGGGACGAGGCTCGCGAATGGCTGGCCGCCCACGTCCGGTCGCTGCCGTCGATGGACACCGCCGAGGGGTTCGCCGCGCACCGGGAGTGGGAGGCCGAGCTGGCCGAAGCGCGGTGGTCGGTCGTGTCGTGGCCGCGGGAGTACCACGGCCGGGATGCCTCGATGCTGCAGTGGCTGTTGTTCGAAGAGGAGTACTACGCCTCGGGCGCGCCGGGCCGGGTGTCGCAGAACGGGATCTTCATGCTCGGCCCCACGCTGTTCGCGCACGGCACGCCGGAGCAGCGTGACCGGATCCTGCCGGCCATGGCGACCGGCGAGCAGGTGTGGGCGCAGGCGTGGTCGGAACCCGAGGCGGGCAGCGACATCGCGGCGTTGCGGAGCACGGCGGTCCGCACGGACGGCGGCTGGCGGCTGTCCGGGCAGAAGACGTGGAGTTCCCGGGCGACCTTCGCCGACCGCGCGTTCGGCCTTTTCCGCACCGATCCCGACGCTCAACGCCACCAAGGCTTGACCTACTTCATGGCCGACCTGCGCGCCGAAGGCGTCACGGTCCGGCCGATCCCACAGCTCGACGGTGAACCCGGCTTCGCGGAGATCTTCTTCGACGACGTCTTCGTCCCCGACGAGGACGTGATCGGGGAGGTGGGCCAGGGCTGGCGGGTGGCGATGACGACGGCCAACAACGAGCGCGGGCTGTCGCTGCGCAGCCCGGGCCGGTTCCTCGCCGCGGCCGACCGGCTGGTGGATCTCTGGCGGGACAACGGCGAGTCACCGTCCACCCGGGACAGGGTGGCCGACGCCTGGATCGGCGCCCGGGCGTACCGGCTGTACACGTTCGGCACGGTCAGCCGGCTCGCCGACGGGGGCGAGCTGGGACCGGAGTCGAGCGTGAACAAGCTGTTCTGGTCCCACCTCGACGTCGAACTGCACGAGACGGCCCTCGACGTCCTGGGGCCGGAAGCGGAGACGAACCCGGACTGGGTGGACGGCTACCTGTTCTCCCTCGCCGGGCCGATCTACGGCGGCACCGACCAGATCCAGCGCAACACCATCGCCGAACGGCTGCTGAAGCTCCCGAGGGAGGCCCGCCGATGAGGTTCCAGCTCTCGCCGGAGCAACGGCAGTTCGCCGCGACGCTGCACGAGCTGCTGGGCGGGGCGGACACCGCGGCCGCCGCCCGCGCCTGGGCCGTGGGGGAGCACGACCGCGGCCTCAAGCTCTGGCGCGCGCTCGCCGACGTCGGGGTCTTCGCGCTGCTGGTGGCCGAGGACCTCGGCGGCCTCGGCGCTTCGCCGGTCGACGTCGTGGTCGCCTTCGAAGCCCTCGGCTACCACGCCGTGCCCGGCCCGCTCGTCGAGTCGGCGGCGGTCGCCCCGGCGCTGCTGACCGGCCACCGGCTCACCTCCCTCGCCGAGGGCGACCTGGTGGCCACCGTCGTCGCGCCGCCGGAAGTCCCCTTGGCCCTCGACGCCGACGTCGCGGGCGTGGTCCTCGACCTCACCGGTGCGGCGCTGACCGGAGCCGGGACCGGGCCGGTGCGCTCGATCGACCCGCCGCGGCGGTTGTTCCGGGTCCCGGCCGCGGCCGGCCGAGCGGACGGGGCCGCGTTCGACCGCGGTGTCCTGGCCGTCGCCGCCCAGCTCCTCGGCGCGGGGCAGTGGCTCCTCGACACCTCGGTCGCATACGCGAAACAACGCAAGCAGTACGGCCGGGCCATCGGCGAGTACCAGGCGATCAAGCACCTCCTCGCCGACGTCGCCACCCGGCTCGAACTGGCCCGGCCGCTGCTCCACGGCGCCGCGGTCGCGGGAGAGACCTTCGCCCGGGACGTCTCGGCGGCGAAGGTCATGGCCGGCGACGCCGCCCACCTCGCGGCGCGGACCGCCCTGCAGGTGCACGGCGCCATCGGCTACACGGCCGAACACGACCTCGGGCTCCGGCTGACGAAGGTCCGGGCCCTGACCGGCGCCTGGGGGACCGGGTCGTTCCACCGGGCGCGGGTCCTGCGATGACCGACCCGATGGAGACCGGGGAAGCCCGGGCGCTGCGGGACGCCGTCCGCGCCCTGCTGGCGCGCCGGTCCGGGCCGGAGGCGGTGCGCGCCGCCATGGCGTCGCCGCTGGGCTACGACGACAAGCTCTGGTCGACCCTGTGCGAGCAGATCGGCGTCGCCGGCCTGACGATCCCGGAGCACTACGGCGGCGCGGGTGCCGGCCTCGCCGAGGCGTGCGTCGTGCTGGCCGAACTGGGCCGCACGCTGACCCCCGCGCCGATGCTGGGCTCGGCGGTGCTGTGCGGCGAGGCCCTCCTGCGCACCGGCAACGACGAAGCCTGCGAACGGCTGCTGCCGGGCATCGCCGCGGGTACGACGGTGGCCGCCCTCGCCTGGTCCGGTGCGGACGGCCGGTGGACCCCGGCCCTGACGGCGTCGGCCGCGGGCCTCGACGGCCGGGCGCACTACGTCCTGGACGGCGACACCGCCGACGTCCTGCTCGCCGTGGCCCGCACGGACGACGGCGCCGGCCTGTTCGAAGTCCCCCTCGACGGCGTCCGCCGGGAACGCGCCACGACCCTGGACCCGACCCGGCGCCTCGCGGTCGTCGAGTGCGCGTCGACGCCGGCCCGGCGGCTCGACACCGGCGGGTTCACCGAGCCGCTGCGGCACCTGCGCGACACGGCGGTGGTCGCCGTCGCGGCCGAGCAGACCGGGGCGGCCGCCCGGGCGCTGGAGCTCACGGTCGAGTACACAAAGCAACGCCGTCAGTTCGGCCGTCCGATCGGGTCGTTCCAGGCGCTGAAGCACCGGATGGCCGACGTCCACGTCCACGTCGAAGCGGCCCGCTCGGCGTTGTCCGCGGCCGTGGCGGACGGGGATCCCGAGGCTGTCATGACCGCGGAGGTGGTGTGCGGCGAGGCGTTCGCGCACGCGGCGGCGGAGATGGTCCAGCTCCACGGCGGCATCGCGATCACCTGGGAGCACGACGCGCACCTGTACTTCAAGCGCGCCCACGGCACGGCCCGGCTCTTCGGCGAGCCGGACCTCAGCCGGTGAGCCGCGCCGCCGAGCCGGGCAGCTCCCGGTTGGCCTCGTCCAGCCCCCGGGCCACCGCCCGGCACGCCCGGCAGCCGGCGACGTGCTCGGCGATCACGCTCGCCCGGCGCGGCGGCAGCGCGCCGCGGACCCAGGCGCCCATGCGCCGCCGGGGTTCGCGGCAGATCGGCTCCTCCGCGTCGGGCACCTGGACCTGCAGGTAAGCCTGCCGCAGCCCCTCGCGCGCCCGCATCGCCAGCGCCGCCACGCTGTTGGGCGACAGGCCCAGCAGCGGCGCGACCTCCGTCGGGGTGCCGCCCTCGGCCGCGGTCTGCCACAGCACGGTCCGCCACCGCCCGGGCAGCGTCCGGTAGGCCGACCACACGAGGTGGACGTGGGACCGGTGCAGCGCGAGTTCGTCGGCGCCGCCGGCGTCGAGACCCGACTCGGGGACGGTGGCCCGCAGCTCGACCCGGTTGCGCTGGCTGCTCCACCGGGACACCAGGTGCCGCATCGTCACGACGAGGTACGGCCGCAGGTCGCCGTGCGGTCCGTGGCCGGCCCGGATCACGGCGAGCACCCGCGCGAACGTCTCGGCCACCAGGTCATCGCGTTCGGCGGGCTGCCGCACCCACGCCCCGGCGGCCCGCCACAGCGGCTCGGCGTGCCGCCGGAAGAGACTCCCGGCGGCCTCGAGGTCCCCGCCCCGGAGCGCGGCGAGCAACACGGCATCGGGCCGCTCGTCGTCGGCTGGTCGCATGGGGCTCTCCCGGGTTTCGGCGCTCTCCGTCGTGGCGGGGTACCCACTGGCCGCCCGATAGTGCCCGCCGACGGGCGGGCGACCCCGATCGAGTGGCCGGCTGCGGGGATGACCAGCGCTTTTTGCCGGCCTAAGATCTCTTGCACGGGGTATGCGGGGGAGCGGACGGATGAGCAGGTGGCGGCGGGAGCTGCCGGTCCTTGCCGGGCTGGGCGAGGAGTGGAGGCAGGCCTTGACCGGCGCGGGCGTGCCGGCGGACTCGATCGGCATCGAGATCGAGCCGGCCGAGGAGCCGGCGCGGGACGCCTTGTGGAACTGGTGGATCTACTTTTCCCTCGGCGAGGTCGAGGTGGACGCGATGGTCGCCGACGGCCTGGACGAGCTGGTGTTCGAGGACGAGTCGGGGCGCTTCGAGGACGAGGTGACCCGGGCCGGGGTGGTGGCTTACCTCCTCAAGCGCGTAGGGCTGCTACCGCGCCGGCCGCGGACCCCGCGGCTCAAACCGCGAAGACCTGGGAATCGTCCGCGAAAGCCTTGAACTCCAGTGCATTGCCCGCCGGGTCGAGGAGGAACATCGTCCACTGCTCGCCCGGCTGGCCCTCGAAGCGGACGTACGGCTCGATCACGAACTGCGTGCCCGCCGTGCGCAGCCGCTCGGCCAGGGCGTGGAACTCCGGGATCGGGAGGATCAGGCCGAAGTGGGGGACCGGGACGTCGTGGCCGTCGACCGGGTTGTGGATGCGTTGCGGGCGGGCCGGGGCCAGGTGGGTCACGAACTGGTGGCCGTGCAGGTTCCAGTCGGTCCACGTTTCCGCGCTGCGGCCCTGGGGGAGGCCGAGGACTTCGCCGTAGAAGCGCCGGGCGGCGGGCAGGTCGTCCACCGGCATCGCCAGGTGGAAGCGGAGGATCGCGGTGGTCATCGAGGGTTCCCTTCGCCGAGACTTATGTCTGAATGTTAACATTAAGACATGAGTGCAGTGGAACCCGCGCGCCGTCGTGGGCTGGCCGACGAAGTGGCCGACCGGGTGCGGGAGGCCATCTTCGACGGCGTCTACGCTCTCGGCGGCCAGCTGCGCGAAGTCGAACTCGCCGAGGCGCTGGGCGTCAGCCGCGGGCCGGTGCGGGAGGCGCTGCTGCGGCTGGAACGGGAGGGCCTCGTCCGCAGCGAGTGGCACCGGGGCACCACCGTGACCGCACTGTCCGAAGAGGACGTCGCCGAGCTCGGCAGCCTGCGGGCGGCCCTCGACGGGCTCGCCGTCGGCCTGGTCGTCGAGCGTGCGCCGGACGCGGCCCTGGACGCGATCGACGACGTCGTGCGGCGCATGGAGCGGGCCGCCGACGAACACGAAATGGTGCGGTGCGACCTCGGTTTCCACGACGCCGTCTACGCCGCCGCCGGCCACCGGCGGCTGCGGGAAGCCTGGCAGGCCATCCGCTCGCAGGTGCACCTGTTCCTGCTGACGCGGATCGGCGTCGCCACCGACGGCTACCTCGCGGGCATCCCCGCCGAACACCGGGAACTCGCGGCCGCGCTGCGGGCCCGCGACCGGGAGACCGCCCTGAGCCTCTTCGCCGAGCACCGCCGCCAGGCCTTCGACGTCCTCAGTGGACGGACGGGCTAGCCACCGGCAGCACGATCGCCGACGCGCGGCCGGGGGCGTGGTGGACCTCCTGGTCCGCCGCGCGCAGCGTGACCGCGGTGGCGTGCGGCTCGCCGGTGCCGGGATTGCGGGCGTAGCGCGGGAAAGCGCCGCTGGAGACCTGCACGCGGATGCGGTGCCCGCGGCGGAACCGGTGCGCCGTCGGCCACATCCGGACCGTGACGGCGGCCGGCTCGCCGGCGTCGCGGAGGCTGGTCAGCCCGTCGCAGACGTTGAGCGAACGGCCGTCCGGGCCGACGTCGCAGAGCCGGACGAAGACGTCGGCGAACCGCAGGCTCGAACGGAAGCAGATCTCCGCGTGCACGTCCCCGATCACCTCGACGTCTTCGCCGAGCACGGCTGTGGTGTAGGTGAGGACGTCCGCGCGGGCCTCCAGGGCCACGTTGTCCACGCGGCCCGCGTCCGGGGCCATCCGCACGCCGCCGGCCGCCGGGGTCGGGTCCGCCGGGTCGTAGCGGTAGCGGTCCGGCTCGGACCCGCCGGGCGGGCCGAGGGCGAGCACGCCGTCCGCGTGCAGGTGGAACCGCTGCGGCGCATGGCCTTCCGGCGGCCACGAGGCGAAGTCGCGCCAGGTCTCCTCGCCCATGACGAACAGCCGGACCGGCGCCCGCTCCGGCGGTTGCTCGCCGCGGGCGTGCGCGAGCCCGAACTCCAGGGTTTCCCGCAGCGTCACGCCCGATCCGGCGAGCAGGTCGGCGCGCCCGGCGTGCGTCCACGGCCCGACCGTCAGCCGCGGCCGCCGGCCCGCCTCCTGCAGCGTCCGGAAGTCGCGCAGCTGACCGGGCAGGAAGATGTCGTACCAGCCGGCGATCGAGCTGACTCCGACGGTGACGTCCGCGACGCGCCGCCGGTGGCCGATCCCCGTCCAGCGCGGGTGGTTCTCCGGGTGCGCGAGGACGTCCTGGATGTAGTCGGAGCGGTGGCCGATCGCGACGACGTCGGCCTGGACGAGAGGGAGCGTTTCGAGCGCCTGCTTCAGCTTCTTCGCCTGGCTGCGCTGCCGGAACAACGCGAAGCGGCGCTCCTGGACCGCCACCTGGACGCCCCACCCGAACGGCGTCTCCAGCGAAAGGCCGTCCTCGCGTAGGAACTCCAGCGTCAGCCCGGACTCGGTGACCTGCGGGATCATCGCCTTGACCTGCGGCGGCAGGCGGTCGGCCACCGCCCACTGCACGTACTCCAGGTAGCTGGGGCCGACGAGCACGACCGCGTCGCCGGCCCACGGCTGCCGCACCAGCCAGTCCAGCGTCGCGGCGCCGTCCTCGCGCTCCTGCCGCAGCGGGTCGAAGACCCCGCCGGAGCCGAAGCCGCCGCGGGTGCTCTGGATCAGCACCTGGAAGCCGCGCTCGGCCAGGGGCCGCGCCAGGATCGCCCCGAAGGCGCCCCGAAGGCGCCCCGGCGGCGGTACGGCGTGCGCACCAGCGCCGTCGGAAGACCCTCCGGCCCCGCGCGCGGCGCCCACCGGTCGGCCAGCAGCTCGACGCCGTCGGGCATCGGGACCCGCAGGTCGCGCTGCACGACGAGGCGCCGGGTGACCGGCGCGGGCAGCTTCAGCAGGCGTTCGACGAGACGGCTGATCACCGGCGGGCCTCCTTCGTGATCATCGCGCCGACGACCGAGCGCATGCGCACCAGCCGGCCGGTGAACTCCTGCGGGTCGAGCGGATCCGGCCCGTCGACCACCCACGCGTTGACGACCGCGCCCGCACCACCGGTCAGGAAGGTGGCCAGGTCCTCGACGCCCTGCGCGTCCAGCCGGTCGCCGAACACGCGGCCGAGGTGCTGCCGGTTGATCGGCAGGAACAGGCCGGTCAGCGCCTTGTTCAGGGCGAACGCGGACGCCCCGGTCAGCAGGGCGCGGTAGAAGCGCCGGTGGGCGGCGAAGTGCCGGCCCAGCGCCAGTAGCGACGCGTCTTCGTCGCCGGAGAGGTCGGCGAGCAGCTCGCGCCGGACGAGGTCGAGCGCCGCCTCCAGCAGCAGCGCGTCGCGGTCGCCGAACTGCTGGTACAGCACCTGGCGGCTGACGTCCGCGGCCTCGGCGATCTCGGAGACGGTGACGGCCGTCGAGTCGCGTTCGGACACCAGCTCGACCGCGGCCCGCATCAACGCGGCGCGCGACCGGCGCACCCGCCGGTCCTTGGCGGGCGCTTCGGTCGTCCAGTCGAGCTCCACGGAGCTGATAATGAACAGCTGTCAAGAAAATGGCAAGTGTTCGGCAATTCGCCGCGTGCGAGGATGCGGCCATGTCTTCGACGATGCGGGCCTTCGTGCTCACCGGTCCGCGGGAGGGCTCGGTGCAGGAGGTGCCCGTCCCGCGGGCGACCGCGGGCGAGGTCGTCGTCGACGTCGAGCGGGCCGGGGTGTGCGGCACCGACGTCGAGTTCTTCACCGGCGAGATGGCCTACCTGCACCAGGGGCACGCGGCGTACCCGATGCGGCTGGGCCACGAGTGGGCGGGCACGGTCTCCGCGGTCGGCGACGGCGTGGACCCCGCCTGGCTCGGGCGGCGGGTCATGGGCGACACCATGCTCGGCGACCGGACGTGCCGCCGCTGCCGCCGGGGCCACCAGCACACCTGCGAGAACCGCCAGGAGGTCGGCATCCGCGGCGGCCGGGCCGGCGCGCTCGCGGAGCGCCTCGCGGTGCCCGCGTGGTCGCTGCACGCGCTGCCCGGCAGTGTCGACGCGGAACTCGGCGCGCTGGTCGAACCGGGCGGCAACGCCCTGCGCGCGGCCCGCGCGGCCGGCACCGGCGCCGGTGACCGGGCGCTGGTCCTCGGGCCGGGGACCATCGGCCTGCTCACGGCCCTGTTCCTGCGGGCGGCGGGCGCCGAGGTGCACGTCATGGGCGTGGCCGACGGCGCGTTCGCCCGCAGCCTGGGGTTCGCGCACGTCTGGACCCGCGCCACCCTCCCGGACCTGCCCTTCGACGCGGTCGTCGACGCCACCGGCGCGCCCGGTTCGCCCGCGCTGGCGGTGGAGCTCGTGGAGCCGGCGGGCCGCGTCGTCCACATCGGGCTCTCCGGCCGGCCCAGCCTCCTCGACACGCGCGAGCTGGTGCTGAAGGACGTCACCGCGGTCGGGGTGCTGTCCGCTTCACCCGGCCTGGCCGACACGATCGCCGCGTACGCGAGCGGAGCGGTCGACCCGCGGCCGCTGGTGGCGGCGACCGTCGGCCTCGACCGGACCGGCGCGGTGCTCGCGGGGGAGCGGATCGGCGGCGCCGGGCCCAAGGTGCACATCGACCCGCGGCGCTGACCGGTCAGCCCGGGAGGGGCGAGGCGAGGGTCGTGGGGCGGTTGCGGCCGCGCAGGGTGACCTCCCCGGTCGCCGCCCAGCGGGCCGCTTCGTCCGCGGCCGCGGACGCCACGACCGTCCACGAGGCGAGCAGGCGGCCGGGCGCGTTCTTCGCCAGCTCGGTCAGCCGCGCGGCTTCGTTGACCGGGTCGCCGATCACCGTGTACTCGAACCGGCGCGGGTCGCCGACGTTGCCCGCGACCGCGGCGCCGGTCGCCACGCCGATGCCGGCCGGGCCGTCCGGCACCTCGGCGGCCAGCCGGCGGGCGATGGCGCGGCCGGCGGCCAGCGCGCAGGTGGCGTGGCCGTCGAGCGGTGCCGGCGCGCCGAAGACGGCCAGCGCGGCGTCGCCGACGAACTTGTTGACCAGCCCGTGGTGCCGGTCGACCTCGTCGACCACCACCGCGAAGAACCGGTTGAGCAGGCCGACGACCTCCTCCGGCGGCCGGCTCGCGGCCAGCGCCGTCGATCCGACGAGGTCGACGAACAGCACCGACACCGTGCGGACCGTCCCACCCAGCTCGGACGTGCGCATGGCCTCGACCGCGACGTCGTGGCCGACGTGCCGGCCGAACAGTTCGCGCAGCTGCTCCCGCTCGGCCAGCCCGGCCGCCATCCCGTTGAACCCGGCCTGCAGCAGGCCGAGCTCGGACCCGTCGTAGACCGGGATCCGGGCGGCGAAGTCGCCGGCCCGGACGCGGTCCAGCGCGTGCCGCACCGACGAGATCGGGTTCACCACCGCGCGGGCGGTGAACACCGTGACCAGCAGGCCGAAGCACAGCACGACCAGCCCGAGCGCGATGACCGACACGGCGAGCCTCGTCGGAGAGACGTCGCCGCGCACCCAGGCCAGCACCGCGGCGAGCACCAGCCCGGCCACCGGCACGCCGGTGCCCAGGCACCAGAACAGCAGCATCCGCAGGTTGACGCCGCCGGTCACCGGGCGCGGCGGCGTCGTGCCGGCCAGGGCCAGCGCCGCGTACGGCCGTAGCGCGAATTCGCCGAAGAGGTAAGCGATCGCGCAGACGACGACGGCAGCGAAGGCGACCACGAGGAACTCGGTGAGCACCACCCTCGGCTGCACGAGCGCCGCGAGCCCGCCGAAGAGCAGCGTCGCGATGCCCCAGAGCACGGCCTGGACGTAGGTCAGGCGCAGCGGGACACGCAGGCTGGCCGTCCGCTCGGCGTCGGTCGGGCGGCGGCCCTCGGCGGCCCAGCGCAGCGTGCGGAGGGCGCCGCGGGTGCCCCAGAGCGTGCCGGCGACGACCGCCGAAACGACGTACACGGGTACTGCGACCGCGGTGACGCGGACCAGGTCGCCGGACATCCCGGGGGCCGGCATGAGCAGCGCCGCCAGCCCCACGACGACCAGCGCGCCGATCACGTTGGTGGCGATCAAAGCCGCCGTGAGCAGCCCTTGGACGCGCCGGCGCAGCACGGCGACGTCCTGGTCCAGCGGGCCGAGCAGGCCGGAACCGAACGGTCCCGCGGAGGAGTCACCGGAGGTCACGGGCTGAGTGTACAGTTGTTCACCGAACTCCTCGCAGACGGCTGCCGAAGTATGTGTTACGGTTGGTAACAGTGAACTTCGGTAACACCTGACGAGGAGGTCGGTCATGACGAGCACCGGTGAATCCGGCGTGTCGGACCGGGAGATCGTGGCGCGGCGGCTGCTCGACTCGTCGGAGCAGCTGTCGTACGACCCGGTCAAGGAGGTCGACTGGGAGACGCCGCTGGACACGGATTACCACGGCGCCAGCCCGGAGTGGAGCACGCTCTACGGCACCTCCTACTGGGCCGACCTGACGCCCGGGCAGCAGCGCGAGCTCACCCGCCAGGAGGCGGCGTCGGTCGCGAGCACCGGGATCTGGTTCGAAATGATCCTGCAGCAGATGGTGCTGCGCGACTTCTACGCCAAGGACCCGACCGATCCGGCGTTCCAGTGGGCGCTGACCGAGATCGCCGACGAGTGCCGCCACTCGATCATGTTCGCCCGCGGCGCGGCGAAGCTGCGCGCGCCCGCCTACCGGCCGCGGCGGTTCGTCGTCGAACTGGGCCGCGTCTTCAAGGCCACCGCGACCGGGGAGGCCGCCTACGCGGCGATCCTCGTCGCCGAAGAGGTCCTCGACGTCATGCAGCGCGACTGGATGCGCGACGAGCGGGTGGTCCCGTTCGTGCGCACCATCAACAACATCCACGTCGTGGAGGAGTCGCGGCACATGAAGTTCGCCCGCGAGGAGACGCGCGAGCGGCTGAAGGGCGCCGGCTGGCTGCGGCGGCAGGTCAACGGCCTGGTCGTCGCGATCGCGTCGTACTTCATCGTCACGAGCATGGTGAACGCGAAGGTGTACGAGAACGCGGGCCTGGACGGGAAGCGGGCGCGGCGCGAGGCGAAGGCGAACGAGCACCACAAGTCGATGCTGCGCTCGAGCTGCTCCGGGCTGATGGAGTTCCTGCACTCGGCGGGCCTGCTGACCAAGCCGTCCCTCTGGTTCTACAAGCGCGCGAGCCTGATCTGAGATGGCCTTCGCGATCACCCAGACCTGCTGCGCCGACGCGACCTGCGTGTCGGTGTGCCCGGTCAACTGCATCCACCCGACGCCGGACGAGCCGGATTTCGGGCGCACGGAGATGCTCTACATCGACCCGGCCACCTGCATCGACTGCGGCGCGTGCGCCGACGCCTGCCCGGTCGACGCGATCTTCCCGGCCGGCGACCTGACCGGGCCGCTGCGGGTGTACGAGGAGCTCAACGCGGAGTACTACGCGGGCCGGGACGTGCTGGCCGAGGTGTCGGCCGCGCCGAACTTCCACCGGTGGGCGCCGCCGTCGTTCGAGCGTGTGCTGCCGAGCGACTTCGCGCCCCTGGACGTCGCCGTCGTGGGCACCGGGCCGGCCGGGATGTACGCGGCGGAGGACCTGCTGCTGCACACGAACGCCCGGGTGACGCTGGTCGACCGCCTGCCGGTGGCCGGCGGCCTGATCCGCTACGGCGTCGCGCCGGACCACCCGTCGACGAAGAAGATCGGCGAAACGTTCGCCCGGTTCCACGACCACCCGCGGCTGCGCCTGCGCCTCGGTGTCCCGGCCGGTGCGGAGCTGGCGGAGAAGCACGACGCGGTGATCTTCGCGGTCGGGGCGACCGGCGCCCGGCGGCTCGGCGTGCCGGGCGAGGACCTGCCGGGGAGCCTGCCGGCGGCGACGGTCGTCGGCTGGTACAACGGCCACCCGGCCATCGAGCCGGACGCCGTGGACCTCTCGGCCGAGCGGGTGGTCGTGGTGGGCACCGGCAACGTGGCCCTCGACATCGCCCGCATCCTGACGGCGGACCCGGAGGAGCTGGCCCGGACGTCGATCGCCCCGGAAGCACTGGCGCGGCTGCGGTCGGCCAAGGTGCGCGAGGTGGTGCTGCTGGCCCGCCGCGGCCCGGAAACGGCGGCGTACACGCGTTCGGAGCTGCTGGCCCTGGCGGCCCGCGGCACCCTGGTGGTGGACACGCACGACCCGCGCACCGCCTCGGCGATCGACGAGGGGGCGGGCAACGCGGGGTGGCTGCAGGGGGTGCCGCGCGAGCGGGTCGACTGGGCGGAGCCGCCCCCGGACGGCCGCCGCATCGTGCTGCGGTTCCATTCGGCCCCGGCGGAGTTCCGCGGCGACACGGAGATCCGCGCGGTGCTGGCGTCGGACGCGGCGGGCGAGGTCGAGATCCCGGCGGGCCGGGTGGTCCGGGCGGCGGGGTTCCGCGGGACACCGGTGCCGGGCCTGCCGTTCGACGAGGAGACGGGCACGGTGCCGAACACGGCGGGCCGGGTGCCCGGGCACCCGGGGGTGTACGTGGCGGGGTGGATCAAGCGCGGGCCCTCCGGCGGCATCGGAGCGAACAAGGCGTGCGCCCGCGAAACGGTGGGGGCCCTGCTGGAGGACGCGGTGGCGGGACGCTTGCCGCTGCGGCGCCGGGGAATGGCGGCGAGGCTACGCGGGCGCGCCTGAGTTGCTCGCGAAGCTTTGCGCACCAACGCTTCCGGCCGCGGTCGGGTTTGCGCCGGCGCGGCTGCAGTGCCGGAGGTTGCGCGGCGCTCGCGAAACCTCTGCGCACCAACGCTTCCCGGTAGTCAAGGCCCGGCACTTTCCTCGGAAAGTGCCGGGCCTTCGCCTATCCCGCCGACCGGCACCAGTGCGGGCCGACCGTCCAGCCGAGCAGTCGCCGGCCCGGGCTGTCCGGTACGGAACCATCCTCCGTGAACCGCCCGCCGGCCACCACGTGGGCCAGACCCGCCACCGCCGGGGCGAACCGGCTCTCCGGTTCCACCAGCTCGCGCAGCCGGTCCACCGCCGCCCGCTGCTGCTCCTCGGTGCAGAAGCTCAGGTAGAAGATCCCCTGGCGCCAGGCGTAGGCGATGTTCTTGAGCAGCTGCCACTCCGTGTACGGGTCGGCCGTGCGCACCGCCAGCCGCCGCACCACCCAGGCGAACGTCCGCTCGGCCAGCTCCGGGGCCGCCTCGCGGAGGCGGCCGCGCAGGCCCAGCGTCTCCACCAGAACCGCCAGGTTGTGCGTCGTCAGGATCTGGCTCTGCTCGATCACCATGCCGTTGCCCGCCACCGACCACCCGCGGCGGCCCGCCCGCGCCCGGCACAGCTCCGCGAAGTCGTCGGCCGTGCGCCGGCGCAGGCCCCAGCGGGGGCGCGGCGGCTCCTCCCACGCAGCCGGCAGGTCGTAGTACCGGGCGTACACCGTGCCGGCCATGACCCGGCTGGTGATCTCCGCCGCCGTGCGCCACTTCGCGGTGAACGTGCCCGCGAAGATGTCCGCCGCCAGTTCCTCCAGCAACGGCATCGGCCGGCCCGCCTGCTTCGCCAGCGCGCCGAGCTCGCGCACCAGCGTGTTCGGCAGGATCGCCTGCGGGAACGAGCCGAGCGCCAGCAGGACCGTCTGCGTCAACGTCTGCCGCGCGGCGGCGTCCGGCCGCCGCTTCCGGAACGGCTCGAGCGCGGCGATCCACGGCAGCTCCTCGAACCGCACCTGGTGCGCCAGGTCGAGCAGCAGCAGCCCACGACGACGGCGGAAGGCCGCGTACGTCTGCGCGTACAACGCCGCCAGCTCCTCGTCCTCGACGTTCGCCGCCATCAGCTGCGCGGTGATCTGCGGCAGCACGGTCGCCAGGACGTCGCCCGACGTGATGATGCCGCGCTCGACCAGCTCCTCGATCGGGGCCTCCAGCGCCCGGGCCGCCTTCGCGACCAGGTGCGGCGGAAGCTCCGGCGGGATCGGGTCCAGCGACGGGAGGCCGCCGTCGGCCGGGTAGGCGTCGAGCCGCCCGGCCAGAACGGCCGCGAGCTCCGCGTGCGTCGGGCGCGCGGCCACCGCCGCCTGCACGCTCCGCAGCGCCGCCCGCCGCTCCGAACCCGGCTCGCCGTGCTTGGTGACCGTGTTGGCCAGGGCACGGCGGAGCCAGCCGACGTCGCGGCCGGTGAGGGCCGCGCTGTCGTGCTCGCAGGCCAGCAGCGCGCGGTGCAGCCGGGCGAAGTTGCCCTTCGGGTGCGTGTGGGCGCTCGACGTCGTGTGCCGCGCGCTCGCCGTCGCGTAGTCCGCGAGCCACTGCGCGCGCCGCGCCGTCCAGCCGGCCGGCCAGGTGCGGCACGGCCAGCCGCCGGTGACGCCCGTTCCGGTGAGCCGCGGCAGTTCGCCGTCGACCGTTTCCGCCCAGAGGGCGACCAGCCGGTCGAACAGCGGGTGCCACACCCGCAGCGTCTCGAGCATCGCCGCGATCGCGGGCCGGGTGGTCGCCGACCGCAGGGTTTCGCGGACCTCGCCGACCGTGCTCAGCCGCACCAGCGCGCCGGCCGGCCGCGGTGCCGCGCCGGGCAGCGGGGCCAGGCGCAGGCGGTGCAGCAGCGGCCGCAGCTCGGCCAGCAGATCGAGCGCCGCTTCGGCGTGCCCGTGGCCGAGCAGCCAGGCGACGACCGGCAGCGCGGCGTCCTCCGGGAACTCGATGCGGTAGGACTCGGTGGCCAGTGCGGCCCGCAGGGCGGCGAGACCGGCGTCGGTGAGGTACCAGAAGTTCAGCCGCTCACGGTCGGCGCGGCCCGGCGCCAGGGCGAGCTCCTCCGGGCGCGGCGGGACCTCGGCGAGGTACCGGCCGGTGGCGAACCCGCCGTGCGCGACCTCCAGGGTCACCCACGCCGGGGTGTCCGCGACCGGGGTCCGCGAGCCGATCTCCAGCGTCCCGCCGGCCATGCCGGCGAGCACTTCCCGCCACCGCCCGGCCTTCGCCCGGGCGCGGCGGCGGACCGCCGCGTCCTTTGTGGACGCCGCCGTGCGCAGGGCCCGTTCGAGCTGCCCGTAGGCGTAGCCGGGCGACACCTCCTGTGTCATGTGGACTCCCCCTGGTGAAGAACGAGACTTGGAGGCAGGGTTCGAACCTGCGCCTTCCCGGAGACAGCCGGGTGTTCTGCCTGCTGAACTACTCCAAGCTGCGGGGGACATGGAGGCGGGACTCGAACCCGCGCCCTCCCGGTCCCGAGCCGGGCGATCTGCCGCTGATCCACTCCATGCGATTTCCCGCGGCATCAGGATAATCCGCCGCGGGGCACCGGCGCGACCGGGTTTTCAGGCGAGCACCGGCGTGGCCGCGGCGAAGGCGTCCGCGGCCGCCAGGTCGAACTCGCCGTGGTCGCTGCCGAGGCCCTGCGCCACCAGGCCCGCGACCGCGCAGCCGAGCACGGCGGCCTCCCGCGGGGACCGGCCCAGCCCGGTGCCGCGCAGGAAGCCGGCCGAAAACGCGTCGCCGCAGCCGGTCGTGTCGAGGACCGGGACCGCGAACGCCGGCACGGCGATCGTCTCGTCCGCCGTCACCACCAGGGCGCCGCGTGCTTCCCGCGTGACCGCGACGCAGCCGACGCCGCGGGCGAGCAGCGCCCGGGCGCCGTCTTCGAGGGTGGCGGCGCCGGTCAGGCCGAGCACCTGCTCCTCGTTGGGCAGCAGGTAGTCCAAAGAGGACAGGGCAGGCGCCAGCCAGGCGAGCACCCCGGGGTCGCCCGGGGCGAGCAGGTCGGCGGAGGTGACCACGCCGGCCGCGCGCGCCGGCGCCAGGATCGCCGCCGCCTTCTCACCACCCATCAGCTCCGGGCCGCCCAGGTGCAGGTGGGTCGCGCGGGCGAGCTCGGCGTGCGGGGCGTCCGACGGCTCGTAGGTGAGGTTCGCGCCCGGCACGTGGAAGGCGGGCCGGCTGCCGTCGGAGCGGATCGGCAGCACCGACGCCGACGTCTGCACGCCCTCGCGGCGCAGCACCAGCGACGTGTCGACGCCGTGGCGGGCGAGCATGGCCAGCAGCAGGTCGCCGACCGGGTCGGCGCCGACGGCGCCCGCGGTGCGGACCACCGCACCCAGCTTCGCCAGCGTGACCGCGGTGCCGGCGGCCGTGCCGGCCGGCCCGAAGCGGATCTGCTCCACCAGCGCCGCGCCCTGGCCCGCCGGGATCGCGTCGACCGGCCGGACCTGCACGTCGAAAACGTGCGCCCCCAGGGTGACGACCGACTGCGTCATCGGCCGTACCCCCGGCGCACGGCCGCGGCGACGACGGCGTCCTGCTGCCCGCGGTCCAGTACCCGCGGCGCGCCGAGGGTCGCGGCCCGGACGTACAGGCCGCACGCCCACTCCAGCAGGAGCGCGTTGTCCACCGCGGCTTCGAGGGCCGGGCCGTGGGTGACCGCGCCGTGGTTGGCCAGCAGCGCGGCGGCCTTGCCCTCGAGCGCATCGAGGGTTGCGGTGGCCAGCTCCGTGGACCCGAAGACGGCGAACGGCGCCACCCGGATCGCGCCGCCCAAGGCGAGCTGCTGGTAGTGCACGCACGGCAGCTCGTCGAGCGCGCACGACACCGCGGTCGCCTGCGGCGCGTGCGTGTGCACCACCGCGCCCGCGCCGTAACGCCGGTAGATCCCCAGGTGCAGTTCCAGTTCCGAGGTCGGGGCGCGGTCGCCGGCGACGACGGTGCCGCCGGAGTCGACGACGACGACGTCGTCGGCCGTGGCCCGGCCCAGCACGACCCCGGTCGCGGTCACCGCCACGTGCTCGCCCACCCGGACGCTCACGTTGCCCGCGCTGCCGATGAGCAGGCCCTCGCCCGCGAGCCCGTGACAGGCCCGCGCCACCGACCGCCGCGCCTCGTCGAGCGCCGAACTCGCCGTTGTCATGCGCCGAGGCTAGGATAAACCCGAAACAAAGTCACGTTCAGGTTCGGGGAGCGGATGGCCGGAGGCGGGCTGCGACGGGTGCCGCGCCAGGCGCGTTCACGGGAGAAGCTGGCCAAGATCCTCGCGGCCGCCGATCGCCTGCTCGCCGAGGACGGCGTCGAAGCGCTGACGACGACCCGGGTCGCGGCCGAGGCCGGCGTCTCGGTGGGCGCGCTGTACCAGTACCTGCCGGACCGCGACGCGATCACCGAGGCGCTCGCCGGGCTCTACCTCGGCCGGCTGGAAACCCTGATGGAGTCGTTCGCCGAGCAGGCGGCGGGGGAGACCTGGGCCGACCCCGTCGGCCTGCTCGTCGACGCCTTCGCCGGGCTCTACCGCGCGGAACCCGGTTTCCGCGCGCTGTGGTCGGGCCGCGGCCTCACCGACGGCACCCGGGAAGCCGACCGCGCGCACAAGCGCGTGATGGCCACCGGGGTGCACCGGGTGCTGGTCGCGCAGCGCCTGCTGCGTGACGACTACGAGGCCGCGGTGGCCTGCCGGACGGCGTTCCTCGCCGCGGACGCGGTGATCCAGGAGGTGTTCCGCGGCGACGGTGCCCCGGAACTCCTGGAGCCGGTCAAGACGATGCTGCGGGCCTACCTGGCGCACCTGCCCCGGCCGTAGCGACCAGGAACTCCTCGCCCGGGACGACGCGGAGCCCGTCGGTCCGGTCCGCGAAGTAGCGCGCGTCCAGCTCGGCCGCCGGCACGTGGACGGCGTCGCGGAACCCGGCTTCGCGGGCCAGCGCCAGCATTTCCGCGGGGGTGAACGTGCTGACGAACGGCGTGCCCGCCGCCCGCGCCCGGTCCGCGGTGGCGCGGTGCCGCGCGCCTTCGTCCTCGTCGAGCAGCCCGGCCGGGAGCAGGAACGTCATGGCCAGCACGGACCCCGGGGCGAAGCCGGCGATCCGGCGCAGCGTGGCCGCGTTGGCCTCCTTCGTGAGGTACATGCTGACGCCGGTGGAGGCGACGACCGCCGGCTCGTCCGGGGCGAAACCCGCGGCCACGAGCCGCTCCCACCACGACGTCGTCTCGAAGTCGACCGGCACCAGGTGCAGCCGGTCCGGGACGCCGAGGCCGAGTTCGGCCAGGCGCCGGCGTTTCCACTCCTGCGGGCCCGGCCGGTCGACCTCGAACACCCGCAGCCGGCCGGCGATGTCCGGACGGCGCTGGGCGAAGGTGTCGAGCCCGGCCCCGAGGATCACGTACTGGCCGGCACCCCGGGCGGCCTGCTCGGCGACCAGGTCCTCGACGAACCGCGCCCGCGCGACCATGCCCGCCCGGTAGCGCCCGGCGGTCGCCGGGTCCATGTCGTCGCGGCGCCGCCAGTCCGCGCCCGGCCCGGCCAGCCGCAGGCCGAGCTCGTCGGTGAACACGTGCGGCGGCGGATCGACCTCGACGTGCAGCGCCCGCCACAGGGCGGTCCGCACCGCCGTGCTGTCCGGCGCGGCCACGTCAGGCCTTTCCGGGTGCCGACAGCGTCCACGTCCGCCCGTCGGGGTCGCGGACGGTCATTTCCCGGGTCCCGTATTGGGTTTCCTCGAATGGGGTGACGACCTCGACGATGTCGCCGGCCCGGAACGCGTCCCCGTCCGACACCTTGAACACGACCTGCGTCCGCGGTTCCCGGCTTTCGGGCACCTCGGCGACGAACAGCCAGGGGCTGTCGCCGTTGCGCAGCTGCCCGGAGTTGTGGTCGGTCGCGAACTCGACCTCGTACCCCAGGGCCTGGAAGAACTTGGCCGTCTTGCCCCAGTTGTGCGTCTCCAGGTAGATGGCCTCGACGCCGTCGGTCGTCATGTCAGTGCTCCTCTTCGGGATCGGTTTCGAGGTAGGCGCGCAGCGCGTCGGCGACGAGCGCCGAGAGCGACCGCTCGGTCTCGATGGCCCGGTGCTTGACCTGCCGGATCAGGCCGATCGGCAGGTACACGTTGAACTGCTTGACGTCGTCATCGCCCACGTGGCGAGGCTAGCATGCTAGCAAGCTAGGTAGACAAGTCCTGCCGTCCGGCCCGGACGCGGACCGGCCGGGCATGGAGTCACAGCGAAGTTCGCCCACTCCTCCGAGGCGAAGGCGGGCACGCCGGCCGCTCAGGCGGCGATCGTGCGGGCAGGGGTCAACCGACCCCTCAGCTCACACCGGTGCGGCCCCGGAGCTCGCGCTCCGGGGCCGCACCAGGGGAAATCAGCGGATCAGTAGCCGTACACCGTCTGGAAGACGCGCTGCTCGCTCGTCGCCGCCAGGCCGTTGGCCCACAGGGAGTTCACCCGGGAGCGCTCGGTGGCGTTCGGCACCGCGTTGGTGCAGGACGGGCCGGGGCCGCCACCCGACATCAGTTCCGAGCAGGGGCCCGAGTAGTGGTCGGGCAGCCCGAGGGCGTGCCCGGTCTCGTGGGCCGCGATGCGGGTCGGGTTGTACTGGCGGGCCTGGGTGTAGTCGATGAAGATGGTGCCGCTGCCGTGCCCGTTGGTGGAGGCGTAGGAGCCGCGGGGGTCGTTGCCTTCGGTGTAGCGCAGGCTCGCACCCGAGTTGCGCTCGACCAGCTTGACGTTGGTGACGCTGCGGTTCCAGTTGGCGGCACCGGCGTTGATGACCGAACGGAACGTCGGTGCACTGGCGGTGCTGTAGTAGACCGTGGTGACCGCGGCTTCCTGCTCGGTGGCGGCCGACGCGGTCCCCGCGGCGAGCGGGGTCATGGTCAGGGCGAGCGCGACGGCGCCGGCCAGGGCGAACTTCCTCGACATCGGAAGACTCCTCGTGGGGACGGGGATTTGCCGGAATTGCGCGCGCTGTCGAAAATTTACCCGGAAGCGACGACCACGGGAGCCGACTTACGTAGGGTCGGGAAGTGGTGATTTACCAACACTATCGACGGGTTGACAACCGGGCCGGCGACCAGGTCCTCAATCGGCCAGGGTGAGGGCGAGGAGCTGCTGCTCCAGCCGCCGCGCGGCCGCCACGTCGATGCCGACGCCCCACAGGGGGGCCGTGCTGGCGCCGTCCGCCGCGGCGACCACCAGGGTGACGACATCGCGCGGGAGGCCGTCGTCGTGCAGCTCGCGCTCCCACCGGGCCGCGTCCGCGCGGGCGAGCTCGGCGACCTCCGGGATCGACATCAGCTGGGCGATCAGGGCGATGTTCTCGCGGATCGCGGCCTCGTCGTGGGACGTGTCCAGCGACGCCCGGACGTAGGCGCGCGTCAGCCGGCCCGGGGCCGTGTCGGCCGGGTCGAGCGCCTTCCGCACCTCGGTGCGGAAGGTGTCCAGGATGTCCTGGGCGAGCGTGCGCACCAGCGCGTCCTTGGCCGGGAAGTGGTACAGCAGCCCGCCCTTCGACACGCCGGCGTGGCGGGCGATGTCGTCGAGGGACGCCGAGACGCCGCGGGTGCGGATGACCGCCGCCGCGGCGTCGAGCAGGGCCCGGCGGGTTTCGTCCGGGCTGCGCCCGGCTTTGCGCGGCATGGTCAGTCCTTTCCGGACGGAATGGTACGCCAGGCGACCACCGCGGCGACGGCGGTGACGACGGCCGCCGCGAGCGCCGTCACCTGCATGGCGCCGGTGAACGCTTCCCGCGCCGCTTGGGCGAGCGCGGAGTCCGGGGCCAGCACGCTCGCCGCACCGGCGAGGGAGTCACGGACCTCGCCGGGGAGCGGGCCCGCCGGCAGGAAGGCGCGGTAGGCGAGGTTGACGACCGAGCCGAGGATCGCGATGCCCAGCGCCGCCCCGAGTTCGTAGGCGGTTTCGGAGATCGCCGACGCCGAACCGGCCTTGTCCCGCGGGACCGCGGACAGCACCGAGTCGACGGTCAGCGTCAGCGCCAGGCCGACGCCGAGCCCGACCGGCACCAGCGTCAGGCCCAGCCACCAGTACTGCGGTGCCCGTTCGGCGACGGCGACCAGCGCCAGCCCGGCGGCGGCCACGGCGAGCCCGGCCGCGACGGCCCGTCCCCGCCCGAGCCGCGCGACGACCACGCCGACGGCGGCCACTACCACGATCGACGCCAGCGTCGCCGGCATCTCCGCGAACCCGGCCCGCAGCGGCGAGAACCCGCGGACGAGCTGCAGGTACTGCGAGAAGAAGAACAGCAGCCCCATCAGCGCGAAGACGGCGATGAAGTTCGCGAGGACGGCGCCGCTGAAGGCGCCGTTGCGGAACAGCGTGACGTCGATCAGCGGCGCGGCCGCCCGCCGCTGCCGCCGGGCGAACAGCACACCCGCGACCGATCCGAGCAGTGCGGCGACGCCGGCCCGCGCGTCGAGGCCGGAGCTGACGACGTGCTTGACCGCGTAGACCAGCGGCACGATCGCGGCCGGCGAGAGCCCGGCCGAGAGCAGGTCGAACCGGCCCGGGGCGGGGTCGCGCGACTCGGGCAGCAGCCACGCGCCCAGGATCAGGAAGGCCACCACGACCGGCACGTTGATCAGGAACACCGAGCCCCACCAGAAGTGCTCCAGCAGCCCCCCGCCGACAAGCGGGCCCAGCGCGATGCCGCCGCCGGACCCGGCCGACCAGATCGCGATGGCGCGGGTCCGCTCGCGCGGGTCGGTGAAGAGGGTCCGGATGAGTGACAGCGTCGACGGCATGATCGTCGCCCCGGCGACGCCGAGCAGCAGCCGCGCGCCGATCAGCACGCCGGCGGTGGGGGAGAAGGCGGCCAGCACGGAGGCGAGCCCGAAGGCGGCCGTGCCGAGCAGCAGCACCTTCTTGCGCCCGAACCGGTCGGCCAGGTTGCCGGCGGTGACGAGCAGGCCGGCGAGGGCGAGGGAGTAGACGTCGCCGATCCACAGGATTTCGGTCGCGGTCGGCGCGAGTTCCCGGGTGAGCGACGGCACGGCGAGGTAGAGCACGGTCCCGTCGATGGCGAGCAGCAGGACGGCGCCGACGAGCACGCCCAGCGCAG
This sequence comes from Amycolatopsis sp. CA-128772, assembly GCF_002904295.1. GTDB lineage: Bacteria > Actinomycetota > Actinomycetes > Mycobacteriales > Pseudonocardiaceae > Amycolatopsis. The sequence continues at coordinate 132,361 of NZ_PPHG01000080.1, forward strand.
CCCAGCGGCGACGCGGGCTCAACGTCCGGACGGAGGCGGGCTGGATGGCGGTCATGCCAGTTACTATACCGTCTGGACGGTACAGTAACGCTGGTGAGACCGGTCACGGGTAAGCTGGAAAGCGGAAAGGGGCGCACTGTGACGGCGGAGGAACTGATCATCGAGTTCGCCCTGACGCGCCTCGACCACCCGGACCTCGACTTCGAGGAAATCGCGGCGCTGCTGGTCCGGCGGGGCGGCGCGGAGCGCGAGCTGGAGTTCGCGGCGCGGAACCTGGCGGACCGCGGCGAACTGCGCGGCCCGGCCTTCCGCACGGCGGTCGAGTACGTGCTGCGGGTGGTGCTCACCCTGCGGGGGCCGTCCGACTAGCGGGCGCCGGCCGGACCGCGCCGAGCCGCGAGCGGGCCGGCGCCATGGCTGCTTTCCCTTCGGCTGCGACCGCGCCGGACGGCGCGAGGTGGTCGACGCCCGCGACCACCAGCCTCGCCGCGGTCGCACCGGGTCCGAGCAACGCGTTCAGCTGGGCGTGGGCGGCGGCCGGAGCCGCTGCCCACCCCTGAAGGCGTGCCGAGACCGCCCTCAAGCGCTCCCGGCGTGCCGCAGCCCCCGGCGGTCGAACACCAGCTCTCGAGCCGTCCCCAGCGCCGTCGCGATCGCGCCCGCCAGCACCGCGTCCTCGCCCAGCTGGCCGGCCACGATGTCCGGCACCGCCGGGATCGTCGCCGCCAGCGCGCGCCGCATCGGCCCGGCCAGCAGGTCCGTGTTGCCGCCGATGCCGCCGCCCAGCACGATCAGCCGCGGGTCCAGGACCGCCGTCACCGCCGACACCACGTACGCCAGCTTCTCCGCCTCCTCCTCGACCACCCGCAACGCCCGCTCGTCGCCCGCGCGGGCCAGGCGGAACACGTCCTTCGCCGACTTCGCCTTCGTCAACCCCAGGGCGTGGGCCGCATCGACCACCGCGCGGCCCGCTGCCGCCGACTCCACCGGGCCCGGGCGGCGGGGTGCCGCTCCGGACGGGCGGGGGCCGTACGGCAGGTCCGCGATCTCGCCCGCCGCGCCGTGGGCGCCGCGGAACAGCCTGCCCTCCACCAGCAGACCCATGCCGATGCCCGTGCCGACCGTCAGGCACACCAGCACGTCGACGCCGAGGGCCGCGCCGAGCGCGTGCTCGCCGACCGCGCACAGGTTGGCGTCGTTTTCCACCACCACGTCCGAGCCCGCGGCGGCCAGCGCCGAGACCAGCTCGTGCAGCACCCCGCGCCGCTCCCAGCCCGGGAGGTTCGGCGCGCGGTGCACCGTGCCGGTCGCCGGGTCGGGGACGCCCGGCGTGCCGACCACCGTCGACACGACGTCGTCCGGCCCGAGCCCGGCCGCGGCCACCGCGCGTCCGGCGGATTCGCTGACCGTGCGCACCAACGCGCTCGCCGAACGGCACCGGTTGGGCTCGTCGAGCCGCGCGACGATGCTTCCCTCGAGATCCGCGACGGCCACCCGGATCACGCGCCGGCCGATGTCGACGCCCACGACGTGCCCGGCGTCCGGTGCGGCCTGGTAGACCACCGCCGCGCGGCCCGGGCCCGCCAGGGTCCGCCCGGTCGTCCGGACCAGTCCGTGCTGCTCGAGGTCCAGCAGCGCCTGGCCCACCGTGGGTTTCGACAGCCCGGTGTCGGCCGCGATCCGGGGCCGGGTCGCCTCGCCCTGGGCCCGGAGCCGGTCCAGGACGAGCCGCTGGTTCAGCGCCCGCATGTGCGCCGGAGTTCCGACCGGTGGCCCGTTTTGCCCCACACGTCCTCCCGAGTTGCCGCAACTTTACCGGCGGAACCCTTTCGACCCCGCGCGTTCTATGTTAAGAAACTTTACTAACTACTAGTCGGAGGCACGTCGTGAGTTCACCCACTCGATCCGGGGAACCGCCCGCCCTTGAGCGCCGGATCGGCCCGCTGCAGGCCACCGCGATCAACATGACCCAGATGTGCGGCATCGGCCCGTTCGTCACGATCCCCGCCATGGTCGCCACCATGGGCGGGCCGCAGGCGATGTTCGGCTGGATCATCGGGGCGATCGTGGCGCTGGCCGACGGGCTCATCTGGGCCGAGCTCGGGGCCGCGATGCCGGGTGCCGGCGGCACCTACCTCTACCTGCGCGAGGCCTTCCAGTACCGCAGCGGCCGCCTGATGCCGTTCCTGTTCGTGTGGAGCGCGGTGCTGTTCATCCCGCTGATCATGTCGACCGGGATCATCGGCCTCGTCCAGTACCTCGGCTACCTGATCCCCGGGGTCACCGACGACGCGGGCACGACCCCGCTGGGCAAGCTCATCGGCGTCGGCATCACGCTCGTGATCATCCTGGCGCTGTTCCGCAAGATCGGCCAGATCTCCAAGCTCACGACGATCCTGTTCGTGATCATGCTCGTCGCCGTGCTGACGACCATCGTCGCCGCCTTCTCGCACTTCAGCGCGACGCAGGCGTTCGCCTTCACCCCCGGCGCGTTCAGCTCGGGCGGCGAAGGCACGTTCTGGGGCGGCCTCGGCGCCGGCCTGATCATCGCCATCTACGACTACCTGGGCTACAACACCTCCGCCTACCTCGGCGGCGAGGTGCGGACGCCGGGCCGCACGCTGCCCCGCTCGATCATCTTCTCCATCCTCGGCATCATGGGCCTGTACTTCCTGCTGCAGGTCGGCGTGCTCGGCTCGATCCCGCTGGACCAGCTGAAGGACGCGAAGTCGGTCGCGTCGTCGGTGCTGGAGCAGGTGTGGGGCACCGGCACGGCGAAGGCCATCACCGTGCTGATCGTGATCGCCGCGATCGGGTCCGTCTTCGCCGGGCTGCTCGGCGGCTCCCGCGTGCCGTTCGAAGCCGCGCGCGACAAGGTGTTCTTGCCCGTGTTCGGCAAGCTGCACCCGAAGCTGCACCTGCCCACCGCCGGCGTGCTCACCATGGGCGCCATCACGATCCTCGGCTCGCTGTTCACCCTGACCACGGTGATCAACGCGGCGGTCGCGACCCTGGTGATCATCCAGTCGCTGGCCCAGGTCGCCGCGATCATCGTGCTCCGCCGCCGGCAGCCGGAGCTGAGGCGGCCGTACCGGCAGTGGCTCTACCCGGTGCCGACGATCATCGCGCTCATCGGCTGGGTCTACATCTACGTCTCGGCCGACTGGCTGTCCATCGGGCTTTCGGTCGGCTGGATCGTCGTCGGCGGGATCGCCTACCTCGTCTACGCGAAGGCCGAGCGCACCTGGCCGTTCGGTCCCAAGGAGATCAAGGAAGCCTTCGTCACCGAACCGGAAGGGGCTCAGGCATGACCCGCAAGCTCGCGGTGCTCGCCGCGCTGCTCCTCGTTCCCGGGGTGCTGAGCGTGGCCGCGCCGGCGTCCGCGCAGCAGGACTTCGCGAAGCCGCACGGCCTCACGACGATCGGCCTGCAGGGCTGGCAGGTCCTCACCACCGCGAAGGTCGAGGACGGCGGCGAAAAGGTGTCCACGCCCGGGTACGCCACCCGCGGCTGGCTGCCGGTGAAACCGGACGACGCCGGCGCGCCCGGCACCGAGATCGCCGCCCTGGTCCAGAACGGCAAGTGCCCGGACGTCTTCTACTCCGACACCATGCGCAAGTGCTTCGGCTACGTCGACAAGCTCGGCCCGGTCGTGACGAAGCCGTTCTCCGACCCGTGGTGGTACCGCACCGACTTCGATCCGGGCATCCGGGTGGGGCAGCACGCGAAGCTGACCATCCCCGGCATCGTCGGCGAGGGCGACGTCTGGGTGAACGGCTCGCTCGTCGCCACGAAGGACGTCGTCAGCGGCGCGTTCGCCGGGCACACCTTCGACGTCACCAAGCTGGTGAAGCCGGGCCGCAACACCCTGGCGATCAAGGTCTACCCGAACGACCCGCTGAAGATGTACACCCTCGACCAGGTCGACTGGGGCCAGATCCCGCCGGACAACGACACCGGCATCCAGTTCCCGCCGACCCTGCAGGTCTCCGACGCGCTGACCGGCGACAACGCTCACGTCGTGCAGGACAACGCGCCCGAGGGGGCCAGCTCGAAGCTGACGGTGAAGCTGGACGTCACCAACAACGCGGCCACGGCCCAGACCGGGGACGTCGCCGCCACGATCGCCCCGCCCTCGGGCGCGCCGGTCGTCGTCCGGCAGCGCGTCACGATCCCGGCGAACACCAAGCGGACCGTGACGTTCGCGCCGGTGAAGATCGACCACCCGCAGCTCTGGTGGCCGTACTCGATGGGCGGCCAGCCGCTGTACACGCTGACCACCGCGGTCTCGCAGGGCGGCGTGCTGTCGACGTCGTCGAAGAGCACCTTCGGCATCCGCACGGTGACCTCGCGGCTGGTCGGCAAGTCCGCGCCGCTGCCCGAGGGGGCCCGGCAGTTCGCGATCAACGGCCACGACTTCGTGTTCCGCGGCGGCGGCTTCGCCCCGGACCTGTTCCTGCGCTACGACAAGGCCGACACCGCGCACCAGATCGCGCTGATCAAGAACCTCGGCCTGTCCGGCGTCCGGCTCGAAGGCCACGACATGCCGCCGGACTTCTACGAGCAGGCCGACCGCGCCGGGCTGCTGGTGATCGGCGGGTTCCTGTGCTGTGACGCGTGGCAGCCCGAGGACGCCTCGACGCTGACCGAGCGCGACTACCGGATCATGCACGACTCGGCGTACACCATCGCGCAGCTGGAGCGGAACCACCCGAGCGTCTTCAACTACGGCTGGAGCGACAACGAACCGGTGCCGCGCCAGGAGTCCGAGACGCTGAAAGCGTTCGAGGAAGCCGACTTCCAGGTGCCGGTGATCGCCTCCGCGGAGTACAAGAGCACGCCGACCCTGGGCAACTCGGGCGAGAAGGAAGGCCCGTACGACTGGGTCCCGCCCACGTACTGGTACGACAGCTCGCACTTCGACCCCGAGGACTCCAGCCGCACCAACGCGGGCGGCGCGTGGGGCTTCGCGAGCGAGCAGAGCGCCGGGCACACCGTGCCGACGCTCGACTCGATCAAGCGGTTCCTCTCACCCGCCGAGCAGGCGAAGCTGTGGCAGGACCCGGCCTACAACCAGTACCACGCGAACTTCGAGCCGGGCCACGGCGGTTACGCGTTCGGCACGCTGTACACGCTGGACCAGTCGATCCGGCAGCGGTACGGGAAGTGGACCTCGCTGAAGTCCTATGTGGACCTGGCGAACATCGCGAACTACGAGAACACCCGCTCGCAGTTCGAGGCGTTCCTGCACCACTCGACGGACAAGGCGAATCCGGCCACCGGCGTCGTCTACTGGCAGCTGAACAAGGGCTGGCCGACGCTGCTGTGGTCGCTCTACAACGACGACGGCGACCAGGCGGGTGCGTTCTTCGGCGCCAAGAAGGCGAACAAGCCGCTTCACGCGCTCTACGGCTACGACAACGGCTCGGTGACGCTGGACAACCTCGGCGCCAGCGCGCAGTCCGGGCTTTCGGTGCAGGCCCGCGTGCTCGACACCGCGGGCAAGGTGCTCGACGACCAGACGGCGACCGGCCTTTCGCTCGGCAGCCAGGGCGTCAGGACCGGCGTCCTGAAGCCGAAGGTGCCCGCCGAGACGAAGGCGCCCGCGCCCGCGCAGGTCTACTTCGTGGAACTGCAGGTCAACCAGGGCGGAAAGGTCGTCGACCGGAACGTCTACTGGCTTTCGACGCAGAAGGACGTCGTCGACTGGGCCAAGACGCTGGGCAACCCGCAGGCGACGCTGTCGCAGTACAGCAACCTGCAGGCGCTGCAGAACCTGCCGAAGTCGCAGGTGAGCGTGGTCGCGTCGACGTGCGCGAGCGGCGGTGACCTCGTCACCACGGTGACGGTCACGAACACCTCGAAGACGCCGGGCGCGGCGTTCTTCCTGCGGGCCGACGTCCGCCGCGGCACGCCGGACGGGCGGGAAGCGCCGGGGGACAACCAGCTCGCGAACGCGACCTGGGACGACAACGACATCACGCTGTGGCCGGGCCAGTCGCAGACGCTGACCGCCACCTACCGGGCCGCGGACCTGCGCGGCGCGGCCCCGGTGATCAGCGTCGACGGCTTCAACACCGGCCGGATCGTGGTGCGGGGGACAGGAGGGGCGCACGCGTGACAGAGGAACGGATTCTCGGGATCGACTTCGGCGGCACGAAGGTGGCGCTGGGGCTCGCCGACCGCGACGGCACCCTGCTGGCGACGCGCCGGCTGGACACCGACGCGCAGGCGGGGGCCGGGCAGGTGGTGGTGCGCGCGCTCGCCGCGGCCCGGGCCCTCCTGGCCGACGAGGGCGCGGTGCCCGCCTGCATCGGCGTCGTCAGCCCGGGGATCGTGCTGCCCGACCGCATCCTGCTCGCGCCGAACGTGCCGGGGTGGGAGCAGCTGCGGCTGGCGGAGCTGGTGGCCGCGGAGTTCCCCGCCGTGTCGATCGCGGTGGGCACGGACGCGAAGGCGGCGGCGCTGGCGGAGTGGCGCTGGGGCGCGCTGGCCGGGGCCGATCCGGCGGTGTTCCTGTCGCTGGGCACCGGCATCGCGGCCGCGGTGCTGGTCGGCGGCCGGTTGCTGACCGGCGCCAACGGAGCTGCCGGCGAGATCGGGTACAACCTGCTCTCGCCGCAGGACACCGAGGGTTTCGCGAGCGGAGCGGCGCCGCTCGAGGAAGCCGTCGGTGGGCGTGGGCTGGGCGGCCGGGCGAGCGAACTGCTCGGCCGCCCGGTCACCGCCGGGGAACTGTTCGCACTGGCCAAGGAGAACGTCGAGGCCAAGGAGCTGGTGACGGCCGCGCTCGACGAGCTGTCGATGCACGTGGCCAACCTGGCGATCGCGCTGGACCCCGAGCGCATCGCGGTCGGCGGCGGGCTTGTGCGCTCGGCGGACGTGCTGCTGCCGGCCCTGGCGGACCGACTCGCGCACGCGGTGCCGTTCCCGCCCCAGCTGGTGGCGGCCCGGTTCGACCAGGACGCGGCCCTGCTCGGTGCCGTGGCGCTGGCTCTCGGCGGGTAGGCGTCCGGGTGGTGTGCCGGTGCCCCGACCCGGCACACCACCCGGCTTCACGCCCGGGCGGCGGCGACCTCTTCGGCCTGCCGGAACGCGGTGGGGGAGAGCGTGATCCAGACCAGCACCGCGCTGACCGCCTGGACGGCCGCCGCCATCACCCAGACGGCGCGCAGGCCCCAGTGCGCCGCGACCAGGCCGCCGGCCAGCGCGCCCAGCGGCGTCAGGCCCCAGGCGAGGGCCCGGTGGCTGGTGAGCACCCGGCCCAGCAGCGGCGCCGGCGTGAAGCGCTGGCGGCTGGACTGCGAGCAGACGTTCCAGATCAGCACCGTCGCCGTCAGGGACACCAGCACGAGACCCACCAGCGGCGGCCACGGCGGGACGAAGGCGATCAGCAGCTCCGTCACCACGCCGAAGCTCTGCGCGAACCGCATCGACCACGAATAGCCGAGCCGGTCCACCACCTTCTGCACCACGAACGACGACGCGATCCAGCCGACGGCGAGGCAGGCGAGCAACATGCCGTAGCCGAACGGCCCGACGTGCAGGACCTGCGTCGCGTAGAGCACGAACATCGCGTTGCCGGCGCTCGCGGCGAACGAGCCGAGCGCGACGTTGATCGTGATCGAGCGCAGCAGCGGCGTCCGCACCAGGTGCCGCAGGCCGCCGGAGAGGTCCCGCAGCGGGTGGGTCGTCGCGGCCACGACCGACTCCGACGGGATCCGGCGGGCCAGCGCGAGCGCGACCAGCGCGCAGGCCACGGCCAGCCAGGCGGGTGCCCCGGCGCTCACCGCGATCAGGAACCCGGTCAGCGGCGGCACGACGAACCGCACGACGCCCTGGTCGATCACCGTGAGCCGCGCGTTGGCGTGGGCGAGCTGCCCGGGTCCGACGAGTTCCGGCACGAGCGCGCCGCTGGCCCCGTCCCCGAGCACCCGCGCCGAGGTGATGACGAAGGCGACGACCAGCAGGACGGGCAGGCTGAGCAGGTGGGCCGAGGCCACGGCGGCCAGCACGACGCCGGCCCCGGCGAGCACGGCGTAGGCCCCGGCGAGCACGGCGGTCCGGCGCACCCGGTCGATGAGCACCCCGGCGAACAGGGAGAGCAGCAGCCACGGAGCTTCCCCGACGACGTTGATCAGCGAGACCTCGCGCGGATCGGTGGTGACGGAGACGGCGAGCAGCGGAAGGGCGGCCAGGAGAAGACCTTCGGCGGCCGAACCGGACACCGCGACGGCCTGCAGCCGCACCCACCTGGACGCCATGATCCCGAGCTTGCCGAACCGATCGGTGGATTCCAACCGATTAACCGGGGAGTCCGGGGTGATACTGCCGACTTCGCGCCACGAGCCGCCGGTCGGCGATGTACGCCTACAACGGCGGAAAGAGCCAGGCGAGCGCCGGGTGCCCCAGGCGGTGGCCGGGGACAAGCCGGTCGCCGGGGCGAACTTCGGGCTCAGCAACGGGATGGGGTTCTGCGTGCGGACCTCCGGCGGCCGGGTCGGCTGGGTCCGGTGCAACGACCTGCACTCCTCCGGCGACCACACCGGGTACGTCGTCCTGGACTACCGCCTGTTCGCCGGGACCTGAGCCGTCAGCGGCGCACCCGGGTCGACTCGCGCACCACCAGCTCCGGGGTGAACACCACGGCCTGCCGTTCCGGTTTCGGGTCCGACGTCTCGGCCAGCAGCAGCTCCGCCGCCGTGCGGCCCAGGCGGCGCGCCGGCTGGCGGACCGACGTCAGCGGGACCGCCGCCGCGCCCGCGAACTCGATGTCGTCGTAACCCACGATCGCCATCTCCTCCGGGACGCGGACGCCCGCGCCGACCATCGCCTGCAGCACCCCGAGCGCCAGCAGGTCGTTCGCGCAGAACACCGCCGTCGGGCGCGGGCTCATGCCGAGCAGGCGCGCGCCGGCGTCGCGGCCGGACGTCACGTCGAGGCCGATCGCCTCCAGGACCGTCAGTTCCGCCGGCGAGCCGGCCATCGCCGTGCGGAGGCCCTGCTCGCGGTCGCGGCACTGGGTGAGGAAGGCGGGGCCGTTGACGAACGCGATCCGCCGGTGGCCGGTCTCCAGGAGGTGGCGCCCGGCGAGGGCGCCGCCGGCGACGTCGTCCACCGAAACCGAACTCGCCTCCGAGGCCGGGACCTTGCGGTCGACGAAGACGTACGGCGTGCCGGTGCGCCGGAACGTCCGCAGCGCCTCGCCGGAGGTCGCCACCGGGCTCAGCAGCACCCCGCGGACCCGCTGCTCGGCGAACATCGCGAGGTACGACGCCTCCAGCTCGGAGCGCTGGCCGCTGTTGCCGGTGATGACGTTGAGGCCCTCGGCGTGCGCGGCCTGCTCGGCACCGCGGGCGACGTCGACGAAGAACGGGTTGCCGAGATCGAGCACGAGCAGCCCGAGCACGCGGCTGCGTCCCGCGCGCAGCTGCCGAGCCGACTCGTCACGGACGTAGCCGAGCTCCTCGATCACCGACAGCACCCGGCTGCGGGTGGCCGCCGCGACGACGTGCGGCCGGTTGACCACGTTGGACACCGTGCCGATCGAGACGCCGGCCCGCTTCGCGACGTCCTTGATGCCGACCACCGAACCCCCTCGCTGCGAAGACGTGAGCGTATCATGATCTGAAACGTTTCAGGCGTCCGGTGCCGCCCCCGGAATCTGCCGCACGGTGGGCCGTCGGCCGCCGTCCGGGGCCCGTCGGTGAACCCGTCGTCCGATGGGGTGCCGGTGGCCGATCCGCGCCAATCTGGGGGTGGGAGAGGGGAGGCGGGGATGAGCCCGAAAGCGGTGAAACGCGCGTCGGCGGCGGAGACCGGGCTGGTGCGGGAGCTGGACACCGCGTTGAGCACCGTGACGTCGTTCCAGGGCGCGGTGCAGCACGCGGACGACAAGGTGCGCACCGTGGTCGCGGTGCAGAGCACGATCACCGCGCTCGTCGCCGCGCAGCTGGCCTTCCTGCCGGCGGCCCAGCCGGCGGCGGGGCTGCGGGCCGCCGTGTTCGCGATCTTGGCCTGCTTCGTCGCCGGCTACGGCTATTCGGCGTACCAGCTGGTCCAGGCCCTGCGGCCGCGGACCGAACGGCTGACGGTGCCCAACCGGTTCGCCTTTCCGACCGTCGCGAGCGGGGCCGTCACGACCGCGCCCGTCCCGGTGCGCCGGCAGTGCGCCGAGGCGCACCAGCTGTCGAGGCTGCTGGCGGATCTGGCCATGGTCAAGCACCGCCACGTCCGGCGGGCCCTGGCCGGCACCGGGGTGCTGTTCGTCTGCGGCCCGCTGCTGCTCGTGGTCACCGCGCTCGCGTGAGGGTCAGCCGTCGGCGACGGCCTCCAGCCGGGCGCGGTCGACGACGGTGATCCGCCGGTAGCCGGTGCCGACGACGCCCGCGTGCCGGAACCCGGCGAGCGCGCGGTGGACCGTCGGCTCGGCGGCGCCGACGAGCGCGGCGAGCTCCGGCTGGGTGAGGTCCACCCCGATCTCGACCCCGCCGCGGCCCGGCGTGCCGTACGCCGCGGCGAGTTCCAGGAGCACCCGCGCCAGCCGGATCCGCACTTCGCGGCTGCCGAAGTCGACGCGCCGCCGGGTGGCCCAGCGCAGCTTGCCGGCCACGCTGCTGCCGACCGCGAGCGCCACGTCGGCGTGCCCGGCGAGGAAGCGGTGGAATTCGGGCTGGGAGACGAGCCGGGCGCGGACCCGGCCGGCGCAGGTGACCGTCGCGACCCGGGGCTGCCCGTCCATGCTCGCGAGCTCGCCGATCAGCTCGCCGGCGGTGCGGATGGCGAGCAGCGCCAGGTGGCCTTCGGGCGTCGTGGCCGTCACCTTTACGAACCCGGTCACGAGCACGAAGGCGTGCGCGGTCGTTTCGCCTTCCCGCAGCAGCACCCGGCCCGGGGCGTACTCGCGCAGGGTGCCCAGGCCGAGCAGGCCGGCCCGCGACGTTTCGGGCAGCTTCGCCAGGAAGCTGCCCGGAGGAAAGTCCCCGGTCAGGCTGCTCACGGCCGTCCTCCCTCACCCGCCGTGCATGCTACGGACCGGCGTGGCCGCCGACCAAGGCGTGACCGGGCTTTGTCCCGTTGATGTCCAGCCGTTCGTCGGGGCGGGGCCGGGATAGGGTCGGCCGGTGCGGAGACGACTGGTGTTGATCGGTGCGGTCCTGTCCCTGCTGCTCCTCCCCGGCGTCGTCGTGGCTTCGCCGGTCGTCGAGGGCGACACCGACGACCCGGTGACCGCCGCGCCCCCTGTCTCGCGGCCGGACACCCCGCACTGCACCGTGACGCTCGCCGACGCCTTCCGCTCCAACGCCGCCGACGGCACCCCGCAGTACTACAAAGGCACGCTGACGCCGCCGAAAGCCTGCCCGGGGCCGTGGGCGAAGGTCGTCATGGACCAGACCGTGACGGTGCAGGGACGCCAGTACGACCGGATCGGCGACCTGCGGATCGGCGGCACCGAGGTCTGGTGGGGCACGACCGAGGAGCCCAGCGGCGAGGGCCGCCGCCCGATCACCTACCACTTCGCCAAGGACCTGACCCCGTACAGCGCGCTGCTGCGCACCCCGCAGCCGTTCCACGGTGGCATCGAAAACTACAACTCGGCGGTCTACACCGGCGTCTACGCGCAGACCGTGACGCTGACCTACTACCAGGCGGACCGCAAGCACCCCGCGGCCGCGGCCCCCGACCACGTCGCCGGCTTCGGGCACGCCGACGCGACCCCCGCCGCGCCCACCGTGCACTTCACCGCGCAGGGCCTGCCGCGCAACATCACCCGCGCCTACCTCGAGGTCACGCTCGAAGGCCACGCCTGCGACGAGCAGTGGTTCGACGACGTCCCCGACGCCGTCGCGGCGAAGTACCCGGCGGCCGGCCTCTGCGGGAAGGGCCCGTACCGCGAGGCGAACTTCGCGATCGACGGGGTTTCCGCCGGGAGCGCGGTCACCTTCCCGCACATCTACTCCGGCGGGATCGTGCCGCAGCTGTGGCGGCCGGTCGTCGCGATCGACACCTTCAGCCTGCACGCCGAAACCTACGACGTGACGCCGTTCGCGGGCCGGCTCGTCGACGGTGGCACCCATGACCTCTCCTTCTCCTTCCCGGACATCGGCGGCGAATTCACCGTCGTCCCGACGCTCCTGCTCTACACCGACAAAAACGCCGCGCGGACGTCCGGCGCCCTCACCCAGGGCGATGTCGCGGCAGTGCCGGTGCGGCGGACGGCGGTGAAGGACATCTCCGGCGGCGTCAACGTGACGGTCACCGCGAAGCGCCACGACGTCACGGCCGGATACGTCGACACCTCCGCCGGCCGCGTGTACACCCGCGTCGAGCGCACCCGCGACTACCGCAACAGCGACGACGTCACCGGCGGCGGCTTCACCCAGCACGTCGTGCAGGCCGACTCCGGGCAGCAAACCTCGGTGTCCACAGTGGACGGCCGGGTGCGGTCGGCGGACCGGCACACCTGGTCCTACCCGCTGACGACCGACGCGACGGCGGCCATCACCGACGACCAGAACCTGCGCATCTCGGGCTCGGTGGACATGACCAAGACCCTCGCCGACCTGACCGGCGACGGCCGGACCTGGCGCCCGGTGCGCGCGTCGCGCGAGTGGCTGGCCTCCTCCGGCGTGCTGGCCCGCACGAACGGCGTCAACACCGAAGCCGACGGGCGCTCGAAGACGCTGTTCACCGGCACCGACGACCTGGGCCGGCCGTACTTGCACTATGTCGCCGGTGAACACGGGCTGATCACCGAGAACCGGATTGTCGGTGGCCGCGGATAGGGTCCGGCTCATGACCGAACCCGCCTTCGTGACCGAGACCCGGACCGCCTACGACACCGTCGCCGCCTCCTACGCCGAAGAGCTGCGCGATCTGCTGGAGGACAGCCCGTGGGACCGGGCGATGCTGAGCACGTTCGCCGAACTGGTCGGGAAGAGCGGGCCGGTCGGGGACCTCGGCTGCGGCCCGGGCCGGTTGACCGGGTACCTGGCTTCGCTCGGGCTGGACGTGTTCGGCGTGGACCTCTCGCCCGGCATGGTCGAGGTGGCCCGGAAGGCGCACCCCGGGCTGCGCTTCGAGGTCGGTTCGCTGGCCGCCCTCGACCTCGCCGACGGGGGCCTGGCGGGAGCGGTGGCGTGGTACTCCCTGATCCACACGCCGCCGGCGAACCTGCCGCCGGTGGTGGCGGAGCTGGCGCGGGTGCTGGCGCCGGGCGGGCGGCTGCTGACGGGGTTCCAGGTCGGCGACGAGCGCCGCCGCATCACGCACGGCTACGGCCACGACGTCGCCTTCGACGCCTACCGGCTGCAGCCGGATTTCGTCGCGGACTCGTGCGTCGCCGCCGGGCTGGTCGTGGAGGCGCGGCTGGTCCGCGAGCCGCAGGGGCCGTACGAGAAGACGCCGCAGGCGTACCTGCTGGCCCGCAAGCCGGCGTGAACCCCGTCTCGCCGGCCGTCACCCGATCGGGCTAGTGCGGTACTGTCGGTCCCATGGGGAGTCTCCGCTCACGGGTCCTGGGCTGGGTCGGCCGACGGTACCTCGCCCGGCAGTCGAAGAAGGGCTTTGACCTCGAAAAGATGTCGGCCATCCTGCCCGATTCGGCGCTGCTGCCGCTCAAGCGCGACGGCCTCGACCCGGTCCCGGCGATGGCCGAGCAGCGGAGCGAGGCGCCGATCGGCAAGCTCGACCTGCCGTTCGGGATGAACGCCTGGCTGGTCACCGGCTACGACGAGGCGAAGGCCGTCCTCGGCCGGGCGAACGGCTTCTCCAGCGACTTCGGCAACCTGGTCGGCAACGCGGGGGTGACCGCCGACCAGAACCCGGGCGGTCTCGGCTTCGCCGACCCGCCGGTGCACACGCGGCTGCGCAAGCTGCTCACCCCGGAGTTCACCATGCGCCGGCTGAGCCGGCTGGCCCCGCGGATCGACGCGATCGTCGCCGAGCAGCTCGACGCGATGGCCAAGGCCGACGGCCCGGTCGACCTGTGGCAGGCGTTCGCGCTGCCGATCCCGTCGCTGACCATCTGCGAGCTGCTCGGCGTGTCCTACGAGGACCGCGAAGACTTCCAGCGGCTGAGCACCGCCCGGTTCGACCTCTTCGGCGGCGCGGGCGCGTCGCTCGGGGCGATGTCGGAGTCGCTGACGTACCTGCTCGACATCGTCAAGAAGCAGCGCGAACAGCCCGGCGACGGCCTGCTCGGCATGCTGATCAAGGAACACGGCGACGAGATCGACGACCGTGAGCTGGCCGGGCTGGCCGACGGCGTGCTCACCGGCGGCCTGGAGACGACGGCGAGCATGCTGGCCCTCGGCGCGCTGGTGCTGCTGCGCGACGAAAAGGCGATGGCCGCCGTCCGCGGCGACGACGAATCGGTGCACCGGTTCGTCGAGGAACTGCTGCGCTACCTCACGGTGGTGCAGATGGCGTTCCCCCGGTTCGCCAAGGAGGACATGGAGATCGGCGGCGCGCGCATCGCCGAGGGCGACATCGTCCTGGTGTCGCTGTCGGCGGCGGACCGCGACCCGAAGCTGGGCCCGGGCATGGAAACCTTCGACGCGACCCGCGAGCCGACGTCGCACCTGGCGTTCAGCTACGGCATCCACCGCTGCATCGGCGCCGAGCTGGCCCGGATGGAGCTGCGCACGGCGTACCCGGCCCTGATCCGCCGCTTCCCGAACCTGCGGCTCGCGGTGCCCGCGGACGAGCTTTCGTTCCGCAAGGTGTCCATTGTGTACGGTCTGGACGAGCTCCCGGTCCTGGTGGACTGACCGGGTTCGGTGCGGGATCGACAGCGCGCCCAGGTACCCGCCGGCCCGGTCGAGGGCGGCGAGGTTCTCCAGCACGTGTGCGTGGCAGACGCCGTGGAAGTGTCGATGCCGAAGCCGAGGCTGACGACGACGCGGTCGACGCCCTCGAGCGCGGCCACCGCGGCGAGGCCGGCCATGCGAGGGTCCGTTCGGGGAAGTAGCCGTCGTCGCCCGCGCTGCCGGGCCGCACCCGCGCGACGTCCGGCGCGATCCAGTCGTCGAGGTCGAGCCGGTTCAGGTCGCTGAACGCGAGGTTCGCGAAGTGGACTTCCTTGCCCTGGGCGCGCAGGGCGAAGGCGAGGGGGAGGCCGGCGTAGACGTCGAACCCGCCGCCCCGGCGACCAGGACCCGGCGGGCCGGCCGCAGCCGGGTGAACAGCGGGGGTTCCGCGAGCGTGAACACCCGGTCATCCCACGGGGGAGCGACGGCTGTCCTCTGTGGATTTCAGCGGACCCCGCGCGGCCGGAACTGGATGCTGATCCGCGGCCCGACCGCCCGGTTCGTCTTCGGGATGGCGTGCTCCCACGTGCGCTGGCACGAGCCGCCCATCACGATGAGGTCGCCGTGGCCGAGGGCGTACCGGTGCGACTCGCCGCCGCCGCGGGGGCGCAGCGCCAGCTGGCGGGCCGCGCCGACCGAGAGGATCGCGACCATCGTGTCCTCGCTGCTGCCGCGGCCGATCGTGTCGCCGTGCCAGGCGACGCTGTCGCGGCCGTCGCGGTAGTAGCACAGGCCCGCCGTGCGGAACGGCTCGCCGAGTTCGCCGGCGTAGTACCCGCTCAGCGCGGCGCGGGCGTCCGCCAGCACGGGGTGGGGCAGCGGCGCCGCTTCGCGGTAGAAGCACAGCAGGCGCGGGACGTCGACGAGCCGGTCGTACATCCGGCGCCGCTCCGCCTGCCACGGGACGCCGGTGACGAGGTCGGTGAACACCTCGTCGGCGCCGTCGAGCCAGCCGGGCTGCACGTCGATCCAGGCGCCGGAGCCGAGCTCGGTCCGGCGCGGGGCCAGGGCGTGCAGCGTGACGGGGCCGGTCTCGCCGAACAGCGATGCCTGCAGTGCCGGGGTCGTCATGACTGCGACCGTACACGATGTTCGAACAGATGTTCTACGTGAAACATCTCGAGCCGGCCGGACCTGGGCCGATCAGCGCACGACGTCGTAGATCAGCTTCTGGATCCCGTTGCCGTAGGCCTCGCTCGCGACGAGCTTCAGGTTCTGCTTGTCCTTGTCGGTGTCGCTGAACAGCCGCTTGCCGGCGCCGAGCAGGACCGGGAAGACCAGCAGGTGGTAGCGGTCGATCAGCCCGGCGTCGGCCAGGCCGCGGTTCAGGGTGGCGCTGCCGGCGATGATGATCGGGCCGCCCTCGGTCGCCTTCAGGGCCGCGACCTCGTCCAGCGAACGCAGGATCGTCGTCTCGCCCCAGTTGTCCACCAGGTCCGTCTCGGCGAGGGTGGCCGACACGACGTACTTCGGCATCGCGTTGTACCCGGCGAACTCCACGGTCATGCCCGGCCAGACCGGCGCGTAGCTGACCCGGCCCATCATCAGCGCGGTGGCTTCCTCCTGCTCGCTGCCCTTGATCGCGTAGGCGGCCGGGTCGAACTCGATGTCCTTGAACGTCCAGCCCGAGTTGCGGTAGCCCGGCTCGCCGCCGGGGGCTTCGACGACGCCGTCGAGCGAAACGAACGAGCTGGAGATCAGGGTGCGCATGGGGTTGCTCCTCGGTGGTCGATCTTGTTCCTGCAAGTCTGTCGAACGGGGAACGCCGGATTCGACAGCCCTTTCGAGGAAAATCTCCGACACGTCGACGGGCGGGAACTGGGACTTGTCCACCGCGGCCGAGGCTCGTACAGTCACACGCACACCGCTAAAGGTCTGGACCTTTGGCCGGGACACCGCCGCCTCGAGTGACACAGGAGGTTGACGGTGCGCAGACTTCACGGTGCGGGCGTGTTCGCCGCGGTCGCGGCGGGGCTCGCGATCTTCGCCCCGGCGGCGGACGCCCAGGTCGGAACCGGTCCGTGGACCGCGGACTCGCCGGGCTACTCGGAGCAGGAACGCGGCTGCGGCCAGGTCTCCGGCCTGACGTTCCAGCTCACCTGTTCCACCGGCGGTGGTGACCAGCGCGCGGAACGCCGCTACACCACCTACACCGGCGGCACCCACCAGTTCGAGGGCTCGTTCAAGATCACCAGCATGACCGGCACCCGGATCAGCCTCAAGCAGACCTTCCGGGACGGCTCGAACGCCGGGCCGTACTTCCTGCTGGCCGTCGAGAAGGGCGGCCGGATGTACGCCGTGGAAGGCGGGGCGACGCTGGGCAGCGGCGCGACCGTCGGCACGTCGGTGCGGGTCAACACGATCAACCAGGTCGGCAGCTCGCACAAGGTGTACCTCAACGGCTCGCTCAAGCAGACGATCTCGAGCCCGGGTGGCAGCTACTACGACAAGTTCGGCTCCTACCGCACGTCGAGCGGCGCGGGCCCGATCACCGTGCAGTGGAGCGGCATCAGGTTCTGGCACCGGTGACGGCCGCGGCGGCGGCCCCGGGTCACGCCGGGGGCGCCGCCCAGGCGTCCGGGTCGTCCCAGGCGGTCAGCCGCCGCGTGCTGGTGAAGTGGCGGTGCGCGCCGGTCAGCGGGTCGTCGAAGTCGAGGACCTTGGCCAGCAGCTGCAGGGGCTTCGTGAAGTCACCGAGGGGCTTCTCGCGCAGCTGCGGGTAGAAGTCGTCGCCGAGGATCGGGACGCCGAGGCCGCTCAGGTGCACGCGCAGCTGGTGGGTCCGGCCGGTCGAGGGCACCAGCCGGTACCGGCCCCGGCCGGCGCGGTGTTCGAGCAGGTCGACGTACGTTTCGGCGTTCGGCTCGCCCGGCACCTCCTGCGCGGCCAGCACCCCGCGGTCCTTGACGATCCGGCTCCGGACGGTCCTCGGCAGCGTCAGCGACGGGTCGTACGGCGCGATCGCCTCGTACTCCTTGTGTACCCGGCGGTCGCGGAACAGCGTCTGGTACTTCCCGCGCAGCCCGGGCGTGATCACGAACATCACCAGGCCCGCGGTGACGCGGTCGAGGCGGTGCGCGGGGGACAGCTGCGGCAGGTCGAGCTCCCGGCGCAGCCGCACGAGGGCGGTCTCGAGGACGTGCTGCCCGCGGGGGATGGTGGCCAGGAAGTGCGGCTTGTCGACGACCAGCAGGTGCTCGTCGCGGTGGACGACGTCGATCGCGAACGGCACCGGCACCTCGTCCGGCAGGTCGCGGTGGAACCAGATGAACGAGCCGGGCGCGTAGGGCGTGTCGACACCGAGCGGGCCGTCCGTGCCGTGGATGCGTTCTTCCCGCAGCATCTCCTCGATGCGGCCCGGCGCCACGCGCGGCAGCCGGTCCACGAGGTGCGCCAGCAGCGTCGGCCACTCGCCGTCGGGCAGTTTGAGCCGGGCGGGGTCCAGCCCGTGGCGGGGCGGGATCGGCGGGCGGAGCTTGCGTCTCATCGTCCCCCGACTGTAGCCAACCCGCCGGCGGCTACCCCTCCGACGGCGTCCGGTAGCGCGCGAGGTACCGGGCGGTCGCCTCGGCGTTCTTCGCCTCGGCGGCCTCGCCCCGGATGCGGCGGCCGGTGTCGTGCGGGAAGCCCTGCCGGCCGAGCCGGTGCTCGACGCTCTCCTCCATGTACGCGCACGAGTAGAAGTACGCGACGAGGGCGGCCATGAGGACCAGGGAAAGCCGCAGCCAGATCGAGCCGGGCAGCAGCAGCCAGACGGCGCACAGCGGCACGATGCCGACCGAGCGCTGCAGCACGTACCGGGCACGCCAGTGCTTCGACGTCGCATCGTGCAACGCCCACGCGTCGAAGCGGGCCGGCAGCTTGACCCCGACCGCGTAGCCGATCCAGCGAAGCACACCAGGTCGTTCCATGAGGTCTACAGTACCCTAATAGTTAGTGCACTAATTGTTCGATGGGCCACGTGAGGACCGCGCATGATCGACCTGGGTGAAGACCCCCTGAAGCTGGACCGGCAAGTGTGCTTCGCGCTGTCGGTGGCTTCGCGCAGCGTGATTGCGATCTACCGGCCGCTGCTGGAGCCGTACGGCCTCACCCACCCGCAGTACCTGGTGATGCTGGCGCTGTGGGAGCAGTCACCGCGGTCGGTGAAGGAGCTCGGCGCGGCCCTGCGCCACGAGCCGGCGACGCTGTCGCCGCTGCTCAAGCGCCTGGAAGCGCTGGGGTACCTCACGCGCAGCCGCAGCCGCTCGGACGAGCGCCGGCTGACGGTGGAGCTGACCGGTACCGGCCGGGCGCTGCGGGCCGAGGCGGAGAAGATCCCGTACAAGGTGGTCGAGACGCTCGGCATGGAGGTGGCCGAGCTGGAAGCCCTGCACGGCGTGCTGAGCCGCGTCATCGCCGCGACGGCCTGAGGAATGCCCCGCCGCCGGGCGGGGTTGGACCCGGTGTGCTGAAGATCAGGCTGGGTGTCGCCCCCGCGGCCGGCACCGGTCCGGCGGAGTTCGCCGGGCTGGCGCAGCGGCTGGAAGAAGCCGGCGTCGACTCGCTGTGGCTGTCCGAGCTGGTCTACTCGCCCGAAGTCGACCCGATGATCGGGATGGCGCACGCGCTCGCGCGGACGTCGAAGCTCAAGGTCGGCACCGGCGTGGCGATCCTGCCGGGCCGCCATCCCGTCCTGGTCGCGAAACAGCTGCGCACGCTGGCCGGCCTCGCGCCCAAGCGAGTGCTGCCGGTGTTCGGCCTCCGCCCGGCCCGCGCCGCGGAGAACGCCCTGTTCCCGGTGCCGCCGGGCCGCCGCGCGGCGGTGTTCGACGAATCGCTGGTGCTGCTGCGACGGCTGCTGGAGGAGGACGAAGTGTCCTTCCACGGCGAGTTCTTCGACGTCGACGGCGCCCGTCTCGGTCCGCGCCCGGCGAAGCGCCTCGACGTCTGGCTGGGCGGGTCGGCCCCGGCGGCCCTGCGCCGCACGGGCCGGCTCGCGGACGGCTGGCTGGGCAGCTTCCACACGCCCGCCCAGGCGCGGGCCGCCCGCCTCGCCATCCAGGAGGCCGCCGCGGAGGCGGGCCGCGAGATCGAAGAAGACCACTTCGGGCTCAGCCTGGCGGTGGCCGACCACGGCGTGCCGCCCGAGCTCGCGGCGGTGGCGGCCCGCCGGAGTCCCGGCGTCCCGCTGCCGGACCTGGTCGCGACGAGCTGGCCGGAGGCCCGGCGCCTGGTGGAGCAGCACATCGAGGCCGGGCTGTCGAAATTCGTCATCCGCCCCGCGCACGGCGATTTCCCGGATTTCCTGGAGAAGTTCCAGGCGGAGCTGGTGCCGCTGCAGAACTAGCCGTGGTTGAGGTTGCCGTGCAGCCGGCCGACCTGGATGGCGGTCCCGCCGTGCATGCCGTTGATGACGTTGGAGGTGCTTTCCGGCGCCGGCCCCGGATCGATGGCCGCCTTGGCCGCGGCCAGCTCTTCGGCGTAGTCACCGGCCCCGTACCGCAGCAGGTCCCCGCTCGGGTTCGGGACGTAGAGGTAGACGGTCCCGCGGTACTCCTTGACCGAGACGTCCGCCGGTACGACCTTCGTCGCGGGCAAGGTGGCGTATTCGCTGGCCAGCACGTCTTCGAAGACCCGCTGCGAGAGCGCGACGGCGAGGAAGGTCTGATCGGGATCCGACCGCTCCAGCAGGGCCCGCACGGGGCCGGCATCGAGCAGCCGGTGGGTGGTGATGACCGCACTCCCGACGGCGGCGGCGGCCGAGGTCGTCCCGTCAGCGGGTTCGAGCACGGGCCCGACGTTCAGGCTGGCCCGCATCCGCAACCGCACGGACCGCGCACCCGGCCGAAGCCGCGCATCCCGCTCGGCGAGGACGACTTGAAGCTCATCGAAGAACCGGCTCACGACGGCGGGCAGGAACCGCGGATCGAAGCCGAGACCGTAGCCGTCACCGGTCCCGTGCGGGAACAGGGGCGTGTCCCACACTTCACTCAGCCCGGCGCGTTCGAAAGCCAGAGCCAGCACATCGGGGATGGCCTCGGAGACGACGGCTTGGGCGGTATCGGAATTGCTGCCGAACCCCTTGGTGTCGACCACCAGCAGAGCCCGGTACGGCGGAAGTTCGGCGAGCACGGTGAGCCCTTCCTGATCGCGGCCGCAGCCATCCGATTCTGACGGACGGGCGTACTTTCGGGGTAATTCCGCCGGGTTTCGGTGCGTCGGCGAGCGGACGCCGGGTAGACAGGGAAGTTCCGGACCGGCGGGAGTGCTCGGATGACGTCTCGGAGCGGGGCCACCTCACCACCCGGAGTCCGCAATTCGCTCGGGGGCGACGCGGCCGGCGTGGTGGTGCAGGCCGGAACGATCACCGGTGACGTGTGGATCGCCGGCCCGCGGCCACCGGAGCCGGCTCCGGTACCCCACCAGCTGCCGGCCGCGCCGTCGCACTTCACCAGCCGGGACGACGAGCTCGCGGCCTTGGACGACGTGGCCGGGGAAGACACCGGTGGACGGCCCGCGCTCGCCGTGCTCGTCGGGCCGGGCGGCGTCGGCAAGACCGCGCTCGCCGTCACCTGGGGTGGCCGGCGTGCGGCCGGCTACCCCGACGGTCAGCTCTACGCCGACCTGCGGGGGTTCTCGCCGGGGACCGCGGTGCTGCCGGAGGAGGCGCTCGGCGCGTTCCTGCGTGCGCTGGGCGTGGCGCCCGAGCGCGTCCCGCCCGACCTGGCCGAGCAGGCGGCCCTGTTCCGGACGATGACCGCGGGCAAGCGGTTGCTGGTCGTGCTGGACAACGCGTTCTCGGCGGCCCAGGTCCGCCCCTTGGTGCCCGCGTCCGCCGGCTGCCTGGTGGTCGTGACCAGCCGCCTGCGGCTGGACGGGCTCGGCTCCGAAGGCGCGCGGTTCCTGGACGTGGCGCCCCTTTCGCAGCCGAACGCCGTCGAGCTGGTGGTGCGGGCCGTGGGCCGGTCGAGGGTCGCCGGCGAGCTGGCCGAGGTGGCGGAGCTGGCGGCGCTGTGCGGACGGCTGCCGATCGCGCTGCGCGTGGCGTCGGCCCGGCTGGCGTCCCGGCCGCGGTGGCCGGTCGCGCGGGTGGTCGCCGAACTCGGCGACGAACGATCCCGGCTGAGCAGGCTGGCATCGGAAGGCGACGCCCCGGTGTCGGCGATGTTCGACTGGTCGTACCGGGCCCTGCCGCCGACGGCCGCCACGCTGTACCGGCTGCTGAGCGAGTTCCCGGGTGCGACGTTCGGCGTCGACGTGGCGGTGGCGGCGGCCGGCCTGGCCGAGCCCGCGACGGCCGACGGCCTGCAAGTCCTCGTGGACGCGAGCCTCCTGGAGGAGGTCGATGAGCTCCGGTTCCGGTTCCACGACCTCGTCCGCCTGCACGCCCACGCGCAGGGTGACGACGGCCGCGCCGAGGTGCTCCCGCGGGTGGCGACCTGGTTCCTGCACGAGATGACGCGGGCGAACATGGTCGTCATCCCGCTGCGCTGGCGGATCAGCCCGGTGTGCGAGCAGTACCGCACCGCACCGCCCGCGTTCGGCTCGGGACGGGAAGCGCTCGACTGGCTCGACGGGCAGCTGCCGAACGTGCTGGCGGTGCTCGAGGAAGCCGGTGAACACGGGCACGACCGGCTGGCGTGGCAGCTGTGCGAGGCCCTGTGGGAGCTGTTCCTGCACCGCAAGCACTTCCCCCGGTGGTTGCGCTCGCACGAGATCGGCATCGCGGCGGCGCAGCGCTGCCAGGATCCGGTCGCGGAGTCGCGCCTGCGCTGCCAGCTCGGCCGCGCGTACCTCGACCTGGGCCGGTTCGAGGCCGCGGAGCGCGAATGCGGCCGCGCGCTGGAGCTGGCGCGCGCGGCCGGGAGCCGGCACAACGAATCGGTGGCCCTGGACCAGCTGGGAACGGCGGCGCAGGGCCGCGGTGACGTCCCGGCGGCGGTCTCGTTCTTCACCGGCAGCATGGCGATCGAGGCGGAACTCGGCATCGAACGCGGCGTCGCGCAACGCCACCGCCGGATCGGCGACCTCCTGGCGACGGTCGATCGCGACGGCGAAGCGGCCGAACACCTCGAACGGGCGCGCCGGATGTTCGCCGGCCTGGGTGACGAGAAGGACGAGGCCAAGGTCCTGGTCGGCCTGGCCCGCCTGGACGCCCGCGGCGGCGACGTCGCCTCGGCGAAGCGTCGCCTGGAGCGGGCGCACGCGGTGCTGGCGGAGTCGGGGTCAGTGTTCTACCAGGCGGACGTCCTCGTCGGTTTCGCCGACGTGGCGGAGTGCGAGAACGACCCGAGGGCGGTCCGCACCCACCTCGTCGAGGCATTGCAGTTGTACGAGCAGGTCGGTGGGCCGCAGGTCGAGCGGGTCCGCGCCCGCCTGCGGCGTCACGACGTCGAGTTCGCCGAGCCGCCGGCCCCTGAGAACCCAGAGGTACCCGGCGACGGCGGCGAGCTCGCCCCGCACTACTCCGAGATCACCGGAGCGGTGCCCGACGACCCACCCCACGGCGGCGACGGAAAGCCCGGGCAGCTCGGCGAATGATGCCGCGATCACGGCCCGGGCGTCGGCGAACACGGGGGTCGCGGGGTGGATCAGGACGTCCGCCAGAGCCGGGTGCTGTCCGCGCCCGGCGGTGACGAAGCAGCCCTTCGCGCCGGAGGCGAGCGCGTAGGTCCAACGCAGGGGGTCGGTCACCCGCCCGGCCGGCTTCGCGGCAGCGGAATGGCGGGCCAGGACAGTCGCTGGGGTACGGGTGCAGGGGACAACGGGACTTTTCGCACCGGTTCGCCGAGACCGAGCAGGGCGTACATCTCCTTCCGGAGGATGTTCGCGGCTTCTCCGGGGCGCGAGGTCAGGAGGCCGGCAACGCGGGCGCCGAGCCCGCGTGACTGCGCGTCGGCGGCCGCGTGGAGCTGGGGGAGGAGGGGGCGGGAGACGTCCCAGACGGGGGTGAGCTGGGCGAGGACCGCGGTGGGCGTGCCTTCCAGAAGGGGCTGAGGCCCATGGGGAAGCCGGAGGACGGGGGTGCCGAGGCCGGCCGCGAAGGTGCCGACGGAGGTGTAGTCGGCCATCACGTAGTCGGCGCCGGCGACGGCGCCACGCCAGTCGGTGTAGGGAACCAGGATGTCGAGCCCGGCCTCGATGGCGTCCGAGAGCCAGCCGAGCACCTGGCCGACACCGTGCTGGCTCCAGATCAGAGGGTGCAGGGAAGCGACCACCTTTGCGCCGGGTGCGGCGTCGACGATCTGCCGGAACATCTCCGGGTTGTGCCCGAAGCCGGACCGGGGTGACCACGTCGACGTGACGAGGAGGATTTCCTGATCGTCGGTGACACCGAGGGCGCGCCGGTGCTGGTCGCGGAACTCGGCGGCGGCGACGAGCCGATCGAAGGCGATGTCCCCGGCGACGAAGGCGTGCGGGACGGCGTCCGGGCAGATCTCGCCGAGAAGCTGCATTTCCCGGTCGTGGACGAGCGCGATCCGGTCGGGCCGGACCCGGCCGGCTCGCATCAGCTGCGTGGGATCGAGGCTGGTGACGAGCTCGCCGTCGGTTTCGGTGCGCTGGGGCCGGTACTGTCCGAGCCCACCACCGTGGGAAACCATGAGCACCGGTCCCCGGACGTCCCAGAGACCGCGAGGACTCGCGCCGAGCACCAGCCCGTGCGAACCCCGGCCGGCTTCCGGCATGGACAGGAGGACGCCACCACTCGTGCGGATGCGTTCGGCGGTATCCGGCCGGTCTTCCCCGTCCTCCGGAACGGCGTAGACCCGCATCGTCCGGTGATCAGTCTCGATGAGGGGGACGAGGTCTTCGAGCCGCGCGAGGGCCACGATGTGCGGGGCGAGCACGAGAACGGACTGACCGATCCGGGTCGCCCAGTGCTCCCTGCCGGCTACTCCGTCGTCGTCGAGCATCGTGGCCACTCCTCTCGGCAAGAGGCGTAGCGCAGCGCACCGGCTCGGCTGGCCAGCGCGGGGTACGGTCTGTGGTCGGCACGGACATCGACCTTCATGGGTGTCTCCTCGAGCGGGCCGCTCACGTCGGCGGCGGGCTGGACATGGGTTGCGATCGCGTGAACGCGACCGAGTGCGGCACCGCCTCGGCCGGCGGTGCAACGCGGACAACCCTGTCCAAGGGAGAGACACCTCGAAGGCCGGCTACGGACTTGTGGTCCGCGTGTTCAGCCTCAGTGGCTTCGAGTCACCGATCAGAGTGACTTCGTGTCCCCGGAGTGATGATCATGGGTCATTGGCCCCAGACGGTGGCTTCGTCCCCGGGATGCGGGGTCGTATGCTGGCGCCTCGGCAGTATGTCCGCGCTTGCGTCAAGGTGGGTCGGAGGTATTGCCCTTCCGAAGCGGTCCCTGGGTACCAGCCAGGGGCCGCTTCCTTATGCGCGTTTCATTCAGTCCTCCAGCTTCCGCAGCATGCTGTCGATGAAGGCGGGTGTTTCGTCCGGAGTCAGGGCAGCGTCCTCCAAGCGGTAGAAGATCTGGATGAACTGGGCGGCCTTTTCGGCGCCGATCACGTCGTCGAAGAACTGGTCGCCGTCGGGTTGCTCCAGGTTGAGGAACAGGTCGTTGGACTGCTCGGAGAGCTGAAGGAGCTCGAAGGAGCTCTGCATCCCCTCCACCCATCCCGCTTTGAACGGCAGGACCTGCAGGGTCACGTTGGGCTTCTGGGCCACTTCACGCAGGTGACGTAGCTGGGTCAGCCAGTTCTCGCCGTCGGTGATGCGACGGTGCAGCACTGACTCATCGAGGATGAAGAAGTGCTCGAGTTCGGTGTCTTCGAGCCGTCTTTGCCGATCGGCACGCAGTTTGATCCGTCGTGCCTGTACGTCGGGGTCTCCGGTGTTGTTAGTGACCAGAGAGCGGGTGTACTCCGGTACTTGCAGCAGCCCCGGCACGAGGTGCAGCTGGTATTGGCGGAGGACGGTTGCCGCCGTCTCCAGGCCGAGGAACTTCACGAACTCGGGTTTGACGAATCGCTTGTACTGATCCCACCAGCCGGGTTCCCGGCCGGCCTTGGCCATGGCGACGTAGGTTTCGACGCGATCCCGGTCGGTGATGCCGTAGTGCAGGAGAAGGGCTTTCAGGTCGGTGATCGACAAGCCCACGGCGCCGTTTTCGATGCGGATGAGCTTCGAAGTCGACCAGTCCAGCGCTTCCGCGACGTCCTTTTGGGTGAGCTGCAGGGCTTCTCGCGCCTCCCTTATCTCTGCCAGCACTCGCCGCTGGCTGACCACTGGCGAGTGCGCCCTAGTCATGATCGTTTCACTCCCTTGCCGCTCGGGTGGCATCCTGTCGATGTGCCACATAGCAGAACGATAGCACCAGGATTGGCAGGCGTCAGGATGTATTCACCCTGAATGGCAGGTGGATTGCTGCAAGCTGGCCGCTGGGGCCTCGCGCGTGCGCCACTCAGGGCAACAAAAAGCCTGGTCGGGCCCGTGGTGGGGCCAGACCAGGCTGAGGTGTCCGTCCGGATTACAGGTGGTGGCGGTCGAGGAATGCTCGCCACGCCTCCGAGGTGACCGACAGCGTTGGCTCGGGCGCTTTCGAATCTCGCAGGTACACCTGGGCGGCCGATCTGGCTACTTCCACGCAGGCGTCGCTCCCGCTGCTGCTGCTGGCCGAACTCTTCACCCAGGTCAGGTTGAGTGAGTCGGTCTCGATCGAAGGTTGCCCGACCTGTTCGGCCACGTGCGTTCCCCCGCTTCTGGACGGGCGCGTGCCGGCCGGCCGGGTCGGCATTGAGGCCGGAACGTCGCGTAGGCGTGCATGAATCTTAACTGCGGAACGTGACGGATCAACACCGCCGAGAGCAGGATAACGCACGTCCGGCTGCGCGGTTGCCCCTTCATTCCGGGTCAAATTCATGACATTTCCTGGACGTCCGCCAGAGCGGACTTCTCAGTCGTGTCAACGTATCGAGCAGGTGCGCATCCGCTTGCACGTGCAGCTCGAAGAGTGGATGGACGTGCCGTTTGATCAATTCCGCCCGTGCCGGGGAAACGTGCTCAGAACTCCAGGTGCTCGGTCTTCCGAGGCATCAGCAGCAGAGCCCCCACCGAAAGAACGGCCACCGCCGCCAACCCCAGGAACACATAGTGCGTGGCATCCGCCAACGCGCCCCGGACGAACACCGCCGCCGGTGAGTCGGCATGCCCGCCCAACACGAGGCTCGTGGCGTCCACCGAAGCCGGCAGCTTCCCGACGCCCTCCGGCGGGTGAGCGAACCGGTCCGCCAACGTCGCATTGGCAATGGCCCCGAACACAGCCGCCCCCACGGCGCTGCCCAACGACCGGCTGAACAGGTTCGTCGCCGTCACCACCCCGCGGCGGTCCCAGCCCACCACCGACTGGATCGCCACCAGCGTCGGGCTCGCCGCCAACCCCAGACCCACTCCGAGGACGAACGCCGCGAACGCCGCCGCCCACAGCGATGATCCCGCGCCCAGCAGCGCCACCAGGACGCCGCCCGCGATGATGAACACGCTGCCGATCAACGCCGTGTCGCGGAAGCCGATGCGCAGGTAGATCTTGCCCGCCAGGGATGCCGATATCGGCCAGCCCACCGTCAACGCCGCCACCGCGAAGCCCGCCACCAGCGCTCCCGCGCCCAGGACCCCTTGCGCATACGTCGGCAGGTACGACGTCAGGCCCATCAGGACCGCGCCCACCACCACCGCCACCAGGTTGCCGCCCACCAGGACGCGGCGGGTGAACACCCACAGGGGCAGCACCGGCTCCGCCGCCCGCTTCTCCGCCAGCACGAACGCCACCAGCAGCGCCGCGCCCGTCACGAAGATCGCCACGCTCGGCAGGGAACCCCACGCCCACGCCACGCCGCCTTCGAGGAGGCCCAAAATCACCAAAGAACAGCCGACCGTCAGGAGCCCGGCGCCCAGGTAGTCGACTTTGTGCGGCTTGCGCTCCACGCGCTCGCTGAAATTGCGGTGCAGCATCAGCGCCGCGATCGCGCCCAGGGGCAGGTTGATGAAGAAGATCCAGCGCCAGTCCAGGTACTCGGCGAACAGGCCGCCGAGGGCCGGGCCGACCACCGAAGCCGCGCCCCAGACGCTCGCCACGTAGCCCTGCACCCGGGCGCGCTCCTCGACCGTGTAGAGGTCGCCGATCACCGTCATCGACATCGGCTGGATCGCGCCCGCCCCGATGCCCTGGACCGCGCGGGCCGCGATCAGCACCGGCATGCTCCACGCCGCTCCGCACAGCACCGAACCGACCAGGAACGCCGCGATGCCGAAGAACATCACCGGGCGGCGGCCGAGGACGTCGGCGAACTTGCCGTACAGCGGCACCGTCACCGCCTGGGTGAGCAGGTAGATCGAGAACAGCCACGGGAACTGCGCGAACCCGCCCAGGTCGCGGACCACCGACGGCACCGCCGTCGCGATGATCGTGCTGTCCAGCGCGACCAGCGCCGTGCTGAGCATGACCGCGATCAGGACCGGGCCGCGGTCCGACCGGAAACCGACCCCTCTCGCGGCGGCGGACGTCGTCATCGGCGGGGTGCTCCTCGGGGCGGTCATGACCGGACTCAACTACTTTGCAGTCCTAAGCATTCCATCCCGGGGACACCGGCCCCAGCGAATTTCCCGGGGCCGGTGGCGCAAGATGGACAGGATGAGCGACTGGATCCGGCCGATCGGCCAGGGGTGGGTGGTCCGCGACGCGGTTCCGGGCCCCGACGTCGACGAGTTCGCCGAGCCCGACCGCGTGATCGCCGCGCTGGCCGCGCCCGGTGCCGCCGACAGCCTGCTGGCCGTGCAGCACCCCGCGCGGACCCCCGCGGCGCTGGCCCGCGGGCTCGGCCTGACCGCCGCCGTCCCCATCGCCCGTGCCGTGCTCGAACGGCTCCGCAAGCGCTACTACCGGCCGGTCCGCGACGTCGTCGCGCCCTACCGGATCGAGGGGCCCGACGGCGTCGCGCTCGGCCTGCTCTGCCTGGTCGACCCGGCGGCGGTGACCGCCGACGGCGCCGCGCGCGTCCGCCACACCGAGGACGTCTACCCCGACGTCGTCGCCGAACGGGCCGCCGTGCTCGCCGGGCTCGGCTGCGCGACCAGCGCCGCGCTGCTCGTCCCGGCCGCCGGTGGCCCGGAGCTGACCGAACAGGTCGAGCAGGCGTGCGCCGCGCTCGGCCTGCCCGATCTGTCCACTTCGGACGCGGCCGGCCGGCGGCACGACCTGTGGGTGGTGCCGGAGGGGCCGCTGCAGAGCCGGCTGCTGGCCGCGGTCGCGGACGCCGACCTGCTCGTCGCCGACGGCAACCACCGCGTGGCCGCCGCCGCGGCCGCCGGGCACGGCGCGCTGCTGGCCCTGGTCACGGCCGGGCCCGCGCTGCGGATCGGCGCGATCCACCGCGTCCTCACCGGCACCGGCCTCGGCCCGGAGGACCTGGTGTCGCGCTGGTCCGCGGCCGGTCTGGACGTCCGGTACGACGACCACGCGGTCCCCGTCACCGGCGAGGCCGTCGTGCGCGCCGGCTCGGCGGTGCTGCGAGTGCCGCTGCCGGCCCCGGACCGGCCCGAGCCGGTGATCGACCACGAGCTCGTCGAGCAGGTCCTCTTCGCCCGCGCGCTCGGCATCGACCCGGACGGGCCGTGCGTCCGCCCGCTCCCGGCCGGGCGCCCGCTGCCGCCGGACGCGGACGCGGTGGTGCTGCTGGCCCCGGTCGGCTACGGCGACGTCCTGGCCGTGCACGCGGCGGGCCGCCGGATGCCGCGCAAGGCCACCTACTTCACGCCGAAGCCGCGCAGCGGGCTGGTGCTGGCGGAGCTTCGGCGTCCACCCCTCAAGCTCCCGTGACGCCGTCGATGGCTTCCCGGAGGAAGTCCGCGTGGCCGTTGTGGCGAGCGTACTCGTGGATCATGTGCAGCATCACCAGCCGCAGGGAGACGTCCTCGCCCCAGCGTGGCTGGTGGCCCGTGACGTCCAGGGACTCGGCCGCTTCTTCGATCTTGCGCGAGTGCGCGACCTCGGCCTCCCACGCTTCGAACGCCTCGGAACGCGTCGACGAGCTCGCGTCGTAAGCGGCCTGGAAGTCGCCTTCGGGTGACCACCGCAGCGGGATGTCCTCGGCGTTGATGACCCGCCGGAACCAGGTGCGCTCGACCTCGGCCATGTGCCGGACCAGGCCCAGCAACGACAGTGTCGACGGCGGGCTCGAGGCCCGGCGGAGGTCCTCGTCGGACAGTCCGTCGCACTTCATCGCGAGGGTGGCGCGGTGGAAGTCGAGGAAGGTGCGCAGCATTTCGCGCTCGCCCCCGGTCAGGGGCGGTGCGGGGCGTTCGGTGGTCACGAGGGAGTGTGTATCACGCCCGGCTGGGTCTTTCGCCGAGGAAGTGTCGTACCCGTGTTTTAAGCTCGCGCGGTGGACTTGCCCGTCATGCCGCCGGTGCGGCCGATGCTCGCGAAAGCGGTGCACGAAATGCCTCGTGCCCCGGGGCTGCTCTACGAGCCCAAGTGGGATGGCTTCCGGTGCATCGTGTTCCGCGACGGCGACGAGATCGAGCTCGGCTCGCGCAACGACCGCCCGCTGACCCGGTACTTCCCGGAGCTGGTGGAGCTGCTGGCCGCCGCGCTGCCGCCCCGCTGCGTCGTGGACGGCGAGATCGTGCTGGTCACGCCGGCCGGGCTCGACTTCGAGGTGCTGCAGCTGCGGCTGCACCCGGCGGCCTCGCGGGTGCGCAAGCTCGCCGAGGAGACGCCGGCCAGCTTCATCGCCTTCGACCTGCTCGCCCTCGACGACACCGACCTCACCGAGGAGCCGTTCCGCGAGCGGCGCAAGCAGCTCGAAAGCGTGCTCGCCACGAACGCCGATGGGCTGCAGCGCGTCCACCTCACGCCGCTGAGCGAGGACCCGGCGCAGGCCGAGGACTGGTTCACCCGGTTCGAGGGCGCGGGTTTCGACGGCGTCATGGCCAAGCCGGCCGACCTGCCGTACGAGCAGGACAAACGGGTCATGCTGAAGGTCAAGCACGAGCGCACGGCCGACTGCGTCGTCACCGGGTTCCGCTGGCACAAGGACGGCGCCGGGGTCGGTTCGCTGCTGCTCGGGCTGTTCGACGAGCAGGGCGTCCTGCACCACGTCGGGGTGGCCAGCAGCTTCACCAAGGCGCGGCGGGCCGAGCTGGTCGAGGAGCTGGCGCCGCTGCGGGAGAACGCGCTCGAAAACCACCCGTGGCGGTCCTGGGCCGAGTACGAGCCCGAGCCGGGGCGGCAGCCGGGCGTCAACAGCCGGTGGGCGCCGCAGAAGGACCTTTCGTGGGAGCCGCTGCGCCCGGAGCGGGTGGCGGAGGTCCGCTACGAGCACCTGCAGGGCGGCCGGTTCCGGCACGGCGGGCGGCTGGTCCGGTTCCGGCCCGACCGCACGCCGGAGTCGTGCACGTACGCCCAGCTCGACGAGGCGCCGCCCGCCGAGCTCGCGAAACTGTTCGGGGAGGCGCGGTGAGCGAGG
Source organism: Amycolatopsis sp. CA-128772 (assembly GCF_002904295.1). Classification (GTDB taxonomy): domain Bacteria; phylum Actinomycetota; class Actinomycetes; order Mycobacteriales; family Pseudonocardiaceae; genus Amycolatopsis. Next base: position 163,637 of record NZ_PPHG01000080.1, read on the forward strand.
CGGTACTGCTCGACGTCGACGGCGTCGAGGTCAAGGTCAGCAGCCCGGGCAAGGTCTACTTCCCGGAGCGCGGGGAGACGAAGCTCGACCTCGTCGAGTACTACCGGGCCGTCTCGGGGCCGCTGCTGGACCGGCTCGGTGGTCGTCCGCTGCTGCTCGAGCGCTACCCGGACGGCGCCGGCGGCAAGAACTGGTACCAGAAACGCGTTCCCAAGGGCGCGCCGCCGTGGCTGACCACCACGGTCGTCTCGACGCCGAACGGCACGACGAGCGACGCGCTGGTGGCGAAGGACCTGGCCCACATCCTCTGGGCGGTGAACCTCGGCTGCCTCGGCTTCCACGTCTGGCCGTACCGCGCGGACACCCCCGAGGTCACCGACGAACTGCGCGTGGACCTCGACCCGTCGCCCGGGATCGGCTTCGACGAGCTGCGCGAAGCCGCGGTGCTGACCCGGGAGTTCCTGGCCGAGCACGGCATCGAAAGCCAGCTGAAGACGTCGGGTTCGCGTGGGCTGCACCTGTACGTGCTGCTCGAGCCGCGCTGGGACGGCTTCCAGGTGCGGGCCGCCGCGGTCGCGCTGGCCCGTGCCCTCGAACGCCGGCACCCGGAGAAGATCACCGCGCAGTGGTGGAAGGAAGAGCGCGGGTCGCGCGTGTTCGTCGACTTCAACCAGAACGCCCCGCACAAGACGGTGTTCGGGACGTGGTGCGTGCGCCCGCGCGTCGGCGGCCAGGTCTCGACGCCGATCGGCTGGGACGAGCTGGACACCGTCGAGCCGGACCGGCTCACGCTGACCACGGTCCCGGCGCGCCTCGCTGAGCGCGGCGACCCGTGGGCCGGGGCGGGGAAGCGGCCGCAGTCGATCGAGCCGTTGCTGGCGATGTCCGAACGGGACATGGCGGACGGCCTGATGGACGCGCCGTGGCCACCGGTGTACCCGAAGATGCCCAACGAACCGCCGCGGGTCGCCCCGAGCCGCGCGAAGAAGGCGTGATCAGGGCGGCCCGAGGCGGGGGTGGAGCTGCGTCCACGCTGTGAGCGCCACCAGCGCGGTCAGCCCGAACACGGCCGCGGAGCCGAGGCCCGCGGCGGCCGCCCCGGCCAGCGGTGAGGCCACGGTCTGGCCGACGCCGAGCCCGGCGAACGACCAGGTGATGCCGTGGGCGGGCCGCTCGGGGGACAGGCGGGCCGCCCAGAGGATGCACAGCCCGGTCAGCGCCATGTAGGTGCAGCCGAAGAGCGCGCTGGAGAGCAGGGCGAGGGGCACGCCCGGATCGGGCAGCGCCAGGAGGGCGATGCCCGCCGCCGCCAGCGTCCACGTCACCAGGTTGACCGGCCGCAGGCCCGCGCGCCCGGCCGCGCGCCCGGCCAGGCCGCCGAGCAGGCCGGCCACGCCGATCGTGGCCCAGCACCAGGTCGCGGCGACCGGGCTCAGCCCGGTTCCGGCGAGCCGCGAGCTGGAAAACGTCCAGTACGGCGCGCTCGTCACGCCGATGAGGACGGAGTTCGCCACCAGCGGCGCCATCCCGCGGACGGGACCGGAGGCCGCGGGGACGCGGGGCGAGCGCGGCACCAGCCGCCAGGCGGCCACGGTCACCACCACACCCAGGGCGGCGAACGCCGACCAGATCACCGGCCAGCCCAGCGCGAGCAGGGGAGTGAACGCCGACGCGGCCAGCCCGAGGCCGGTGCCGGTGTTGGCCCACGTCTGCGCCCGCGCGCGGGAGCGCGCCGCGACCGTCTCGCCGATCAGCTGGGCCACGCCGGGCGAGACGAGGCCCGCGCCGGCCCCCGCCACGACGATCCCCGCGCCGAACACCGTGACCTGCGGCGCGAGGGCCATCAGCCCCAGTCCGAGCGTCGCCGACGCCGCCGCCAGCAGCACGGTGCCGCGCGCCGACCGCGCCGACGTCCGGGGCGCGAGCAACAGCCCCAGGCCGTAGCCCGCGGTGGACAGCCCGCCGAGCACGCCGACACCGACCGGCGTGAGCCCGAACGTCTCGCTGAACCGCGGCACGAACGGCCCGTACGCGTAGCGCGCGAACCCGTAGCAGAGGGCGATCACGACCGCGCCGGTCGCGGCCGTGGTCCACCACCGGTCCGTCTTCATACCCATCAGCGAACAGACAGGTCTGTCTGTTGTCAAATGATGCTAAGATATATGCAGGTGGAAGCCATACCGAACTGTTCGGAGGGAGTGTCGTGGGCCGGACTCGTCCCGGGGACGCGGGCGCGAAGGTGCTCAAGGCCGCGTCGGCGCTGTTCTACCGCGACGGCATCCACGCCGTGGGCGTCGACACCGTGGCGGCCGAAGCCGGCGTGACGAAGGCCGCCCTCTACGGCAACTTCGGCTCCAAGAGCGGGCTCGTCGTCGCGTACCTGCGGGACCGCGACCGGCAGTGGCAGGAGGAGATCGACCGGATCACCGCCGCGCACCCCGAACCGCGGGAGCGGGTGCTGGCCGTGTTCGACGCCTACGAAGCCTGGCTTTCGCGCGACGGCTACCGCGGCTGCGCCTTCCTCAACGCGACCTCGGAGTTCCCCGATCCCGCCGACCCGGTCCGCGAGGTGGTCCGCCACCACAAGACCGCGCTGCACGGCTACCTGCGCGCGCAGCTGCGGCGCGGCGATCCCGAACGCGCCGACGTCCGCGCCGACGAGCTGATGCTCCTGCTGGAGGGTGCCGCGGTCACGTCGGTGGTCGCCCAGGGCGCTCAGCCGTTCGAAACGGCGAAGCGGCTCGCGCGGACGTTGACCGCCTAGACCGGCAGGTCGAGGGCGAGCTGACCGCGGTCCTCGCCGACGCCGGACAGCGTCGCGACGCACGCCGGGCACGGCGTGAGCTCGGCCGTGGTCAGGTCGACCGGCCTCCAGCTGCGGGATTCGCGCTCGCCGCAGGCCGAACGCCGGTAGCGCAGGTCGCCGGAGCGGGTCATCAGGTGGGCCAGGGGGACGTCTTCGGGCAGCACGCCGACCAGGTACCAGCGTGGTGCGTTCACCGCGGTGGTCGTCATGGCCGACAGTCTCCGTCGGGGGCGTCCCGGCGGGGCCGCATTTGCCGGTCTTCGGCGTGGCGACCGGGATGGCGGCCCGGGGTGGCGGCGCGGTCAGGCCTCGTCGGGCAGGTAGCGGAGGATGTGCAGCAGGCCGCGCTCGTCGACGGTGTCCGGGTCCTCGGCCAGGCAGGCGCCCAGGTCGGCGAGGACGGCGTCGGTGTCCAGCCCGGCGCCGATCAGCACCAGCTCGGTCCGCCGGGGCGCGCCCGGCGGCCAGGCCGACCGCTCGAGCTGCACGAACCCGCCGACGGTGTGCAGGTGGAAGCGGGCTTTCGGGCCCGTGGGGCCGAAGTCCGCCTGCCCCTTCATCCGGTAGAGCCCGGCCGGCCGCCGTTCGAGGAACTCGACGAAGGCGCGTGGCGCGAGCGGAGTACCGGCGGTGAAGGTGACCGTCTCGTACCCGGCGTGCAGGTGCTGCGCGTGGTCGTGCTCGTCGCGCAGGTCGTCGAACGACAGCTGACCGACCCGCTCGCCGCGGGGTTCAGGGTCGAAGAACAGCCGCGGGTCGACCCGGCCGTGCGCGGTGACCAGCAGCGGACGGCCGGGCGCCAGCTCTTCGACGGTGGCGGTGAGCTTCGCGAGCGCTTCCGCGCTCACCCGGTCGGCCTTGTTCAGCACGACGAGGTCGGCCAGCCGCAGGTGGTCGGCCAGCTCGGGGTGGCGCTCGCGCGCGGCCTCGAACTCGGCGGCGTCGACGACCTCGGCCAGCCCGCCGTAGCGGATGTCCGGGTTTTCGCTGGCGATCATCAGCCGGATGAGGTCGCGCGGCTCGGCGATGCCGCTGGCTTCGACGACGATGACGTCGATGCCGGCCTCCGCACGGGACAGCTTCGCGAGCATCGCGTCCAGCCCGCTCGCGTCGACCGCGCAACAGAGGCAGCCGTTGCCGAGCGAGACCATCGTGTCGACCTGGCCGGCGACGGCGAGCGCGTCGACGTTCACCTGGCCGAAGTCGTTGACCACCACGCCGACCCGGGCGCCCTCGCGGTTGGCGAGCAGGTGGTTGAGCAGCGTCGTCTTGCCCGCGCCGAGGAACCCGGCGACGAGGACCACGGGGATGCGCCTGGCGCTCACGAAACCGTCCCTCCTCTGCCGATCACCGCGACTCTAACACCGGCCCGCGCCGCCCATACACGGGTGACCGGCGCCGGTGAAGGCCGTTCGTCGAATGTCCACGAAAATACGCAGACGGCCACCGGGAAAGGATCACGCGGGTTTCGCCGCCCGCCGTGATCGATTGACGGGAAATGCGCAGTGCCATGTCCGGATGACGCTTGGTAGCAGTTATTTGTTCGGTCCTTTCGCTGGCCGGACCGGAATTCGGGGACGGCCGGGACGGCGTTCCCGACCGGCGGATCCGGGCTCGCGAAACGTGGGGTATCCTCCCCGGCCTGGCCGGAGTCCCCAGGGCAGTGCGGACTTCCGGCCGGCACTGTCGACGACGACCTTCGGAGGAACGGTGGATCTTTTCGTCGGGATGCAGATCGTGATTTCGGAGAGTGGGGAAGCGCGGTGACGGTTACGCCCGAGCGGGTGACGCCCCCGCTGCCGCTTTACCCGCAGCGCGTCTCGGGGGAGCAGAGCGTCGATTCCGCGGAAGCGGAAGAATTCCTGGACCGGATGTTCGCCGAAGGGGCCGCGGAAGAGGGCGAGCGGTTCGAGACGCGGCTGGCCCGGGTCCGCGCGGAAATCCTGGAAACCGGCACCTACCGGCACACCCCGGCCGAGCTGGCGTACGGCGCGCGTGTCGCGTGGCGCAACTCGGCGCGCTGCATCGGCCGGCTGTACTGGCGCAGCCTCCGGATCCGCGACCGGCGCCGGGTGACCGATCCTGCCGCGATCGCCGGCGAGTGCGTCGCGCACCTGCGCCAGGCCACCCGCGGCGGCCGGATCCGCCCGACGGTCACCGTCTTCGCGCCGGACACGCCGGGCAAACCGGGGCCGCGTATCCACAACGAGCAGCTCATCCGCTACGCCGGGTACCGCCTCGACGACGGCTCGGTCCTCGGCGACCCGCGGTACGCCGCATTTACCGAGCAGGTGCGACGACTCGGCTGGCGGCCGCCGGAACGAGGGGGATCCTTCGACGTCCTGCCGCTGCTCGTGGAGGCCGAGCCGGGCGAGCCGCGGCTGTTCACGCTGCCGCCGGACGCCGTCCTGGAGGTCCCGCTGACCCACCCCGACCACCGCTGGTTCGCCGGGCTCGGGCTGCGCTGGCACGCCGTGCCGGCGATCAGCACCATGCCGCTGGAGATCGGCGGCGTCACCTACCCCGCCGCGCCGTTCAACGGCTGGTACCTCGGCACCGAGATCGGCGCCCGGAACCTGGCCGACGAGCAGCGCTACGACCTGCTGCCGGTCGTCGCCGAGCTGATGGGCCTGGACACCGCGTCCGAGCGGACGCTGTGGCGCGACCGGGCGCTGGTGGAGCTGACCCTGGCGGTGCAGCACTCCTTCGACGCGGCCGGCGTCACCCTGGCCGACCACCACACCGAGTCGCACCGGTTCCTGTCCCACCTGGAACGGGAGGAGCGGGCCGGCCGCCGGTGCCCGGCCGACTGGAGCTGGATCGTGCCGCCGGTGTCCGGCGGGCAGACGGCGGTGTTCCACCGCTACTACGACGAGCCCGACCCCGCGGAGCGTCCGGCGTTCCTGCCGCCGGGATGAGAAACGGAGAGTAGCGTGCGAGCGCCCGTTCGGCGGATCGTGTGCAACCCACGGGGCAAACCGGCCCCGGAAGCCCGACAATGGGCGCATGACCGCAGTCCTCGTCGCCTACGCCGGGCGTCACGGCGGAACCCGGCAGATCGCCGAGGTGATCGCCGCCGAACTCGGCGCGGCGGGCCTGTCCGTCGACGTGCGCGACGCCGCCGACGTGGCCGGAGTGGAGGGCTACGCCGCGGTCGTCGTCGGCAGCGCCCTGTACTACCACCGGTGGCGGCCGGAGGCCGTCCGGTTGCTGGAGCGCAACGCCCGGGCGCTCGCCGAGCGTCCGGTGTGGCTGTTCCACAGCGGACCGTGCGGCCCCGGCGCGGCCTCGCACCAGGTCAGCCTGCCGTCGAACGTGGCGCTGCTGGCCGCGCGCATCGACGCGGAGCGCACCGCCACCTTCGGCGGCAAGCTCGACCCGGCGACCGTGCGCGGCCTGATCCCGCGGCTGCTGGCGTCCGGCCGGCGGGCCGGCGACTTCCGCGACTGGGACCGGATCAAGGCCTGGGCCCGGGACGTCGGCCGCCGGGTCCGCACCCGCGTCGCGCTCTGACACCTTGCCCGCCCGGGGTGGTGGGTGCTAAACCGTGCCTGAGGTCTTCCGGTGGGAAACCGACGGAACGGGGCGAACGTGACGGATCCGCGACCAGGGAAAGCGCTTACCTCCGACCAGCGCAACGCGTTCCTCGCGGCGCTGCTCGGCTGGAGCATGGACTCGTTCGACTACTTCCTCGTCGTCTTCGTCCTGGCGGACATCGCGAAGGACAAGTCGTTCGGCGCCACGGCCACCCAGCTGGCGTTCATCACGACGGCGACGCTGGTGATGCGCCCGGTCGGCGCTCTCCTGTTCGGCCTGTGGGCCGACCGCGTGGGCCGCCGGATCCCGCTGATGGTGGACGTCCTGCTGTATTCGGTGGCCGGCCTGCTGTGCGCGTTCGCCCCGAACTTCACGGTGCTGCTCCTGCTGCGGTTCGTCTACGGCGTCGGCATGGGCGGCGAGTGGGGCCTCGGCGCGGCGCTGGCGATGGAGAAGATCCCGGTGGCCCGCCGCGGGTTCTTCTCGGGCCTGCTGCAGGTGGGTTATTCGATCGGCTACCTGCTGGCGGCGCTGGCGTACCTGCTGTTCCACTCGGGCCTCGGCCTGCAGTGGCGCTGGATCTTCGTGCTGAGCATCTTCCCGGCCCTGATCAGCCTCCTGATCCGGGCCCGCGTCCGCGAGTCGGAGGTGTGGGAGGCGGCGCGCGAGAAGCTGCGGGTGACGCGGACATCGGTGAAGGACATCCTCCTGAGCCCGAAGGTGATCCGCCGCTTCGGGTACCTGATCCTGCTGATGACGGCGTTCAACTGGATGAGCCACGGAACCCAGGACGTGTACCCGGGTTTCCTGAAGGCCCACGAAAACGGCGGCGCGGGCCTGACCGCGGCGACGAGCACGTGGATAGCGGTGCTGTACAACATCGGAGCGATCATCGGGGGTTTGACGTTCGGAACGCTGTCGGAGAGATTGGGCCGCCGCCGGACAATCGTGACGGCGGCCGTGCTGGGCCTGCCGGTGATCCCGATCTTCGCGTTCGACCACGGCGCGGGAATGCTGGCCCTGGGCTCGTTCCTGATGCAGATCATGGTCCAGGGGGCGTGGGGAGTGATCCCGGCGCACCTGACGGAGATGTCCCCGGACGCGATCCGCGGGTTCTACCCGGGGGTGACTTACCAGCTGGGAAACCTGCTGGCGGCGTTGAACCTGCCGATCCAGCAGGCGATCGCGGAGTCCCACGGGTACACGTCGGCTCTGGTGTGGACGGTGGTCCCGGGGCTGATCGCGGTGGCGGTGCTGACGGCGATCGGGAAGGAGGCGAAGGGAATCCGGTTCGGCGAGTCGGCGGTGGCTACGGCGCCGGCGGATTCGAAGTGAGCGGTGCTACGGCAGGTCGCTAATCTCGCCGGAGTCCTCTTGACCGGCGAACCAAGGGAGTAATGCTGCGTCGACTGCTTCCTTATCGACATTCGCCGAATTTCTCAGACCGTGGTATGTCGCGAAAACCACGGAGGCTTCGCGTGTCTCGATCGCGTGGTGGGCCAGGCCGTTCAGCTGCTCGGAATCCAGCTTCTCACCCGCCGCCCAGGTGACTGCCGTGATCGTTCCCTGTTCACCGTTGACGATGGCGAACAGACCGAGGTGGTAGAGGTCTGCCGATCGGTCTACGTCGGCGAGGGTCACCACCGTCGCAAGGGTTGCCTCCACGTCCCCGTCGGTGATGGCGCGGCGCGCGAGGTCTGAAAGGTCGTCGAAGCGACCTGCGAGGGAAAGGGCGACCGAAGCGCCGAGCATGATCCCCTGGTGGCCGGACCGCGCGCCGTTCCAGAAGATGTCCACTACTTCCTGATAGCGGCCCAGCTTGCTGATGGGGAAGGCGACCAGCCTGACTGCCGCCTCGTCCCCGGCTTCGGAAGCGCGGCGGAAGCACCGCTCGGCGACGTCGAACCGGCCTGCGTCGTAGGCGGCTGTACCGATCGCCGTGACACCTCGGTCAGAACTCAACGAGAACAAGGCGTCCCATGTGCGATCGGGGACCGGAGAGCCGCCCAGCGGGCTGCCGCCGTCCTGCGTCCGGTCGACCAGGTAGTCCGAAGCCAGGTATGTCCCGTCGGCCCGCGGCTGAAGGCACGAGCTGGCTCCCAGCACCGGTCGGGCCGCCCAATCCAACCCTTCGGCAATCGAGGGGAGATCGGGCCGCTCGCACCACAGCGCAGGGAGGTAATCGCGGTACAGCTGAGCCAGTGTGGTTGCCGGGACGGCCTCGGCGTACCCTGCCCGCCGGCAGTCGACCGCCGCGCTGATCAGCGCTTGGCCCACGTAGAACAGCGGGTCGTCACCGACAGACCACCGTTCCAGCATTGGAGTGCCCGCGGCGAGGTATTCCGCAAAGCCCTCGGAGGCCGCGAGCGCGCGGTCGATGCGAGGATCACCCGCCTGTGCGGTCTTCGCCCGCTCCTGCTCGGTGTCCGTCAGGCGCTGATCGATCGCGATCAAGTGGCTCGGCGGGATGCTCGCGATCAGATCGGCCGCAGCCCTGTTGATCGCCCCCTCCGCGCGGAAGGCAGCGAGTTCGTGGTCGCGGATCGTGGCGACTGCGCACACCGAGGGCGCCAGCCGCTGGAGCAACTCCACATCGAGTCCACCGGAGACGAGGAAGCGCTCGAGGTCGTCGAGCCAGATCACGGTGTCCGTGAGGCCGGACTCGGCGATCTGCCGCAACGCCGGGCCGTCGACGGGCACCAGCAGATCATGGCCCGGCCGCAATCGCCGCACCGCCTCGGCCGCCGCGCGGCTTTTGCCCGCGGCGGCGCGGCCGTGCAACAGCACGAGACCGCCGCAGGCGATCGCCCACTCCAGGTCCTCGTCGCGGTCGCGGGGTACATACCGGGGAAGGGCCTGGCCGTCCGACGTACCCACCGCCCGCTTCACCCGCAGGGCCAGCAACGGGACATCGGCCACTTTCGGCAGCCGATCGCCGTCGAGGTGCAAAGCCCGGCCCACGTGGACACTGCGCGAGACCACCGGTTCCGGACGCTGCCTCCGCAGATCGAAGAGCGAAAAACCCACCGCCACGAGCGCAGCGACCCAACTCAGACCCTCGAGCGTCTTCCGAACCGGCCCACCATCCGCCACCAGCCAGCTCAACCAGCCGAGCCGCAGCGCCACCACAAGCACGACCGGAACCACAACGAGCAAGCCACGGCGAACCCAGCGGGACTTCACGGCGTCACAAGCGCCGCTTCATAAGCGAAAATCGTCAACTGCACCCGGTTCGAAACATCCAGCTTCGCAAAAGCTCGCGTGATATGCGTCTTCACCGTGGCTTCGCTCAAAAAGAACTCCCCGGCGATTTCCGCATTGGGCTTCCCCTGAGCCACAGCCGTGACGATCTCCCGCTCCCGCTCGCTCAGCAACCCCAGCTTCACCTGCGCCCGAGCCCGCCGCGGGTTCACCCTCCCCGCCACGAACTGGCCGATCAGCTGCTTCGTCATCCGGGGCGACAACATCGCGTCGCCGTTCGCCACCACCCGGACGCCTTCGATGATCTCCTGCGGTGAGCCCTCCTTCAGCAGGAACCCGCTCGCGCCCGCCGCCAAGGCCTCGAACACGTACTCGTCCAGGTCGAACGTCGTCAGGATCAGGACCTTCGGCGGGCGGGGCTGGGCCAGGACCGCCGCCGTGGCCACCAGGCCGTTCATGCGGCGCATGCGGATGTCCATGATCACCACGTCCGGTGCGTGGCGCGCCACCTGGTGGACCGCTTCGTCGCCGTCGCCGGCTTCGGCCACCACCTGGAGGTCCTGGGTGCTGCCCAGGATCATGGACAGCCCGGTGCGGACCAGCGGGTCGTCGTCGACGAGCAGTACGCGCACGCTCACCCGCCCATGCTAGGGCGCCGGGGCCACCCACGGCAGCCAGGCCCGCAGCGCGAACGTCCGCTCGTCCACCGGGCCCGCCGACAGCGTGCCGCCGAGCAGGGAAATGCGCTCGTTGACGCCGGTGAGGCCGGTGCCCGAACCCGGTGACGGCACCGGGTGGGGCGGCCGCGGGTTGGCGACCTCGAGCGACAGCCCCGCGCCCGGGCCGCCGCGGACCAGGACCTCCGCCGGTGCCCCCGGTGCGTGCCGCAGCACGTTCGTCAATGCCTCCTGGAGGATCCGGTACGCCGCCGTGCCGAGCGGGGCCGGGGCCGCCGATGCCTGATCGAGCAGGATCGTCACGTTGACCGCCAGGCCGGCCCGGCGCGCGCCGGTGACCAGGTCGGGGATGTCCGCCAGGGTCGGCTGGGGCGGCTCGGCCGGGCCGCCCGGGGGACGGTCGGCGAACCCGGTGCTGCGCAGCACGCCGATCACCTGACGCAGGTCGTCGAGCGACTGCCGGGCCGTCGTCCGCACCGTCTTGGCCGCCTCCGCCGCGTCCGGCGTCGTCGCGGCGGTGACCTCCAACGCACCCGCCTGCAGCGAAAGCAGCGACAGCCGGTGCCCGAGGACGTCGTGCATCTCACGGGCGATCCGCGCCTGCTCCTCCCGGCGCGCCATCCGGTCGCGCAGGGCCTCCTGCTCGGCGACCCGGCGGCGCGTCTCGGCGAGGCTGTGCCGGACGATCCCGGTGGTGAGCGGGACCGCGGTGAACAGCAGCGCGGTCAGCAGCACCCCGGCGATCCCGGCCGCGGTGGTCTCGGTCGAGAGCCACGCCTGGGCGATCGACAGCTCCGGGTGCCGGCCCGCGTCGCGCCAGACCGCGAGCCCGGTCGCCGCGAACACCAGCGTCGCCGCGCTCCAGCGCCACCACCCGACAAACCGCGCGGTGAGCGCGGCGAGGGCGATCAGCGCGGCCATCGAGTCGCCGGGCAGCAGCAGCGGCGGGACCAGCGCGAGGGCGGTGACGAGCAGCGGCCAGCGGTGCCGCCAGACCAGCATCACGGCGACGCCGATGCCGGCGGACCAGCCGAGCATCCCCAGCACCGTGGTGTTCGTGGCGTCGCTGCCCGGCACCGAGCTGTCCAGTGCGACGTTGACCGTGCTGCTCAGCACGCCCGCCGCCACGGCCAGCACGGTGTAGAGCACGCGAAGCACGGACCGTCCCATGGGGGAAGCCTACGAGGCGGCACCCACCGGACCATCAGCTGTTCCGCTTGTCCGCCCCGCGGCCGATGACGACTTTCGTCGTACCGGATCGAGGCCCGCGGATGACGCGGGGCACCCCGCGCCGCTGGTTTCCTTCTCGCCGTCAAGCAGAGGTGAAAGGACAACCCCGATGACCGACTACCCCCCGATCCAGCAGTACCCCGCGCCGCAGGCCGCCCCGCCGCGCAACGGCCTGGGCACGGCCGGCTTCGTCCTCGGCCTCGTCGGGCTGGTGGTCTCGCCGATCCCGCTGGCCGGCGTGGTCGCGTGGCCGCTCGCGGTGCTCGGCCTGATCCTGTCGGCGGTCGGCCTGGCCCGGGTGCGGTCCGGGAAGGCGACGAACAAGGGCCTCACCATCGCCGGCGTCGTCGTGTCGTTGCTCGCCCTGGTCGTCAGCGTCCTGTGGGCGGTGGTGATCGGCAAGGCGATCAGCGACGTCAACGAGCAGGCGACCCAGCACCACACCATCGTCTACCAGGTGAGTGGGGACGCGAAGGCGGTCGACGTCGCCTACACCACCTTCGACCGGAACACGATCCTGATCAACACCGAGACCTCGGCCCCGCTGCCGTGGACCAAGACCGTCGAAGCCACCGGGTTCCTCGCCGGAGCCCAGTTCACCGCGACCGCCGGGCCGGACGGCGGCTCGGTCACCTGCAAGGTCGTCGTCGACGGCAAGCAGGCCAAGACCGCGACCGCGTCCGGCCCGGCGGCCGTGGCCGGCTGCACCGGCTTCTGACCGCCGCGCCGCCCGGTCGAGGGGGCCGGGCGGCCCGGCGGGGAGTGGGGACCCGGCCCGGGGGCGGGTCCCCACTCCGCTCAGCCGCAGTGCTCGAACTCGCTGTCGTAGGCCTGGCCGCCGGCCGAGCCGCCCCACTTCACGCACTTGTCCGCCGCCGCGGCCTCGACCGGGCCGGCGAAGTAGGAGAACGCCCCCGAGTCCGTCTGCCGTGCCGAGCCCTTGACCTCCAGGTAGGCCGAGGTCGCGGTGGCCGTCCCGGCGGACGCCTTCTTCATGGTGCTGACGCAGTTCCGGCCGTTGGCCGCGTTGTACGACAGGTACACCGTGCCGGCCGCGCCGCCGGTGCCCAGCGGCGCCGAGTCGATCACGCCGTAGCCGCCACCGCAGGCGGGCGCGCCGAGCGCCGTCTCGCTGACCGAGGCGAAGCGGATGGAATCGTTCGCGTGGAACTCCGGGCCCGCTTCGAACAGCACACCGACCGACGCCTGGGAAAGCTGGACCAGGTCGGAGTACGCCGCGTCCTGGCCCCACACGAGCAGGCTGCCGGCGGTGCCGGTCCAGTTGGCGCCCTCGTCGAAGGACGAGTGGATCCGCAGTTCCTTGCGGCGGTCGCAGACCGACGGGGCCGCGAACACGATGCGGTCGTACCGGCCGCCGGCGTCGGTCGCGCTCATCCGCGCCGTCGAGCCCTCGACGACCGGGGTGACGAGATCGGTGGCGAAGGCGAACTTCGAGCTGAAGGTCGCGCCGCCGTCGGAGCTGATCGCGAAAGCGCGGTTGTGCGTCCCGTCGGACAAGCATTTGTCGTCACCGTTGGCATCGTTGCGCGCGGCCGCATAGACCCGGCCGTCCTGCAACTCGGTGACGCTGATCTCCTGCGGGTTCATCAGGTCCGATGTGGACGTGTCGGCCGCGCCGCGGTGCCAGGTGGCGCCCTTGTCGTCGCTGTAGACCAGCGCACCGGTGTTCTTGCCGCCGATCGTGTAGCTCATCCCGGCGACGAGCCGGCCGGCGTGCGCACCACGGGTCAGCACGATCCCGTGCGACGGACCGGTCGCGAGCCAGCCGGGCGCGCTCGCGAACCCGAGCTCCGTCGTCAGCACCTTCGGCGCGGCCCACGTCTTCCCGTTGTCCTCGCTGACGGACACGCGCGGGATCCGGCCGCAGGACGGGTTGGTGAAGCACTGCATCGTCGAGAGCAGCACGATCCGGTTGCTGCCGGGGATGACGATCGGCGCCGGATTGCCCTTCACGTCACCGAAAGCTTCGATGACGGTGCTCAGCGCGCCCCACGTCTTGCCGCCGTCGGCCGAGCGCTTCAGCACCAGGTCGATCTTGCCGAGGTCGTTGCAGAAACTGGCGCCGCCGTTGCGGCCTTCGGCGAAGGCGAGCAGATCGCCGTTGTTCGCCTTGACGATCGTCGGGATGCGGTAACAGTCGTGGCCTTCGGTGTTCTTGGCGAACACCAGGGTGCTGGCCACGTCGGCCTGGGCGGCCGCGGCGCCGATGGCGGCCGGGACGGCGACGGCGGCGCACCCCAGCAGCCCGGCGAGCAGGCCGCGGGCGAGTCGGGTGATCTTCACGGTATGAACTCCCTACGGGTTCCTTCTACGTCTCGCCGGTAGCGTCGACGCGGCCCGTACAAGAGGTGTACAACTTCGCGTATAACGAACTATACCTGTCGCGGAGGCGAATTTCAGGTGAACGCGGCCAGGGTGCCGAACCCGGTCGCCAGCACCAGGAGCGTGGCCAGGAGGCCCAGGAGCAGGGCCCGCCCGCCGCCGCGCAGCAACGCGCCGAGCCGGACGGCGCAGCCCAGGCCGAACAGTGCCCCCGCGAGCAGGAGGGTCGACACGGTTTTGGCGCCGTCGAGCACGAACGCCGGGACGAGCCCGGTGCTGCGGACGGCGACCATCGCGAGGAAGCCGAGCACGAACAGCGGCACGAGCGGGGCGTGCCCGCCGCGGCGGGTGCGTTCGGTGGCGCCGACGAGGGCGACCACCGGGGCGAGCAGGACGACCCGGCTGAGCTTGACCACGACGGCGATCCCGACCGCGGCCGCCCCCGCCGGCCCGGCCGCCGCGACGACCTGGGCGACCTCGTGCACCGAGATCCCCGCCCAGCTGCCGGTCTGCGTCGCGTCGAGACCGAAGGCGCGGGCGAGCAGGGGGAGGACGGCCAGGGTGAGGCTGCCGTAGCAGGTGACGAGGGCGACGGCGGTGGCGACGTCTTCGTCGTCGCGCTCGACCACGCCCTCCACGGCGGCGATCGCGGAGGCGCCGCAGATCGAGAACCCGGTGGCGACCAGCAGGGCGAGGCTGCGCGGCACCCGGACGAGCCGGGCGAGGCCGAGCGTGCCGAGGAAGGTGACCGCGACGGTCAGCACCACGGCGGCGAGCGTGCCGGGGCCCAGCGCGAGCACGGTGGGCACGGCGAGCTGCAGCCCGAGCAGGACGACGCCCGCGCGCAGCAGGCGTTTGGTCAGCCGGGCGACCGCCTGGCTGTGTTCCTCGTCGAGGACGGGCGTGCTGCCGAGGGCCACGCCGAGCACGACCGCGACGGTGAGGGCGCCGACGACCGGCCAGGCCGAGCTGACCGCGTACGCCGCGGCGACGCCGAGCCCGGTGATCGCGAGGCCGGAGGTGTTCGCCGTCGTCAGTGCCATACCTCCAGCGTCGCCCGCCGCGGGCGGGCGCGGTAGCCGGTAGTGCGTGCCCAGGTCATAGACTGAAGCTATGACCGGCCCCGATCTGGACTCGTTGCGCCTGCTGGTGCTCGTCGACGACCTCGGCAGCATCGGCCAGGCCGCCGGCGCGCTCGGCATCGCCCAGCCGTCGGCGAGCAAACGTTTGTCCACTTTGGAGCGTCAGCTAGGACTGTCCCTGGTGGACCGGACGCGCCGCGGCTCGGCGCTGACCCCGGACGGCCGGGTGATCGCGGGCTGGGCCCACCGCGTGCTGGCCGAAGTGGACGGGCTGCGCACCGGCGCGGAAGCGCTGCGCACCCAGCGCGGCGCGCAGCTGCGGGTGGCGGCGAGCATGACGCTGGCCGAGCACTTCGTCCCCGCGTGGATCGGCGAGGTCAAGCGGACCGGGCCGGACACCTACGTCGGGCTCGAGGTGGTGAACTCCGAGCAGGTGGCCGAGCTGGTCGCGCGCGGCCGTGTGGACCTGGGGTTCGTCGAATCGCCGGGGCCGTGGCCGGGCCTGGCGACGCGCCGGGTCGCGGCGGACCGGCTGGTGGTCGTGGTCCCGGCCGGGCACCCGTGGGCCCGGCGCCGCCGCCCGCTCACCGCCGCGGAACTGGCCGCGGCGCCGCTGGTGGTGCGGGAGCCGGGGTCGGGCACGCGGGAGACGGTGGAGGCGGCCCTGCGCCGGGCCGGGGCGGGGCCGGTGCGGCCGCTGCTGGAGCTGGGTTCGGCGTCGGCGGTGCGCAACGCGGTGATCGCGGGAGCCGGGCCGGCGGTGATCAGCGACCTCGACGTCGTCCGCGAAGTGGCCGGGCGGCGGCTGGTTCCGGTGCGGGTCGACGGCGTGGAGCTGGGCCGGGTGCTGCGGGCGGTGTGGCCGGCGGGCCGGCGCCTGACCGGCCCGGCGGCGGAGCTGCTGACGCTGGCGGTGAAGCCGGGCACGGCCTGATCGCGGCCCTCAGGCCACCGGGGCCTTGAGACCCGCCGCCTCCGGGCCGGTCAGGTGCGCCTCCAGCGTCCGGCACACCGCCGCCAGCAGCCGGTTGCGGTCGTTCGCGCGGGTGGCCAGCACCACCTGGCACGGCTCGACATCCGTCAGCGGCACGATCTTCACGTCCGGGCGGAGGCGGCTGAACCGGACGCCGTCCGGGACGATCGCCACCAGCTGGCCCGCGGCGATCAGCTCGAACTTCTCTTCGTACTCCTGGATCAGCGGGCCGTCGGGCGCGCGGCTGCCGTCCGGGCGCGGGTCGATGCGCCAGAACGCGTTCCACTCCGGGTCGTCCAGGCGGGGGAGCGGCTCGTCGGCGATGTCCGCGAGGGTCACCGACTCACGGCCGGCCAGCCGGTGGTCGGCGGCCACGAGCAGCACCCGCTCTTCGTCGTAGAGCACCGTGACGCGCAGCTGGTCGGTCCGCAGCGGCAGCCGCGTCACCGCGACGTCCACCCGGTGCTCCAGCAGCGCCTCGCGGGTTTCGGTCCAGCCGAGGTGCCGGGTCAGCAGCTCGGCCTCGGGGTGGCGGCGGCGCAGTTCGCGCACGGCCGGGGTGACGAACAGGTTGGTCCGGTAGCCGATGGTGATGCGGCTCGGCTTCGCCGCGGCGAGGGTGCTCGCCGCCGCCTGCTCGGCCGACCGCAGCAGCGCCTTGGCGCGGGGCAGGAAGACCTCGCCCGCGTCGGTCAGCCGCGTGCCCTGCGGGGTGCGGTCCGGCAGCCGCGCGCCGAGCTGGCCTTCGAGCCGGCGGATCTGGCGGCTCAGCGACGGCTGGGTCGTGTGCAGTGCCGCCGCGGCGCGCCCGAAGTGCCGGTGCTCGGCTACCGCCGTGAAGTACCGCACGAGACGCAGGTCCAGGTCCGCCATGACCGCAGTCTACCTGCGGTGATGCCCGAAGCGTATTGCGTGATGAAGATCAGGCTTTGGACGCCGGGGCCACGGCGGCCGAACGATGGGAGCACAGCCAACGAGTTTCGAGGAGCAGTAAAATGCGCGTGTTCGTCACCGGTGCGACGGGGTTCGTCGGCAGCGCCGTCGTCCGGGAACTGCGGGACGCGGGCCACGAGGTCCTCGGCCTGGCCCGCTCGGAGGAGAAGGCCGCGGCGCTCGCGGCCACCGGCGCCGAGGTCCGGCTCGGCACCTTGACCGACCTGGACGGCCTCCGCGCGGCGGCCGCCGAGGCGGACGCCGTCGTCCACACCGCCTACGTCCACGACGACTTCGCCGACCTCACCGCGGCGGCCGAGACCGACCGAGCGGCGATCGGCGCGTTCGGCGAGGCGCTCGAGGGATCCGGGAAAGCCCTGGTCGTCACGGCGGCGACCGGCCCGGTCGCGCCGGGCCGGCTGGCCACCGAAGACGACGCGGCCGACCCGGCGTTCCCCCGGGCCGCCTCGGAGGCGGCGGCCTTGGCGCTGGCCGGGCGGGGAGTCCGCGCGTCGGTGCTGCGGCTCCCGCACTCGGTGCACGCCGAGGGCGAGCGCCACGGGTTCGTGCCGGCGTTGATCCGGCTGGCGCGCGAGACGGGTGTCTCGGGCTACCCGGGCGACGGCGCCGGCCGCTGGGCGGCGGTGCACCGGTCCGACGCGGCGCGGCTGTACCGGCTGGCCGCCGAGACGGCGCCGGCGGGCGTGCGGCTGCACGCGGTCGGCGACGAAGGCGTGCCGCTGAAGGTGCTCGCCGAAATCATCGGGCGGCACCTCGACGTGCCGGTGCGGGCCGTGTCCGACGTCCGGGCGCACTTCGGCTGGCTCGCGCACTTCGCCGGGCCGGACGCGCCGGCGTCGAGTGTCCTGACGCAGAAGCTGCTGGGCTGGGTGCCGGAGGGCCCGGGGCTGGTCGCCGACCTGGAGGCGGGGCACTACTTCGCCTGATGCGCCTTGCCGACGATCGAGCGGCGATATATCGTGCGAATGTCGCCGATACGACTAGGAGGGCAGCATGGAGATGAGCGCAGGGGCCGACCGGATCTTCGCCGGGTTCGGCGGGCACTTCGGGCACCACCACCACCACGGACGCCCGGAGCACCCGGTGCCGGAGCACGCGGTGCCGGGGCACGAGGACTGGCACGGCGGTCCGGAACTGGCGCGCGGCGGGCCGCCGGGCGGGTTCCCGCCCCCGCCACCGCATCCGCCGCAGCCACCGGGAATGCCGGGAATGCCGGGGTTCCCGGGCGGCCCGGGTTCGTTCGGCGGCCCCGGCGGCTGGTTCGGCGGCGCGGGACCGTTCCAGCGGGTCCGCGACTTCCGCGGCGGCGGCCGCCCGCCGGCCCGCCCGGTGCGCCCGGCGGTGCTCGCGCTGCTGGCGGAGGAGCCCATGCACGGCTACCAGCTGATGCAGGAGATCCGCCGCCGCACCCACGACCGCTGGCGGCCGAGCCCGGGCTCGGTGTACCCGATCCTGCAGCAGCTGGAGGACGAGGGCCTGGTCCACACGGCGGAGACGGCGGGCCGCCGCGTCGCCGAGCTCACCGACGCGGGCCGCGAGCACGTGGCGGGCCGCGAGGCGGAGTTCGCGGCGCTGTGGGAGGAGCCGGAGGAGGAGCCGGGCGCGGACCGGTTCGCGGCCTTGTGGCACGCGCTGGGGGAGCTGTCGGGGGCGGCGGCGCAGGTGGGGTACAGCGGGACCGAAGCCCAGGTGGCGGAGGTGAAGAAGATCTTGGCGGACGCACGCCGCCGGGTGTATGCGGTTCTCGCTGACGCGGGGCTGGAGGACGAGGACGCTTGAGCGGCGCCGGGGCGGCCGGTGCCAGGGGGCCGGCCGCCCCGCATTGTCCAGATCGTCCACATTGGACAGTGCGGCAAGCGGGTAGGCTGCACCCCATGGAGGCCAAGGACTTCGCCGCCCACCTGACCGCGACCATGACCGGCAGCGCGCTCACCATGCTGATCGGCCTGGGGCACCGCACCGGTCTCCTGGAGGCGGCCGCCCTCGGCCCCGCCACCAGCGCCGAACTTGCCGGACGCGCCGGGCTCCACGAACGCTACGTCCGCGAGTGGCTCGGCGCCATGGTGACCGGCGGGATCTTCACCTACGACGGCGGCCGTTACACCTTCCCCGCCGAGCACGCGCGCTGCTTGCTCGGCGAAACCTCGTCGAACCTGATGCCGTCGCTGCTGACGCTGTCCGCGTTCACCGGCATCCTCCCGGACCTCGAACGCGCCTTCGCCGAAGGGGGCGGCGTCCCGAGGTCGGCCTACGGGCCCCACCTCGAATCCCTCGGCGCGAAAACCGGCGACAGCTGGAAGCACGTCTACCGCGAACACCTGGTGGACGGCTTCTTCGGCGCGGTCCCCGGCCTCACGGACCGGCTCACGGCCGGCGCGCGCGTGCTCGACCTCGGCTGCGGGACCGGGCACGCGATCGCCGTGGCCGCGCGCGCGTTCCCCGCCTCGCGCTTCACCGGGCTGGACATCAACGCGGGCGTCGTCGAGCAGGCGCGGGAGCACGCCCTGCCGAACGCCGAGTTCGCCGTCGGGGACGCCGCCGAACTGACCGCCGACCCGCCCTACGACCTCATCACCGCGTTCGACGCCGTGCACGACCAGGACCGGCCGGACGTCGTGCTGCGGCGGATCCGCGGCGCCCTCGCGCCGGACGGGCTCTTCTTCATGGTGGACACCGACTTCTCCGGTGATGTCGCGAAGAACGTCGGCAACCCCCTGGCCGCGCTCACCTACTCGATCAGCCTGATGTACTGCACGACGACGTCGCTGGCCGAGGGCGGGGCCGCGCTCGGGGCGGTGTGGGGCCGGGAAAAGGCGGTGGAAATGCTGGCGGACGCGGGGTTCCGGCACGTCGACGTGCTGGCGTCCCCGCGTCCGCAGAACTGCATCTACGTCTGCCGGCCGTGACTCACTGCTGGTACGGCGCCGCCGCGGCCTTGGCCGCCGTCACCAGCGCGCCCTTGTTCTTCGGCCAGAACGTGCTGTCCACGCAGGTGTAGCGCGGCAGGAACCCGCCGCAGGTACCGCTCGACCCGCCGACCTCGAACGTCACGCTGGCGACGCCGAGCACGCCGTAGGTGAAGTCGTCGGTGGTGCCGGTCGTGTCGTAGCCGACCGTCTCCTCGTTCGTGCCGACGAGGTAGCCGTTGGACGCCGCGTACTTCGCGCCCAGGCGGCGGTACTGCGCGTCGTTCGGCGAGGTCGCCTGGGTGAAGCCCCACGGGATGATGATGTCGTTGCCGTAGCTGTGCAGCGTGATCATCGTGCCCTTGGCCGTCGACGGCGCCGGGTCGTTGTCGCCGGTGCCGCGCTGGTCCGGGAAGATCGCGCGGGCCAGCTGCTCGAGCGCCCGCACCTCGGGCTCGGACCCGGCGCTCACGCCCTGGTAGGTCTCGGAGCACGCGGAGTTGGAGTCGCCGCCCCACTTGAAGGTCGAGTTCCGGTTGAGGTCGACGCCGATGTTCGTCCCGGTGCAGCTGCCCCGGGAGGTGTTCGCGTTCTTGCGCTGCAGCTTCGGCGAATTGCCGCCCGAGGCGACGATGTCGACGCCGTCGGGGTTGGCGATCGGCACCACCCACACCTCGGTGGTGTCCAAAATGGACTTCGCGGTGGCGTCGGTGGCGTAGCCGTCGGCGAGGTAGTCGATCCAGCGCCAGGCGAGCTCGCCGGTCGACAGCTCGCGCGCGTGGATCTGGGCCATCAGGAAGAACTTCGGCTTCGGCGACGTCGTCGACAGCGTGCAGTCGCCGGCCTGCTTCTTCGTCAGGCAGATGGCCTGGACGTCGTGGCCGCCCTGGCCCTTCGTCTTCTTCCAGGACTGCCCGATCGTGTACTTCGTGGCCAGGTCGGGGTGCGCGGCGGCGACCTGCGTCAGGTGGTTCTCGTGCGCGGTGACGGTCCGGTACCCGCCGTAGAAGGTGTCCGCGGCCAAGGAGTCGGTCCGGGCGGGCAGGTCCTTGTAGACGGTGTCGAAGAACGACGGCCGGAAGCCGAGCGCCCGCAGCTTCCCGGCCACGGCCTGGCCGCCGACGACGTTGACGGTGCCGGCGTCCCCCTCTTCGACGTCGAAGCCGGCCGCGGCCAGCGCCTGCGCCTGGGCGGCGGTGGCCGGGACGCGCCAGAACACCGGCGTGTCGGCCGGCTGCGCGCCGGCCGTGCCGCCGAGCAGGGAGGTGAGCAGGACCCCGGTCGCCACGAGGGCGAGCCGGGACAGGGGCCTTGACGCCATCGGGGGATCTCCTCACGCCGCACGGATGGAGGTCCGGTCGGAACCCGTGGTCACCGTACCGGCACGCACAGTGTGTCGGCCCGGCGCAAAGGGGTCATACCCCCGAAAGTCGCGAAACGCCGGAATGCCGGAGGGCGGCACTTTCCCGTGAAAGTGCCGCCCTCCGGCGGAAGCGTCGCCTAGTTCTTCAGGCCGTGTTCGATGGCTTCGATGATCCGCGGCCGCAGCTCGGCCGCCGAGATGATCGCGTCCACCGAGCCGACCTCGACCGCGCGCTGGATGCTGTGCACGCGGTCGAACTCCGCCGCGACCTCGCTGACCTTTTCCGCGCGGACCGCCGACTGGACCTCCGCCAGCTGGGCGCTCAGCGACGCGCGGGCCGCGCCGTCCGCCGCCGCCACCTGGGCCTGCAGCTCCGTCACGCGGGGGTCGTTCGCCGTGCGGTTGTTGACCTCGCCGGCGAACACCACCGCCGCCGCCGGGGCGCCGCCCAGCACCGAAGCGAACGAACCCTCCAGGGCCAGCACCGTCATGTTCGGGTTGAGCGCCTTGGAGAACACCACGAACGCGCCGCCGTGGTACCGCGAAATCACGGTGAACACGATCGGGCCCTCGAAGTTGACGATCGCCCGGCCGATCTCCGCGCCGTACTCCAGCTGCAGCTTCCGCAGCGACTCCGGCGAGCCGTCGAAGCCCGACAGGTTCGCCAGCACCACCAGCGGCCGGTTGCCCGACGCCGCGTTGATCGCGCGCGCGGTTTTCTTGGACGACCGCGGGAACAGCGTGCCCGCGGTGTAGGTGTCCGGCCCGTCGGTGGGCGGGAAGCCGCGGCGGGGGACCGACCGCGACTCGATGCCGACCAGGCAGACCGGGCGGCCGCCGATGTGCACGTCCTGCACCGCCGCGGTGTCCGCGTCGGCCATGCCCGCCCAGCGCTCCAGCACCGGGTGGTCCTGGTCGGACAGTGCCCGCATCACCGTGCGGATGTCGAACGGCTTCTTGCGGTCCGGGTTGTGCTCGGCCGAGAAGATCTGGCCGACCGTCGTGAAGTCGCTGCCGACGATCGCGTGCGGGTACGCCGAGACGTCCCGGTCGACCGGGTCGCTCGTGCCCACCTTGCGCGGCCCGGCTTCGCCCGGCACCACGTACGTGTGGTCGTAGTGTGCCATCAGCACTTCCCGCGCGGCCGGCAGGTTCGGCGCCCAGTACTGCGCCTGGCCGTTCGGGCCCATCACGCGGTCGTAGCCGCCGATGCCGAAGTTGTCCTCGGCCGACACGCCACCGGAGAAGTCGAGCGCCTGCTTGCCGGTGAGCACCATCGCCGAATCCGGCGTCATCACCAGGATGCCCTTGGTGTGCATGAGCATCGTGGCTTCGGCGTTCCAGTACGGCTGGGCGCCGACGTTGATGCCGTTGACCACGATGTTGATTTCGCCGCCGTCCTGGGTGAACGTGACGATCCGCTTGAGCGCGGCGGCGACCCAGTCCATGTTCTCGGTGCCCGAGGACATCGAGATCCGGGCGCCGGAGGACAGCGCGAACCACTCCAGGGGCACCTGCATCCGCTCGGCCAGGTCGAGCGCCGCGATCACCCGCGAGCACTCCGGCTCCGAGAGCGCGCCGAGCGACTTCGTCGGGTCGCCGAGCAGCACGACCCGGGTGACGCCTTCGGGGTGGCGTTCACTCGGGGTCGTGACGACACCGGCGACGATGGCCGCGGTGTTCTTGCCCTTGGGCCGGTCCACCGGGACCAGTGCGCCGGAGGAGTCCAGGTCGTGCTCGGAGAAGGTGCCATCGGGCCCGGCGAGCAGGTCGGTCAGCTCGTACGGGTAGACGTTGCCGCGCCGCGCCGCGCGCAGCACCTTCAGGCGGTAGTCGTCCAGCGGCTTGACCGGTTCGGTCGACGGCGCTTCGACGTGCAGCCGCGCGGCGTGGCCGGGGTCGAGGGCGATCCGGACGGCGAGCTCGGTCAGCTTGCCCGCCTCCGTGCGCCGCCGCGCCAGGAACTGGACCTCCTCCAGGCCCGCGCCCACCGAGGTCGGCAGGATGCGCTGGACGAGGGTGTTGAGCTCCTCGGTGGTCAGGTCGGTCGGCGGCCAGACGTACATCATGATCCGGTTCGTGTCGAACCGCTTGTGCTGCGGCCGCTGCGCCTGGATGTTGCGGATCGCGTCGAGGCAGGCGGTGACCGCGTCTTCGAGCGCCGGCAGGGCGACCAGGCGGCCGTCGGCCTCGCGCAACGGGGTGAGGTCGCGGACCTGGCCCATCGCGATCAGCCGCTCGTCGGCCGGGTTGGTCTTCGCCGTGGCCTTGAAGAGGTAGATCTCCTCGTCCGCCGACGGCAGCCGGGTGAGGTCGAACTCGCGCAGCCGCTGCAGCTGCAGGCGCTGGGCGATCTGCGGGTGCAGGCCGCGGATCAGCCGGTCCTCGGTGAAGCTGTCGCCGTCGCGTTCGAAGGTGAAGTGGTGGTGCATCACCGCGCCGCCGGTGCCGGCCACGGTGACCACGACCCGGCGCACCCCCGACGGCAGCGGGTTCCCGGCCAGCAGCGTGCCCAGCCGGGCCGCGGTCGCGTCGACGTCCGGCTGGTCCTCCCAGCGCAGGTACAGGTCGGCGACCACGCCTTCGGTGGCGACCTCGCCGAGCGCGCGGAGGGCGTCGGGCAGGGCGGTGATGTCGACGGCGGTGGTGACCAGCGGCAGCACGCCCTCGGACGCGTTCAGCTCGGCGGTCAGCCAGCGGTGGCCGCCGGCGTCGCGGACGGCGACCCCGGACAGCCGGCGGTTGCCGTAGTACCGGCGGGTCAGCACTTCCAGCAGCGGCGCGTGGTCGCGGCCCGGGCGCCCGATCCGCTGCCCGATCAGCCGCACCAGTGGCTGCGAGCCGGTGATCATGGCCTGGATCCGCTCGGCGCGGTCCGGGGCCTCCGGGTGCTGGTCGAGGTAGCTGAGTTCGGTGCGGACGGCGGCGTAGACGCGGGCCCGGCTGCGGCGCAGCAGCGGCTGGGCGAACCAGCGGAAGACCACGCCGCGGGCCAGGTCGGACACCACCGGGAAGCGCACCTGCGTGGCTTCGACCAGGTGCTCCAGGGCGAGCCCGGCGCGTTCGCCGAGCGGCTCGGCCGGCGGCGCCCCGGCCAGCCACTGCCGCAGCAGCTCGGAGACGACGGCGACGTCGGCCGACATCCGCTGCTGGGCCAGGAAGATCCGGAAGACCGCGGCCTCCAGCTCCGGCGTGCGGTCCAGTTCGGTGACGCCGTAGTGCGCGAGGACGCGCTTCAGCTTCGCCTGGAACCCTTCGGTGACACCGGCGCGTTCGACGTCGAGGCTCTGCAGGTAGCTGTGGAAGAACTCGCGCGGGCTGTGCACGGCGCCGTTCGGCACGGTGTCCTCGCCGCCCGGGGTGTTGCGGCTCAGCTCGGACAGGTCCGCGAAGAGGGTGAGCAGCTCCAGCTCGCCCTCCACCGGCCGGCCGCCCAGCTCGGCGCGGGCCTCCAGGTACGCGGCCAGCACGCGCTTGCGCTCGACCGGGTCGACGTCGAAGCCGAGCAGCAGGCTGCGCAGGTCCTGGCGCCCGCGTTCGACGCGGTCGGCCGCGGAAACGCCGTCCGGGACCGACGGCAGCTCGATCTCGACGGTCTCGCCGGTGTCGGCGGCTTC
Organism: Amycolatopsis sp. CA-128772; assembly: GCF_002904295.1. Classification (GTDB taxonomy): domain Bacteria; phylum Actinomycetota; class Actinomycetes; order Mycobacteriales; family Pseudonocardiaceae; genus Amycolatopsis. Next base: position 188,326 of record NZ_PPHG01000080.1, read on the forward strand.
CTCGGCGTCGTCGTCGGCGAGGGGTTCCAGGCGCATCAGCGGCGCGCCGGTCTCGACCTGGCTGCCGACCGACACCGGGCATTCGCGGACGCGGGCGCGGAACGGCGCGCGCAGCACCGTCTCCATCTTCATGCTCTCCAGCACCAGGATCGGCGCGTTCGCCTCGACCTCGTCGCCGACGGCCAGCGGCGTGGCGACGACCAGCGCGGGCGCGGGGGAGCGGACGACGCCGCCTTCGTCGCGGCTGATGCGGTGGGTGACGCCGTCGACCTCGACGAGGTGGATCGGGCCGTGCGTGGCCGAGACCAGCCGGAAACTCCGCCCGTTGACCAGGATCCGGCCGCTGTGGGCGTCGAAGCGGTCGATCTCGATGTCGGCGTGGTGGACGTCGGACGCGCCCGCCGAGATGCCGACGCGGAAGCGGGTCCGCCCGGCGCGGGCCACGCCGACCCGGTAGCCGACGCCGCGGAGCTTGAGGTCGAGCGGGCGGCCGCTCTCGTGCTGCACCTGCGGGCGCCCGCCGTGCGCGGTGGACAGCAGCCGCTGGACCGAGACCTCTTCTTCGTCCTGGTAGGCCTCGATGGCGGCCGCGGCGAGCGCGATCGCGGAGTGCCGGTGGGTGACCAGGCGGCCTTCGGCGCGGACGCGGTCGATCCAGCCGGTGTCGGCGCCGGCGTCGATCACCTCCGGCTGGTCGAGCAGGTCGAGCACGAAGCTCTTGTTGGTCGCGCCGCCCTCGATGATCACGGTGGTCTCGGCCATCGCCCGGCGCAGCCGGCCGAGCGCCTCGTCGCGGTCGCGGCCGTAGGCGATGATCTTGGCGATCATCGAGTCGAAGTCCGCGGGGATGGTGTCGCCCTCGCTGACGCCGGTGTCGACGCGGATGCCGGGGCCGGCGGGCAGGGCCAGCCGCGCGATGCGGCCGGGGGAGGGCGCGAAGTCGCGGTCGGGGTCCTCGGCGTTCAGGCGCGCCTCGACGGCGTGACCGCTCTCGGCGGGCTGCTCGCCTTCGAGCTTGCCGCCGTTCGCCACGTGCAGCTGCAGCTTGACCAGGTCGGTGCCGGTGGTGATCTCGGTGATCGGGTGCTCGACCTGCAGCCGGGTGTTGACCTCGAGGAAGGCGAACAGCTTCTCGCCCGGGTGGTACAGGAACTCGACGGTGCACGCGCCGCGGTAGCCGACGGCCACCGCCAGCCGTTCCGCCGACGTCTTCAGCTCGGCGGTCTGCGCCGGCGCGAGGACCGGCGACGCCGACTCCTCGATGATCTTCTGGTTGCGCCGCTGGACCGAGCAGTCGCGGACGCCGAGCGCCCACGCCGTCGTGCCATCGGAAATGACCTGGACCTCGACGTGCCGGGCGCCGGTGACCAGGCGCTCCAGGAACACGACGCCGGAGCCGAACGCGCGCAGCGCCTCCTGGCTGGTGCGCTCGTAGGCGTCGGCGAGGTCTTCGCCGGAGGCGACCATGCGGATGCCGCGCCCGCCGCCGCCCGCGGTCGCCTTGAGCATCAGCGGGTAGCCGATCCGCTCGCCGGCCTTCAGCGCGTCTTCGAGGGTGGCGACCTCGCCGCGGCTCCACGGCGCGACCGGCACGCCGACCTCTTCGGCGATCAGCTTCGCGCCGATCTTGTCGCCGAGCTTGCGCATCGCGTCGGCGCTCGGCCCGACGAAGGTGACGCCGACCTTCTCGCACAGTTCGGCGAACGCCGGGTCCTCGGCGACGAAGCCCCAGCCGACCCAGGCGGCGTCGGCCTTCGTCTCGACCAGCGCTTTTTCCAGCTTGGCCAGGTCGAGGTAGGGGCGGGCCGAGGCGGGGCCGAGGTCGTAGGCCAGGTCGGCTTCGCGGACGAAGGTCGCGGTGCGATCGGCGTCGGTGTAGAGGGCGACCGTCTCGATCCGCGTCCCGGTTTCCGCCGACAGGTCCCGGACGGCGTGGATGAGCCGCATCGCGGCCTCTCCGCGGTTGACGATGGCGACACGACTGAACACCGGCTGAGCCTCCCAAGTACGCACGCGCAGAAGGCGACGCACCTGTCCTGGAACGTCGCCCGCACCTGTGTACACCCTGCTGGATAACGCGGGGTAGACCAATGTCCGCCATGGCGCATGCCGGGGCGGCTGAGTTGTGGGGACCCGACAAAAAGCGACCCGCACCACATCGTCCGGACCGGCTTTTACGCGAGGTCTGCCACAAAGCCCCTACGACCGGGAAACAGGGGGTGACGCGGCGGTGATCAGGAGGCGAGCAGGACGTCGGACTCCAGGACCTGCCCGAGCTCGCGGCGTTCGGCTTCCGACAACGGGACGGCGGCGACCTCGCACCGGCCGTCGGGCCCGGGCGCGGTGGTGACGGCCAGCACCGGCCGCCCGTCGATTTCGCGCAACGTGACCCGCCCACCACAGGACAGGTCGACGGTCACCCCGGGACGGTCGCGATGCCTGCCCAGCCAGCGGCCGACGAAGTCGAACGTCATCGCGGTCTCCCCTCGGTACGCGCTCCCTCGGAGCACAGGTGTCGGTACCTGATGCCCCGGATACCGCGGGTTTACACCCGATCGTGCGAACACGTGGGCGGCGCTGCCGCTTGGCGAGCCGCGCGAACTCTTTCAGCGCTGCACCGATCCGGGGAAGGTTCCCGGTCCCCGACCTTGATCTCCGGCGCGAGTTCCGCCAGCAGCCCGAGCGGGACACGCGGGGTGCGCGCGGCGGCCCGGGAGATCTCACGGCTCGCATCGCGGGCGAGCAGCCGCGGAAGGAACGCGCCGGCGGCCGGGTTGCTCGCCAGGTCCAAGCGGACGCCCGACAGGTGGTCCTCGGCGGATTCGCGCACCTGTCGTCGGCGCGGGACGCCCGTCCGGCGGATCAGCCTGATCGCGCCGACGGGATAAGGAATTCGTTGGAATGGCGGGTTCGCGGCCAAGGTGCACGGCAGAGCGATGGGATCCGCCTCCGTTTTCCACGCTACCGGACAACACCGACAAAAACGGCGGGTCGTCCGCCACCCATGAGGCGCGCCCGGCCCCCGTGCCACCCCATGCTGGCCGGATGAAGCTCGGGCAGTTGACGTCGGCGGCGCGGGAGGTCTTCTCCGCCCGGCTGGTCTACGGCGAACCGGTGGAGCAGGGCGGGACCGTCGTCATCCCCGCCGCGACCGTCTTCGGTGGTGGCGGGGGCGGTGAAGGCGGCTCCGGTCCGCTGCCCGTCCGCGAAGGCGCCGGGTTCGGGGTCTTCGCCCGGCCCGCCGGCGCGTTCGTGGTCCGGGACGGCGCTGTCACCTGGGTTCCCGCCGTCGACGTCACGCGGCTGGGGCTGGCCGCCGCCGTTGTCGTGGTCGCGCTCGCGAAGGTGCTGGCCAAGCGCGTCCGGTCCTGAGCGCGCTCCGCCGGAAGTTCACCGCCGGTTCTCGTCCGCGTTCGCGTGCGCCGCCTAGCGTCGGAACCCGGAGGTTGCGATGGAGACTGGAGATTTCACCCGGCGGACGCTGCTGCGCGCCGGTGGGGTGGCGGTGGCCGCCGGGATGCTGCCCGGCGTCGCGTTCGCCGAGCAGCCGGGTGGCTCCGGGAGCCGGACGCGTACCGTCACCGGCACCCTGAAACCGGACGTGCCCGACTGGTACTACCTGCCCGTCGACGTCCCGCGCGGGGTGCGGCAGATCGACGTCGGCTACTCCTACGACCGGCCGGCCGTGCCCGCCGGCACCCGGGGGAACGCCTGCGACATCGGCATCTTCGGCCCCGAAGGCCACGAGCTGGGCACGGCGCGCGGCTTCCGCGGCTGGTCCGGCGGGTTCCGCGACCGCTTCTTCATCAACGCTTCCGAGGCGACTCCCGGCTACCTCGCCGGGCCCGTCGAGCCCGGCCGGTGGCACGTCATCCTCGGCCCGTACACCGTCGCGCCGCAGGGCTTGGCCTACCGCGTCGACATCACGCTCACCTTCGGCCCCGACGGCCCGCCCTTCGAGCCGGACCCGGCGCCGGAGACCGCGCCCGCCCGCGAGCGCGGTCGCGCCTGGTACCGCGGCGACAGCCACCTGCACACCGTCCACTCCGACGGCCGCCGGACCCCGGAGCAGCTGGTCGCCGACGCCCGCGCCGCCGGGCTCGACTTCATCGTCTCCACCGACCACAACACCTCGAGCTCGCAGCTGCAGTGGGGTGCGCACGCCCGCGACGACCTGCTCATCCTCAACGGCGAAGAGGTGACGACCCGCTCCGGCCACTGGCCGGCGATCGGCCTGCCCGCCGGCACCTGGATCGACTGGCGTTACCGCGCGGCCGACCCGCGCGACTTCCGCCGCTTCGCCGACCAGGTGCACCGCGCCGGCGGCCTGGTCACCGCCGCGCACCCGTTCGCCAACTGCTTCGGCTGCACCTACGAGTTCGCGCACGAGCTCGCCGACCTGGTCGAGGTCTGGAACGGCCCGTGGACCCAGGACGACGAGGCGAGCGTCATCCACTGGGACGGCCTCCTGCGCGGCGGCCGGTTCGTCCCGGCGATCGGCAACTCCGACGCGCACCACCCGGACCAGCGCGTCGCGCTGCCGCACACCGTCGTGCTCGCCGACCGCCTGCACCGCCGGGAGCTCCTCGCCGGGTTGAAGGCGGGACGTTCGTGGCTGGCCGAGTCGGCGTCGGTGCAGCTGGACTTCACGGTGTCCGGCGGGGGCGCGGTCGCGGGCATCGGCGACCGGCTCGCCGCGGGCACCGGGACGCCGGTGACCGCGCGGGCCGCCGTCGCCGGGGTACCGGGCACCACGGTGACCTTCCTCGACCAGCTCGGCCCGGAGCACACCGAGACCATCGGCGACGCGGGCGCGGCCACCGTCACGTGGACGACGTACCCCCGCTACAGCCGGTGGGTGCGGGTCGAGGTCCGTCGTCCGGCCGGCGGTCCGAACACGACGGTGCCGAACGCGATGGTGGCGATGTCCAACCCGGTTTTCCTCGGCACCGGCCACTGAACCCCGTCCCGTGCACCGCGTCTCCCTTTTGGGCAGACTGGTGCGAACGGGTGACGGGGAGGCAGGGTGCGCGGTTGTGGCCTGAAGGTGGCCATGGTCCTGGGTGCGGTCGTGGTGCTGACCGCGGGGATCATCGTGGTGGTGGTGCTGACGCGCGGCTCGGTCCGGACGCCGGGGTGCACGGTGGCGCTGCCGGGCGAGAACCAGTCGGCGTACACGTTCACCCCGGAGCAGATGAACAACGCGGCGACGATCTCGGCCGTCGGCGCCAAGATGGGCCTGCCCGCGCACGCGGCCACGGTGGCGCTGGCGACGGCGTTGCAGGAGTCGAAGCTGCGCAACCTCGAAGGCGGTGACCGCGACTCGGTCGGCCTGTTCCAGCAGCGGCCCAGCCAGGGCTGGGGCACGATCGCCCAGCTGCGCGACCCGGTCTACGCGGCGACGGAGTTCTACGAGAAGCTCGAGAAGCTGCCCAACTGGGACACCCTGCCGATCACGGAGGCGGCCCAGGCGGTCCAGCGATCGGGCGTCCCGGACGCCTACGCGCAATGGGAACCCCAGTCCCGGGCGATGGCGGCGGCGTTCAACGGCCAGTTCCCGGCCGCGCTGACCTGCCGGAACCTGACCCTGACGGCCCCCGGTGACCTGGGTGCGGCGGCCACGCAGGAGCTGGGCGCAGCCACCTTGAGCGGAGCCCACCCGGCGGCTCAGGGCTGGGCGTACGCGACCTGGCTGGTGGCCCGCGCGGAGGCCCTGGGCGTGGACAAGGTCAGCTTCGCGGGGCAGACGTGGACGGCCGAGTCGGGCGCCTGGGCCGCGGAGGCGACAGCCGGCCAGGACCTTTCCCTGCACCAGGCCCCGGCGGCCCGGGTCAGCGAGTAGCGGCCGCCCAGCGAACGGCCGGGCCCATCGCCCAGCCCGCCGCCAGGAACGCCGCCCCCAGCAGCAGCCAGCCCGGCAGCCCCCAGCCGACGACCACCGTGCTCAGCAGCAGCGGGCCCACCGCGCGGGCCACCGAAATCCCGCTGCCGAAGAAGCCCTGGTACTCGCCCTGCTTGTCCGCCGGGGCCAGGGCGAAGCCGATCTCCCAGCTGCCCGCCGACTGCAGCATCTCGCCCGCCACCTGCACCAGCGCGCCCACCACCAGCACCGCGAACGCCACCGCCGGCGACGCCCCCAGCGCCGACGAGGCGAACGCCACGCACGACGCGAGCAGCAGCACGCCCGACCGGCGCACCATCCGCGTGGCCGAACCGAGGGTCGTCAGCCGCCCCGCGACGCGCACCTGCAGCAGGACCACCACGACCGTGTTCAGCACGAACAGCGCCGACACCGTCCAGCCCGGCGCCGGAGTGTGCTCGACGATCCACAGGGGAATCGCGACGCTCAGCAACGGCATGCGCAGCAACAGAATCGCGTTGAGCGCCGTCACCAGCGCGTAGGGCCGGTCGCGCAGCACCGCCGACTTCGGTGCCGCGGCGCGCGGGGACGACGTCCGCGGCAGCGCCGGGAGCGCCTGCAGCAGCGCCGCCGTCACGACGAACATCGCCGCGTCGAGCACGAAGACCGTCAGGTAGGCCGAAGCCGTGTCGGCCGACAGGGCGAGGCCGCCCAGGCCGGCGCCCACCGCCAGGCCGGCGTTGCCCGCCGACTGCAGGTGGGCCCGGATGCGCGTCCGGCGTTCCGGGTCGGCCAGCTCCGCCAGCAGCGCCTGGCGGACGGCGGCCAGCCCCGTCTGGCAGCTGCCGTAGAGGCACGCCGCCAGGACGAACAGCAGCGGCGTCCGCACGAAGAGGAACGCGAGGATCGACGCGCCCGTCGCCAGGGCCAGCAGGACGGCCGAGCCGCGGGTGCCGTGGCGGTCGGCGAGCCGCCCCAGCGGCACGCCCGCGACCGAGCCGGCCGCCCAGCCGAGCGTCAGCCCGAGGCCGACCTGGGCCGGGGTCAGCCCGGCGATCCGCGTGAAGAACAGCACCGAGCAGGTCAGGAACGCGCCGTCGCCGAGTGAGCCGGCCAGCTGGGCGGCCGCGAGCAGCCGGCCGGCCCGGCGGGCCCCCGGACGTTCGAGAAGCACTGTCATGGCAAGTACGTTAGAGCCTGGTTTGGCCCGATCCCAGATCCAATTCCGCGCAAGAAAATTGGGCCAATGTAGGGTCGGCGGGATGGACTTCCACGTCAGCCTGGCCGGGCGCGGCGACCTCAGCGTCCGGATCTACCGGCAGCTGCGGGACGCCGTGCTGGACGGCCGGCTGCGCGCGGGGGAGCGGCTGCCGCCGACCCGCGAACTCGCGCGGCGCCTGGCCGTCTCGCGCAACACCGTCGCGGTGGCCTACGACCGCCTCACCGCCGACGGCTTCCTCACCGGGCGCGTCGGCGCCGGGACGTACGTCTGCGCCGAGCTGCCGGCGCCGAAGCCGCGCACCACGCCGTCGAGGAAGGGGCCGCAGCCGAAAGCGGTCTGGCGGGATCTGCCGCCCCCGGCCACCGCGCCCGGCCGCGCGCCGGTGTTCGACTTCCGCGTCGGCATCCCCGACGCCGCCCTGTTCCCCCTCGCAACGTGGCGGCGGCTGCTCGCCCGCGAACTGCGGGACACGGCCGGATTCGCGCACTACGCCGAGCCCGGCGGTCACCCCGGGCTGCGCGCGGCGATCGCCCGGCACGTCGGCGTCTCCCGCTCGGTGCGCGCCGGCGCCGACGACGTCCTCGTCACCCAGGGCGCGCAGCAGGCGCTGGACCTGCTGTGCCGCGTGCTGCTCGAGCCCGGCGACCGGGTCGCCGTGGAGGAACCGGGCTACCGGATGGCGCGGCTGCTGTTCGCCTCGCACGGCGCCGACGTGGTCGGCGTGCCGGTGGACGGCGAAGGACTCGACGTCGCCGCGCTGCCGCCGCGGACGAAACTGGTGTACGTCACGCCGTCACACCAGTTCCCCTTGGGTACACCGATGTCCCTGGCCCGGCGCACGGCGTTGCTGGCGTGGGCCGGCCGGGCCGGCGCGGTCGTCGTCGAGGACGACTACGACAGCGAATTCCGGTTCTCCGACCGGCCCCTGGAGCCGTTGCAGAGCCTGGACCGCGACGGGCGGGTGGCGTACGTCGGTTCGTTCTCCAAGACGCTGCTTCCCATGCTGCGCCTGGGTTTCCTGATCGCCCCGGCATCCCTGCGGGACGCGCTGCACCACGCCCGGCAGCTGTCCGGCTGGCACGGCGACCTGCCCGCGCAGGCCGCGCTGGCCCGGTTCGTCGACGAGGGCCTATTCGCCCGCCACCTCCGCCGCGCGACGAAGGTCTACGCGGAACGCCACGAGCGCATTACGACGACCCTGGAGCAGGTGTTCGCCGGCCGCCTGACCGCGGTGCCGTCGGCGGCGGGCCTGCACCTGTGCGCCCTCGCCGGCGAGGGCACGGACCTGACCCCGATCGCGGCCCGCGCGGAAGCCGACGGCGCGGCGATCCAGACCCTGTCCGACCTCTGCGGCGGATTTCCCGGCCAGGGCGTGGTGCTCGGCTACGGCTCGATCGCCTCGGAGACCATCGACGCGGGCCTGGCGGTGCTGGACGCCGCCTGGGGCTCGGCGTAGTGGTCGATGCGGCGCCGCCGCGCGATCAGCACGCCGCCGGCACTGGTCGCCACCGCCGTGACCAGGACCACCAGCCAGCCGCGGCGGAAGTCCGTCAGGTCCGGGGTGCCCGCGAACACCGCGACCAGCACCGCCGTGCCCAGGACCGTGCCGATCTGGCGCGTCGTGTTGACCATCGACGATCCCGCGCCCCAGCGGGCCGGCGGCAGGACCGTGCCGACCACGCCCGACAGGCTCGGCAGGATCAGCCCGACGCCGAGGCCGGTCAGCAGCTGGCCGGGCAGCATCGACGCCGCGTAGTCGCGGGTCGCGTCCATGCGCAGCAACCAGATCAGCGCTCCCGCGCCGAACGAGACGCCGCCGAGGGCGACCACCGGGCCGGGGCCGAAGCGGTGCACGAACCGGCTGCCGAGGATCGACACCGGGACCACCACCAGCGGGCCCGGAGCCAGGGACAGCCCCGCGACGAGCGCCGGTTCGCGCCAGATCGACGTCAGGAACAGCACGTTGCCGAAGAGCATCGCCGCGAAACCGGCGGCGAACACCCCGGTCGTCACGCAGGCCAGCCACAACGTCGGGACGCGCAGCGCCGGCAGGTCCAGCACCGGCACCGCGTGCCGCGCCGAGCGCAGGGGGACCCAGGCCAGCGCGACGGCGGCCACCGCGAACGCCAGCAGCACCGGCCGCGCGCCCCAGCCGTGGTCGGACGCCTCGACCAGCGCATACGCCAGCGCGCCGACCCCCACCAGGAGCCCGGTGGCGCCGAGGACGTCCGGGACGCCGCTGGTGCTGTCCCGCGACTCGCGCAGCACCCGCGGCCCGGCCAGCAGCGTCAGCGCGCAGATCGGCAGGTTGACCAGGAACACCCAGCGCCAGGACGCCTCGACGAGCAGGCCGCCGACCGGCGGGCCGAGGGCCGCGGCCGCCGCGCCCACCGACGCCCAGACGCCGACCGCCACCGGGCGCCGGTGCGGCGGGAACGCCGTCAGCAGCAGCGCGAGTGACGTCGGCATGACGAGCGCGGCGCCGATCGCCTGCACCGCACGGAAGGCGATCAGCGCGGGGATCGAAGGCGCGGCCGCGCACGCCGCCGAGGCGAGGGTGAACACCGCGACGCCGAGCAGGAACAGCCGCTTGCGGCCGTAGCGGTCGGCCAGCCGCCCGGCCGGGGCGAGGCAGGCGGCGAACAGCACGGTGTAGCCGTTGAGCACCCACGACAGGGTGGCCAGGCCGTCGCCGGGGAACGCCGCCCGGATGCCGGGAAAGGCGATCGTGACGATGAACGTGTCCAGGCTCGCGAGGAACGCGGCCGTCGAGACGACGAGCAGCACGAGGCCGGGCTTCGGCGGGGTGTCGGTCATGGTCCTCCTAGGTTCGATAAAACAACCTAGATGGACGAGGTGAGTTTCAACAAGAGACTTAGGCGGCAGCCCGCTCCTCGGCGCGAGCCTTCAGCGCGGCGAGGGTGTGCTCGATCGACTCGATGTTGTAGCCGGGCCGGTCGGCGCGGCCGGTGACGCGCGGCCCCATGAATTTGCGCACGACCCAGCTGCCGATCCGGTACCAGTTCTCGGTGACCACGCAGCCGCCCGCGGCCGGCGCCAGCACGTACTCCCACCGCGAAACCCGCGAGCCGAGCGGCGTGCGCACGTCGAAGGCGAACCGGCGGCCCGGTTCGAACGCGACCACCCGCACCCGCGTCCACCACTGCAGCCGGCCGTTGCGGTTGCGGCCGCGGAACCGCGCGCCGAGGGCCGGCCCGGTGCCGTCCAGCCAGCGGCCGCCGACGTTCTCCGGGCTGAGCTCGCCCATCCGCGGCAGATCGGTGACCCACGCCCACACCGTGGCCGGGGCGGCCGGGACGGTCACACTGCGCGAAATCGTCGGCTCCACGCCCCGACGGTGACAGCGGTTCCGGCGGGCCGGCAAGGGCTTCCGGCGTTGTCCGCAGCCGAGGAGAGCCGGCCCGGGAAATTCAGCCGGTCAGGTTGGGTTGTCAACCCCTCGATGTGGGTATTACGCGCGCGGAGGACTCCCACGACACGGAGGGTGCGGTGGTCAGCGTGATCCCGATCGAGGTGGTGGGGATGGCCGTTCCGGTGCCCGGCGAGGCGCCGCTGATGCTGCTGCGCGAGCCGGAAGGAGCTCGCCGCTGGCTGGCCATCATGATCGGGTACGGCGAGGCCGAGGCCCTCGTGCGGGCGCGGGAGCAGATCGCCCAGCCGCGCCCGGGCACGATCGAGCTGCTCGGCGACGTCCTCGCGGCGTTCGGCCAGGGCGTCGCCGCGGTCGAGCTGACCGAGGTGCGGGACGGCATCTTCTACGCCGACCTCGTGCTCGCCTCGGGCACCCGCGTGTCGGCCCGCCCCAGCGACGCGGTCGCGCTCGGCCTGCGCCAGGGCGCGCCCATCCGCGTCGCCGAAGAGGTGCTGGACGTCGCGTCCGTGCAGCTCGAGGTCGAGCAGGAGACCGAAGGGCCGGCCACCGACGTGCTGGACACCGAGGCCGAGGTCGCCCGGTTCCGCGCCGAACTCGACGGCCTGCGGCCCGAAGACTTCGACGACCTGTGAAGAATCTTCTCCCGGACCGATGAATCCCGGCCGCGGCGCCGGTACACATACCGCCACCGGCCGGACGGGAGAACCATGCTGGACTTCGCGACGCGCACCGAGCCGCACCGGCGCGAGCTGCTCGCGCACTGCTACCGCATGCTCGGCTCGGTCCACGAAGCCGAAGACCTGGTGCAGGAGACGCTGGTCCGCGCCTGGAAGGCGTGGGCAGGCTACGACCCGGCCCGCGCGTCGGTGCGCACCTGGCTCTACCGGATCGCCACCAACGCCTGCCTGACCGCGCTCGAAGGCCGTGCCCGGCGGCCGCTGCCGTCCGGGCTCGGCGGCCCCGGCGACGACCCGGGCGCACCGCTCACGCCGTCGGCCGAGATCCCCTGGCTGCAGCCCTTCCCGGACGCCCGCCTCGACGACCCCGGCCTGCACCTGGCCCGCCGCGGCACCCTCCGGCTGGCGTTGCTGGCGGCGATGCAGACGCTGCCGCCGAAGCAGCGGGCGGTGCTGATCCTGCGGGACGTCCTGGAGTTCAGCGCGGCGGAGGTGGCCGGCTTCCTGGACACGACGCCCGCCGCGGTCAACAGCGCCCTGCAACGCGCCCGCGCCGGGCTCGGCGGCCTGTCGGCGGACGAGGTGCCCGAGCCGGACGACAGCGCGGTGGAGGCGGTCCTCGACTCCTACGTCCGGGCGTTCGAACGGGCCGACGTCGCGGGCCTGGTCGAGCTGCTCACCGAGGACGTCGTGATGGAGATGCCGCCGGTCCCGCTGTGGTTCCGCGGCCCGGACGGCTACGGCCGGTTCCTCGAGCTGATGTTCGCGCGGCGCGGCTCCGGCTGGCGCATGACGCGCACGAGCGCCAACGGCCGGCCCGCGCTGGTGGCGTACTGCCGCGACGACGCCGGGGTGTACCGGCTGCACACGCTGCAGGTGTTCACCGTGCGCGGGGGCCGGGTGGCGCACAACGTCGTGTTCGCCGACGCGGGCGTCCTGGCGCTGTTCGACCTCCCCGCGGTTCAGCCGGCGGCGCGCGCTTCCGACGGGCGGCCGTAGGCGCCGCCGTCGTTGCTGCGCTGCAGCAGGCCCTCGTCGACGAGGTAGCGGCGCAGGGTCGCGTGGTCGTCGTGGACCATCGAGAGCTTCTCTCGGACGTCCTGCTCGGTGTAGAGCCGGCCGGGTTCGAACCGCTCGGCGAGGTGGCCGAGCAGCAGCTGCCGCCGCTTGCCCGAGTGCGGGATCGTGACGAGCCGGCCGTGGCGGAAGAGCCCGTCGAGCGGATCGGCCGGGGCCTTCGCAAGCGCTTCGCGGAACACCTCGGGCGCGGCCCGGTAGCGGCCGCCGGTCACCGTGACGAGCCCCGCGTCGACCAGCCGCTTCGCGAGCTTGGCCGTGGCCGCGTCGGCCGGAAGCCCGTCGCCGTCGGCGCAGATGCGGGCGAAGAACTGCAGGCGGGCGGGGTCCGCGAGGGCGGAGACCAGCGCTTCCGGGGAGGCCATGGTGTGCGACCGTACCCGCGCCCGACCCGGCGGTGAACCGCTTTCCCGGCCGCCGTCCCGGTGGCGGCGGCGGTCCCAGTAGGTTGCTTTCGTGCCCCGTCCGCCCGAGACCGTGCCCGAGGCGGTGCTGCACGTCTCGATCGTGGACCGGCTGTTCGCCCGCGCGGACGACGACCGCCCGTTGTTCACCCACCAGGACCACACGCACCACGCGGAACACACGTGGACGTGGGCGGAGTTCGCCGCCCGGGTCCGCGTGGTGGCCGGGGAGCTGCGGCGGGTGGCCGAGCCGGGGGAGCGCGTTGCCATCCTCGCCGGCCAGGAGCTCGCTTATCCGCTGGCGTTCTTCGGCGCGCTGGCCGCCGGGCTCGTCGCCGTCCCGCTGATGGCGCCGTCGAGCCCCGCGCAGGCCGGCCGGCTCGCCGGCGTGCTGGCCGACTCGGGCGCGCGCCTGTGGCTGACGTCGGCGGCCGCGCGGGAGGGGCTGCCCGCGCACGAGCACGTCGTCGTGGCCGACGAGCTGACCGGGCCGGGCGCCGATCCGGTGCCGGTGCGCCCGGACAGCCCGGCCTACCTGCAGTACACCTCGGGTTCGACACGCGAGCCGGCCGGCGCGGTGATCCCGCACCGCGCGATCGTCGCCGCCTGCTGGCAGGGCAGCCTGGCGTACGCCGTCGACGAGGGCACGACCTGCGCCGGCTGGATCCCGTTCTTCCACGACATGGGCCTGATCCAGCTGCTGTGCCTGCCGGTCTTCTCGGGCGGCCGCTCGGTGTTCATGGCCCCGGCCGAGTTCGTGCACTCCCCGGGCCGCTGGCTGCGGCAGCTGGCCGGATATCCGGCGGTGTTCACCGCCGCGCCGAACTTCGCCTACGACCTCGCCGCCGACGCCGACACCGGCGAAGACCTCGACCTGTCGGACGTGCGGGTGGCGCTCAACGGCAGCGAACCCGTCCGGCCGCGCACGATCGAGCGCTTCCAGGAGGTGTTCGGGCCGCGCGGGTTCCGGCGGGCGGCGCAGCGGCCGTCGTACGGGCTCGCCGAAGCCACGGTGTACGTCGCCAGTGCGGGCGACGACGGGCCGCGCAGCGCGGTGTTCGACCGGGAGGTCCTCGCGCAGGGCCGGGCCGTCGAAACCGCGGGCGGGCAGGAGCTGGTGTCCGTCGGCCGCCCGGTCGGGCAGCTGGTCCGGATCGTCGACGACGGGCAGGCGCAGCCCGACGGCGTCGTCGGCGAAATCTGGGTGCACGGCCCGAACGTCGCCACCGGCTACTGGGGCCGCGGCGACGCGGCCGCGTTCGGCGCCGAGCTCGACGGCCTCGGCGGCTGGCTGCGCACCGGCGACCTCGGCGTCGTGCACCGCGGCGACCTGTACGTCACCGGCCGGCTCAAGGACCTGATCGTCATCGACGGCCGCAACTTCCACCCGCAGGACATCGAAGCGGCCGCCGGGGAGGCCCACCCCGCGGTCCGCCGCGACCGGGTCGCCGCGTTCGGCGTCACCGACTCCGGAGGCGAGGGCGCGGTGGTGGTGGCCGAGCGGGTGCGCGGCGCCGGCGCCGACGACCGGGAGGTGACCCGGGCGGTGCTGCGGGCGGTGTCCCGCGAACACGGCCTCACGCTGCGCGCGGTACGTCTGGTCCCTTCTGGTGGCCTCCCGCGCACATCGAGCGGCAAGGTCGCCCGGTCGGCCGCCAAGGCACGTTATGGTGACTTCCGTGGGTGATCACCGCGCCGAGGTCACGAAGGTCGTCTGCGACACCTTCCGGCTCGACCCGGCTCTCGTCGAGCCCGACGCGCCCCTGGAGGAGCTGGGCATCGACTCGAAGGGGCGGATCAAGCTGCTGGCGGCGCTGGAGATCTACTACGGCGTGACGATCGACCTGGACCGGCTCGACCGGTTCACCGACGTGGGGTCCGTGGCCGGCGTGCTCGCGGAAGCCCTGGGTACTCGCGGAACTTCAGGAGAGGCGCTGACATGAGCGGCGGGGGGTACACCGCGACGACCGAGGCGTTGTCGACGGCGGCCAAGACCATCGGTGACCTGGCGGAGCACCTGCTGGACGACAACCCGGACCTGCAGACCCCGCAGGTGACCGCGGAGAAGTTCGGCCGGGCGCACGGCACGCACGCCACCAAGTACACCGCGGGCGCGCAGGCCCTGTGGGCCGCGGTGTCCGGCTACAGCAGCACGCTGGACTCGTTCGGTACGAACCTCGGCACCGCCGGTTCGAGCTACGGCACCAACGAGGGCAACCAGGCCGGCGTGATCACGAACGCCGGGGGCTCGCTCTGATGGCCGAGAAGAAGAAGTGGTCCGACGTCAAGGCCGTCCTGGACGACCCGAGCGTCCCCGCTCCGCAGAAGAGTGCGCTGATCAGCAGCTGGCTGCGGGAGAACCCGCCACCGCCGCCGTTCCTGGCCGACCAGGAGCCGGACGAGATCAAGCAGAAGCGGCAGGAAGCCGAGAAGTACGCCAACGCCTACAACGCGAACCCGTTCTTCGCCGGCCAGTCCGTCGACGAGGCCTACGACAAGGCCAAGTCCAGCGGGGACCAGAACAGCTACAACGAGGACCAGGAAAAGAAGGCCGTCGACGACGGCAAGAAGAAGCTCGACGAGACGCGGCCGCCGGCCGCCGGTGAAGACGGCAGCACCAGCGGCGGCGGCACCAAGACCTCCGACGAGATCTTCGACGCCGCCGCGCCCGCGCTGAAGCTGTTCGAGACGTTCGGTTCGCTGCTGGCGAAGATCCCGGCCGACTGCCGCGGCAACACCCGCGCGCTCGACCTCGACAAGGACATCCGCGCGCCGTTCGACGAGCAGCGCGGGATCAGCTTCGCGGACTTCGTCGCGGACGCCGGGCACTTCAAGCACGGTGCGGAGACGGTGGACCGGACGCTGCAGGACACCGGCTCGCAGCTGGGCAGCCTGTACCAGAGCTGGAGCGGCGCGGGCGCCGACGCCGCGTCCGACGCCTACAACGACAAGATCCAGCCCAAGGCGGCGAAGCTGTCCCAGACGCTCGGCAACGCGAGCGAGGCGACGCTGAACACGGCCACCACGGTGTTCCAGCTGTGCAAGGGCAAGGCCGACGCGGTCATCGGGATGTACACCGACCTGGTCGGCAAGGCCGACTACACGATGGCGCAGAAGGTCGTGGCCGTCGCGAACGGCGAGCACGGCAACGAGCAGGACCTGGCCCAGATCGCGGGCTGGATGGACCTCAACTTCGGCACGAACCTGGTCAAGACGCTCAACGACCAGGGCTGCTGCGACGGCGACGAGATCAAGAAGCACGGCCAGGACCTGGCCAAGCAGTGGGTGCAGAACCAGTTCAACCCCGACATGTGGGACCGGCTGTACCAGGGCTTCGCGAAGACCTGCAAGGACACGAAGGACCTGGTCGACCAGGCGTACGACGCGCTCGACAAGGTCATGGGCGGGATCCGGAACGAGTTCGAGAGCGTTTCCCTGCCCGGCGGCCCGGGGACGACCGGCGGTACCGGTGGTGGTGCCGGTGGTGGTGCCGGGGGTGGTTCGGGCGCGACCGGGGGTGCCGGTGCGACCGGGGGTACCGGTGGCGGGACCGGTGGTGCGGGCAGCGGGTCGGGGTCCGGCAGTGCGGGCGGTGGTGGTGGCTCGGTGCCGCCGATTCCGGACACGCGCGCGGGGTCCGGCAGTGCGGGCGGTGGTGGTGGCTCGGTGCCGCCGATCCCCGACACGAGCGCGGGGGCCGGTGCGCCGGGTGGCGGCTCGGGCGCGGGTGGCGGTTCGGGCAGCGACCTGCCGAGCGGCGCCGGCTCCGGCGGGGGCTCGGGTCCGGGCGGTTCGGTGCCGCCGATCCCGGACGGGTCCACGGCTTCCGGCGGCTCGACGGGCGGCGGCGGTTCCGGCTCGCCGGGCGGCCAGGACGACCAGGCGGCCGCGGCCGAGGCGGCCAAGCAGCAGGCGGCACAGGAGGCCGAGGCGGCGAAGCAGAAGGCCGCGGATGCGTTGAAGGAGTTCAGCGGCCCGGGCATCCAGACCGACTCCGGCGCCGGCCTCGGCTCGGGCGGCGGCTCGGGCTCGGGTTCGGGTGGTCCGGGAGCCGACGGGACGGCACCGTCTTCGGTGCCCCCGCCCTCCGACACCGGCCAGGACGCGGCCGCCGCGGCAGCCGAGGCGGCGAAGAAGAAGGCCGCCGACGCGTTGAAGGAGTTCAGCGGGCCGGGCATCGACACGGAGTCCGGAGCGGGTGCCGGCGGTCTGGGCGGCGGCTCCGGCGACTCGGACTCGGGCTCGGGTTCCGGCGACGACGGCAAGGCGACGGCCGAGCAGGCCGCGGAGGACGCGAAGAAGAAGGCCGCGGACGCGCTCAAGGAGTTCGGCGGCCCGGGCATCGAAACGGATCCCGGTGGCAAGCCCGACGGCCTGCTCGGCGACGACGACCCGGACGTCTTGAAGGTCAAGCAGGGCGACAAGACCTTCGAGATGACCGAGCCGGACCACGACGGCAAGATGGACATCAAGGTCGGCGAGGGGCCCGGCGATCCGAAGGACTTCAAGCTCGACTGGTCCGACAGTCCACAAGGGACGGACGACGGCTGCTACCACCCCGGCGACGACGGCAAGATCCACATCGAGGACGGCGACCTCCGGATCACCGCCGAGCGGCCCGACGGCCCGGACGGCCCGACGGTCGTCACCGTCGACGACGGCAAGGGCACCCCGACGACCTACACCCTCGGCGAGGACGACAAGCCCGCGGGCGCGCTGGGCGCCACCCCGGCAAAGCCGGTCGACGACCTCCCCAGCCACCGGGGCACCCTCGAGGACCTCGCCTCACCCGACGGCACCGGTTCGCACCACGGCGACGGCCCGGACGACTCGGGCACGCAGGGCAGCGGCGCCGGATCCCACCACAGTGGCGGCCCAGATGACTCGGGCACGCATGGCGGCGGCGCTGGTTCTCACGACGGTGGCGGCCCCGACGACTCCGGCTCGCACGGCGGCGGTGGTTCGCACGGCGGCGGCGCTGGTTCTCACCACGGTGGCGGCCCCGACGACTCCGGCTCGCACGGCGGCGGTGGCTCGCACGACGGCGGCGCCGGTTCTCACCACGGCGGCGGTTCCGGCGACCCGGGCTCCCACCACGGCGGCGGCCCCTCGGCGTCCGGCTTCAGCGGCGGCTCGCACGCCGGCGCCGGCTTCCCGGGCGCCGGATTCGACCCCGGCGGGGCCGGGCTCGGCGAAACGCCGATGTCGGGCGGCGCCCACACCGGCGCCGGGCAGCCGCAGGCGCAGCCCGCGCCCGCGTTCGCGTCGGCGGCCGGGGCCACCGGTGCGCCCGGCTCGTCGATGTCCGGGATGCCCGGCATGGGGGCCATGGGCGGCGCCCACGGCGGTGGCGGTGGCGGCGACTCCGAACGCCGGGCCGCCTACCGGATCGACGGCGCCGTCTTCGACAACCTCGGCGAGCCCGGCCGCCGGATCATCGGCTCCCTCAACGACGACGAAGACCCGCCGTCCGCCCGGACCTGGTAGGAGGACCCGTGACCGACATCGGCGGGATGAAGGCCGAGCTCGACGCCCTCGTCCGCGAACAGGCCGACCGCCGGACCCTGCGGGAACAGCAGGGCGAGGAGATCAAGGCCCGCTCGCAGGAGTACATGACCAAGCAGGTCCAGGCGGCCGAGCGGTACGTCCAGCACGTCCGCGAAATGGCGCAGCGCAAGACGAAGTCGGGCTGGAGCACCGACCGCACGCACGCCGAACCGGCCTCCGCCTTCGACGCGGAGGCGTACCCCGGCCCGGCCGGCTTCGAGGCGGCGCCGGCGCCGCGGTCCGTGCGGGACGAGCCCCGGGCCGCGCGCCGGCCCCGCGCCGCCGCCGAAGAGGACGAGGATTTCGACAACCCCTGGTGACCGGTCACC
>NZ_PPHG01000080.1:206885-263242 GCF_002904295.1 Amycolatopsis sp. CA-128772
CCGCGCCGCCGCCGAAGAGGACGAGGATTTCGACAACCCCTGGTGACCGGTCACCAGAGCCGGACGGAGATCTCGCGCAGCCGCACGGTGAACGTCCCCGCCGGGGCGAGCAGCCGCCGCAGGTCGGCCTCGAACTCCGCCCGCCGGGCGCCGAACAGGTGCGGCGCCGAGCTCGACAGCGAGAACACCCCGGCGACGACCTCGTCGGCGGTGCGCGTCACCACCCGGCCCGGCACGTCGAACCGCCGCGGCCCCCGGAAACCCGCCGCGCGGAAGATGTCGGCTTCGCCGCCGGCCGTGCCGTCCGGCAACGTGCCCTGGCCCGCGCGCCGCACCGGGCCGAGGTAGGCGCGCACCAGCTCCGTGATCGCCGGGTCCACTTCCTCGTACGTCGATGCGCCCACGTGGGCGCAGACCCCGCCCGGCGCCAGCATCCCGTGCACCGCGGCGGCGACCCGCGGCCGGTCGAACCAGTGGAACGACTGGGCGAAGGTGACCAGCCGGAACCGCCCCAGCCCGGCGGGCAGCTCCTCCGCGCGCCGGTGCACCCAGCGGCAGTTCCGGACGCCCGCGCCCGCCGCCAGCCGGCCTGCCTCGGCGAGCATGTCCGCGTCCGCGTCGAGCCCGACCGCCTCCGCGAACGACCCGGCCAGCAGCAGCGTCAGCGAGCCCGGCCCGCAGCCGACGTCGAGCAGCCGTCCGGTGCCGTCCAGCCCGAGTTCTCCGGCGAAGGCACCGGCGAGCGACGGCGGATAGGCCGCGCGGCCCCGCGCGTAGTACCCGGCACTGCCCGAATAGAGGGTCGGATCCCATTCCCACGCGTCGGCCACGCCCTCAGCCTAGATACTCGAAGGCACGGAGGACGGCGATCTCGCCGGAAGCCGAGATGGACGCCCCGGACTCGATGCTGAGCCTGTACCGGGCGGCCCTCGCCCGGCGCCGCGAGCACCCGCCTGCTGGCGAGCGGGCCGCTCGGCGACGGTCGCGTGCCGCGGCGCGGGCTCGCCGGGAGCCGCCCCGCGCCGGCGGGTGTCTGCAGCGAGCGGCTTCGCAGGCCCCGCGCCGGCCGCCTACCTGAGCTCGCCGAGCGTCGCCCGGCCCGGCGGGAACCCTCCCAAGCCACTCCGCCACCCACAAGGCTCGTCAGGAGTTGAGCGGCCACCACCCGAAAGGGTTCCGTGAAGGGTGTGAAACCCGGCGCGGCGGGGTATCCGGTCGCGTTCTTTCCGCCGCCGATTCAGCCGGAGGTCTGCCGATGCCCGTGCGCACCGTCGCCCCGCCCGCCGCCGATGTCGTCGGACTGGCTCTGGAAGTTTTTGCCTCGCAGGGGTTGAGCCGGGCCGCCGCGAATGCCGCCCTCGTTTCCATGGCGCAGGAACGAGGGGTGGCCGTGGCGCGGTGCGCCGCCCTCGTCGTCGCCGCCGTCGATGGGCGGGTGGGCTGATGGCGTTCACCGCGGGGGCCGGGAACGAGGACACCGCCTCGATCGGCGGGAGCATGCTGCTCGCCGTCGGGCTGGTCGTCGCCTTCTTCGGCGGGTGGTCGTGGTGGACCGTCGCCGGGGTCGTCGCGGCCGCCGCGGGCGCGCTCTGGCTCACAGTCGCGAACCGCGACGAGTAACCCGCCCGCGACGGGGAACGCTGCCTCCACCCGACGATCGAGGAGGAGGCCGTCCATGGCGGAGCACGACGAGGACGTCATCGACCTGCTGCAGCGGCAGCACCGGGAGATCCGCGCGCTGTTCGCGGAGCTGGAAACCGCGGAAGGGGACCGGCGCCGGGACCTGTTCCACGACCTCGTGCGGCTGCTGGCGGTGCACGAGACGGCGGAAGAACTGGTGGTTCACCCGGAGATCCGCGACCTCGAACCGGCGGCGGAGCCCGTCGTCGACGCGCGGCTGGGCGAGGAGCACCGGGCCAAGGAACTGCTGACCACCCTGCAGAAGCTGGGCCCGGAGGCCGACGGCTTCGACACGCTGCTCGTGCAGCTGCGCGAGGACGTCCTCGCGCACGCCGAGCACGAGGAGCGGGACGAGTTCCCGCTGCTGCGGGCGCACCGCCCGCCGGAGCGGCTGCGCGCGATGGCCGCGACCGCCAAGCTGGCCGAAGCGGTCGGGCCGACCCGCCCGCACCCCGGCGTCGAAAGCGCGAAGGCCAACCTGCTGCTGGGCGCGCCCGCGGCGATCATGGACCGGGCGCGCGACCTCATCCGCGGCGCGCTGGGAGGCTGACGTGACCGAGCCCGACGAGGTCACCGACCCGGAAGAGTTCGCGGAGGAGGCCGGTACCGACCCGACCCCGCAGGAAGTCGCCGAATACGAGGAACTCGCGCGGAAGAACCCGCCCTGGTCGGCTCCGGACTGAGTGGGTACCCCCACGGCATGGCAGGAGCCCCGGCCCGCAAACTGCGGCGCTACCAGGAAATGCGCGACTTCGACCGGACCGCGGAGCCGGCCGGCGGGGCCGCGGCCGGCCCGGACCGCCACCGGTTCGTGGTGCAGCGGCACCGCGCGCGGCGGCTGCACTACGACTTCCGCCTCGAACTCGACGGGGTACTGGTCAGCTGGGCGGTGCCCAAGGGCCCCACGCTGGACCCGAAGGCCCGCCGGCTGGCCGTGCACGTCGAAGACCACCCGATCGAGTACGCCGACTTCGAGGGTGTCATCCCGCGCGGCGAATACGGCGGCGGCGACGTCATCGTCTGGGACCGCGGCGAATGGCGGCCGGTCGAAGCCGATCCGGCCCGCGCGATCGAGGCCGGCACGCTGCACTTCGACCTCGACGGCGAGAAGCTGGCCGGCCGGTTCGTCCTCGTCCGCACCAGCCGCGGCGAGAAGGACCAGTGGTTCCTGCTGCACAAGCAGGACGAGCACGCCCAGTCCGGCTGGGACGCCGAGGACCACCCGAGGTCGGTGAAGAGCGGCCGCACCAACGACGAGGTCGCGGCCGCACCCGACGCCCTGTGGCACAGCGACCGGCCGGCCGCGGAGGCGGAAGAGTCCGTGGGCGGCTGGCAGGCGCCGACCGACGACGAGCTCGCGGCCCTCGACGCGCTGGGCGCCAAGGGCCGCTGGTCGGTGGCGGGCCGTGAGCTGGCCCTGACCAACCTCGACAAGGTGCTCTTCCCGGCCGCGCGCGGCGGCGAGCCCGTCACCAAGCGCGACCTCATCCGCTACTACGTCACCGCCGGGCCCGCCATGCTGCCGTACCTGGCCGGGCGCCCGCTCAACACGCACCGGTTCCCGCAGGGCGTCACCGAGCCCGGCTTCTGGCAGAAGGAGGTCCCGCAGCACGCGCCGGACTGGCTGACCACCTGGCGCAACGAGCGCGCCGACCCGGGGGAGAGCCAGCGGTACGTCGTGGCCGACAGCGTCGCGACCCTGGCCTGGCTGGCCAACTACGGCGCGCTGGAGCTGCACGCCTGGACCTCCCGCGCCGCCGACGTCGACCACCCGACGTGGGTCCTGTTCGACATCGACCCGGGCCCGGAGACGACGTTCGAGGAGGTCCTGGACCTGGCGCGGCTGCACCGCACCGCCCTGGAGCACTTCGGCCTGACCGGCCGGCCCAAGGTCACCGGGCAGCGCGGGATCCAGGTGTGGGTCCCGATCGCGCCGCGCTGCACGTTCGAGCAGACCCGCGCCTGGGCGGAGACGGTGTCCCGGACGATCGGCCGGGTGCTGCCCGACCTGGTCAGCTGGGCGTGGACGAAGGACAAGCGCCGCGGCCGGGCCCGGCTGGACTACACGCAGAACGTGCTCAACAAGACCCTCGTCGCGCCCTACAGCGTGCGCCCGCGGCCCGGCGCGCCGGTTTCGGTCCCGCTGGACTGGGACGAGCTGGACGACCCGGACCTCGCGCCGGACCGGTGGACGATCCGCGACGTCCCCGCCCGGCTGGCCGGGCGGGGCGACCCCTTCGCGGTCCTGCTCGGCCTGGAGCAGAAGCTGCCCGGCCTGTGACGCCTCAGGCGCGGACGGTTTCGAGCTGACGGGGCTGCAGGCGGTCGAGTTCCGCGCGGGACAGGTGCGGGCGCCCGCCCGCGTGCTCGGTCGTCGCCGCGGCCGCCGCCACGGCCAGGCTCGCCGCCGTCTCCAGCGGCCGCCGCCGGGTCAGGGCCGCGGTGAGGGTGGCGACGAGCGCGTCACCGGCGCCGGTGGGGTCGACGACCTCGGTCTCGACGTGCGGCACGAACCAGGTGCCCTCCGGCCCGGCGAACAGGTTGCCCTGCCCGCCGACTTCCAGCACGACCAGCGACGGCCCGCGCTGCCGGAGGTCCGCGGCGGCCCGGGCGGCCGAAGCGACGTCGTCCACCGGCTGCCCGGTGAGCAGCTCGGCTTCCTGGCCGTCGGCGCGCACGACGTCGGCCAGGGCGAGCAGGTCCGCGGTGAGCGTGTCGGACTGCGGTGCCCCGTCCAGCACGACCCGGGTGCCTGCCGTGTGCGCCAGCCGGGCCGCCAGCAGGGCCACCGGCGCGGGTTGCTGCAGCTGCACGATCAGCGAGGCGGCGGCCGAGATCGGGGCGGACGCGGCGAAGACGTCGGTCTCGGTGAGCAGCGTGCCCTCCGGGACGTGCTCGAGGTACCGGCGGCGGCCGTGGTCGTCGACGACGTCGACCAGCAACGCCGTTTCGGTGCCCGCCCGGCGGATCACGTGCGAGGTGCCGATCCGGTCCGCCCGGGCCTGGGCGAGCAGCGCGTCCCCGGTGCGGTCGCGGCCGACGACGCCGACCAGCGACACCGACATCCCGAGCTGGCTCAGCGCCACCGCCTGGTTGGCGCCCTTCCCGCCGAGCAGCTCCTGCCGGTGCCGCACCGGCGCCGAAGAGTCCGCGTCGGGTGCGTCGGGGACTTCGATCACCAGGTCACGGGCGATCTGCCCGGCGACGACGACTTCGCTGAAGGTCATCGGGTCCACCGGTGGGTCATGGCGCCTCCTCGGGTCACCGATCGGCTACCCGGTCCGCGACGCGGGGTAAACCGCTCGTTCGGGTCGAGTGGTTGCCGAAGGTCGTCGTGGGTAGCCCTGCCGCCATGAGCGATGATCCGAACGTGGCCGAGCTGCGCCGGCTGGCCGCGGAACGCTTCGGCTGGGCCGAGCTGTCCGCCGAGCAGGCCGCGGCGATGAGCGCGGTGTGCGACGGCCGGGACGTGCTGGCGGTGCTGCCCACCGGAGCCGGCAAGTCGGCGATCTACCAGGTGCCCGCGCTGGTGCTGCCCGGCCCGACGGTGGTCGTCTCGCCGCTGCTGGCCCTGCAGCGCGACCAGATCGAGGGCCTGGACGCCGCGGCCGTGCCCGACGCCGTCGCGCTCGACTCGCGGCAGTCGGCCGCCGACCGGGACGCGGTGTGGGCGGCGATCCGGCGCGGCTCCGCCGAGTACGTCTTCCTTTCGCCGGAACAGCTCGCGAAGGACGAGGTCGTCGCCGGGCTGGCCGAGGCGGGCGTGTCCCTGTTCGTCGTGGACGAAGCCCACTGCGTTTCGGCGTGGGGCCACGACTTCCGGCCCGACTACCTGCGGCTGGCCCCGGTCGTCGAACGGCTCGGGCGGCCGCCGGTGATCGCCCTGACCGCCACCGCGGCGGCGCCGGTGCGCGACGACATCGTCGCGGCGCTGGGGCTGCGGGACCCGGCGCGGGTGATCGCGAGCTTCGACCGGCCGAACCTGCACCTGGCGGTCGAGCGCTTCACCGGCGACGCCGCGAAGCGCAACGCGGTGGTGGACCGCGTCACCGCCATGCTCGGCAGCGGGCTGCTCTACACCGCGAGCCGCCGGGAAACCGAGGACTACGCCGCCGCCCTGGCCGACCGCGGCGTCCGCGCTTTCGCCTACCACGGCGGGATGAAGGGCGCCGACCGCGACGCCGTCCACGAGCGGTTCGCCGCGGGGGAGACCGACGTCGTGGTGGCGACCTCGGCGTTCGGCATGGGCATCGACCAGCCGCACGTGCGGTTCGTCGTGCACGCGTCCGTCCCCGACTCGGTCGACACGTACTACCAGCAGATCGGCCGCGCGGGCCGGGACGGCGAGCCCGCCGAGGTCGTGCTCTGCTACCGGCCGGAAGACCTGGCGCGGCAGCGTTTCCTGACCCGGTCCGCGCCGCCGGAGGCCGAACTCCGCGCGGTCGTCGACGCCCTGCGGCCGGGGCCGCTGGACCGGCGGCAGCTCGCCGAAGCAGTTCCCGGGCCGGCCGCCCGGCGGACCCGCGCGCTCGGCCTGCTCGAGCGCTGCGGCGCCGTGCTGACCGGGCCGGACGGCCGGTTCGCCCTGACCCGCGGCCGCACCGACCCCGGCGCCGCCGTCGGGCAGGCGCTCGAAGCGGCCGAGCGGGCGGCCGAGCTCGTCCGCTCGCGGGTGGAGATGATCCGCGCCTACGCGGAGACCACGGGCTGCCGCCGCCGGTACCTGCTCGGGTACTTCGGCGAGGAGCTCGCGCAGCCGTGCGGCCACTGTGACACGTGCGAAGCCGGTACCGCGGCCGAAGAACCGGCGTCCGCGGGGGAGTTCCGGGCGGAGAGCGTGGTCCGGCACGCCGAGTGGGGCCGCGGTGTCGTGATGACGATCGAGGAGGACAAGCTGACCGTCCTCTTCGACGACGTCGGCTACCGGACGCTGTCGCTGCCCGTCGTGCGGGAGCAGAACCTGCTGGCCCCGGCCGGGTGAACCGGTTGCGCCGGACGGCGGAGACACCCGGCCGTGCGCGTGGCCGGCCCCACAAAGGGCCCCGCCGGCGGAGGCGGACCACCGCGTCTTGCGGTAAATCAAGAGGACCGAGACGGGTGGAGGAGCGGGTGACCGAATCACTGGTGAACGCGGCGGATCGCTGGAGACCGCTGACCGAGCTGCTGCAGGCCCTGCTCGAGCGGATCACCGGCGAGCTGCCGGGGTGCCTCGGCGCGGGCCTGACGGTCAGCCACGGCGGTCGGCCGCTGCAGGTGCTGGCCACCGCCGGCGTCGCCGGGCACCTGGTGCACGCCCAGCTGCGTGACGGCGGCCCGATCGCCGTCGCGGACGCCACCGGCGAGCCGGTCACCACCGACGAGCTCTTCGGCGACCCGCGCTGGCCCGGGCTGACCGTCGACGCCGTGCCCGGTGGCGAGGCGGTCCGCGGCGCGGTCGCGCTGCCCGGGTTCTGGGACGAGCAGGGGGCTTTCGTCCTCTCGGCGACGCTGGACCGGCCGCCCGGCTCGACCACCCTGCCCGTCCTGCAGCGGTACGCGAAGCTCACCGAGATGACCCTGGTGGTCGCCGAGACGGCCACCGCGGGCGACCCCGACCAGATGCTCGACCTGCTGGCCTCCCGCGCCGCCATCGAGCAGGCGAAGGGCGCGATCATGGCGGTCCGGCGGTGCCCGCCGGAGGAGGCGTGGCAGACGCTGCGCCGCGCCAGCCAGGAGTTCAACGTCAAGGTCCGCGAACTGGCGATCGCCCTCGTCGAGCACCTCGGCGGCCACGAGGCGACCCAGCCGGCGGGCACGCCGGCCATCCACGCCGGCGCCGACGCCCACCACGCCGCGGAACGGCTCTGGTCGGCCTTCGCGGCGGTCTCGTCCTGAAGGAGAGCGTTTCCGAACCGGCGGTTTGGGTATCAAGACCCCGTCCTTGATCACGTCACTGCGTCGCCGGCCTGGCCGGCGCGGAAGGCCAACCGAACCCGTGTCCCCCACGTTCCCGGTCCCCACCCGGTCCGCGCCCCTCACGGCGCGCCGGACGGAGTACCGCCCCGGTCTCCTCGTGCTGACGTTCGCCGGCGAGATCGACGCGCTGACCCTCCCGATCCTCGACCGCGAGCTGCGCGCGGCCCCACCCGGGACAACGGTGGTGGTGGACCTGACCCAGCTGGCTTTCATCGGCTTGGCGGGCGCCCGCGCCCTGGCGGCCGCGGCCGAGCGCGCGAACGCCGACGGCGGGTGCTTCGGAGTGGTGGCGAACAGCCGGACCCTCGCCCGCTTGTTCCGCATCACGGGCCTGGCGGCGGCGGTGCCGATGTTCGCCTCGCTGTCGGACGCCCTGCGCGAGCTGCTGGCGGCAGGAATGCAGGAGCGCGCCTGCTGAGGTGACCCGCGGCTCGGTGGGCGGCCGATCCTTGGCGGAGCTTGCTCGGCGGCCGGCTTGGGGCCGGTGCGGGCGGCCGGGGCGCAGGACCGCGCCTGCCGGAAGCCCCGCCCTCAGCGCGGAGAGCCAGGAAGCCGGCGCCGTGAACCGCGCGGCGCGCCTGCCGAGGAGCATCGCAGCTCAGCGCGGGCCCCAGCGGACGATCAGCACACTCGCGTCCTGCCCCGGTTCGCCGGCACCGTGAGCCTGCACCGCGCGGGTGAGCCGGCGGGCGATCTCCGGGGGCAGCTCGCCCTCGTCGTGGCCGAGGTGGCGGGCGATCCGGGCGCGGCCGAACGGCTCCCCGGCCGCGTCCGTCGTCTCCGCGACGCCCCGGCAGTACACCGCCAGCAGATCGCCCGGCTCGAGCTGCACCTCCGTCACCGGGGGCGGGCCGCCGGCCGCGGCGAACCGCGTCGCGGCCGGGTCCACCGCGGGGAGCGGCTCGCCGCGGCGGATGACCAGCGGTGCCGGGCCGCCGGCGCCGAGCAGGCGCAGGACCCCGGTGTTCAGGTCCAGCTCGGCGAGCACCCCGGTCACCGCGACCGGCCGGGCGGCCAGCTCGGTGGCGACCGCGGCGAACTGCCCGGCCAGCGCCGCTCCGCCGTGGCGGGCGGCGCGGTAGGCGGACAGCGCCGTCACGACGGCGATGTTCGCGCCGTCGGTGCGCATCCCGGCGTCGAACAGCGCCAGCTGCGCGCGGTCCTCCGAGAGGGCGTAGTCGAACACCGTGCCGCACAGTTCGTACGCCGGCTGGACGCTCGCGCCGACGACGACGCTTTCCGTGGCCGCGGTGAGCGGCGGCAGGCTCTGCCACAGCAGCTCGGCGGGGGAGCCGCGGCGCCGGCGCCGGCGCCGGTGGTCGAGCCCGTCGCCGTACTGGGTCGTGACGGTGACCAGGTGCCCGAGCAGCGTGGACAGCCAGCGGCACTGCTCCCGCAGCACCGGATCGTGCGGGTCGGCGCCGTCGGCCGGGACGATCTCCAGCACCCCGAGCCGTTCGACGCCGTCGAGCAGGATCGTCCACAGCGTGCCGTCCCGTGTGACGGTCGTCCCGGCGCGGCGGAACACGTCCCCGCCGACGGTGGTTTCGATGTCCAGCTCGGCGGCGTCCGGGCGCAGCGGCACGAGCGTGCGCTGATCGTAGTCGGCCAGGTAGACGCCGATGGTCAGGTCGAGCGCGCGGCCCGCCTCGGCGACGACGGCGGGGAGCCGTTCGGGCGGCGCCCGGTGCGCGCCTTCGAGCAGGTCGACGAGGGCCTTCAGCGGGCCGTGCAGCGGTTTCGCGTCGCGGACCGTGTGGCTGTAGGGCGCGCGGGCGGGCCCGGTCACCTCGTCGAGCCGCTCGTTGACGGCGTGGGCGAGCATGTCGCGGTCGACGCGGGGGAGCGTGGTCAGCCCGTTCAGGTAGGAGTCCAGCTCGATCAGGCTCAGGCTGCCGCCGAGCGCGAAGTACCGCATCCACAGCTGTTCCAGCGTGAGGTCGCTCCGGGCGAAGCAGGCGGCGATCTGCCGTCGCTGTTCGTCCTCGGGCAGGTAACGCATCCGTTCACCCTTCCCGCGGCGCGGGGGCGACGAGCCGCGCGGCGGCCTCGGCGGGACTGTCACCGCGGGCGCGGGCCAGCGAAAGCAGGCGGTCGAACGCGGCGTCCTCGTCGAGGCCGTCGCGGCCCATGAGGAACCCCTTCGCCAGGGAGATCAGGTCGCGGTCGCGCAGGGTGTCCTTGAACTGCGCGCTGAACCGGCTGGCCCGCTCGTAGGCCCGCGCGTTGGCGACCAGTACCGCGGCGCGGTCGGCGAACCGCTCCAGCGCCCGCTCGTCGGACGGCCCGAACGCGCCGGGAGAAGTCGCGTAGAGCTTGATCGCGCCGTGGCAGCCTTCCCCGGTGACCATCGGAGCGGTGACGACCGACCGCAGCCCCGACCCGGCGACGGCGGCACACCACCGGGCCCACCGCCGTTCGACGGCGACGTCGTCGATCCGCTGCGGCGAACACTCGTTCAGCGCGGCCAGGCAGGGCCCCTCGCCGAGCTCGTACTGCAGGGTGTCGGCCTCGCGCACGAGCGGCCCCGACGCGCTCGTCGTGACGAAATCCCCCTCGCCGTCGACCAGGGTGACCCCGACCCCGGACGCGGCGGTGATCGTCGTCCCGGCGAGCGACACGATCAGCTCCAGCACCGAATCGACGGTCTCCCGCGACAGCAGCAACCCCGACATCCGAGCGGCCACGGCGGCCAGCTCCCCATCCAGCGGCAGCCCAGCCTCATCCGACATGCGTGCTGATTACCTATCCGGCGCCCCCGGCAAACCTGCTCCGTTCAGCTCGGCCCCGAGGCGGCCCATGCGAACCGGCGGTGCGCCACCCAGGGGCGCCGCTCGTCGGCTCGAAGGCCCATCGCGGACATGGATCCGCCCCCGACTGGGTACCCGAGGTCACTTCGCGCCCGAGCGGGAGGAGCAGACATGGAACGGCCCGACCCCACCGCGACGGCCTCGCCGTTGTTCGACGAGGTCACCGGGGCGCTCGAAGCCCTCACCGCCGTCCTGCGGGAGGAGGACGACTTCCGGATCCTGCTGCAGCACGTCTGCCTCGAGGTGCGGCACGCCGTGCCCGGGGTCGGTGAGGCCTCCGTCACGCTGGTGACCGGGGAGATCCCGCACACCGCCACCGCCACCAGCGGCGTCGTCGGCGATCTCGACGCCGATCAGTACCGGATCGGGGACGGGCCCTGCCTCGAGGCGATCCGCGGCGGGAAGATCGTCCGGACCACCGTGACCGACGCGCTCGAACGGTGGCCGGAGTTCGGCCGCGGGGCGCGGGAGGCCGGGTTCGGGAGCTTCCTCGCCGCGCCGCTGGTCGCCGACGAGGCGTTCTCCGGTGCCGTCAACTGCTACGGGCGTCAGGACGACGGCTTCGAGGAGGTCGACGCCCAGCTGCTCGAGCTCTACACGACCGCGGTCGAGGCCGTACTCCGCGTGTACCGCCGGTACCTGCGGGCGCGGGACACCGCCGAGCACCTGCGGACCGCGCTGACCTCGCGGGCGGTCATCGACCAGGCCAAGGGCATGCTGATGGCCATCCGGCAGGTCGGCGCCGATGATGCCTTCGCCCTGCTCGTCGAGCAGTCGCAGCGGGAGAACACGAAGCTGCGTGAGGTCGCCGAGCGGTTCGTCGATCGGGTGGTCTCGGGGCACGTCCCGCCGCGGTAACGTGGGTTCGTGGCGGGGAGCCGGATCACGGTGCAGGTCGGCGAGCGGCAGCTGACGCTCTCGAACCTCGAGAAGGTGCTCTACCCGCGGCACGGCTTCACCAAGGGCGAAGTGCTCGACTACTACACGCGGATCGCGCCGGTGCTGCTGCCGCACATCCGCGACCGGGCGATGACGTTCGTACGCTTCCCGGACGGCGTCGGCGGTGGCTCCTTCTTCGAGAAGGACGTCTCGCGCCACGCCCCGGACTGGGTCCGCACCGCGCGCCTGGCCGTCGGCGGCCGGGGCCAGGAGCCCGAGATCGTCGAGTACCCGTTGCTCAACGACCTGCCCGCGCTCGTCTGGGCGGCCAACCTCGCCGCCCTGGAACTGCACGTCCACCAGTGGACCGTCGGGCCCGGCGACGAGCGCAGCACGCCGGACCGGCTCGTGTTCGACCTCGACCCCGGTCCCGGGGCGACGGTCGTCGACTGCTGCCGGGTCGCCGAGCGGCTCCACGAGGTCCTCGTGCCGGACGGCCTCACCCCGGTGGCGAAGACGAGCGGCTCCAAGGGCATGCAGCTGTACGCGGGCGTGGTGACCACGGACGCGGCCGAGCCGTCGCGGTACGCGAAAGCGCTGGCCGAGCGGCTCGCGGCGGAAACGCCGGACCTCGTCGTGGCGCGGATGACGAAGAACCTGCGCCCGGGCAAGGTGTTCATCGACTGGAGCCAGAACAACCCGTACAAGACCACCGTGGCGCCGTACTCGCTGCGCGGGCGCGACGAGCCGACGGTTTCGGCGCCGGTCACCTGGGACGAGGTCCGCGCGTGCCGGCACGTCACGCACCTGCGGTTCACTGCCGGTGAAGTTTTGCGGCGTGTCGAGGACCTCGGAGATCTTTTCGCCGATCTGGAACGCACGCGCGCGCCGATTCCTGCGATCGGCTGAACTTCGGAAAGCGCCATTCCACCGTCCGACGGCGCCGATTTGCCGGAACCGCACGGAAAACGGTGTCACCTGCGGATTTGATCGTCCACATCGGACCGTTGCACGTGCAGACGATCGTGTCGCTGCACGAACCCGGAGCACCGGACATCCGGCGGTGGGCCGGAGTCGGCGGAGTCGGTACGGTCGACGCACGAACCGCGGCGTCCGCCGTGGTGGTGAAAAGACAATGACACGGCGGCCGTCGCCGTTCTTGTCGCACGTGGCGAAAGGAAACAGGTGTCCGCCCTGATCGACACCGATTTCGAATTCTGGTTCCAGCGTGGCCTGCGCGCGTATCTGGGCGAAGTGGCGCGTGCGCTCGGCTTCGGCTTCGAGTCGTGCACCGTGGACGTCGATGTCCCGGTCTCGGCCTACGTGGCGGTGGACTGGCGGCTGCGCCGGTTCCCCGAGCGTGACGTGGCGCTGCTCTGGGACGAGGTGCACGGCTGGGCGGTCGCGGTCGAGGCGGCGTGCGGCGAGGAGATGATCGTGCTGGCCTACCTGGGCGGCGCGGACATCCTGCCGCCGGCGCGGGAGGTCGTGCGGTTCCTGGCCGAGCTGCGGGCCGGCGCCCCGGACCCGGACGGGCCGGGTTCGCCCGTGCTGCGCCGTCCCGGCCGCCACCAGGAACTCCTGCCGCTGCTGCCGGCCCGCTGATCCACTGTGGACGAACGGTGCCGTGCCGGGACCGGCACGGCACCGCGGTCACCCGGCGAACGTCACCAGCGTGATCGACGGCCGCAGGTCGCGCAGCCCGGGCAGGTTCGCGAGCCGGCGCAGGGTCCCCGGCCGCCACGCCCCGCGGCCGGGCGGCGGCTGCACGTCGGCCACGGCGGCCACGCCGGGGATGCGCCCGAGCAGGCGCGCGGCCTCGGAAACGGTCAGCCCGAACGGCATCGGCGGCACGGTGTAGCCGGCGGACAGGCGCAGCCCGGAATTGTCGGTGCCCTCCGGTGAAGTGGAAAACGGGGGGCGCCCCCGCGGCCCGCTCTTCAGCGTCCGCCGGCTGAGCCACGGCGGGATCGAGTCGAAGAACAGCTGCCCGCCCGGGAAGCGCGCGGCGCAGTCGGCGATCAGCGCGAGCACGTCGTCGCGTTCGAGGTACATGAACAGCCCCTCGGCCGAGATGAACACGCCCCGCGCCGGATCGGGCGCGGCCAGCCAGGCGCGGTCAAGCGCCGAGGCCGGGATCGACGTCACCCGCGGCTCCGGCGGGAGCACGCGCCGGCGCAGGTCGATCACCGGCGGAAGGTCCACCGACAGCCAGTCGACGGCGGGCCGGCCCAGCCGCCAGTCGACGGCGGGCCGGCCCAGCCGCCAGTAGGTGGTCTGCAGGCCCTCGCCGAGGGCGACGACGGTCGCGGCGGGATGCCGGTCCAGGTACGCGCGGAGGGCGAAGTCCAGGGCGGCCGCGCGCAGCGGGTGGATCTGGTCCGGCTTGCCGAACCGCGCGTAGTCGTAGGAGATCCGGCGCTGGAGGCGCTCGGCCAGCGGGTCGGCGAACACCGAGCCGGGGTGCCTCGACTCCTCGGCGCGGTTGCGCAGCGTCCACAGGCAGGTGGCCGCCACGCCGTCCAGGGTCGCGCCGTCGATGCGGTCCTCGATCATGCGGCGAAGGAGGTCCGGAGGAACGCGAGGATTTCCGCCCGCGCGGCCTCGGCCTGCGGCGCCACGCCCGGCATGCTGAGGAACGCGTGCCCCGCGCCGCCGTGTTCGGTGAGCCGCGCCGGGGTGCCCGCCGCGTCGAGCCGCTCGGCGTAGCGGCGGCCGTGGTCGGCCAGCGGGTCGTGGGTCGGCACCACCACCAGCGCCGGGGCCAGCCCGCCCAGGTCGCCGGCGTGCAACGGCGAAAGCGTGCGGGCGTCGGTGCCCGGCGGGACGGCGAGCCGCTGGAACAGGCGCAGCACCGGCACGCTGAGCGTGGGGGTGTGGGCGTGCTCGGCGGCCGAGCCGTGCTCCAGCATCGTCGCGGTCAGCTCGGTCGCGGGGTTGACCAGCACCTGCGCGCGCAGCGGCAGGCCGGCCTCCCGGGCCCGGATCGCCGCCAGGGCGCTGATCAGCCCGCCGCAGCTTTCACCGAAGACGGCGGCCTGCGCCGGGTCGATGCCCCACGGCCCGGCGTCGCGCACGAGGTGCCGCAGCGCGTCCCAGCCGTCGTCGACGGCGTCGGCCACCGGGTGGTCCGGGTCGACGAGCCGGTGTTCGACCGAGACGACGACCGCGGGCAGCCGGGCGGCCAGGTGGCTGTTGACCCAGTCGCTCTGCACTGCCGTGCCGACGAACCCGCCGCCGTGCACGTGGACCACCAGCGGCAACGCCGGGCCGTCGTGGTCCGTGGGCCGGTACACCCGGACCGGCAGGTCGCGGCCGGGCAGCGCCAGTTCCCGCCACTCGATCACGGCGCCCGGGTCCGGTTCCCCGGTGAACGCCCGCGCGGCGGCGGACGCCCGGAAGCGGTTCTCCGCTTCGCGGTAGGCGATCAGCTCTTCGGCCGTCATCGCGAGCCAGTCGGGCTCCGCCGGGCGCGGCAAGGTCGTTTCCTCGGACATGGTCGGCTCCCTAGTTTCGAAACCTCAGGTATCGAAACCTACGGTAGCGAAACCGCTAGGATGGCGCCATGCCTTCCGCACCCGCCCGGCCGCCGGGCCGTCCCCGCGCCGGCGTCGACGCCGCGGTGTTCGCCGCGACGCTGCGGACGGTCGACGAACTCGGCTACGCCCGGGCCACCGTCGAGCGCATCGCCGCGGCGGCCGGCGTCGCCAAGACGACGATCTACCGGCGCTGGCCGTCCAAGGGCGAGCTGATCGTGGACGTCCTGCTGGCCGCGTTCGGCCCGGCGCCGCTGGTGGGCGGCAGCCGGGCGGAGATCCTGACGTCGGTCATCCGCTGGGCCGCGGCGAAGATCGCCGAACCCGGGGTGGGCGACGCGTTCGCCGGCGTGTTCAGCGACGCCGTCAGCGATCCGGTCCTGCGCGTGGTGCTGTCGTCCCGGCTGCAGGACCCGTACCGGCTCGCGCTCCAGGACGCGCTCGGCGAGCCGGAGCAGCGGGTGCTGTTCTTCGTCGACGTCGTCGTCGGTTCCCTGCTGCACCGGATGGGCATGACCGGCGAACCGATGGTCGACGCCGACGTCACCGCGCTGGTCGACATGGTGGTGGTGCACTTCGCGGCCGAGTGACGGGCGTCACGGCCCGCACTGTCACATCGGCCCGGACCGCGGAGTCGAGGGGGTGACGGACCCCGGACCGGGGACCGCGAAACCCCCGAGGAGTCCCGATGTCCACCGCTCACCTCATCGTCACCATCGCCGCCGCGGCCTGGGTCGGCTTCTCGGCCGTCTCGATGCTGGCCCGCGCGAAGTGGGTCGTCGAGCCGATCAGCGAGTACGGCGTGCCCGAGCGGTTCTGGGCGTTGCTCGGCACGGCGAAGGCGGCCGGCGCGGCCGGGCTGCTCGCCGGGCTGATCTGGCCGCCGATCGGCATCGCGGCGGCGATCGGCCTGGTGCTGTACTTCACCGGCGCGCTGATCACCGTGGCCCGGGCGCGGTCGTACGGCCACCTGGTGTTCCCGGCGCTCTACCTGGCGCCGGTGGTCGCTTCGCTGCTCCTGCTGCCGTGATCGGCGAGCCAGGTGAGGGTTTCGGCGGCGTGGCGCAGCACGGACAGGTGCCCGTCGCCGGGGGAGGGCCGGTACTCGGCGTCCGGGCACCGCCCGGCGAGCCACGCGCTGTGCGTGGCGGGGACCATCCGGTCCTCTTCGCCGTGCACCAGCAGGACGGGCGCGCTGATCGACGCGGGGTCGCCACCCCACGGCCGGACGTAGGCGAGGTCGTCGTCGATCAGCCCGCCGGGCCCGTGCGCGAGCGCCGCGCGGACGACCTCGTCCAGCCACGACCACGAGCCGCGCAGCGTCGCCAGGTCGGCAGCGGTGAAGACGTCGGGATCGAACTCGGCGGCGGCCTCGTGCTTTTCCTTGGCGGCCCGCCCTTCGGTGGCGGCCCGCAGCGAGGCGGCGCCCGCGGCGGCCATGCCCCCGAACCAGTCGAGCCCGGCCGCGTCGAACGGCGCCACCGCGGCCAGGCTCGCGACGGCGAGCACCCGCTCCGGCAGCAGCGCGGCACAGGCGAGGGCGTGCGAACCCCCACCGGAGTGCCCGAGCAGCGCGAACCGGGGGATCTCCAGGGCATCGGCGACGGCGGCCACGCACCCGGCGACGTCCCCGACGGTCCGCTCCGGCATCGGCGTGGAGCTGCGGTAACCCGGCCGGTCGAAGGAAACGAACCGCACGCCGAGCGTCCGCGCGAGCGGCAGCAGCGGCCCGGGCGGGGCCCCGGTGTTGGGCGTGCCGTGGTGCCAGAAGACGGTGAGCCGGGCGGGCGTCCCGGTGTCGTAGACGTGCAGCGAGCGCCCGCCGGGCAGGGCCAGCTCCGACTCGGTGACCATCAGCGGGCCAGCCGCTCCGCCAGCCAGGCCAGCGAAAGCGGGTAGCGGTAGTCGATCCCGCCGTGGCCGGCGTCGAACAGCTCGAAGTGGACGCGGTCCTCCGGCAGGCCTGCCGCCACCGCTTCCGCCCGGAACGCCTCCGCGCCGAGGTCGAGGAACCACTCGTCGCTCGTGCCCGCGTCGATCCACACCGCGTGCAGCGAGCGGACCGCCTCCGCGTGGCGCGCCACCATCCGGACCGGGTCCCAGTCCAGCCAGCGCTGCCACACCTGCGGCCGCAGTGCGCCGGTCAGCGGGTCGAACGGCAGCTCCGGCGTGCCGTCTTCGCGGGCCGAGAAGCACGCCGAGACGCCGAGCAGCATCAGCAGGGACGCGTCCTCGGGCTTGGTGAACGCCGGCCGGCTCCGGAAGTCCGCCCACCACGCCTGGATGTCCTGGTCGTACTCGCGCAGGGCGCGGACCGCCTTGCCGAAGTCGGGGACGTAGCAGAGTTCGTAGAGCGAATCGCCCGCGTGCGTCGCCAGTGCGCCGAACAGGTCCGGGCGCAGCATCGGCGTGATCATCGCGCCGAACCCGCCGGAGGACTTGCCGGCGATCGCGCGGGAGGCCGGGGCGGTCAGCGTCCGGTAGCGCTCGTCGACCCACGGCACGATCTCGTCGCACAGGTACGAGTGGTAGCGGCCGGTGCCCGGCGAATCGACGAACTGCGAGCCGCCGTACGCGGTCCACGCGTCGACGTACACCACGACACACCCCGGGGCGCCGCCGGCGAAGACCGCGTCGGCCGTCTCCACGAACGGCTGCCGGAACGGGGTCCGGTTGGCCCACATGGTCAGGTGCCCGGTGTAGCCCTGGATGACGTACACCGCCGGGTACCGCTCGTCGCCGTCGTCGTAACCCGGTGGCACGTACACCCAGAGCGGCCGTTCGTGCGGGTCGCCGAGCGGGTTGCCGCGCAGCAGCGTGGAGGTCACGGTGTGCCGGTCGAGCCGGCCGGCGAGGTCGCCGTCCCAGGGCAGCATGCCGCCAGTCAACCACGATCGACCCGGTTGCCGGGGCCGGGCAGTGGCTCTTTCCGCGGGTGGTTCCGGCCCACCGCCGGGTCGGGGGCACCTGACGCCGGCCGGTAATCCGGTCGCCCGCGGCCGGCCCGCTCTGGCACGATCGGGCGGGTGCGCCCGGTCGAGATCGCCTGCGACGAGTCGGGCTCGGAGGGCGAGAACCTGCTCGGCGGCGAAACGGACGTCTTCGCCCACGCGGGCGTCCGGATGTCCGGGCCGGAGGCGACCGCCTGCGTGCGCGAGATCCGCGCCCGGATCGGCTCGCCCGCCGAGGAGTACAAGGCCGGTCACCTGCTGCGCGCCAAGCACCGCGCGGTCCTCGAGGGGCTGCTCGCCCCGGACGGCCCCCTCACCGGCCGCGGCCACGTCCACCTGACGGGCAAGACGTTCTTCGCCGTCCGGGCGGCGGTCACCCTCCTGGCCGAGGACGGCACGGAAGCCATGGCCCGCACGCTCCACCGCACGGGCCCGGCGGCCTTCGGCGCCGCCCGCTGGGTGTACTTCCTGACGGCGTTCGTGAGCGTCCTGCGGCTGAAGCCCCGGCGCGGCGTGACGACGTCACCGGCGGAGTTCTTCACGCTGGTCGACGAGCTGGCCGGCGTCCCGGGCGAAGCGGGCGAGCTCATCGGCCGGTTCCGCGGCGCCGCCGGGCGCGTGGCGGCCTACCGGACCCGGCTGGCGACCGACCCGGGTCTGGTCCCGGTCTTGGACCCGCTGGTGCCGGCGGTGATCCACACGGTCCGCCACTGGAGCGCGGACGGCACCCCGGTCCAGCTGGTCCACGACGAGCAGCTGGCCCTGACGCCGGAGCGGGTCCTGCAGCTCAAGGCCACCCTCGGCCCGCGGCTGGCGGGCGTCCGGTTCGTGGACTCCCGGACGGACGCCCGGGTCCAGGTGGCGGACTTCCTGGCGGGCGCGGCCCGCCGCATCGCCTCCGACGACCTCAACGGCCGCGGCGACCCCGGGCTGACCACGCTGCTGCGGTCCTTCGTGGACGCCGGCTCGGTCTGGGACGCGCCGGCCGGTCGTTAGGTGTGGGGCAGGAGGCAACGGCCGCCTGCCCCGTCACTGCGCGCCGGATCGGCGCCTACGCGAGCCCGCGTCCCAAAAGCCAGGAAATGGCTTCAGGGTTCCAGTAACCACTGGTGGCGAGTACGGCAGCTATCGCGAAGAAGGCGAGCGCAAGCACGGCGGCGGAAAAATTCTTCATGTGTCGAACAATTTCCTTGGTTCTTGATTCTTGCGTTGGGCAACCTCGAGGGCGACTTCCGCGGAGTGGGCGGCCGACGCGCTTGAGTCCTGTAAGGACTCGAGGGCGAAGAGTAGAGGCCCGTCGGAATCGGCTCGCGGGCGGGGTTGCGAACGGTAGTCGATTGCCCCCGATTGGGGTCACGCGAACGAGTGGGTGAGCGCCTGTCTGGTGGGCTAAACGCTTGTCCGGCGTGTCTTCGCATAACCAGCACGGGTGAACGATTTACTGGAAGGTAACTACTCCGCTTCACTCGGCGGCCGCGAGGTCCGCTTCCATGTGCTGAGTGCGCTCGCTGTCACCGAGGTCCGCGTAGATGGCCGCCGCGTGGCGCCAGCCTTCTTCGGCGGCGGCGAAACGTCCGGTTTCCTGCAGGGCGTGCCCGAGCACGTGCAGGGCGTCGGCTTCGACTTTGGCGTTGTGGGTGAGGCGGGCCAGCCGTACGGCCTGGCGGGCGTAGCCGATCGCGGTTGCGTGCTCGGCCTGGCGGTAGTGGATGGCCGCCAGCACACAGCAGGCCCGCGGGCCCACTTCGAGGTCGTGGATTTGTTCGACGAGGGCCAAGGCGCGCAAGCTGTGGTGCCGCGCCCCGGGGTAGTCGTGCTTTTCGGCCAACGTGAAAGCCATTTCGGCCTCCGTCTCGGCCTGGCCGTGGTGGTTCCCGATGGACTCGCGCAACCTCAGGGCCCGGTCGAACAACGCGAGGGCCTCCTCGTGACGCCCACGGCCGCTGCGCACGGTCTCCGCCAGCCGGTGCAGGATCGCCGACTCGGCGCCGGGGCTGCCGATTCCGGCGAGCTGCGCCAACGCGCGCCGGTACAGTTCGCCGGCCGCGTCGAGATTGCCCACCTCGGCTTCGTAGTTCCCCAGGTTCGCCAGCGAAATCGCGATTCCCATCGGGCTCTGCGTCCGCTGCGCGATGGCGGCCGCGAGGTGGAACTGCCGCAACGCCGAATCCCGGTCACCCAGCGCGGCGGCTATTTTGCCCAAATCGCTCCGCGTCGCCCCTTCCGATTCGAGGTCCTGCACCGCCTGGACGGAAGAAACGGCGACCCGGTAAGTGTCGTGGAGGTCGCTGTAGAAACCGTAACGACGGTAGAGGCCGTACAGGTTGTGCGGAATTCGCCACGCGTACTCGTGGTGTCCCCGTTCGGCGGCCCACGGGACCAGCTGGGAGAAATTGGTGCGCTCGTTCAGGAGAAAACTCGCGGCCGCGCTCTCGGATGCGTGTTCCGGCAACGGGACACCGCTCAACGGCGGCAACATCGGGACCGGCGGCCGGAAGGGGAACAGCAGCCGGTCGGCACCGTAACCGGCGTGCAGGTAGAAACTCAGCAACCGCCGCTCGGCTTCTTCACGGCCGTCGACCTGACCGGCGAGCTCGCGGGCGAAAGCCCGGAGCAGGTCGTGGATGCGGTAGCGGCCGCGGAATCCCGTGTGGGTCAGGAAATGCGTGCCGGCGAGCACGTCGAGGGCGTGCTGGACCTCCTTGACCGGCGACCCGGCGAGCGCGGCGGCGGCGTGCACGGTCAGTTCCGGGGCCGGGGAAAGCCCGATCAACCGGAACAGGTCCCGGGCCGCGGGCGGCAGCGCGTGGTAGGTGACCGAGAAGGCGGCTCGCACGTTCGCGGGCGGATCGTCCCCGTCGTCGCCGATGTCGAGCAGCCGGCTCTCGTCCTGGAGTTCGTCGGCGACCTCGGTCAGCGCCGCGCCGCGGCGGCTTCCGATGTGGTGCGCGACCAGTTGCAGCGCCAGGGGAAGCCCGCCGCAGAGCGCGGTGATCCGGGTGAGCGCGGCCTGTTCCGCGGCGCCGCGCTCACCGATGCGGGCGGCCAGCAGCTGGGCGGCGTGCGCTTCGTCGAGCGGGGTGACCGAACAGTGCCGTGCCCCGTGCCGGCTCGCCAGCACGGTCAGGCCCTGGCGGCTGGTGACGAGGACGAGGCACGGCGAGAGCGGGAACAGCAGCGGCAGCACGTGGGCCGAGTTCGCGGCGTTGTCCAGCACGACCAGCGTCCGCGTCCCGGTGAGCATTTCCCGCAGTTTCGCCTCCCGCCGGGCGCGGGTGGCCAGCCGGGCGATCGGCACGTCGGCCGCGTCGAGCAGCGCGTCGACCACGTCGGCGGCTTCGAGGGGACGGCTGCCGTCGAAGCCGTGCAGGTCCAGGTACAACGCCGTGTCGACCAGGCGGCCGTACTGCCGGTGCGCCCACTGCACGGCCAGCGCGGTCTTTCCGATGCCCGCCAAGCCGTCCAGGACCACGACGCCCGGGCGGAACCGGCCCTCGGCCGTGCACGCCAGGCGATCCAGCTCGGCCAGCAGGTCCTGGTGCCCGACGAAGTCGGCCGGGGCGGGGGGAAGCAGGGACTGTCCCCGCGGCAGGAACGCCGGGAGCAGGCTGTCCGGGTCGGGGACGGGCCGGTCGGCCGGCGGCCGCGGGCGGGGGAGGGCGGCCAGCCGCTCGGCCGCGCTGCGTGCTCCCGGCCCGTTTCGCCGGCTCGCCTCGGGTGCCGCGGTCAAGGTGTTGTAGTACTTGAGCAAGTCGTCGGCCGCGGCCTGGTCGTCGTCGGTGAGGA
This sequence comes from Amycolatopsis sp. CA-128772, assembly GCF_002904295.1. Lineage (GTDB taxonomy): Bacteria > Actinomycetota > Actinomycetes > Mycobacteriales > Pseudonocardiaceae > Amycolatopsis. The sequence goes on from NZ_PPHG01000080.1 coordinate 228,483, forward strand.
GCAGCCGGCGAACGGCGAGGTGGTAGGCGCCCATGTCGTCGGTCCGGCCGAGTCCGCGCAGCACCTGCAGGCGGCGCCGGGCCAGCCCGATGTCGGTGCGATGTTCGCGCTGCAGTTCGTCGAGCTTCCGCAGGGCGGCGTCGAAGCGTTCGAGGGCGATCAGTTCGCCCAGCAGCAGCTGGTTCGCCGGCAGCCAGGTGTTGTGTACCGCCGCATAACGCCAATCCCGGGCGCGCTGGGAGGTCAGGTCCGCGAGCGGTTCTCCTTGCCACAGCCCGAGTGCGGCCGTGACCGCTTCGCACGCCGCTTCGTGGTCCTGTGCCTTGCTCTGCCGCCGAGCCGTCTCGATCAGTTCCCCGGCGGCGAAATAATCGATCGCGGTCCGGTCGACGTCGATCAGCAACGCGCCGTCGATGGTGCGCAGGGTCGCGGGAACCCCGGCCTCGCGCAAGGCTTTGCCGACGCGCGCGGCGTAGGTGCGGAACGTGGCCACCGGGTCGAGGGGCTCGCGTTCGTCGGCCGACCAGACCCATTCGGCCAGGGTCGTCACCCCCATGCGCACCCTGGGTTGCGTCAGCAACGCCGCCAGCACTTTCTGCTGCTTGGGTGAGCCCCATCGGGTGGTCAACTGCCCGTGCATGCGCATGGTTGTCTGCCCGAGAATTCCGAACACGATCTCCATCCGCCAGCTTTCCCCCCTCCTGGGATTGCTGTGTGGCACCTCATCGCGCATTTCGATTCTGGCATTTCCCCTCGGTGGCGCGCAGCGCTCTGACCTGTGCTGACCTCGAATTGTCACGTTTGGCGCCCGCTTGTTGTGTGGTTGACGCCGCCACCGACACGCCGTTGACAGGGCGGGGTTCCAAGCTTGCCGTATCCGATCGAAAACCGTCCGAGGGAGGGCTCGAAACCATGATCGAGTTCATTGAAGTGGCACGGGAAACGACCTTCAGCAGCCCGACGCAGCAGAGTTAGCGACCAGGGGAGGAGTGGCCATGCAGCGTCCGATGATCAAACCCGAGCACCTCCCGGTCCGCCACGGCGACGATCGCATCCGGATCGGCGGCGTCGTGCGGGGCATCGCCGCCGACATCGCGGACCCCGACGGGTGGGTGTGGGCGCTGCTGGCGGCTCTCGACGGTTCGCGGACCACGGACCAGGTCGTCGCCGAGCTGGTCCACCGCCACCCCGGGCGGTCCGAGGCCGACGTCCGGACGGCCGTCGGCGATCTCGTCCGGGCCGGTTACGTCGAGGACGCCGGTGCGCCGCCGCCCGCCGGGCTGACCGCCGCGGAGCAGGGGCGCCACCGGCGCGGCCGGGCCCTCTTCCGCTGGATGGATCGCACACCGCGGCGCACGAGCTGGGACACGCAGCTGCTGCTGCGCGGCGCACGGGTGGTGGTGGTCGGGATCGGCGGCGTCGGCTGCACCGCGGCCCAGACCCTGGTGGTGTCCGGGGTCGGGCACGTCCACTGTGTCGAGCCCGACGTCGTCGAGCTGTCCAACCTCAACCGCCAGATCCTGTTCACCGAGCGCGACCTCGGCCGGCCCAAGGTCGACGCGGCGGTCGAGCGGCTGAGCGCGTACGACTCCGGGGTCCTGGTCACCGGTGAGCGGTCCGCCGTCGACGGCCCCGCCGGGCTGCGGAAGCTGGCGACCGGTTTCGACGTGCTGCTGCTCGCCGCGGACCAGCCGCCGGAGATCCGCTCCTGGGCCAACCAGGCGTGCGTGGCGACCGGCACGGCCTGGGTGCACGGCGGTTACCACGGACCGCAGGTCAGCTGCGGGGTGTACCGGCCGGGAACCGGGCCGTGCCACGACTGCGGCCGCGTCGCCGAACTCGAGCGGCAGGCCGCGCTGCCGCCGGTGACCTGTTCGCCGTCGGCCGCCCGGACCGCCCGGCCGCACGCCGCGAACGCCGTGTCGGCCGGCGTCGCCGGGCAGCTGGCCGCGCACCTGACGCTCAGCCTGATCACCGGGGTGCCCGCGGTGCGGACCAACTGCCAGTACGGCGTCAACCTCGTCACCTTGCAGGACAGCTTCGCGCTCGGCCCCGAAGCACCCCGTCCGGACTGCCCGGCGTGCGGAAACCGCTGATGTCACGGGACTTCCAGCTCGCGGGCCCGGCGGTGCAGCGTCTCGGCCCGTTCGGGGTCCAGGCTTTCGAGGAGGGCGGCGGCCTCCGCCAGGGATCGCGCCGCGCGCGCGAGGTCGCCGGTGTGCTCGAACGAGGCCGCCACCGTCTCGAGGGCCTGCGCGAGGAGCGTCTCGGTACCGGCGAGAGCCCGGTACAGCGCCACGGCTTGGCCGGCGTACTCGATCGCGGTGTCGTGGGCCCCCAGTCCCTGCAGGGCCTCGGCCACGTCGCCGAGGGCATACGCCTCGCCGACGCGGTCGCCGGCCGCGCGCCGCAGGACGAGTTCGCGTTCGGCGTGTTCGCGTGCCTGCCCGAACTCGCCCAGCCGGACGCTGATCCGGCTGAGGTTGCACTCCACGACCGCTTCGGCACGCTCGCCACCGGCCCGCCGCGCCGGTGGCAGGGCCCGGCGGTAGCACTCGCGCGCCTCGGCGTAGCGGTGCTGCAGGAAGCGGACCTGCCCCAGGCCGGAGAACGCCACCTGCTGCCGGACCGGGTCGTCGGCCTCGTCCGCCAGCTCGAGCTGACGGCGGAAGTCCGCCTCGGCCGCGTCCCAGCGCCCCAGGTCGGCGAGCGTGTCGCCCCGGAACCCGAGCAGCACCGCCTCGGCGGCCCGGTCCCGGACCGCCCTCGCGGCGGCGAGCCCCAGGGATTCGGCCTCGAAGCGCACGGACCACGCAGCCTCTTCGCGGAGACTGAGGAACCGGGCGGTGCCGGCCAGCACCAGTGCGGCCTCGTGGGCGCGGTGCTCGACGGCCGCGCGCAGCACCGCCGTCAGGTTGGCCCGCTCGGTGGTCAGCCAGGCGAGGGCCGCCCCGCGGTCGGGCAGCGGCAGCTCGGGACCGGACGGCGGCAGCTCGACGGCGGGCGCCTCCAGCCCGGGGAAGACCAGCCGGTCCGCGGTCCGGGCGGTCCGGGCGTACCAGGTGAACAGGCCGCACCGGGCGTCGTGGCGGTGGTCCGGGTCGTCGTCCAGTCCGGCCCGGTGGGCGGCGTAGGCGTGCAGCAGGTCGTGGAGCCGGTAGCGCCGGCCGCCGACCGGCTCGACGAGGTGCACCTCGGCCAGTGCGTCGAGCTGCCGGTACGCCGTGGCGACGTCGACCCCGGCCACCGCCGCGGCGGCGGGCACCCCGAACTCCGCGCCGGGGTGCAGGCCCAGCCGGCGGAACAGGCGGGCGTGGTCCTCGGCCAACCCGGTGTACGACCAGTCGAACACGGTCCGCACGGCGCTGCCTCCGTCCCGGCTGCTGCTCAACACGTCCAATCCGGTCCGGTCGGCCACGATGTCCGCGACGATCTCGGCGACGCTGGTGTGGCGCCGGGTGGCGATCCGGGTGGCGGCGATCCGCAACGCCAGCGGCAGCCGGGCGCACACGTCGACGAGACCGGCCACGGCTTCGGGTTCGGCGTCGACCCGCGCGCTCCCCAGGATCCGGCGGAGCAGGACGTGGGCCTCCTCCTGGCTGAACAGGTCGAGGGTGAGCTGGCTGGCGGCCTCGGCGACCAGCAGCCCGGTCAGGCTGGCCCGGCTGGTGACCAGCACCAGGCAGCCGGGGGAGCCCGGCAGCAGCGGCCGCACCTGGTCCGCGGAGCCGGCGTTGTCCAGCAGGACGAGCACCCGGCGGCCGGCCAGCAGCGAGCGGTACAGGCTCACCTGGGCGTCCAGCTCGGCGGGGACCCGGTCGTCCTCGATGCCCAGTACGGGCAGGAACGACGTGAGCACCGAGCTCGGGTGCACCGGGGCGCTCGGGCCGTAGCCCCGGAGGTTGGCGAACAACGTGCCGTCGGGGAAGTGGTGTTCCACCCGGTGCGCCCACTGGACGGCCAGCGTCGTCTTGCCGACACCCGGAATGAGACACAATCGTTTCGGAGCGCAACGTCACCTTATAGCGACTTACTGTGACCAGTCGTGTCGCCAACCCGGGGTGCTTGCCGTGCGCAGATGGATGCACGACCGCGTTAACTCGACCAGTGGTGATCACCGTCGGCCAATGCACGATTGGGCCATTCGGGTAGCGGAGACCTGCGACAACTACCCTTTTGGGTGACATTGGCGATCTTGGTTTGCGATTAATCCGTCAGCGCTTAACGTAGTCGGCGCAGACGTGACAAATGATGGACAGTGAGACGGAACCGATACCGGTGAGACGGATCGGAGCAAACGGACCAGGAGCAGACGACCCAATGAGCAAGCTTCGGACATTTGGGAGCGCAGCGCGCCGCCCGATGTCAGCTCATCGGCCGCCCCGGCTCGGTCCGCCGACGTCCAACTACACGGCGTCTGCGCCGTTGGGGAATCAATTAACTTAGCTTCGCTCGTCTGGTGAAGACTGCCCAGGCCACTCGCTTAAGCGTTATCCGCTCGGAGCACACGCGCTCGAAAATGGTTGCGGCGCGACGAAAGTGCCCGATGCGAGCGAACTAGCACACTGTTTGCTGGCAAGGGTGGCTATGCATGGTTGTTGAGCTAGATGGGATGCGACTACCGAAGATGGCACCGTCCGCGATGGACTGTGTCAGAGACCGTGATCACGCGAGGGACGTGCTTACTGCCTACTACTACCCCGAGATCCGGCACGACTGTGACCCGCGGGTTTACCCAGACCGTGAGGTACGCATCGGGTGCGGGGTCCACCTGGTCGTGAGCGCCGAGACGGGAACGATTATCAGCATCGGCGACCACGCGCCGGCCCCGGTCGGGGCGGCGTCACCCGTCTTGACGCCGGTCCGCCGGCCGAAGCGCCGAACGCATGGGGGTGCCGGCACTCGGGTGCCGACGTCGATTCCCGAACTGATCGAGCGGGTTAGGCAAGTTGTCGGCAAAGACGCAGTGGAGCGGACGTCAAACCACTACGTGGTGCGCGTCCCGGGGGCGTCTCCGATCGGCATTGCGGCGAACGTCGGCGACTGGCGTTCGATCCGGAACAGCGTGCGAACGCTGAGGCACTACGGGATCGACGTCACGCGGGACGTGTAAGAGAGGGCTATCGGTGAACGACATTGAGGATAGTGACGTATTTTTTCGTTCTGTAGCAACGTTTCGGGCTATAGCGTTGGGTACCGACGACGACCAGGCGCAGCAGCGCCGCGCGCGAACGATTGAGCTGTACCTCGCTTCGGACGATCGGCCGGCCGACGACCAGGTGTTTTCGCTGGTGATGGCGGGTGTTCGCGTTACCGCGGATATGTTTTGCGGGACGGGCTACCCGGTCCCGCCGTCCGTGGCCGAAGCGGTCGACGATCCCGCGCCTACGGACCCGCGCGCCGGCGCCTGGTCCGCGGTGTCGGCTCGACTTGCCGGCGACCACGCCGGGTGTCGGGCGGCCGTGCTCGGTGTGCAGCACGAGCACGGCTCGGAAGGGCTCACGACGGCCGTCGGGTACCTGGCGCGGCTGTACCGCGACGCACGAGACGGCGAAGCGGGCGCCGGTATCGGTCGCCATAGACGGACCGGCACCGCCGGCGGTGAGCCGGCGTGATGGCGCGTCACGGCATCCGCCGGCGGCCGGTGAGCCGGCTCGATTGGGCGTGCGCGTTCGTCGGCGGCGTGTCGACCGGCGTCGCCGCGATGTGGCTCGCGTCGGACCTGCGCGAGATCTTGCCGCTCGCGCCGATCGTGTTCGGTGTGCTCGTCGCGGTTGGTCTCGCGCTCGCGCTCAGCGCGTACCCCCGCCGGCCACGCGCCGGCGGGGTGAAGTCCCGGACGGCCCCCGCGCAGGGGGCGGGGGCCGTCCATCCCCCTGTAAGTGAAGATCACGAGAAAGTAGTTGCGTAGTGGCTCAGAAAACGATGATCGAGGTCACCGACGACATTGACGGCCGCCCCGGCGCGTCAACGGTCCCGTTCGGGCTCGACGGCATCACGTACGAAATCGACTTGCACGACGAGAACGCCGAAGCGCTGCGCGAGATCTTCGGCCCGTACGTCACTGCTGCTCGGCGGACCGGCGGCCGGCTCGTCAAGGGCGCCGGCAAGGCTCCCGGCGCTCAGCGGTTGGCCGGCCGCGCCGGCAAGGGCTCGACGGCCGCCGTGTTCTCGTCTGCGTCCAGCTCGGCGCCGCCCGAGGGGTACGCGGCTCGGCGGGAGTACAACACCGCCGTGCGGGCGTGGGCGGCTCAGAACGGCTATCCGTTGGCGGATCGGGGCCGGATTCCGACGAGTGTGATCGACGCGTACGAGACGGCGCAGAGCGAACCCGCCGAGCCGGTCGACGAGAAGCCGGCGCCGCGCAAGCGGGGCGGTCGACGGGCGGCGCGGAAGTGACCGCGCTTGCGGAAGCGCCGGCCCACCCGTGGACGTGCGCCGTGTGCGGCGAGAACCCCGCGGTTCACGCGGCGGCCGTGCCGGGCATCCCGAACGCGGTGTTTCCGTACTGCCGGCCGTGCACGACCGCGATGGCGCACCCGTACGACGTGCTGGTCAATCACACAGCGGCTGAGTACGCCGGCCAGCTCGACGACGCGCCGGCGTTCTGGCGTGACGTGGTCGCGCGAACGCTTCGGCATCTCAGGATCGCGCCGGCCGACTTTCACGCCGACGTGACGGCGGAGATGGTCCGCGCGAGCGGCTGAGACGGCCGGAGACGCACGAAAGACGCCCCGTCGCCTTGTAAGGCGACGGGGCGTCTCGTATGGCTGAGACGGGTCTCAGGGCCGGTCTAAACCGGTCGCCATTCCACGCCGGTCGGCCGCTCACCGTTGGTCCGGACGAACGCGCGCAGCGCTTCGCGCACGTCGGCGAGCCCGATTTCATCCGCGCTCGATACCTCGCGTTCGTGCCCCATGTAGTCGTATGCGACGGGGTCGCCGGACCTCGCGCCGTTGGTGCTCATCACGCTTCCGTCCGCGTCGACAACACCGACGAATCCGCGATCACCACCGACACCGAGCTGTAGCACCGCGCGGCCGGCGGCGTCCCCGCGCTCAACCTGCGCGATCACTGACACGCCGGCGTCGGCCGCTTCGGTGACCATGCGATCAAAAAGCGCGTCTACCTGCGCCGGGTTGCTCAGCACGGTCGGTTCATCCTGTCCCGGTTCAAACCACGCGATCATGTCCGCCACGGCTTAGCACCTCCCCTGTACGTCTTCACGAACCCGTCCGGACCGTAGACGGTAAGGCTTGAGCCGGGCGGGAGCACGACCGGCACCAGCTCGTCACACGAAAGCGCCCCCTTGCACGGCTTGTTGTTGATCACGACGCTCGCATCGGCGATGCCCTGGTCGCGCATGTGCGCGGCTAGTTTGAGCTCAACATCGTTGGCCGCTGTGACTGGACGTCGCGGGCATCCGGCCTCCGCGAGCACGTCGTCAACTCGATCGGTGAGCTTGTCCCGCCCGCTCACCAGCTCGGCGGGCGGCTTGCCGGCGGCGAACCATTGGCCGTGCGTCTTCTGTCCGCGCTTGCCGGGCGTCCGTTCCGGGAGGTCACGCCGAAGTTTGTCGACCGTGGAATCGTTCGACGGCGCCGGCGGCGCCGAGCCGCTCGACGGCGCTGGAACGTCGCCGGCCGGTTCGCCGGGGTGCTTGTCCAGGTACGCCGTGATGCCGCCGGCCGCTGCGTTGATCGTCTGCTCAAGCCCGGCGGCCCCATCCTGGCCGGCGGCCTGAGCGAGCAGCCCGAGCGCCTGCGTCACCTCGGGCGCACTCGCACCCTGCGTGGCCTGCGCTAACGTCTGCTGTGCCTCTTCGAGTGCCTGCCGGGCCGTGGTGACAGCCGCGAGCGCGGCGGCGACTTTCTCGCCGGCCGTCGCGACGTCCGCGCGCAGCTCGTCGACAGACACCCCGCCCCCGACCGTCTCATGATCACGACCACCCGTGACCATAGCAACGGCCGCCGATATTTGAGTGCCGGAAGTCCGTTGCGTCACCCCCGCCCGAGTGGCAGTAACGCCGCGCTCGTGCACACGATCAGACTCGTCGGTACCTGGACAGCCGAGAGGGAGTGACGGACGTGGGCAAGCTGACTGCCGGGGTCAAGCGCTGGTTCAAGGACGCGGTTGCCGAGGGCAACGCGCGCGGTGACGCGATCGTCGCCGGCGACTCGTTCGCCGGCGTGTGGATCTCGAACGGCCGGATTCACCACAAGGACCGAAGCGTGGCGCTCGCCGGCGCGCTCGCGGTCGTCGAGACGGCCGGCAGTATCCAGCGGCGCGGCGGGGCTTTCGTCGCCGCCGGCGGGTTCGGCGTCTTCCTGCCCGGCCGCAAGGTCGACAACCGCGAGTTGTTCCTGTACGTCCAGGGCACCGACGGCGTGATCGTCGCCGAGCCCGACCCCGGCAAGGAATCCCGCGCGCGGGAGTTTGTCTCCTACCTCAACACGCGTGCCGCCGAAGCCGGCTGAGCCTCTCCGAACCTTCCCCGGGGCTCAGCCGGCCGGCGGCGCCCCCGGGTCGACGAGCGTCGTCGGCCCGGCCGCGCGCACGAGCGGCACCCCGTCCGCGGCGCGCGGCGACGTGAGCGGGGTGACCTGCGTTTCGCCGATGAACGCCACGGCGACGGCCGACGCCGCGCCGACGATCCCGACCAGCCAACCGACGGCGTCGGCGCTCAGCGATACGCCGACGGTCGGGAGCCCGCCGACGATCAGCGACACGAGCGCGCCGACGGCCGCGATCAAGCGGAGCGGGCGCGGCTGCGCGCGGCTTTCGAAAGTGGACATGGTCCGTTCTCCTAGATCGTCAGGGTCTGGCCAGCGTAGATCCGGTCCGGGTTGCTCAGGTGGTTGAGCGCGACGAGCGCCGGCACGGTCGTGTTGTACTTTCGCGCGATCGCGCCGAGCGTGTCGCCGGCTCGGATTTTGTACGTCGTCCGCGCCGCCGGCGCCGGCTTCGCGCTCGCCGAGCCCGGACGGTGGATCACCTGTCCGACCGTGATGAGATCGGGGTTGGTGATGCCGTTCGCCACGGCGACGGCGCTCACCGTCATGTGCCACGCCGACGCGACCCGAGACAGCGTGTCGCCGCGCTTGACCGTCCACGAGTCGCCGCCCGTGATCGGCGCCGGCACGAGCGGAACCGGCTCGACGGGCGCGGCAACCTGCCCGATCGTGAGCCCGCGCAGGTTGTACGTGCCGATCGTGGCGTTCCGGTCGACGTTGCCGGGGATGCCCGGGACGCTGCCACTGCTCGTGTGCTGGTGAAGCGCAAGGCTCCCGTACAACCACCCCGGGTTGCCCGGGTCGCCGTTGTACCGCGCGATGTGCCCGAGGATGGCGCGCGCCCCCCACTGGCCGGGCGCGAGTACGTTCCGCCACCAATCCAGGTTGCCGTACACATCGACAGGCGAGACGCCCAACGTGTCATAGAACGTCGTAACGGCGGTGTTCGCCGAGCCGCGAACGTCGTTCGCTTCCATGTCCGCCATCGGCAGTAGCGCCCCGGCGTTGAGACAGCCGGCGTCGCCGGCCACCTGTCGGAAGCGGCGAGCCTGCGCGGCGACGTCGCCGGCGCGCAGGAAGTGATACGCCCCGACGACGATCCCGGCCGCCTTGAGCTGAGCGACCTTATTCGCGAACGTCGGGTCAACGTAGGTGGTGCCCTCGGTGGCCTTGCACCACGCGAAGGTGATCCCGTTGTTGCGCACGGCGTTCGCGTCGGCAACGGCGTTGTAGTGCGATACGTCTACGCCATAGTCCATCGTGGTCCGTCCTTTCTGGACTTACGGGCAGCGCGCCCGGGGGGCGGCGGGGTACGGGTGTGCGGCCTGCTGCGCCTTGAGCGCCTGCCGCTTCGCGAGGTACTCGGAGATAGCGCGCTGGACCGGCGGCCGGGTCGCGTTCGGGTCGGTGCTCTGTAGCGTCTGCCCGACCGTGGTGAGTAGTTCGTCTAGCGCGTCCTGCGCGTCCGTCGACGCCTGCGACCGTGCTTCGAGCGCGTCGGCGAAAGCGTTGCTGTACTCGTACTGGCAACGGGTGAGCCCGGCCGTCGCGTCGCTCTGAACAATGCCCTGTACGACGGTCACCACGCCGAGCAGCACGACGACGAGCGCGACGAGCGTCTGAGCGGACGCCGTGCCGATCCAGTGCGGACGACTCCCCCGCGGGTCTGGCATGTCCTCATCCCCCTCGGTGTCGTCGACGGTGACCGCGGCTGCGATCCGTCGCACGTCTCGTGCTGCGCGACCGACGAGCACGCCGGCGAGGAAGCCGGCGCCGGCCCACCCGACGGACTGAATGAGGTACGCGACTACGGGGCTCACGACGGATCACCTGTCTTGTCCTCATCGGCCGGCGGCTCGTCGTCCTCGCCGGCAATCGCGCGTGCGATGCGCTTCCGTACGGCCTTGACCTTGCTCTCTTCTTTACGGCCCAACGCGAACACGGCGCCGACGACGAGCGCGAAGATCCCGTTTAAGGTCGGATCATGGCGCGTAGGGTCGACGAACCCGACGACGACATTGACGGCCCACACGATCGAAATGAGCAACGCGAGCGCGATCACCAGGGGGCGCGGGAGCATGGCGCGCTACCGGTTCCGCTCGCGTACGGCGAGCACGACCGCCGCGAGCCCGAGCGCGACGCCGGCCGTGTTGCACCACAACCGGTAGGTCACGTGGTCGCCAAGGTGTTGATACTCCGTCCCGATCGCGGATACGCCGAGCACCGCGAGCGCGAGGTATCCACACCGGACGGTCGGGCTCGTCGAGCCGTGCGAGATCAGCCGGAAGCCGGCCCCGACGGCGAGCGCGATCCCGCCGGCGACACAGAACGCGCGCAGGGTGTCCGCGAACGCGAGCCACGGCGTACCGAACGGCGTCACTAGCTCGCGGCCGGCTCGGGCGCCGTGCTGGTGGCCTGATAGGCGCCGGCGACGGCGTCCCACAGCGAATTGACGGTGTACTGAATATCGCCGTCAACACTCTCGATTTCGATCACCGGGTTGGCGGCGGCGCCCCACGCGAACACGGCACCCCACGTCTCCGGGTCGGTGACGACGTTGCGAGCAAGCGCGCGCCGCATGATCCGGTACTGCGAACCGTCGTACTCTTCGCCGCCCACCTGGACAGCAGCGAACACGGCCGACGCGGTGACTCGGCGCACGAACGCGGGGTTCTGCGCGAGGTCGTGAATGTCCATGAGTCCGCTAGCCACGGGGTTTCCTTTCGTTAGGCGATTTTGCCGAGTGCGATCCAGCCGGCCGGCGTGAGCGCGATGACGACGACGTCGCCGACGGCGGGCGTCCACGTTGCAAGCCGGGGAACGGTTTTGCTTGCGCCGCCGGACGTTGTGACGATCAGCTGGTTCGCCACGACCGACGACACCTGTCCGACGCGGAACCGCTCGGACGTGTCGGTAAAGCGCTGCTCTAGTGCGCGTTCGGGTTTCATGCTTCCGCCGGCAGAGTCAGTGAGCGCGTGGTGATCGACTGCGCGTCGCCGACGCGCAGCGGAATCGTGAGCGTGTCGACCAGGTGCAGCGTGGTCGTCTTGCCCTGCACCACCGCGACGACGTCGCCGGCGTCGAGCGCCGGGTTGACGATCGCGCTGAGCGACACCGTCGCGTGCATCCCGACCGTCCGCGCGAGCAAGCCGGCCGCCGCGCTTTGGCACTGCGCCACGGTGGTGAGCAGCGGCGACGAGTAGAACCGCGGACGCCGGCCGAACGGCCCGCCGATGTAGGTCGGGCTCGTCGGGTCGGTGTCGGCGACGGTGGCGAACACGGGCGGCGTACCGTCGGTTCGTTGGCCAGAGGCAACGACTTCGTTGTACGTCAGCTCACGAGTGAGCGTGTCCGCCTTGCTTACGAGAATGCCGTTGCGGCCGGCCGCAATCACCCACGCGACGGGGTTCGACAGGGTCGGCGTCGTCCGGATGACGAAATTGCCGACGGGGTCGGCGAAGACTTCGGCCCCGATTGCGTCGGCGAGCTTCTCGACGCCGTCGGCCCACCGTTCGCGCTCAATGTCGAGCTGTGCGGCCACCTGCGCCGAGCCGGTCAAGTCGGTGACCGACGACGCCGGCACTACTTCCCGGATGATCCGGGCTATCTCGGCGACGTTCGTCGCGCCGGCGACGGTCTGCGTTGGCTGCTCGTACCGAGCCTGCGAGACGAGCGCGGACCGGTCGTTGACGGTGACCGACACGGCGCCGTCGCCCGACGAGTACGGCCGTTGCCGGCGAGCTTCGGTGATCGGCCCGCGGATCACCGGAACCCACTCGGTGCCGGCGCGCGGGATGACGATCCCGTACTCAACGAGCAGCTCGGACCCGAGCGGCGACAGGATCGCGAGCGGGTCGCCGGGCCAGTAGAGCGGGTCCGCGATGCCGATCGTGCCCGTACGGCGAATCTGAGACGTTGCGTCGACGGTGATCGAGCCGGACGACACGGGAAGCGACACGGCGCCGTAGCCGGCGGTGTAGGCGGTCGCGCGCACATCGATGGTGTGCGAGCCCGTTAGGACGTTCTGCGCCGTCGACGAGATCGGCCACACGTCACGCCGCCATCGTGGCCGGCCCGAGCGGGGCGTCAACGACGGTGAACGGCAGGGTCAGCACGCGGCCGGGGTGCCACTGGGGGCGGCCGGCCGGGTCCTCGCCGACGTCGCCGATCGCGAGCCACAGGCCGTAGCCGAGCCCGAAGTCACCCGGGGCGCGGAAGTAGATCGGTGACCCGTCGGCGAGCGCGGCGAGCAGCGCGTCACGTTCGGCGAACGTGCGCGTGTTGACCGTGAGCGAGCCCGTCGGCGAACCGCGCTGCGCCGAGACGACGACGGGGTATCCGCGCCCGAGTACGGCGAACGCGGCTTGCGTGGCCGGCCGGGTGAGCGTCGGGGCCGTCGCCGGGTCGCAGCAGAGAGGCGCACTCGGGTTCGCCGGGTGCGTGACCCACGTCCGGCCGTTCGAGTCGAGCACGACGGGGGGCGACGTCGCAGAGCCGCCGGTAAAGCTCGGGCTCGTCACCAGGTACGTGACGGGCACGTCCTGCGGTGCCTCGCCGTCCACGATGGTCTGAACGCCGGCAACAACCGACGCCGACAGACCGGGCGTGCCGGTCCAGAGCCCGCCGAGCTGGTCGCCGTCGACGTAGCTCCCGTCCGTCTGCCCCTGCTCGACGGTGACCGCGTCGAGGTCGACGTACCCGCCGGCCGGCATCCCGCCGGCGACCACCTTGACCGTGCCGACGGTCGCGGCGAACGCCGGCGCCTGGACCCGCACCACCTGTCGAGCCCACGTGTTGACCGACGCGTTTACCTGGTCGGCCGTAAGGGTGGCTGTCTGCGTCGTGAGCGCGCCCCCGCCGGCGTCGGTGTACGCAACCGACACCGTCACCGATGCGGCGCGTGCGGACAGCCTGAGCGCCAACCCGAGCGTTGCGAACGTCGACGCCGGCAAGCCGTGCGGGATCGCGACGCCGTCGGCGCCGGCCGCCGCGATCGTGGCGCGCAGCGCCGACGTGCCGGCCGCCGCGCCGGCCGTTTGCGTGAGCGTCGGGTTGCCGTCGCTCGGCACGTAGCCGGCTAGCGACTGCTCGACGCTCGGGTTGGTGGCGTAGTTGCGTCGGGTAGCGCCGGCGGGCAGCGTCGCCGGGTAGGCGCCGCGAACCGGCGTGCGGGTCCCATCCGGGTTGAGCCGGATGACTTCGAGCATCGCGGCATCCGGCCACCAGGTGAGCACGCGCACGACGCCGGCCGACGAGTCCGGAACGACCACGAGCCCCCCGGGCAGTGCTGGCAGCGGAAGCGCCGGGCCGGCCCACCCGCCCATAGCCCAGGGAAAATCGCCGCCCTGCATGGTGACGACGTACCGAGTGGTACCCCCAGGCACCGGCGGGGGTAGCTGAGTGACCGGCGGGGCCGGCACTTCCGCGCTCGCGTACGGAGCGCGTCCCCACGCGTCACGGGCGAGGATCACTTAAGCCCCATGTCTTCGACCCAGAACGCACGCCGGTTCGCCGCGTTCGTGTCACCGGCGGCCCCCGACGCGAGAAAGTTGAGCGTCGTCGACGAGCCACCCGAAGCCGCACTACAGCCGAGCTGGTACGTGCCATCGCTCGGCACGGTGAACGGCATCTCAAGCAAGAGTCCGGGGCTCGTCGTGCTCTGATTGATCACGCCGGCCGTACGAATCACAGCGTCCGCCGTCGACACAGCCGCACCGACGGCCGACAAGTGGATACTCGCAGTACCGTTCGGCGGGTTGACGGTGCCACTCGCGTTCGCATTGAACGTCCAAACCGCCTTATACCAGCGCGAAGCCTTCAACCCGGAGAGCGCGAGCGTCTCCATCAACGTCGTCGCGGCCCCGATCGCGTCGGCCACGTTGCGCTTCGTGATGTTCAGAATTCCCTTGCCCAGCTCCAAAGCCCAGCCACCCGCAGACCATTCGAGCATCTGCTGTGTGTCCTGCTGGAGCACGCGCAACCCGATGTGCGGGTCCGCCGGCAACGCGGCGGAGTTGACGACCGGGAGCACGGCGTCCCGCAGTGTCGGCGCGCACGCCCAAAGCGTCGACGCCGGCCACGCGCGCGCCGCGGTGCCCTCCCGCCCCCGGATGATCGTCAGGGTGGACGAGCCGGCGGCGTGCGCGGTCGCCCAAACGATCTCGAACGCCTTATTCGCGGGGTCCTGGAGCGTAAGCGGGATATAGACCGTCGTCGAGAGGTTCGACGGGAACCCCGCAAAGTCAGTCGACGTCAGAGTTGTATCCGAGATAGCGCCGGCGTTGGTGAGCTGTCCGAACGCGTAGTTCATCGGAACACGGATTTCGTACACGAGCGTTTCCTCCGCTAGGCGGCTTAGATGCGGGTGCGGGTGGCAATCGCGGTGCCGAGCGCGTCATTGGACTGCGCGATTTCGCCGCGGACGACGCCGAGAAACTCGCCGGAGTCGAGCACGAGCACGCCGGAGAATTCGCCGCCGACGGACCCGCTCGCCGCCGCGGTGATCACGTCGAACTGGTCCGCCGTAAACACCGCTTCCGGTCGGCCAGTGCCGTTGTAGACGGTCGAATAGCCCGGGGGCAGCCAGCCGCCCGAGTCGTAGCCCTTCGGCGTCGATCCGACGGCCTGCTGAACGTTGAAAATCGAGCCGTAGCGCGAACGGATGTAATTAATGCCCGCAACGATGTTCGCGACCGGGTTGTAGATATCGTTCGGCAACCGCGGGTCGCGGTACGCGGCGAACGTTCCGGGAATCGTCTGCATAAGGCCCTGCGACGGATGGCCGGCCTGAGCATTGCTGTCCCACAAGTTGATAGCCCGTGGATTACCGCCGGACTCGCGCATAATAAGCGTGTTGAGCGGACCAGCCCAATTCGCCGGGACGCCGGTAAGCGCCATTGCCTGCGCGATCCAGCCGGCAAGGCTCGCGTTTCCGCCACCGCCACCACTCGACGAAAACGGATTGATCCAATCGGTGATCTTGTCCCAAAGCCACGTAACGGACTTGTCGATCAGCGTCGCCGGCATCTTGGCGAGCATCGAAACCCACTGCGATGCGCCGGCCCCGATGTGCGAGCCGATCCAGCCGACGGGGTCAGAGAACATGTCGACGACGTCAGAGCCAATGTCGCCGATGAACCCGAGCAAGTCGGAAACGACGCCCCCGCCGGCGAACCGTGCGATTCCACCGCCGGCGAACCGACCCCCACCGACGACGGTCGCCGGCCGGCCGTTGGACGCCGCCGCGTTCGCCGCGATGATGTTCGCCGGCCCGATCTGGCGGACCAGCTCAGGCACGAGCACGGCCTCACCAGGTGACAGCAGCGAGGGAACGACGTCGCGGCCGGGCGCGAAGCCGTCGAGCACGCCTCCGCCGGCGAATGTGATCAGTCCGGCCGGCGCGAGCTTGCCGAGTCCCAGCAAGTCAGCAACCCAGTTCCAGACTGCCCGGATTCCCTTGTTGTAGACAAAATCGATGATAAAATTGACCGGCTTCGCGGCAATTCCCTTGACCTGGTCCCAGATTTTCGAGATGTGATCAATGGCCCAGTCGAACGCGTTTCCGATCCAGTGGACGGCGTCGGCGCCCTTATCCATGTACGGCTTAATGTGATCGGTGTAGACCGACCGCACTACGTTTCCGACCGCGTCCCAGGCAGTGTGAATCTTGCCGCCGATCCACGAAAAGAAATCGCCGAGCTTGCCGAGCGCCCACTGAATACCGTCGGCGACCTGTCCGAACACCCAGCCGAGACCGTGGAAAAGCGCAACTGCGCCGTCCACGTACGGCTTGATGAAAATGTTGTACAGCGCGGCAACTACAGCACCCATAATCGCAGTCGCGCGCTGAAAAACCGGCCACAGCCAATCGATCACCGCGCCAACTGCGCGAATTCCCAAAACGATCAGGTCAACAATCGGCTTGATCGCAAGATTGTAGAATCCGACGAAAATTGCGGCAATCAAGTCAATGATCGGCTTTACGATCGTATTGTAGAGCCACGTCATGATCGCGGCCCAAACCTTGAACGCGAGCACGATCGGCGTCACGACGACCGTAATGATGATCGCGGCGAGAATGCGCGCCGCAAGCCCAATCGCCGACAGGATCGGCGAGACAATTCCCCAAAGCCACGAAAAGAACGAGCCGACCGCCTTGACCGCGGTGACGATTCCGTCAAACGCCGGCTTGAGAATCGAATTCCAGGTAAACGAGGCGGCCGTCTGGATTGCGGACCAGGCGGTGAGCACGACGTTGCGGAAGCCTTCGAAATGCGTCCACGCGTAGATTACGCCGGCGACCAGCGCGGCGACGAGCGTGATAATCGCACCGATCGGGCTGATTGAGAACGCGAGACTCAAGATGCGCCACGCAACCGTGACGCCGACAATAACCGTTCGCAGCAACGCGACGGCGCGGACGACGGACGTAACGGCGAGTCCGATCGCGAACCATCCGGCGAACGCCGCAGCGATGCCGACGACGATCGGCATGAGGGGGCGTACCCATCCGGACACGGCGACGAGTGCCGGACCGACCACAGTGGACAGGATCGAGCCGGCCAGTCGCAGCGCCGCGAGCAGCGCGCCGCCGACGATCACGACCACGGGCTGTACCGCGGTCCACAGGTTGCGCAGGGCCGGCACGACGGACGTCATGACGAACGAGCCGACGGCCTGGAACACCGGGACGAGCTGAGCGAACACGGGTGCGGCGACGGCGCGCACGCGCTCGAACCACCCGGGCAGGGTGCCGAGCTGCGTCGTGAGCCACGTAAGCGCCGACTTGATCCCGGGCATGGCCGGCGCCATGAGATTTCCCATGGCACGGTTGAAATTGTCGACGAAATTCGACCAGACGCCGGTGATCGTCGTCGCCTGCTGGCTCATCATGCCGGCGAACGCCGTCGTCTCGCCGGCGGCGCCGCTCGTGCCGCGTTCGATGCCCTGGAGCAACTTCGGCACGGCTTCGCTCGACGGGACAAGCCCCTTCGTCACCATGTCCTGCATCGCGCCGGTCGTCACGCCGTACTGATTGGCGAGGATGCGCAGCGCCGGGATTCCGGCTTCGGTGAGCTGTAGGATTTCGTCGCTCTGAACCTTGCCCTTGGCGCTCATTTGGCCGATGGCGGTCGTTACGCGCTCGATGGCCTCTGTGGACCCGCCGAGCCCGGACACGGCGTCACCGATCGCTGTGAGCGTCGGAAGCACGTCCCGAGCCTGGAACCCGAACGCCATAAGCTTTTGCGCGGCACTGGTGACCCCGGGCAAGTCGAAAGGTGTCTGTGCGGCGAACTGCGTGAGCTGAGCCATGAAGTCGCGCGCCTGTGTGGCGCTGTGCAGCATGGTCGTAAACGCCATCGTCGCGGATTCCTGCGACGCGTTGAACTTGATACCCATCGTCACGGCGGCGACGCCGGCCACGGTGAACGCCGAGCCGGCCGACAGGCCGAACGAGCCGAGCGCGTCGCCGGCCGCGCGGACGGGCGCCGTGACGGCCGACTGCACTCGCGAGCCGACGCGCTGTAGGACGGTGTCGGCTTGCTTGCCCATCTTGCCGAACCCGGCGGCCGTCTCGTTCGTGACGTCGACGACGGTCCGAAGCTTGCCGCCGAGCGTGCCGGCGGTGCCGCTGAACGCCGACACGGCCGCTTCCGACGTGGTGAAGCCGTCTCGGACGCGCCCGAGGATCGGCGACACCGCGGCGAGCTTGTCGAGCACGGGCGCGGTTCCCCGCGCGAGCGTCGTCATTGCCGCGGTGCCGCGGTTCGCCGCCGATTCCAGCTCGGCGCCGACGTTGCGTGCGGCCGGCACAAAGGACGCGCTCAGCTCGCCGCCGAGCTGCGCGCCGAGCTGTGTCCCGAGCCCGCCGAGCTGCTCGGTGAGCCCGGCCTTTACCGCGGTGTTGAACCCCTTGAAGCTCGGGAGGACTGAGACGTACGCAGCGCCGGCGGAGTACGCCACGGGGTCACCTCCCTTGGTGGGGCAGCATCATTCGGACGCGGTCGCGGTGCCGCTGTGCGGCGTCGAGCTGGTCGAGTCGCGCAGCCGCGGTGAGCGGCCGGGGCATCGATTGCGGTTTGCTCGTCTTGCCGGTTCGTTGCGCCTCAAGGGAAGCCAGTACGCGCAAGAGAATGTCCGCGACGTCGGTGAGCGCGGCGCGCTCGGGCGTCCACACCTGGCCGGCGACTCTGGGGCGCCGGCTCGGCTTGCCCTTCGCGTGCTCGCGTGCGCGGCGCGCTAGGTCAATGTCTTCCTGTAGCGCCACTTTGTAATGCGCGTGGTCCGGCATCCGTTCGAGGAAGCGCCAGAGTTGCGGCCACGGCCGGCGTGCCCGGAAGTAGTCGAGTAGGTCAACGCCTAGCTCGGCCTGTAGGTCGTACTCGATAGCCTCGCCGTGCTGCTCGATCAGCGCGACGAGGCCAGCGAACCCCCCGGCGGTTCCGCGTTGAGTCCGAAGTGGTCGACCATGTCGGAGACGAGCGACGTGAGTACGCCGGCCGGCGCAACGCTGATCAGGTCGCTCACGCGGGTGTAGTGCTCGCCACAGAGCAGCTTGAGCGTGGCGCGGGAGCTGCGCGATTCCTCAATGCGCAGAACGGTTTCGCCGTCCGGCGCCGGAATGCTGATCGCGTCATCGGCGTTCAGCTCAAGCACAAACGGTTCGGTACGGGCGTCGCTGACGTAGCGATCCCACTTGAAAGACTTCGGCATGGGGGGCTTTCCTCCGTGTAGAGCGGTTGTCACTCGGTGGTCGGGCCGGCGGTTTCGGCCGGCGCCGGCTCGGCGGGCTCGGTCGGTGTGGCCGGCTCGGCGGCGGGCTCGGGATCGGCCGGCGCCTGGTCCGGCTCGTCGCCGGCCGGCTGCTCGTCGTCCGGAAGCACGCTGTATCCGTGTCCGACGACGAGCGTGTTGACTTCGGCGTCGTCGTCGGTGCGGTACAGGTCACCGGCGGGAGACTTGAGCATGGGCATGGCGGGGTGTCCTTTCGGGACGGTGGGAAGTGTTCGGGTGCGGCGCGGCGCCGGCCGGCCCCCCGGGGCAGCTCGACGCCGCGCCGCGGCTTCGGTCACGGCGTAACAGCCGGAAAGCCCATGTCTTCGAGCCGCGAGCGCCAACCGGGACCGCCGAAGAAATGCCGAATGGCGGTCTTCGAGACTTCGTCGTAGTTGGCCGTGAGCGTTACTTCGTACCCGACCGGGTCGTCCCCGTCGGTCCACTTCTGGTCGCCCGTGTCCGTGACGTTGGCCTTCGGGAGCAGCTTCGCGACGTAGATCGCGTCCGCGCCGACGCCGTCCTGAAACAGTCCCAGCACGCGGAAGTAGCGCGTCTGGGGGCGGGCCGGGCTGTCAAAGGTGATCTCACCCGTGGTCGGCGCCGGCACGGTCGTCGACAGGTCGACGCCTTCGTACAGCTCGATCGTCGAGCGCTTCGTTTCCTGCGCCGTGATCTTGAGCCCGTTCGTCTGCTTGGTGATATCGCGCCGGGTCGGCTCGACGGCGCCCCACGACGTCACGTCGGACGTGTCGACGGACCGGGACCAGGTGGCGCCGTCCCCCTTGTCGCACCAGCCGATATCGCCGTAGCCGTCGGGCAGCGGCACGAGCCCGGCGGACGCGCCGGCGGTGAGCGCGGTCGGCAGGCTCGACGCGTACGGCGCGAAGAACACCGATCCCTCAAGCGCCTTGCGAATCAAGTCGTTCTGAAGATTCTTCAGCTCGTCATACGTGGTCGTCGTGGGCGTAGTCACGCGAGCCCTCCAAAATGGACGTTCGGATTTCGGTCAGGTGCTGCGCGGGCGGCGCCACGCGAGCCGGTAATACGCGACGACGCGACGCACGTCGGGCGCGTCGTACGGGATCTGCTGCGCCGGGGTGTCGGTCGTGGCGTTGTCGACGAGCACGCCGCCGACGACCGTCGCTCGGCTCGCGAGGATCGTTTGCCGGCACTGCTCGGCGAGGTCCCACGCTTGCGCGCGGTCGGCGCCGTAGCAGGCGACTTCGATCCGCGGAAAGTCGGTGAGCCGGTCATCGGCCCCGCCGACGCGCTGAATGCGGATCATCGGCGGCGTGAGCGGGAGCGGGGTCGACGTCACGGTGTGCGCGATGGGCGCGAGCATTGTCATGACAACCGTTTCCGCGTCGGGAAACGGTGCGAGCTTGTCGACCACGGTCAGCCGTGCTCGATCACGTCGACGGCGCGCGCGAGCAAGTGCCGGCCGGGGCGCCCGTGCGAGCCGAACTCGACGAACACCGCGTCACCCGAGTTGGCGCGTAGCTGTACCTCGGCGCGGTCGCGCCGCGGACCACCGCGCCCGACGTCGACGACGTCGACGCCGGCCCGGTAAGCGCCCGTGTCGACCGGCGCGGCGCCGCGGACGAACTGAGCGCCGAGTTGAGCTCGCGCCCGCAGCAGTGCGTGTACCTCCGGGCCGTTCGCGAGCTGGTTGATCCCCTCGACGTCCGCGCGGAACTCGATATCAGTCGCCATTGCTCACCCCTTGACCCGTCGTAGGAACGCCTCAACGTGATGCGGCCGGCCGTCGAGCCCGCGCCAGAGCTGGAGATCTCCGTCAAGCTCGTACGTGTCGCCGGCGACTTCGATCCGGTCCGTCGGGCTCGCGTCGAGCAGCGGCGGGCCGTAGAGCGTCCACCGCGTCACCACCTGGTCACCGGTGTCGAGCTGCTCGACGGTGCTGAGCGGCTGGACCACGCACCCGGCGTAGGTGGCGCGGCCCGTCTCGGTGCGGTCGCCGTAGTCGTTGGTTTCGATGTGCACGACGGTGGCCGTGAGCGTGCCGAGCGGGAACACGGGTTACCGCGCTTCCCGCAGTCGGTAGCCGTCGATAACGGCCGTCTCGGTCGTGCTGAGCCCGGTCGCGTCGACGCCGTTCGCGGCGTAGTTCACCTGGACACCGCCCACGCGGTAGCTGGTCACGGGACCCTTGCCGGCGAGCGCGACGCCGCGGGACGCGAGCGAGCACACGACGGCGACGACGTCGGCCGGCGCCTGGTCGTACCCGTGCGTCCCCTGAACGGCCACAGAGCCGAGACCGACCGGCCACGGGTGGCGCGGCCGGACCAGCACGCCCGACGCGCTGAAGGTGATCTCAGACAGGTCTACGGGCGTCCCCCGCACGATGACGGCGACGACTGAACGCAGGTACAGCGTCGGGACCGTGAGCACGGCACCCCCGCGGCTGTCCACCGTCCACGCGGTGACGTCCTCCGTCTTCGTGATGGACCACCCGCAGTAGGACCGGACGACGGCGGTCGCGGCGGCGAGCAGGAACGCGGCTTGCTCAGCGCTCGGCGGCTCGACGCCCAAGTACGCCGTCAGGTCGTCAGGACTTGCGAGGCCCGTCGACACGAGCGCCCTTCGTCTCCGCCGGCGAGTTGGCCGGCGCCGGCTTGCCCGCGCTCGAGTTTTTTTCCGCGGGCTGGACAACCTTCGACTCGGCTTCGCTGAGCCACCCGACGGACGACGTGAACGGCTCGCCGGGCGGTTCCTGCCGGATGGTGACGTCTTCGCTCAGGTGGCTCGCGGTGTGTTCGACGGGCTCGGCGTGAGAGAACTCGACGGCCCCCGTCGACTCGGGCCGGCCGATCGCGGCCGTGGTCTCGACGTCGCCGGCCGGCGTCTCGACGGCGCCCGTCGAGCGCACGCGCTTCGGGGTGTTTCGGGACATGGTGTGTGCCTCTCCGGGGTGGACGCCCCGCCCGCGAGGGATGGGGGGGTGGGGCGGGGCGTCCGGATCGGTTGGGATCAGAGCCCGGCGACGAGCCCGAACGCTCCCGGGCGGTAGACCGCGAGCCCGAGCCGACGCTCAGCGCGAATCGCAGTCTTGTTCCGCTGGAAGTAGTCCGCGTGACTGTTGCTCGCCTCGACGGTGATCCCGCCCTTGGCGAACATCTGCGCGCCCTGCGCGAACGCGCCCACGAGCGCCTTGCCCGACGCGATCGCGGCCGTCTGCACAACCCGCTTGCCCCAAAGGGTTTCGGGCTGAACACCCATGAACGGGCCGTTCGCGTAGTACGCACCCTGCTCGTTCTTGCTCAGAACGATTTCCTGCCACGCGGTCGGGCTGATGACGATCCCGTCCGGCTCCATGAACGCGTTCTGACGAATCGCCGTGATCTGGCGATAGACGGTGTCCATGTTGTTGTCGCCGGCGGCGCTCGGCGCGGTGCCCTTGGTGACGGTCGCCGCGAGACCCGGCCGGTTCAGGAGACCGACCATGTTCGCGCCGGTGCCGTCGCCGCTGAGAAGCTGAGCTTCCGCGGCCTGGCGAACGAAAAGCTGGAGACGAGCGTCCAGGTAGGACCGAATCTGAGTCCAGTCCTCAAGCATCTCGTCAGTGACCGGGAGGAACGTCGCAACCTTGTGCAGCGTCTCGTCAACGGTCGTGAAGCTCAGCGCGGACTCGGGCTTGAGATCACCTTCGGCGACCGCGGCGGCGGCGTTGGTGACCGCTTCCTCAACGAGGTAGCGGATAAGCGGCGACGACGTCGCGCCCTTCGGCAGGAGGTCCTCAAGGAACAGCGGCCGAAAGCGAATGTCCACAATGCCCGGAAGCACGTTGGGCGGGGTGGTCACCAGGTCGTAGCCACCGCCCGGGGTTCCGGCGGTGCCCTCGGTGAGGGTCGTCTTAAGCTCGACGTCACCGGAAGTCCAGCGACCGCCCTTGAGACCCTGCTCAACCAGGTTCTTGTACCCCAACGACTTGACGAACTGTTCGCCGAGCGTGTGATAGCCGCCCCGGTTCTTCTTCTCGTCGTCGCCTTCGCCGCCGGCGTCGTTGTCGCCCTTGCGGCCGGCGGCCTTGAAAATCTCGGACTTGCGACGGTCGACCGCTTCCTTGGAAGCGACTTCGTCCTGTGCGGCCTTGAGATCCGGCTCGAACACGTCGAGCTGCTTGATCTTCTCGGCGTCGCTGAGCTTGGAATCCTCAACGACGACAAGCATCTTCGCCGCAAGCTCGCGCACCTTCTCGCGCGACTCGGCAAGCGTAGGCATGATCAATCCTCCGTAGCGGTGATAGCGGACACTGCCCGGATGCGACGAGCGCGCAACGCAAGCGCGGCACGGTCGGCGGCGGCGTCGTCGGCGGTTTCCTCGGCGGCCTGTTCGGCGGCGGATTCCTCGGCGGACTCACCCGCGGCGGACGATTCGGTGTCGTCCGGGTCAATAAGCCCAAGCTCGGCGAGCGCAGCGCGCACGGGCTCGGGAAGCGTGGTCGGGTCGACGTCGCCCAGTCGCGACGCGACGTCTTCGGACAGGTGGTCAGCGGCCGTCTTGACCAGGCGCACGGCCTTGCCGTCGCCGCAGCTCGCGCCGAGCTTGCCGGCGTGATCGTGAATCGCCTGGATCGTCTCGGCGTCGGCGGCGGAGTTGCGCCGGCCAGCCTTGCCGGCGAGAGCCTTGCTCGACAGGACCAGCGCCGCCGGATTGGCCGGCACCGCGACGAACGCGCCATTGAGCAGCTCGCGCCGAACCTTGGCAGTCCCCTTCGCATCCTTTTCGGACTTGCGCAGAAACGCGACGGACGTCGTCCGAATATGCCGTTCGTTGACGAGTGCGCGTGTGTTCTGGCCCAGCTCGGTCGACGCGTACGTGCCCGAGACCCGCAGGTTGCCGTCATCATCGATGGACGGCCGGCCGGAACCGACGGTGCTCGCGACGCTCATCCCGTGGTCAATGTCGAACGTGATGTGCTCGGGCAGCGGGGTTTCCCACTCGTCCGGTTTGATCGTCTCGCCGTCGCGATCCTTGACCGGCGCGGACAGGATCACGTCGAACGTCCCGTGTGGACTCTCTTCGTCGTCGTCGCCGGGCTCGATCGCGGCGACCGCGTCCTTAAGGATCACGTCGGGCATGGGTCACTCTCCGGTGAACGTGAGGTAGCAGTTGCATCCGGCGCACTCGTCGGCGCCGCCGGCCGGGTCGCCGGGGCCGGTCATTCCGTTGGAGAACCGGGCTCCCATCCGCGCCGTCTCGCCGTCCATCGCTTCGTGAGACACGCGGGGGTGCCGGCCGGCGTGCCACGTTTTCGTGTGGGCGCCGGCCCACGCGGCGGCTTCGTGTTCGGCCATGCCGCCGACGACGGTCACCCGGGTTGCGGCGAGCTGCTCGGCGCGGCCGTCGAGCCCGCCGAAGTAGTCGCGGGCGGCGCCGGCCGGGTCGGACGCATCGGTGAGCGCTCGGGCTAGCTCGCGCTCGGTTACGTCCGTGACGCCGCGGGCGGCTACCTTCGCGCCGGCCGCGATCCACGCGGCGAGCGTGGCCGGGTCGTAGTCGTCGGCGCCGAGCTGCTGCGCGACGGCGGCGCCGAGCATCCGCGCCGTAGCGTCGCCGAGCGTGCCGAACAGGGTTGCCAGCTCGCCGGCCCAGTAGGCGGCGTCCAGGCCGCTCGCGTCCTTCGTGGCTAGAGCGGCCTGTACGGCGGTGCCCTGCCGGCCGAAGTACTCGGAGATGGCGGCGCGGTGTTCGTCCGCGAGCCGGGACCTGAGCGCGTCGCGCTGTCCCTTGACGCGCCCGAGACGGCCGGCCAGCGACCGGAGGTCGTACGCGCGGGTCTGGCCGGCCCCGTCGTCCGCCTGGCCCTCCCCGGCCGGGAGCGCCGGCGGCCGGCGAGTCGGAGCCGGCCGCGGGAGCGCGTTGCCCTGGTCGTCGACGCCGGGCGGCGTCGCGTTCGAGCCGAGCGGCACGAGCGCGGCGTTGCCGAAAAGCTGCGCCGCTTCGGGGCCGGCCGGGTTCAGGTTGAACAACGGCCGGGCTTCGGCCGGCATCATGACGCCCGAGCTGATCAGCTCGCGCACGGCAGTCGAGCGCGTCTCGAAATCGCCGCGCAGCACTTCGTCAAGGTCGAACTTCGCGACCGTCTTCCCGGACCGGTCAAAGTCCGGGACCAGGTGGTGAGCAACGGCCGACTCGAACATGTTGAGCCGGGGCGCCATCGTGTCGCGGTACATGCTGCGCATCTGCTCGGTGACGTTCGAGTACGTCGCCCGGTCGAGAATGTGCACCACGGGCGGCGGAACGTCGTACGCGGCGCACACTTCCTCGCGGTTGAGCTTGCGCGTCTCGACGTACTGCATCTCTTCGGCGGAGAGCTGGAGCACGTGAGGGGTCAACCCCTCTTCGAGAATCGCTGTGCCGCCCATGAGGTCGGCGCCCGTGTGGTTGCTGTCCCATGTGGCCTGTAGCCGGTCCTGCGCCGGCTTCGACAGGGTCGCCGGGTGCGTGAGCGCGATGGACGGTCGCGCCCCGCGCCGCCAGAACGACGCTGTCGCGCGGCGGGCGGCGTCTTCGCTGTAGAGCGTCTCGCGGAGTCCCTCCAAAGTGGAGAGTCCGCGCACGAGCGTGTCCGGGTTGTACGCCGTGAACGGCACCACGTCCGCGGCTGGGATCGGCGGGAGCAGCGACACGTCACGTACGCCGGCGCTGTAGAAGTAGACCAGCTCTCCCAGCTCATCGCGTCGGATGATCACGTTCGCCGGGTGCATCGGCTGTAGTTCGCGCACCCGCCCGCGGTCGTCACGCAGCTTGAGCCAATACGCCTCTCCGTACACGTCGTACGTCGCCGACGTCCACAGCCACAGACGGAACGCGTCGAGCTGGTCGTTGGGACGCGCGAGCAGCGACACGAGCGGATCGTTGTCGGCAAGCTGCTCGGTGCCGGCATCGGTGATCGCGTACGCGCGGTACGGGAGCCGGGCCGTGCCGAACGCGAGCTTCCGCACGAGAACGCCGATCCACAGTTGCCGGCGGTACAGCTCGCCGTACGCCGCGAACTGGTTGAGCAGCGACAGGCCATCCGTCGCGTAGTAGCTCGCGTCCGCGAAGATCGGCGTAACGTCGGCGAGCCCCTGCACACGTGCCGGCACCGGTGATCCGTTCGACAGGAACACGAATCACCCTCCCCGGGTCTCATGTGGACGCTGTAGGTACAGCACGTGCGCGCGCGGGAGGTACACCCAGCCGTCAAGCGGCGTGCGGGTCCCTCGGTCGTTCACCGCGGCGGCGTCGGCGAGCACGATCGTGCGGTCGTCGACGTCGAACAACACGCCTTCGACCGTCTCGCCGTTCGTTGTCGTGACTGCGAACCGGTCGCGCAGCGCGAACCGGAGCAGCCGGTCACGCTCCCTGCGGAACACTTAGCCACCCAAGATCATCAGGTCGTCGTCTTCGTACTTGCTTCGCGCCGGCCCCGTCGACGCCATCGCGCGTGCGAGGGCGTTGATCGCAGCTGCCACGGCGTCGATCTTGTCGCCGGACTTTCCCTTGTCCGGCTTGACATTTCCGGCCGGGTCCATCGCAACCGCGACGTTGTCGACCTGCCAGCGCACCGCGGCGTTGCCGCCGTGGCGGAACACCGGACGTTCTGGCGTGCCCTCAAGTAGCAGCCGCTGTAGTTCCTTTGTGGGCGCGGAAAGCGACGCGTAGCCCTGTCGCATTTGGACCATCGGGGCGCCGTCCGAAACCAGGTCGTTGACCAGCTGCGTAGCGTTCCACGGGTCGTACGCGATTTCCTGAACGTCGTATGCGTCCAGGTCCCGCGCGATCGCGTCGCGCACGTAGCCGTAGTCCGCGACGTTGCCCGGCGTCGCCGTGATCAGCCCCTGCCGGACCCACGCCGACGCGGAACCCGCGGTGCGCTTGTCGAGCTTCGGGATGTTCTCTTCGGGCGTCCACAAGCGCCACACGGCGTCATAGCCGCCGTCGTCGTCCGGGAACAGCCAACACAGCGCGAGCAAGTCGGACGTAGACGCGAGGTCGAGCCCGCCGAACGCGCGCCGGCCGCGGAGCTTGCTCGTGTCCACAAGGGACGCGTTCGCGTCCCAATCGGCCATTTCGTAGTAGCGGGTCTCTTGCTTCGTCCGCCGGCCTAGGTGCAGCCGGAGGAAATTCGCGAGATCGGCCGGCGACGCCTTCGCCTGTAGCGCGGCCTGCGCGAGAGACTCGCGCGTCGGCGACACCCCGAACCCCGGATTCGCCTTGCGCCACGTGCTTTCCGCGAACGGGTCGTCATCCTCATCGCACGCCCACACCACGCCGTACAGACCCGGGTCGGCGAGCGCGCGCCGCGCGACTTGCTCGACGTACTCGCGCCGGCGGGCGTAGATCGTCGTACGCCGGCCGTCGTCCGCCGTCGTGATGATCACCGTCAGCGGCTGCGTCCGCGAGCCTGTACCGGTCTCGACGGCTTCGACCAGCTCGGCCGTCTTGTGTACGTGAAGCTCATCGATGATCGCGCCGTGCACGTTTGCGCCGTGCAAGAGATCGGCCACCTTGGACACGACCGCGAAGTACGAGCCCGACGGCTTGTGCACGATCCGGCTCGCGAGCGTCTTGACGTACGGGCTCAGCGCCGGCGAGCGCTCGGCGATTTGCTTGACCGGGTCGAAACAGTAGCGAGCCTGATCGCGTCCGCTCGCCACGGCGTAGACCTGCGCGCCGGCCTCACGGTCCGCGCACGTGAGGTACGTCGCGATCCCGCCGGCCGTGGTCGTCTTGCCGTTCTTCCGCGGGATATCGACGTACACGCGCCGGATGACGCGTACCCAATCGCCGGCGTCGTTCTGGTGCACCCAACCGAAAACCGGCGCGAGCACGTACGCGACTTGCCACGCGTCCGGCTTGAGCGGGTTGCCCGCCCACTTGCCTTGCGTGTGGCGCAGCCGGCCGAACACCGCGAGCACCCGGTCAACGCGCGCCGGGTCGAACCGGGCGCCGGGCTGCTCGTCGGGCTCGGGCGTCTTGAGCTTCGGCGGACAGTCGGGCCACGGGATCCCGCGCGACGTCAGGTAGTACGCGACTTCGCGGGACAGCAGTAGCCGGCGACGACGCTTGTCGTCCGCGGCGGACAGCTCGACGCCGTCGGCCGGCGCAGCCTGCCGAGCACGGCTAGCCCGTGCCGGCGAACGGGTTTTCTTCCGAGCCATCGGGGCCGGCCCTGTGCTCGATCCGCGTGCGTGCGCTCGGCGTGAGCCCGAACTCTTGCGCGTACCCGCGGACCACCGCGGCGGCGTCGCGCTGAACCTGTAGCGCCGGGTTACGGACCTGTCCGCCGTGCAAGCCGGTCACGAGCACGTCGGACACGGCGAGCAGCTCGGACGCCCGGCGGTGCGTCACCACGGCTTCGCAGTAGCAGACGAGCGCGTCACGGTCCGCGGCGAACGCGATCCCCATCGAATCCAGCTCGCGCACCGTGTAGTCCCACACGTCGCGGACGTCGTCGGCGAGCCCGGCCGGCGCCGCCGGCGGGAGCCCGCGCGGCAACGGCTCGTGCTGGTTGATCCGGTCGGCGCGGGTGCCGTCGAGTAGCTTGAGCGCGGTCGGCTTCGGCGCGCGGCCTGGTCGTGCCACCTGCGCACCTCCCGTGCTGGATCACTCGTTTGGGTAACTCGGTTCGGCCAATTCGTCACGCTGCGCGCGTCACTACGGGGCGCAATGTCCGGCCGTCGGCCCCCGTGATTCCGACCCCCCTAGGGGGTGCTGAGCTGCTGTGCTGTCCAAAGTAGACCGACGGTGAGCAGCACCAGCACGGCGAGCAAGAGCACGAGCACGCGCAGGGTGTTCACGGTTGCTCCGGTCCGTTTGGTGTGTGTGGGCGCACGGCCGGGAGTTGAACCCGGTTGCCGGTGCCGCTCTCGTGCGCCCGTGGGTACCCGCGGCGTCGTGGCGGGGGCCGGACTTGAACCGGCGTCCTCCGGGTTATGAGCCCGGCGCGCTACCGACTGCGCTACCCCGCTCGGGTCTAGAGCACGGCTCGCACGAAACAGTCCTTCGCTTCGAGGAGCTTCCGAAGTCCGGCGCTCAGCTCGGCGCCGTCGTCGAGCTTGCCGATCATGTCGGCGGCGAGGTCGCAGCACGCCTGAGAGACGGTGCGCATGTCCTCGCGCGACAGGTGGTCGGCGTCAAAGAACCGGGCAATGTGGACAGTGCCGGGGTGTCGCCCCGTGGTGTCGATCACCGGTCGACCGTGAGGTTGTTGGGCTGGATAGAGATGCTCACGTTCCGGCTCGTATCGGAGTGGTGCCCGGACGCGTGCACGGTGACGCCGAGCCCGTCACGCTCGGGGAAGTCGGCAAGTTCGGCGCGGATGAACTCGCGGACCCGGTCGGCCTGTGAGGGGTCGCCAGTCACGGTCTGCTGGTCGAGCTGGTCGAGCGCGCCGGCGACGGTGCCGGACGCGTGCATAGAGAAGCTCACGGGGGGCTGTCCTTTCGTGTGCGGTTTGCCCGGCGCACGAAAGGTGGCCGGGTTACTGGGGCGGGTCGAATACGCCGGCGTCGACGCCCTTGACGAACGCGTCCCATTCGGCGGCGGTGTAGACGAGCGGGTTGCCGCGGTCGGCGGCGTCGCGGACGACGGTGTACGTGGTGGTCTGGCCGGCGTCGTCGGCGTGGTCGACGTAGGCAACTTCGACGGTGGCGCCGCTCGGCGCGGTGTAGGTGTGCCATTCGGCGCCGGCTAGGTCGAGCTGGTCGCGGATGGCGGCTTTTTCGTCGTCAGTCGTCACGGCTGGAGCGTATCCGCGCGGCTGCTCGGCGGGACTCGTCGGCCGTCTTGCCGGCGTGGTGCTCGACGCAGAGGCTTTGCAAGTTGGCCGGGTCGTACCGGTCGCCACCCTCTGAGAGCGCCGTGACGTGGTCGACGTGCTCGGCGAGCCGTATGCACCCGTCCGTCTGACAGAGCGGGTGTGCGGCTAGCTGAGCGGCTCGTATGCGGCGCCATCGGCGGGTACTTCCGCCGTCCCACGATGCCGGCCGGTTCGACCAGCTCGGCGAGCAGCTCGGGCACCGCTTGCCGGCGGGTACGACGTTGCCGCATCGGCACGCGCGGGGTGGCCGGCTTGGCACTGGTGTAACGCCCCCTCGGTAATAAACGATATCGTTTATGTAAGACCACCGACTGAGAGGGACACAGGGACCATGAGCCTGTTCAGCTACTACAGCGTTTGGTACACAATCGACGGTGTCGACGAGCTCCACACGGCTCAGTGCTCGACGGTGCTCGACGAGACGACCACGGACGACTTTCCGGCCATGATCGGCGCGCGACTCTGGGGCAGCGCCGAAGACGGCAACACGCGGGTCACGGTGGTTCGGTTCTCGCGTCTGGCGTGGTCATGATGGCCGGCATGTTCGAATTCCTAGGGAACGTGCTCGGTCCCGTCTTCGCCTGGTGGGGCCACCTGGTGTCCGTGGTCACGGGCGGGAGCGTGCTCGTCGGCGTCGCCGAGCTGCTCGGCCTGGTCCTGGTGGTCACGCTGCTCGTCGTCTTCGGTCCGGCGCCGGCGGGGCGGCGCCGGCGGGCCGGCCGCGGATCCAAAATCCTCGAGAACGGGTCTGGCGAGTGACCGGCGACGAGCCTCGCCGCGGACCCGGCCGGCCGTCGATCGGCGGCAAGGCGCACATTGCGTTCGGCGACCGTCTCGCGCTGCTCGACGAGTGGGCAGCGCGGCACGGCGTTGCGAAGCGGGCGGACGCCGCTCGTGAGGCGGTTGACGTGCTGGTTGCGCGTGACCGGCTGCTCGCGGCCTGGTCGGCGGCGGCGGACGGGTTGCCGGCGGACTCGCCGGCGGCGGAAGTGCTCCGCCGGTGCGTCGGCGAGCTGCTCGCCGCGGGCAATCTGCCCGGCCTGGTGACGGCCGGCGAGTACGTCACGGACTTGGCTGCGCCGGCCGCGGATGCGCCGCCGAGCCGCACAGGGATGCGTACCGGACGCGCCCGGCGCTTGAGCGCGGACTAGGTCCGTGGCTGATTGTCCGAACGGCCCCCAACCGCAAGGGTTGGGGGCCGTTCGCGTATCGCCGGGCCGGGACGTGGCCAGCCGGCGAGTCTTCCCCGTTGAACAGCTCGCAGCACCGTTCGGAACGCCTGTGCGGACACTTGACCCACACTGACAACCCCGAGGGTTACACGGGCTGTCCAGGCTGCTCAAGCGCGACGCGTGTCGGGTGCATCGCGCGTGAACGTTTCCGATAGGGCTCAGAAGAGCCCCGGCCGCGGGAACCACTCAAGCCGTCGTTGGTCGCCGCAGTCGTCGCACGTGTCCTTTTCCCAGTGGCCTTGCGTGCGCGTAAGCCACTCGGATGAGACGCGTTCGTGTTTGCAAGTCTTCGGGATGCGCGCGCCGTCGCGCTCGGCGTCCCGCTTGGCTCGCGCCTTCGGTTCTCGTGCCATGCCGGGGCGGGGTCACGACCACCCGGCGTGTTTGCGCCACGCCGCTTCCGCTTCCGGGGTGCCGGGCTCGGCGACGACCACGTCATCGGGCAAGTCCGGGACGACCGGGTCGGCGGGTTTCTCCTGCTCGGCGTCGGTCACTCGTCGTCGTCCTTCCTGTCGGTGTTGCTGCCCGCGCCGGGCGGCGCGGAGTCTGCGGGGGCTGCGCCGGCGCCGAGCTGGTCGCCGACGAGCCCGGCGCCGAACGCGGCGGCGTGGAGCTGCGCGTGGAGCCCGGGGGCGTGCTCGGTAGTGGGGAGCGCGGCGACGCCGACGGCCCACGGTGCGAAGACGCACGGGTGGTTGGCGCTCATGGCGCGGGCGGTCGCCGCGATTACTCGGCGGATGAGTCCGCGGGTGTCGGCGCTGAGCTGGTCGTCGTTCATTCGGTCGGCCTGCTCCGCTTGCTGGTCGGGGGTGCGGACTCGTCGGCCGGCGGCTTGAACGCGGGACCGTGCCGGCGGATCGTGACGTTGGGATCGGCCTGGAGTCGCCGCCGTGCGGCGTCGGGTTTGAGCCCGAATTTCGCGGCGGCGGCTGCGATTGATCCGCCCCGGTTGTACGCCTTACTTAGTGCCGGATCGGGCTTAATGGGCCGGGTCCCGGGCGGTCGCATTTTGGTGCCGGCCTTTTTGAGTAGCCGGTTGGCTTCGGCATAGCTGCGCCCGATTGCGTCTGCTACCCCGCGGATTGAGAGCCCGTCTTTTTCGTACTTTCGTTTACACCACTGAGCTAGTTCGGCTTCGTCGGTCGGCGGTTTGTCGTCTGTCACAGACGTCGGTCCCTTTCGTTCATCATTTGCGCGTGCTTGAGTCGGTCGCCGCCTAGCTCGAACACCCGAGCAGCGTCGTAGCACCATTGGGGGTCGTCGCAGCGGATAAGCAGCGCTTTTCCGTCTTGCGGTCCGATCCGGAACACGATGTAGCCGTCTAGCTCGAAAACCTCTCGGGAGACTCTGTCTCCCTGGTCGACTCTCGTCACCACGCACGCGATTCGCGTATTTTCGGAGTCTTGCATTATTCGGCTCGCGTATCGGTAGGGCCGGCCTCAAGCGCGTTGTTTTGATTTAGCATGGTCTTATTTGCAGCAGCTACAGCGTTGACAAAGTTTAGCCATGACACGGAGTCTCGGAAATCGAGATGCAAAAACGTGCTATTAATTCGGTCCTGGCCGATAATTATCCGCGCCGTACCCTCGGCGGAATCTAATTCGAATTCGACCGGCGTTCCGGCGCCAACGCGTACGTAGCCCTCAATTTGCATGGGCTGTAGTCCTCTCGGGTTTTACAGGGTGCCGCGGTGCGGCGGAAAGTCGTCGGGCGGGCGCCGTTGGTCCGGGACGGCGCCGGCGGGCGGGGGCGGGGCTCGGTGCCGGGGGAACGTGCTCCCGGGCGGCGCCGGCGGGAAGCGGGCGCGCGGGAGCATGGTCGTGGGCTGTTCGTGCGGCTCGACGGGCCGGCGGGGCTCGGCGACCGGCTCGGGGTGCAGCTCGGCGTCACGCCGGCCGTACCGCCACAGGGCGACCGTGCCGGCGACGACGGGAAGCACTTCGATCACGATGAGCGTGAGCAGGCCCGGCGCGGTCACGGGGCGCCGGGCGCGTGCCCGCCGTCGGCCTCTGGGAGAACCACCGCCGGCGCTTTGGGGTCCCCCGGGCGGGCGAGCGTGCGCAGTCGTTCGACGACGTCCCCGAGCGTCCCGGCGGTGCGCCACACGGGATCACCGTCGGCGTTCCTTTGCTCGGCGCGTACGCGCGCGGCGTCCATGATGATGACGACTCGCGTACCGAGGTGCTCGGCGTCGTCGCCGGCGCCGCGCACGTACGCGCCGTTGTAGGTCAGCACGTCGTCAACCAGTTCCGGGCACCAGTGAGCCCCGTCGTCTTCGTTGA
Source organism: Amycolatopsis sp. CA-128772 (assembly GCF_002904295.1). Lineage (GTDB taxonomy): Bacteria > Actinomycetota > Actinomycetes > Mycobacteriales > Pseudonocardiaceae > Amycolatopsis. The sequence continues at coordinate 262,114 of NZ_PPHG01000080.1, forward strand.
CCATCCGCGCTAGCTCGCCTAGGGCTCGTTCGTACTCGGCGTAGGACTCTTCGGTCACGGCGTGTTCCTCCCAGTTGTGCGCGAGCTGCTCGGGACTACGCAACGGCGGCCGTCAGTAAGCCGCCGCGGGGTGGTGGGAGTGCGCAGGACCGGCGGGCGGACACACCGCCGGTCCCGCACACGAATGTGGAAGTCCGCCCGCGCTTCGAGGGGGCCGGCGTCGGGGGCGCCGGTCGCGCGGGCGGACATGAGGGTGCGACGTTGGGCGCGCAGGTGCGCCACCATGCGGCGGCGGCGCGCTCGGCAATGCCGGCACCAAAGTCGGTAGTGGTCTCGGTCGTGCCAGCGCCAGAGGGGCAAGGCGATCACCAGCACAAGGGCGAGACCGATGAGACCGGTCACAACCGTCTCAGCACTCTGTGAGACGGTAGCCGCGATCACAGGCCGCGCCCGCGGCGGCGATCGCGGATGCAACTCACCACGAGGTAGAGGCAGAATCCGCCCCCGAGCAGCAGGAGTGCGCCTAGTAGGGGTAATACGGCGGCGTAGTATGCGGGCATAACGGGGGCGTCCTCGCGTCGTCGAACCGTCTCGTTCTGTCTCAATGCTGCGTGACGATCGTGACGGATGCCTGCTCGCGATGCAAGTGCGGGGGTGCGGGTTCAGTCGCGCGGGTGCGTGACGGTGGACTACCGTTCGGCCATGCCCACGTACGACACGCCGGCCGCCGAGACGCTCGGCGACGCGCTCAAACAGGCGCGGATGGACGCTTACGCCCCGCGGACGCATGGCAGCCTCACCGACCTTGCGCGGCGGCTCAACATCTCGCACAACACCCTGTCGCAGTGGGAGAGCAACAAACGCGACCCCGGCCCGGACAACGTGAAAAGGCTTCTCGACGAACTCGGGATCGAGGGTTCGCGATTTGAGATGATTATGGCGATCGCGCGTGCCGTCAAAGAAAAGAACTGGTTGACCGGCGGCGCGACGGGTATCGACGAGAAGCTGACGGGCATCATGCAATTCGAGCGCACGTGTACCGAGCTGGTCGCTTGGTCGCCGCTCAACATGCCGGCACTTCTCCAGACCGGGGAATTCGCGACCGCGGTCGTCCGGGCTAAGGGATGTC
>NZ_PPHG01000081.1 GCF_002904295.1 Amycolatopsis sp. CA-128772
GAGGGCCCCAGGGGGTGAGCGCGGGCAGCGGCTGGGGCGAGCCGGGCAGCGGCTCAGGGCCAACCGCGCCTTCGCGCCGACCGGCGATCGCCGGGCAGTGCGGCCGGAGTGCGGGCCGACCGCCGACCGGCGGCGGCAAGCTAGCCGCTGGGGTGCGCCGACCGGCGGCGGCAAGCTAGCCGCTGGGGTGCGCCGCCCGGCCGGCGGCAAGCTAGCCGCTGGGGTGCGCCGCCCGGCCGGCTGCCCGCCGACGCCGGGCCGTGCCGGCGCGACCGCCTGCCTGAAAGTCACCTGCGGCCTGGGCAAGCGGCCCCAGCGTCGGCACTTGGCGTCCGCAGCCGGACCGGGTACGGCGCCCGGCGCGTCCCACCCCGCCGCCTGCGCGGCTTCCGCCCGCCGCAGCGGGTAGAAAGGCGGCATGAGTGCTCGCGTGCTTCTGCCCTGGACCGATATCGAGGTGCCCGAGGGCGTCGAGGCCGCCTACTACGACGGGGGTGGCTCCGCTCCCCGGGAGCTCGGGGACGTCGAGTTCTACGTGCTGCCCTACGACCGGGGGCCGGAGCCGCCGAAACTCATTCCGGAGCTTCCGTCGCTGCGGGTTGTCCAGTCGCTGTCCGCCGGGGTCGAAACACTCGTGCCGCTGCTGCCCGACGGTGTCCGGCTCGCCAACGGGCGGGGGCTGCACGATCTGAGCGTCGCCGAGCACGCCCTCGCGCTCATCCACGCAGCTCAGCGGGACCTGCCCCGGTGGTTCGCGCAGCAGGCTCGCGGCGCCTGGGTGCGCGAGCACACCCGGTCGCTCGCCGACAGCCGGGTGCTGCTCGTCGGGTACGGGTCCATCGGGCAGGCCATCGAACGGCAGCTCGTCGCCGCCGAGGCCGTGGTCACGCGGGTGGCGAGCCGTCCCCGGCCGGATGAACGCGTCCACGGTGTCAGCGAGCTGGCCGCTCTTCTCCCCGAAGCCGACATCGTCGTGCTGGTCCTGCCCGACACCCCTGGCACGCGTGGCCTCATCGGCGCCGAACAGCTGGCCGCCCTGCCCGACGGTGCCCTGCTCGTCAACGTCGGCCGCGGCACCGCCGTCGACACCGATGCCCTTCTCGCCGAGACGCGGACCGGGCGGTTGCGCGCCGGGCTCGACGTCGTCGATCCGGAACCGCTGCCCGCCGATCATCCACTGTGGACGGTTCCCGGGGTGGTCATCACCCCGCACATCGCGGGTGGGTCCGCGTCGTTCTACCCGCGGGCGAAGAAGCTCGCCGCGGAGCAGTTGCGCCGGTACGTGCACGGTGAGGAGCTGCTCAACCTCGTCGAGCGCTGACGGATTCAGGACCGCACGTACACGTGCCATTCGTCGTCGACGCGGTATCCGCACCGCTCGTAGACACCGAGGGCCCGGTGCGCGTTGTCGACGTCGACGTTCAGGGCCGACCGGTCGAACCCCGCGTCCTTCGCCGCCTTCAACGTGTGCCCCAGCAGGCCCGACGCGACGCCGCGGCCCCTCAGCGCCTCGCGCGTTCCCACCCAGGTGGCGTAGTGCTCGCGGATGCCCGTCGCTTCGGCTTCCGACGCGTAGAAGTGGCTCAGCACGAACGCCAGCACCTTGTCGTCGTCCATGATCAGGAACGACAGGTCCGGGCGGAAGTCCTTGGACCCCGTGACCAGGTGGCGCCAGGCGTCCGGCTCGTACACCGTGCTGCCCCAGTGGTCGGCGAACGTGTCGTTGCGGGCGTCGAGCACCGCGAGGTCGTGCTCGAAGGCGAACGGCACCGCTTCGTAGCCGTCCGGGAGCGGGGGCTGCGGCGGCAGGTCCGCGAGGCCGGCGCGCATGTTCACCATCGTCCGGGCGTGCCGGTAGCCCGCGCCGGCGAGGACGCCCGCGATCCAGCGCTCGTTCTCGTGGCTGCCGTGGTGCAGCTCGAGCGGCGCGCCCGGGAACGTGCGCTCGTGGACCTCGCGGCTCGCGCGGGCGAACCACTCGACCAGGTGAGTGCCGACGGCGTCGGTCCGGTGCTCCGGGTGCACCACCGACTGGAGCCGGATCATGTGCACCGGGTCGGCCGCGTCGCGGCGGCGGGCCAGGCCGTAGCCGACCAGCCGGTCGCCCGCCCATGCCCCCACGGTGGCGCGGGGCAGGTCGATGTTGGGGCCTTCCAGCTCTTCCCGGAGGTCTTCGGCGCTGAAGTGCTCACCCGTCCGATCGACCTCTTCGGCCGCGGCGTACAGCTTGGCGAGGGCGGCAGCGTCGCCGAGGGTCAACGGGCGCCAGGTCAGGTCCATGCCCGGAGGCTAGGCCGGACGCCGCGGCCCGCGCACCCCGATTTACGCTCGGGGCGTGCTGGTGCTGCTCCCCCCTTCCGAGACCAAGGCCGACGGCGGCCGCGGTGGCGCGCTCGACCTCGGCGCCCTGTCCTTCCCCGAGCTGAACTCGACGCGCGCGAAGCTCGCCGACGCGCTGGTCGAGCTGGCCGCCGACGTCCCCGCCAGCATCGCCACCCTCGGCCTCACCGAGCGCCAGGCCGGGGAGGTCGAGCGCAACGCGCAGCTGTGGACGTCGCCGACGATGCCGGCGCTGCGTCGCTACACCGGCGTCCTCTACGACGCGCTCGACGTCAAGAGCTTCACGAGGGCCGGGCTGGAGAAGGCGCACCGGCGGCTGGCGGTCACGTCCTCGCTGTTCGGCGTGGTCTCGGCGACCGACCCGATCCCGGCGTACCGGCTCTCCGGCGGCAACTCGCTGCCTTCGCTCGGCACCGTCCGCGGGTTGTGGAAGCCGGTCCTCGAGCCGGTGCTGCAGGCGGTCGAGGGCCTGGTCGTCGACCTGCGCTCGGGCACCTACTCGGCGTTCGCGAAGCTGCGGCCGGACGCGGTGACGGTCCGGGTCGTCACCGAAAACGCCCGCGGCGAGCGCGTGACGGTCAGCCACTTCAACAAGGCGTACAAGGGCCGCCTGGCGCACGTGCTGGCGGCCACCCGGGCCGAACCGTCCACTGTGGACCAGCTGGTCAAGGTGATCGCCAAGGCCGGCCTGGTCGTCGAGCGGGCCGGCGAGCACGCGCTGGAGCTCGTCACCGAGGGCTGAGGCCCGCGAACCGGTCCGGGGCGAACGGGCTCAGGTCGAAGCCCGGGTCCTCGCCCAGCGCGAGCGCCGCGACGAGCTTCCCCGCGAACGGCGCGTTCGTCAGCCCGCCCGCGCCGAAGCCCGTCGCCACCGCCAGCCCCGGCCGCAGCAGGCCCAGCACGGGGAGATCGTCCGGGGTGCCGGGGCGGAAGCCGACGCGCGTCTCCGCCAGCGTCGCGTCCGCGAGACCGGGCGCCACCGCCAGCGCGTTCTCCAGCACTTCGCGCTGGCCGGCGGCCGTGACGCGGTAGTCGAACCCCGACTCCGCCTCGCGTGTCGCGCCCGCGACGACCCGGCCGCCGCCGAACGCGAGCAGGTAGTGGCTGGTGCGCGGCAGGACGACCGGCCACGCCGCCGTGTCCGTGCCCGGCAGGTCGAAGTGGCTGATCTGGCCGCGGTGCGGCGTCACCGGCAGGTCGATGCCCAGCGGGGCCAGCAGTTCGCGGCTCCACGCGCCGGCCGCGACGACGACGCTGTCCGCTTCCAGCGGGCCGTCCGGGGCGGCCACCGTGCCGTCCGCGCGGAACGCGACCTCGCCTTCGACGAACCTCGCGCCCCGGCGCTCGGCGGCCGACAGCAGGGCGCGGCGCAGCAGGTGCCCGTCGACGCGGCCCGCGCCGGCCAGGTGCACCGCGCCCAGTCCGGGTGCCAGCGCCAGGAACAGCTCGCGGGCCTGCGCGGGGTCGAGCCGCCGCACCTCGCCGATTTCGGGCGCGTCCGCCGTCCGGGACGTCAGCCGCTCGTGCGCTTCGGCCAGCTCGGCGTCGTCGGCCGACACGACCATGCCGCCGACCACCTCGAACGACGAACCTTCGAGCTCCGCGGCGAACTCCCGGTAGTACCGGCCGGCGGCCGCGGCGAGCGGGTACAACGCGTCGTCCCGGCGCGAAGTCCAGGGGCTGACGATCCCGGCGCCGGCCTCGGTCGCCGTCCCGGGCCGCGCCGCGTCCGCCACGACCACCTCCGCGCCACGGCCCGCCAGGTGCCAGGCTGTCGCCGCGCCGCCGATTCCGCTGCCGATCACGAGCACTCGCATGCTCCCCACCCTGCCCGATCCTGCCGCGCCCGGGCCGACGGGCTTGGCCGCGCCCGAGCCCGGCCGGTCGTATGCTGCGCGCCATGCCGAGCCGTGCCGAGCGGTATGTCGCCCATCTCGACACCCTGACCGGGTCTGCCCAGCCCCGGCTGCAGCCCATTCCGTCGACCCAGTCCGGGCTCGACGACGTCATCGCGTTCGTCTACGCCGACGAACCCGAACCGCGCTACCTGACCGGCGCGACCTACGGCCTGTCCCTGGCCGACCACCCCGACTGGCACGGCGTGAAGCCGGAGCTGTGGATCAGCGTCCGGTCCGACGACCCGGTCTGGGCGCTGGCCATCGGCTACCTCGCCGAACAGCTGCGCGGCAGATGCCCGTTCGTCTACGGCGACACCATCGACTTCGGTCAGCCGATCGCCCCGGAGTCGGCGATGACGGCGTTCGCGGTCTCGGCCCCCGCGGGACTCGACGCGCACCAGTACACGCTGATCGACATCGGCGGCGCGCCGGTCAGCATCGCCGGCTGCTACCCGGTGCACGACACCGAGCGGAAGTACATACGCGAGCACGGCATCGACGCGTTCTGGCAGCTGGACTGGGACCTCTACGACGTCCGCCGTCCCCCGGTGGTCTAGTCCGCGGGCAGGCCGCGCCGGACGAGCCCGCGCACCGCGGCGACGAACGCCTCGGCGTCCAGGTCGTCGTCCCACGACGCCTGCAGCAGCAGCCCCTGGTAGAGGGCGACGAGCACGCGGACCATCGCGTCCGGCACGACGTCGCCGAACGCCTCCCGCTGGTCGTCGACGCCCTGGCGGGCGAGCGCACGGATCCGTGGTTCGCGGACGGTCTCGGCCCACGCCTGCAGGCCGAGGTTCCGCCGCAACGCCGCGTCCGGGGCGGCGATGTCCCGCAGGAGGCCGAGATAGGCGGCGAGGGGATCGTCGCCGGCCTTCAGGCCGGCCGCCCGCGACGTGTGCCATTCGCCGACGATCGCCAGGATCATCTCGTCCTTGCCGCTGAAGTAGCGGTAGATCAGCCCGGCGGACAGACCGGACTCCTTGACGATGTCCTGCATCGACGTGCGATGGAACCCGTTGCGGGCGAAGCAGCCGGCCGCGGCTTCGAGAATCTGACGGCGGCGGTTCGCCAGGTGCTCCTCGCTGACCCTGGGCATCTACCGGACCACCGCCCACGCGATCCGGTAGAACCCGGCGGCGGGCTCGTCCCGGTGGTAGCGGGCGGCGGCTTCCTCGGCCGACAGGTCGCCCTGCAGGTCCAGGCCGCGTCCGGCCAGGTAACCGGGCACGTCGGCGGGCCGGAAGCCGAACGTCCACGGCTCGCCGACGTCCGCGACCTTCCGGTGCCAGGGGGTGTCGTCGCCGAGCGCCGCGCGGTCGACGTAGGTGAAGATGATCGTGCTCCCCGACGCGGTGATCGCGGCCAGGTCGCGGAGGGTCGCGTCGACGGCCCGCTCGGTGAGGTAGTTGGTGACGCCCTCCCAGATGACCGCCGTCCGCTTCGGGGGAAAGCCGTCGAGGGCCACGGCGAGCCGGTCCGAGCCGAGGTCCACGGGCACGTAGCGGACGTGCGGCCGGTCGGCGACGCGCTGCCGTTTGGCCTGCTGGGTCAGGGGGTGGTCCACCTCGTAGGTGAGCGGCATACCGGGAATGCGGTGGGCCCGGCTGTCGTAGCCGGCCCCGAGCAGCAGCACCTGTTCCGGCTCGGCCTCGGTGAGCAGGTCGTCGATCAGCCGGGTGCGGGCGACGGCGGACGTGCGGGGGCCGCCCGGGTACCGGTGGTCGATCACCCGCGCGATGCCGTGACCGAGCGGCGGGAGCGCCGCGGCCCGCACGAGCCAGCGGTAACCGGCCGGCAGGAAGCGGATAGCGAGGTCGTCGGCGAAGAGCCGGTCGCGACGCCGGGTTTCCAGGGCGCGAAAGAGAGCGCGTGCTCGGCGGTCCGGCTGGCGGTACGCATGCGGCCAGTACAGTGAATGAACATTCGTTTTTCTACCGGTGGACGTCCACGCCGGCCGGGGCGCCGCTCAGGCGCGGTAGGCGGCCGTCGCGATCCGGGCGAACGAGCTGATCAGCGGGTTGGCGTCCCCGTCGCGCCAGGCGACCACGACCGGGCTCGGGTCCAGGCCGGTCAACGGCACCACCACCAGCTCCCCCGGCGGCCGGTGCCCGAGCGGCATCAGCCCGACGGTCCCGTTCCACAGCACGGCCTGCAGGCACTCCTGCACCGCCTGCACCACCGGCCCTTCGCGGGGTTCGCCGCCGTGCCAGTACGCCTGCCAGCGCGCGTCGGTCCCGTCCGGGAACCGGAACCAGCGCCGGCCGGCCAGGTCCGCCGGCGCCAGCTGCTCGCGGCCAGCCAGCGGGTCGTCGGCGCGCAGGACCGCGCCCACCGGGTCGGCGCGCAGCCGGTGCACCGTCAGGCCGGTCTCGTCGAACGGCCCGCGGGTCAGGGCGACGTCGACCAGGCCGGCGCGCAGCCCGCACGTCGGATCGGTCAGGTCGGCGTCGCGCACGCGCACTTCGACGCCCGGGTGCCGGCGCCGGTACGCGTCGGCGAGCCGGGTCGCTCCCGGGTCGGCGCCGTCGCCGAGGAGGCCGACGGTGAGGGTGGGCACGCCCGCCGCCGTGGCCACGCGCACGCGGGCCCGGTCGGCCTGGTCGAGCAGCACCCGCGCCTCGGCCAGCAGAGCTGCGCCCGCCGGCGTGAGCGTGACGCCCGCCGCGGAGCGCAGCAGGAGCACCGCACCGACGTCGGTCTCCAGCTGCTTGATCGCGCGGCTCAGCGGCGGCTGGCTCATGTGCAGCCGCGCGGCCGCCCGGCCGAAGTGCCGTTCTTCGGCGACCGCGACGAAGTACCGCAGCGTGCGCAGCTCCATGACCGGCGACGATATTCGCCCGGTATCGGCAGCACCGAACCGGTCTTGGACGACCGCGGCCGCCCGGCGGTGGAATCGGGGCATGACCGAGCTGACCGACCCCGCCGTGCGCGTCACCGGCGCCCGGGAGATCGCCGCCGACCTGCTGGTGATCCCGAACGACCACGTCGACCTGGTACCCAACATCGGCGTCGTGGGCGGTACCGAAGCCGTCCTCGTCGTCGACACCGGTATCGGCACCGCAAACGCGGAGCAGGTGCTGGCCTTCGCGCGCGAAGTCGCGAAGGGCCGCCGCCTGTACCTGACCACGACGCACTTCCACCCCGAGCACGCGTTCGGCGCGCAGGTGTTCGCCGGCGAAGCCACGTACCTGGTCAACCGCGCCCAGGCCGAAGACCTGGTCACCAAGGGCCCGGGTTACCTCGAGCTGTTCCGGGGCCTCGGCGAGGTGGTCGCGCGCCGCCTCGACGGCGTGCAGCTGCCCGCACCCGACCTCGTCTACGACGACGGGTACGACCTCGACCTCGGCGGCCGGACCGTCCGGCTGCGCCCCACCGGGCGCGGCCACACGAAGGGCGACCAGGTCGTCGAGGTGCCGGACGCCGGCGTCCTGTTCACCGGCGACCTGGCCGAGACCGGGCAGTTCGCGATCTTCCCGTGGTTCCCGCCGCACGACGTGGACGTCTCGGGCGTGGGCTGGCTGGCGGTCCTCGACCGGCTGGCCGCCGCCGGGCACCGGGTGGTGGTCCCCGGGCACGGAGAGGTCGGTGCCGGGGCGGTGCTCACCGACGTCCGTGCCTACCTGCGGGAACTGCGCGACGAGACCTGGCACCGGCGGGACTCGGCGATGGGCGTGGACGAAATCACCGCCGAGGTCCGTTCGCTGCTCGTCGAGCGCCACCCGGAATGGGCCGGGCGGGAGTGGATCGAGCCGGGCGTCGCGTGTCTGTGCACCGAACACGACGCCCGGCCGTGATCACCCCGCGCCGAGGACCGCCATCGCCGCGTTGTGGCCGGGAATGCCGCTGACACCACCCCCTCTCGCCGCTCCCGCACCACAGAGCAGGATGCGCTCGTGCGGTGTCTCCACGCCCCAGCGGCCGGCCTGCGCCGGATCTTCCGCGAAGGGCCAGGAGAGGTCCCGGTGGAAGATGTGCCCCGCCGGCAGACCCAGCTCGGCCTCCAGGTCCAGCGGGGTTTTGGCTTCCACACAGGGTTTTCCGTCCGGCCCGGCCAGCAGGCAGTCCTCGATCGGCTCGGCCAGCACGCTGTTCAGCGAAGCCAGCGTCGCGCGCAACGCCGCTTCGCGTGCCTCTTCGTTGCGCCCCTCGAAGAGGCGGGCCGGCATGTGCAGGCCGAACAGGGTGAGCGTGTGCGTGCCGGCCGCGCGTTCGGCCGGGCCGAGGATCGACGGATCCGTCAACGAGTGGCAGTAGATTTCGCACGGCGGCAGCGTGGGGATCCTGCCCGCCGCCGCCTCGCGGTACGCCGCCTCCAGCTGGGTGAAGGTTTCGTTGACGTGGAAGGTGCCCCCGAACGCGTCGGCCGGATCGACGCCGGGGTCGCGCAGCCTCGGCAGCCGCGTCAGCACCATGTTCACCTTCAGCTGCGCGCCTTCCGGCCGGCCGGAAGGCGCCTCGCCCAGCAGCCGCGCCAGCGTGGCCGGCGCGACGTTGGCGAGGACGTGGCCGCCCCGGACGACGAGTTCGGCGTCGTCCCGCCGGTAGCGCACCTCGCCGTCCGGGTCGACCGAGAGCACCTCCGCGCCGGTGACCAGGCGCGCGCCCGCGGCGGTGGCCACCGCCGCGAGCGAACCGGTGACCGACCCCATCCCGCCGACCGGGACGTCCCAGTCGCCGGTGCCGTTGCCGATCACGTGGTAGAGGAGACACCGGTTCTGGCGCAGGTCCTCGCCGTCCGCCGGGGCGAACGTGCCGATCAGCGCGTCGGTGAGCACCACGCCGCGCACCGTGTCGTGGCCGAACCACGACGTGAGCGCTTCGCCGATCGGCCGTTCGAACAGCAGGGACCACGCCTCGGCGTCGCCGATCCGCGCGCGGAAGTCCACTTCGGACAGCAGTGGCTCGGTGAGCGTCCCGAACGCGCGCCCGGCGACGCGCCCGGTCAGCTCGTAGAACCGCTGCCAGGCCGAGAAGTCCGAAGTGGACCCGGTGACCGCGCGGAACGACGCCGCTGTGCGACCTTCGTCGCCCGTGTCGACAAGGAGACCGGTGCCGCCCGACGGGGTGTAGGACGACATCCGGCGCCGGCGCAGCTCCACGTCGAGGCCGAGGTCGGCCACGATCTTCTTCGGCAGCAGGCTGACCAGGTACGAGTAGCGCGAAAGCCGGACGTCCACGCCCTCGAACGCGCGGAACGAGACGGCGGCGCCACCGGTCTCTCCCCGCCGTTCGAGCACGAGCACCGACCGGCCCGCCCGCGCCAGGTACGCGGCCGCCACCAGGCCGTTGTGCCCGCCGCCGACGATCACCACGTCGTACCTGTCCATCTGCCGTCCTCTCCTGGTTCGGCCTGCCCTTTCATCGTGACCACGCCGCCGGGCCGAATTCAAGGAAACGTCACAAATGCTCCGTTCGCGGCCCTGGCGCGAAATCCGGTTGCGCGGCCGCGGACCGCTCCGGCATCCTGAGCGGACCCGGCAGGGAGCCGGTGCGGTGAGAACGGGAGGTGCCTGACGTGATGACTGTCCGGGCCTTTCCGCGCCCTCACCCACCCGCCCCCCGAGGCTGACGACGCGCCCGGTGGGGCATCCCTGATCGAGGAGAAACCCACCAGTGCGCCAGCACGACTTCGAAGACTCCGACCTGTTCGACGACCACCCGTCCCGGCGCCACGAAGCGCGTTCGAGGCGACGCGGGCGGTTCGAAGAACCCGAACCCACGCGCCGCGGACGGCTGACCGAAGGCGAACGCGTCCGGCTCGCGAAACTCCGCGACGACGCCTACACCGAACGCCAGCTGCCTGACGGCGCCGACCGCTGGTCCACCTGGGACGACGCCGAACACGGCCCGCTCCCCCGGCCGGACTGGGTCGTCACCGAGCTCGCCGCGGTCGACACCGACCTCGGCGTCCTCAAAACCGGCAAGGAGGCGGACGTCCACCTGCTGCGGCGGGGCCTGCCCGGCACCCCCGGCACGCTGCTCGCCGCGAAGCGGTACCGCAGCGACGAACACAAGCTGTTCCACCGCGACGCGGGCTACCTCGAAGGCCGGCGGATGCGCCGGTCCCGCGAGAACCGGGCGATGGCGCAGCGCAGTGCGTTCGGCCGCAACCTCATCGCCGAGCAGTGGGCGGTCGCGGAGTTCGCCGCGCTGAGTCGCCTGTGGACGCTCGGTGCGCCGGTGCCGTACCCCGTTCAGCGCAACGGAACGGAACTACTGCTCGAGTTCCTCGGCGAGGACGACGGCACCGCGGCACCCCGCCTGGCCCAGGTCCGCCCGGAGCCGGACGAGCTGCGGGACCTGTGGTTCCAGGCGGTCGCGGCGCTCGACCTGCTCGCCTCCGAGGGGCTCGCGCACGGCGACCTCTCGGCGTACAACCTGCTCGTGCACCGGGGGCGGCTGATGGTGATCGACCTGCCCCAGGTCGTCGACGTCGTGGCCAACCCCGGCGGCGTCGAGTTCCTGGCCCGGGACCTGCGCAACCTGGCCGGCTGGTTCCACGGCCGCGGCCTGGGCGAAGACGTCACGAGGACCGGAGAACTGCTGGCCGAGCTCGTTTCGGCGGCCGGGCTCGGGTGATTCCGGGGCGGCGTCGCGGCTGTGGTGTGGAACACGCCTGCGACGCCGCCCACAACCGGTGACCTCGATGCGTAGTCCCGGCTCCACCTCGGGTACAGTGAACACAGACCGCAACCGGCGGCGTGGATGAGTTGGTGTCCGTCGCCTCCAGAGTCGTTAAAGGCACAGCCACCGAATGACTCGCGGTGATCCGAAGTAAGCCAAGCGGCGCGCAGTGTCGGCAAGCGATGACACGGTGTGCCGGGTCCGTCCCTGTGAACGCCCATCGCACACCATCTTGCCCTGCCTGCGCGCGGGCTGCCCGGGCCTCCCTTGCGACGAACCACGTCCGAGAGGCATTTGTGACCGTCACGTTCAACTCCGGCCCTTCCTCGACGTCCGCGAACGCGGGCCGTCCCGACCGCAAGCCGCGCACCCGCCCGGCCGGCGGCGACATGCTGCGCGACGACGCGGTCGAGCTCGTGGCCACCAAGACCTTCGCCGAACTGGGCCTGCCGGAGCCGCTGCTCCGTGCCCTGGCCGACGCGGGCATCAACAGCCCCTTCCCGATCCAGTCCGCGACCATCCCGGACGCGCTGGCCGGCCGCGACGTGCTGGGCCGCGCCCAGACCGGCTCCGGCAAGACCCTCGCCTTCGGCCTGGCCATGCTGGCCCGGCTCGCCGACGGCAAGGCCCGCCCGAAGCGCCCCCGCGCGCTGATCCTCGTCCCGACCCGCGAGCTGGCCATGCAGGTCGCCGACTCGCTGACCCCGCTGGCCAAGTCGCTCGGCCTGTGGTGCCGCACGGCCGTCGGCGGCATGGCCTTCGCCCGCCAGGCGGACGCGCTGTCCCGCGGCGTCGACCTGCTGATCGCCACCCCGGGCCGGCTGTCGGACCACGTCCGCCAGGGCACCGCGCACCTGGGTGACTGCAACTTCATCGCCCTCGACGAGGCCGACCAGATGGCGGACATGGGCTTCATGCCGCAGGTCCGCGAGATCATGGACCTCACCCCGCCGGGTGGCCAGCGGCTGCTGTTCTCCGCGACCCTCGACGGTGACGTCAACCGCCTGGTCAAGCAGTACCTGACCGACCCGGTGACGCACTCGGTCGCGCCGTCGACCGCCAGCGTGACGACCATGGACCATCACGTGCTCCAGGTCTCGCACCAGGACAAGCAGGACGTCATCACGCAGATCGGCGCCCGCGATGGCCGCACGATCATGTTCGTGCGGACCAAGCACCACGTCGACCGCCTCGCCGAGCGCCTGCGCGAGCAGGGCGTGAACGCGGCGGCCCTGCACGGCGGCAAGACGCAGGGTCAGCGCAACCGCGTCCTCGCCGACTTCAAGGAGGGCTACACCCCGGTCCTCGTCGCCACGGACGTCGCCGCCCGCGGCATCCACGTCGACGACATCTCGCTGGTGCTGCACGTCGACCCGGCGGCCGACCACAAGGACTACCTGCACCGCGCGGGCCGCACGGCGCGCGCCGGGGCGTCCGGCGTGGTCGTCACGGTGGCGACGCACGACCAGCGCCGGATGGTCCGCCGGCTGACCGACCGCGCCGGCGTGCGCGCGGAGTCGACGACGGTCCGCCCGGGCGACGCCGAGCTGTCCCGCATCACCGGCGCCAAGGAGCCCAGCGGCGAGCCGGTCGTCGAGCGTCGGCGCGAGAGCCCGCGTCGCGGCGGTGGCGGCGGTGGCTTCCGCGGTGACCGCGGCTTCGGCGGCAACCGGGGCGGCGAGCGCGGCGGTTCGTACCGCGGCGAGCGCAGCCACACCGGCGGCGACCGTGACCGTGGTGGCGAGCGCGGCGGCGACCGTGGTGGTTACCGCGGCGGCGACCGCGAAGGCCGTCCCGGTGGCTTCGGCGGCCGTGGCCGCCAGCCCCGCTCGGGCAACGGCGGTGGCTACGGCCGCCCGAGCCGTGGCCCGCGTCGCGGCTACGACAGCTGAGTTTCTCCTTCGGAAGCCCCGGACCACGCGGTCCGGGGCTTCCGGCGTTTGCGGGCCCGCTGCGCGGTGTCGCGAGGGCCGGGTGGGAGACTGCGGGACGTGACTACGCCGCCGACGCTCCCGCCCGACGAGGTTTTCGACTGGCTCGACGCGGAGGCGGAGAAGCGGGCGAACGCGGGGCTCGTGCGGCAGCTGCGGCCGCGTCCCGCCCGGGCCGACGAGCTGGACCTGGCCGGCAACGACTACCTCGGGCTGGCCCGCGACAAGCGCGTCGCCGGAGCGTCCGCGGCCGCCGCGCTGCGCTGGGGCGCCGGGTCGACCGGGTCCCGGCTGGTCACCGGATCGACTGAGCTGCACACCGAGCTGGAGCTGGAGCTCGCCCGGTTCTGCGGCGCTCAGGCGGCGCTCGTGTTCTCCTCCGGCTTCGCCGCGAACCTCGGCGCGGTGACGGCGCTGTCCGGGTCCGAGTCGGCGATCGTCACCGACAAGTACATCCACGCGTCGCTGATCGAGGGCTGCCGGCTGTCGCGGGCCGACGTCGCCGCGGTCGCGCACTCGACGCCGTCGGCGATCAAGCACGCGCTGGCGACCCGGCGGAAGCCGCGGGCGCTGGTGGTGACGGACTCGGTGTTCTCGGTCGACGGCGACCTCGCGCCGCTCGAGGAGCTGGCCGGGATCTGCCGTGCGCACGGCGCGGCGATGCTCGTGGACGACGCGCACGGCTTCGGCGTCCTGGGTGACGGTGGGCGCGGTGCGGTGCACGCGGCCGGGCTGTCGGGCGCGCCCGACGTCGTCACGACGTTGACGCTGTCGAAGGCCCTCGGCGCTCAGGGCGGCGCTGTCGTGGGGCCGCGGCGGGTGATCAAGCACCTCGTGGACACGGCTCGCAGCTTCATCTTCGACACCGCCTTGGCGCCCGCGAGCGCGGCTGCCGCGTTGGCGGCGTTGCACGCGTTGAAGGAGGAGCCGGGGCTGGCGGGGAAGGTGGTCGAGAACGCGGGCAAACTGGCGATGTCGTTGAAGGCGGCCGGGTTGAAGGCGAGCCTGCCGGACGCCGCGGTGATCTCGGTGCAGGCGCCGTCGGCGGAGACGGCCGTCGCGTGGGCAGCGGCTTGTGCGGAGCAGGGCATCCGGGTCGGGTGCTTCCGGCCGCCGTCGGTGCCGGACGGGATTTCGCGGCTGCGGCTGACCGCGCGGGCCGACCTCACGGAGTCCGATGTGGACCGTGCGGTGAAGGTGATCACCGCGACCGCGCCGCGGGGTGCGATCGGCTGAGCCGTACCCGGACGGTCGGTTCACGTACCTGGAGCGTCGGTTCGTGTACCCAGGCGGACGACTCGCGTGATCAGGGGCGGGATTCGCGTGATTGGACGCGGAACTCGCGTGATTGGACGCGCAACTCGCGTATTGGCGGGGGGTTTTAGGGGAGGCGGCGCATGCGGATATGGGGGATTCCGTCGTCGTCCTTGTACTCCTGGCCTTCGGGCGTGAAGCCGTAGCGGGCGTAGAAGGCTTGGACGTAGGTCTGGGCGTCGAGGACGTACTCGCCCGGGATCGTCAGGGCTGCGTCCATCAAGCGGGCCGCCAGGCCGGTGCCGCGGGCGTGGGCCGCCGTCGCCACGCGGCCGATGCGGCGGACTTCGCCCGGGTCCTGCAGGACGCGGAGGTACGCCAGGACCGCGCCGGACTCCTCGAACCACAGGTGGCGGGTGTCCGGCAGCAGGTCACGGCCGTCGAGTTCCGGGTACGCGGCCTTCTGCTCCACGACGAACACGTCGACGCGCAGGCGCAGGATGTCGTGCAGCTGGGCGGCGGTCAGCTCCGGACCGGTCGCGTCGTGCAGGGTCGGCATACCCCTGCTTAGCACGCTCAGCCGAGGAGACGGAACTTGGACTGGGCCTTGACGTCCTCGGCGTACGCCGAGACTCGCGTGTAGACACCCGGCTTGCCCGCCTTCGCGCAACCGTCGCCGAAGGAGACGATGCCGATCAGCGTGTCGCCGACCACGAGGGGGCCGCCGGAGTCGCCCTGGCAGGCGTCGACGCCGCCCTCGGCGTAGCCCGCGCAGACCATGCTCCGCTGGTCGTAGACGTCGTAGTCGGTGCGGCACTCGCTGTCCGAGACCAGCGGCACCTGGGCGCTGCGCAGGAAGTCGGAGCGGGCGCCGCCGTCGGCGATGCGGCCCCAGCCGAGCACGGTCGCCTGGGTGCCCGTCGCATACACCTGCGTGTCCGTGCTCTCCGGCAGCTTCGCCGGCCGGTAGTCGAGCTGGCCGCGGACGGTCAGCACCGCGATGTCGGCGCCCTGCGTCGGGTCGGTGTAGCTCTGGCTGACCCAGACCTTCGAGACGCCCAGGACCTGACCCTCGCTGGTGCGCTTGTCCTCGCGGCCGGCCACCACGCGGACGTCCTGCTTCGCCACCGCCTTGGCGCAGTGCGCCGCCGTCGCCACCGCTGTGGAGCTGACGATCACCGCGCCGCAGAACTGGTTGCCGCCCGCGTCGGTCAGGTACACCGCGTACGGGTGGTCGGCGATCGACGCCTGGTTGCCGCCGACGATCCGCGCCTGGGTGCCGGCGCCCGGGTCCGCCGCCGCCGTGCCCACCACGACCGGAACGGCGACCGCGACGACCGCGAGGAGTGCGCCGCTCGCGAACAGCAGGGATCGGCGGGACTTCACGGCCATGGGACGTTCTCCTCTTCGGCACAGCACGGAGCAAAGCACTCGGCACCCGGACAACTCCGGTGCGTGAACGACGTGCGCTCAATACCCTAATCCGAGGGGGCCCAAAACGGTGTCACTGGAACGGGTGGACTCCGCGCCGAACGCACGTTTCTGTCAAGCTGGCCGGATGCGGCGGAGAGCGACGGCGGCGGGCCTGGTCCTGCTCTGCGCCGCAACCGCCTGCTCCCCGGCGGTCCCACCGCCGGCACCTGCGCCGACGACGGTCACGGCGACCACCCGGGCCACGCCGCCGACGACGTCCCCCGCCCCCGCCGTCCCCTGGCAGGTCGGTGCGCGGCCACTCCCCCGCCGGGCCGACGGCTTCGGCGAGGTCGAGCCGACGCCACCCGAACTGGTGAACCGGGCACTTCCGACAAAAGACCTGTTTCCGCCCCCCGCCGGGAACGCGTACGCCTCGACGATCAGCGCCGTGCCGTCCGACGTCCTCGCCCGCAGCACCTGGCAGGCCGCCTGCCCGGTGAAGGCGGCCGACCTGCGCTACCTGACGATGTCGTTCTGGGGTTTCGACGGCCGCGCGCACACCGGCGAAATGCTGGTGAACGCGTCCGGCGCGGCCGGCATCACCCGGGTTTTCGGGCAGTTGTTCGCCGCGCACTTCCCGTTCGAAGAACTGCGCGTGACCAGCCCGGCCGAGCTCACCGCGCCGCCGACCGGGGACGGCAACTCGACCAGCGCGTTCGTCTGCCGCCCGGCTCGCGGGCAGACGAACTGGTCGGCGCACGCCTACGGGCTCGCCGTGGACGTCAACCCGTTCTGCAACCCCTACACCCAGGGCGACCTCGTGCTCCCCGAGCTGGCGTCGGCGTACGTCGACCGCTCGCGACGGCGGCCCGGCATGGTCCTGGCCGGCGACGCGACCGTCCGCGCGTTCGCGGCCGCCGGGTGGAGCTGGGGCGGGAACTGGCGCAGCCCGACCGACCGGATGCACTTCACCGCGACCGGTCACTGACCACGTAATACGACGTCAAGCACAACCGGGAACACCCGCCCCCGCAGCACGGTTGGCTAGGGTGAACCGACCGGAACCGGACCCCGCGGAGGATGCAGTGCCCCACTACGACCTGGTGATCGTCGGGACGGGATCGGGGAACTCGATCCTCGGCCCCGGCTTCGCCGGCAAGAAGACGGCGATCGTGGAGAAGGGCACCTTCGGCGGCACCTGCCTGAACGTCGGCTGCATCCCGACGAAGATGTTCGTGTACGCCGCCGACGTCGCGTACACGCCTTCGCACAGCGCCAAGTACGGCGTCGACGAAGAGCTGAAGGGCGTCCGCTGGCGCGACATCCGCGACCGGATCTTCGGCCGGATCGACCCGATCGCCGAGGGCGGCGCGGAATACCGCCGCGGCCACGAGGACAACGCGAACGTCGACGTCTACGAGGGCGCCGGCCGCTTCACCGGGTACAAGGAGCTGCGCGTCAGCTTCGCCGACGGCCGTCCCGACGAGGTCCTGACCGCGGACAGGTTCGTGCTCGCCGCGGGCGGGCGCCCGGTCATCCCGGACATCCCCGGCCTGGACGCGGTCGAGTACCACACCTCCGACACCGTGATGCGGCTCGACGAGCTGCCCGGGCGGATCGTCATCCTCGGCGGCGGGTACATCGCGGCCGAGTTCGCGCACGTCTTCGCCTCCTTCGGCGTCCAGGTGACGCTGGTCAACCGCTCCGGGCGGCTGCTGCGCTCGGAGGACGAGGACGTCAGCGCCCGCTTCACCGAGCTGGCCACCGAGCGGTTCGACGTCCGCCTGGACCGCAAGACGGTCCGGGCGCGCAAGACCGAGCGCGGTGTCGCGCTGGACCTGGAAGGACCGCAGGGCGCGGAAACCGTCGAGGGCGACGTCCTGCTGATCGCCACCGGCCGCAGGCCGAACTCCGACCTCCTGGACGTCGCCGCCACCGGCGTGACCACAATGGACAGTGGGCACGTGGTGGTCGACGAGTACCAGGAGACCGCCGTCGAAGGCATCTACGCGCTGGGCGACCTGTCGTCGCCGCACGAGCTCAAGCACGTCGCGAACCACGAAGGCCGCGTGGTGCAGCACAACCTCCTGCACCCGGACGAGCGGATCACCGCCGACCACCGGTTCGTGCCGCACGCCGTCTTCACCCACCCGCAGGTCGCGTCGGTCGGGCTCACCGAGCAGAAGGCCCGCGAACTGGGCGTGTCCTATGTGGTCTCGAAGCAGGACTACGCCGGGATCGCGTACGGCTGGGCGATGGAGGACACGACGGGCTTCGCGAAGCTCCTGGCCGACCCGGCGACCGGGCAGCTGCTCGGCGCGCACATCATCGGCCCGCAGGCGTCGTCGGTGATCCAGCCGCTGATCCAGGCGATGAGCTTCGGCCTCGACGCGCGCAGCATGGCGCGCGGGCAGTACTGGATCCACCCGGCGATGCCGGAGCTGATCGAGAACGCGCTGCTGAACCTGCCCCTGGACTGACCCGGCGCCTCAGACGAAGCGGTGGCGGCCGGCGAGGGCGCCGAACACCATCTGGACGCCGAGCAGGGCGAGCAGCATGCCGAGCGGCACGCTCCAGCCGTGCGCGAGGTCGTGCAGCAGCCCGAACAGGAACGGCCCGAGCGCAGCGAACAGGTAGCCGAAACCCTGCGCCATGCCCGACAGCCGGGCGGTGTCCGCGCCGGTCCGCGCGCGCAGAGCGATCACCGTCAGGCCGAGGGAGAACACGCTCATCCCGAGCCCGACGAGGATGCTCCAGAGCAGCGGCGACCACGACGGCGCCAGCATCAGCCCGGCGGTCCCGGCGATGCCGAACACGCTCAGGCCGACGATCCACGGGCTCTGGCCGCGCCGGCGGGCCGCCATCGGTGCCACGACGAGGCTGATCGGCACGGCGATCAGGGAAACCAGGCCGAACAGCAGGCCGGCGTCGTCGCGCGGGATGCCCGAGTCCATCAGCACCTGCGGGAACCAGCCCATCGCCGCGTACGCGTAGAACGCCTGCAGGCCGAAGAAGCCCGTCACGATCCAGGCCAGCCGGTTGCGCAGCAGCGACCGGCCGCCTTCGGCGCCGTCGGCGGGGCGCGGTGCGCGGCCGGTGCCGCGGGACGCGAGAATCCAGGCCAGCAACGCGACGACGGCCAGCACCGCCCAGCCGCCCAGGGCCGGGCGCCAGCCGCCGAGCGCGTCGCCGAGGCGCGGGGTCACCGCCGACCCGAGGGCGCCGCCGCCCTGCAGGGCCGCGGTGTAGACGCCGGTCAGCACGCCGATGCGCGCCGGGAAGGAGTCCTTGATGACGACCGGGATGAGCACGTTGATCAGGGCGATCCCGGCGGTCGCGACGAGGGTGCCGCCGAGCACCACGGCCGGGCCGTCGAGCACGCGCAGCACCAGCCCGGCGGCGAGAGCGGCCAGCGCGATCGCGATGGCCGCGCCGACCCCGGCCCGGCGGGCGAGCAGCGGCGCGGCGAGCCCGGCTCCGGCGAAGCAGAGCGTCGGCAACGTCGTGAGCAGACCGGCCCAGACGACGGAGGTGCCCAGGTCCGCGCGCATTTCGGCGAGCATGGGCCCGACGCCGGTGATGGCCGGGCGCAGGTTGAGGGCGGTGAGCACCACGGCGACCGCGAGCAGCGCCCCGGCGGTGACCACACCCGGCGTCCGGACCTCCACGGCGCCGTCCAGTTCGGTTTCACGGTGTTCGACGCGCATGCCCGCTACTATCGCATACGTAGGATGATTGGATGAAGGGATAATCCTGTGCCTCTGGCCACCACGCGCCGGGCCGGCCTCGTCGACCAGGTCATCGAGCAGCTGCGGACCGCGGTCACGCAGGGCGAATGGCCGATCGGCGAACGCATCCCCACCGAGACCGAGCTGGTCGAGCAGCTCGGCGTCGGCCGCAACACCGTCCGCGAAGCCGTCCGCGCGCTCGCGCACACCGGGCTCCTGGAGGTCCGGCAGGGCGACGGCACCTACGTCCGCGCCACCAGCGAGGTGTCCGGCGCCATTCGCCGGCTCTGCGGCACGGAGCTGCGCGAGGTCCTGCAGGTCCGGCGCACCCTGGAGGTCGAAGGCGCCCGGCTCGCCGCCGTCGAGCGGACCGAGGAGGAGGTCGCGCAGCTCTGGGCTCTCCTCAACCGCCGTGAAGGCGAGCTGCGCGAAGGGCATTGGGAGGACTTCGCGCGCACCGACGCCGAGTTCCACTGCGCCGTCGTCCGCGCCGGACACAACACACTGCTGACCGAGCTCTACCGCGGGCTCACGGAGGTCATCACGGCCAGCGTCGCGGCGACGTCCAGCATCACGCCGGGCGCCGACCACGCGCCCGAGATCGGCCACGAAGGTCTCGCCCAGGCCATCGCCGACCGCGATCCGGACCGCGCCGCCGCCGAGGCGTGCGGCTTCCTGGACGAGCTGCTGGCCCGCGTCGAACCGTTCTGAGCTGCGTTTTCCACCCGGATGCCACCACCGCCGACCCCTAAGGGTGCCAATTCAGGGTTGCCGTGGTGCCATCGTGGCACCATAGTTGTGCCATGGACCTGACGCCCTTCGTGGACGAACTCCGCCGCGAGCTCGCGGTCGCCGCCGAGGCGGCGGGTGAGGACGCCGTCGCCCTCGCCGAGCGGCTCACCGCGCCGCTCGAGTCGGCGATCCGGCTGACCCTGCTCGACGCCCTTTCGACCGCGGCCGACGAGATCACCCGCGACCTCGCGCCCGGCTCCGTCGAGGTGCGCCTGCGCCGCCGGGAAGCCGAGTTCGCCGTTTCGCTGCCCACCGCGCCGGAACCGGCGGCCGAGGAGACCCCGCCGCCCCCGCCCGAAGTCGAGGACGGCGCCGTCTCCCGGATCAACCTGCGCCTGCCCGAACAGCTCAAGCAGCGGGTCGAAGAGGCGGCGAGCCAGGAACGGCTCTCGATCAACGCCTGGCTCGTCCGGGCCGCGTCCGCCGCCCTCGGCCCCGGCGCCGGCCGGGCCACCACCCACCGCCGGTCCGTGTTCGGCGAGAAGTACACCGGCTGGGTTCAGTAAACCCCTGCCGCTCTGATCTGCGAAAACCCACTTCAAGCACCCCAGGAGGGCGCAGCCATGCCTGTTTTCGCCACCCCCGAGCCGATCACGGCCACCATCGACGTCAGCGTCGCCGACGTCCGGATCATCGCCGGCGACCGCGCCGAAACCACCGTCGAGGTCGAGCCGGCCGACCCGGGCGACACCGAGGACGTCAAGGCCGCCGCCAGGACCCGCGTCGAGTTCGCCGGCGGCGAGCTGCTGGTCAAGGGCCCGAAGTACACGACGAAGCTGTTCGGCAAGGCGGGTTCGCTGCGCGTCACGATCGAGCTCCCGGCCGGTTCGCGGATCCGGGGCACGTCGGCGATGGGCGACTACCGGATCGACGGGCGCCTCGGCGACAGCCGCGTCAAGACGTCCGTCGGCGACATCCGCCTCGGCGAGATCGCGCGGCTCGAAGCGAGCACCGCGACCGGCGACGTCTTCGTCGACCGCGCCACCGGCCACGCCGAGGTCCACACCGGCTCCGGCGAGCTGCGCGTGCGGGAAATCGACGGCACCGCGGTGCTGAAGAACTCCAACGGCGAGACCCGCGTCGGCGAGGTGACCGGCGACCTGCGCGTCGGCACCGCCAACGGCGACATCCACGTCGACGTCGCCCACGCCGGCGTCAACGCCAAGACCGCCGCCGGCGACATCCGGATCGGCGAGGTCATCCGCGACCGGGTCGTCCTCGAAACCGCCGTCGGCGAAATCGAGGTGGGCATCCGCGAGGGCAGCGCTGCCTGGCTCGAGCTCAACTCCCTGACCGGGTCGGTCCGCAACACGCTCACGCCGTCCGACGGGCCGGCCGGCACCACCGAGACGGTCGAGGTCAAAGCCCACACCTACACCGGCGACATCGTCATCCGCCGGGCCTGAAACTCCACACGGACAGGGGAAATCCATGCCAGACGCCATCGTGGCCGAGGGACTGGTCAAGAAGTACGGGAACGTCACCGCGCTCGACGGGATGTCGCTGCGCGTGCCCGAGGGCACCGTGCTCGGCGTGCTCGGGCCGAACGGCGCCGGGAAGACCACCACCGTCCAGATCCTCACGACGCTGCAGAAGCCGGACGCCGGCCGGGCGACGGTCGCCGGGTTCGACGTCGTGCGGGACGCGCACCGGCTGCGTTCGCACATCGGCGCGTCCGGCCAGTACGCCGCCGTCGACCCGGAGCTGACCGGGGCCGAGAACCTGGAAATGGTCGGCCGGCTCTACCACCTGGGCACCAAGCGGGCCAAGGCCCGCGGCCGGGAGCTGCTGGCCCGGTTCAGCCTCGACGAGGCCGCCGACCGCCCGGTGCGGGGTTACTCCGGGGGCATGCGCCGCCGGCTCGACCTCGCCGGCGCGCTGGTGGCGAACCCGCCGGTGCTGTTCCTCGACGAGCCCACGACCGGCCTGGACCCGCGGGCCCGCGTCGAGCTGTGGGACGTCATCACGGAGCTGGTCGCGTGCGGCACGACGCTGCTGCTCACCACGCAGTACCTGGAGGAGGCCGACCGGCTCGCCGACAGCATCGCCGTCGTCGACCACGGCCGCGTGATCGCCCGCGGCACGGCCGACGAGCTCAAGGACCTGGTCGGCGGCGAGCGGATCGAGCTGACCGTCGGCACCCACGACGACGTCCTGGTGGCCCGGCGGGCGCTGGCCCGGCTGGCCAGCGGCGAGCCGCAGGCCGGGGCGCTCCGGCTCACCGTGCCCGTGACCCACGGCGCGAAAGCGCTTACCGAAGCGCTGGCCCTGCTCGCCGCGGACGGCGTCGACGTCCGTGACGTCGGGGTCCGCCGTCCCACCCTCGACGACGTTTTCCTCACCCTCACCGGCCACGAGACGGCCGAACCCGCGAAGGAGGCCGTGTGATGAACGCGGTGCAGATGGCCGTGACCGACGGCGTGACGGTCGCCAAGCGCAACTCGATCAAGATCTTCCGGTCGCTGGACCTGCTGGGGTCCCTCGTCTTCACGCCGGTGATGTTCGTGCTGCTCTTCGGGTACGTGTTCGGCAGCGTGATCGACATCCCGGGGCTGTCCTACCGCGAGTTCATGCTGCCGGGGATCTTCACCCTGGCGGTGGCGATGGGCGGCATCGTCACCGGCTACGGGCTGACCGACGACCTGCAGAAGGGCATCATCGACCGGTTCCGCTCGCTGCCGATGTCCCCGGCCGCGGTGCTGATCGGGCGGACCACCGCCGACCTCATCCTCAGCACGGCGAGCCTGCTGATCATGGGCCTGGTCGGCCTGCTGGTCGGCTGGCGCATCCACACCGGCGTGCTCGAGGCGCTGGGCGGAATCGTCCTGCTGCTGGCGTTCTCCTACGCGCTGTCCTGGGTGATGGGCGCGCTGGGCCTGGCCGTGCGCAAGCCCGAGGTGTTCAACAACGTCTCGATGGTGGTCGTCTTCCCGCTGACGTTCCTGGCCAACACGTTCGTCGACAGCGGCCGGCTGCCCGGCCCGCTGCGGGCGATCGCGGACTGGAACCCGGTCTCGGCGGTCACCCAGGCCGCCCGCGAGCTGTTCGGCAACACGAGCGCCGCGCTGCCGCCGCGGGACGTCTGGCCGATGCAGCACGCGCTCCTGGCCTCGGTGCTGTGGATCGCGCTGCTGCTGGTGGTCTTCGTGCCGCTTTCGGTGCGCTGCTACAAGAAGGCCACCAGCCACTGACGCTCAGGGCAGCGTGAGGATCTCGCTGCCGTCGGCCGTCACCACGAGGGTGTGCTCGAACTGGGCCGTCCACTTCTTGTCCTTCGTGGTGACGGTCCAGTCGTCGGCCCAGATGTCGTAGTCGATGGTGCCCAGGGTGATCATCGGCTCGATCGTGAAGGTCATGCCCTCCTCGATGATCGTGTCGACGGAGGGCTCTTCGTAGTGCAGGATCGTCGGCGGCGTGTGGAACGCGGGACCGACGCCGTGGCCGGTGAAGTCGCGGACCACGCCGTAGCCGAAGCGCTTAGCGTAGGCCTCGATGACCCGGCCGATCACGTTCAGCTGGCGGCCCGGGCGGACCGCCTTGATCGCCCGCATGGTCGCCTCGCGGGTGCGCTCCACCAGCAGGCGGGCCTCCTCGGAGACGTCGCCGGCCAGGAACGTCGCGTTCGTGTCGCCGTGGACGCCGCCGATGTAGGCCGTCACGTCGATGTTGCAGATGTCGCCGTCCTCGATCACCGTCGAGTCCGGGATGCCGTGGCAGATGACCTCGTTGAGCGAGGTGCAGCACGACTTCGGGAAGCGGCGGTAGCCCAGCGTCGAGGGGTAGGCGTGGTGGTCGAGCAGGAACTCGTGCACCACCTGGTCGATGTCGTCCGTGGTGGCGCCCGGCTTGACGGCCTTGCCGCCCTCCTCCAGGGCCTGGGCCGCGATGCGGCTCGCGACCCGCATCGCCTCGATCACCTCGGGCGTGCGCACGCCGTTGCCGGTGTCCCGCTTCGGCGCCGGCTTGTCCACGTACTCGGGACGGGCGATGGAGGTGGGGACGGCGCGGCGCGGCGTCTGGACGCCGGGAACGAGCGGGGCACGAACGGACATGCCTCCACCTTACGACGGCCCGCTCAGCCGATCCCCGCCAGGAACCGGTGTGCGGCCTGCACCGCCGGCCTGGACGACCCGGCGTCGGTCAGGAGCACGGCGAACGCCAGGTCGCCGCGGTAGCCGACGAACCAGCCGTGCGAGTGCGAGCCGTCGCCGAACTGGGCGGTGCCGGTCTTGCCCGCGACGTCGGGGATGTCCCGCAGCCCGGTCGCGGTGCCCGCCGTGACGACCTCGCGCATCATCCCGCGCAGCGCGTCGAGCACCTCCCCCGAAGGCGCGTCGCCGGTGTTCTGCGTGCTCGCCGGCATCCCCTTGACGATCGACGGCGTCGGCACCTTCCCTGCCTGCACGGTGGCCGCGACCAGGGCCATGCCGAACGGGCTGACCACCACCCGGCCCTGGCCGAAGCCGTTTTCCGCGCGCTGGACGGCCGAGTCGCTGGCCGGGACGTCGCCGGTGACCGTGGTCAGGCCGGGGACCACGAAGTCGGCGCCGATCCCGAACGAGCGGGCGGTGCCGGTGAGCGCCGGCCCCGGGAGGCCGGCGGCGAGCCGGGCGAAGGTCGTGTTGCAGGAGCGCGCGAACGCCGTCTTCAGCGGCACCCGGCCCAGGTCGAAGCGGCCTTCGTTCGGCACCACCCGGTTCTCGATCGTCGTGCTCCCGGGGCAGTCGACGGGGCTGCCCGCGTCGACGTCGCCGGTGGTCAGCGCGGCCGCCGCCGTGACGATCTTGAACGTCGAGCCTGGCGGGTAACGCCCGGACAGGGCCAGCGAGCCCTCCTCGTCGGCGGCGGCGTTCTGCGCCACGGCGAGGATGTCCCCGCTCGACGGCTGGATCGCGACCAGCGCGGCGGAGTACCGCTCGGTTTCCAGGGCCTTCTCGGCGGCGGCCTGGACCTTTGTGCTCAGCGTGCTCGTGACGGCGGGCGAGACCCGCGGCGGCTCGGCCTTCAGCTCGGAGACCTCGCCCCCGGTGACGTCCCGGGTGACGATCCGCCAGCCCGCCGCGCCGGCCAGCTGCTGCTCGACCAGCGCGCGGATGCCCGGCAGCACCTGCTGCCCGGACCCGCGCGTGACCGGCAGCAGCCGCTCCTGGCTGGCGAACCGGACGCCGGGCAGGTCGTAGATCACCGGCTTGACGCGCTGGTAGTCGCCGGCGCGCAGGGTGATCACCGGGTAGGCGTCGCCGGGCTTGGTCCTGCTCATCCCGTCCAGCACCGACCGGCCGGTCACCGTCGGCTCGTAGCGGTGCAGCGCCTTGGCCAGCGAGCCGGCGACGACGCTCGCGTTGCCGGTCTTCTGCGGGTCGACGACCACGCCGATCACGGTCTGCGGGCGCATCAGCGGCACGCCGTCGCGGTCGAGCACCGGTGCCGTCTCCGGCAGCTGCGGCAGCATGCCGAGGGTCTGGCCGACGGCCAGCTGCGGGTGCACGACCGTCGGCTGCCAGTGCACCTGCCAGCCGGTTTCGGCCGCCCGCAGCTGGGCGTCGGCGCGGTAGGACCAGGTGCGGCCGTGCGGCAGGTGCCAGGTGAGCCGGTAGCCGGCGGTCACGACGTCCCCGTCGGGCTGTTTCACCTCTTCGTCGCCGACGTCGAGCGATTCGGGATCGAGCAGGCCGCGGACCTGGCTCAGGACGGTCTTCGCGGCGTCGGGCGAGTCGGTGTTCGCCGCGGCGGCGGCGACGTCCCCGGACGCGACGGCGTCCAGGAAGGCGGAGAGGGCGTCCTCGGGGCTGTCGCCCGAGCACCCGGCCGTGGTCGCGGCGGCGAGCAGCAGCACCGCAAGCGCACTGCGGCCTCGACGTGCACTCATGGCCGGATGATGCCTGGTCAGAGCCCTGCGGCGGCCTCGAAACACCGCCACGGAAGAGTGGTTAGAACAGCACTGTCGCGTACTGGCCGACCTGCTTGAAGCCGATCTTGCGGTAGGCCGCGAGGGCCGGGGTGTTGAAGGCGTTGACGTACAGGCTGGCGGTGCGGCCCAGGCCGCGGACGAGCCGGTTCACCACCGCGGCGGTGCCGGCGGTGCCGAGCCCGTCGCCCCGGCGGTCGGGGTGCACCCAGACGCCCTGGATCTGCCCGACGGTCGCGGACATGGCCCCGATCTCGGCCTTGAAGACGACCTCGCCGTTCTCGAAGCGGGCGAACGCGCGCCCGGCGCCGATGAGCTCGGTGACGCGGGCGCGGTAGCTGGCACCGCCGTCACCGCTGCGCGGATCGACGCCGACCTCCTCGATGAACATCGCGACGGCGGCGGGCAGGTACCGCTCGAGCTCGTCCGGCCGGACCGGCCGGACCAGCGGGTCGGCGGCCACGAGCGGGGTGCTGTCCAGCGCCATCAGCGGCTGGTCGTCGCGGACCTCGCGGGCCGGGCCCCACTCGTCTTCGAGTTCGTCCCACAGGCCGAGGACCTGTTCGGCCGGGCCGACGAGGGAGGAGCAGGTGCGTTGCCGCCGGAGGGCGCGGTCGGCGAAGGAGCGCAGAGCGGGAGCGTTGCCCTTCAGCGGGATCAGGTTCGGCCCGGAAAAGCACAGACCTTGGAGCCGTCCGGCGCGCACCGGACGGCTGTCGGCGGCCCAGAGTTCACCACCGAGCCGCCACGGGTCGAGACCGGCCGCCTCGACCCGGGCGCTGACCATGCAGCTGCCCACGGGGTCCGCGGCCAGAGCGGCACGGACCGCCGGATAGTCCCGATCATCGAGCAGCCGTGCACCTGCAAGCCGCAACACGGGCTCCAGGGTGCCAGATCCGGCCGGTAAACGGAACGCGAGGCGGTCGACACGCACAGATGAAGGGCCCAGGTCGGGGCTTTCGCGGCTTTCGCCGGTTCGGGGCAGGATGGAGGCATGCAGCGGTACACGTACAAGGTCGTCGAGGTCCGCGAGAAGCTGCTCGGCGGCAAGATGTCGGGTGGGAAGCTCGAGAAGCTGCTCAACGACCACGCCGAGGACGGGTGGCAGCTGAAGGCGATCACGGCCACGGAGGTGAAGGGCCGCGTCGGCCCCGGCGGGGTCGACGGCCTGCTGGTGACCTTCGAGCGGCCCGTGCAGTAGGCCGCCGCGGGCGGTCACCAGCCGGGCGCGCCCTGGTCAGGCGGCACCCCGGTAGGTGCCGACCGTCCACGCGTTGCCCTCCGGGTCGCGGAGGCTGAACGTGTGCGAGCCGTACTCGGTGTCCGTCAGCTCGGCCGTGATCTCCGCTCCGGCCGCCTGCACGCGCCCGTAGACGTCGTCCACGTGGTCCGACACCACGTACACCGCCGCCGTGCCCGGCTTCATCGCGTCGTGGACGCCGTCCGGCGGGCGGACGCTGCCCAGCATCACCGCGCCGCCCTCGGGCCAGCGCAGCTCGGCGTGGGCCACCAGGTCGCCCTCGGGCACGACCAGCGCTTCGGTGAAGCCGAGGACGTCGACGAGGAAGCGGATCGCCGCCGGGGCGTCGTCGTAGCGCAGGGCGGGCCACACGTTCGGTTCAGGTGTCATGCTGTCAGCTTCGCGCCACCTCCACCTCCTGGTCTTGGAGGAACGGGAGCTCCTCCGCGATCCACGTGCCCGGCGTGCAGCCCGCCAGCGCGCGCCACTCGTTCGTCAGGTGCGCCTGGTCGTAGAAGCCGCACTCGACCGCCAGCGCCGCCAGGTCCGTGTGCCCCCGGCGCAGCTGCCGCCCGGCGCGCTCGAACCGCAGCACCCGCGCCACCTGCTTCGGCGGCAGCCCGAACTCCGTGCGGAACCGCTCGCCCAGGTGCCGCCGGCTCCAGCCCACCTCGTCCGCCAGGTCGGCGACGCGCACCCGCCCGTCCGCGCCGCGCAGCCGGCGCCACGCCTCCCCCAGCTCGGCCGGCGGGGCCACCGGGTCGACGGCCCGGGCGGCCAGGACGGCGTCGAGCAGCGCGAACCGTTCGGCCCACGTCGGCAGCGAGCGCAGCCGCTCCGGCAGCGAGCCGAGGCCGAAGTCGGCGAGGCCGGCCACCTCACCGCTCAGCTCCGCCGCCGTGACGCCGAACAGCGTCCGGACGCCCAGCGGGTCGAGCTCCAGCTGCAGCCCCTCCTGGATGCGGTCCTGCCGGATCAGCACCGCGCGCATGTGCAGGCCGCCGACCAGCGCCTGCAGGCTCCGCCCGGCCATCCGCACAGGCCCGGCGAGGCTGATGACGAGCGTCACATGCCGGGACGGCAGGCCGCGGTGGACGGCCAGCGTCACGTCGTCCTGCGCGTACCCGACATAGCGCGTGACCAGGGGCCGCACCACGGGGTGCGGCTCGCGAACAGCCCAGGTCACGGTCATGAATGCCACTGTAATCGTCACCACCGACATTCCTCGGGTCTGCTAACACGGAGGGTGCGTCCCCACCGCGGAAGGAACCCCGAATGACGATCCAGGAGCAGGCGCAGCAGCTGGAGCTGCTCGCCGACCAGGTGCCGACCGGCATCGCGCTCGCCACGAAGAGCGATCTCGAAGACCTGCAGGCCCAGGTGCTCGGCCTGCTCGGGGAGACGTCCACCGCGACCGCGATCCAGGGCGCCATCCAGCTCGCGTCGCAGCAGATCGACGAGGTCGCGGCCGCGCTCGAGAACGTCCGCCTGCAGATCCGCGACGCCGCCCAGCACCACCTACAGGGCTGAATAGTGCGAGCGGACGGCCGGCTGGCCCGGTCGTCCGCGCCGAGGTAGCGGAACGGCAGTGTGCCCGCGAAGGGCCCGTCACGCCGGATCGGTGCGCTCGCGCGTCGTACGTGAAGCCCGCTTCGCACAGCACCCGGCGCGGCCCGCCCGGCGCCTGGACGCCCGCGATGTCGAAGTTCGCCACGAACACGCCGTCGTCGCCCAGCCAGGACGCCGCCCGCAGCAGCGCGCCCAGCTTGTCGCCGACGTAGTGAAGGCCGTGCACGCAGGTCACGAGGCCGAACCGGCCGGCAGGCTCCCACGTCGTGATCGACGCCGTGACGAGCCGCACGGGCCCGGGCGCCGCGAAGTACCCGGCCAGGTCGACGCCGGTGATGTCGAGGTCCGGCCGGGCCCCGGCCGCGTCGAGCAGCGCCCGTCCGCTGCCGCAGCAGAGATCGAGCCAGCGCGCACGCGGCGGCAGGCCCAGGACGTCGAAGCCGAGGACGCGCGCATAACCGTCGCGACCGGCCAGCCGGCGCTCGCGGCTCATCGCCCGGTTGGCCACCACGGACGACGCCTCGAGGGCGTCGTCCGGGAGCAGGTCAGCCGGCGGTCACGACCGGCGCGCCCTCGCCGAGGGACTCGCCCGCCTCTTCGGCGATGCGCATGGCCTCCTCGATGAGCGTTTCGACGATCGCGTGCTCGGGGACGGTCTTGATGACCTCGCCCTTGACGAAGATCTGGCCCTTGCCGTTGCCCGACGCCACACCCAGGTCGGCCTCGCGGGCCTCACCGGGGCCGTTGACGACGCAGCCCATGACCGCCACGCGCAGCGGGATCTCCATGCCCTCCAGCCCGGCGGTGACCTGCTCGGCGAGGGTGTAGACGTCCACCTGCGCGCGTCCGCACGAGGGGCAGGACACGATCTCCAGCTTGCGCGGGCGCAGGTTCAGCGACTGCAGGATCTGGGTGCCGACCTTGACCTCTTCGACCGGCGGCGCGGACAGCGACACGCGGATGGTGTCGCCGATGCCCTGGCGCAGCAGCGCGCCGAACGCGACGGCCGACTTGATGGTGCCCTGGAACGCCGGCCCGGCCTCGGTGACGCCCAGGTGCAGCGGGTAGTCGCACTGCGCGGCGAGGATTTCGTAGGCGCGGACCATGACGACCGGGTCGTTGTGCTTGACCGAGATCTTGATGTCGTGGAAGTCGTGCTCGGCGAACAGCGACGCCTCCCACAGCGCGGACTCCGCCAGCGCTTCGGGGGTGGCCTTGCCGTACTTGTCCATGATCCGCTTGTCGAGCGAGCCGGCGTTGACGCCGATCCGGATCGGGGTGCCGTGGTCCTTGGCGGCCTGGGCGATTTCCTTGACCTGGTCGTCGAACTTGCGGATGTTGCCCGGGTTGACGCGCACCGCGGCGCAGCCGGCCTCGATGGCGGCGAAGACGTACTTGGGCTGGAAGTGGATGTCGGCGATGACCGGGATCTGCGACTTGCGCGCGATCGCAGGCAGGGCTTCGGCGTCATCGGCCGAGGGGCAGGCGACGCGGACGATGTCGCAGCCCGCGGCGGTGAGCTCGGCGATCTGCTGCAGGGTCGCGTTGACGTCGGAGGTGAGCGTCGTCGTCATCGACTGGACGGAGATCGGGAAGTCGCTGCCGACGCCGACCGCACCCACGTGCAGCTGGCGGGTCTTGCGGCGTTCGGAGAGAACGGGCGGGGGCAGGGCGGGCATACCGAGTGCGACGGTCACGGTTTCCAGCGTACCTACCCCTACTGGGCGGGCTTCACCATGTCAACCGTCACGGTGAGCAACATTACGGCGAGAGTGAGCGACCCGCGGCGGGCCGCCACTCCTCCGTGGGTTACTGCGTGAGCCGGATGGGGTTGACAATGTCGGCCGTCACCGTGAGTAGCGTCACTGCGCCGCCGATCAGCACCAGCACCATCGTGATCCCCGACAGCCTCGTGTAGTCGACGGGACCTCCGGCCGCCTTGCCCCGCAGGCCGCGGATCCAGTCGCGGACGCGCTCGTACCAGACCACCGCGATGTGACCGCCGTCCAGCGGCAGCAGGGGCAGCAGGTTGAACACGCCGATGAAGAAGTTGAGGCTGGCCAGCAGGAAGAAGAACAGCACCCAGATGCCCTGCTCGACGGCCTCGCCGCCGATCCGGCTCGCGCCGACGACGCTGACCGGGGTGTTCGGGTCGCGTTCGCCGCCGAAGATCGCGGTGACCACCGCCGGGATGCGCTGGGGGAACTCGACGAGCCGCTGTGCCGTCTGGGCGAACATCGTGCCGGTGAAGCTGAACGTGGCCCCGACCGCGGCGACCGGGCCGTACTGCGTGGTCAGCGGCGGCAGCTTTGGCGAGGCGCCGATCATGCCGACCTCCTTGACCGTGGAGCCGTTCCAGCGCTGCACCTTCGGCACGTCGACGGTGAGCCGGAGCCGCTCGGTGCCGCGCTGCACCTCGAACGCCGTCGGGCCGCTGGTGGCCTGCACGGCGGTGAGCATTTCCTCCCAGGTCGCGACCGGCTTGCCGCCGACCGTGAGCACCTTGTCGCCGGGCAGCAGGCCGGCCGACTTCGCCGGGGTGAGCGCGCCGGGCGGGCAGGCCGGGTTCTTGGCCTGGGCTTCGGCCTGCGCCTTCGACGTGGTCGAGACCGCGCAGGAGGTCGACTCCAGCACCGGCTGGACCGGCTCGGCGGCCGCCAGGCTCGGCAGGCCCATCGTCACGGCCATCAGGTAGAGCACCACGAAACCGAGGATGAAGTGGGTGATCGACCCGGCCGACATCACGACGGTGCGCTTCCAGGTCTTGAACCGCCACATCGCGCGCGGCGCCTCGTCCGGGGTGACCTCGTCGAGCGCGGTCATGCCGGCGATGTCGCAGAACCCGCCGAGCGGGATCCACTTCAGGCCGTATTCGGTCTCCCCGCGCCGCCACGAGAACACCGTCGGCCCGAAGCCCACGAAGTACCGGCGGACCTTCATGCCGAAGGCCTTCGCGGTGACCATGTGACCGGCCTCGTGCAGTGCGACCGAGACGCAGATCCCCAGCGCGAAGAGCACCACACCGATGATGTAGGCGAGCACCCGCTACTTCCCCTCGATGATCGAACCGGCCCGCGCACGAGCCCAGCGCTCGGCCGCGAGTACGTCCTCGACGTCGCGTGGCTCGCGACGCCATTCGTCGGCGGCTCCCACCACCTCGGACACAGTGTCCACTATCGACGTGAAGCTGGTGTTCTGCGCGAGGAAGGCGGACACGAGCTCCTCGTTCGCGGCGTTGTAGACGGCGGGCAGGCAGCCGCCCGCGGTGCCGCAGTGCCGGGCCAGCTCGACGGCCGGGAAGGCGTCGTCGTCCAGCGGCTCGAACGTCCAGGTCGCGGCCTTGTCCCAGGTGCACGCCGGGGCGGCACCGGGGACGCGGTCCGGCCAGTGCAGGGCGAGCGCGATCGGCAGCCGCATGTCGGGCGGGCTGGCCTGGGCGATCGTCGAACCGTCGGTGAAGGTCACCATCGAGTGCACGATCGACTGCGGGTGCACGGTGACGTCGATCTTCTCCGGCGCGATGCCGAACAGCAGGGCCGCCTCGATCAGCTCCAGACCCTTGTTGACCAGGGTGGCGGAGTTGATCGTGATCAGCGGGCCCATGGACCAGGTCGGGTGCGCCATCGCCTGTTCGACGGTGACGCCGGCCAGCTCGGCGCGCTTGCGGCCGCGGAACGGGCCCCCGGAGGCGGTCAGGACGAGCCGCGCGACCTCGTTTTCCCGGCCGGCCCGCAGCGCCTGCGCGATGGCGGAGTGCTCGGAGTCGACCGGCACGAGCTGCCCGGGCTTGGCCGCGGCGAGCACCAGCGGCCCGCCGGCGATGAGGGACTCCTTGTTGGCCAGGGCGAGCGTGGCGCCGGTGGCGAGCGCTTTGAGCGTGGGCTCGAGGCCGCGGGAGCCCGGCAGGGCGTTGAGGACGGTGTCGACGGGGACGGCGTCGATGAGCTCGGTGACGGCGTCGGAGCCCGCGAAGAGCCTCGGGATCTTGAACTCGCCCTGCGCGTACCCGCGCTTCTGCGCCTCGGCGTACAGCGCGAGCTGGACGTCTTCGGCGGCCGTGGCCTTGGTCACGGCGACGGCCTCGACGCCGTGGGCGATCGCCTGCGCGGCGAGCGCGGCCGGATCGGCACCCCCCGCGGCGATCCCGGCCACCCGGAACAGGTGCGGGTTGCGCGCGGCGACGTCGAGGGCCTGCACGCCGATGGACCCGGTCGAGCCGAGCACGAGAACGCTTCGCGAGGTAGTCATCGCCGGTCATTGTCGCGCGGGCCGTCTCCGCGGCGCACCCGGAGGTGTGGGATCATCGGCGGGTCCGAGGTTCACGGGGTTTGAGGAGTTCATCGTGGCAGGCAAGGCGGTCGAGAAGAGGCGGCCCGAGGTCGACCCGCGCGACGAGCCGTCCGCGGCCTGGGGCTGGCACGGCTCGTTCCCGAAGGCCACCCGCATCGCCGGCTGGGTCAGCGCGATCATCCTGCTGGTGATGATCAAGGGCAACCACGAGAACAACACCGAGAACGTCTGGCTGGTCGGCCTCTCGCTGTTCCTGATCCTGCTGCTGGTGCTCGACATCCGGAAGCAGCGCACCGCCTGGCGCAAGTAGCCGGTTTTCGCCGACGTCCCCGGCGTCAGGCTGCGCTGGGGCGTCGCGGTCCTTTCCGCGCCGGCCGCGACTCGGCCGATGGTGCGCCTGCCGCCCGTCGTCTTGACCGCGCCGGGGCTGCTCCTGACGGGCCGCTGGAGGAGGCGCCAGCGAAGCGCGTGACATCCGGAGCGCCACCCCTCGGCCGGTAGGCCCGCATCCAGGCACTCAGCCGATCCGGGCTCGCTTCCGCGGGGGTCGAGATCCGGATGAGCCCTCTTCGGTGGGTGGGTCAGCCGGCCATCGCAGAACGCAGCTCGTCACGCAGGTAATGCAGGAACTGCTGCAGATCCGGGGCGACCACCTTGACGTCCCCGCCGTCGTATGCCGCCTCGCGCGCTGTGAACGACCCTCCGGTCATCCGGTAGACCCCTCGACCGCTCCTGCTCAGCGCGAACAACGCGCCACACCATCCGAACCGAACACCACGATGTCGTCCACAACCGTGCCTGTGACCTGCGTCGGTTGCTCGCCTCCGACGCCGGCAAGAACCAATTCGGGACCGTGTACGAAGTAACCGTTGTTCACGTCAGGAAGTGAGACCTCTTCGACCGAGGTGAAGAAATCGGTCAGCTCCTGGGGGAACCCAGCGTCTCTCATCTTGACACGCAGGCCGTCGACCTCGACCGTTGCGGGCTTGACGCCGTTTTCGTCCGGCGGATAACCGAACCGATCTTCGAAGCCGCTTACGAAGTGTTGCGACAGCGCTGACACCTCGACCACCCAGTCGTCAAGGCTCTCGCCAGCAGTGTCACCGTACCTCCGGTCAATTCGATCGGGCGAAATCCTTGGTTTCTTCATCGGTGGCGAGCATCCCAGTGTTGCGGTAGCCGCCGAATCCCGGCCCCGCAGTAATCCTTGAGGGCGACCGTAAGCGACCAGGCGCTTTGCCCAGCGACACATTGCCCACCCGGCGCACTCCCGCTGCGCCCTCCGAGAAGGTGCCGCACCGCCTGGCGCAGGTAGCCCGGTCCGTCACCCTCGCCCCGAACGTCACCCCCGCGAGGTAAAGCCGGGAACGCCCGATTACAGTGGGCCGGTTCTCAGCTGAGCTTCGTGGGGGGATCACGCGATGATGACGCACGACGAGTACCTGGCGACCCGAAGATTCCCGGCCCTCGACGGCGTCCGCGCCGTCGCCGCCGTGCTGGTGGTGGTCTTCCACTACGGCGGGCCCAACTGGGAGCGAGCCAACGGCTGGATCGGCGTGCACCTGTTCTTCGTGCTCTCCGGCTACCTCATCACGACGCTCGCGTTGCGCGAAGAGGACCGCTCCGGTCGCGTCTCCCTGGCGGAGTTCTACATCCGCCGGGCGTTCCGCATCCTGCCTGTCTACTACGTCGTCATCGGCGTGGTCGTCGTCTTCGCCTACTTCCGCGGCCTGGGCCTGCGGCACAGCGGCATCGTGTCCGCGCTGCCGTGGAACGTCGCCTTCGTCGGCGAGTACCACCAGATGGCGCTGTTCGGCCAGGCGTGGACGCTCGGCGTCGAGCAGAAGTTCTACCTCGTGTGGCCGCTGCTCGCGTTCGGCTTCGGCGCGCTCGGCTTCGTCAAGCGCCTGAGCCTGGCCGTCGGCCTCGTCGCGATCATGCTCGCCCTGATTCCCTTCATGCCCTACGCGGGCGCGTACTCGCCGATCCTCATCGGCTGCACGCTGGCGATCGTGCTGCACCACCGCAAGGGCTTCGCCGCGCTGCGGGCGTTCACCCACCCCGGCACCGGGCTCGTGGTCGCCGCCGCGCTGATCGCGGTGCAGACCCAGTTCGGCGAGATCGCCGCCTTCCTGCACGACGACGGCGGCTCGATCACCGGCACCGGGTACATCCTCCTGGCGGCCCTGCTCGTGCCGTCGCTGGTCGCCGGCCGCGGGCCGCTGGCCTGGATCCTCTCGCGGCGGCCGATGCGGTTCGTCGGCGAGCGGTCGTACTCGCTCTACCTCATGCAGGGCGTCGTCGCGCTGGCGCTGGCGGGGGCGATCCCGCAGTTCGCGCCGCACCGGACGCTGACCGCGGTCGCGGTGACGATCGCCGGCCTGCTGGCGGCGGACCTGCTGTACCGCTGGGTCGAGGTCCCGATGATCGACGTCGGCCGCCGGATCATCGCCCGCCGCCGGGCGAAGAAGATCACGCCGTCGCCCGAGGTGACCGAGCCCGCGCTCGCCACGGTCTAGGGTTTACCGACGCCGAAGCAGGCGACCACGCGGCTCAGGTCCGGGGTCAGGAACACCGAGAACCAGTAGCCGCCGGCCGGGCGGTCGTCGACGAAGACCAGGCACAGCTCGCGTTCCGGGCAGGCTTCGAGGTCGGCGACGGCGTCGGCGAACCCCGCCGACGCCTGGCCCGTCCGGTGCGTGTGCCGCTCGCGGCGGCGGAAGGTCCGCCGGAACGATTCGGCGGACCCCGGCCGGTCACCGCCGATGAGCGCGGCCCCGGAGCCCAGCGCCGCGCGGGCGAGCGCGAACACACCGTCGCGTCCCGCCAGCAGCTCGGCCAGCCGATTCCGCTCCACCCGTTCCCCCACACGGAAAAGCCGGGTGCCCCGACGGCACCCGGCTTCCGAAGCTACCCCTCAGCGTTCGCTCGACGGCGACACCAGTTCGCTGGGCCCGCTGCCCGCCTCCCCGGCCACCGCGGCCAGCTCCGCACCGGCCGACTCGGTCCGCTCCGGGCGGGAGTCCTTCGTCAGCAGCGACGCCACCGCGCCGACCAGGCAGACGGCGATCGCGAAGCCGAACGCCACCGCCAGGCCCGACTGGAACGGGCCCGAAATCAGGTTCGGGAAGAAGCTGCGGCCGGTCAGGAACGACGCCTGGTCCGGCGGCAGGGCCGACAGCTGGCCGCCCAGCAGCTGCTGGATCGGGTTGTAGCCCAGGAACGCCGCGAACAGCACCGCCACCGCCGGCAGGTTCGCCACCTGGCCCGCCGCCGCCTCGGGGACGCCGTGCGCGACCAGGCCGTCGTGCATCGTCGACGGGAGGCTGCTCGACAGGCCGGAGATGATCAGGCTGAAGAAGAAACCGATCGACAGGACCATCGCCGCGTTCTGGAACGTCGTCATCATGCCCGCGCCGGAGCCGCGTGCGTCCGCCGGCAGGCTGTTCATCACCTCGGCGCGGTTGGGCGAGGAGAACATGCCCATGCCGATGCCGTTGACCAGCAGGATCGCCGCGAACGCCCAGTAGTCGAAGTTCACCGGCAGGATGATCAGCAGCAGGAACGTGACGGCCGTGATGAACAGGCCGCTCGAAGCGAGCAGGCGGCTGCCGATCCGGTCGGCGAGGATGCCCGACGTCGGCGCGGCCAGCAGGAAGCCGACGGTCATCGGCAGCATGTAGATGCCCGCCCACAGCGGCGTCTGCTCGAACGTGTAGCCGTGCTGCGGCAGCCAGATGCCCTGCAGCCAGATGATCAGGATGAACTGCAGCCCGCCGCGGCCGAGCGACGCCGTCAGGTTCGCGACGTTGCCCCAGGTGAACGACCGGATCCGGAACAGCGACAGGCGGAACAGCGGGTTGTCGACCTTCGTTTCGATGATCACGAAGGCGACCAGCACCGCGGCGCCGCCGATCAGGCAGCTCAGCACGAACGGGCTGCCCCAGCCGGTCGGCGACGAGCCGTAGGGCTGGATGCCGTAGGTGATCCCGACCAGCACCGCGATCAGGCCGACCGCGAAGGTGATGTTGCCCCACCAGTCCATCCGCGCGTGCTTGCGGACGCCGGTGTCGTGCAGCTTGAGGTACGCCCAGACCGTGCCGATCACGCCGAACGGCACCGAGACCAGGAAGATCAGGTTCCAGTCGATCGGCGCCAGCACGCCGCCGACGACCAGGCCGAGGAACGAGCCGGCGATGGCCGCGACGCCGTTCATGCCGAGCGCGAGGCCGCGCTGGTTGGCCGGGAACGCGTCGGTGAGGATCGCCGAGGAGTTCGCCATCAGGAAGGCCCCGCCGACGCCCTGCACGATCCGCCAGCCGATCAGCCACAACGCGGCGGCGTCCCCGTCGAACCAGGTGACGGCCAGCATGATGGAAGAAACGGTGAAGACGGCGAAGCCGAGGTTGTACATCCTCGCGCGGCCGTACATGTCGCCGAGCCTGCCGAAGCTCACCACCAGCACCGCGGTGACCACCAGGAACCCCATGATCATCCACAGCAGGTAGCTCGTGTTGGCCGGTTCCAGGGGGTTGATGCCGATGCCCTTGAAGATGTCGGGCAGCGCGATCAGCACGATCGAGGAGTTGATCGTGGCGATCAGCATGCCCAGCGTCGTGTTGGACAGCGCGATCCACTTGTACCGCGGCCCCAGTTCCGCGATCGAATACGTCCGGCGTTGCGCCACTGTGCAACCTCTCTGCTCGCAAAGTCCCTTAGCTAGGCTAAGCAACTTGCTTGCGTATGGCAACCAACCCGGCGGAACGCATGGGAGAGCATGATCACAGTCGCTTGACTGTCCTTTGTGGAGTCTTTACCAGCCGGGCCACTGGGCGAGGACCTCCGCTCCGGCGTCCCCCCATCTTTCGCGAAGCTTGGATCGCGGCCGTCACGAAGCACTATCCCGGCGAGCCCAAGCCCGGCTACATCGCGCCGTGGGATGAGACGCCCGACTGGGCACGCCGAAGGGCCGCCGCCGTTTACGACCAGGTAGCAGCCTTCATCCAGGCAACGGACGGCGCATTGGCAGCAGCAGACGGACACGGAGATCTTCGAACGAGTCGAGCGGGAAGTGGCCCAACCGGCGGCCTCAAGAAGTAACCAGCCGCCCCAGCACCGCGATACCCTCGGCGATCTCCGTCGCCGTCCGGGCCGCATACCCCAGCACCAGCCCCGGCCGCCCCGGCTGCTGCCGGTGCCACGACAGCGGCTGGACCTTCACCCCCTCCGCCAGCGCGGCCGCCGCCACCGCGACGTCGTCCACGTCTTCGTCGAACGTCACCGTCAGGTGGAGCCCGGCCGCCGCGCCGTGGACCACCGCCGACGGCAACGACTCGGACAGGGAGCGGATCATCGCGTCCCTGCGGCGGCGGTGCCGGGCCCGGACCACGCGCAGCTGCCGCTCCAGCTCGCCCGTCTCCATCAACCGGGCCAGCACCAGCTGCGCCAGCACCGCGTTGCCCAGGTCCGCGAACCGCTTGGCCGCCACCAGATCGGCGAAGAACCGCGGCGGGGCCAGCAGCCAGCCCACGCGCAACGCCGGGGCCAGCAGTTTCGAGACGCTACCGAGGTAGCAGACCTCCGGCAGCATCGACCGGACCGCGGGCACCGGCGCCCGGTCGTACCGGTGCTCCGCGTCGTAGTCGTCCTCCACGACGATGCCGCCGCCGGCCGCCCAGCGCATCAGCTCCCGGCGGCGCTCACCGCCCAGGACCACGC
The DNA here is from genome assembly GCF_002904295.1 of Amycolatopsis sp. CA-128772. Taxonomy (GTDB): domain Bacteria; phylum Actinomycetota; class Actinomycetes; order Mycobacteriales; family Pseudonocardiaceae; genus Amycolatopsis. The sequence continues at coordinate 38,706 of NZ_PPHG01000081.1, forward strand.
CCATCGGGAACTGGTGGGCCGGCGTCAGCAGCACCGCCGGCGCCCGCAACGCGGAGACGCGCACCCCGTCGTCGTCCACCGGGATCGGCGGGGTTTCCAGGCCGCAGTGGTGCAGGTGCTGCCGGGCCCCCAGCGAACCCGGGTCCTCGACGGCCACCGCCGGCACGCCGTGCGCCCGCAGCACCTCCCCCAGCAGGGTCAACCCCTGCGCGACCCCCGCGACCACGATGATCTCGCCCGGGTCGACGCGGATCCCGCGGTTGCGCGCCAGCCAGCGCGACACCGCCAGCCGCATCGAGGGCGCGCCGCGCGGGTCGCCGTAGCCGAAGTGGGCCGGCTCCAGCTCGTCCAGCACCGCCCGCTCGGCACGCAGCCAGGCCCCGCGCGGGAAGGCCGTCAGATCGGGGACGCCCGGCGTCAGGTCGACCCGGGCCGGGGCCGCGCGGACCGCGTCGAAGACCTCCACCCCGGGCCACGCGGTGATCACCTCGGCGGCCGGCCGGTCCGGCGAAGGGTCCGGCGGCAGCACGGGCGCGGCGACGACGACCGTGCCCGCCCGGCCGCGGCCCGCCGCGTGGCCGTCGTCGATCAGCCGCTGGTAGGCCTCGGTGACCACGCCGCGCGACACGCGCAGCTCCGCGGCCAGCACCCGGGACGCGGGCAGCCGGCCACCGACCGGCAGCCGGCCGTCGGCGACCGCGGCGCGCAGCTGCCCGGCGAGCCAGTCCGCGAGGCCGCCCGGCGGGGCGTCACGGACGTCGAGCTGGAGGAAGTCCGAACCTATGGACCCCTCCGCGAGCGGAGTTTTGGCTCTGTCCATCGGGCCATTGTCGCAGCACGCTGGTCCCATGGACACCAGTTACGTGCACGGGTACGCCGAACCCGAGACCCGCCGCCTCGGCGACCAGGCCGACACCCTCGCCGGACTCCTGCACGCCGGGACGGCCTACCCCGCCGGGAGCCGCGTGCTGGAGGCCGGCTGCGGCGTCGGCGCCCAGACCGTCCACCTCGTCGCCCGCAGTCCCGGCGCGCACCTGACCGCGGTCGACGTCTCCGAAGCGTCGCTGCGGCAGGCGAAAGCCCGGGTCGGGGGCGTCGAGTTCCGGCGAGCCGACCTGTTCGACCTGGACGGCGAGTACGACCACGTCTTCGTCTGCTTCGTCCTGGAACACCTGCCGGAGCCGGAGAAAGCGCTCGCGCACCTGAAGACGCTGCTGCGGCCGGGCGGCACGATCACGGTCATCGAGGGCGACCACGGGTCGGCGTTCTTCCACCCGCGCAGCGAGCACGCCCAAGCGGCGATCGACTGCCTGGTCCACCTGCAGGCCGAGGCCGGCGGCGACGCGCTCATCGGGCGTCGCCTGCACCCGCTGCTGACCGGCGCCGGGTTCGGCGACGTCACCGTCGAACCGCGGACCGTCTACGCCGACAGCTCCCAGCCGGGGCTGGTCACCGGGTTCACCCGCGACACCTTCACCGCGATGGTCGAAGGCGTCGGCGAAACCGCCGTCGCCCGCGGCCTCGCCACCGTGGACGGCTGGGCGCGCGGAGTCGCGGACCTGCACCGCACCGCCGGTCCGGGCGGGACCTTCCACTACGCGTTCTTCAAGGCCACGGGGAGCACCACGTGATCATCCGGCGGCGGCCGGCGGGCAGCACCAACTTCGTCGACCGGGACCTCCAACGGGTCCGAAACGACCTCGCCGCCCTCGAACCCCGCTACCCGGCGACGCGTTCCAAGGCCGTCAGGTGGTTCCGGACCCGGATGGCGCCGGGCACGCCTTCCTCGGCGTAACAGGCCAGCGCGCGTTCCCAGTGCTCGCGCGCGGCCTCCGGGTCACCGAGTCCACAGTGGACTTCACCGAGCCCGCAGTGGGCCCGGCCCTGTTCCGGACCACAGCCCGTTGCCTTGGCCACGGCCAAGGCTTCGCGGTGGTACCGGAGCGCGTCCGCGGAGGCGCCGCGCGCGGCGGCGAGGTGGCCGAGACTGTTGAGCACGCGGGATTCGACACCCCGGTCACCGCATTCGCGCGCCAGGCTCAACGCCTCTTCGAGGTGCTGGGCCGCGTCCGCGTGGCGGCCCTGCGCCAGCCGGACGTCACCCAGGTGCTTCAACGCCACGCTGCGGTTGGTCGGGCTGCCGGTCTCCTGCGCGATTTCCAGCGCCCGTCCGAGGTGCGCGGCGGCTTCCGCGTACCGGCCGCGGGCGTGCTCGATGTCGCCGAGGATGCCGAGGGCGTACCCCTCGCTGACCCGGACGCCCATCGCGCGAAGGTGCTCCAGCCCTTCCTCCAGGACGCGGGCCGCTTCGTCGTGACGGCCCAGCGCCGACAGCGAGTCGGCCAGGTTGACCAGGGCGTACCCCTCGCCGGTGCGGTCGGCGATGTCGCGGGCCAGTGCGAGCGCCTCTTCCAGGTGGCCGATCGCCTCGCCGTACCGGCCGATGCCGCGGCAGGTGCAGCCGAGCACCACCAGGACCAGGCCCTCACTGGTGCGGTCGCCGGATTCCCGGGCCAGCGCCAAGGCTTCCGTCGAATACCGGATCCCCTCGGCGAACCGGCCCAGCGCGCGGCAGACCAGGCCGAGCGTGTTCACCGCGTGGATCTCGGTGCGCCGGTCGCCGGTCTCGCGGGCGAGGACGAGCGCCTCTTCCAGGTACCGCAACGCATCCCGCGACCGGCCGACGCGCCAATGTCCCAGCGCGATCAGGATGAGCGGCTCGGCTTCGGCCGCCCGGTCACCGGCGTGGTGGGCCAGCGCCGACGCGTGCGTGTGCAGCACCAGGGCTTCCTCGTGGTAGCCGCCGACGTCGAGGTAGTGCCACAGGATCCCGGACAGCAGCCGCAGGTGGTCCGGCCACCCGTGCCGCGTCGCGTGCGCGGCCACCGCCAGCAGGTTGCGGCGCTCGGCCTCCAGCCACGCCGGCGCGTCGAGCACCTTGACGTCGGGCTCCGGCACCCGCGGCCGCAGGTGGCGTTCCTGCGGCAGGACGACGTCCATGGCCTGCGCGGCCGAGGAGACGTAGAAGTCGAACAGCCGCTCCTGCGCCTCGCGGCTTTCGGCGGGGTCGCCGTCCGCGAGCTCGGCGGCGTAGACGCGCAGCAGGTCGTGCAGCTGGACGCGGTCTTCGCCGGTCTGCTGCGCGAGGTGGGCGCGCACCAGGGTGCCGGTCAGCCGTTCCGCCTCCGGCAGCGGGACGCCGGCGAGCGCGGCGATCGCCGGCGGGGTCAGGTCGCGGCCCGGGTGCAGGCCGCAGAGCCGGAACACGCGGGCCGCGTCCGGGGCGAGGTGGCGGTACGACCACGAGAACACCGCGCGGACCGCGGTCAGCGGGTCGCCGCCGCCGTCGAGCAGGTCGAGGCGCCGCCGTTCGTCGGCCAGTTCGTCCGCCAGGGCCGCCAGCCGCTCCCCCGGCCGGCTCAGCGCCAGCTCCGCGACGAGCCGCAGGGCGAGCGGCAGCCGGGCCGAGTACCCGATCAGCGCCGCCGCGGCGTCGGGTTCGGCGTCGACGCGCCGGCCGAGCAGGGCCCGGAGCAGGTCGTGGGCTTCGGCGTCGGTGAGCAGGTCGACGAGCACCCGGCGGGCGCCGTGCCGGGCGACCAGGCCGGGCAGCGCGTCCCGGCTGGTCACCAGCACCAGGCAGGACGGCGAGCCGGGCAGCAGCGGCCGCACCTGGCCGACCGAACCCGCGTTGTCCAGTACCAGCAGCATGCGGCGGCCGGTGAGCGCGGTGCGGAACTTCGCGGCGCGCTCCTCCGGTTCGGCGGGGATGTCCGCGCCGTCGACGCCGAGGGCACGCAGGAAGCCGGACAGCGCGTCGCCGGGGTCGACCGGCCGGACCGTGCCGAAGCCGTGCAGGTCGAGGTAGAGCTGCCCGTCCGGGAACTCCGCGGGCGACCGCTGCGCCCAGTGCACCGCGAGCGCGGTCTTGCCGACCCCGCCGGTGCCGGACAGGACGGCGATGCGCGCGCCGGTGTCGCCTTCGTCGCGACGCAGCAGCGTGTCCAGCTCGGCCAGCTGGGCCGCGCGGCCGCGGAAGCCGGGGACGTCCGCGGGCAGCTGGGCGGGCACCCGGGCCGGCGGCTCCGGCGCCGCGAAGTCCTGCCGCAGCACCTGGCGGTGGGCCGCGCGCAGCTCGGGGCCGGGTTCGATGCCCAGCTCACCGGCGAGCCGGCGGCGGACCTCGTCGTACACGTCGAGCGCGGCGGCCTGGCGCCCGGACGCGGCGAGCACCACCATCAGCCTGGCGTGCGCCGACTCGTTCAACGGCTCCTCGGCGGTCAGCACCCGCAGCTGGACCGCCGCGTCCTCGGGGTCGGCGGTCCCGGCGTAGGCCATCACGGCCTTGGCCCGCCGCATCGCGATCGCCAGCCGGGCGGGGTGCTGGCGGAGCCGTCCGACGTCGGCAAGGGCCGGGCCGCGCCAGAGCCCGAGGGCCTCGCGGTGGGCGTCCCGGGCGAGGAGCGCTTCGAACTCCAGCAGATCGAGCTCGGTTTCCCCGGCGGCGAGCCGGTAGCCGCCCTTGTCCGTGGCGATGAGGTCGGCCGGCCGCAGCGCCCGCCGCAGCCGGGCGACGTAGGTGTGGAGCAGCTCCAGGCACGACGACGGCGGCTCGTCCCAGACGACGTCGACGAGGTCCTCGCGCCGGACGGTCCGGTTCGGCTGCAGAGCCAGCAGGGCCAGCAGCAGGCGCTGCTTCTCGGCGCCGATCTCGACCGGCTCGGTGCCGCGCGTCACCGTCAACGGACCCAGGACGCCGATCCGGACCGGCTCCGGCGGGGCTTCGGCCAGCGCCTCCCGCAGCCGCCGTTCGGTCTCCGGCCGGGGCCGCCGGACGCTGCCGAGCTCGGCGTTGCGGACCGCGCGCAGGCTCAGTCCCGCGCGCTCGGCGAGCTGGGCCTGGGTGAGGCCGGCGAGCACACGCCGGTCGCGCAGCCATCCGGCGAACGACGGGCCTTCGTCCACAGGCGTCCTCTCCGGCGTCCCCCCAGCGGAACGTACCTCTCCAGCATCACGATCGTGCCGCCCGGGATGTACCACCGATCGGCGAAGATAACCGTTTCCGCAGGTACCGAGGGTGACGACGGCGCGAGTCCGCGGTACAGGCGCTCGTCCACCACGCCTTCCTAGGCTGTGCCGTGTCCGGTGGTGGCGAGGGGTTCGAGGAGCAGCCGTCGCGTGGGGTACGACGGCTGCACCCGGACCTTCAGACGCCGAAGCGCTTCAGCAGCGCGCGCACCGCGGGCGGGTCTTCGACGTGGGCGTTGTGCCCGAGGCCGGCGAGCGTGACGGCGTCGGGGTCGAGCGCCCGCAGCTGCTCCGGACGGCTCATCGGGTCGTTCTCGCCCGCGGCGAGCACGACCGGGCAGTGCGCCCCGGCGAGCAGCGCCGGCATGTCCGGCGCGCCGAGGCCGAACGCGGCCGGATCCATCGCGAGGCGCCAACCTCCCTCGGTCTCGCGGAGCCCGGCCGGGTCGGTCGGCGCGATCCCGAGCAGCCCGGACACCTTCAGGTAGGCCTGATCGGCGTCTTCCTGCGTCGCGAACACCCGCGGTGGCCGGGCCGCGAACGACGCCGCGCGGTTCAGGTCGTCCTGGCTCCACTCGACCTTCACCCCGACGGCCAGCACGCCGGCGACCTCGACGCCGTAGCGGCCGGACGCCAGTTCCAGGGCGAGTACCCCGCCGAGTGAGTGCCCGGCGACGATCAGCGGCCCGCCGTCCGGCAGCGCGCGGGCGACCGCCTCGGCGAGCGTCGCGAAGCTGTAGTGCGGCAGCGGGGCGGACGGGCCGTGACCGGGCAGGTCGGGCACCAGGACGCGCCGGTCGAGCAGGACGGCGAAATGGTTCCAGACGGCGCCGGTCGCGCCGAGTCCGTGCAGGAGGAGGACGGCCGGTTCGCCCTTGCCGCCGGTGCGCATGTTGAGCGTGTCCATCCGCGCAGCCTCCCAAACTGTCGGTGGGCGCGGCTAGTGTCGGGCCCGTGACGATCACCGATCCGGACACCTACGTGCGAGGCGTCCCGTACGAGGAGCTGGCGCGGCTGCGGCGCGCCGGCCCGGTGGTGCGCGTCGACGACTTCTGGGCCGTGCTCGGGCACGCCGAGGTGCGGCGGGTGCTGCGCGACCCGGGCGTGTTCTCCTCGCAGCTCGGCGGGACGCAGATCCGCGACGCGGCGGACCTCGCCTACGTGCGCCGGATGATGCTGAACATGGACCCGCCGGAGCACGGGCGGCTGCGCGGGCTGCTCACAAAGGCGTTCACCCCGCGCGCGATCGCGAAGCTGACATCGCAGATCGAGAGCTGGGCGCGGGAGCTCGTTCTCGCCGTCGCCGAGCGCGGGGAGTGCGACTTCGCGCAGGTGGCCGCCGACCTGCCGCTGCGCACCCTGGCCGGGGTGTTCGGCGTGCCGGAACAGGACCGGCGGCTGATGTACGACTGGAGCAACCGCGTGATCGGGTACCAGGATCCCGAATACGCGGTGAGCTCGACGGTGGCCGTTGCCGAGGTGAGCGAGCTGGCGCGGGCCGCGCTCGCCGTGCGCCCGTCGCCGGGGCCGGACGGGTCGATGCCGGACCCGCGCACGCGTGCGGGCATGCCGGACCTCTACGCGTACGCGAACGCTTTGGGCGAGTACAAACGAGAGCATCCGGGCGACGACGTGATGAGCAACCTCATGCAGCACGTCGGCGACGACGGCGGGCGCGTCTCGCTGGCCGAGTTCGAGAACCTGTTCTGGCTGTTCTCCGTGGCGGGCAACGAAACCCTGCGCAACGGCCTGCCGGGCGGGCTGCTCGCGCTGCTCTCCCACCCCGCGGAACACCGCCGGCTGCCGGCCGACCGGTCGCTGCTGCCCTCGGCGGTCGAGGAGATGTTGCGGTGGTGGACGCCGGTCATGCACTTCCGGCGCACCGCGACATCCGACGTCCGGCTGTCCGATGTGGACATCGCCGCCGGGGACAAGGTGGTGGTCTGGTTCTCCTCGGCCAACCGGGATCCGTCGGTGTTCCGCGAGCCGGACACCTTCGACATCGGCCGCACGCCGAACGACCACCTGACCTTCGGCCACGGCCCGCACTTCTGCCTCGGCGCGCACCTGGCCCGCGTACAGCTGCGGGCGATGTTCGACGCGGTGCTCGACCAGCTCGGCGTCGTGGAACTCGCCGGCGAGCCGGTGCGGCTGCGGTCGAACTTCCAGAACGGCCTGAAGTCGCTGCCGATCCGGTGGGCCGGCTGATGGAACTGCGCGAGCTGCGGGCCTTCGTCGCGGTCGTCGAAGCCGGCGCGATGTCGAAGGCGGCGCGGCAGCTGCACGTCAGCCAGCCGGCGCTGTCGCAGACGATCACCGCGCTGGAACGGCGGCTCGGCGTCCCGCTGCTGGTCCGCACGAGCACCGGCGTCCGGGTCACCGACGCCGGGACGACCCTGCTCGGCGAGGCCCGCGCCGTGCTGGCCCGCCACGACCAGGCGCTCGCGGCCATGGCCCGGCACACGACGACCGGCGGCGGCGTGCTGCGCGTCGGCGTGCCCCTGGAGCTGCCGCCGGACCTGCTGCCGTCGGCGCTCGCGCGGCTTTCGGCGGCGTTCCCGGACACGCGGGTGCAGGCGCGGCACCTGTCGTCGGTGGCCCAGGTGGCCGCGCTGCGGGCGGACGAGCTGGACGTCGGGCTGGTCCGGGAACGCCCGCCCGGCCCGGACCTCGACGCGGCGCTCGTGGTGACCGAGGACGTGGGTGTCCTGCTGGCCGCGGACCTGGCGGAGAAGCTCGGCTCGCCGGTCCGGCTGGAGGACCTGGCCGGGCTGGAGTGGTTCGCCTTCCCCCGCGCGGGCAGCCCGGCGTGGTACGACGAGCTGGCGGCGATCCTGCGCAGCCACGGCCTCGACGTCGGCCCGGAGGTCCCGGAGGAGCAGCGGCTGATCGTCGAGCTCAAGATCCCGGCGGTCAACGCCGGCGGGGCGTACGCGTTCGCCCCGCCGGAGTGGCCGTACCCGCTGCCGGACACCGTGCGGTGGGTGCCGCTGGCCGGGAACCCGATCATCCGGCGGACGTGGGCGGTCTGGCTCGCCGCGTCCCACCGGCGTGACCTCGCGGAGTTCGTCGCGGCCCTGGAAGACCATCGGCGGAACGGATCGGGGGTATAAGGAAGGCCGAACCCGGTTCCGGAAGCCCGTTCCGGTGCGCGCGCTTGAACCCTACGACCGGGAAACACCCGGGTGCGAAGGAGTTCGAGCGATGAGTGCAGAACTGTCCGGGTCGACGGCGCTGGTCACCGGCGGGACGAGCGGCATCGGCCGCGCGACGGCGGTGGCGCTGGCCGGGCGGGGCGCCCACGTGGTGCTGTCCGGCCGGGACGCCGCGCGCGGCACCGAGGTCGTCGAGATGATCCGCGCGGCGGGCGGCAAGGCCGACTTCGTGGCGGCGGACCTGACCGACGCGGCGTCGGCGCGCGCCCTCGCGGACCGCGCGCGTGAGGTGGGCGGCCCGATCGACGTGCTGGTCAACAACGCGGGCATCTTCCCGACCGGCCCCACCGCGGACTTCCCGGAGGCGGACTTCGACGCGGTGTTCGCGACGAACGTGAAGGTCCCCTTCTACCTCGTCGCCGCCCTCGGACCGGAGATGGCGGCCCGCGGCCACGGCGCGATCGTCAACGTGTCGACGATGGTCGCCCTGCGCGGCATGACGGGCATGGCGGTCTACGGCTCGTCGAAGGCGGCGGTGGAGCTGATGACGAAGGCGTGGGCGGCGGAGTTCGGCCCCGCGGGAGTCCGCGTCAACGCGGTCAGCCCGGGCCCGACCCGCACAGAGGGAACGGCAGCCTTCGGCGACGGCCTGGACGACCTGGCGGCCGCAGGCCCGGCCGGCCGCGTGGCCGCCCCGGAGGAAATCGCGGCGGCGATCACGTTCCTGGTAACGGACGCAGCCAGCTTCGTCCAGGGAGCGGTCCTCCCGGTGGACGGCGGCCGCGCGGCGGTGTGAGCGTCGCGCGGAACGGCGTCACCTCAAGAAGGTGACGCCGTCCCGCGGCCGCTCGTCCACCGTCAACGAAAACACGTCCGGCCGTGCGTAATGTCCCGACACGTCCAGGCTCTTCCGCGCCGCCACGATCTCGTCCAGGTCGATCTCCGCCGTGATCAGCCCTTCGCCGTCGAGGAGAGGGCCGGCCACCACGTCGCCCGTCGGGCCCACGATCATGCTGCCGCCGCGGAACCGGTCGTCGCCTCCGGCCTCGTACGGGCACGCCGAGATCACGAAACAGCGGCCTTCGTCCGCGATGTGGCGCATCGATGCCTGCCAGACCTCGCGGTCGTCCGCCGTCGGGGCGCACCAGAGCTGCACGCCCTTCGCGTACATCGCCGCGCGCAGCAGGGGCATGTGGTTCTCCCAGCAGATCGCCGCGCCCGCCAGGCCCGCCGCCGTCGGGATCGCCGGCAGCGTCGAACCGTCGCCGCGGCCCCAGAACACGCGCTCGCGCGCCGTCGGGACCAGCTTGCGGTGCTTGCCCACCAGGCCGAGGTCCGGGTCGAGGAACACCACCGTGCTGTACAGCGTCGAGCCGTCGCGCTCGATCACGCCCACCACCAGTGTCGCGCCGGTCCGGGACGCCAGGGCGGCCAGCGCCGCCGTCTCCGGGCCCGGCACCGGCACGGCCGCGTGGAAGTACTCGACGAACGGCGTCCGGCCCGGGTAGCCGCCGAGCACCGCCTCCGGCAGCACCACCACGGCGCTGCCCCGGATCTCGTCCTCGAACGCCAGGATCCGCTCGAGCGGCACACCCGTCGCGAGCTGCAGCGCGGCGACGGCGGTCATCCGCGGACCGGCCACGGGACCACCGCCGACGTCCGCCGCTGGTAGTCCGCGTACTCCGGGTACCGGGACTTCGTGATGCTCTCGGTGAACCGCGTCGAGCCGACGAACAGGAGCGTGAGCAGGACCGCGCCCACGACCGTCCACTGCAGACCGCCGGCCACCACGCCGAACGCGGCGACCGCCCACCACTGCGCCTGCTCGAAGAAGAAGTTCGGGTGCCGCGAATAGCGGAACAGCCCGGTCTGCAGGAACCGCGACGCCGCCCGGCCCGCGTGCTTCTCGCGGTGGAACGCCCACTGCTGCTGGTCGGCGACCGTCTCGCCGGCGAGGAAGGCCGCGAAGATCAGCGCGACGACGACGTCCGCGACCCCGAAGCCGCCGGGGTGCTCCAGCGCGGTCAGCGCCGGGAGCGTGATCAGCAGCAGGATCACGTTCTGGTACAGCGAGATGAAGAAGAAGTTGAACAGCTGGAACTGCCACGGCGCCATCCGCGCGCGCAGCACGGCCCACCGGTAGTCCTCGCCGCCGGGCGCGTAACCACCCTTCCGGGCGAAGTTGAAGGTCAGCCGGACGCCCCACAACGCGACCAGCGCGAACAGCACGTCGAGCCGCGCGTCGGCGAACCCGGCGAACCCGGCGAAGATCCCCACGTAGGCCACGGGGACGATCGACCAGATCCGGTCCACCCAGGAGTACTCCCTGGTCAGCACGGACACCAGCCAGGTGCCGAGAGTCACCCCGGCGAAGACGTACAGGCAGACCCGCAGCGCGTCCATGCCCTCACTCTAGGACCTAGGATCGGTGCTGTGCCGCATTCCTTCCTCAGTCACCTCGAGTGCTCGCGAACCGGCGAACGCGTGGCCGCCGACGCCGTCCAGGGGTTGTCCCCGGCGGGCGCGCCGCTGCTCGCGCGGTACGACCTCGGCGGCGTCCGCGAAGCCGTGACGCCGAAGGAGATCGCCGGCCGGGAGCCGACGCTGTGGCGGTACCACGAGGTGCTCCCGGTGCGCTCGCCCGAGCACGTCGTCAACCTCGGCGAAGGCATGACGCCGTTGCTGCGCCTGCCGCGCTACGGCCGCGGCGTCCGCGGGATCGCGATGCCGACGAACGGCAACGCGGGCGCGGCCGGGCAAGCTCGTAGCTTCGGCGGTGAAGCGGCGTGAAGGCGTCCAGGACGTCTCGACGCTGAAGGAGCCGTACCGCATCGAGGGCAACAAGACGATGGGGTACGAGATCGCCGAGCAGTTCGGCTGGCGGCTGCCGGACGTCATCCTCTACCCGACCGGTGGCGGTGCCGGCATCATCGGGATCTACAAGGCACTGCTCGAAATGCGCGAACTGGGCTGGGTTTCCGGGCCCCTGCCGCAGCTGGTGGCGGTGCAGGCGGCCGGCGGCTGCGCGCCGATCGTTACGGCGTTCGTGCGCGGGGCGCGGGAAAGCGAGCCGTTCCCGGACGCGCGGACGGTCGCCTTCGGCATCACCGTGCCCAAGGCGCTGGGCGATTTCCTCGTGCTCGACGCCGTGTACGCGACCGGCGGCACCGCGGTCGCCGTCACCGACGAGGAACTGCTTGCGGCGCAAAGGGAACTGACCGAGCGCGGAGGCACCTTCGCGAGTCCGGGTGGCTCGAGGGCGACGAAGACGTCGTCGTGCTCAACACCGGCGCCGACATCAAGTACCCGGAGACAGTGCCCCTCGACGTCCCGCTGCTCGCGAAGACCGACGCGATTCCCTAGAGGACCGACCGCACGGTTTCGGGATCGCGGGCGACGACCGCCGTGCCGTCGTCGGCCGTGATGATCGGGCGCTGGATCAACTTCGGGTGCTCGGCCAGCGCGTCGATCCAGCGGGACCGGTCGTCCGGCGTGCGGCCCCACGTCTTGAGGCCGAGGTCCTTCGCGACCGGCTCGGCGGTGCGCGCGATGTCCCACGGCTCGAGGCCGAGGCGCTTCAGCACGGCTTCGAGCTCCGCCGCCGTCGGCGGGTCCTCGAGGTAGCGGCGGACGGTGTACTCCGCGCCCGCTTCGTCCAGCATCGACACCGCGGACCGGCACTTCGAGCACGCCGGGTTGATCCAGATCTCCACGGCGGCAGCTTACCGCCCTGGTTTTGGAGCACGTGTTCTGTTACGGTCGCAGCATGCCCCGACCCCGCATCCACGACCTCGACGCGCTGCTCGATGTCGCCGAGCGGCTCGTCGCCTCCTCGACGGACGTCACCGTGCGTGGCCTGGCGGCCGCAGCCGGCGTCCCGAACGGGACGATCTACCACGCTTTCGGGTCGTTGAACGCAGTGCTGGCTCGCGTCTGGCTGCGCGCCGCGACGGCGTTCCTCGACCTGCAGACGTCCCTCGTGGACCAGGCCGGGTCGCCGGTGGAGGCGGTCGTCGCGGCGGCCGACGCGCCCGCCGCGTTCGCCGCCGTCCGGCCCGACGGGGCACGGATGCTGCTGAAGGTGCGGGGCGACCGGCTGTTCGGGCCGGACCTGCCCGACGAGCTGGCCGACGCCCTGCACGCGGTGGACAAACGCTTGGTCGCGCTGCTCGTCCGGCTCGCCCGGCAGTTGTGGGACCGCGGTGACGGCCTGGCCGTCGAGGTGATCACGACGTGCGTCGTCGACCTGCCGACCGCGTTCTTCCGGCGTGACATCACCGATCCCCTGGTGCGGAAGAGGCTGGCCGCCGCCGTGCGGGCCGTGCTGACCGTGCCCCCTCGAGAAAAGGACCGACCGTGACCGTTTCCGTGCTTGACCTCGGCGACGACGAGAACCGGTTCTCGCCGGACTGGCTGCAGCGCGTCCATTCCTTTTTGGACGGTGTCGAAGGCGCGCTGGTGACCACCGGCGGCGGCAAGTTCTATTCGAACGGCCTCGACCTCGAATGGCTGACCGCCCACGGCGACCAGGCTTCGACCTACGTCGCCGAGGTGCAGGAGCTGCTGGCGCGGGTGCTGACGTTGCCGGTCCCGACGGTCGCGGCGGTCAACGGCCACGCGTTCGGCGCGGGCGCGATGCTCGCGATGGCGCACGACTTCCGCGTGATGCGGGCGGATCGCGGGTACTTCTGCTTCCCGGAGGCGGACATCAACATCCCGTTCACGCCGGGGATGGCGGCGTTGATCCAGGGGAAGCTGACGCCGTCGGCGGCGGTGGCGTCGATGACGACCGGACGGCGGTTCGGCGGGTCCGAGGCGCTGGAGATCGGGCTGGTGGACGAGACCGCGGCCGAGGGGGACGTGGTGAAGGTGGCCAGCGAACGGGTGCGGGCGTTGGCGGGCAAGGACCGCGGGACGCTGGGGGCGATCAAGGCGACGATGTTCGCGCCCGCGGTGGCGGCGCTGCGGGCGGGGTAGGCCTCCGGCCCCCGGTATCCAGCTTACCGGGGGCCACCGACAGTTCCGGGTGCTGCCGCCGCGAGGTGCAGGCGACGGCCGGGCTGCCCGATGAGCGGCGGCGCCGGTCCCGCACTCGGCGAGGTGGCGGCGCAGCCGAACGGCCGGCCTACCCCGGGAGCGGCGGCGCAGACGAGCGGCGAGCCGTCACCGTTCTTCGCTCACCTCGGCCAGCCGGCCGCGCAGGTGCGCCCGTTCCGGCTCGGTGCCCGCCAGTCCCAGCGCCTCCCGGTAAGCCGCCGCCGCTTCCGCGCGCCGGCCCAACCGGCTGAGCAGGTCGCCCCGGGCCGCCGAAAACGGGCCGTACTCCCGCAACCGCGGCTCGTCCGCCAGGGTGTCCAACAGGGACAGCCCGGCCGCCGGGCCGTCGCGCATGGCCACCGCCACCGCGTGGTTCAGCTCCACCACCGGTGAGGGCGCCAGGTCGCGGAGCACGTCGTACAGCGCCACGATCTGGGGCCAGTCCGTGGCCGCCACGTCCGGGGCCTCGTCGTGCAGGGCCGCGATCGCCGCCTGGACGCCGTACAGCCCCGGTGGGCCGCCCGACAGGGCCACGACCACCAGGGCCGCACCTTCTCCGATCATCGCGCGGTCCCAGCGGGTGCGGTCCTGGTCGTCGAGCAGGACCAGGCCGCCGCCGGGGTCCGTGCGGGCCTCCCGGCGGGCGTGGATCAGCAACAGCAGCGCCAGCAGGCCCGCCACCTCACGCTCGCCCGGCAGCAGCCGGCGCAGGATCCGGGCCAGCCGGATCGCCTCCTCCGCCAGGTCGAGCCGCTGCAGGGCCGGGCCCGAACTGGCCGCGTAGCCCTCGGTGAAGATCGAGTACACGACCTGGAGCACGCCCGGCAGCCGCCCGGGCAGCTCGCCGGGGTCCGGGACCCGGAACGGGATGCGCAGCGTGCGGATCCGGTTCTTCGCGCGGACGATCCGCTTGCCCATCGTCGCGCTCGGCACCAGGAACGCGCGCGCCACTTCCGGCGTCGTCAGGCCGGCGAGGCAGCGCAACGTCAGTGCCGTGCGGTCCTCCGCCGGCAGCGCCGGGTGGGCGCAGGTGAAGAACAACTGGAGCCGCTCGTCCGGCAGGCCGCCGCCGGCGGCCGGGGCGGGCGCCGCGCGCTCGGCCTCGACCTGCAGCACCGCGAGCCGGGCCGCGTAGGCCTGGTCGCGGCGCAGCCGGTCGACGGCCTTGCGCCGGGCCGTCGTCATCAGCCAGGCACCCGGCTTCGGTGGCACCCCCTCGGCGGGCCAGCGCACCAGCGCGGCTTCGATCGCCTCCGACGTCACCTCTTCGGCCAGGTCGAGGTCGCCGAACCGGCGGACGAGCGCGGCGAGCAGCAGCCCGCGCTCCTCCCGGAACACCGCCTCGAGGGTCAGCCCGGCCGCCGCCCGCCCCGCCACCGCGGTCAGCCTTCGACGTCGGCGAGCGGCCGCACCACGATCGACCCGCCGTCCCGCGAACCCGGGCAGCGCGCCGCCCAGCCGAGCGCGACGTCGAGGTCCGGCACGTCGACGACGAAGTACCCGCCGAGCACCTCGCGGGTTTCGGCGAACGGGCCGTCGGTGACGATCCGCTCGCCGCGGTCGTCGACCCGGACCGTGGTGGCCGTGGTCAGGTCGGCGAGCGGGCTCCCGGAGCAGTAGACGCCCGCCTCCTGGATCTCCTTGTAGAACAGCTGCCAGTCCTCGGGCGTGCAGCCGCCGGCGGCCTCGCCCTCGGCGTCGAGGCCGGCGTTGATCAGCATCAGGTACTTCATGGTTCCTCCGTGGCTCGGTTGCCGTACGCCACGACTACGAACGGCGGCCGGTCCCTTGGACACACCTTCGCAGAAAAATTCTCCCGCCCGGAAGCCGCGATCCTGCAGCCGCTTGATCCGGTCGACGTGGGCCGGGTGCCCGGCCGGCAGCCGCGCCCACATCCGCCCGCCGCCGCCCGCCCGGCTCCACTCGCGGAACAGCGTGATCAGCTCCGGCTCACGCGACCGGCCGACCCACAACCGGTACCGCGCCCCGTCCACCTCGGCCGCGGCGCAGACGGCTTGCCAGCTGGGGGTGAGCCGCGCGAGCTCCCGCGCGGCCGGCTGCCGCATGCCGAAGGTCAGCGGCAGCAGGACGTGTTCGAAGGCGGCACGGGATCAGCCGTAGCGGCGCGCGTCGAGGAGCCCCGTAGAGGGCGGCGTGCCCGGCGAGGCGGATCCCGCCCTCGTCGTCGCCGAAGGCCTGCACCGGGTCGAAGCCCGGCACGCGCGGCAGCACAGTCACCATCCTGCCGAACAACTGGTCCAGCTCGGCGGTACGCGCCGGCTGCCGGGGGGTCTTGCGCAGCTGCCGGTACTCCTCGGCGAACGCCCGGACGGTCTCCATCGTCGGCGGGAGGTCTTCGCCCCGCGCCGCCCCGAACGCCGCCTGCGCGGTGCTGCTCGCCTCCGCGGTCGTGCGCTCGAGCGCGTTCTGCCGCTCCTGGAGGTCGCGGTACTTGACCTTCCAGCCGCCCGGCAGCTCGATGCTCTCCAGCAGCTGACCGAGCCAGGGCACCAGCGCCACCACGATGAGCAGCACCATGCTGGCGTCGATCTTCGAGCCGGGCCAGACCAGGTGGGCCACCGCCCCGAGGAGCGCGACCAGGCTGACCGCGGCGCCCAGCCACCGGCGGCGGGCCTTCACCGCGTCACCGGAACGCGTCCGCGTGCGCCTCGGCCCACTCGGCGAACGTCCGCGCCGGCCGTCCGGTCACCTCCGGCACCGTCGGGAAGACCGTCGCCTCGTCCAGCGTCCCGTCGGCGTAGAAGCTCCAGAACGCCTCGACGTACTCCCGCGGCAAGCTCGCCTCGCGCAGCTCCCGGCCCAGCACGGAGGCCGGCACCGCGGCCTCGGCCCCGTCCGGCAGGACCGCGTCCGGCCGGCGCACCAGCGCCCGGACCGGGGCTCCCGCGACCGCCAGAGCCGCCACCACTTCCGCGCCGACATTGCCGGTGGCGCCGGTGACCGGGAACATCGCTCCACCCCCCGAGAGCCGCTCGCGGCCGGCCCAGCGCCACCGGCGCACGTCAGTCCTGGGTCGGCAGGTCCTCGAATTCGACGACCTGGCGGATCTCCACCTCGATCTCCTGGTCGAACAGCTCGACGTAGCGCTTGGCGAACTCGACGGCCTCCGCGCGGTCCGCCGCGTTGATCAGCGCGAACCCGCCGATGACCTCCTTGGCCTCGGCGAACGGCCCGTCGGTCACGCGGATCGCGGCGCCGCGCGGCTTGCGGACCAGCGCGCCCTTCTCCGTCGGGTGGACGCCCTCCGCGGTGATCAGGATGCCCTTCTCCACCGACTCCTGGATGAACCCGCCCATCGTCGCGATGAACTCCTGGCTGGGGTTCCACGACTTCGGGTCGTGCTCGTCGACCCGGTGCATCATGAGAAACCGCATCTGTGCTCCCTGGTGTTCCTTCGGCCGGGGTCCGGTGCGTTCCCGGACGCGGTGACCGGCCTTCACCCCCGCGTCGAACGGCCGCGGCCGGCGTTAGACATTTCCCCGGGAGAATTTTTCCGGCAGAGTACCTGTGACTTGAGTCACTCGATGATCAGGAGGAAAGATGCCCGTCCTGCTCGCGATCGGCACGCGCAAGGGCCTGTGGCTGGCGACCGCCCCGGACGACCGGACGACGTGGGAGGTGACCGGCCCGCACCACCCCATGACGGAGGTGTACGCGGTCGGCATCGACACGCGCCGCGCCACCCCGAGGCTGCTGGCCGGCGTCACCAGCGAACACTTCGGGCCGAGCGTAGCCACCAGCGACGACCTGGGCGCAACCTGGGCCGAACCCGACCACGCGCCGATCGCCTTTCCCCCGGACACCGGCGAGTCGCTCGCCCGGGCGTGGCAGCTCGTGCCGGGCCCGGCGAGCGAGCCGGACGTCGTCTACGCCGGCACCGAGCCGTCCGCGCTGTTCCGCTCCGCCGACGGCGGCCGCACCTACGAGCTCGTCCGCGGCCTGTGGGATCACCCGCACCGCGAACACTGGACGCCCGGGGGCGGCGGCAAGGCCGTCCACACCGTCCTGCCCCATCCCACCGATCCCAGCCACGTCACCGTGGCCATGTCCACCGGCGGCGTCTACCGCACCGGGGACGGCGGCGCGTCCTGGGCGGCGAGCAACACCGGCATCAAGGCCGTCCACGTGCCCGACCCGTACCCCGAATACGGCCAGTGCGTGCACAAGGTCGCCCGGCACCCGGCCGAGCCGGACCGCCTGTTCGCCCAGGTGCACCACGGCGTCTACCGCAGCGACGACGCCGGCGCGAGCTGGCAGTCCATCGCCGACGGGCTGCCCAGCGACTTCGGCTTCCCGATGGTCGTCCACCCGCATCGGCCTGCGGTGATCTACACGTTCCCGCTGGTCGCCGACGCCATGCGGTTCCCGCCGGAGGGCCGCTGCCGGGTGTACCGCAGCGAGGACGCCGGGAAGTCGTGGGAGGCGCTGGGCTCCGGCCTGCCGGACGGCTACTGGGCCGGCGTCATGCGCGACGCGATGTGCACCGACGACGCCGACCCGGCCGGGGTGTACTTCGGCTCGCGCACCGGCGACGTCTACGCCAGCCGCGACGACGGCGACAGCTGGCAGCTCGTCGCGGCGCACCTGCCCGACGTGCTCAGCGTCCGCGCCGCGAGGGTGTGACCCGTGCGGATCACCGTGCTGCTGCCCGGGACGCTGCGGGAGAAGGCCGGCGGCGAGTCCCGGCTGGCCGTCGACGTCGCCGAACCGGCCACGCTGGGCGCCCTGCTGGACGCGCTCGCCGAGCGGTACCCGGCCCTGGAACGCCGGCTGCGCGACGAACAGGCCGGGCTGCGCCGGTACGTCAACTTCTACGTCGACGGCGAGGAGTGCCGCCACCGCGGCGGCCCCGCGACGGTGCTGCGCGCGGACGCCGAGGTGCAGATCATCCCGTCGGTCGCGGGAGGCTGAGCTCGTCGAACAGCGCCGCCGCGCGCCGGGCCGTCGCGGCCGCCCGGCGTCCGGTGCCGAGCAGCGCCAGCGCGAACAAGCCGGCGCCGAGGGCGGCGACCAGCCACCACACGCCGTGCGCCGAGCCGGCCAGCGCGACGCCCAGGGTGGTGCCGGTCTGCCGGCCGGAAGACGCGAGCGAAGCCGCGACGCCGGCCATCGACCCCGGCATCCCGGAGACCGCGGTGTTCGTGATCGGCGGGTTCACCGTGCCGAGGAAGACGCCGAACAGCAGGAAGGTGGCGAGCACGACCGGCAACGGCGTCGCCGGGCCGAGCCAGGCCGCCGCGGCACCGCCCGCCGTCAGCGCCACCCCGGCGACGACCAGCGGCCACCGCGGGCCCCGCGTGCCGACCAGCCGTCCGGTCCGCGGGGACAGGACGAGGACGAGCAGCCCGACGGGCAGCAGGCACAGCCCCGCCGACAGCGCCGTCAGGCCGCGTACCTCCTGCAGGTACTGGGTGGCGGTGAACAGGAAGATCCCGAACCCGCACAGGGCCAGCACCGCCATCACGATCGCCGAACTGAACGCGACGCTGCGGAACAGCCGCAGTTCCAGCAGCGGGTCGGCGCGGCGCGGTTCGTGGCGCAGCAGGCCCAGCACGCCGAGCCCGGCGAGGGCGAACAGGCCGAGGATCCACGGTGACGTCCAGCCCGGCGAGCGCGCTTGGATGAGCCCGAACACGAGGCTGCCGAGCACCAGCAGCACGAGGGCCTGCCCCACCGGGTCGAAGCGGCGGGCCCGCGGTGCCCGCGACTCGGGCACGAACACCGCCGTGGCGACGAGCGCGGCGGCGACGATCGGGACGTTGACCCAGAAGACGGCACGCCAGCCGAGGCCGTCGACGAGCGCGCCGCCGAGGATCGGCCCGAGCGCGAGGGCCAGCCCGGACATCGAGCCGAACACCCCGATGGCGCGGGCGCGCTCGGCCGGGACGGGGAAGGTGGTGGCGACGATGGCCATCGCGACCGGGTTGAGCATGGTGCCGCCGGCGGCCTGCAGCGCGCGGGCCGCGATCAGCCAGCCGATGCCCGGCGCGAGGCTGCACAGCAGCGACCCGGCGCCGAAGAGGGCGAGCCCGTACTGGAAGACGCGTTTGCGGCCGAACCGGTCGGCGGCCGACCCGGCGAGCACGAGGAAGGCGGCCAGCACGAGCGTGTAGGCGTCGACGGTCCACTGCAGGCCGGAGACGGAAGCGCCCAGGTCACGGCGGATCGCGGGCAGCGCGACGGTGACGATGGAGATGTCCATCACCACGACGACGATGCTGGCGCAGCAGATCGCGAGCACGAGGCCCGGGCGGCTGGTGGTCGGAACGTTCATGGGATCGACGCTAGGATTTAGAGCGTGCTCGAAGTCAAGCCGATCCCGGCCGAGGGCCTGACCATCGCGGACGCGGCCCGCCGCACCGGCGTCAGCGCGCACACGCTGCGCTACTACGAACGCGCCGGCCTGGTGGTGACGCGGGTCGACCGCACGACGGGCGGCCGCCGCCGCTACCGCAAGCTGGACCTCGACTGGATCAAGATCTGCACCAAGCTGCGGGCCACCGGCATGCCGATCAAGACGATCCGCCGCTACGCGGACCTGGTCGCCGCCGGCCGCGGCAACGAGCCGGAACGGCTGGCCCTGCTGGAGGAGCACCGCGCCGACGTACTGGCCCGGCTGGCGGAGCTGCAGGAGAACCTGACGCTGATCGACCGCAAGATCGACGTGTACCGCGGCCGCCTGGAAGCGGGCGACGCGGACGGCCTCTGGGCGCCGGCTCAGCAGCGCTGAACGCCCATCCCGCGGGTCACCGGACGCCGTGCTGCCTCGCGGTCGCGTGCCGCCTGTACCGGATCGGCTAACCCAGGCCGTCGTAGGCCGCCATCACCATGGTCATGCCCCGGCCGTCGCCGACGATGGCGTCCTTCATCCGGTTCATCACGTAGGCGACGGTCAGGCCGGCGTCGAGGTCGTTGAAGACCAGCGAGCCGCCCATGCCGCCCCAGAAGCACGTCCGGCCGCTGACGCCGTAGCCCAGGCCGTAGCGCATCGAGACGCCGAGGGCGTAGTCGAGCCCGTGGTACTGCTCTTCGAGGGCCCGCGCGCAGCCTTCGCCGGACAGCAGCGGTCCACCGCCGGAGGTGAGGACCGACTGCACGGCCGCGACCGACCGGGCGTTGCCGTACCCGGCCCCCGAAGGGATCTCGGCCCGGCGCCAAGCCACGGCGTTCGTGTCCTCGGGCACGAAGTCCGGATTGGGCACGATTTCGAACAGCTCGGTCGGCGGCGGCACGGTCAGCCCACCGGGCGGCGAGATGACGGGAGCGAACCGCCGATCGTGCGCGGCGGGCAGCCCGATGTGGAAGTCGGCCCCCAGCGGCCCGGCCACCTCGGCGGCGAAGAAGGCCCCGATGGTGGTCCCGGTGATCCGCCGCACGACCTCGCCGAGCAGGTACCCCTGGGTGAGGGCGTGGTAGCAGGCCACTTCCCCGGGCGCCCACCGCGGTTCCTGCGCGGCCAGGAGCGCGGTGACCTTGGGCGGATCGCGCAGGTCGTCGGTGGTGATGGGGGTGTCCCAGGTCGGCAGCCCGGAGGTGTGCGAGAGAACGTGCCGCACCCGGACGTCCCGAGCGGAGAATTCCGGCCAGTACCGGGCAACGGGCGCATCGAGGTCGAGCTCCCCACGATCGGCGAGCAGGAGCGCGGTCAGCGCGATCATGGTCTTGGTGGTGGACCAGACGTTGGTGATGGTGTCCTGCTCCCACGCGACGGTCCGGCCGGCATCGGCGTACCCACCCCAGAGATCGACCACGGGTTCACCGCGCAACCGCACGGCGACCGACGCGCCGACATCGTCCTGGGCAAGGGACTCGGCGAGCGCGTCGCGCACAGCGTGGAACCGTTCATCGCACGTACCGTGCAGAGGAATCATGGGGGACGACTCAACCGCGCGGGTTCCATGAACGCCATCGAATATCGGCGCGCCCTCAGCGGTCTCGCCCACCCACGAGTGTGATCGGCGGCCACGACATGCGGAAGAAGGCGCCGGCGGGGGCCGTACGGGCAGACCTCAGGTTCCGGTTGGTGGCGCGCTCATCGCCGCCGCGAGGAACGTGATCGCCCAGCGCCGGGCCGCCTCGCCCGCCACCGGAGCCGGGCAGTCCGGGGAGCCCTCATGGTAGACCTCGGCGCGGTCCACGGCCGCCACGGCGAGGATCCCCCGCAGCCGGAACCACAGCTCCTCCGCCGAAAGGCCGGGCAGGGCCCGTCCGAAAGCGGTCACATAACGGTCGCGGACCGCGTCCTCGGCGGAGCCGGTCCAGGCGCGGACCTCTTCGGCCGGGTCGCCGAGGATCGTCATGATCAGCCGGGACTTCCGGGCGCCGCCCTCGTCGCCGCCCGGCATCTCGTCGAACAGCGGGCCCACGAACGCCGCCACCAGATCGGCGACCGGCGGGTCCGGCGTCCGGGCGAGCAGCCGGTCGAGCTCCGCGTCCTGTGCGGCGTTGATGGGCTCGATCGCGCGGCGGACGACCGCGGCCAGGAGTTCCGCCTTCGAGCCGAAGTGGTAGCCGACGGCGGCGAGGTTCGCCCCGGCGAGGTCGGTGATCGCGCGGACCGAGGTGCCGTGGAAACCGCGCTCGCCGAAGAGGTGTTCGGCCGCGTCCAGGAGCTGGGTGCGGGTGTCGGCCATGCGCGTACTATACGGACGTTCGATTCAAACGAACGTATGATTTGCAAAGGAGGGCCGCCATGAAACTGCTCGTGTACGGCGCCGGGATCACCGGCAGCATGTTCGCCGCACGGCTGCACGACGCCGGGCACGACGTCTCGCTCGTCGCCCGGGGCGAGCGCCTGGCCGCCCTGCGCCGGCACGGCGTCCAGCTCGCCGAGGGCAGCAGCCCGGTGGTCAGGTCGGTGCCGGTGCCGGTGGTCGAGCACCCGGACGGCAGCTACGACCTGATCGCCGTCCTGGTCCGCACCCACCAGGTGGACGCGGTGCTGCGGTCCCTCACCGGCCTCGGCGGCGATGTGCTGTTCATGCTCAACTGGGCGGCGGGCGCGGAGCCGCTGGGCGCGGTGATCGGCCACGAGCGGGTGCTGCTCGGCTTCCCCACGGACGGCGGCACGAGGGACGGCGACGTGGTCCGCTACCGTCCGGCCGGCCTCCTGACCCGCCTGGCCCCGATGCCGATCGGCGAACCCGGCGGCGCGGCCACCCCGCGGCTGGACCGGATCGTCCGGGCCTTTCGCGCCGCCGGGATCAACGCCAAGGCCGAACCACGGATGGACGCCTGGCTCAAGACGCACGCCGCGTTCGCGGTGCCGCTCGAACACGCGGTGCACGCGGCGGGCGGCCCGGTGTCGCTGGCCGGCGACCCGGCCGCGGTCCGCGGCATGGTCCACCTCATCCGGCAGAACCTGGCCACCATGCCGGCACCAGCGGTTCCTAGCGGGTTCGCGGCGGTGCGGACGCTGCCGGAAGGGCTGCTCGTGGCCGCACTACGGCGCTTCTTGCGAAGCCCGACGGCCGCATACAGCGGGCTCGCCGTCGCCTCCCCCGCGGCGACCGCCGAACTCGAGCGGATGACCGAGCAGATACGCGCCCAGGCGAAGGCCCGGTAGCGAGAGGGTTTTGCCGGCCGCGTCGGGCCGGCGAGGGTCAGCGCACCAGCCAGGGGGCGAGCAGCTTCTCCAGATCGGCGTCCGACAACGCGCGCGGCCCGCCGTGGAACTCGTGCCACCGCGACGCGTCGCACGCCGCGGTGTACTCGACCTCGAACGCCCGCATGAGGACGTACATGAACGTCACCGAGCTGAACCGCTCACCCAGCAACGTCCGCGCCTCACGGGCGACGTCCGTCGCGCCGGTGAAATCCGACAGCTTCAACGATTCCGCAGCCGGGTCCAGCAGGCTGGGGGCATACATCACGACGATTTCTCCATAACCGAAACGAAAACTCAGCCTTCGGCAGCAAGCTGCCCGCAAGCGGCGGCGATCTCCTGGCCGCGCGTGTCACGCACGGTGCACGCTACTCCCCCGGCGTTCACCAGCCGCACGAACTCCCGCTCCACCGGCTTCGGCGACGCGTCCCACTTGCTGCCCGGGGTCGGGTTCAACGGAATGACGTTGACGTGCACCAGCTGGCCCAGTGCTTCCGCAGCCGCTTCGCCAGCAGCTCCGCACGCCACGGCTGGTCGTTGATGTCCCGGATCAACGCGTACTCGATCGACACCCGCCGCCCGGACGTGTCGGCGTAGTACCGCGCGGCGGAGAGCACCTTGTCTGTGTTCCTCTTCACCCCGAGGCGCGTTGGCGTTGTCCGAGCTGCGGTTCGCCAGCTGGACGGGAGTACCGGCGGTCCACGCCGGAGAGGTCGCGGTGAAGGCTCAGAGCCACCCGTTAATTTCGGCGAGGCGGGCGGCTTCGGCGCGCGTGCGGGCCTCGGTCTTGCCGATGGCCGAAGACAAGTGGTTGCGCACCGTTCCCGCGGTGAGGTCGAGCGCCCGCGCGATGTCGGCGACCGTGCCGCCTTCGGCGGTCGCGCGGAGTACGTCAGCTTCGCGGTCGGTCAGCGGGCTGGTGCCGGTGGCGAGGGACTCGGCCGCCAGGGCCGGATCGATGAACCGCAGGCCCGCGTGGACCCGGCGGATCGCGTTGAGCAGCTGCTCGGGCCGGGAGTCCTTGACCACGAACCCGGCCGCGCCCGCGGACATCGCGCGGGCGAGGTAGCCGGGGCGGCTGAACGTGGTGCAGATCAGCACGCGGCAGGCCGGCATCGCGTGCCGCAGCTCGGCGGTGACCGCGAGGCCGTCGCGGCCGGGCATCTGCACGTCGAGGAGCGCGACGTCGGGAGTCGTCCGCCGGGCCGCCGGACCGACATCGAGACCGGAACCGACCTCGGCCACGACGTCGATATCCGGTTCGAGGCGCAGCATCGACGCCAGCGCGCCGCGCACGAGGGCCTGGTCGTCGGCCAGCAGGACGCGGATCACGCCGGGACCGCCTCGGCGCGCGCGAACACGCGGTAGCCGCCGCGCGGACCGCGACCGTGCTCGAGCTGGCCGCAGACCTCGGCGAGGCGCTCGGCCAGGCCGGTGAGGCCGTGCCCGGCGGTCGGTTCGGCGGTGACCGTGCCGTCGTCGGTCACCTCGACCCAGCCGGGACCGACGCGGATCCGGCACTGCCCCGCGTCGGAGTGCCGGAGCACGTTGGTCACCGCTTCCCGGACCACGTAACCGAACACCCCGCGCAGCTCCGGTTCGACCTCGTCCACCGAAGCCGGCAGCTCGGCCTGCACCCCCGCGGCGCGCAACGCCAGCCGGGCACCCGAAAGCTCGGTGGCCAGCGACACCTCCCGGTACCCCGAGACGGTGGCGCGGACGTCGGCGAGAGATTGGTGGCACAGGGTTTCGAGGTCGCGAACCTCGGTGAGCGCGGGGCCGGTGTCCGCGGCCGTCTCAAGGATGCGCCGGGCGAGCCCGAGCTTGACGGCCATCGTGGACAGGTTGTGGCCGAGGATGTCGTGCAGCTCGCGGGCGACCCGTGCGCGTTCGGACTCCACGGCCATCCGCCGGATCTGCGCGCGGGCGGCCTTCAGGTGCCCGGTCGTGAACGTCAGCGCGAAAACGATCCCCACCGCCGCGGTCACCCCGCCGAGCGTGCCCACCTGCGTCCAGCTCACCTGCCCGGACGTCGTGAGCATCCACGTGAGCTGGGCGGCCGCTGTGGCGAACCCGAGGGGCAGGGAGTAGCGCAGCGGCAGCAGCATCAAGCCGATCGCGATGGCGAAGGTCAGGTCGGTCAGGTAGTCCGGCGAGCCGAAGAGCAGGGCGGGGGTGGCACCGAAGGCGAACAACGCCGCCACGAAGACCGCCCGCTGCCGCCGAGGAGCCGCCGGCGCGAACCACAGCGCGAAGAGGTAACCGGCGACGTAGAGGCCGATGGCGGCGAGCGCGACGACTGTCCGCGCCGCACCGTGCCCGCCGTGGACGATCAAGCTGACCCGCGGCAGCAGGACCAGCGCCGCGAGTCCGTTGACGACCATGGGCGCCACCCGGCGCCGCCGGTCGGTCCAGAAGCTCCAGTCCGGCCACTGCCGGACCGAAAACCGGCCGGGATCACGCTCGCTCACCGGCCCACCCTAAGCACCGGGCCCGCGAGCCGCCCCATGACAGATGGCACAGGACGTCCCCGCCGGGCCGTGGTCCGGTGGAGTCATGGAACCGATGAAGAAGATCTTGCCGGCGGCGCTCGCCGCGGCCGCGGTGGTCTCGGGGGTGTCCGCGGCGGGCGCGGCCGACAGGGCGCCGGTGGCCTGGGGGCCGTGCCCGGCCGACGTCGCCAAGCCCGGCCTGCAGTGCTCGACGCTCGAAGTTCCGCTGGACTACCGTCACCCGGACGGGCGAAAGATCACGGTCGCGCTGTCGCGGCTGGCGAGCGCGAACCCGGCGCAACGCCGTGGCGTCCTGCTGGTCAACCAGGGCGGCCCCGGCCTGAACGGCCTGGACTTCCCGGTGGCGCTGGTGGATGCGGGACTGCCGCAGCGGGTGCGCGACACCTACGACGTGATCGGGTTCGACCCACGCGGGGTCGGCCACAGCACCCCGGTGACCTGTGACATGACGCCGAAGCAGACGGCGGAGAGCGTGAGCCCGCCCTTCCCGTACCGCGCGGCGGACGTGACCAAGGCGGCCGAGGCCGCGAAAACGGTCGCGCGGCAGTGCCTGACGTCGAAGACTGCGTCGATGCTGCCGTTCGTGACCACGGCGAACACCGCGCGGGACATGGACGGTATCCGGACGGCGCTGGGCGAGCCGAAGCTGTCGTACTACGGCGATTCCTACGGAACCTACCTCGGTGCGGTGTACACGTCGCTGTACCCCGGCCGCAGCGACCGGATCGTCCTCGACAGCAACCTCCGCCCGGAGGGTTACGACGTCGAAGCGCTGCGGAGCCAAGCACTGGGCTTCGAAACCCGGTTCCCCGACTTCGCGAAGCTCGCCGCGGCCAACCCGGCCCAGTACAGCCTGGGCGCCACCCCCGCGGCAGTGCGCGCGAAGTACTTCGAACTGGCCGAGCGCCTGGACCGGGCACCGGCACAGGGTTACGACGGCACGACGTTCCGCACGATCACCGCGGGCTTCCTCCGCGCGGACGCCGCCCTGCCCGCTCTGGCGAAGCTGTGGCACGAGCTCGACGTGAACGAGCCGGCGTTCCCGCCCGCCGGCGCCGGGGCGGACTCCGACAACTTCGCGGCGAGCTACCTCGCCGTGGTCTGCGGAGATTCCCGGTGGCCGGAAGCGGTGGGGACCTACCAGCGCAACGTCGCGGTCGACCGCGTCCGCTACCCGATGTACGGCCCGTACGCGGCGAACATCCGGCCGTGCGCGTTCTGGCCGGCGCCCGCCGAGCCGCGGGTGCGCATCACCGATGACGGCCCGGCGAACGTGCTGATGCTGCAGAACCTCCGCGACCCGGCCACGCCGATGCCGGGAGCGCTCCGCCTGCGCGCGGCATTCGGCGACCGCGCCCGGCTGGTGACGGCCGATCAAGGTGGGCACGTGGCTTACCTCAACGGTGCGAACGAATGCGGGAACAACGCCGTGAGCGATTACCTGACGACGGGAAAGCGGCCACCACACGACGCTTTCTGCCGGGCCTGAGCGAACCGCAGCGCCGGTCGACGACGGCGGGCAGCCGCAATGTGAGGAACCTGCCCTGCTCACAGGCACGACAGACGAACGCATACCCGCACCCGCTGCCGAAGTTGGTGCTGTGGCCGCGGCCTTCCTCGAGTTGCACGGCGAACTCCATCACCGTCGCGCAGACCGGGCACACCGGGGTCTCGTCGTTCTGCAGCCACGCCGGCGCGCGCCGCCCACCACGCCGAGGACCTCGGCCTCGGAACGGCCCGTCTCGGCTGACCACTTACCGCGCGCTTCCTCGTAGCCGTCGGCATCGACCGGTCTCACCTCGATGCCGCACACCTCCGCGAGCTGCGTCTCGTCCCCGTCCGGCACGAGGGCGGGGACGAGGTCACCGCGCCGAAACAGCAGGGCACGGTTACCGCCCGACACCGGGTCCCACTCGTCGCACAGACCAGGATCGTTCTGACATAGGAAGATCGACAGGATCGCCGAAGCATCGAGCACGACCTGGGCCACGAACTCCACCGGTCCCCCGCAGGCGGCGCAGCGGGGCCAGCCGAAGCCGGCGGGCGCCGAGGGGACGCCGCCGGTGCGGGTCACCTCGGCTTCGGCGACGGCCGGTCCGCTGTAGATCAGCAGGTCGGTCGTGGCCGAGAGTCTAGGCAGTCGACATCGCAAGCTGGCTGGCCCAGTGACAGACCTCGGGCGAGGCACCCCCAGCACTCCTGGTGCTCGCCGTCCAGAGCGGGCCCCTACCGGATCAGCCGAACCAGGGTCAACGCTCGAGCCAGGGGGCAAGCAGGTTCTCCAGGTCTGCGTCCGACAGCGCCCGCGGGCCACCATGGAACTCGTGCCAGCGTGACGCGTCCCGTGCGGCGGTGTACTCGACCTCGAACGCCCGCATCAGCACGTACATGAACGTCACCGAGCTGAACCGCTCACCCAACACGGACCGCGCCTCACGCGCCACCTCGGTCGCACCACGGCCGACCACATCCGCGAGCCGAAGCTCCTCCGCAGCCGGATCCAACAGACTGGGGGCATACATCACGACAAACACTCCATCATCGAAACGAACAAATCAGCCTTCAGCCGCCAGCTGACCACAGGCAGCCGCGATGTCCTGGCCACGGGTGTCCCGGACCGTGCAGGCGACACCACCGGCGTTCACCAGGCGCACGAACTCCCGCTCCACCGGCTTCGGCGACGCGTCCCACTCGCTACCCGGAGTCGGGTTCAGCGGAATGACGTTGACGTGCACGAGCTGACCCAGGTGCTTCCGCAAACGCTTTGCGAGCAACTCCGCCCGCCAGGGCTGGTCGTTGATGTCCCGGATCAGGGCGTACTCGATCGAGACCCGCCGCCCGGAATTGTCCGCGTAGTACCGGGCAGCGGAGAGCACCTCATCAATCGACCACCGGTTGTTCACCGGCACCAAGGTGTCGCGCAGCTCGTCGTCCGGCGTGTGCAACGACACCGCCAGGCGCACCTGCATCTTCTCATCCGCCAGCTTGCGAATGGCCGGCGCCAACCCCACGGTCGACACCGTCACCGAACGCTGCCCGATCCCCAAACCACCCGGCGCCGGATCGGTGATCCGCCGGACCGCCGCCACCACGCGCTTGTAGTTGGCCAGCGGCTCACCCATGCCCATGAAGACGATGTTCGACAGCCGGCCAGGGCCGCCCGGCATCGCGCCGTCGCGCATGACCGCCGCGGCCGAGCGGACCTGGTCGACGATCTCCGCCGTCGACAGGTTGCGGTCGAGACCGCCCTGGCCGGTCGCGCAGAACGGGCAGGCCATGCCGCAGCCGGCCTGGCTCGAGATGCACAGCGTCGCGCGGTCCGGGTAGCGCATCAGGACGCTCTCCAGCAGCGTGCCGTCGTGCGCGCGCCACAGCGTCTTGCGCGTCGCGCCGTCGTCGGCCGCCAGGGCGCGGACCTCGGTGAGCAGGGTCGGCATCAGCGACTCGACGAGCCGCGAGCGCGACGCCGCCGGGATGTCCGTCATCTCGGCCGGGTCCACCGTCAGGCGGGAGAAGTAGTGGTTCGACAGCTGCTTCGCGCGGAAGGGCTTCTCCCCCAGCTCGGCGACGGCGGCCGCGCGCTCGGACACCGAGAGGTCGGCGAGGTGGCGCGGCGGCAGGCCACGCTTGGGCGCGTCGAAGACGAGGGGAAGGGCAGTCATAACCGGACCAGTGTCCCACGGGCCCGCCGGCACCGCCCGGGCCACCCCGGCCCGGTGTACCCCAGGTCACCAGCCCCCGGTCGCTGCCGCCGCATCACCCACAGGGATGATCGACGGCGTCCACCGGACGGGGGTCCGGCGTCCGACGAAAGAGGTGAGCTCGTGTCCTTCCGGCACCTTGTCCTGGCTGTCGCGGTCACCTTGGGCGTCGCCGCCTGCAGCACCACGGCCGAGGGACCCGCCGCGCCGAGCCCGGCGAACGGGCCGCAGGCGACCGTGGGGTCCCTGCGCCTGCCGCTGCCCCCGAACGCGACCTACACCGAGCACAGCCCGGACGGCCTGCTGGACGGCTGCATCGCCGAAGGCACCGTGACCTGCGAAGCGCGCGTCCTGGACCTGCGCAAGGTGGACCCGGCCGCGCCGATCAACCTCCCGAGCACGAAGCGGCCCTTCGGCTGGTACCCCGGCACGGACCTGCCGACCTGCATCACCCCCGCGTCACCGCCGGGGAAGGCCGCCGGGGCCACCGGCAGCACCCTCCTCGACTCCGGCTTCGCGCGGATCGGCCCCAAGACGGCCGAGTACGGCCGCTGGAAGGTCACCTGCGAGAACTCGGCCCAGAACAACCAGGTCCGGTCGTGGTGGCTGCCGACGAGCCGGATCCTGATCGTCCAGTACGGGTCCTTCCCCGGCTGGGACGCCAAGATGGACACCCTGCTCGCCGGCGCCACCTTCAGCTGACGACGTCGAGCGCGGCCCGGATGATCGCGTCCGCGTCGATGCCGTGGTGGCGGTAGACGTCCTCCAGCGAGCCCGACTGGCCGAAGCCCGTGACGCCCAGCGCGACCGACGGCACCCGGTTGACCCCGGCCAGGAACGCCAGCGTGTGCGGGTGCCCGTCGAGCACCGTGACCAGCGGCTTCGCCCGCGAGGCCGGGAAGACCTGGTCCAGGATCCACGGCTCGCCGTGACCCCGGCCGGACCGCGCCTGCAGGGCCTCGAACAGCAGGCCCGGGCTGGTCACGCACACGACGTCGGCCTCGACGCCCACCTGGGCCAGCCGCTCGGCCGCCGCCAGGGTGTCCGGCACCAGCGCACCCATCGCCGCCAGCGTCACCGCCGGAGCCGCCGCGCGCCGCAGCAGGTACGCGCCCGCCACGACCTGGCGGCGACGGCGTTCCCGCGCGGCCGGGTCGGTGGGCACGGCGGCGAGGGTCTGGTCGACCGGACGCGTCGAGAGCCGGAAGTACGACGACGTCCCGCCCGGCTTGCCGAGCCGGCCGAGCGCGGCCAGCAGCGTCCACTCGGTGTCGAGCGCGAACGCCGGTTCGTAGCTGACGCAGCCGGGCTGCTCGATGCCGATCGACGGCGTGGTGATCGACTGGTGCGCACCGCCTTCCGGGGCGAGCGTGACGCCGGACGGCGTGCCGATCAGGATCGACTGCCCGCCCGCGTAGATGCCGAACGACCACGGCTCCAGCGCGCGCTCGACGAACGGGTCGTACATCACGCCGATGGGCAGCAGCGGCTCGCCCCACCGGCTCCAGGTCGCGCCGAGCTCGCCCAGCAGCCCGACCAGGTTCGTCTCGGCGATGCCCAGTTCGACGTGCTGGCCGGTCGGCTTCTCCCGCCAGTGCATGATCGTCTCGGGGTCGTCCTCGAACCAGTCGTGGCGCTCGGTCGCCGACCAGACGCCGACCTTGTTGACCCAGCCGCCGAGGTTGGTCGTCGAGCTGACGTCGGGGCTGACCGTCACCACGCGCTTCGCCACTTCGGGCGCTTCGCGCGTCAGGTCGAGCAGGACGCGTCCCAGCGCCGCTTGCGTCGTAGCGGTCCCGGACGGCGTACGTCCGATGTCGACCGGCAGGTCGAGCGAAGGCGCCGAAGGAACGTCGGGACGGTGAAGGCGCGAAGCAACTTCGGTGCACAACGCGGCTTCAGGCGAGCCGGCCGCGAAGCCTTCCCACGGCGAAGCGAGGTTCGTGCCCGATGAAACAGCCAGCTCTTCCATCTGCGCCACGGTCAGCAGCGACGAGTGGTTCTGCGGGTGCCCCTGGGTCGGCAGGCCGCGGCCCTTGACCGTGTAGCAGAAGATCACCGTCGGCCGGCTGTCCGAAATGGACGCGAAGACCTCGTCGAGCGAGCCGAGGTCGTGGCCGCCGAGGTTGCGGATGGCGGCCAGCAGCGTCTCGTCGTCCAGCGAAGCCACCAACGACGCGAGCGCCGCGTTGCCCGCGGGCAGCCGGTCGCGCACCTGGGCGGCGTCGCAGCGCAGCAGCCGCTGGTACTCGGGGTTCGGCATGCCGTCGATGCGGGCACGCAGCTCGGCGCCGCCGGGCCGGGTGAACAGCTCCTCCAGCAGGCGCCCGTACTTCAGCGTCAGGACCTGCCAGCCGGCGGCGTCGAACATGCCCTGCAGCCGTCCGGCGGCGATGTTCGGGACGACCCGGTCGAGCGACTGGCGGTTGAGGTCGACGATCCAGACGATCTCGCCCAGCTCGGCGACGGCCGGGTCGAGGATGGCCTCCCAGATCGCGCCTTCGTCCAGCTCGGCGTCGCCGACCAGGGAGTACTGCCGTCCGCTGCCCGCGGCCGAGCCGCGCGTCGTCAGGTAGCGGCGGGCCAGCGCGCCCCAGATCGGGGCGGTCGCGCCGATGCCGACCGAGCCGGTCGAGTAGTCGACGGGGTCGGGGTCCTTGGCGCGGCTCGGGTAGCTCTGCAGGCCGCCGAACTCGCGCAGCGTCGGCAGGTAGGCCTCGTCCAGCTCGCCGAGCAGGTAGTTGATCGCGTGGAGCACCGGCGACGCGTGCGGCTTCACCGAGACGCGGTCCTCGGGCCGCAGGTGCCGGAACCACAGCGACGTCATGATCGAGACCAGCGAAGCGCACGACGCCTGGTGGCCGCCGACCTTGAGCCCGGACGGGTTCGGCCGGACCCGGTTCGCCTGGTGCACGATCGCGGTGGCGAGCCACAGCACCCGCTGCTCGATGGAGGCGAGGGTGCCCGTCGCCTGAGCCGTCGCGGAGGGCTGGGTCATCGTCGACACCTTTCGTGCAGGAAGTGCCCACCAGAACACCATCGGTGGACGCAACGCACAACCGGCGTCGCCGGTACTGCGCAGAATGCGCAGCGGATCCGGAGAGCTCAGGTCTCCAGGTGCGCAGAATGCACGCGCTCGAGCAGGGGCGTCAGGCGGTACGGGACGAGCTCGCGCATGACGAGAGAGATGTTCGTCCGCTCGACGCCGGGCGAGGCGAGCACGCGCCCGGCGATCCGGTACAGGTCGTCGGCGTCGACGGCCACCACCTGCACCATCAGGTCGCTCGCCCCGGTCAGCCCGCACACCTCGGTGACCTCGGCGATCCCGGCGAGGGCCGCGCCGATCTCGGCCAGGCGCCGCTGGTCGACCTGCGCGTTGACGAACGCCCGCAGCGGGTAGCCCAGGCGCGCCGGGTCGATGCGGCGTTCGAACGACCTCAGGACACCGCGCTGCTCCAGCCGCACGAGCCGGGCCTGCACCGTGTTGCGGGACAGGCCCAGCCGCTCGGCCAGCGCGACCGCCGTGGACCGGGGGTCCTCCCCCAGCGCCTGGATCAGGCGCGCGTCGATCTCGTCGATGGTTTCCGGCACGCACTGATCTTCCCAGGTGACCGGCATCACCGAAGACCCGTTGCGATCCGACTGTTTCCGATATATCGTGAACGTGTCGCAACAGTTCGAGAAAGGAACACGACATGCGTAGGCAACGACACCCCTTCGCCCACGAACGTGGGCGCGCACCTTTCGGACCCTTCGGTGGTTTCGGCGAGTTCCCCCCGGGCTTCGGCCCTGGCGGTGGACGCGGCCGTGGCCACGGACCGGGCCGGCGGGGTCACGGCGGACGGCGTAGCCGCCGCGGTGACGTCCGCGCCGCGATCCTGGCGCTGCTCGCCGAGCAGCCCCGGCACGGCTACGAGATCATCCGCGAGATCGGCGAGCGCTCCGGCGGCTTCTGGCGGCCGAGCCCCGGCTCGGTCTACCCGACGCTGCAGCTGCTGGCCGACGAAGGCCTGGTCATCAGCAAGGACGAGCACGGCAAGAAGCTGTTCGAGCTGACCGACGCCGGCCGCGCCGCCGCGGAACAGCAGGACAGCACCCCGCCGTGGGAGCAGATCGCGCAGGACGTCGACCCGGTCGAGGTCGGGCTCGCGAAGGCGGGCAAGAACCTGGCCGCCGCCGTCGTGCAGATCATGCGCGCGGGCACCGAGAGCCAGCAGGCCCGCGCGGCCGAGGTCCTCAACGAGGCCCGGCGCTCGCTCTACGGCATCCTCGGTGAAGACGAGGACGAGTCCGCTTCGCCGGAGACGGCGGAGTGACCAGGCAGGACGAGGCCGGTGGGCTTGACCCGCGTGTGGACGCGGTAGCCCACCGGCAGCGTCAGGTCCTGGCGGCGATTCCCGTTACGCTGCAAGGACTCCGCGATCGCCTGTTCGGCGACCGGCTTGCTGAACTCGATCTTCAGCACCGCTTCGAGGTCCGCGGCGGTGGCGAACCGCCATTCCGTCGCGACGCGGCGGCAGCCGAACCCGGCCCGGGCGAAGAACCGTTCCACGGCGCCCGGGTCGTAGTGCGGTAGGTCGGCGCGCATCCAGCGGCCGTAGGGCTCGCTGGCCACGTCGAGGTCGACGATCAGGAGCGCGCCGC
This sequence comes from Amycolatopsis sp. CA-128772, assembly GCF_002904295.1. Lineage (GTDB taxonomy): Bacteria > Actinomycetota > Actinomycetes > Mycobacteriales > Pseudonocardiaceae > Amycolatopsis. The sequence continues at coordinate 72,409 of NZ_PPHG01000081.1, forward strand.
CCGGCCGCAGCACCCGCTCGGCCTCCGCCAGCCCCGGCTCGCACCCGGGCCCGAAGAAGTACGCCGTGCGCGCGTGCACGACGTCGACGCTCGCACTGCGGACCGGCAGCCGCTGGGCCCGGCCCAGCCGGACGTCCACGTTCGACAGGCCGTCCACGCGCTTCAGCGCGCTTCGCACCAGCGGCTCGTGCGGCTCGATCCCGAGCACCGACCGGGCGTCGCGGGCGAAGCGCGGCAGGTGGAACCCGTCACCGCAGCCGACGTCCAGCACGTCCCGGCCGGTCCAGTCGTGCTCCTCGCGCAGCACCCGCCAGATCTCGCCGCCGCTGTCCTGCGCGTGGTTCTCGAGCTCGTAAGCGGCCTGGTAGTACCAGATGTTCGGGCTCGGCACGACTTCCGAGCGCCGCGGCGACCACCGCACCCGCTGCTCCTTCCGGGGCCTGTTGGCCGGAGTCATCGTCCGGCGGCGAAAACTTGGCCGAAACCTCACGGATCGCGCTTAGAATTCGGTGGGTCTCGGGAGGAGCACCACATGGCATTCGGCCCGTCCAGTACCCCGTCCCCGGTCCCGGCCGGAATTCCGTGCTGGATCGAGCTGGCCTGCCGCGAGCAGGCCGTGGCGGAAAGATTCTACGGTGCCCTCTTCGGCTGGGAGTACACCACTCTGCGGGACCCGGCGACCTCCGACGGCCGGTACGCCATCGCGTCGCTGAACACCGTCCCGGTCGGCGGGCTCTACCGCGCCGCCCAGAACGCGCCGCTGGGGTGGGTGCCGCACATCTCCGTGCCGCACACCGCGAGCGCGGCCGAATGGGTGGAGCACCTCGGCGGGCGGATCACCCTCGGACCGGCGGCGATCCCGGACCGCGGCACGATCCTGCACGCCATCGACGCGTGCGGCGCGCCGGTGGTGTTCTGGGAGGTGCCGCCGAACTGGGAGTTCGTCACCGGCATCCCGAACACCTTCAGCGGCGCGGACCTCAACACCCACGACGGCGTCGCGGCGGATCACTTCTACACCAAGCTGTTCACCTACGGCAGCCATCAGATCGGCGACGGCGAGATGCTCGACTACGTCGAATGGCTCATCGAGCACGAGCCGGTGCTGTACCGGTACGTGATGGGCTCGGAGTACAGCCTGGACACCCCGCCGCACTGGCTCGTCTACTTCGACATCGACCCGGCCCGCGGGGTCGACGCGGTCGCGGGCGAGGCCCTCATGCACGGCGGCACGGTGGTGATCCAGCCCTACGACACCCCGTTCGGCCGCATGTCGATCCTGGCCGACCCCGAAGGCGCGGTCTTCGCGGTGATCGACCACTCGCGCGTCACCGAAGGCTGGGGCCGCGCCGAGGTCGACGATCCCTACGACGACTAGATCGGCACGAACGCCGAAAGCAGCAGCCAGGACACGACGGCCGACGGCAGCAGCGAGTCGAGCCGGTCCATGATCCCGCCGTGCCCGGGCAGCAGCGTCCCCATGTCCTTGACGCCGAGGTCGCGCTTGATCAGCGACTCGACGAGGTCGCCGAGGGTCGCGGTCAGCACGATCGCGACCCCGAAGATCACGCCCTGCCAGACGTGGCCGTCGAGCAGCAGGCTGAGCGTCAGCGCCCCGGCGACGACACCGCCGACCAGCGAACCCCCGAAGCCTTCCCAGGTCTTCTTCGGGCTGATGCTGGGCGCCATCGGGTGCTTGCCGCCGAGCACACCGGCGATGTAGCCACCGGTGTCCGAGGCGACGACGCCGATGAGGAAGGTGAGAACGCGCCCGACGCCGTCGGCCGGCGGCACGAGCATCGCCGCGAAGGCACCGAAGAGCGGCAGGTAGGCGGCGGCGAAGACGGACGCGCTGATGTCGCGCAGGTAGCCCTTGGCCCCGCCGGGCAGCCGCCAGAGCAGGCAGGCGAGCACGGTGAGGACGAAAGCGGTCAGCGCACCTTCCCGCCCGAACGGCCAGGCGAGCCAGATCATCGCCTGCCCGCCGACGAGCACCGGAATCACCGCCACCCGCACGTCGGCCACCCGCCGCAGCACGCCGGCGAACTCGAAGGTGCCGACGGCGATGGCGATCGCGATGATCCCGATGAAGAGATACCGCACGGTGAGCAGCGAAACGATGATGGCGGCACCGAGCAGCAGCGCAACCCCGATGGCCGCGGGCAGGTTCCGCCCCGCCTTGGACGCCTTTTTGGCTTCCGGCACCGGGGTATTCGCGGCCGCGGGGTCCGCAGCCGCCGTATCCGCAGCGGCGGTTCCGGCAGCCGACAACCGGCTCGCTTCCCCGGCGCCCGAAGCCGCGGACTCACGCGACGCCTGACCCGCGTCGCCCGCGCCCGAGACCGCGGAGGTTTCCGCGGCCGAGCTGGTGCCCGGGGCCGTGGGCGTCTCCGCCGCCGAACCAGAGCCTGGGGCTGTGGGCGTCTCCGCCGCCGAACCGGTGACCGAGGCCGCAAGGCCGTTCGGCGCCCGGCCCGCCTCGCCAGGTCCCGAAGCCGCCGGTGCCCCGGTTTCCGGGTTCGCCGGCGTGGCCGGGGTGCCGGCCTGCGCCGGCCCCGGCGTTCCGGGAGCGGCCGCCGGTTGTTCTCCGGTGGCGTCCACCCGGTCCTCGCGTTCCTCGCTCACCTGTGCCATCAGACCTCGAGCAGCTCGGCTTCCTTGTGCTTGACCAGCTCGTCGACCTTGTGCACGTAGGTGTCGGTCAGGTTCTGCAGTTCCTTCTCCGCGCGCGCGACGTCGTCCTCACCGGCTTCGCCGTCCTTGGCGATGCGGTCGAGCTCGTCCTTGGACTTGCGGCGGATGCTGCGGATCGAGACGCGGGCATCCTCGCCCTTGCCCTTGGCGACCTTCACCATCTCCTTGCGCCGCTCTTCGGTGAGCTGCGGGATGACGATGCGGATGACCTGGCCGTCGTTGCTCGGGTTCACCCCGAGGTCCGACTCCCGGATCGCCTTCTCGATCGCGCCGAGCTGCGACTGGTCGTACGGCTTGATGAGCGCCATCCGGGCTTCCGGCACGTTCACGCTGGCCAGCTGGTTCAGCGGGGTCGGCGAGCCGTAGTACTCGACGACGATCCGCGAGAACATCGCCGACGAAGCCCGGCCGGTGCGAACCGCCTGCAGCTCGTCCCTGGCGACGGACACCGCTTTTTCCATCTTCTCCTCGGCATCGAGGAGGGTCTCGTCGATCACGGTCACTCCCGTAGTTGTGATGGGTGGCGCTTGCTGATCCCAGCAGGTCTAGGCCGGCACCCCGTCGGCGGGGGTGCTGACCAACGTGCCGATTCTTTCACCACTCACCGCGCGGGCGATGTTCCCCTCGGTGAGCAGGTTGAACACGATGATCGGCATGTTGTTGTCCATGCAGAGGCTGAACGCCGTCGCGTCGGCGACCTTGAGGTCCCGCTCCAGCACCTCGCGGTGGGTGATCTCGCGGAACATCTCGGCGGTGGGGTCGGCCTTGGGGTCCGCGGTGTAGACGCCGTCGACGGCCTTGGCCATCAGCACGGCTTCGCAGCCCAGTTCGAGCGCCCGCTGCGCGGCCGCGGTGTCGGTGGAGAAGTACGGCATGCCGACCCCGGCGCCGAAGATCACGACGCGGCCCTTCTCCAGGTGCCGCTCGGCGCGGCGCGGGATGTAGGGCTCGGCGACCTGGCCCATCGTGATGGCGGTCTGCACGCGGGTGGGCAAACCCTCCTTCTCCAGGAAGTCCTGCAGCGCCAGGCAGTTCATCACGGTGCCCAGCATCGCCATGTAGTCGGCGCGGTCGCGGTCCATGCCGCGCTGCGAAAGCTCCGCGCCGCGGAAGTAGTTGCCGCCGCCGATCACGACGGCGACCTGGACGCCGGTGCGGGCGACGTCGGCGATCTGCTGCGCGACCGAGTGGACGACATCCGGATCGACGCCGATCGAACCACCGCCGAACATTTCGCCGCCCAGTTTCAGCAGCACCCGCCGGTAGCCACCTTCGACCCGGTCACCCATCTATGTCGCCTCCTACGCCCCTCGACCGCTGTGAACTCTTCTGGACCCGACAGTGCCCCGTCCCCGATGGACGGAGACGGGGCACTGTGGGGGTAGAACCTACGCCCTGGCCTGAAGTCAGGCCTGGCCGACCTCGAAGCGCGTGAACTTGGTCAGCGTCACGCCGGCCTCGTCGAGCAGGGCCTTGACGGTCTTCTTGTTGTCCTTGACCGACGGCTGCTCGAGCAGGACGTTGTCCTTGTAGTAGGCGTTGACCTTGCCCTCGATGATCTTCGGCATGGCCTGCTCCGGCTTGCCTTCTTCGCGGGCGGTCTGCTCGGCGATGCGGCGCTCGTTCTCGACGATCTCGGCCGGCACCTCGTCGCGGGTCAGGTACTTCGCGCGCAGCGCGGCGACCTGCATGGCGGCACCACGGGCGGCCTCGGCGTCGTCACCGGTGAACTCGACGAGCACGCCGACGGCCGGCGGCAGGTCGGAGCCGCGGCGGTGCAGGTAAGTCGCGGTCTGGCCCTCGAAGGCCACGACGCGGCGCAGCTCGAGCTTCTCGCCGATGCGGGCCGACAGCTCCTGGACGACCTCGTTGACGGTCTTGCCGTCGAGCTCGGCACCCTTGAGCGCCTCGACGTCGGAGGTCTTGACGGTCTTCGCGACCTCGACGATCTTCGCGGCGAGCGCCTGGAAGTCGGCGTTCTTCGCGACGAAGTCGGTCTCGGAGTCGAGCTCGATGAGGACGCCGCCGTCGCCGGTGACCAGGCCCTCGGCGGTGGCGCGCTCGGCGCGCTTGCCGACGTCCTTGGCGCCCTTGATGCGGAGGAACTCGACGGCCTTGTCGAAGTCGCCGCCGTTCTCCTCGAGGGCCTTCTTGCAGTCCATCATGCCGGCGCCGGTCATCTCGCGCAGGCGCTTCACGTCAGCGGCGGTGTAGTTCGCCATTCTGGTAAATCCGTCCTTTGCAGGAAATCTGTGGGTTGCTACGCCCGTGCGGCCGGGCCTTGGGGGGCACGGCCGCACGGACGGTGGAGCATCAGGAGGAGGCGGTCGCCTGCTCGGGAGCGGCCTCGGCCGGGGCCGCCTCGACGGCAGCGGCGGCTTCGGTCGCGTCGGCGGCGGCGGTCGCGTCGGCGGCGACGGTCTCGGAGCCGGCGAGCAGCTCCTTCTCCCACTCGGCCAGCGGCTCGTCGGCGGCGACGCCCGGCTCCGGCTTCGTGTCGGCCGAAGCACCGTTGCGGCTGGAGCGCTGCATCAGACCGGCGGCCGCGGCCTCGGCGACGACCTTGGTCAGCAGCGCGGCCGACCGGATGGCGTCGTCGTTGCCCGGGATCGGGTAGTCGACCTCGTCCGGGTCGCAGTTGGTGTCCAGGATCGCGACGACCGGGATGTTCAGCTTCCGAGCCTCGCCGACGGCGATGTGCTCCTTCTTGGTGTCGACGATCCACACCGCGCTCGGCACCTTCGCCATGTCGCGGATACCGCCGAGGGTCTTCTCGAGCTTGTCCTTCTCGCGGGTCAGCGTCAGGATCTCGCGCTTGGTGAGACCTTCGAAGCCACCGGTCTGCTCGCGCGCCTCGAGCTCCTTGAGGCGGAGGAGGCGCTTGTGCACGGTCTGGAAGTTGGTCAGCATGCCGCCGAGCCAGCGCTGGTTGACGTAGGGCATGCCCACGCGCGCGGCCTCGTTGGCGATGGCTTCCTGAGCCTGCTTCTTGGTGCCGACGAACATGATGGTGCCGCCGTGCGCGACGGTTTCCTTGATGAACTCGTACGCACGGTCGATGTAGGTCAGCGTCTGCTGCAGGTCGATGATGTAGATGCCGTTGCGCTCGGTGAAGATGTAGCGCTTCATCTTCGGGTTCCACCGGCGGGTCTGGTGCCCGAAGTGCACGCCGCTGTCGAGCAGCTGCTTCATGGTGACGACGGCCATTGCCGGAATCACACCTCTTCTGTGTAGTGCGCGCCCGGCTTCCACCGGCGCGCTGCTCGGTTTTGTCGCTCGCGACCGGGTGGCCGCTCGCCCTGGTGCCCGTGCCGGCGCCCGGACCCCGAGGTGAGAACCCCGGGGACCGCCGGACCCCGTGCGACTCGCCCGGCAGTGGAGCTGGAAAACCGGGGGAACGCGCACGTGCACGCGAAGTCAGCCCGCTCACGCGGACCGCGGAAAAGATTCTACCCCCTCCCACCACCCCGTCCCCCACCGGCGGCCACTGGACGGCGCAGTTGTCCACATCGCCTCCGGTTATCCACAGATTCGGCATCACCGCCCCACGGGACGCCGGAGTCCCGCACGCTGGAGTCATGGAGTCGATCAAGCGTTTCCGGCGGTGGGTGGTCGGGTGGTTCTGGGGTGTGGTTGCCCTGGTCACGGCGGTGTTCGGAACTTTCGGAGGTGGGTTTGAAAGCGGAACTGCGAGCGGCCGGGCGGCGGTGCTGGGAGATGGGCGGGCGGAGTCGGAGGTCCTGGGGACAGGTGGCGCCCGGACGGGTGGGTTCGAGTCGCCGAGAGCGGCGGAGCCGTGGCTGGGCGGTCCGGCACCGCCGGCGGGCGCCGGGCCGCCTGCGGAGCCGTGGACGGACGGCCTCCCGCCACCGGCGGACGCTGCGGTCTCCGGGCTGCAGGCGGGGCCGTGGGCAGACGGCCCTGCGCCACCACCCGGCACTGCGGTCCCCAAGCCCCCTGCCGAGCCATGGGCGGGCGATCTTGCGCCACCGCAGTCGAGTTTCTGGGTCGGAGCGTCGGCGACGGAGCCGTGGAGCGGCAGGTCGACCCCGCAGGGCTCCCGGATGGCGGCGGAGCCACCGGCGAGCCGTCTGGCTCCGCCAGTGCTGGGTCCCGAGGTCCCCGAGCCGGGGTCGGGCAGCCCCCTAGTCTGGCGGCAATCGCGGCTCGCCTGGCCTTTATCACCCGTTCCGGTGGTCACGAAGTATTTCGACGCCCCGGAGACCCCCTTCGGTGCCGGCCATCGCGGGGTCGACCTGGCCGCCGTGCCTGGGCAGGACGTGCTGGTCGCCGATGTGGGGGTCGTCGTCTTCGCCGGGATGGTGGGTGGGCGGCCCGTGCTGTCCGTCGACCACGATGGTGGGCTGCGGACCACCTACGAGCCCGTCGCAGCGAAGGTCGCCGTGGGTGAGCAGGTCTACCGGGGGCAGGTGCTCGGCAGCGTCCTCGCCGGGCACCCCGGCTGCCTGGTGGCGGCCTGCCTGCACTGGGGTGTGCGGCGTGGCGAGGAGTACGTCGATCCGCTCGCGCTGACCGGCGAGGCCGGCGAATACCGGCTCAAGCCGTGGGGAGGTGGTGGCTGATCAGGCGCCGGTCTGCTCGACCAGCTTGGCGCGCAGCCGCATGACCGCCCGCGTGTGCAGCTGGCTCACCCGGGACTCCGTGACGCCGAGGACCTTGCCGATTTCGGCGAGGGTCAGGCTCTCGAAGTAGTAGAGGCTGACCACGATCTTGTCCCGCTCGGTGAGCTGCGCGATCGCCTGGGCGAGCTGGCGGCGGTTGTCCTGGTCGACGAGCACCGCGACCGGGTCGACGGCGTCGTCGTCGGGCAGCGTGTCGACCAGCGAGCCGCTGTCCTTGCCCGCGGCCACCAGGTCCTCCAGCGCGACGACGCTGGTGAGCTGCAGCTGGCCGTAGAAGTCGCGCAGATCGTCGAGGCCGATGCCGAGCTCGGTGGCGAGCTCCGCGTCGGTCGGGGTGCGGTGCAGGCGGGCGCCGAGGCGCTCCATCGCGCGCTCGGCCTCCTTGGCCTTGCTGCGGACCGCGCGCGGCACCCAGTCCTGCGAACGGAGGTCGTCCAGAATCGCGCCGCGGATGCGCTGCATCGCGTAGGTCTCGAAGCGCAGGCCGCGCTCGGGGTCGAACTTCTCGATCGCGTCGACGAGGCCGAAGATGCCCGACTGCACCAGGTCACCCACGTCGATGTGGGTCGGCAGGCCGGTCCCGACCCGGCCGGCGACGTACTTGACCAGCGGGGCGTAGTGCAGCACGAGCCGATCGCGCGACGCCTGGTCCGGGCTGTCGGCGAACTGCTGCCACAGCGCCGCGATCCCGGCGTCGACGTCGTAGCCGACCCGGGTCTCCGCGGGCGTGGCAGCCTCACCGTGAGTCTTCACTCCGGCTTCGGTCACGTGCGGGCCTGCGGTCATTGCACCGTCGTTCTCGGCATGCGGCTCAGTGTCGTCTCCGTGCTCGTGCGGATGCGCGTGCGCCGCCGGGCCTGCTGCTGACGACCCCGGCGAGCCTCCCCGGACCGCCTCAGGCCCTGGGGTGCGCTCGGTCATGGATCGCTTTCAACCGGTCGACGGTCACATGAGTGTAGAGCTGCGTCGTGGCAAGCGTAGCGTGACCAAGCAGTTCCTGAACGCTCCTGAGATCGGCACCCCCTTCGAGCAGATGCGTCGCGGCCGAATGCCGCAGGCCGTGCGGCCCCATGTCGGCAGCTCCGGGCACCGCGGAGACGGCATCGTGCACCACCCGCCGCACCGCCCGTGGGTCGACGCGTTTCCCCCGCACCCCGAGGAAAAGCGCGGGTTCGGCGCTCTCACCTCCCGTTTCGGCGACGATCTTCGGCCGCCCCTCCTCGATCCAGTCGCCGAGCGCCTCGGCCGCCGGGACCCCGAACGGGACGACCCGCTCCTTGCTGCCCTTCCCCAGCACCGTCACGACACGACGGGAGAAGTCGGCCTCGCCGACGTCCAGCCCGCACAACTCGGACACACGGATGCCGGTGGCGTAGAGCAGCTCGACGATCGCGCGATCACGCAGGGCGACCGGATCGCGTTGCGCCGCCCCGGCCGCCGACGCCTGCATCACCTCCCCCGCCTGCCCGGCACGCAGCACCCCGGGCAGGGTGCGGTGCGCCCGCGGGGCGGCGAGCCGGCCACCCGGGTCCGTGGCGAGGACGCCGGTGCGGTGCGCCCAGGCGGTGAACGTCCGCGCCGAGGCGACCCGCCGCGCGAGCGTCGTCCGGCTCGCCCCGCCGGACTGCTGGGCGGCCAGCCACGCCCGCAGCCGGGCGAGGTCCAGGTCCGCGATCCCGCCCCCGCCGTCCACGACGAAACCCAGCAAGGCCACGGCATCGCCGACGTAGGCCCGCACGGTGTGCGCGGACAGGCCGCGTTCCAGCCCGAGGTGCCGTTCGTAGCCGGCGACGACGGCCCGCACGGGCTCGGGTAGCGCGGCCCGGAGCGCGCGCAGATCGGGGCGGCGGGCCCGTCCGGAGCGTGATGACGGCATGGCTGTCACGCTGCGCGAACAACCGCCTCCGGTCAAGGATCGCCACGCGTCCGCACCGGACCGGCCGAACGCGGTCGACGAATTCGCCCGGATTCCGTGGTGGTCACGCGCTTTCCTTCCGTCGTCGCCAGCCCGCTTCCCCGCGGACGGCGAATCCGTCGATCTCCAGTTCCGGCAGCAGCGCCCGCACCCGCCGCAGCGGCAGGCCGGATTCGGCCGCTATTTCGAAGTCGGACCGGTCCGCGCGCACAGCCAGTGCTTCGAAGGTGCGCAGCGCCTCCGGCCCCAACCGGTCGGTACGCCGTTTCGGCCGCCCCGCGGTGGCTTCGACGGCGCCGAAGTGGCCGACGGTCTCGAGGACCTCGTCGACGCTCGAGACCAGCGTCGCCCGGGCATCACGGATCAGGTCGTGACAGCCGGCGGACATCCCGGAAGACACCGGCCCCGGCAGCGCCATCACGACCTTGCCGAGCGCACCGGCGGTGTTCGCGGTGTTGCGGGCGCCGCTGCGCCGACCCGCCTCGACGACCAGAGTGCCTTCGGTGAGCGCGGCGTTCTCTCGGGGTATAGAAGGTGTGGTGTGTCGTTGCACTGGCCTGTATCTGGGTGGGTGCTGCGATGGTTCTCTGGGGGTGTAGCTCTGTGGCTTCTTGTTGTTGATCAAGAAGGAGCAGAGATACAACGTGCGAACATTCAAGGTGCAGTTGCCGTCGGGCGGTCGGTACTGGACGGTGCTGGACAGTGAGCTGGACGTGGTGCCGGCGGCCGATCGGTATCTGCGCGAGCTGCGGTTCGGCCGAGATCGAGCCGAGTCGACGGTGAAGTCCTACGCCGGCGGCGTGGTGTTGTTCCTGCGGTGGTGCCTACGCACCGGCCGGGACTGGACGACCGCGGCCACCGAGATGGGCCTGTTCATGACCTGGCTGAAATACACCCCGGCCGAGGACCAGGATGTCGTGTGTGGGCCGGGAGCGACGCCGGTGCGTGGGCCGAAGCGGATCAACAGGGTGCTGGTGGCGACGCGAGGGTTCCTGACATTCGCCGTCGCTCAGGGAGAGGCCCCGCAGTGGGTGCTCGGCGTGCTCTACGAGCTGGCCGATGACCGGGACCTGCCCGAGGTCGCACGGGGCGAGGACGCCCGGCTGGCTCACCGGCTGCGCGCCCGGCATCAGCTTCACGAGCCGGAGACTGCGGTGGACCGGGCCAGCGACGAGGAGGTCGTCGCACTGTTTATAGCGTGTCGCTCGGCTCGCGACCGGCTGATCGTGCTGCTGCTGGCCAGGGCAGGTCTGCGCCGGGGCGAGGTCACCGGACTGCGGCGCAGTGACCTGCACCTGCTCCCGGACAGCAGGTCCCTGGGCTGTGAGGTCCAGGGCGCTCACCTACATATCGTGCGGCGGGAGAACAGCAACGGCGCCTGGGCGAAGTCCCGTTACACGCGCTGGGTGCCGGTGGATTTCCTGGTCGTGCGATCGATCGATCAGTATCTGCTCGAACGGCAGGACTGCCCAGCCGCGGCAGAGAGTGACTTTCTGCTGGTCAACCTGTTCCAGCAGCCGTTGGGCAGTCCGGTGACGCCGGATGCGCTCAATGAGCTGTTCGAGATCCTCTGCGCTCGAGCCGGAATCACACGCAGTATCACGCCGCACAAGTGCCGCCACGCGTTCGCCAGTAATCTCGCGGACTCCGGCGCGGCGCTGGACGAAATCCAGAAGCTGTTAGGCCACGTCAGCCCATCCTCGTCCCAGATCTACTTACATCCGTCGAAGGACCGGCTACGCGCCGCAGTCGAGCGCGTCCCCACCCCGCGGACACTGATCGAGGGCGTCCGATGACGGCGACCCTGGCCCTTGCCGCGCCGGGCGCGGACCAGCCGGACGACATCACCGCCGGCCTCTGGGCGGCCACCACCACGGAGTTCCTGGACCTGCTGAGCTGGTCTAGCGACCGGCAGACGGTGACGTTCCCGCAGGCACATCCGCTGCTGGGCTGGAACGAGTGCGCGGTGCTCGGCTGTGATCAGCGGTCGAGCCGGGTCGACGGCTTCTGCTCAGCCTGCAACATCCGTTGGAAGCAGCACGGCCGTCCACCGCTCGAGCGGTTCACCGCGGTCGCTCGCGTCCGAACCCGGCACAACACGATCGAGCTCTGCGCAGTTCCCGAGTGCCAGCGCCCCTGGTCGACCCGCGGTTACGCGCTCTGCAGCACTCACCGCTACCAGCGGGTTTACGTGCTCGACCTGCCGCTGGAGCAGTTCGTCGTTCACCCGGACGTGGTCGGGCTGCCTTCGTTCGGGCCGTGCGACGTCGTTGCCTGCACCCGCGACCGGGTCGGCAAGGGCAACTACTGCCACACCCACTCATTGCGCTGGCGCACCTTCCGACGCCGCAAGGACCTGGCCGAGATCGACGAGCAGCACTGGCGCCGCACCCAGCCGGCCGCGGCGATCGGATGCGAGGTCAGCCTGCGCGGGCTGCCGCCCCGCGTCGTCGCCGAGGTCCTCTACGGCCTGCAGCAACGCACGGCGGAGGGAGTGAAGTCCGAGCACAGCGAGTTCCGGCCGCTCTGCGACCACATCCGCAGCAAGGAACTCAGCTCGGTGGACGAGGTCGATCCTGCTGACCTCTCGCCCGGTTCCCGCGCACTGGGCAACGCGTTCGTGGTCGCGAGCCGACGGCTGCGCCTGAACCCCGAGACCGAACGGCACAAGGACGTCTGGGATGCGACCGTGTTCGGCGCCCGGGGCACCCTACGCTTCACCGGCATCTCCCAGCCCTGGCTGCGGGAAGCCGCGAAAGCCTGGGCGCACGAAGATCTGCCACGCCGACGCGGCGGAGGCGCAGCGAACACCTGCCAGAACAGGATCAACTGCCTCGCTTTGCTGTCTGACAGCCTGCGCCTGCAGCGGGAGGACCGCGGTGAGATTCCCGCCGCGCTGGCACGGGTGGACATCACCAACTTCCTCAACCGGCTGGCCCACCTGCAGGCCGAGGACGACATCAGCGCCTACCAGCGGCTCAACGCCATCCGGAACCTCCGCAAGATGATCGGCGAGATGCGCGCATTGAGCCTGACCAGGCCCGGACGCCCGCTACACGGCCTGCCCGACGACTTCACCATCACCGCCGAGGACATTCCCGACGAGCCCGAGGACTCCGAAGCCGGCAAAGACCTTCCCGTCGAGGTCATGCGGCACCTGTGTTCGCACCTGCAGCGGCTGGAAACCGCGAGCTGCCCGGAGATCCGCATCGCGGTCGAGCTGCTGATCGACACCGGCCGCCGCCCGGACGAGATCTGCCAGCTCAAGCTGGAATGCCTCGAACGCGACGGCGACGGGAAACCGGTCCTGATCTACGACAACATCAAGGCCAACCGGAAGGACCGGCGGCTGCCGATCCCCGGAGCCACCGCGGCGGTCATCGAGAAGCAGCAGCAACGCGTCCGCGACCGCTTTCCTGACGAACCAGCCGGCAAGCTCAAACTTCTGCCCGCTCCGACGAGGAACCCCCACGGCACGAAGTGCATCACCGACAGCTGGGTCTCGGGCCGCCACCGCGAGTGGGTCACCGCGTTCCCCGAGGTCGAGGTCCCGGCCGCGGTCGAGATCGACGGCAAGGTGGTGACGAAGATGCTGCCCTTCGACAAGAAGCGGATCATTCTCTACGCCTACCGGCACACCTACGCGCAACGGCACGCTGACGCCGGAGTCGCCGTCGACGTCCTGCGCGAGTTGATGGATCACCGGGTGCTCGAAACGACGCAGTCGTATTACCGCGTCGGCGAGGAACGCCGGCGGGAGGCCGTCGAGCGGGTCACGACCATGCAGTTCGACCGGCACGGCAACCGCATCTGGCGTGAGGCGAAAGCCCTGCTCGACTCCGAACACGCCCGCCGCGCGGTCGGCGAGGTCGCCGTCCCCTACGGCGCCTGCAGCGAGCCCAGCAACGTCGCCGCCGGCGGACACGACTGCCCGATCCGGTTCCGCTGCGTCGGCTGCGGTCACTTCAGCACCGACGTGTCCTACCTGCCTGACATGCAGACCTACCTCGGCGACCTGCTCCGCAACCGCGAGCGGCTGCTGGCCACCGTCGACGCGGACGAGTGGGCCAAGGCCGAAGCGATGCCCTCGGACGAGGAGATCAAGCGGGTCCGTCGGCTGATCAGCCGAGTCAAGGCCGACCTCGATGACCTCACCGCCGAGGAACGAGCCCAGATCGAGGAGTCCGTTGCCGTCGTCCGCAAGACCCGCAACCGGGTCGTCGGCCTCGGGATCCCGCGCATCCGCCAGCCGCTGCCCGACGTCCGCCAAGAAAGGACAGCATGACCAACCCGATGATCGAGGGGCGGCGCGCGGACTCGGCTCGCCGTCGGCAACGCGTGATCAAGGCGATCAACGCGGCCAGCACCGGCGGCGGCGAGATCAGCGTGTCGGCGATCGCGCGCGCCGCCGGCGTTGACCGGACCTTCCCTTACCGGCATCCGGATCTGCTGGCACTGATACACACCGCCCAAACAGACCCGCCCGCCGGGCGCGGCGGGCCGATGGTCAGTCGGGCATCATTGCAGGCCGACCTCGCCAACGCCCAGGAACGACTGTCTCGGCAGGCTGCCCACGTCAGACAGCTGGAACGCAAGCTCTCCGAGGTCCTCGGGGAGCAGGCTTGGCGCGAATCCGGACTCGGAGATCCCGCGGACATCGACCAGCTCCAACATCGGATCACGCAGTTGGAGCAACAGGTCGTCACCCTGCGAGACCAGGCCGAGGAACGCGATCAAGAACTCGAGGCTGCGCGGACCGCCAACCGGGAGCTCATCGCCAACCTCAACAAACGAGGCTGATCGCAGGCACGATCGCCCTTGCGGGTCGAACCGCGAGGGCGATCGTCCCGCACGTCACGATTGCCTTCAGGCAACGAGCTTATCTACTCTAATTGACCTGAATGACCAACTTCAGAACCAATCGCGAAGGCCAACTAAGCGTCGACAATCGCGCCACTATTGAAGCCCGGCCAAAACTATGCACACGCAGGAGTAACTTCAGTCAACTCGACCGTCGAAGTGACGCAGACGCTATCCGACAAGGCGGTGTTAGTCCACCGCAAGTCGTTCCACTGCGTTGCATCACGTTCCAATCTGTTCCATCTTGTTTCCCGTGTTGCCGAGAACTTGTCCCCGGCTCGCCCTGCCGCCATATAGTCATGGAGCGAGCCCGGACCTAGGGGACAACCTCAACGGGCAGACAGGCAAAGAAAGCTCACCGGCAGACAGGCAAGGGAAGAAGCACCAAGTGGAGACCTAGCTGACTGACTTGATAACCAGATCGATGGCAGAGGAGGGTTCGACATGCTGACAATCGCACACAAGTGCCGCCACCTGGCGCTCCTACTGCTGGACACGGTGCACCCCTCTCCTCTCCTGCTGTCACTCAGGCCAGCAGATTACCTGCACCGCCCGCTCAGGCCAACGACTCGGCGAACAGAAACCGCCTCGACGGACACGCCGCCAGGCATGCTGCTCGGCGGGCCACCAGGAGGCGTTTGCGCAGCTAGAGGCCATCCGGACACGCCACGCTCACGACGCGGCACCGTCCCGCCGGCACGCCAATGGCGCACTGGCTGGCTCAATACGCACCACATGCACGACGGCATCGGGCGACGCTCCCAGTCGCGCCCAGCCCCTCTCTCCGTCAGGGCGCGAGCCTGCAGCATTTTCGCTGTTCAGAAGCCTGTCCGCTGCCCCTAGGATCTCCTGAGCCTTCCTCAGCCCGCCGGATCCCTTGATCTAAGCCTCCGCGCGAGTAGTGTTAAGCATGCGCTCACGCGCGCTGCCCGCAGTCCCGCCAAGCTGCGCGCTTCAACCTCATAGTCTCCCGAGCTCGTCTCTCTGTTGGTCCAGGTGGCGGCATCGGGATTAAGAAGGCCCTCCGACTGCAATCGGGGGGCCTTCGCCATGTCTCCTCTACGTCTTCGCATACAAATGATGCATTACCTCGAGCATGATCGCTCACTTCGACACGCTTCAACAGGCCACACTCAGGCCGCGCTTAGGTTCCTCTAAGCTTTGCGCTTAAGCAAGATCAATTGTCGCTCTTCTGTCAACTTTGCAGACAGCCGTGAGTTACTCTCCAACCATTTGCGTTTGCAACTGAAATCGATTACCTATGACACCACCCGCGCGGACGGCCACGGTTCCGTCTCGACTGCACCGAGGGCGTTACAGGTCGACGCGGAGTATTTGACGGCGACCCCATCGTGCTGGAATGATGCCCTTGAGATCTCCCGCCTTGCAGGGCACTTGATCTCGCCCCCGAAAGGATCATGGGGGCTTCTTCACCCATCTGGCGAACCGACCGCCACCTGGACCACCGAGAAACGAGCAGGAGGGAGGTTCTCATGCTCACCAGATTTCTTTCTGCTTCGCTGGTTTTGATGTTCGTCCTCGCGTTCATCTGGGAAGGGTTGTCCTTCGGCTTCGGCCTGGAGGTCACCCTGGCCGCCGGTTTCACCGCCGGTCTCCTGGCCGCCGAAGTCGTCCGCCGGATCATCGGCGGCGACAAGGGCGGCGGTCCGTCGATCGACGACGGCCCGCAGCACCCGGTCCTGAGCTGAACCAAACGGTGATCGGGGTGGCGCCCTCCGGGCGCCCCCCGGTCCCGCCTCTTCACCGAGGAGCGACATCATGTTTACCAAGCAGCCCGCCTTGCACGAGTCCATCATGGACGAGCTCATCAGCTTCGCGACCGATCTGCGGTGGGTCCGTCGCCTCGCGGGCGACCCCTCCTACCGCGAACTCACGCGCACGATCCCGTGGTCGCCCGCGTCGATCACCCGGAACCTGAGCGGAACCAAGCTTCCCACGTGGAAGTTCGTCGAGCAGTTCCTCCAGGCCTGCGAAGTGGACGACGACGACATCGAGGCAGACTGGAAGCCCCGGTGGGTCACGATCGCAGGCATGATCACCCCGATCGACAGCAAGACGGCGCCGAATCACGCCGCAACTGCGGCGCGGCAGATCGCCGGGCCCGTTCCCGCCGGGGCCGCCTGCGAGATCTGCGGAGCCTGGGTCGTCGACCACGCGAAGCACGACGACTGGCACGAAAGCCTCCTGGCTGAGCGGAAGCCGACGCGGTCTTTCGTTCGACGCCTCGCAGGCTAGACACCACACTGAAGATCAACAGGGCCCCTGCCGGCGCGACCAGGCAGGGGCCCTGTCTTACGTTCCCGGCGGGCTGACCGTCGCCGCCGCCGTCTCCACCTCTCGTCCGCTGCGCTGAAGATCCAGACGGCAGGTCGCCTTGCGCAACACGTGTTGCACTCGGTAGTTTTGCCGCCCAAGGTCTTTGAGCTGCGAAAACTCCCGCTGCACCGCGACGCACTGCCGAAGATCCCCGAGAGAAGCGGCGATGAGCCGGTTGCGGACGAGGAACCGGTGCCGGGCCGGCGGAGTCCCGGGCGGGTA
>NZ_PPHG01000082.1 GCF_002904295.1 Amycolatopsis sp. CA-128772
TCGAGCAGGATGCGGGCTGCGGTCCTGACGCCGATGCCGGGCATCGAGGTCAGGACCCCGGCAAGAGGGTGCGCATCGAGTATCCCCTCGACCTGCTCAGCAACCTGTTTCCGTTGCAGGAGAACTGTTTTGAGGCTGTCGGCCAGCCGAGGCAAGACCGTGTCCGCGGCGGCGGTGCCCGGAACGGTGACGGTCTGCTCGCCCAGCGCGGTCATGATCGCCTCGACCAGCCGCTCGCCGATGCGCGGAGCGTGGGCCTTGGCGATCGCGGTGAGCTTGCGGCGGCCGGCCTTGGCGATGCCGGCCGGGCCTCCGCAGCGAGACAGGATTTCCAGCACGGCCGGGTGGCTGATCCGCGGGCCGATGGCGTGTTCGAGGGCGGGGTGGATGCCGGTGAGCAGCCCGCGGATGCGGTTGCTGATCCGGGTGGCTTCGCCGGCCAGGTCATCGTCGAACCCGACCAGCACCTCCAGCTCCGCCAGCGCCTCATCGCCGACATCAACGGGCCGCAGCGTGTGCGGCAGGGAGCGGGCCGCGTCGGCGATGACGAACGCGTCGCGGGCGTCGGTCTTCGCCCGGCCGGGGTAGAGGTCGGCGATGCGGCGCATCGCCAGGCCGGGCAGGTAGGCGACCTGGTGCCCGGCGGCGCAGGCGACCGCGACCGGCAACGCGCCGATGGTGGCGGGCTGGTCGACCACGACCAGCAGCGTTCCGTGCGCGGCGAGCTTGTCGAACAGGGCCTTCAGTTTGGGTTCGGTGTTGGGCAGCGGCGCGTCGTGCAGCCGGTTGCCGTCCGGGTCGAGACCGACCGCGTGATGGGCGTCCTTGCCGACGTCCAGGCCGAGAAACACGCCGAAAGTGCTGCTCATCCACCATGCCGTTCGTTCGCCGCGAGTGGTCACCGGGTTGGGCATCGATGGCCGGCACCCACGCCTGCGACGAGACCTACCCAGCGGTGGCCATGTCCCTATCAGCGGTCCCTCGGTGCCACCAGACCCGGTGACACCACCCCCCGGATCATGGGTTCGACTGGGGGCGTTAGTCATGCCGGGTCTGGTGACCACAGCTCCTTGATCAGAAACTACGAAAAAGGTAACTGTGATTCTGGGGTGGCAGCCCGGCCTGGTCTGGTTGCTGCCAGGCTCGGCGCCGACTGCTCCGGTTAGCGACCTGCCGCGTAGCCCTGCATCCCGCGTGCGTTCGCCGCCGCCCGCAGGACCCCGTCCGCGCGGGAAACCGCGGACAGGCGGCCCAGCGCCCAGTCGCCCGCGTCCACCACCGAGTGGCCGCGGGCGCGGAGTGCGTCCACAGTGGACGCACCGAGGCGGGACTCCACCACCAGCTCGCGCGGGTTCCAGGACCGCGGGTAGAACGAGCTCGGGAACGCCGTCGTGTGCCAGGCCGGTGCGTCGATCGACTCCTGGAGGTTGAGGCCGCCGTAGACGTGGGCCAGCCAGAAGCACAGCTGCCACTGGTCCTGCTGGTCGCCGCCCGGGGTGCCGAACGCCAATGCCGGGACGCCGTCGCGCAGGGCCAGCGACGGGGACAGCGTGATGCGCGGGCGCTTGCCCGGGGCCAGGGAGTTCGGCAAGCCCTGCTCCAGCCAGAACATCTGGCCGCGGGAATCCAGGCAGAAACCCAGGGAAGGGATCGTCGGGCTCGACTGCAGCCAGCCGCCCGACGGCGTCAGGGACACCAGGTTGCCCGCCGCGTCGACGACGTCCAGGTGGACCGTGTCGCCGCGGGTTTGGCCCTGGGGGCCCACCGTCGGCTCGCCCGTGGCGCCGCCGCCCGCTTCGATGCCCTGCAGGGAGCCCAGGATGGCCGGGAGACGCGCCGGGCCGCGGGCGTCGCCGGGGCGGAGCTCAGCCGAAGCCGACTCACCGATCAGCGCGCGGCGGGCGTCGGTGTATGACGGCGAAAGCAGCACGTCCAGGGGGACGTCGGTGTCGCCGTACCAGGCCTCCCGGTCCGCGAAGGCCAGCTTCGCCGCTTCGGTCGCCAGGTGCACCGTGCGCTCCGACGGGATTCCGTCCACATAGGACAGCTCGGTGCCGAAGCCGTGCAGCAGGAGCGCCTGTTGCAGCAGCGCCGGGCCCTGGGTCCAGCCGCCCATCTTCACCAGGCGCCAGTCGCCGACGTCGACGGATGCGGGGGTCTCGTACGTCGCCGACCACGACGCCAGGTCCTCGCCGGTCAGCAGGCCCGCGTGGTCGCGGCCCGAATCGTCGCGGAACGCGCGACGGCTGAACGCGTCGATCGCTTCCGCCACGAAACCCTGCGACCAGGCCCGACGTCCGGCGTCGATCTGCGCCTCGCGGCCCGATACCGACTCCGCCTCCCGCAGGAGACGCTCCCACGTGTCGGCCAGCGCCGGGTTGCGGTGCAGGCCGGCCGCGGGCTTGCCGTCCGGCATCCAGAGCGCCGCCGACGTCGGCCAGTGCTCGGTGAACAGGCGGGCCACCGCGCTGATCGTGTCGCCGACGCGCGACACCAGCGGGACGCCGTTGCGCGCGTAGCCGATCGCGTACGACAGCACCGTGCGAAGTGGCTTCGTGCCGTAGTCGCGAAGCAGCAGGAGCCAGGCGTCCCAGGCGCCCGGGACGGTCGCCGGGAGCAGGCCGCTGCCGGGGATCAGGTCCAGGCCCAGCGAAGCGAAGTGCGCGGACGTGGCCCCCGCGGGCGACGGGCCCTGTCCGGCCAGCGCCCGCGGGGCCGGGTCGTCCGCCGTCACGAAGAGGCCCGGCACCTGGCCCGCCGGGCCGCACAGGTGCGGCTCGGCGACCTGCAGGACGAAGCCGGCCGCGACCGCCGCGTCGAACGCGTTGCCGCCGTCCTCCAGCACCGCCATCCCGGTGGCCGAAGCCAGCCAGTGCGTCGATGCCACCATCCCGAAGGTGCCGGTCAGCTCCGGCCTCGTCGTGAACATGCCCCGATAGTACGCATTGCTAAGGAACTTTCACCAGGACGACGGCCGCTTCCGGTCCGGCTCGTACGGCTGCGTGATGATTTCCATCCCGTTGCCGCCGGGATCGAGGAAATAGACACCCCGGCCGCCGTGGTTGTGGTTGGTTTCGCCGATCTGCTTTCCCATCGGATCGGCGTGGTAGGTCACGCCCGTTCCGACGAGCCGCGCGAACACGGCGTCGAAGTCGTCTTCCGGAATGAGGAAGCAGTAGTGCTGCAGGCGAAGGTCCTTCTCGGGCACGCTCGCGAAGTCCAGCCGGACGCCGTTGCGCGTCTCGACGGGGATGAACGGGCCCCATTCTTCGCCGACTTCGAGGCCGAGCAGGTTCGCCAGGAATTCGGCGGATTCCCGGTTGTTCCGGGACGGGACGATCAAGTGGTTCAATTCAACGGAAACGGATACCGACACGATTGAAATGCCTCCGGGGCACTCCCGCCACCTCCATGTCTCACCCAGCCGGTGACCGACACGCGATGCCGTACCGATCACCCTAGCGGGCCGCGGAAGATCAGGAAACCTTGATTCGCGCCGCCGCCCGCGGCCGCCCGACGCCCTGCCAGGACAGCCCGGCGGCCACGATCACCCGCGGGTCGAGCAGGTTGCGCGTGTCGACGACGTCGATGCCGTCCATCAGCTCGGCCATCGCGGCCCAGTCGAGGTGCTTGAACTCGGCCCACTCGGTCAGCACGACGACGGCGTCCGCGTCCTTCGCGACCTGGTAGGCGTCGTCGACGACGGTCATCCCGGGGATCTCGCCGTCGACCGCCGGGTCGTAGGCGGTCAGCTCCGCGCCCAGCGCGCCCAGCACCGAGGACACGGCGAGCGCGGGCGAGTCGCGCAGGTCGTTCGTGCCCGCCTTGAACGCCAGGCCCAGCACGCCGATCCGGGCGCCGGCCAGCGTCCCGCCGACCGCGCCGGCGATCTTCGCGACGATCCGGTCGCGCTGGGCGATGTTCTCGTCGATGGCCGAGGTCAGCATGGTGAAGTCGTAGTTCACCGATTCGGCCACCTTGACCAGCGCGCTGGTGTCCTTCGGCAGGCAGGAGCCGCCCCAGCCGGGGCCGGGCTTGAGGAACGTCCGCCCGATGCGCCGGTCGTACCCCATGCCCTCGGTGACGAGGTCGATGTCCGCCCCGAGCCGTTCGCACAGCTCGGCGATCGAGTTGACGTAGGACAGCTTCAGCGCGAGGTAGCAGTTGGCGGCGTACTTGACCAGCTCCGCGCTCGCCGCGTCGGCGACGACGACCGGCGCGTCCAGCTCGGCGTACAGCTCGCCGACCCGGCGCGCGGCGGCGAGGTCGTCCGAGCCGACGACGATCCGGTCCGGCCCCAGGAAGTCGGCGACCGCGGTGCCTTCGCGGAGGAACTCGGGGTTCGACACCACCGGCACGTCGGTCCGGCCGACCAGCGCCTGGATCCGCTTCGACGTGCCGACCGGCACGGTCGACTTGGTGACCAGCGCGCAGCCGGCGGGCAGGACGTCGCCGATCTCGGCCGTCACCGCCTCGACCGCGCGCAGGTCCGCGGAGCCGCCCGCCCCCATCGGCGTCGGCACGCAGAGGAACACCGCCTGCGCGTCGCGGACGGCGTCCCGCGCGCCGACGACGAACCGGAGGCGCCCCGCCGCGAGCCCGCGGTTCACCAGGTCGTCGAGCCCCGGTTCGAGGAT
This sequence comes from Amycolatopsis sp. CA-128772, assembly GCF_002904295.1. GTDB lineage: Bacteria > Actinomycetota > Actinomycetes > Mycobacteriales > Pseudonocardiaceae > Amycolatopsis. Next base: position 4,638 of record NZ_PPHG01000082.1, read on the forward strand.
GTCGACGCGGCCCGCGGCCAGCCGCGAGACCTTCGCGCGGTCGACGTCCACGCAGGTGACGAAATGCCCGAGGCCGGCCAGGCAGGCCCCCGTGGTCAAGCCGACGTATCCGGTTCCTACCACCACGATCCGAGCTGGCGTCATGGTGCTGAAGGTGACAGCCGGACGTGACCACCGCGCTAACGGAACCGGTCGCGCCCGGGAGCGGTGAGCGAAGACACGAACCGGCCGCATGCGAACGAGCGTTAACCTGTCCCAGCGAATCGGAGCAGCGAAGGGAACGGCAGAGATGCAGATCAACGGCACCGCGGCGCTCGTCACCGGGGGCGCGTCCGGCCTCGGCGGCGCGACGGCGAAGGCCCTCGCGGCCAAGGGCGCGCGGGTGTTCGCGCTGGACCTGGCGTCGTCCATCGATAAGGCCGAGCAGCTCGACGGCATCACCTACGTCGAGGCCGACGTCACCGACGTCGACCAGGTCGAGGCCGCCGTCGCGCAGGCCGCCGGCTCCGGCGTGCCGCTGCGGACCGTGGTGAACTGCGCCGGCATCGGGCCGTCCGCGCGGATCCTGTCCAAGAAGGGCCGCCACGACCTCGCGCTGTACGCGAAGGTCATCCAGATCAACCTGGTCGGCACCTTCAACGTGCTGACCATCGCCTCCGAGGCGATCGCGAAGACCGAGCCCCTCGCGGACGACGCTCGCGGCGTCATCATCAACACCGCCTCGATCGCCGCGTACGACGGCCAGATCGGGCAGGTCGCCTACTCCTCGTCCAAGGGCGGCGTCGTCGGCATGACCCTCCCCGCGGCCCGTGACCTGGCCTCACACGGCATCCGCGTGCTGACCATCGCGCCGGGCATCGTCGACACCCCGATGCTCGCCACGGTCAGCGACGACTTCCGCGCGTCGCTCGCGGCCGGCGTCCCGTTCCCGAAGCGGCTCGCCCGGCCGGACGAGTACGCGCAGCTCGCGCTGTCCCTGATCGACCACGACTACCTGAACGGCGAGGTCGTCCGCATGGACGGCTCGCTCCGGATGGCCCCCCGCTGATCCCGACGGGCGGCACTTTAACGTGAGAGTGCCGCCCTCTGCCGGTCAGCGGGTGAGGCGGACCTCCAGGCCGATGCCGTCGGTGGTGACCGAGCAGCCGCCGAACGCGCTTGCCGCAGCCAGCTCCTCGAACTGCGCCGGCGTGAACGCGCGGCGCCGCAGCCAGGTGAGCGCCTGCCGGGTGGTGAAGCCGGCGACGACACCGACGTTCATCCCGGCCACCACGCGGTCGATGTCCGCGCCGGTGGCTTGATGGTTGAGGTCGTGGATCACCGCGTAGCCGCCCGGGCGCAGCAACCGGTGCATCTCGTTCAGCGCGCTCACCGGTTGCCGGAAGTTCTTGAACGCGGCCTGGCAGACCAGGAAGTCGAACGACTCGTCGGCGAACGGCGCGTGCGTGATGTCGCCCTGGCGGAAGTCGATGTCCGGGCCGTTTTCCCGGGCGATCTCCACCATCGTGTGACTGATGTCGAGCCCGGTGACGCGGTAGCCGCGCTTCGCCAGCTCCACGGCGAAGAAGCCGGGCCCGGGCGCGACCTCCAGGACTTCGGCGCCCTCCGGCCAGCCGGCGGTGACCTCGGCCGCCTGTCGCCGGTACTGCGCGAGCTGGGCTTCGGTCCCGCGGTTCTTGGCGTACCAGCGGGCCTGGAACCCCTCCATTTCGGGCACTCGGTGCTTGCGGGTCGTCTCCATGGATCTCCTCCTCGGTTGGACCGAACCGAAGAGCGCACCCGGTTTATCCTTGCGGTGCCACCTCGTGGCCGGGCGTGCTCGGTTCGGGGTCGAGGACCCCGGGCGGTGTGCCAGCACCTCCCGGGGTCCGTGCTATTTCTCCACGAGCTTCCCGAAGTCGTCAGGAAGCTCGCCGGTCTCGTGCCAGCGCCGCCAGGCTGCGATGCCCGGCATGGTGCCGCTGGTCAGTTCGTCGAGGAAGCCGCGCACCCAGCGCGCCTCGGCCTCCGTCATCGCGATGTCGTACTCGACCTCGATCAGGAACATCCGCGGCATCAGCGGCCGCAGCTGATCGAGCCCGGCCCGCTGCTTCTCGGCCCGCTCGTCGAGCTGATCGAGCCGCTCCCGCAGCCGGCTGATTGCCTGGTCGGGGCCCAGGACGCCGATCATCGACAGCCCGGACCGGAACCGCGGGGGTTCCGGGTCGACCGTGCCGACGAGCTCGCGGACCCAGTCCTCGTACTCCTCGCGTCCGGCCGGGGTGATCCGGTAGACGGTCCGCTCGGGGCGTCCGCCGTCCTTCACGCTCTCGACGGCCTCGATGAAGCCGTGTTTCTCCAGGTTGGCGACGACGGTGTAGAGCGAGCCCCACTTGATCGGCAGGTCGGCGTCCTTGCCGCGTTCCTTCAGCACGGCCGCCATCTCGTACGGGTGCATGGGGCGTTCCTGCACGGCGGACAGTACGGCCAGGCCCAGCAGGTTGCCGACCTTCCGCCGCTTCATTTCGTCTCCTCGCGCACGAGTACTCGCAGACGAGTATTACGCAGAACGCGTCAGCAGGCAAGTGTCTTAGCCGACGCAACACTCAGAGGTCGAACATGTACGGCACTTCGGCCTGCGCCCGCGCGTCGATCCACTCGCGCAGCGCCCGCGTCGCGAGGACGTCGTCCTCGTTGTAGCGCAGGAGCCGCTCGCGCTGGTCGTCGTCCGGCTTCTCGCCGTCCATGCCCACGGCGTCGCGGTACCAGCGCATCGACGCCTCGCCGCCCGCCTCCGGGTCGCGCCAGGCGAACCCGGCGACCGGCGCGATCACCTTCAGGCCCTTGCCGTGGGAGCACAGGAACTGGTCGGTGACGCTGCGGAAGAGGTCCACCCACTGCTCGGAATCCACAAAGGACTGGATGTCCTTTTTCGACGGGACGCCGGGGTGGTCGCCGAAGCGCTCCACCGAGCCGAAGAGCCAGCGGTTCTCGGCGAGCGCGTTGTAGCAGTAGGCGCGGAAGGTCAGGCCGGCCGCTTCGGTGCGCTCGCGGACGTCGGAGAGCCAGGCCCAGAACTCGGCGAAGGAGCGGGCCTCGTCGTCGGTGGGCAGCGGGTCCCACGTCGCGAAGGCGCGGTAACCCTGCTCGACACCGATGTCGGCGCCGGTCAGCAGGCAGCCCCAGAGGTACGCGCCGGCGTCGCCGAAGCTCTCCATGTCGACGTCGACCTCGACGTCGGCGCGCGGCACCTCGACCCGGCCGACCCGGCGCACCAGCGTGAGGTCGGCGAGCCAGGCGCGGGCGAGGACGACGGCATCCGGGAAGGTGACGCCCGTCCAGTTCACCGCCGGCGGCTCGCCCGCCGGGTCGAGCGCGGCCAGCTTGTCCACAGTGGACACGCCGGCCCGGCGCAGCTCGACGGCGTCTTCGCCGCGGACGACGAGGCTGACGTCCCGGGTCTCGGTGAGCACGACCTCGCACGTCGGCCACCACGGGCAGCGGCGGCACTCCAGCACGCGCGACGGCTCGGCGAGCGGCTCCTCGCCGTTCGCGGCCGCGGTGGCGATGGCCAGCCGGTCGGCGAACCGGGCCTGGTACTCGGTGAGCGCGCTGCGCCCGCCCGGCCAGGTGCCCGCGGCGAGGTCGTGCCAGACGACGACGTCGGCGTCGAGCCCGATCACACCGCCGAGCACGAGGCTCTCGTCGGCCTGCCCGAGCGTCTGCAGCATGCGGCGGATGTGCACGAGCCGGAGCTGGTCACGCGGCTGCGAGCGGATCTTGCGGCCTTCGTCGGCCTTCCGGTGCCCCGGGTCGAGGTCGGTCAGCCCGGTGACGATGGCGCCGGCGCCGCGGTCGGTGATGCGGTGGCGCACGACGAGCACCGGGACGTACCCGCGGCCGCTGCGGACCAGCAGGTCGATGCCGCCCCGCCGGTGCCCGGCCGTGTCGACCGGCAGCAGCGCACCCCAGATGTAGCGCGCGCCGTCGGCGAAGGCCTGCAGCGTCTGCTCGACGCGCTCGTGGGCGGGCAGGTCGCGGCCGATCTTCACCCACTGGTCGTCGTTGGCGGCCATCAGCCGGGCGACGATGTCCTCGCGGTGTGCGGTGGCGTCGTCGATCCGCTGCTGCGCGGTGGGGTCGGGCGGGGAAAGCGGCACCTCGCGCATGGCGGGGTCGTGTTCGAGGTGCACCCGGCGACGGCAGCGGCTGACCGCACCCGCGTCGAGTACCACCTCGGTGTTCATGGAGATCACTCTAGATTCCCACCGCCGAGCCGACATGCCCGCCACCCGGGCGACCAGTAAGTTCGACGTCGACACGTCGCAGGAGGTGCCATGGCGCGCAAGGCCAAGGTCGAGGGTGAAGCCAGGTTCACCCCTAAGAGGGCGAAGAACGCGGTCGCGGTGGCGAAGGTGCTCGGCCCGGCGGTGATCCCGGTGGTGGCGCCGCTGGCGGTCCGCGCCGCGGGCGCGGCCCGGGAGGCGTATGACCGCTACCAGGCGCGCAAGCTGGGCGTCTCGCTCGACAGACTGGGCGAGTACACCGGCCGCGGCGCGGCCCTGCACGCCCGCATCGCGGGAGTGGCCGAGGGCTGCCAGGACCTGCAGAAGTCGGAGAAGGCGTCCGACGCGGACCGGGAGTTCGCGAAGGGGGCACTCGGGACACTGGAGCAGCTGTCGGCTTCGGTCCGGGCGGCGGAGCGGATGCCGGCGGCACGGCGGAAGTCGGTACACCGCGCGGTGGCCGGCGAACTGGAGCGGCTGGAGGGCCAGCTGCTGCACCGGCTCGGGATCTGACGGCGGCGGCCCCCAGCGCTTTCGCAGCGGGGGCCGCTCCGGCCGGCACGGCGAAAACTGTCGGTGCCGGCCCCAACTCTTTCGCAGCGGGGGCCGCTCCGGCCGGCACGGCGAAAACTGTCGGTGCCGGCCGGTAGCGTCGAAAACGGGGGGCGCCCCCGCGGGCTACTGGATGAAGCCCTTCTTCACCATCCAGTCGTGCGCCACCTTCCCCGCGTCCTGGCCGTCGACGTCGACCTGCTTGCACAGCTCGACCATCTGCTCGTTGTCGATCGCCGCGCTCACCTTCTCCAGCGGCCCGCGGACCTCCGGGTGCTGCTTCAGCCACTCCGTGCGCAGCGTCGCCACCGCGTTGTACTGGGGGAACGCCTTCTTGTCGTCCTCCAGCACCCTAAGGTTCAGCCCCGAAATCCGGCCGTCCGTGGTGAAGACCTCGCCGACCGGGCAGGTTCCGCTCGCCACCGCCGAGTAGATCGTGCCGATGCCGAAGTTCTTCACCGTCGGCTTCTGGAAGCCGTACGCCTTGACCGCGGCCGGGAAGCCGTCCTGGCGGCTGGTGAACTCCGTCTCCAGGCAGAACACCGCCTGGTCCGGCTTCTGCTTGATGAACGCCGCCAGGTCGGACGTCGTCTTCAGGTTGTTCTTCGCCCCGTACGCCTCCGTCACCGCGAACGCGTACTGGTCGTTCAGCGGCGAGTAGTTGAGCCAGGTGACGCCGAACTTCTCCTCGTCCGCCTTGGCCGTCGCCTCGTACTGGGCCTTCTCGCCGCCCGGGACCGGGAGCTCGTTGCCCTGGTAGTTGATCCAGCCCGTGCCCGTGTACTCCCACGTCACGTCCGTCTGGCCGGACAGCAGCGCCTGCCGGGACGAGTTCGACCCCTTGATGTCGGACAGGTCGACGACGTCCGCGCCGGCCGCCGTCAGGGCCATCTCGGCCATGTACGCCAGGATGATGTTCTCGGTGAAGTCCTTCGACCCCACCGTCACCTTCAGGCCCTGCAGGGACGGGATCGGCTGGATCGAGCCCGCTTTGATGTCGTACGGGACCGCCTGGTTGACCGTCAGCCCGCAGGACGACAGCGTCACGCCCAGCAGCGCCACGACGGCCAGTCGCCGGAGTTTCATCGCAGCCCCTTCGGTCCGAAGTACTGTTCGGCGACCGCGCCCAGCCAGTCCACCAGCAGCGCCAGCGCGACCGCCAGCACCGAGCCGGTGACCAGCACCGGTGTCAGGTTCAGCTTGTAGCCGGTGTCGATGAGCAGGCCGAACCCGCCCGCGTTGACGAACATGCCGAACGTCGCCGTGCCGACCGCCAGGACCAGCGAGGTGCGCAGGCCGGCCAGGATCAGCGGGACGGCCAGCGGCAGCTCGACGCGCCAGAGCACCGCGCCCGCCGACATGCCGATGCCGCGGCCCGCGTCGATCAGGGCCGGGTCGACCTGCTGGATGCCGACCATCGTGTTCCGCAGCACCGGCAGCAGCGAGTAGAACGCCAGCGGCAGCGCCGCCACCCAGATCCCGCCGGTCGCGCCGGTGATGATGAACCACAGCACCAGCACGCCCAGTGCGGGCGCGGCCTGGCCGATGTTGGCGATGGCCAGGAAGATCGGCGCCAGGAAGCGCGCCCACGGCCGGGTCACCAGGATCCCCAGCGGCACCGCCACCAGCACCACGATCGCGGTCACCACCAGCGTCATCAGCAGGTGGTCCCACAACGCCGTGAACAGCGACGACGCGTTGAGCGTCTCCTTCTCCGTCGCGGTCAGCCCGCTGGAGAACACCGACACCAGCGTCACCGCGACGATCACCAGCACCACGACCGGCTGGGCGAACAGCCGGACGCGTTCCGCCCGCCGCGAACCGGAGTCGGTGCTGTAGCCGGTGTCGACGGCGGCCGTCGTCATGCGGACACCTCTTCACCGTTCGTGTGTTCGTCGCGCAGCTGCTGGATGGTCGCGATCACGGTGTCCAGCTGGATGGTGCCCGCGTATTCGCCGCGCGCGCCGGTGACCGGCACCGAGCCGCCCTCGGCGAGCATCGCCTCGAGCGCGTCCTGCAGCGTCGACTGCAGGCTGACGACGTCCCGCAGCGGCTTGCCCAGGTCGGCCAGCGACGTCGCGGACGTCAGCTCGCGGACGTGCACCCACCGCGTCGGGCGGCGGCGCGCGTCCAGCACCAGCGCGAAGTGCTTGCGCGAGGACTGCAGCTTCTCCCGCACCGAGGCGGGCGACTCGTCGACGGTCACCGTGAGCGCGTCCTGCTGGAGCTCGACGTCCCGGACGCGCAGCAGGGTCAGCTGCTTCAGCGACGCGCCCGCGCCCACGAAACCCGCGACCGTGTCGTCCGCCGGGTTCGCCAGGATCGCTTCGGGCGTGTCGTACTGCAGGATCGTCGACTGGTTGCCGAGCACCGCGATCTTGTCGCCGAGCTTCACGGCCTCGTCGAAGTCGTGCGTGACGAACACGATCGTCTTCTTCAGCTCGCTCTGCAGGCGCAGCAGCTCGTCCTGCAGGTTGCCGCGGGTGATCGGGTCGACCGCGCCGAACGGCTCGTCCATCAGCAGCACCGGCGGGTCCGCGGCGAGCGCCCTGGCCACGCCGACGCGCTGCTGCTGGCCGCCCGAGAGCTGGCGCGGGAAGCGGTCGCGGAAGTCGGCCGGGTCCAGCCCGACCAGGTCCATCATCTCCTCGACCCGGTCGTTGACCTTCTTCTTGTCCCAGCCGAGCAGGCCCGGCACCACCGCGATGTTCTGCGCGACGGTGAAGTGCGGGAACAGCCCGGCCTGTTGAATGGCGTAGCCGATCCGGCGGCGCAGCGTGTCGACGTCCAGCTTCAGCGCGTCCTCGCCGCCGATGGTGATCTTGCCGGACGTCGGCTGGACCAGGCGGTTGATCATCCGCATGGTGGTCGTCTTGCCGCAGCCGGACGGGCCGACGAACACCACGATCTTCCCCGCGGGCACGACCATCGAGAAGTCGTTCACGGCGGCTTCGCGGGTGCCGGGGTACCGCTTGGTCACGTGCTCCAGCTCGATTTCGACGCCGGAGACTTCCTCGTTCTCAGCCACGGACACCCCTCGAGACGGTGAAGCGCTTGATCAGGACGTAGACGCCGTCGAGCAGCAGGGCGAGGATGACGACCCCGACCGTGCCGGTGACGGCTTGGTTGAGGGAGTTCGTGCTCCCCGCGTTGGTGAGCCCGGAGAAGACCTCGGCGCCGAAGCCGGGGCCCTTCGCGTAGGCGGCGATGACCGCGATGCCCATCAGCATCTGGGTGGCCACCCGCATGCCGGTGAGGATCGCCGGCCAGGCCAGCCGCAGCTCGACCCGGGTGAGCACGCCGAAGCGGCTCATCCCGATGCCGCGGGCGGCGTCGGTGACCGCCGGGTCGACGCCGTCGAGCCCGACGATGGTGTTCCGGACGATCGGCAGCAGGCCGTAGAGCACCAGCGCGATCACGGCCGTCGTCGGACCGAGCCCGGAAATCGGGATCAGCAGGCCCAGGAGGGCGAACGACGGAACCGTCAGGATCGTGCTCGCCAGCGCCGTGGCCACCGCCGAACCGATCGGGCTGCGGTACACCGCGACCCCGATCAGCACGCCGAGGACCGCGGCGAGGATGGTGCACTGCACGACCATGCTGGTGTGCAGGTAGGCCTCCAGCCACAGTTTGCTCGCCCGGTCGGAGATGTAGTCGAAGAGGTTCATCCGTGTCGCTCTCCCGCCCTTCGCGCCGGCCCTTCACCCGAACGGGCTAGTTCCTGACCGACGGCTCAGTACCCACGGCACCGCCGGCCCAAACCTCCGGCTTTGCGCCCACCGTGGCCCAGCTCGGCGGGATCGGCAACAAATCACCTGAACCACAGCGCCGGGCGGGCCGTGAACTCCTTGTGTGCTCATTACCCGGGATCACACGTTCGCGCCGGAGCAGGTCCCTTAGGCTGCTCGGCATGAGCGTTCCGGCACGGCGACCAGCCGTGCTGGGTGTTACCCGTGGGGCGTTGCTCGCCGTGAGTGCCGCGGTGCTTTCCGTGACCGCCCACCGGCTCGCCGACGGCGGCCTGCCCGACCCGGCGATGACCGCGCTGCTCACCGGCCTGTTCGGCTGGACGGCGGCCGCGCTCGCCCGCAAGGCCCGCGGCCCGGTCGCCACCATCACGCTGCTGGGGATCGCCCAGCTGGTGATGCACCTGCTGCTCACCACGCTGGCCGGCCACCACGACATGTACGCGATGCCCGGCCGCACCGGGCTCGGCATGATCGGCGCGCACGCGGTGGCGACCGTCGTCACGGCGCTGCTGCTCGCCCGCGCGGACACGATGCTGCTGACCGTGCTGGCCGTGCTGCGCGCCTTCCTGCCGCGGCTGCTGACCCCGTTGCCGGTGCCGTCCGCGCGGCCCGCCCTCGTCCCGGCCCGCGTGGCCGGTCCGGACCACCTCGTCGGCGTCGACCTGCGCCGGATCCGCGGGCGGCGCGGCCCGCCCGTCCACTCCTGAAACCCAGCTCGTCCCCGAACCAGCGGACCCCGGGTCCGCTGCCCCTTCTTGAGTTCATCAGGAGTGAACCCATGTCCCAGCACGTCTTCAAGCGCGCCGGTTTCCTCGCCGCCACCGTCGGTGTCGCCGGCCTCCTCGGCGCGGGCGTCGCGTCCGCGCACGTCACCGCGAACGTCTACGGCCCGCAGCCCACGAAGGGCGGCTACGCGGCGGTCGTGTTCCGCGTGCCGAGCGAGGAGAAGGACCCGATCACCACCACGAAGGTCGCCGTCGACTTCAAGGCGGACTACGGCATCGGCTCGGTGCGCACCAAGCCGGTCCCCGGCTGGACCGCCCAGGTGACCAAGTCCAAGCTGCCCACCCCGATCACCAAGGACAACGGCACCCAGATCACCGAAGCCGTCACGGCGGTGACCTGGACCGCGCAGCCGGGTAGCGAGCTCAAGGCCACCGACTACCAGGAGTTCTCGGTCAGCTTCGGCCCCCTGCCGACCAACGTGGACCAGGTCGAGTTCCCGGCCCACCAGACCTACAGTGACGGCAAGGTCGTCGACTGGAACCAGCCGACGCCGGCGAACGGCGAGGAGCCGGAGCACCCGGCCCCGGCCGTCAAGCTGGCCGCGAAGGCCGAGGGCGACGAGCACGGCATGGCCGCGAACACCGCGGCGACCACCGGTGAGCACACCGAGGCCGCCTCGGCCACGTCGGACAGCACGGCCCGCTGGCTCGGCGGGGCCGGCCTGCTCGTCGGCGCCATCGGCCTCGGCGTCGGAGCCGGCGCGACCATCCGGGCCCGCAAGGCCACGGCGAAGTCGGGAGGCAACAGCTAAATGCGCAGTGTGCCTATCGTTGCCAATCCGACCGGCAGTCACGGCGGAAACCCTCGCCTGGCGTGGATCGGCCGCGGACCGTGTCCGCCTGCTTTCGGCCGGATTGGCAAGGCCCTCGTCGCGCTGGCGTTGACCGCGGTGGCCGTGCTCGGCACGGCCACCCCGGCGCTGGCCCACAACGTGCTGATCTCCTCGGACCCGGCGAACGGCTCGTCCGTCGCCGCCGGCCCGGCCAAGATCAGCCTGACGTTCGACCAGTACGTGCAGGGTGCGGACGTCAACCAGATCGCGGTGACCGGACCCGGTGGCGGCCAGTGGGCCGAGGGCCCGATCGGCGTGGTGAACAACGTCATCAGCGCGCCGCTGCGGCCGCTCGGGCCGGCCGGCAAGTACACCGTCGGCTACCGGGTGCTCTCCGCGGACGGCCACCCGGTGACCGGTGAGCTCACCTTCACCCTGACCACCGCGGGCACCGGCACGCCGGCGACCGTCGACGCGGCCCGGTCGCCGGGCGGCTCCGCCCAGGCGTCCACCGAGCCGGCGTCGAGCGGGGTGCCGATCTGGGTCTGGATCGCCGGCGCCGTCGTGCTGCTGGCGATCGGCCTCACCGTGGCCCTGCGCGCCGGCGGCAAAGTCGAAGAGAAGAACTGATGACCCAGGCCGAGACCACCGCGAAACCCCGCTACTCGGCGTTCCTCTGCGTCGTGACGGCGGGCCTGCTGGGCGCCCTCATCGGCGTCGCGCTCACCGCCACCGCCCCGGTCCCCGGCGTGGTGCAGCCCGGCGCGGTGGTCTCGGCCGGCATCCCGATCGTGCGGGTCCTGCTCGACCTCGCCGCGGTCACGACCATCGGGCTCGCCCTGCTGTCCGTGCTCGTCGGCTACGACCGGCCGAAGCTCACCGAGCCGGTCATGCGGCTGGCCCGCCCGGCCGGCGTCGCGGCCGCGCTCGTCTGGGCCACCGCGGCGGTGGTCGCGCTGATCCTGCAGACCGCGGAGTTCAAGCCGGGCGCCTCGACGCTCTCGCCGTCCGACATCGGCCAGTACATCGCCGCCGTCGGCGCCGGGAAGGCGCTGGTCATCGTCGCCGCGCTCGCGCTCGTCCACGCCGGGCTCGGCGCGCTGGCGCTGCGCTTCGGCGAGAAGGTGCCCGCCGAGGTCCGGGTCGGGCTCGGCCTGTTCGCGCTGCTGCCGCTGCCGGTCACCGGGCACGCGTCGAACTGGAGCTACCACGACTACACGATGATCTCGATGGAGCTGCACGTGATGAGCGCCGTCGCCTGGACCGGCGGCCTCGGCGCGATGACCGTGCTGCTGGTGGCGAACCGGACGCTGCTCGCGCACGCGCTGCCCCGGTTCTCGAAGCTCGCGACGCTCTGCCTGGTCATCTCCGCGGCCACCGGGGTGTTCAACGGCCTGGCGGAGATCTCCCTCAACCCGACCATCACCTTCTGGGCGGCGATCTTCACCACGCCGTACGGGCAGCTGCTCATCCTGAAGACGGCGTGCACTGGCATCATCGCCCTCCTCGGCGCGAACGTCCGCTGGAGGCTGATGCCGCGGATCATCCGCCACGACCGCACGGCGCTCGCCGCCTGGGCGACGCTCGAGCTGACGGTCATGGGATTGGCGTTCGGCTTCGCCGTCGTGCTGACGCGGGCGCCGGTCGTCGCTTCCTGACCGGCGTCCCCGCTGGTAGCGACCGGGATGCGTCACGGCGAGTAGCTGCAACTTGCGCATTGGACTAACGCGTAGACCATTGGGGGCGACCCGTCGGACCGAACTTTCTACCCTGAGCGGACCGCTTTTCGGATGCGACGAACGGTCATCTGCAGTCGGCGAATGCACGTGCAGCCTGTGGTTTCGATCACACCAAGTGACAGATGACGGTCAGCGGTAACGCGTCCACCGCGTGTCGGTCCGCGCGTTGCGGAAGTCGTCCAGGCGCCGGTACAGCTCCGGGCGCACCTGCGGCCGGCTGCGCAGGATCGGCAGCACGCTCGTGGTGAGCTTCAGCTCGCGGATGCCCCTCAGCACGGCGAACCCGGGCCAGGACGTCACGTCGAAGCCGTAGGCCGCGGCGAACGTGCGGTAGCGCACCGGAGGGTCGCCGAACCGTTCGCGGCCGACCGCGAGCGGCGTCAGGTCCCATTCCGGCGGTCCCACGCACGACGAATCGAAGTCGCAGAGCACCGGCCCCTCCGGGCCCGGGATGACGTTGCCGGGGTACGCGTCGCCGTGGACCAGGCTCCTGGGCAGCGGAAACTCCAGCTCGGCCAGCTCGGCTTCGAGCTCGGCGCAGCGGTCGAGGAGGAACTCGCGGTCGGCGTCGTCCAGCTCCTCGGCGTCGGACACCCGGGCGCGGACCGCGGCGAACGGTGCCCATTCGGCGAGGTCCTCCGGCGCCGGCAAGGCGTGCACCCGGCGCAGCAGGCGGGCCAGGTCGGTGGACGTCGCCGGGCGGCCGATGCTCGGCACCTGGTGCCACACGGTCACCAGGTGCCCGCCGACCTCCAGGGGCTGCTCGACGTCGCCGAGGAGGCGGATCGCGGGGACGCCGTGGCGTTCGAAGTGCCGGGCCACCTGCACGACGGTGCCGACCCGGTGCCGCAGCTGCGTCGAGCCGACGATCCGGATCACGACCGGGGCCGTGACCAGGGCGTAGACCGCGTTGTTGGTGAACCTCAGCAACCGCGCGCCCGCCGGGTCGAGACCTAGCTGCGCGCAGGTTTCCGCCAGCACGCCACGCAGCTTCCCGGAGGTGAACCGGCCGTCCAAGACCGCGCCGGCCCTTTCGGCGTTATGCGGCGTAGAAAGCGTGGAGGCGGTCGGCGAGGTCACGGGCGTCGGCGTTGTTGCGGCGGCGCTCGGCCTCCTCCTGCAGAGGCCGCATCCGGTCCTTGACCCGCTCGGACTTGATGCCCTCGGCGCAGTCGATGGCCTTGCCGCCGACCTTGGCGCCGTGGTCGAGGTCGCCGTCCAGCAGGTGGTTGGTGGCCAGCGCGCTCAGCATGAACGTCTTGGAGCGGGCCATCTCGTCGTCGTAGGACTCGACGGCCCGGTTCAGCGCGGGGATCGCGTACTTGGTGTGCTCGGCGTTCTTCTGCGCGAGGACCGTGTGGACGGTGCCCACCATGGCGTAGACGTCGGTCTCGGTGAAGAACTTCACCCACGACTCGGCCTCGGCCAGGTTGGCGCGCTCGAACTCGTCCTTGCTCCGGCCGAGCAGCTTCACCGCCTGCTCTTCGTTGCCCATCATCGCGTAGGCCCAGGCCTCGTTCGCGCAGAGCACGGAGACGGCCAGCTCGGAACCGCTTTCCTGGGCGGCGATCTGGCCCAGCTGGAACAGCTTCAGCGCGTCGTTCGGGGCGTCCTGGTGCAGGTAGACGCGGCCCATGCGGTAAAGCACGTTCGCCACCAACGGGTGATTTTCGCCCTGCTTGGCCAGGTCCAATGCGTTCGCGAAGTGGCCGCGGGCGGAGTCCATCAGCCCGGTGTCGAAGGAGGTCCAGCCGGCCAGCGAATGGAGGTCGGCGAGCGCCACGTACAGCCGGTTCTTGACCATTTCGGTGCCGTGCGCCTCGAGCATCTGCTGACCCCAGGACAGCTGCGCCACCACGGCGTCGCGACAGAACCCGCCGCCGTACTGGTAGTCCAGCGCCCGGAGCGCCCGCGTCGCGGCTTCCACCTGGCGCACGTCGGTCATGCCGATGCGCCCGGGCGCCGGCGTCCTGGCCGGTCCGGCCGCCCACGTGCCCGATTCCGGGCCGAACACCGCCGCCCCCATCGTGACCTGGGCGGCGTGCGCGAGGAACCTCCGTCGCTTCACGGACTCGTCCTCCTCAGCCTGCTGGCCGTCGGCGGAGCCGACGACCCGGATCGCCGTGGCCTCGTCGTAGGCGAGGCCCATGTACCCACGGGGGACGCCCAGGCCGTCGGCGATCCTCGTGAGCACGTCGTAGGCCATGACCTGGCGACCCTTGAGGATCTCCGACACCTCGGACTGGGATTGGCCGGTCATCGCGGCGATCTGGCGCTGCGAGACACCGTGCTTGCGCAGGAGCCGGTAGACGGCGCTGATCTCGCGCGACGCGAGAGCCGTTCTCATCTCCGGCTGCTCCCACGCGTCAGCGGGAACTGCGTGGCTCTGCCGGGCTTCGGCACTGCCACCGTTACTGGCGTCCATCGCGCCCCCTCCACTGTCCGGTCGGGCGTCTGTGAAACAGCGTAGGCAAACCTGCGGAACCGTGTGAACAGCCGAACTGGTGCCCTGATCGGTCGGGGCGAAGTCCGTTGACCGCTTACCGTGGAACCGGCCCCAGTCACCGCTGTGACGCCGGTTTCACCTTCTATCGCACCCGGTTTCACCTCACTGTAGTTGTCAGATCTCCGTCACCGGCCGCACACCGGTAGCGATCACGGAGAGCTACGGAAACCGCAGCGTTGTGACAAGGCGATGTTGCAGAAGGCATCTTCGGAGACTTTCGACAGAGCGGAGAAGGGCGTGGAGTTCGTGGACTCGTTCGCAGGGGGACATGCCGGCATGGCCACCCGCGCCGTGCGGCCGGCGGTCGCGACGGTCTCTCCCGTCTCCGCCGTCCGCCCCGTCACCCCCGCCGCCGCGGTGGACCCCCGCACCGCGAGCGTCCGCCACTACGAAGGCGGTCAGCTCGTCTGGCGCGTCCAGTGCGGCGACCTCATCAGCCGCGAGCGGGCGGTCACGGTGTTCGTCGAAGACAACCAGGTGGTACTGGTCTCGCCTCCCGGCGAGACCGCGCGGCTGACGTCCGGCCAGCTCGGACAGCTGCGCGCCGCGCTCAACGAAGCCGCCAAGATGGCGGAAAGGTGACGGTGAGCTGACATGGATCAGGTACTCGGGCAGGTCCTCCGCAACGCGGTCTGGGAGCGCCTCGACATGCTGACCGACCTGGCGAACCGCGCCGACGCCCAGTCGCTCGTCTCGGTGGCGCGCTCCGAACTGCCCCGCTTGACGGAGGCGTGGCGCGCGATGCTGAAGATGCACGAGCCCGACGAGCGCGGCGACTGCCCGACCTGCTCGACCCGGTGGCACCGCTGCAAGGCGCCGTGCTCGGTCTGGCAGGTCGCTCACGAGCACCTCGTGGCCGGCGGCCTCGCCCCGCAGCAACAGTCCGCGACGGACAGCCGGCTGCAGGGCCGCCGCAAGAGCCCTGTCACGACCCACCCGGCGCCGCCCACCGCGGCCGAGACCACCGGTCGCCACGCGCTGGTGAATCCGCGCCGAGCGGTCACGGCCTGACCCCCTGACAGGCGAGCCGCGGCCGGCCGATCGCCCCATCGGACCCGCACCTGCACTCGCCTCGGCCGAGGACTGTTTCGCCCGCACCCCCGAGCAGCGCGAACCAGTCCTCGGCCACCGCCCCGGTCCCCGCCGCGATTAATCGAAAAAAATACGCGTTAGCCCTAGCCCAGGCCGTAATCGCAGGCTAGATTGATCATCGAAGACAGCGTGAGATCACGGGTCTGGTCCCGCTGTCACTCCGCCTCTGAGCGGCCCCCGAATTCCGCGGGCCGGTGCCGTTGCACTCCCCTCCCCCGACCGGCACCGGCCCGCGGTTCCACGTCCGCTCCAATGTGGCGTTGGGTGCGTCAGATGCACCCAATGTGGCGTTCGGTGCGTCAGATGCACCGAACGCCACATTGGGGCGCTAGCGAACCGCCTTCACGCGCAGCACGAGCACCGCGGCCAGCAGCGTCGCGACCGCCGAAGCCGCGAAGAGGCCGGAGTAGCCGCCGAGGTAGGCGAGCACCAGTGGCGTCACCAGCGGGGCGACCACCTGCGGCAGCGAGTTCGCGATGTTGATGATCCCGAAGTCCTTGGCCCGGTTCTGCGCCGCCGGGAGCACCTGCGTCAGCATCGCCAGGGCCACCGCCATGTACGCCCCGAACCCGACGCCGAGCAGCGGCGACGCGGCGAGCGCCACCGGCCAGCTCTGCCAGCGGACGAGCAACAAAGCGGCCAGTGCCATCACGCCGGACGCCGCGAGGACGTACGGCTTGCGCCGTCCGGTCTTGTCGGAGAGGTGCCCGGCGAGCACCGCGCCGGCGACGAGCGCGACGCCGTACAGGCCCATCATGATCAGCAGGCCGTTTTCCGGGTCGGGGTAGTGCACCGCGTCCTGGAGGAAGAACAGCAGGTAGAGCGTCCCGAACGCGTTGCCGAGGTTGATCATGAAGTGGCAGCTCCACGCCCACGCGAAGTCGGGGTGCTTCCGGGGCGAAACCCAGAAGTCGCGGAGCACCCGGCGCAGCGACCACGGCGGGCGGAACTCCAGCGGCAACCGCGCGTCCGGCGTCCGGAGGACGAAGAACGCGGCACCGATCACCACGATCCCGGCGCAGACCGAGTAGGCCGGCGGCAGCCCGGCGATGCCGAGCACGACGACCACCACGACCGCGCCCAGCACCGTGCCGAGCATCTGCGCGATGCCGACCAGACCGCCGACCACCGCCAGCT
Organism: Amycolatopsis sp. CA-128772; assembly: GCF_002904295.1. GTDB lineage: Bacteria > Actinomycetota > Actinomycetes > Mycobacteriales > Pseudonocardiaceae > Amycolatopsis. Next base: position 21,236 of record NZ_PPHG01000082.1, read on the forward strand.
GCTGGACCGGCACCCGGTCGGGCAGCGCGGCCATGAGCGCGGCGAGCATGCCGTTGAGGCCGCCCTGCACCAGGCACCAGCCGACGATCATCACGGCGACCGTCGGCGCGAAGGCCAGCACCACGAGCCCGGCGGCGGCGACGAGCGCGCCGCCGACGGTCCACGGGTGCCGCCGGCCGAACCGGCCGCAGGTCCGGTCGGACAGCAGCCCGATCGCGGGGTTGGCCACCAGCGCCACCGCGGCGCCGAAACCCATCACCAACCCGAGGACGGTTTCCTTGTTCACCTGGTCGAGCAGCTCGGCCTGCTTGGGCAGCAGCACCTGGATCGGCGCGTAGACACCCAGCCAGAGCGCGATGTTCGCGAAGAACAGCAGGCTCATCCAGCCGGGCCGCACCCGCACGACGGGTTCGGCGAGCGCCTCCGGGATGGCCTGGGTCGCTTCACTCATTCCGCACCAGCTTCCGGTACCAGTGGAACGAGTCCTTCGGCGTCCGCCGCAGGCTCTCGTAGTCGACGTGCACCAGGCCGAAGCGCGGCGCGTAACCCTTGGACCATTCGAAATTGTCCATCAGGGACCAGCAGAAGTAGCCGCGGACGTCGACCCCGGCGTCCATCGCCTCGCGCAGCGCGACGAGGTGGCTGTGCAGGAAGTCGATCCGCTCGGGGTCGTGCACCCCGCCGTCTTCGGCGACTTCGTCGGCGAAGCTGCAGCCGTTCTCGGTGATCTGGATCGGCGGCAGCCGGTCGCGGTAGCGGTGGTGGAAGTCGAGCAGCAGCTCGCGCAGGGCGTGCGGGACGATCGGCGAAGCGTTCGTCGTCATCGGGTAGCCCTCGATGTCGCGCAGCTCGAAGGGCAGCGGGTTGCCCGGCCCGGGTTGCGCGACACCTTGCGGCTCGTAGTAGTTGACGCCGTAGAAGTCGAGCGGCTGCGCGATCGTCGGCAGGTCGTCGGCGAACCCGGCGGGGAGGTGTTCGTGGAGCTGTTCGGGGTAGGTGCCGAGCAGCATGGGGTCGGCGTAGAGCCGGTTGAGCAGGGCGTCCAGGTATTTCGCCGCGTCCTGGGCGTCGTCGTCCGCGGGCCAGATGGGCGAGTGGTTGTTGGCGGTGCCGATGTTCGTCGCCCCGGCCGCGCGCAGGGCCTGGACGGCGAGGCCGTGCGCGAGGTTCTGGTGGTGCGCGGTCGGGATGGCGTCGAGCAGGAGCGTCTGGCCGGGCGCGTACTCGCCGATGCCGTAGCCGAAGATCGACATGACCATGGGCTCGTTGAGCGGAATCCACAGTTTCACCCGATCGGCGAAGCGCTCTCCGAGGATCTGGGCGTACTCCGCGAAGCGCTCAGCGGTAGCCCGGGAGAGCCAGCCGCCCTCGTCTTCGACGGCTTGCGGGGTGTCCCAGTGGTAGAGCGTGACGGCGGGAGCGATGCCGGCTTCGCAAACGGCGTCGATGAGCTTGTCGTAGAAGCCGAGCCCTTCGGGGTTCGGCGCGCCCTTGCCGGTGGGCTGGATGCGGGGCCAGGCGATGGACATCCGGTAGGCGCCGACACCGAGCTCGGCCATCAGCGCGATGTCTTCGGGGTAGCGGTGGTAGTGGTCGGCGGCTACGTTGGCTTGTTCACCGCGGGCGATCTTGCCTTCGGTCGCGGTGAACGTGTCCCAGATGGACGGTCCGCGCCCACCTTCGCTGGTGGCGCCTTCGATCTGGAACGCGGATGTCGAGACACCCCAGAGGAAGTCGGGCGGGAAGATCGGGTTCTGCACCGGCTGCTGACCCCTTCGTCAGGCCACCCGTACGGGTGAACATGAAAAGTTCTCATATACTAGGTCTTCACTCGTCCGTGGGGAAGCCCGTCGGCACGATAAAGTCGCAGATCAGACGAGGAGGAGCGCCGTGTCCGACATCCAGGCCGCGAAGGTGCCGGCGGAAGCCACCCCCTTACGCCGCCAGCCGGTCCAGCAGCGAAGCGCGAAGAGGGTCGAGCAGATGCTCGACGCGAGCGCGGCGTTGATCGACGAGCTCGGTTACGACGCGCTGACGACGACGCTGATCGCGAAGCGAGCCGGGGTCGCCGTGGGTTCGCTGTACCAGTTCTTCCCGGACAAGCGAGCGGTGGTGCAAGCGCTTACGGCTCGCAATCTGGAGCGCTTCGTGGGCGCGGTGAACGAGCGCCTGAAGCAGCTGGGCCCGGAGCACTGGTGGGACATCGTGGACTCGATCCTCGACATTTACCTGGAGATGCACCGAACGGTCCCGGGCTTCTCGAAGGTCCACTTCGGCGACATCATCGACCGCCAGCTGCTCGATGAGACGCGCGACAACAACGCGGTGATCGTGGACTCGCTGACGGATCTGGTGTCGACGCAGGTGGATCGGCCGGTGGAGGACCTGCGGTTCGCGATCGGGATCGCCAACGAGGTCGCGGACGCGCTGCTGAAGCTGGCTTTCCGGAAGGAGCCCAGCGGGGACGAGAAGATCGTCGCTGAGGCGAAGTACGTGGTGAAGGGGTATCTGGCGGCTCGGTTCGGGGAGCAGTCCTAGCTGTTGCGGGCATGACGTTGGTGCCGCGGACGAGGGCCTGAGTCCAGGGACGGGTCTTTCGGCGGCAGGATGAGAAGGGCGACCCACTCGTCCGCCCGAGCTATCTGTCGAGGGCCGCTGCCGGCTCGTCGCACGTTGCCAGACCCGCCCGATCGCCCACGTCGCCGCCGAGAAGGGCATCCCCCGCCAATGTGCATCCAAGTGGGTCAACCGCTACCGCCGCCACGGCGAGACCGGCCTGCTTGACCACCCGAGCGTCCCGCACCACCAACCCACCACCACCCCGCCGAGGTATTCGCTCGCCACGGCATCACCCACATCCACCGCCTCGTCGCCGACAACGGCGCCTGCTACCGCGCCCACGATTTCACCACCGTTCCACGCGGAGCCCGCCACCAGCGGATCACGCCCTGCACCACACGCCACAACGGCGAAGTCGAGCGCTACAACCGGATCCTGGCCGAAGCATCCCGCTACGCCCACGCCTGGATCAGCGAAGTCCATCGCACGGTCTGGAACATCCACTCCAATGACCATCGACCTCCCACCGCCGCCGCAGATCAGCCACCAGCGTCCAGGAGGGCTATCCCGTGATCGGTGTTTCCGGCGTTGTTGATCAGTAGGTTTCGGCTCCCGGCCATCGGTCACCGAACGTGATGGCGAACGCGTTCATCACCGGCTTCCAGCGCATCGTCCATCGGGCGCGGCCCGTCCCGGCCGGGTCCAGGCTGCGGGCCACAAGGTACAGGCACTTCATCGCGGCCTGCTCGGTCGGGAAATGCCCGCGCGCGAATCGCCCGGCGATATCGGGCGTTCAATGATTTGATGTCTCGTTTCACCGCGTCCCAGTTCCGCCGTGACGCCAGCCGGAACGTGTTCTGGATGAGGTGGACGATGCAGGATTGGACAATGGTCTACGGCCACACTTTCGCCGACCTCGCCCGCGGCGTCGGAGATCACCGTTTTCGGCCGGGTGCCGTTGCGCACCTTCGTCGACTCGCGGTCCGGGCCGACCTGGTGCTTCTCGTGCCCGAGGTGCTCGGTCATTTCTCCGATGAACGCGGTTTCGAGCACGTTCTTGGTGAACAGCTTCAGCAACCCGTCCGGGCCGGTCAACGCCAGCCCGCTGACCTTCGCCTCGGCCACCATCGCCGCCGCAGCGGCCTGCTCCGGCGGCAGCTCCCGCGCCGACGTGGACTCACTCTGCGTGGACTCACAAGCTCCGATGTCATCACTCAGGGCCCATCCCACCGGACCTCAGCCCGGCGTGTCGGGCCGGAAACACCGATCTTGGAACAGTCCCCGCCCAGGCTCCGCACCGGCGTCGCCAACGTCATGGCCTCATGCCTTTAGCTGTCCACAGAAGTTGTCCACAGGTATGCACAGCTGTGGACAACTCGGCGGTTTCGGGGTGGGTTGTCGGTGGGGGCCGATAGACTGGATGTGGGGGTTCCCCCAGGGAAGGGTGGGCGCGCGCGTGGCCCGCCGAACTGCGCATTCGGGACAGCATTGCGTCTGCTCACCGCCATCCACCTTGCTCCGGAACACGCGCTCGGCCTGCGATTCGGGCGCGCTCGCAGCAGCGAAGGAGCCGGCGGCTGACCTCAACCACACCGACAGTCATCTCGAGGAAGGGACGAGCGTGCTGACCGAACCGCGCGACGGCTCCGCCCCGGCGACCTCTACGAGGACTGCTCGTTCCACCCAGTCCTGTGCACCTACGTCGACGAGGACGAAATCGGGGGCATCTCGCTGATCGACGCCAGTTCTCCGCGGGCTTGCTCGCTGAGCGGCCGCGCCGTCATCAAGCTTTCGATCGACGACGTGATCGCGGCGAACGCCGACTGGCCCGCTTACCTCGCCCGCCGCAAGGCCGAGTTCGACGCCTGAAGCCGCGGCCGACGCGTCGGAACAAGCCGCAAGCGTCAGCCGAAGTTCTGGTGCTCGCCCCGGTAGGTCGGGACCGTTCGTTCCACCTGGTCGCCGTGGATCAGGTGGTAGTGCGTGAACCTCTCCGCCAGCTCGCCCGCCTTTGCGTGCCGCAGCCACACGCGGTCCCCCAGTTTCAGGTTGCGGGCTGCTCGGCCCGTCACCGGTGTCTGGACCTCTCCCGCTCCCTCGAAGCCCAAGAACTTCAGGCCCGCCGGCAGGTACGGCTGGGGCTGGCGCGATGGCCCCGTTGGGCCCGAAGCGATGTAGCCGCCCGAAAACAGGGTGGCGATCTTGCGGGTCGGGCGGCGGACCACCGGAAGGGCGAACAACGCCGCCGGGCGGGGCTGGAAGCGGGAGTAACCGTCGAACAGCGTGGGGCCGATCAGGCCCGAGCCCGCCGCTATCTCCGTCACCACCGCGTCCGCGCCCGTGGACTCCAGGCTGCCCGTTCCACCTCCGTTGACGAACTCCAGGTCCGTCACCTCGCGGACCGCGCGGACCACCTCGCCGCGGCGGCGGGCCAGCTCGGCCGCCGATCGGCGCTGCATCCAGGCGACCAGTGCCTGGTTGAGGCGGCGGCCCGCCGCGTCGCCGAGGCCCGCGATCTGGCCTTCGTACGCCATCACGCCCACGAGGCGGAAGCCCGGGCGGGTGCCGATCTGACGTGCGAACGCCGACGCCTGCTTCGGGGTGAACACCGGTGAGCGCCGGGTGCCGACGTGGATTCCGGGCAGCGGGCGCCAGGAGGCGTCGAGCTCCAGGCACACGCGGATCTCCGGGTGGCCGTGGCCGAGCGCCGCGTCCACCAGGTCGAGGTGAGCGACCGAGTCCACCATGATCGCGATCGACGCGCGGGCCCGGTCGGACGCGGCCAGGCGGCGGAGGGCTTCGTGGTCGGCCGTCGGGTAGGCGACGACGATGTCATCGGTCGTGCCCTGCTCGACGTGCCAGACCGCTTCCGCCAGCGAGTAGCACATCAGGCCCTCGAAACCCGGCATCGCCAGTGCGCGCTCCAGCAGCGCGCGGCAGCGGACCGACTTGCTGACGACGCGGATCGGTTTGCCCGCCGCGCGGCGGCGGAGGTCGTCGGCGTTCGCGTCGAAGGCAGCCAGGTCGACCACCGCCAAGGGCGGATCGAGGTCTTTGGTCGCCAAGTCGTACACCGTCGCACTGGTCACGAGGTCTAAAGTACGACACGACGGCTTGAAACGCGAATACTATTCACTTACTGTTTCGGGCACTCGACGATGAAGGGTGCGCGCATGACCCGGTGGACCAACTGGGCGGGCACGGCGTCCGCCTCGCCGCAACACGTTCACCAGCCGCGCAACGCGGCTGAGATCGCAGCGGCCGTCGAGAGCGTGGCCAGGGCCGGCCGGACCGTGCGCCCCTGGGGCAGCGGGCACTCCTTCACCGCGATCGCCGTCGCCGACTCCGATGCCCTCGACCTGCGGAACTGGACCGGCATCGAGCGTGTCGACCTGGAAACCGGGCACGTCACCGTCCGCTCGGGCACCACGATCAAGCAGCTCAACGCCGAACTCGACGTGCTCGGGCTGGCCATGACCAACCTCGGGGACATCGACGCGCAGACCATCGCCGGCGCGATTTCCACCGGGACCCACGGCACCGGCGCGAAGCTCGGCGGCATCGCCACGCAGATCGCCGCGCTCGAGCTCGTGCTCGCCGACGGCTCGGTCGTCACCTGCTCGGCCCAGGAAAAGCCCGACCTCTTCGCCGCCGCCCGCGTCGGCCTCGGCGCGCTCGGCGTGATCACCACCGTGACCCTGCGCTGTGAAAAGTCGTTCTTCCTGCGCGCGCAGGAACGGCCCGAGCCGCTGGAGCAGGTCCTCGAGGGCTTCCACGACTTCGCCGCCGAGAACGACCACTTCGAGTTCTACTGGTTCCCCTACGGTAAGAACGCGCTGGTCAAGCGCAACAACCGCTGCGACAGCGCGCAGCCGCTGAGCAAGGTCCGCGAGTTCGTCGACTACCAGATCATGGAGAACGTCGCCTTCGGCGGGCTCTGCCGCACCGGGCGGCTGATGCCGAGGCTGGTGCCGTCGCTCGGCAGCTTCGCCTCGAACGTCCTGAGCGCCCGCGAGTACAGCGACCTCTCGCACCGGGTCTTCGTCACCGCGCGCAACGTCCGGTTCACCGAAACGGAATACGCTGTTCCACGTGAATCAGTGCTGGACGTGCTCGCCGAACTACGCGCCGTGGTGCCCACGCTGAAGGACCCGGTGATGTTCCCGGTCGAGGTGCGGGTCGCCGCCGCCGACGACATCTGGCTGTCGACCGCGCAGGGCCGCGACTCCGCCTACATCGCCATCCACCAGTTCGTCGGCATGCCGTACCGCGAGTACTTCAGCGCGTTCGAGAAGATCGCCGGCGCGGTCGGCGGCCGCCCGCACTGGGGCAAGATGCACGACCTCGACGCCGGCGTCCTCCGCTCGCGCTACCCGCACTTCGACGACTTCCTGCGCGTGCGCAAGGAAACCGACCCCAACGGCGTCTTCACGAACACCTACCTGGACCGGGTGCTCGGGCCGGCCTAGAACAACGCCGACACCGATTCGCCGTTGTGGATCCGGCGGATCGCCTCGGCCATCGCCGGCGCGATCGAGAGGATCTTCAGCTTTTCGGTGCGCTCCTCTTCGGGCACCGGGACCGTGTTGGTGCAGACGATCTCCAGCACCTCGGGCCGGCTGCCGATGCGCTCGATGGCCTTCGCCGCGAACAGGCCGTGCGTGCAGGCGACGCGGATCGACCGGGGGCGCAGCTCGGCCAGGCGGTCCAGCAGCTCCAGCACCGTGCTGCCCTTGGCGATCTCGTCGTCGAGCACGATCACGTCCCGGTCGGTGATCTCGCCGATCACCGACGTGATCTGGACGCGGTCGTCCGGGAAGCGTTCCTTCGCGCCCGCCGCCACCTGGACGCCGAGGAGCCGCGCGAAGTGCGACGCCTCCTTCGCGTTGCCCAGATCGGGTGAGACGACGGTGGCTCGCGAGAGGTCGTACTGGCGGAAGTGCTTGGCCAGCTCCTGCAGCGCGTGGAGGTGGTCGACCGGGACGCTGAAGAAGCCGTGGACCTGCGGCGAGTGCAGGGTCATCGCCAGCACGCGGCTCGCGCCCGCCGTCACCAGCAGGTCGGCGACCAGGCGGCCGCCGATCGAGATGCGCGGGGCGTCCTTCTTGTCCGAGCGGGCGTACGAGTAGTGCGGCATCACGGCGGTGATGCGGGACGCCGAGGCGCCGCGGGCCGCGTCGAGCATCAGCAGCAACTCGACCAGGTGCTCCTGCACCGGCTTGACCAGCGGCTGGATGATGAAGACGTCCCGTTCGCGGCAGTTCGCCTGCAGCTGCACCTCGAGGCAGTCGTTGGCGAACCGCTGGATCTCGACCGGCCGCAGCGGTACGCCGAGGTGCTGGCAGATCTCCTCGGCCAGCTCGGGGTGCGCGCTGCCGCTGAAAACGGCGATTTCTCTCGATGCCTGGGTGATCACAGCGCCGCGATCGCTTCGCCGATGGCTTCCTCACCCGAGATCAGGGTCAGGGTGCGGTGCACCGAAGCGGGCGTCTCGAGCAGGCCGATGATGACCGCGGCGACGTCGTCGCGCGGGATCGGGCCGCGGCCGGTCTGCTCGGCCAGCAGGACCAGGCCGGTGCCGCGGTCGTCGGTGAGCGATCCCGGCCGGAGGATCGTCCAGTCGAGGTCGCGCGCCTTGAGGTCGTCTTCCGCCGCGCGCTTGGCGCGCAGGTAGTGCCGGAATTCCTCGGTGACGTCGGGGTTCTCCGGGTTGTCGGCCCCGATCGAGCCCACCTGGAGGTGCCGCCGGACGCCGGCCCGCTCGGCCGCTTCGGCGAACAGCGCCGCCGCGCCGCGGTCCACAGTGTCCTTGCGGGCCGTGCCGCTGCCCGGCCCGGCGCCCGCGGAGAACACCGCGGCGTCGGCGCCCTTCAGCACCTCGGCGACGGCGTCCACATCGGAATTCTCGAGGTCGAGCACGACGGCTTGGGCGCCGACGGCTTCGAGGTCCGCCGCGTGGGCGGGGTTCCGGATGATCCCGACCGCTTCGTCACCGCGCGCGGCGAGCAGCCGCTCGAGCCGCAGCGCGATCTGACCGTGTCCACCAGCAATGACGACTCGCATGGTTTCGACCCTAGTGGGGTTCGAAGGAGACCGTCAGTCGAGCGACGCGGGGACCTCGGCGGTGCGGAGCAGGTGGTCGTAGACCAGCTCGTTGACCAGGCGGGAGACCGGGTCCTCGGCCAGCACGACGCGCTCGGTGCGGCCCTCGAGGTCGAGGTCGACGACCGCGTTCGGGTCGGCGGTCACGACAGCGAGGCCGTACGCGCGGGCGCGCGGCAGGCAGTTGCCGACGTAGTCCTCGGTGAGCACCGTCGGCGACGGGAGGACCATCGCGGCCTCGCCGTAGCGGGCGAACGGAACCGCGGAGGCCATCGCGGTGCGCCAGTGGCGCGCGACGGCCAGGACGCCGACGATTTCGGCGGCCGGGGCGGGGGCGGTTCCGGCCAGCTCCGGCCAGGTCCAGGTGTCGACGGTGGCGCGGTCGGCCACCGGGCCGGCACCCATCGCGATGCGTTCGGCGTGCACGTCGGTGCGAAGCTTGGCGACCACGCAGACCTTGCGGCCCAGGATCGTGATCTCGGGGAGGACGACGCCGTTCCAGCCCAGCTGGGCGGCCGCGGTGCGGGCGAGCTCGTCGACGCTCGCGGGGAGCTCGATCGGCGGCACCACGCGGCTCGGCATCGACCGGCTGCGCTTCGCGCCACCGGCGACCGTCGAGCGCTCGGTGTTCTGAGGTGTAGCCGCCACGAGTCCGCCTCCTTCTAGCCTGCACCGCTTCGTGACCGGGGGAAACCGGCACCTCACTTGTCTAACAGCGCGGCGGCGCGGCGTCGCCGGGTAGCGCGAGTGGCTGCGATCGGCGGCGCCCAGCGGTCGATGACCGGTCGGTAGGCGGTCATCGGACTTCGGTCGAACGGTGCGGCCAACCGAGTGAGAGCGAGGTGAGTGGCATTACCGTCCGGCGGCAACCGACTACCCCGAGCAGAACCGGCCAAACGGGAATCACCCGGCGGCGACTAGCCCGTTCGGCGCAAACCGCCGGGGATCCACTGTGGACGCAGGCCGCTGAGCTGCGGTTGTCCGCCGTCACCCGGCCGGCGGTGAGCTACGCCGCAGCGCCTCACGCGCGCCCGGGGACTAAAGTTACCCACCAGTTACTTAGCCGCCGCCTTGGAGGACCGATGCGCTCCCCGAAGGACTTCTTCGCCCCGCTCGCCCTGGGCGCACCCGCCCCCGTGCGGGAAATCCCGGTGACGCCGTCCCGGATGATCCACTTCTTCGACCCGGGCAACGACAAAATGGCGGCCAAGGTGCCGGACATCACGAAGAAGGTCGACGTCCTGCTCGGCAACCTCGAGGACGCCGTCCGCGCGGACCGCAAGGAGGCCGCGCGCGCCGGCCTGGTCGCGATCGCCAAGGCGAACGACTTCGGGAAGACGCAGCTGTGGACGCGCGTCAACAGCCTGGACTCGCCGTGGGTGCTCGACGACCTGGTCACGCTGGTCACCGAGATCGGCGACAAGCTCGACGTGATCATGGTGCCGAAGGTCGAAGGCGCGCAGGACATCCACTACGTCGACCGGTTGCTGGCCCAGCTCGAAGCGCGCGCCGGCCTGACGAAGCCGTTGCTGGTGCACGCGATCCTCGAGACGGCGAGCGGCGTGGCCAATGTGGAGGAGATCGCCGGCGCCAGCCCGCGCATGCAGGGCATCTCGCTCGGCCCGGCCGACCTGGCCGCGAGCCGCCGGATGAAGACGACCCGCGTCGGCGGCGGGCACCCGGGTTACCTGGTGCGCACCGACCCGGCCGGCGAGGATCTGAACGCCGGCCGGACGACGTACCAGCAGGACCTCTGGCACTACACGGTCGCGCGGATGGTGGACGCCTGCGCGATGCACGGGATCCTGCCGTACTACGGGCCGTTCGGGGACATCCGCGACGTCGTGGCCTGTGAGGACCAGTTCCGCAACGCGTTCCTGCTGGGCTGCGTCGGCGCGTGGAGCCTGCACCCGGTGCAGATCGACATCGCGAAGAAGGTGTTCTCGCCTTCGCCGTCCGATGTGGCCTGGGCGCGCCGGGTGATCGCCGAGATGGGTGACGGCACGGGCGCGGTGATGATCGACGGGAAGATGCAGGACGACGCGTCGGTGAAGCAGTGCCGCGTGGTCGCCGAACTGGCGGACGCCCTCGCGGCCGACGACCCCGAACTCGCCGCGGCCTACGACGCGGCCACCAAGGAGGCCCGCGGATGACCGCGCCCCGACGCTCTGTCCTCTACATGCCCGGCGCGAACGAGCGCGCGCTGGAGAAGGCCAAGACGATTCCGGCGGACGCGCTGATCCTCGACCTGGAGGACGCGGTCTCCCCCGACGCCAAGGAAGCCGCGCGCGACCGCGTCTGCGCGGCGGTCGGCGACTACGGCACCAAGGAAGTGACGATCCGGGTCAACGGCCTGGACACCCAATGGCACGACGCCGACCTGCGCGCGGCGGCGTCGGCGGGCCCCGCCGCGGTGGTCGTGCCGAAGGTCAATTCGGCGGCCGAGGTGCACAACATCGAGCGCGCGCTGGAGCTGGGCGGCGCACCGGACCACACGAAGATCTGGGCCATGGTCGAGACGCCGGTCGCGATGCTGCACGCGGAGGAGATCGCGGCGGCGTCCGAGCGGCTGACCGTGCTGGTGATGGGCACGAACGACCTGGCCAAAGAGCTGCACGCGGAGTTCGTCCCGGGCCGTGGGCCGCTGCTGGGCGGGCTGTCGCTGTGCCTGCTGGCCGCGCGCGCGACCGGCAAGGTGATCCTCGACGGCGTCTACAACGACGTGAAGGACCTCGAGGGTTTCGAAGCCGAGTGCGAGCAGGGGCGGCAGTACGGCTTCGACGGCAAGACGCTGATCCACCCGGCCCAGGTGGAGCCCTGCAACCGGATCTTCGCCCCGTCGGAGGCGGAGATCGACCGGTCACGGCGGATCATCGAAGCCTTCGAGGAAGCGCAGGCGTCCGGCAAGGGCGTGGTCACGGTGGACGGCCGGATGATCGAGAACCTGCACGTCGACAACGCGCGGCGGGTGCTGGCGCTGGCCGAGGCCGTCAAGAACTGACCCGGGTGGCCGGCCGCGGGCCCGGCCACCCGGTGCTCACTTCGGCAGGTCGTCCGTCCACCCGGCACTGACCGCGTACGTGTCGCCGTCCGCGTTCGTGGCCGGGGTGCCGTCGTCCTTCAAGAACACCGAGGACCCGGCCACCTTGCCGGTCTTCGGGTCGACGACCAGGCGGCCGCCGCCCGGCAGCTCGACGCCTTCGCCGCCCGGGACGGTGCCGAGCGCGTGGACGCCCGGGTAGCCGGCGATCGCGCGGAACGCCGCCGCCCGGACCGCCGGTGGCGACGGCACGGTGGACACCAGCGTGACCAGCGACTCCAGCACCGCCATGTCTCGCTGCTTCGCGGGGTATTCGTTGTGGGCCAACCCCTTCGCGATCCAGTCCCGAAGGGCCGCGGGTTCGGTGGGCAGGGCCAGGATCTGGCTGATCGTGACCTCGGCGCCGGTCAGCCGGACCGGCCGGGGCCGGCTCGCCGGAACGGCCTTGCCGCCGGTCTTCCCGGTGCGGTACCACTCGTGCCCGTCGGTGGTGGTCCAGTACTCCCAGGACTCCTTGCCCACCTTCGTCGTCGTGTGCCAGTACCTGCCCGCGCCGACCTGGGTCCGCTCGGCGACCGTCGCCGCCGCGAGCAGGATCTGGCGGCCCGGGTCGACCGGGGCCACGGCCTGTGGCTGTGGAGCGGGAGCCGGGGTGCCGGGCAGGGTCGCCACCACCACGGCGACCGCCGCCGCGGCCGCGACCAGGCCGGCGCCGATCGCCAGTGGGCGCACCCGGCGGCGGGGTGCCGCGAGCATCCGGTTCTGCAGCCGGTGCCGGCTGCGGTCGACGACGTCCGGGGACGGCTCGTCCGGCAGCAGGGCCGTGCGCAGGATTTCGAGGTCAGTCATCGGTGGCCTCCGGGGCGAGGATGGGGGTGAGCTTCTTGCGGGCACGCGTCAGCCGGGAGCCGACCGTGCCCGGGGAGATGCCGAGCGCCTCGGCCACTTCCGCGTAGCCGAGGTCGGCGAGGGCCACGAGCAGCAGGGCGTCCCGCTCGCCCGGGGTGAGCCGGGCCAGCGCGATGCCCAGCTGCCCGGCCGCGACGACGCGGTTCTCGGGTCCCTCGGCGGGCCGGGGCGTGTCGAGCCGCGAAAGGGCCCGGTAGTGGCGGGCTTCCTTGCGGCGGTGGCGCGAGACGAGGTTCGTCGCGATGCCGAAGAGCCAGGCCCGCAGGTCGCCGCGGGTGGCGTCGAACGTCTCGCGGCGGTCGTAGGCGACGAGGAACGTCTCCGCGGCGACGTCCTCCGCGGCCTGTGCACCGAGCCGGCCGGCGATGTAGCGGTAGATCGCCGGGAAGTGGCGGTCGTGCACCTCGGTGAACTGGTCGACGCCAGTCGCCGGGGCTGCCTCTGTCATGGGGTTCCTTCCCGTCGGCGGCAGCTTCACCACCACTTCGCCGCGGGAGCGGAACTTCTTCCCTATCCGATCGGCCAGGGGCGCTGCGGCGGCCGGAGCCGCTCGTACGCCGCGGCCACCCGCAGGACGCCGAGGTCGTCGAAGCGGCGGCCGGCGATCTGGAGGCCGATCGGGCGGCCGTCGTCGGTGTAGCCGCAGTTCAGCGAGACCGCGGGCTGGCCGGACATGTTGTACGGCACGGTGAACGCGATGTGCTCGAACGGGCGGGCCGGGTCGTTCGTCGGGGACGCCCACTCCGCGGGCGGCGCCGCGACCGGCGCGACCGGGGACAGCACGACGTCGAACGCCGAGGTCGCGCGCAAGGCCGCCACGCTCATCGCGTCGATCTGGGCGAAGCCGCGGTAGACGTCCACGCCGGACGCGTCCGCGCCGCCCGCCGCCCAGTCCGCGATGTACGGCAGGACCTTCGCGCGGCGCTCGGGCGGCAGGCCCGCCATGTCCGACCACGCCCGCGTCCGCCAGAACACGTCCAGGCCCTCGAGCATGGACCGGGCCAGGAACGGCTCGACCGGCTCGACGACCGCGCCCGCGGCTTCGAAGGCGCGGGCGGCCGCGGTGACGGCGTCGCGGATCACCGGGTCCACCGGCAGTCCCGGCCCGGATTCCAGCTGCAGCCCGACGCGCAGCCCGGCCGGCGAACGGTCCAGGGACGACCAGTCGAGCTCCGACGGCGGCAGGCACAGGTGGTCACGCTCGTCCGGGCGCGAGAGCACGCCCATCAGCAACGCCGTGTCCGCGACCGTGCGGGTCATCGGGCCGGCGACGCGGCCGAGGAACGGCGGGTTCACCGGCACCCGCCCGAAGCTCGGCTTCAGCCCGACCAGGCCGCACCACCCCGCGGGCAGCCGGATCGAGCCGCCGATGTCCGTGCCGACGTGCAGCGGGCCGTATCCCGCCGCGGCCGCCGCGCCGGCCCCCGCGCTCGAGCCGCCGGGCGTGGCCGCGAGCTGCCACGGGTTGCGGGCCGTGGGGTGGAAGCTCGACAGCCCGGACGTCAGCATCCCGTAGTCCGGCATGGTCGTCTTGGCCAGCAGGACACCGCCGGCCTCGCGGACCCGGGCGGCCGCCGGGGCGTCGTCCGGCGCCGGGGTGAGCGCCGTGGCCGCGGTGCCCAGCGGGACCGGCGTGCCGCGGGTCGCGATGTTCTCCTTCAGCGTCAAAGGCACGCCGTCGATCACGCCCAGCGGTTCGCCCGACGCCCAGCGTGCTTCGGACGCCTTCGCGGCATCGAGAGCGCTTGAAGGGTCGTACGCGTACAACGCGTGCAGCTCCGGCTCTCGCGCGTCGATGCGTGCGAGAACGGCTTCGGTCACCTCGACCGGCGAGAGCGTCTTCGCGCGGTACTGCGTGACGAGCTCGACGGCGGTCAGGTCGGGCAGCTCGGTCATGAGCGCTCCTTCACGAGGCAGGCGGTTCGAAGCGGCCGTCGACGGCGGTCCAGCCACCGTCCACGGCGAGCACTGAGCCGGTCACGAACGACGAAGCGTCCGAAGCGAGGTACACGACCGCGCCGGCGAGCTCGTCCGGACGCGCCCAGCGTCCCAACGCGCCCTTCGCCGCATACGCCTCGTACCACTCCGGGTTCGCCTTGATCTGCGCGGTCAGCGGGGTCTCGACGACGCCGGGCGCGATCGCGTTGACCCGGACGCCGGCCGGCCCGAATTCCGCGGCCGCGGTCCGGAACAGCTGGACGAGCCCGGCTTTCGTCGCCGCGTACGGCCCCTGTCCCGGCTCGACGGTCGTGCCGCGGATCGACGAGAACCCGATGATGCTCCCCCGCCCGCGCGCGACCATCCCGGCGCCGAAGGCGCGGACGACCTCGAACGTCACGCCGAGGTTCAGCGCGACGACCCGGTCGAACTCCTCGCGCGTGTAGTCGAGCAGCCGCTTGCGGACGTTCGTCGCCGCGGTCAGCACCACGACGTCGAGCGGGCCGAGGTCGGCCGCGGCCCGGTCGGCGGCGCCCGGGGCGAGGAGGTCGAGCTCGTAAGCTTCGCCGACGCCGGCCTCGCGGGCGGCTTCGAGGTCGCGGTCGGCGCACACGACGTCGGCGCCGTGCGCGGCCAGCGCCCGCGCGGCTTCGCGGCCGATGCCGCCCGCGCCGAGCACGACGGCCCGCCGTCCGTCCAGCCGGAACAACGTCGAATAGGTCACGGGCGCAGCACCGCCATCCTCGTCACGGTCAGCTCTTCGACGGCGAACCGCGGCCCTTCGCGGCCGATGCCGGAGTCCTTCACCCCGCCGTAGGGCATGGTGTCCGAGCGGAAGCCGGGCACCTCGTTGACGACGACCCCGCCGACCTCCAGCTCGTCGAGCGCGCGGAACGCCGTGTTCAGGGACGTGCTGTAGACGCTGGCGTGGAGGCCGTAGCGGGACGCGTTCACCGCCGCGAAGGCTTCGTCCACATCGGACACCGTGCGCACGCAGACGACCGGGCCGAAGATCTCCTCGTCCCACGCTTCGACGCCGTCCGGGACGTCGAGCAGGACGGCCGGCCGCAGCACCGTGCCGTCGACGCCGCCGCCGACCTGACGGGCGCCGGCCTTCTCGATCCACGCGGCGACGCGCTCGGTCGAAGCCGGGTCGATCAGCGCGGACACCCGCGTCTCCTCGTCGCGTGGATCGCCGGCGACGACCTCGTCGAGCCGGGCCAGCAGCCGTTCGGTGAACTCCGCGGCCACCGACGCGACGACCAGCACCCGCTGCACCGAGATGCACGCCTGGCCGGACGCGTAGAACCCGCCGCGCAGCACGGCGTCCACGGCGGCGTCCAGGTCGGCGTCGCCGGCGACGACCAGGGCCGCGTTCGAACCCAGCTCCAGCAACGTCTTCGTGGGCGCCGCGTCGCGGGCGATCCGGTGCCCGACCGCGGCCGAGCCGGTGAACGACACCGCGCCGATCCGGCGGTCCGTCGTCAGGGCCGCGCCCACGGCGGCGTCGCCGGTGACCAGCTGGACCATCGCCGCGATCGGCGCCACCGACCGGACCAGGTGCACCAGCCACAGCGTGGCCAGCGGCGTCTGCGGCGCCGGCTTGACGATCACCGGGCAGCCGGCAGCGATCGCGGGCGCGATCTTGTGCGAGGCCAGCAGCAGCGGGTAGTTGAAGCCCGCGATGCCGACGACGACGCCGATCGGCTTGCGCTTCCAGAACCCGACCAGGCCGTCACCCGAGGGCAGCAGGTCGAGCGGGACGGTCTCGCCGTGCAGCCGCGACACCTCTTCGGCCGCGGCTTCCCAGGTGACGATGGTGCGCGCGACCTCGACGCGGCAGTCGACCAGCGGCTTGCCGGTCTCCAGCACGAGCAGGTCCTCGAATTCGGAGCGACGTGAACGCACCGCAGCGGCGACGTCGTTCAGCAACGCACGCCGAGTCCATGAAGGCAGCGAAGCCACTTCGCGCGCAACGGCGACCGCCTCGTCGACCGCGCGAGCAGCCAGCTCGGGCGTACCGACCGGCGCGTGGCCGATGACGCTCCCGTCGTAGGGGAAAACGATTTCTTCGGTATCCACAGTGGACATCCAGCCGCCGCCGACCGGCAGGCCGTCCGGGTACTCAGCCATCGTCACCTCCGCTCAGCCGGGCCAGTTCCGCGCGCAGGTCCGGCGCGGCGGCCAGCAGTTCCCGCGTGTACTCGTGCCGCGGCGACCCGTAGACCTGGGCAACGTCGCCGAGCTCGACGATCTCGCCGCGGCGCATCACCGCGACCCGGTCGCACACGTGCCGGACCACGCCGAGGTCGTGCGAGACGAAGACCAGCGTCAACGCGAACTGCTCGACCAGCGACGCGAGCAGGTCGAGGATCTGGCCGCGCACGGAGACGTCGAGCGCGCTGACCGGTTCGTCGGCGATCAGCACGCTCGGGTTCGGCGCCAGCGCGCGGGCGATCGAGATCCGCTGCCGCTGGCCGCCGGAGAACTGGTGCGGGTACCGCTGGGCCGCGTCGGCGGGCAGGCCGACGGCGGCCAGCAGCTCGGCGACGCGATCGGGCTCCCGGCGGCCGAGCGGTTCGGCGATGATGTCCCGCACGCGCATGCGCGGGTCGAGCGAGCCCATCGGGTCCTGGAAGACGATCTGCAGCTCCGAGCGCAGGAAGCCGAGCTTGCGTTCCGGCAGGTCGTCGATGCGGCGGCCCTGGAACGAGACCGTGCCGGCGGTCGGCTTGTCGAGCGCGGCCAGCAGCCGGACCAGCGTCGACTTGCCCGAACCGGACTCGCCGACGATGCCGAACCGCTGCCCCGCCTCGACGTCGAAGCTGACTCCGCGCAGCGCGTGCACGTCCCGCCGGGCGTACCGGCGTTCGAGGTCGCGGACTTCGAGCATCATCGCCGGGCCTCCAGGTCCGAGGCGGCCAGCAGCTTGCGCGTGTACTCGTGCTTCGGCTGCGTCAGCACTTCGCGCGTGGAGCCCGCTTCGACGATCTCGCCGTCGAGCATCACCAGGACGCGCTCGCACACCGAAGCCACGACGGCGAGGTCGTGCGTGATGAACAGCAACGCGCTCTCGGCGGGCAGCGACGTCTTGATCAGCGAAAGGATCTGAGCCTGCACGGTGACGTCGAGCGCGGTCGTCGGCTCGTCGCAGATCAGCAGGGACGGCTCGTTGGCCAGCGCCATCGCCAGGACGACCCGCTGCCGCTGGCCGCCGGACAGCTGGTGCGGGTAGGCACGGGCCGTTCCCGCGAGGCCGACGGACGCCAGGAGGTCCTCGGCGCGGTGGCGGCGGCCGTGGATCCGGCCCGGCTCGGTGACCTGGCGGCCGACGCGCATGGCCGGGTTCAACGCCGTCATCGGCTCCTGGAACACCATGGCCAGCTCGTCGCCGCGCAGCCGGGACAGGTCCTTTTCGGACATTCCGAGCAGCTCGCGGCCGTGCAGGGAAACCGAGCCGGACGCGCGCAGCTCCTCGGGCAGCAGGCCCATGATCGCCAGCGCGGTCAACGACTTCCCGGACCCGGACTCGCCGATCAGGCCGACGCGCTCGCCCGCGCCGATCTCGAAGGAAACGTCCCGGACCAGCGAAGAAACGCTGAGGCCGCGTACCGAAAGCGTCATACGCGGGCCGCCAATCGGGGGTCCAGCCGGTCGCGCAGGCCGTCGCCGAGGAGGTTGAAGCCGAGGACGGCGACGGCGATCGCGATGCCCGGCACCAGCGCCAGCCGCGGCTGCACGGTCAGCAGTTCCTGGGATTCCTGCAGCATCCGGCCCCACGACGGCGTCGGCGGCCGCGTGCCGAAGCCAAGGAACGACAGCGCCGCCTCGGCGAGCACGGCGATCGCGAACGACACCGACGCCTGCACGATCAGCAGGCCGGAGATGTTCGGCAGCACGTGCCGCAGCGCGATGTTCAGGCGAGACCGGCCGCCGGCGCGCGCGGCGAGCACGAACTCGGTGCTCATCACCTGCAGCGTCCCGGACCGGGCGATCCGCGCGAACGACGGGATGGTGGCGATGCCGATCGCGACCATCGCGGTCAGCGTGTCCGCGCCGAACACCGCGCCGAACATGATGGCCAGCAGCAGCGCCGGGAACGCGAGCACGAGGTCGTTGACCCGCATGACGAACTCGCCCAGCCACCGCGGCGACATCCCGGCCAGTATCCCCAGCGGCGTGCCGATCACCGCGGCGATGCCGACGGCGACGACCCCGACGTACAGCGTGGTGCGGGCACCGACCATGAGCTGGCTCAGCAGGTCCCGCCCGAACTTGTCGGTCCCGAACCAGTGGGACGCGCCGAAGCCGAGCAGCCGGTGGGTCGCGTCCACCTTCACCGGGTCGAACGGCGTCCACAGGAACGACAGCGCGGCGGCCAGCACGACCAGGCCGACGAGGATCCCGCCCAGCACCAGAGTGCGCATCACGAACCCCGCAATCTCGGGTCGAGCACGGTGTACAGGACGTCGACGACGAAGTTGACCAGCAGCACGCCGGCCACCAGGACCAGCACGATCCCCTGCACGGTCAGCAGATCGCGGGACCCGACGGCGTCCAGCAGCATCGAGCCGAGCCCCGGCAGCACGAACACGCGCTCGACGACGACCGCGCCGATCAGCAGCGTCGCCAGCTGCAGGCCCAGCACCGTCACCACGGGCACCGACGCGTTGCGCAAGCCGTGCCGCACCAGCGCCTGTCCCGGCCGCAGCCCCTTCGCCCGCGCGGTGCGCAGGTAGTCCTGGCCGAGCGTGTCGAGCACCGCCGACCGCACGTAACGCGTGAGCACCGCGCCCTGCACCAAGCCTAGGGACAACGCCGGGAGCACGAGCCCGCGCACGAACTCGCCGAAGTCCTGGTCCGGCGGCGTCCACCCGCCCGAGGGCAGCCAGCGCAGCTGGACCGCGAAGATCTGCACCAGGATGATCCCGGCGAGGAACGCGGGGATCGCGACGCCGATCTGCGACAGCCCGGACACACCGGCGCCCGCCGCTTTCCGGTGCTTGACCGCGGCGAACGTCCCGGCCGGCACGGCGATCACCAGCGCCACCAGCATGCCCGCGCCGACCAGCCACAGCGTGACGCCGAGGCGGTCGAGCAGCTGCGGGCCGATCGCGTCCCGCGTCACGTACGAGCGGCCGAAGTCGCCGTGCAGCACGCCGGAGATCCAGTCGGAGTACTGCGTGACCAGCGGGCGGTCGATGCCGAATTCCGCGCGCGTCTTGGCCAGCAGCTCCGGCGTCGCGTTGACGCCGAGCGCGACCTGCGCCGGATCGCCCGGCAGCACGGCCATGAAGAGGAACACCACGATCGACGCGGCCAGCACGCTGACCACGAAGATCGCCACCCGGCGCAGCACCCTGGCCGTCATCGCGGCGCCAGCCCGGTGAGGTCGAACGACTCGCTGACCTGGTTCGGCACGAACCCGCCGACCTTGGCCTTCGCGACGATCACGTTGGGGAACAGGAACAGCCAGTCCGCGGCGGCGTCGGTGTTCAGCTGCCGCGCCACCTGCTTCATTTCCGCGACCTGCTGCTCCGGCGTCCCGCTGTCGGCCTCGGCGAGCAGCTGCTGGACCCGCTTGCTGTCGTAGCCCCAGTAGTACTTCGGCTTCCCGAACGTCGTGATGTCGCGGGCCTCGACGTGCTGGATGATCGACAGGTCGTAGTCGTGGTCGGTGAACACCTGCTTGAGCCAGACCGCCGGGAAGTCGAGCGGCTCGATCGTGGTCCGCACGCCGACGTCGGCCAGCTGCGACTGGACGACCTGCGCGGCCGACACCGCGTACGGCAGGTTCGGGATCCGCAGCCGCAGGTTCAGGTTCGTCGCGCCGGACTCCGACAGCAACGCCTCGGCCCGCCCGGGGTCGAAGGGGTGGACGTTCGAAAGGTCCTCGTACCAGGGGTCGGTCGGCGGGACCATGCTGCCGATCAACGTCCCGCGGCCGGCCCACGCCGTGTCCAGCAACGCCTTCCGGTCGATCGCGTACGTCAGCGCCTGGCGTACGCGGACGTCGTTCAGCGGGGCGCGCGCGTTGTTCATGGCCAGCGTGACCTCGCTGTTCGAGGTGCCCTGGACGACCTGGAACCGGTCGTCGGCCTGGAACTGCGGGATCGAGTCGGGCGCGGTGACCGCGGAGATGACGTCGATGCCGTTGCTGAACAAGGCGTTGTTCAGGGCCGTCGGGTCCTTGATGTACTTGAGGACGACCGTCGGGTACGCCGGCTTCCGGCCCCAGTACGCGGGGTTCGCCTTCAGCACCACGGAGTCGCCGCGCTTGCGCGCCGCCACGACGTAGGGCCCGGTGCCGACCGGCTTGTTCGCCAGGTCGGTGACGCCGGTCGGGCTGAACATCGCGCCGAGCCGGCTGGTCAGGCTGAACAGCCAGCCGTTGGACGGCTTGGCCAGCACGACCCGCGCGTGGTCCGGCGCGACGACGTCGACGTGGTCGACGACGTCCATTGTGGACTTGATCGAGATCGTCCAGTCCGTCTTCACGCGCAGCAGCGAGAACCTGACGTCCTCGGCGGTGAAGGGCGCGCCGTTGCTGAACTTGACGCCCTGCCGCAGCCGGAAGTCGTACGTGCGCCGGTCCGGGCTGATCGTCCACGACTGCGCGAGCAGCGGCACCACCCGGCCCTGCGCGTCGAGCCGCACCAGGCCCTCGTAGACGTTGTAGAGCAGCGCCTGCGGAATCGCGGCGCCGTCGGTGCGGGTGAAGTCGAAGTTCGCCGGTTCGGCCGTGAAGCCGACAGAAAGCGTACCCGGACCTGCGGAAACGCTCGCCGACGAGCCGGCCGAGCAGCCGGTCACCACGAGCAGCAGCGCCGCTGCCACCGCGGGAATCCGGGCTTTCATTCGGCCTCCAGGTAAGTACACTGGTCTGACCAGTAGCCTGCACCGAGCGGACGACGAGGTCAAGGGATGCGGTTCGAACCGGTGGCTCCGGTCCGCGCGTACGAGCGGGTCGTCGAGCAGATCGAGCAGGCCGTGGTCAGCGGCGCGCTCAAGCCGGGCGAACGCCTGCCGAGCGAGCGCGAGCTGATGACGCAGTTCGGCGTCGGCCGCTCCACCGTCCGCGAGGCCCTGCGCGTGCTGCAGGCGGCCGAGATGATCCGGTCGCGGCCCGGCGACCCGCGTGGCCCCGAGGTGCTGGCCGCCTCCCCCGCCGCGTTGCACCGCTCGATGCACCGGCTCGCCCGCGCCGAACACGTCGGGCTCGCCGAACTCCTGCAGTTCCGGATGATCCTCGACGGCTCGGCGCACCTGCTCGCCGCCGAGCTCCGCACCGAAGCCGACCTGACCGGCCTCGACGCGGCCCTGGAGTCGATGCGCGAAGGCGTTTCACGCGGGTACGCCGAGTTCAGCCGCGCCGACGTCGCCTTCCACGAGGTGATCGCACGCATCTCCCGCAACCCGCTGCTGGTGGTCAGCGAAGAAGTCGTGCGCGGGGTCGTGCTGGAACTGATCGAGGACAAGCTCGAGCACGCCAGCAACCGGACGTCGCTGATGCGCGCCTGGCTCGCGCACCACGCCGAGGTGCTCGACGCGATCCGCGCGGCCGACGGCAGCGGCGCGGCCCGGCTCGCCAAGCAGGCGTTGTACGACAACTACGCCGAATACGTCCCGTCCGGGCAACGCCCGCTCCTGGCGCCCTTGCTGCGGTAACGGCGGCCGCACGGCCCGCGACTCCCCTTACACTCGCACGAGTTGGGGGTGGCCATGGATTCCACGAAACGGGCCGGCGTCGGCCTGGCCCTGTCCGGCGGCGGCTACCGGGCGATGCTCTTCCACGCCGGCGCCCTCTGGCGGCTGAACGAACTCGGCTGGCTGCCGAAGCTGACCACCGTCTCCGGCGTGTCCGGCGGTTCGATCGCCGCGGGCGTGCTGGCGCACGCGTGGAGCAAGCTGTGGTTCGGCGAGGACGGTGTCGCGGAGAACTTCGGCAAGGAGGTCGTGCAGCCGCTCCGGAAGCTGGCCCGCACCACCCTCGACATCCCGGTCACGCTGAAGGCGATGTGCATCCCGTGGCGCAGCGCGGGCGAGGAACTGGCGCTGCGCTACGCGAAGCACCTCTTCGGCGACTGCTGCCTCGCCGACCTCGACCCGGCCGGCCCCCGGTTCGTGTTCACCGCGACCAACCTGCAGGACGGCACGCTGTGGTGGTTCTCCCGGGAGGCCGGCCCGAACGGGCGGGTGCGGCTGGCCACCGCGGTCGCCGCCTCCTCGGCCTTCCCGCCGATGCTGTCCCCGGTCGTGGTCCCCGACCCGCTCGGGTCCGGGCGCAAGATCGTGCTCAGCGACGCGGGCGTGTACGACAACCTGGGCCTCGACCCGATCGAGAACCAGCACGCCGTCGTGCTGGTCAGCGACGCGGGCAAGAAGATGAAGACCGAGGAGAACCCGCACCGCAGCTGGCCGCTGCAGCTGCTGCGCGTGCTGACCGTGATGGACAACCAGGTCCGAAGCCTTCGCACCGGCTCGCTGCTGAAGGCGTTCAAGGACCACCAGTTCGCCGGGACGTACTGGGCGACCTACAGCGACATCGAGAACTTCGAGCTGCCGGACGCGCTGCCCGCGCCGGTCGCGCGGACGCACGCGCTGGCCGAGACGAAGACGCGCCTGTGCAGGACCCCCGAGAACGTGCAGGAGCAGCTGATCAACTGGGGGTACGCCGCCTGCGACGCCGGCATGCGCAAGTGGGTCGACCCGGCCGCGGTCCCGCCGAAGGACTTCCCGTACCCCGGCTCAGGCGTTGGCTAGGTTCGCGTAGACGACGATGTTGTCCTTGTAGCTGTGTTCGGCGTGGTCGAACGCGCCACCGCAGGTGATCAGCCGCAGTTCCGGCTTGTCGCTGTTGCCGTACACGGCGTCGCGCGGGAACGTGTCCTTCGGGACCTGCGTGACCCGGTCGACGACGAACTTCAGCTTCTTCCCGTCGCTGCGGTCGACGTCGACCTCGTCGCCGGGCGCGAGGTCCTTGAGCTTGTAGAAGATGCCGGGTTTCTTGTCGCCGTCGACGTGCCCGAGCACGATCGCCGGGCCGACGTCCCCGGGCACCGGTGAGAGCTTGTACCAGGCGGCCTGCATCGGCGTGTGCACCGACGGGACGGAGATCGTGCCGTCGGTCTTGACCGCCACCGCGAGCAGGCTGGACTCGGCGCCGATCTTCGGGATCTTCACCGACGTCGGCCGCAGGCCCTTGAACGGCACGGTCACCGGCACCGAGGACGGCACCGGCGGCGCGGCCTTCGGCTGCTCCGGCGTGCTGCAGGCGGCCAGCGTCAGGACGAGGGCGAGGGCCGCCGCCCCCGCCCGGCGGACGCTCACCGGGCCGTGCCGCCGAAGCCCGTCTCGACCCCGCCCTTGGGCGCGACCTTGACCTGGGCTTTCGGGGCGGAGTTGCCGGCGGGTGCCGTGCTGGAGGTCGCCGTGGTGCTCGGCGCGGTGCTCGACGGGACCGCGCTGCTGCTGCTGGTGGCCGTGGTCGTCACCGGCGGCCGCTCCTGCTCGAAGTCGACCGTGCCGTTGCCCTCGACGCCGGCGCAGGTCCAGCTGAACTTGGCGGTGGTCGTGCCGGCCGGGGCGTCGACCACGCGCACGGAGTAGTTCCACAGGCGGCCGTCAGCCTCGTCCTGGTCCGGGCCGCCGGTGACGCTCAGGTACTGGGTCGCGACGGCACCCGGCCGGCCGGCCGCGCACGCGATGACCAGGACGCCTTCGCCGCCGAGGCCGACGAAGCCGTGTCCGACGTTGTCCTGGTAGTCGTCCTTCGGCGGTTCGCTGGTCTCCGGCGCCGAAGTGGTGGTCCGGGCCGTGGTCGTCGTGACGCCGGAGGTCGCCGGCGCGGTGGTCTTCGTGGTCGTGGCCGGCGCCGTGCTCGACGTGGTCGTGGTGGCCGGCGCGGTCGTGGTCGCGGATTCCGACGTGGTCGTCGTGGTCGTGGTCGTCACCGGGGCGGACGTGTCCGTCTCCTGCGCCAGGGCGGCCGGCGCGGCGGCGAAGGTGATCAGCGCACCCGCGGACACGATCCCCGCGACCCGGCTCAGCGTTCTACCCACGATGACTCCCAACGGCGGTTGACCTGCGATGTCGCGACTATCGACGATTCACCCGTCCGCGTTACTCCGAGAGGGCGAACGCCAGGTCGCGCCACAGGTCATCGGGGTCCTCGAGACCGACGCTGAACCGGATCAGCCCGGGCGGGACGCGCTCCTCGCCGGCCAGCCACGCCCGCCGCTCGACCAGGCTCTCCACGCCGCCGAGGCTGGTGGCCGAGCGGATCAGCCGGACCGAGGCGCAGAACCGGTCCGCCGTCTCGGCGTCCGCCAGGTCGAAGGCGACCATCATCCCGAAGCCCGGGTAGCGCACGCGCCGCACCGCGGGGTGCTCGCCGAGCCGCGCGGCCAGCAGCGCGGCGGTGCGGGACTGCTCCGCGAGCCGGACCGGCATGGTCCGCAGCCCCCGGAGGGCGAGCCACGCTTCGAGCGCGCCGGGCGTCGACCCGACCCGCGTCCGCGCGCCGCGCAGCTCGGCCGCGACGGCCGGGTCCTTGGCCACGGTGATGCCCAGCAGCAGGTCGCTGTGCCCGCCGATGGCCTTGGTCGCGCTGTGCACGACGACGTCGGCGCCCAGTTCGAGCGGCCGCTGCTGCAACGGCGTCGCGAAGGTGTTGTCGACGACGACCCGGCCGCGCGCGGCGGCGGCGATCGGCTCGATCGCCATCACGTCGAGGGTCGGGTTGGTCGGTGACTCCAGCCAGACCAGGTCGGACGTCGCCGCCTCGGCGACCCAGGCGGCGGTGTCGGTCGGCTCCAGCTCGGTGACGGCGAGCTTGCCGAGCTTCTGCGCGTGGGCCAGCACCCCGCGCGTCACGGCGTAGCTGAACGTCGGCACGACGACCCGCGACCCGACCGGCAGCAGGTCCAGGACGGCGGACAGGGTGGCCACCCCGGACGCGAACGCCGTCGCCTCCCCGCCTTCGAGCGCCCCGACGGCTTCCTCGAGGGCGTGCCAGGTCGGCGTCCCGTCCCCGCGGGCGTACACGAAATCGCCACCGGCCTGGTAGGTGCTGGTGGCGACGAGCGGGGTGTTCAGCGGCTCACCGGGTCCGGCCGGCCGGCCGGCGGCGATGGCCTTGGTGCGAGGCGTCCAGTCGTCCATGCGCCTCACGATAAGGGGAGGCCGGGGCACTCACGCGTCCGCGAGTGCCCCGGCCAGGCTCAGTGCACGTACACCTCGAACTCGTACAGCGAGTAGCCGTACTTCGTTCCGCGCTGGACGCCCTGCATCTTGACGAACCGGGCCGGGGTGGCGGCGAACGCCAGGTTGTCCTGGCCGCCGTCGCCGTCGGTGACCACGGCCGCGTCCGTCCAGTGGACCGCGTCCGGCGAGAGCTGGATCCGGTAGCTCCTGCCGTACGCCGACTCCCAGTTCAGCATCACCCGCGAGACCTGCTGGACCGAACCGAGGTCGACGGTGATCGCCTGGTCGTCGCTCCAGTCGCTGGCCCACCGGGTCGAGGCGTTCCCGTCGATCGCGTTCGACGCCGGCGCGTTGAAGAAGCCGGTCTCGGCGCTGGTGGCGCTGACCGTCTTCGTCGCCGCCAGGTTCGCGACGTTGTCCCCGCGGTGCGCGGCGTACTCGACGACCTGCTGGAACGTCGGGCGGTTCTGCCAGCTGATCTTGTCCTGCGTGATGCCGCCGAGCGGGTTGTGGATGATCGAATCGGCGCACCACTGGTCGCCGGCCGAGCAGTTCGCGTCACCGGGGTAGACGGTGTTCGCGGACTGGCCGGCGGCCGTGGTCAGCGAGTCGACCAGCGCCTGGCGGCACGCGGTGGCGTCGCCGCCGCCGCAGAACGTCGCCGCGAGCGGGCCGGCCACCGGCTGGCCGAGCACCTGCCGGATGTCCTTGCTGACGTAACCCCACCAGCCGTACTGGAACGAGGAGCCCTTGTGCGGCTGGCCGGTGTGCTGGCCGTTGCCGTTCTGCCAGCCGGACGGGCTCTCGTTGATGCCCAGCACGCCGGTCATCGCGTTGTAGGCGGCGTCGCCCATGCCGGGCTTGAACTCGGCCTGCACCAGCAGCGGCCACCAGGCGTCGAAGATGCGGATCGCGTCGGCGTCCGCGTACGCCTTGCTGCCGGGCGAAGTTTCCTTGCGCAGGTGGCCGTTCGAGAGCCACGTCTTGAGCTTCGCCTCGGCGTCCGCCGCCGCACCCGTGGTCGGTGTCTTGTCGAGCACCTGCAGCAGCAGCGGCAGGACGCGCTCGGCCCGCAGGTCGGCCAGCGCGGCGTCCGCCATCGCCTGGGTCAGGTTGACCCGGGTGACCTTGGTGCCGCTGGAGATCAGCTGCTTCACCCGAGAGTCGAGCAGGTCGACGCGGTGCACGGCCGACTTGTCCGCCCCGGCCGCGGCGTAGCCGTTGGCCTGCGCGTTGTTCCAGCTGACGTAGTAGTCCTGGTTGACCGACTGCGGGTGCTGCGACGCCGGCGTGTAGGTCGCGACGTTGCCCGCCGGGTTCCAGCCCACCCAGTCGTGGCCCTGGTCGCCCCACACCGGCATGTTCGGGTCCACATCGGACTGCCGGGCCGGGTTGGCGCCGGAGTTGAAGTACGCGATGTCCTTCGAGTCGGCGTAGAACCAGTTGAACGTGAAGTTGATGTCGGCCGCGGCCCGCTGGAAGTCCGCCGCGGACTTGACGAAGGTCGGGTCGTTCAGCTCCTGGAAGCCGATCAGCGAGTCGACCTCGTGGAAGTAGGACGAGCGCAGCGCCGCGTACGCCACCGGCTTGCCGCCGACGGTCGCCCGGCTCTGCACCGGCCCGTACTTGGTCCGGTAGCTGCGCAGGGTGTACGAACCCGCCGCCGTCCCGTCGGCCACCGTCGGCTTCCAGGCGTTCTTGACCTCGACGGTCTCCATCGGGACGCACTTGCCCTGGTAGGTGTAGTAGTTCGAGGCCTTCGTCGGGGTGCCGCCGTTCGGGTCGCACAGCTGCAGCGCGTAGGTGTCGACGATGTCCTGCGCCGACGTCGTCGCGCTCCACGAGTAGTCCTGGCCGCGGCCCAGCAGCGTGTACATGCTCAGCCCGGCGAAAGCCGCGCCGCGCGAGCTGATGCCCGGGCCCTGCAGTTCCTGGAGCAGGAGCAGCTGCGGGGCGAAGTAGCCGGTCTGCGGGCCGAACACGGCGACCGGGTGGCCGCTGGCGGTCTTCGCGCCGGAGACGAGCAGCGCGTTGGACATGCCGTGCTTCTCGCTCAGCATGTTCGCCGGCAGCACGCCGTTCTCGAACATCCCGCGGGCGGGCGCCAGCTCGGCGGGCGCGGCGACGTCCACAGTGGACGGCGTCGCGGAGGCGGCCGAGCCGGTCTGGTCGAACACCAGCGGCTGCGGCGTCACCGAGTTCTTGTCCGGCATGGCCCGGCCGGTCGCGTTGGCCGGCGTCTTGCCGTACGGGAAGGTCTGCCCGTCGTGCAGCGTCTTGACCGCCTCGGGGTCGTCCTCCGAGCGCAGGCTCTGCCACACCTTCTCGCCCTGCACGACGCCGTACTTCTCCTGCATGGCGAGCTTCGCGATGGCGTTCTGGACCTCGCCGCCGCCGCCCGCGCCGAACTCGGCGCCGATCAGCGAGGCCAGCGCGACCAGGTCGGTCAGCTTGAACGGGTCGATCGACCCGGCGTTGGTGATCGAGTCGACGTGCCCGGTCAGCACGTACTCGCCCGGGAAGTACCGGCCGTTGTAGGAGTCGGAGATGTACTTGTTGATGCCGTCCACGTAGGCCTGCGCGTCGGCGAGGCCCTGCGCGCCACGCGGGCCGCCGGCGGCCGTGCGGTCGATCTGCGCCTGCAGCTCGGCCTCGGTGTACGGCGCGTTCGCGAAGAACTGCTGCTCGAGCTCGCGGTTGGCCTCGGCGCCGCCGGCGAACGAGGTGACCTGCCCGCGGGCGGCGTGCCGCAGCACGTCCATCAGCCACAACCGGTCCTGCGCGGCCGCGTACCCGGCGCCGAACTCGGTGCCGGCGCGGGTGGTGCCGGTGATGTGCGGGACGCCGAGCGCCTTGTCCCGCACGATCGTGACGTCCGCCCGCGGTTTCGACGTGCTCGCCACCTGGCCGGCCGGGACGCCGAAGGAGGCGTCGTTGAAGTACTGGCTGATCGCACCGGTGGTCAGCGTCTTGTAGCCGCCGGCCAGCGAGGCGTACTTGCCGAGCTGGTCGGCCGAGTGCGCCGGGCGGGTGCCGAGCAGCTTGTGCGCCAGGATTTCCGCGAGGGTGGCGCTGCCCTGCTCGCCGGGCGGCAGGATGTCATTGCACTGCCCGCCGCAGTAGTCGTCGGGTGACAGGGCCGCCTCCGCGGCCGGCGCGGTCACGGCGACCTGGGTGAGCCCGGCCACGAGGGCCCCCAGTGCCGTTACGGTCAGGGCGCGGATGCGTCGTCGCATACCGGGCTCCCCTCAGTCCAGAAGAGTGACGAAGCGCACGCTACCCAGCAGTAGCCCAAGTGTGAAGACTTTTCGCGTTTCTCCCCTCTTTGGGCGTAGTCCGATCGGCGCAGCCCTCGGCGCGTCGGTACGGTGAGGCCCATGACCTTGGAAAAGCCCCTCATCGACCGCCCGGACGGACCCCCTCCGGCCGATCTGGAAATCACCGACCTCACTGTCGGTGACGGCGCGGAGGCCACGAAAGGCAAGACCGTCACCGTGCACTACGTCGGCGTTTCCCACGCGACCGGCGAACAGTTCGACGCGTCCTGGGACCGTGGCGAGCCGCTGCGCTTCGGCCTCGGTGCCGGCCAGGTCATCTCCGGCTGGGACCAGGGTGTCGCGGGGATGAAGATCGGCGGCCGCCGCAAGCTGGTGATCCCGCCGCACCTGGCCTACGGCGACCGCGGCGCGGGCGGCGTGATCAAGCCGGGCGAGACCCTCGTCTTCGTCGTCGACCTGGTCGGCGTGAGCTGACCCTCCGGCCGGGCGTCACCCGATGGACCACCGGGTGACGCCCGGCCAGGGAATTCCCCGCCCGCGGCGGCGGCCCTAACGTCGAACGTCGACCACCGACTCGACGAAGGGGAGAAATGCGCCTGCGCGCCCTGCTCGCCGCTGCTGTCCTGACCATCTCCACCGCTCCCGCCGCCTGGGCCGTCGCCCACGGTTCCGACGTCCCACCGGGGCAGTACGGGTTCGTCGCGAAGCTCGCGATGACGAAGATCCCGCGTCCCGACGGCTCGACGTACAGCAGCTACTGCACGGGCGCGCTGATCGCGCCCGCCTGGGTCGTGACGACCGGCCACTGCTTCCACGACGCCCACCGCGACCGCGTCTCGGGCAAGGTCCCGTACCCGACGACGGTGACGCTGGGCCTGACCGACGAGGAAACGGAGTCGGGCATCGCCCGCAGGGCGACCGAGGTCCTCCAGGCCAAGGAGAACGACGTCGCCCTGATCCGCCTGGACTCCCCGGTGACCGCGGTGACCCCGCTGGCGGTGCACCGCGCGGCCCCGAAGGTCGGCCAGCAGCTGACGCTGGCGGGCTGGGGCAGCCTGACGGGCAAGGACCCCAAGCCGGCGGCGCGGATGCAGCAGGGCACGGTGGCGGTGGCAAAGGTCGACCCGACCACGATCGGCGTCCGCGGAGCGGCCCCGGAGATCACAACGAGCGCGTGCACCTACGACTCGGGAGCCCCGTACTTCACGAACACCGAACTGGTCGCCCTGGAAGCCACGGGCCCGGGCTGCCCCCACGCGGGCATCGAAACAACAAGCCGAGCTGACGTAATCGCAGACTGGATCACCACCCACACGGCCTAACTTCGCCCAGGGCGAACACGTGACCAACCCCACCCACCCGCCGCCCACCCCCCACGGCCTGCCAACCGGACCACGCTGGAAGGCGACGGAAGGCACCGTGGGGGGTCCGGGGGGCTCGGCCCCCCGGGAGACATAGAGCCAACGGGAAAGGGCCCTGATCGCGCCAGCGATCAGGGCCCTTGAACAGCGTGGGCGAGGAGGGAGTTGAACCCTCACGTCCTTTCGGACACACGGACCTGAACCGTGCGCGTCTGCCATTCCGCCACTCGCCCGAGTGCTTCCTTGCGGCAGCGAGGAGAAGACTAGCAGGTCGTTTCGACTGCTTTCACCGGGGGCCGTGTAGGGGCTGGCTCACCCGGATAGGATCAGTGCGGAAGCACACGTGCAAGGAGGTTTTCCCCGGTGGGCCGCGCCGAACGATTCGACAGGCGACTCGAGAACCTGGTGGGGAACACTTTCGCGCGCATGTTCGGTGGCAACGTCGTCACGCAGGAAGTGGCGATCGCCCTGGAGCGGGAGAGTGAGGAGAACGTTCGTGAGCTGGCAGGCGGTCGGCAGCTCGCCCCGAATCACTACATCGTGTCCTTGGGGACGGCTGACCACGAACGCATGGCCGGTGACGAGCAGCGCGTCACCCAGGTCCTCGCCAAGGCGGTGGCGGAACACCTCGCCGCCGAGGGCCTGGACACCTATGGTGACGTCGTCGTATCACTCGAGCGCAACGAGGCGCTGCATACTGGACAGTTCAAGACCCGTTCGTCCGTCGATCCCGACGCCCGCCCCTCAGGCGCCGGTTCACCGCGGTCGGCACGACCCAGCAACGCAGGAGACCCAGCAATGAGCCAGCCCCCCGGCTACGGCCAATACGACCAGGGTGACCCGTACGGCCAGCAGGGCCAGTACGGCTACGGACAGCAGGGTGGCCAGCAGCCCGGGTACGACCAGGGTTACGGCCAGCAGGGTGGATACGACCAGTACGGCCAGCCGCAGCAGGGCGGCGGCTACGACCAGTACGGCCAGCAGCACCAGGGCGGTTACGACCAGGCCGGCTACGCCCAGCCCCAGCAGGGCGGCTACGACCAGGGCGGCTACGGCCAGCCCCAGCAGGGGGGCTACGACCAGGGCGGTTACGCCCAGCCCCAGCAGGGCGGTTACGACCAGGGCGGCTACGCCCAGCCCCAGCAGGGCGGCTACGACCAGGGCGGCTACGGCCAGCCCCAGGGCGGCGGCTACGACCAGTACGGCGGCCAGCAGCAAGGCGGCTACGACCAGTACGGCCAGCAGCAGGCGTACGGCCAGCCCGCCGGTGACCCGTACGCGCAGCAGGGCGGCGGTTACGGCCAGCCCGCGCCCGGGCGCCAGCTCGCGGCGAGCCTGCAGCTGGACGACGGCTCGAACCGCACGTACTCGCTGAAGCAGGGCGGGAACGTCGTGGGCCGCGGCCAGGACGCGGACTTCCGCCTGCCGGACACCGGTGTCTCGCGCCGCCACCTGGAGATCACCTGGGACGGCCAGAGCGCGACGCTCGCCGACATCGGCTCGACCAACGGCACGACCGTGAACGGCACGCCGGTCCAGACCTGGCAGCTCGCCGACGGCGACGTCATCCGGGTGGGTCACTCGTCCCTGGTGTTCCGTACACAGGGCTGACTCGGGACACGGAATACTGTTCCCGCAGAATTGACGTGCGGGGGGACCGCGGCGTACCCGCGTCGCGGCTGCGCGGAAGAGTCGGGAGCGGACACACCAAGTGCCAGAGCTGGTCGTACAACTCACCAGGGTGGGCTTCCTCGTGCTGCTCTGGCTCTTCGTGTTCGCCGCGCTCAGAGTCGTCCGTTCGGACCTCTACGCGGCGTCGGGCATGCGTGTCCAGGTGCCGACCTTCGGCCGCAAGAAAGAGAAGAAGCCGCGCAACAGCAAGTCGCCGCAGCAGCTGCTGGTGACCCACGGCGCGCTGGCCGGGACGCGCATCGCGCTGGACGGCCGGCCGATCCTGATCGGCCGGGCCGACGACTCCACGCTGGTGCTCGACGACGACTACGCGTCGACCCGGCACGCCCGGATCGCCCAGCGCGGCGAGGACTGGTACGTGGAAGATCTGGGCTCGACGAACGGGACCTACCTCGACCGGGCTAAGGTCACTGCACCCCTCCGGGTCCCGCTCGGAGTCCCCATCCGGATCGGCAAGACGGTGATCGAGCTTCGCCCATGACTCTCGTCCTCCGCTACGCAGCCCGCAGCGACCGGGGCCTGGTGCGTTCGAGCAACCAGGACTCCGTGTACGCCGGCCCTCGCCTGCTCGCGCTCGCCGACGGCATGGGTGGGCACGCGGCGGGTGAAGTCGCCAGCAAGGTCGTCATCGCCTCCCTCGCCCCGCTCGACGACGACGAGCCGGGCGACGACCTGCTCGCCCAGCTGCGCGAAGCGGTGGCGAACGGCAACGCCGCGATCGCCGAGCTGGTCTCGCAGGATCCCGACCTGGACGGCATGGGCACCACGCTCACCGCCGTCCTGTTCGCCGGCAACCGGCTGGGGCTGGTGCACGTCGGCGACTCGCGCGCGTACCTGCTGCGCGGCGGCCAGTTCGCGCAGATCACGCGCGACGACAGCTTCGTCAACGAACTGCTGGAGCAGGGCCGGATCACGCCCGAAGAGGCGGCGGTGCACCCGCAGCGGTCGCTGCTGCTGAAGGCGCTGACCGGGCACGAGGTCGAGCCGAGCCTGACCGTGCGCGAAGCCCGTTCCGGTGACCGGTACCTGATCTGCTCCGACGGCCTGTCCGGCATGGTCAGCGACGAGACGCTGGCCGAGGCCGTGCAGATCCCGGACCCGCAGCAGTGCGCGGACCGGATGATCGAGCTGGCGCTCAAGGGCGGCGGCACCGACAACGTCACGGTGATCATCGCCGACGTGGTCGACGTCGACTTCGGCGAGGACGCGCCCATCGTGGGCGGCGCCGCCGGGGACGGCAGCGACGAACGCCACCAGGGCGACTCCCCCGCGGCGCGGGCCAGGGCGCTGACCCAGCCGCCCCCGCAGCCGCGTCCCGAACTGCCGCAGCCGCAGGAAGATCCGAAGGCCCGGCGCCGGAAGCGGTTCCGCTGGCTGGCCGGGGCCCTCGTGGTCCTCGTGGTGCTCGCCGCGGCGGCCATCGCGACCCGCTACTTCGTGCTGAGTCAGTACTATGTCGGCGAGGGAGCGGACGGGGAGGTCGTGATCTACCGCGGCGTCCCCGGCAGCATTCTCGGCATCGACCTGCACGCGTACGAGCAGGGGTCCTGCCCGCCCACCCAGGTGTGCACGGACAAGCTGCGCGTCGGGCAGCTCCAGGAGGACGCCCGGCTGGCGGTGCAGAACGGCGTCAAGAAGGACAGCCTCGATGACGCCCGCAGGTACATCGATGACTTCCTGCAGCTGCGCAAGCGCCTGAACAACTGCGCGCCGGCGGGCGGTCAGCCGTCCACCACGGCGACCCCTCCGGTCACGCCGACGACGACTCCGTCGGCTCCGGCCGGCTCGACTGCCCCGTCGTCGGTGAACCAGCCAGCGGGGAGGGACTGCTCGACGCCGAGTTCGACGGCACCGACGACGGGAGGCGGTAACTGATGGGCCAGCCCGTCGCGCGTTCCGCCGAACCGCTCGCCGCGCAGTTCCAGACGAACCCGCCGCGCGAGGTCCCGACCCGCCGCAACACCGAGCTGGTGCTGCTGGGGTTCGCCACCTTCATCGTCACCATCGCCCTGGTCCTGGTGGAAGCGAATCAGGAGCAGGAACTCACCGCGTCGATCATCTGGCTCGGCCTCGCCTACCTCGGCGTGCTGACCGGCGCGCACCTGGCCGTCCGCAAGTGGGCGCCGTACGCCGACCCGGTGCTACTTCCCTGCGTCGCGCTGCTGAACGGCATCGGGCTGGTGATGATCCACCGGATCGACCTGGCCCTGGCCGAGCGCGCCTCCCAGCAGGGCAAGGACTACACGCCCGCCGTCACCGCGCAGGTCCTGTTCACGGTGATCTCGCTGGTGTTCTTCGTCGTCGTGCTGATCGTGGTCAACGACCACCGCACGCTGACCCGCTACGGCTACACCGCGGGCCTGGCCGGCATCGTCGCGCT
The DNA here is from genome assembly GCF_002904295.1 of Amycolatopsis sp. CA-128772. Classification (GTDB taxonomy): domain Bacteria; phylum Actinomycetota; class Actinomycetes; order Mycobacteriales; family Pseudonocardiaceae; genus Amycolatopsis. The sequence goes on from NZ_PPHG01000082.1 coordinate 55,700, forward strand.
GGCGCTGCCCGCGCTGCTGCCGTCAAGCCTGTCCGAGGTCAACGGCGCCAAGGTGTGGCTGAAGCTGCCGTTCTTCTCGATCCAGCCGGGCGAGTTCGCGAAGATCCTGCTGATGATCTTCTTCGCGTCGTTCCTGGTGTCGAAGCGGGACCTGTTCATGGTGGCGGGCAAGAAGCTCGTCGGCGTCGAGCTCCCGCGCGCCCGCGACCTCGGCCCGATCCTGATCGCCGCGTTCGCCTGCATCGGCATCCTGGTGTTCGAAAAGGACCTCGGCACCTCGCTGCTGTTCTTCAGCGTCATCCTGGTCATGCTGTACGTGGCGACCGAGCGGGTCATCTGGGTCGTCCTCGGCCTCAGCTTCTTCGCGGTCGGCTGCGTGATCGCCTACAACCTCTTCGGGCACGTCCAGCAGCGCGTAGCCAACTGGCTGGACCCGCTGGCCACCTACGACCAGGCGGGCGGCGGTTACCAGCTGGCCCAGGGCCTGTTCGGGCTCGGCACCGGCGGCGTCGGCGGCACCGGGCTCGGCGCCGGCCGGCCGGACATGGTGCCGGAGGCCAACACCGACTTCATCACCGCGTCGATCGGCGAAGAGCTCGGCTTCATCGGGCTGGCCGCGGTGCTGATGCTGTACTTGCTGGTCGCGATGCGCGGCATGCGCAGCGCGCTGGCCGTGCGCGACACGTTCGGCAAGCTGCTGGGCGGCGGGCTCGCGTTCACCATGGTCATGCAGATCTTCGTCGTCGTCGGCGGGGTCACGAAACTCATCCCGGAGACCGGTATCACCGCCCCGTTCCTGTCCAAGGGTGGTTCGTCGCTGCTCGCGAACTACATCCTGGTCGCGCTGCTGCTCCGCATCTCCGACGCGGCCCGCAGGCCCACCTCCCGCCCGAAGCCGCAGCAGCAGCCGCAGGCGCCGATCGCGGAGGCGCACACCGTGCTCGTGCAGCGCCCGCCGGCGGACGGGGGCGCCCAGGCATGAACACCCCGCTCCGCAAGGTCGGCATGGCGATGCTCGTGATGGTCGTCCTGCTGCTGGCCAACGCCACCTACATCCAGGTGGTGAAGGCCGACGACTACCGCACCGACTCCCGCAACGCGCGCGTGCTCTACGACGAGTTCGCCCGCCAGCGCGGCAAGATCGTGTCGCAGGCCAACGGCGAGGTGCTGGCCGGCATCAACCCGTCGAACGACAAGTACAAGTACATCCGCACCTACGCCGACGGCCCGATGTACGCGCCGGTCACCGGCTACTACTCGATCAACTACGGCGCCGGCGGCCTGGAGCGCGCCGAGGACGACGTCCTCAACGGCTCCGACCCGCGGCTGTTCGTGCGGCGGCTGTCGGACATGGTCACCGGCCGCGACCCGAGCGGCGGCAACGTCCGGCTGACCATCGACCCGGCCGTGCAGAAGGCCGCGTACGACCTGATGACGCAGAAGGGCTACACCGGCGCCGTCGTCGCGATGGAGCCGAGCACCGGGCGGATCCTGGCGATGGTCTCGACGCCGTCGTACGACCCGAACCAGCTCGCTTCGCACACGTCGAAGGCGCAGACCGACGCCTGGAACGCGAACAACAAGGACCCGAAGAAGCCCATGCTGAACCGGGCGATCTCGGAGACCTACCCGCCGGGGTCGACGTTCAAGCTGGTCACCGCGGCGGCCGCGCTCGAAGACGGCAAGGGCCCGGACACCCAGGTCAACCCGGCGCCGAACACGAAGCTGCCGAACACGAGCATCACGCTCGAGAACTACGCGGGCCAGCCGTGCCCCGGCACCACCTTCAAGGACGCGCTCGCGCACTCGTGCAACGTGCCCTTCGCCGAGTTCGCCGGCCAGCTCGGCGCGGACAAGATGAAGAAGACGGCGGCGAACTTCGGCATCGGGCAGACCGACCTGACCGTGCCGATGAAGGTCGCCCCGTCGACGGTCGGCCCGCTCGACTCGCAGGGCGCGCTCTACCAGAGCGGCATCGGCCAGCGCGACGTCCGGATCACGCCGCTGCAGGACTGCCTGCTCGCGGCCACCGTGGCCAACGGCGGGATGGCGATGAAGCCACAGCTGGTGCAGTCGGTGCTGGCGCCGGACCTGTCGACCATCGAGGACTACAGCCCCAACGAACTCACTGGCACCCCCGCGCTGTCGGCGTCGAACGCGGCCATTCTCAAGGACATGATGATCGCTTCCGAGGGTTTCACCGCCGGCGGCGGTAAGCGCGCGGACATCCAGATCGCGTCGAAGACCGGCACCGCCGAGCACGGCACGGACTCCAAGAACACCGCCCCGCACGCGTGGTACACCGCCTTCGCACCGGCGAACGACCCGAAGATTGCGGTCGCCGTGATCGTCGAGAACGGCGGCGACCGCGGGCTGGCCGCGACGGGCGGCAAGGTCGCCTCGGAAATCGGCCGCGCGGCGATCAACGCCAGGCTCGGGGGTGGATAGCGCATGCTGTCCTCCGGCCAGCTGCTGGCCGATCGTTACAAGCTGACGAGCCGGATCGCCGTCGGCGGGATGGGCGAGGTCTGGCAGGCCAGCGACACCCGGCTGGACCGGACCGTGGCCGTCAAGATCCTCAAAGCCGAGCTCTCCGGCGACGCCGAGTTCCTCCACCGCTTCCGCACGGAAGCACGGATGACGGCGTCCCTGAACCACCCCGGCATCGCCGCGGTGCACGACTACGGCGAGACCATCTTCGACGGCGACCTGTCGATCGCGTACCTGGTGATGGAGCTCGTCGACGGTGACCCGCTGGCCGGGTTGCTGGCCAAGCACGGGCGGCTGTCGGCGGAGTTCACGCTCGACATGCTCGAGCAGGCGGGCAACGCGCTGCAGGCCGCGCACAACCACGGCCTGGTCCACCGCGACGTCAAACCGGGCAACATCCTGGTGACGTCGGCGGGCCAGGTGAAGATCACCGACTTCGGCGTCGCGAAGGCGGCCGACGCGGCTCCGGTCACCCGGTCCGGCATGGTCATGGGGACAGCGCACTACATCGCGCCGGAGCAGGCGCTCGGGCAGCCGGCCGAGCCGGCGTCCGACGTCTACTCGCTGGCGGTGTGCGGCTACGAGTGCCTCGCCGGGCACCGGCCGTTCCTGTCCGAGAACGCCGTGACGGTCGCGATGATGCACATCCGCGACATTCCGCCGCCGCTGCCGCCGGACGTGCCGCCCGCGGCGCGCGCGGTGATCGAGGCGACCCTGGTCAAGGACCCGCGGCAGCGCTACAACAACGGCGGCGAGTTCGCCTCCGCCGTCGCCGCGGTCCGCGCCGGGCTGCCGCTGCCGACGCCGTCCGGGCTGGTCAACGCCACCTACACGACGGGCCAGCAGCCGGCCGTGCCGCAGCAGGTGCCGCAGCCGCCCCCGTCGATGCCGGTGCCGATCCCGCCGCAGCAGCTGCCCCCGCCGCAGCAGCTGCCGATGGGTCCGCCGTCCCCCGCGATGAACCCGATGATCGCCATCGGCCCGCCGTCCCGGCCGGCCCCGCGGCAGGTCATGCTGCCGGCCGCCCGGAAGAAGACGCAGTGGGGCTGGTGGGCGCTTCTCGCCGCGATCCTGCTCGTTGTCCTGGTGGCGGGGATCGTGCTGGTGGCGAAGATGCTGGGCGGCGGCAACGGCTCACCGCCGCACACCGGCCAGCCGCAGAGCGCGGTGGTCCCGGGCAGACAGGTGCCCGCGGAACAGTCCGCCATCAGCTACCCGGTGGACCCGCCCGGCACGACCGACGATGGCCGGCAAGGCATCATGACCACACCTTGGACGGAATGGAACGGCACCCAGAGATGAGCACACCCAGACTGCTCTCCAACCGGTACGAGCTGGGCGAAACGCTCGGCTACGGAGGCATGTCCGAGGTCCATCACGGCCACGACGTGCGTCTCGGCCGGGAAGTCGCGATCAAGATCCTCCGTGCCGACCTCGCCAGGGACCCGCAGTTCCAGGAGCGCTTCCGCCGTGAGGCGCAGAACGCCGCCGCGCTGAACCACCCGGCGATCGTCGCGGTCTACGACACGGGTGAAGCCAACACCGACTTCGGGCCGCTGCCGTACATCGTCATGGAGTACGTCGAAGGCCGGACGCTGCGCGACATCGTCAAGACCGAGGGTCCGATGTCGCAGAAGCGGGCGATGGAGGTCATGGCCGACGTCTGCGCGGCGCTGGACTTCTCGCACCGCCACGGCATCGTGCACCGCGACGTCAAGCCGGCCAACGTGATGATCACGAAGAACGGCGCGGTCAAGGTGATGGACTTCGGCATCGCGCGCGCGATGCACGACGGCCAGTCCGCCATGACCCAGACCGCCGCGGTGATCGGCACGGCGCAGTACCTGTCGCCGGAGCAGGCCCGCGGCGAGTCCGTCGACGCGCGTTCGGACGTTTACGCGGCCGGCTGCGTGCTGTACGAGCTCATCACCGGCGAGCCGCCGTTCACCGGTGATTCGCCGGTCGCGGTGGCCTACCAGCACGTCCGGGAGGACCCGAACCCGCCGTCGTCGGTGAACCCGGCGGTGGCGCCCGAGCTGGACGCGGTCGTGCTGAAGGCGCTGGCCAAGGGCCCGGCGAACCGCTACCAGTCGGCCGCGGAGATGCGCTCGGACCTGGTGCGCACCCTGTCGGGCCAGCGCCCGGCGGCGCCGATGGTGATGTCCGAAGACGAGCGCACGCAGGTGATGAACGCCGATCGCCGTCAGCCGCAGCGCTACGAGGAGTACACCGAGCCGGACGACGAGGACCCGCGCGCCAAGCGGCGCCGCCGCACGATCCTGGCCGCGGTCGCGGCGGTGTTCGTGCTGGGCGCGGTGCTGCTGATCATGTGGCTGGCGGGTTCGTTCAAGGGCAACGACACCACGCTGGTGGCGGTCCCGGACGTGCTGCACCAGTCGGTCCCGCAGGCCCGGGAAACGCTGAACGGCAAGGGCTTCAACGGCACGATCGAGCAGAAGCAGGTGACCTGCGGGGTCCCGCCGACCGGCGACACCCCGCAGTGCGGCGACGGCGACGTCAACCGCGTCATCAAGATCGACCCGTCGGTCGGGACGCAGGTCGCGACCAGCCAGAAGATCACCCTGTACGTCGGGGTCGCGCCGGGCAAGGCCAGCGTGCCGGACCTCAAGGGCAAGACGCGCGACCAGGCCGAGCAGGCGCTTACGGACGCGAAGCTGACCCTGAACCCGAGCATCCAGGAGGTCGAGGTCAGCGACCCGAACCAGGCCGGCCTGGTGCAGGAGCAGAACCCGGCCGCGTCGACCCAGGTCGACCAGGGCACCAGCGTGCAGATCACGGTGGCCAAGTCGAAGCAGCTCAAGACGGTCACCGACTTCACCGGCAAGCCGTACTCGCAGGCCAAGTCGGCGCTGGAAGGCCAGGGCTGGAAGACGAAGAAGAACGAGCAGGCGTCGGAAACGGTGCCGAAGGACTCGGTCATCACCCAGAACCCGAACGGCGGCCAGCTGCCGATCGGCGAGACGATCACGCTGACCGTGTCGACCGGTCCGGACGCCTCGTCGAACCAGATCCAGATGCCCACCCTGTCCGGGATGACGGTCGACCAGGCGCAGGACAAGCTGTCGAGCATGGGCTGGACGGGCCGGATCATCCAGAAGTCCGACAAGAGCAGCAGCCAGCCCGAGGGCACGATCACCGGGCAGAACCCGGGTGCGGGTTCGCAGATCAACAAGGACCAGAACGTCACGGTCACGGTGTCGGAAGGCAACGGGTTCCCGTCCTTCACGCTCACTCCACCGACAAGTTCCCGGTAACTGATCGGCAACTGATCGGCAACTGACTGCCAACTGATCGGCAACTGATCGGCAACTGAAGGGCCCGTACGGTTCGCCGTGCGGGCCTTTTCAGTTGTCGAGCCAGCGCAGTTCGACGTCCCCGACCCGGCGCTGGACGCGCAGCAGCCGTTCCGCGGTATCGGACGAATGAATCGAGTGCTGCCCGCTGTACCGGAAGAGGGCGCCGCCGCCGTGTTGCAGCTCGATGCCCCAGCCGATCAGGGGTGCGCCGTCGAGGTGGTGTGCCGTCCCGAAAACCGTGAACAGCCTGGGCTTTCCGGCCAGGGCCAGCTCCTCGATCACGCGCTGGTACGGTGTGCGGTCAGTGCTCATGGAAAGACCTTACCGAGAAACTTTCTCCTTAAGCAACTGGTAGTGTCTGCGCATGCACATCCCGTCGGATCCCGAACTGCTGAAGACGCAGCTGGGCATCGAGCTGCGCCGGCTGCGTGAAGAGGCCGGATTCACCGCGTTGGAGGCGTGCGCGGCGATCAACGCGCACACGCCGAAGCTCTCGAAGCTGGAGAACGGCAACCAGACGGCGGACCCGGAGGACATCCGCAAGCTGGCCGAGTTCTACCGGGCGACGCCGGAGCAGCGCGACTACCTGGTGGCGCTGGCCGAGGCCCAGCCGAAACGACGCCGGCGCCGGAAGGCGGCCGAGCGCGACGCGGTGCCGGACTGGTTCCGCCGGTTCTTGGCGCTCGAATGGGACGCGACGGAGATCCGCACCTACCAGATCGACTTGATCCCCGGTCTGCTCCAGATCGAGGACTACGCGCGGTCGAACATCCTCGCCTGGGAACCGGAAGTCGACGAGCGGATCGTGGACAAGCAGGTGACCACCCGACTCGAACGGCAGGTCGCCTTGCGGCGCAACGGCCGCCCGTCACTGCGCCTCGATGTGGTGTTGAGCGAGGCGGCATTGCGCCGGGTTCAGGGCAGCCACGCCATCATGCGGGCGCAGTTGCAGCACCTGGTCGCAGCGTCGAAGCGGCCCAATATCACCATCCGCGTGCTGCCGTTCGCAGTTCCCGACCGCATCGCGATGCCCTCGTCCTTCTCGCTCTTCCGCCTGCAGGAGCAGAACTTTTCGACCGTCTACCTCGAAGACCTGTTCGGCGCGACCTACCTCAAGGAGCCGGACGAGTTCACCAAGTACAGCGTCGTTTACGGCCGCCTGCGGGATGCCGCACTGGACCCGGAAGCGTCTCGCAAGTTCATCGCTAAGGTGGCAGAGTCCTATAAGTAGAGCGCCACCTGAAGGGGTGTGTGATGACAGCCCCCGAGTCCCCGATCTGGTTCAAGAGCAGCTACAGCGGAAGCAACGGCGGCGACTGTGTCGAAGTCGCCTTCACCGGTCCCGCCGTGGGCATCCGTGACACCAAAGCCCGCGCGGCCGGCCAGCTCACCGTCTCCGGCCCGGCGTGGGATGCCCTGCTGGGTCACGCTTTGTCGAGGAACCCCCGCACGGCACCGAGCACCTGATCGGCATCGCTCGCGGCACCGCAGTCGAGCTCCAGCTCCTCGGCGGCGCCCGAGCGCTTCACTTTCAGGGACACGCTCCCCGCCCCACGCGTCAGCCACGCGAAGAGCGACCGGCAGAACACCCCGGCGGAGTTGCTCGACACCCCGACCACGACGGCGTCGAAGACCTGGACCCGGCCGCGGAGCTCGGCTTCGCCGCGCAACCAGGCGGCGAGCTCCGGAAGCTCGCGGTCGGAGTTTGGCACGGTGATCGCAACGATCCCAGCCGTCACCCGGTCTCCCTTCACCCAGAACCGGAGAGGACACGAACCTTAGTCGTGTTCGTGGTCTCCCCGGAAGCCCGGGCCGAAATTTGAATACTGCAATTTGCAGTCAGGAGCGTCGGCGAACCAGCGCCGAAACGGCGAAGAAGCTGGCGGCCAGCATCGCCACCGACGTCACCAGGGCCAGCACCAGCGGGGCGCCGACCGGTTCGTCGTCGGTCAGGGCGTGCAGCAGCGGGTGGACCAGCGGGATCTTCGCCAGCAGCACCACCACGAGCGTGATCACCGCCGCGAGCACCGTCCAGCCGACGCGCTGCACCAGCAGCCGCGAGCACGGCAGCGCGATCGCGATTCCCAGCAGCGCGCACGCGAGGTGCGCCGGCAACCCGATCCCGAGCTCCGCCGGATGGAACTTGGACGCCTTGATCGCCGACCACACCTCGGTGATCACGGTGAGGACCAGGGAGCAGGCCAGCACCGTCAGCACCGCGCCGGTGATCATCCGCCGCCACTGCCGGGCGTGGCTCAACGTCACCAGGCGCTGCACCGGGTCCTCGATGTCGAGCAGGGCGATCGTCAGCCAGCACGACACGACCAGCAACCCGCCGGCGCTCACGCCGAACAGCGGCAACGGCGGCGAATTCGGGTCGGCGTAGAGGATCACGCAGAGCGCGAGGTACGCCAGCAGGGCCGGCAGGTATCGCTGGGAATGCCCGAGCAGCGTCAGGTAGTACCGCGTCAGGGCGAGCACGGCGCCACCTCCCGCACCGACCAGCCGTCCTTCAGCGCGCGCAGCAGCACCGCGTCCACCGCGGCGATCTCCACCGTCAGCACCACCTGGGTGCCCTCGGCGACGGCGTGCCGTACTCCCGGCTTGCCCACCCAGCCGCTTTCGCCGCCGCGCAGCACGATCCGGGTGGTCGGCTCGGCGCTTTCGGCCGTGAGCCGGCCTTCGTTCATCAGGTGCACGACGTCGGCGTGGTCGTGCACCACCTGCGGCCGGTGGTCGGTGAACACGACGCTCGCGCCGCGCGCCCGCGTCTCGGCGACGAGCTCGCCGAGGATCGCGTGCGTGCCGACGTCGAGGCCGGACCACGGCTCGTCGAGGATCAGCAGGTCCGGCCGGACCATCACGGCCTGGGCGAGCCCGACCTTCTGCGCGTTGCCCTTGGACAGGGTGCGCAGCGGGGCCGTCGGGCCGCCGACGAGCTCGAGGCGTTCGAGCAGCGGGTCGATCACCGAAAAGTCCGCGAGGCCGCGGATGCGGGCCATGTGCCGCAGGTAGGCCCGCGCGCCCATGCGCTGGCCGGCGGGGAAGCGGTCCGGCAGGTAGCCGATCCGCGGGGTCCCGCGCAGCGTGCCGGTGGTGGCGTGCGAGACGCCGGCCATGATCCGCAGCAGCGTCGACTTCCCGGAGCCGTTGCTGCCGAGGACGCCGACGACGTGCCCGGGCTCGACGGTCAGGTCGACGTCGCGGAGGACGAAGTCACCGCGCCCGTACCGCTTGCCGACTCCCTCGAGCCGGATCACGCAACAGCGGCCTTCTGGAGCGCCTTGGTCGCCCGCTCGAGCTCGTCGACCCGCACCGGATCGACCGGGTGACCCGCCGCGGCCAGCCAGTTCGCCAGCATCCGGTGGCCGCCCTCGGTGAGCACGGACTCCGGGTGGAACTGGACGCCTTCCAGCGGCAGCTCGCGGTGGCGCATGCCCATCACGATGCCGGATTCGGTGCGGCCGGTGATCTCGAAGACGGTGTCGTCGATGGTGTCGGGCACCACGGTCAGGGAGTGGTAGCGGGTGGCCGTGAACTCCTCCGGCAGGTCCTTGAGGATGCCGGCGCTCTCGTGGCGGACCTGGCTCGTCTTGCCGTGGAGCAGCTCGGGCGCGCGGTCGACGGTCGCGCCGTAGACGACGCCGAGCGCCTGGTGGCCGAGGCAGACGCCGAGCATCGGGGTGCGCGTCTCGGCGCACTTGCGGATGACGTCCATGCTCTGACCAGCGCGTTCGGGCGTTCCCGGGCCGGGCGAGACGAGCACGGCGTCGAATTCGGGCACGCGGTCGAGGTCCACGACGTCGTTGCGCCAGACCGTGCAGTCGGCGCCGAGCTGGGCCAGGTACTGGACCAGGTTGTAGACGAAGCTGTCGTAGTTGTCGACGACGAGAACGCGCATGGGGCCGAGCTTACCGGCTCCCACCTGGTGGACCGTACGCCAAATCACATTTTAGGTTAGGTGATCCTAACTTACCGTGGACCGGGTGAGCCGTTCTCTTCGTGTAGCCGTGGTGGGTGCCGGTCCGGCCGGCATCTACGCCGCCGACATCCTGGACAAGTCCGACGCCGATGTGACGATCGACCTGTTCGAGCGCATGCCGGCGCCCTTCGGGCTGATCCGGTACGGCGTCGCGCCCGACCACCCGCGCATCAAGGGGATCGTGACGGCGCTGGAGAAGGTGCTGTCGAAGCCGAACGTCCGCCTGCTGGGCAACATCGACTACGGCACCGACATCAAGCTCGACGAGCTGCGCGAGTTCTACGACGCGGTGATCTTCTCGACCGGCGCGTCCGCCGACCGCGCCCTCGACATCCCGGGCATCGACCTCGACGGCAGCTACGGCGCCGCCGACTTCGTCTCCTGGTACGACGGCCACCCGGACGTGCCGCGCACCTGGCCGCTGACCGCGTCCTCGGTCGCGGTCCTCGGCGTCGGGAACGTCGCCCTGGACGTGGCCCGGATCCTGGCGAAGACGGCCGACGAGCTGCTGACCACCGACATCCCGGACAACGTCTACCAGGGCCTGCGCACGAGCCCGGTGACCGACGTGCACGTGTTCGGCCGCCGCGGGCCGGCGCAGGCGAAGTTCACCCCGCTGGAGCTGCGGGAGCTGGACCACTCGCCGAACGTCGAGGTCATCGTGTACCCCGAGGACATCGAGTTCGACGAAGGCAGCGTCGCCGCGCTGCGGGCGTCGAAGCAGATCGACATGGTCGTGAAGACGCTGCAGGAGTGGGCGATCCGCGAGCCGGGCACCCGGCCGCGGCGGCTGCACCTGCACTTCTTCCACTCGCCGGCTTCGGTGCTGGGTTCGGACGGCCGCGTGACGGGCCTGCGCACCGAGCGGACCGAGCTGACCGGCGACGGGACCGTCCGTGGTACCGGCGAATTCCACGACTGGGACGTCCAGGCGGTCTACCGCGCGGTCGGCTACCTGTCGTCGCACCTGCCGGAACTGCCGTTCGACCACGTGGCCGGCGTGGTCCCGAACCAGGCGGGCCGCGTGCTGGACCTGGACGAGAACCAGCTGCCGGGCGTGTACGTGACGGGCTGGATCAAGCGCGGCCCGATCGGCCTGATCGGCCACACGAAGGGCGACGCGGCGGAGACGATCGCGAGCCTCCTGTCGGACGCCGACACGCTGACGGCCCCGAAGTACGCCTCGCCGGACGCGATCCTGGACTTCCTGGCCACCCGCGGCATCCCGTTCACCACGTGGGACGGCTGGGGCCGCCTGGACGCCCACGAGAAGTCGCTGGGCTCGGCGACGGGCCGGGAACGGATCAAGGTGGTCGAGCGCGAGGAGATGACCCGCGTCTCGCGCGGCTAGGTGCCCGCGCCGAGGTAGGCGAGGACCGCCATCACCCGGCGGTTCGTGTCGTCCGAGGCCGTGATGTCGAGCTTGGCGAAGATGTTCGCGGTGTGCTTGCCGACCGCGCCCTCGCTGAAGTGCAGCTTCGCGGCGATCGCGGCGTTCGAACAGCCTTCCGCCATCAGCGACAGGACCTCGCGCTCTCTCGGCGTCAGGGCGGCCAGGGGGTCGGAGGCGTTGCCCGCCACCAGTTTCGCGATCACCTCGGGGTCCATCACCGTGCCGCCGGCGGCGACCCGGCGGACCGCGTCGATGAACTGCTCGGCGTTGAACACGCGGTCCTTCAGCAGGTAGCCGATCGCGCCCGTGCCGTCGGCGAGCAGCTCGCGCGCGTACAGCTGCTCGACGTGCTGGGAGAGCACGAGGATCGGCAGCCCGGGAACGTCCCGGCGGGCGGCCAGCGCGGCCTGCAGGCCCTCGTCGGTGTTCGTCGGCGGCATCCGGACGTCCACAATAGACACTTCCGGGCGGTGCTCGCGCAGGGCCGCCACCAGTTCCGGACCAGTTCCGACCGCCGCGACAACCTCGAAACCGTGTGCCGCCAAGAGGTGCGTCAGACCGTCTCGGAGGAGGTATTGGTCCTCGGCGACGACGGTTCTTGGTCGACCACCTCGGGGGGTCCGGGTGGCGGAGCCCCCGGCTCGGGGCGGAGCCCCGGAAGTATCAGACACGGGATCTCCAGGGTCGCCTTCGTCGGGCCGCCGATCGGGCTGGTCAGCGTCAACCTACCGTCGAAGCCACCGAGCCGGCGCTCGATTCCCCGCAGTCCCGACCCGCGGGCCGGGTTCGCGCCACCCGGGCCGTCGTCGGTCGCCACCACCGTGAGGACGTCGTCGGCGAACGCCACCTCGATCGACACCCGCTTCGCGCCGTGTTTCGCCGCGTTGCCGAGCAGTTCCGACACCGCGAAGTACACGCACGCCTCCACCGGCTCCTCGACGCGGCCCGGCAGCGAGCCGGTGACCTCGGACTTCAGCGGGCTGTCCATGGCCAGCGCGCGGACGGCGTCCAGCAGCCCGCGTTCGGACAGCACCGGCGGGTGGATCCCGCGGATCAGCACCCGCAGCTCGGTGAGCGCTTCCGACGACGACGCCCGCAGCTCCGCCGCGAGCCGTTTGGCGGCCACGGGATCGGTGTCCACCAGCGCCTCGACCGCGCCGAGCTTCATGCCCATCGCGACGAGCCGCGACTGGATGCCGTCGTGCAGGTCGCGCTCGATCCGGCGCAGCTCCGCGGCCTGCGTGACCGTGACGTCGGACCGGGTCTGCTTCAGCCGTTCCACGCGCTGGGCGAGCCGCGTCGACTCCGTCGGTCCCAGCCACAGGCGCGCGAACCGCACCTGCTGCCGGGCGAGCCACGGGGCCGGCATCAGCCCGGCGACGGCCAGCACCAGCAGGACGGGCGTCTGCGCGAGCGCGCCCAGGTGCGTCGACACCTCCGGGAACGGGAACCAGTCGATGCGCGGCGACACGAAGGGCCGCCAGATCCAGAGCGCCGCCAGGCCGGCGACACCCCGGCCGACCAGCGCGACCGTCGGCAGGATCAGCACGAGCGAAACCAGCGGGATCAGCACGCCGCCGATGAGGTCGCGCCAGGTGGCCCGGTCGCGCAGGATCCACAGCATGCGGGCGTGCTGGAGCGGCCAGAACGGCTCTTCGTAGAGCTGCTTGCAGGACTGGTAGAGCCCGTCGGGACGGGGCACCGGCAGCCCCGGCGGCGGCAGGTACGGCCGCGGAATGTGCACGCCGGTCCAGTTGCCGGCCTCGCGCCGCCAGGTGTCGGTGATGGTGCGGGTCCACAGCACGACCGGGACCGCCAGCGGCATGTAGCAGATCATGAGGACCAGCTGCGGGACCGTGAACACCAGCTGGACCACGGAAACCGCGAACAGCCCGGCCTGCTGCCCCAGCGCCTCGAGGTGCCGGTGCAGCCAGTTCTTCCGGGGCTCGGCCGGCGGGCGGGGGCCGAGCATCCAGCGCGTCCACCGGCCGTGGCCGCGCAGGGCCGCCGGCCCGCCGAGCAGGACGGCGACCGGCAGCAGCAGCGTGAGCAGCGGGTTCACCAGCTGCCAGGTGAACTCCCGGCCCGACGCCGGGTCTTCCAGCGCCCAGGTGAGCCGGTGCTGCCAGCGGATCCAGAACGCCCGCTTGTAGAGCTGGTTGCCGTCGCGGTACCAGCCGTCGCGCTCGCGCACCGGCTCGGGCGGCTCGGGCCGGTAGGGCACCGCGACCTCGACGCCGCACCAGCGCCCGGCCAGCGTCCGGGCGACCGTCGAGCGGCCGCGGGTCCATTCGACCGCGGGGCCGAGGAAGAACACGGCCCCCACGCACAGGAGCGCGAACGCGATCAGCTCGACCAGCACGTCGAGCCAGCTGAGCAACGAGAACGCGGCCAGCGCCAGGGCCCGGCCCAGCGCACGCGAGTACGTCATGCGGCACCTCCTTCCCCCGGAATCCTCGTCTCCCCGCCCCGGATCGCGCACTGCCCCGAGCTCCCCGAACGGGGTGGGCCCAGCCCCACCCCGGCTTCAGCAAAACGCTACCTGAGCTGGGGTTTCAGCGTCATTACGGAGGCGACCGCCGGTTCGTAGCTTTGTCGTCATGCCACTCATCGAAGTCACCGACCTCCGCAAGAGCTACGGCAACCGGGTCGCGGTCGACGGCGTTTCGTTCACCGTCGAGCGCGGCGAGATCTTCGGCATCCTCGGTACGAACGGCGCCGGGAAGACCACCACCGTCGAATGCCTCCAGGGCCTGCGCCGGGCCGACGGCGGCACGATCTCCGTGCTCGGCCTCGACCCGGCGGCCGAGCACGCGGCGCTGACCCGCCGCGTCGGCGTCCAGCTGCAGGAGAGCCAGCTGCCGGCGAAACTGCGGGTGCGCGAAGCCCTGGAGCTGTTCGCGTCCTTCTACCCCGACCCCGCCGACGTCGACGTCCTGCTCGACCAGCTGGGCCTGCGCGACCACGCCCGCAGCTACTTCGGGAAGCTGTCCGGCGGCCAGAAGCAGCGCGTGTCGATCGCCCTCGCCCTGGTGGGCCGACCCGAGCTGGCGATCCTCGACGAGCTGACCACCGGGCTCGACCCGCACGCCCGCCGCGAAACGTGGCAGCTCGTCGAAGGCGTCCGCGCCACCGGCGTGACGGTCCTGCTGGTCACCCACTTCATGGACGAAGCCGAACGGCTCTGCGACCGCGTCGCGATCTTCGACGCCGGCCGCGTGGTCGCCACCGGCACCCCGACCGAGCTCCGCGCCACCGCCGGAGCCTCCACTTTGGACGACGCGTTCGTCACGCTGACCAGGAGCACCCGATGAGCACCCTCACCAAGATCACCGCGACCGAGGCGAAGGTCTTCCTCCGGTCGCCGTTCATGGCGATCGCCGGCGTCCTGCTGCCGTCGATCCTGCTGCTCGCGATCGGCGCGATCCCGGGCATGACCGAGCCGAGCGAGGCGGCGGGCGGCTACCGGTTCATCGACGCGTGGGTGCCGTCGCTGGTGGTCATCAGCCTGGCGATGCTGGCCCTGCAGTCGATCCCGGCGACCGTCGCCGCGTACCGCGAGCAGGGCGTGCTGCGCCGGCTGGCGACGACCCCGGTGCACCCGGCGAACCTGCTGGTGGCCCAGCTGGTGATCCACGTCGTGGTGGCGCTGGCCGGCATCGCGCTGGTGCTGGGCCTGGCCAACGCCGTGTACGACGTCCCGCTGCCGAAGCACCCGCTGATGTTCGTGGTGACGCTGCTGCTCGGCGTGGTCTCGACGTTCTCCCTGGGCCTGATCACGGCCTCGATCGCGGGCACGGCCAAGAGCGCGAACGGGCTGGCGATGGTCACGTTCGTCCCGATCATGTTCTTCGGCGGCGTCTACCTGCCGCGGCCGCTGCTCCCGGCGGTGCTGCAGCGGATCGGCGACTACGTCCCGCCGGGCTCGCAGCCCCTGCAGGACACCTGGGTCGGCACCGGCGTGCAGCCCCTGCAGCTGGTCGCCCTCGCCGCGTTCGCGGTGCTCGGCACGGCGCTGGCGGCGCGGTTGTTCCGCTGGGAGTGAGCCTTCCGCCATAGTGGTGATGATCATCGTTTTCTCTTGTGGCCGCGCCGGCCGGCCGGTAGCCAAGAGGGTGGCCCTGCTCAAACTGGAGGTTCGATGTCCCTGGACGTGTCACCCGCGCTGCTGGAGAAGGCCGAGCGCGGGGAGGTCACCGACGCCGAGTTCGTCACCTGCGTCAAGGAATCCCTGCCCTACGCCTGGGAGGTCATCACCGGAGTCATCGCGGACGCCGAAGGCACGGGTTTCGCCGACAACGAGACACCCCCACCGAGCGAGGCGGCCCGCGGGCAGTTGCTCCGGGCGCTGGCCTCGGACGCCATCCGCGGCGGTCTGGAGCGGCACTTCGGCGTCAAGCTGGCGTTCCAGAACTGCCACCGGGTGGCGGCGTTCCACCGGTCCGAGGTGGAAGGTGACCGCTACCGGGCGTTCGTCTCCCCGCGGGGGCAGCTGCTCAACCAGAGCCCGGAACTGCGCGACTGCTAGCCCGAAGCGGCTATCGGCGGGCCGGCCCTCCCACGTGTTGATGCTCGCAGGAGGGCCGCCCCGCGGAGCTTTTCCGAGGGAAGCCGCCGAACCTCAAGAACCGAGGCCGGTCAGCAGCCGAGCCGTCGGCAGGCCGCTCTCCAGGTACCGCACGAACAGCTCGTTGCTCAGCGCCCCCGGGCCGCGCCGCTGCCGGATGAAGGCGATCGCCGCCGGCATGTCCAGACCCAGTTCGACCAGGGCCTGGGCGACCACCAGGCCGGACCGGTTCTGCCCGGCGTGGCAGCGGACCAGGGTCCGCCGCCCCGCGCGGACCGCCTCGACCGCGAGCCCGGCGAAGCGCTCGACCTCGCCGATCTGCGCCTCGGTCAGCGGGCCGTCCGGCATCTCGGCGACGTGGTGCTCGACACCGGGTGCCGGGCCGTGACCCTCGCGTCGATACAGGCTCAGCACGAGGCCGAACTCGCGCCCGACCACCACCGGCTCCACACCGGCCGCGCCGACCCGGATGTGTCCGCCCATCCAGAGACCCGGCCGGATCTCGTTCCACGGGTCTTCCGGCGGCGGGGTGCCCCGGTCCTTCCGTGAGGTCTTCAGTTGACCGCGACCTCGTTGAACCACAGCCGCGGTTCCAGCCACGGGAACACCACGAACATCAGCAGCGCCACGACGCCGAGCGCCAGGACCACCGCGATCGTCAGCTTCGCCGCGAACGGGCCCGGGAGCTTCCGCCAGATCCAGGCGTACATCAGGCTTCCCCGATCTTCGACAGCAGGTCGCCGTAGTCCTTGACCTGGTTCTTCGGTACCTGCTGGGTCAGCACCGACGTGATGATGAGCCGCTCGCGGGCGGAGAACTGGGGGTGGCACGTCGTCAGCGTGAGCAGCGCCGCCTGCTGGGCCTTCGGCAGCACGTCCGCGCCCTTGTACGGGACCGGGTTCACCGCCGCGCCGTTGCTGGGCAGCACGACCTTGCGGCCGTACGTCTCGCTGTACGGGCCGCCGTCCTCGGCACCACCGTCGCGCAGCGTCGAGACGCCCTTGCACTTCGGGTCGGCGCCCTTGCCGCCGGCCCAGTCCTTCACCTCGTCGTCGTAGGGCAGGACCTTGTAGATGTAGAAGTCGGTCGAGGTTTCGATCACGATCTGGTCACAGGAGGAGAGGTTGTCCAGGTCGTTGAACGGGGCGCCCTTGCCGACGCGGTGGCCGGCCACGGCGAAGTTGCCAGGCTCACCGGGCAGCGACGTGCCCTTGTAGTGGCCGGGGCCGACCTCCAGGGCGGTGTCGTCCGTGCCTTCCTGGATGGTGAAGTTGTAGTCGACGCCGAAGGTGGGGATGTGGATGCGGGCGAACGCCTTGCCGTCGATCAGCTCGGGGTGCAGCGTGCGGTCGTGCGCCCACTCGCCGTCGAGCTGGTCGCTCGCCGCGGACTGCTTGCCCGCCGAGAACAGGTCGGTCACGTACAGCTCGTAGACCATGAACAGCAGCACGACCAGGCCCAGCGTGATGAGGACCTCGCCGGCCGTCCGGATCGCGACGCCGCCCTTGCCGAGCGGGGCCGCGGCCGGCTTCTCCTTGGTCGCCGTACCGCCCTTGCCGACCGGGGCGAAGATGACGGTCTCTTCGTTCGCGCCAGGCGGCGGGGGCGGGCCGGCGTAGCGGCGCGGCGGCGGGCCCGGCTGACGCCGCGGCGGCTGGCCCTGCGGGCCACGCTGCTGGGCCGGCGGGGGCGGCACCTGGCCGCGCGGAGGCGGGCCGGGACGACGCTGCGGCATGGGCTGACCGCGGTGTCTGCGCCGGTCGTCATCCGGTCCTTCGCGCGTAGCCACGCAAGCTCCTCTCAAGCCGCGTCGAACCCTGAACCTTATTCTGGTTAGGACGGCGCCACGGACCGCACGTTGCCACCTGTGGTGACCCTCGCGCCGGCCGACGGCTGAATAAGGTTCACCTGGGTGACCCCGTTGTCACGGTCCGGGAAATCCGACCACTCCTGGCCGCTGCTTTCCTGCGGTCGTTTACGTTAACGTGTGCACGTGGCGCTGGTTGCGCACCCTCAGCGGGACATCGCCACCAGACGAGCCCGAAGAGCACCGCGAGGAACACACGATGCCCAAGTCCAAGGTCCGCAAGAAGACGGCGTACACCCCGCCCGCCGACCGGCGCACGCCGGTGAAGGTGCGGGCCGCCGGCCCCACCGGCCTCGCCTGGAAGATCCCCATGTTCGGGCTGATGCTCGTGGGACTGGTGTGGCTGCTGGTCAACTACATCGCGGGAGACAAGATCTCCTGGATGGCCGACCTGGGCAACTGGAACTTCGCCGGCGGGTTCGCGCTGATGATCGCCGGTCTGCTGATGACCATGCGCTGGCGTTGACAATTACTCCGAACGGCCGCTTGACGCCGAATTACAGCGGTGTGACTCATCCCCAGTGTGGATAACCCCTGTGGATAACTACCCCACCTCTTGGGCGCCCCGCCAGGCGGTTGTGGTATCGGCCTGGGCGGTCACGGCGTTGCTGCTGGCCGGCGTGGTGACCGACGCGCTGACCGGCGACCGCGGCGGGCTGGTGCTGTTCGCCCTCGCCGCGGTGGCCGTCGGCGCGTTCGCCGCGCACGCCACCGTCGTCCGGCCGCGGCTGGCCGCCGGTCCCGACGGCCTCGCCACCCGGACGCTGGGCGGCACGCACCGGCTCCCGTGGGCGCAGACCCGCACCCGGCTGCGCACCACCAGGCGGATGGGCCGCGACGGCGTCACGCTCGAAATCGAGCACGAAGACGAGCTGTACGTCTTCGGCTGGCTGGACCTCGGCGAGGACCCACGGGACGTCCTGGACGTCCTCAGCACCCTGCGGGCGCGCAGTTAGGCGCAGAAGTAGGTCGGGACGCCCTGGAACGGGACGAAGCCGCAGATCGCGGTGCCGAACTGGCTCGCCGCGTACGCCAGCAAGCCCACGATGGCGAGCGCGATGATCGTGAGGCCGATGGCCTGCCACCGCGCCTGGTTCGCCTGCGGGGCGTAGAGCAGCGCCACGGTGACCAGCGCGCCGGTCACCAGGCCGCCGACGTGCGCCCAGATCGAGATGCCCGAGATGCCGAACGTGATGAAGGCGTTCAGGGCGAGGGTGATGATCAGCCCGGTCGGGTTCAGCCGCAGCTTCAGCACCAACACCGCGTACGCGCCCATCAGGCCGAACAGCGCTCCGGACGCGCCGACCGTCGGCAGGCCGTCCTGGTCGAAGAGCAGGACGGCGGCGGACGCGCCGAGCATCGAGATGAAGTAGAGCGCGAGGTAGCGGCCGCGGCCGCAGACCTGCTCCAGGGCCCGGCCCATCATCCACAGCGAGAACATGTTGACCGCGACGTGGATGGGCCCGTAGTGCAGGAACCCGCTGGTCAGGACCCGCCACCACTCGTCGTGGCCGAGGGTCGCGGTGACGTAGAGGCTGCCGCGCTGGAAGGCGTTCGAGGCGTTGTTGTCGTTGAGGCTCTGGGCCTGGAAGACCGTGAAGAGGAAGACCAGGACGTTCACCGCGAGGAGGACCTGGGTGACGAGCACGGACTGCGAGAGCCGCGCGCCGAAGACCGTCCGCTGGCCGAAGCCGGCTTCCTGGTAGCCGCGGTGCTGACGGCGTTCCTGCTGGCCGCCGGTGTGGACGCAGTCGGTGCACTGGAAGCCGACGGGGGCTTCGCGGAGACAATCCGGGCACGCCGGACGCCCGCACCGGGAACAGCTCAGCCCGGTCGGGCGGTTCGGGTGCCACCAGCACCCGGGCAGCGCGGCTTGCTCGGCGGCGGGGTTCGGCGGTTGGTTCACGATGGCACCAACCTACCGAAACCCGCGCAAAGAAACCGTCAGTAAGGCTTATTCAGCCGTCGGCCGCCACACAACTCCGCCCTGACCTGCCGGTTTGCTCGCGAGGCGTGGCGGCCTGACCAGAATAAGCCTCAGTGTTCGACCGTGACCTTTTCGATCACGATGTCGGTCAGCGGGCGGTCCGCCGGGCCGGTCGACGTGCGCGCGATCGTGTCGACGACGGTGCGCGACTCCTGGTCGGCCACCTCGCCGAAGATCGTGTGCCGGAAGTTCAGGTGGGTGGTCGGCGCCACGGTGATGAAGAACTGCGAGCCGTTGGTGCCCGGCCCGGCGTTCGCCATGGCCAACAGGTACGGCTTGCTGAACTGCAGCTCCGGGTGGAACTCGTCGCCGAACTTGTAGCCGGGGCCGCCGCGGCCGGTGCCGGTCGGGTCGCCGCCCTGCAGCATGAAGCCGTCGATGACCCGGTGGAAGATCGAGCCGTCGTAGAAGGGGCCGGAGTCGGTGCCCGCCGCGTTCGGCTGGGTGTACTCCTTGGTGCCCTCCGCGAGCCCGACGAAGTTCGCGACCGTCTTCGGCGCGTGGTCCGGGAACAGGTTCAGGTGGATGTCACCCTGGTTGGTGTGCAGCGTAGCTTTCACGTACCTCATCGTGCCATCTCACGCATCTTTGGGCGGTCCGGGGGCGTGCCCCCGGCTGGGGTCTGGGGTTTGACCCCAGAAGGACAGAGCGCGGCTCCGGAAAAAGGGGCACGATAGGTTACGGGTAACAGAGCAGTGTCAAAACGAATGATGAGGTGAAGCCCATGTCCCGGGCGACAGCCCAGGCCGTCGAGACCGCCGACAAACTCGTCACCGAGGGTGTCAAGCAGGGGCGGCGCGCGCAGAAGAAGCTCGCGAAGAAGACGGAACTGACCCGCAAGGAGCTCAAGAAGAGCTCGAAGGCCGCTCGTCAGGAGGCGCTCGCGCGCCTGTCCGAGCTGCGCAAGCCGGGTCGCAAGGCGAAGAAGGCCGCCATCAAGGCCGCGAAGGCGGCCGGCGACTCGAAGCGCCGCGGCAAGAAGGACTTCAAGGCGGCGAAGAAGGACTTCTACGCCGCGCTGTCCGAGGCCAAGTCGGCCGCCAAGGGCACCCGCAGCCGTCGCAAGTGGCCGTGGCTGCTCGGCCTGGTCGTGGTCGGCGCCGGCGCCGCCTACGCCCTCCGTTCGAAGCAGGAGCCGCCGGTCGCGCCCGCGCCGCCGAAGGCCACCCCGCCCGCGCCGAAGCCCGCCGAAGCGGCGAAGCCGACTCCGCAGGCGAACGGCAAGGCGCCCTCTCCGGCGCCCGCCGAGAAGAAGAACTGAACCAGACGCGAAGAGGCCCCCGGGGGTGCAGCCGGGGGCCTCTTCAGTCGTGCCTGGGAACCGATCAGACGGCAGCGGCGTGCTTGTCGATCAGCTGGCCGAGACGCGGCAGCGCCTCTTCGACGTTCTTCTTGCCGTTCGGGCGCAGCTTCGAGTAGACCTTCTTGATGCTGTCGCGGCTGCTCTTCTCCGCGCGGGAGTCGGTGACGGACAGCAGCGCGTCGGAAGCCTCGTCCGAGCGGCTGGTCAGGTAGGCGCCGAAGTCGTTGCCACCCCGGGCGCGGAAGTCGCCGTAGAAGGGCTCGAGCGCGGACGCGAAGTCCGGCAGCAGCGTGTCGACGGCCGAGGGGATGATGCCCGGCTTGATCTTCTTGACCGCGGCGAAGCCGGTCTTCACGACGGCACCCGAAACGCCGCCCTTGTCCGAGACCTCGGCGTCGACGAGGGTCTCGAAGTCGGAGACGACAGCCGGGCGGCGGCCGGAGTCGAGCAGGATTTCCTTGAGGGTGTCAGCCACGAATCTTGTCCTTTGTCGTTGCAGAGTTGGTGCCCCGCCCCGGGGTGGGGGTCCCCGGTGGCTGCGGTGCGCGAGTCCACGAAGCCTGCGCGTGACGCACAGGGTAATACAAGATCAACATCACTCACCCGTGTGGAGGTCACTACCTAGAGCTTCAGGGCGGAGATAGTCTTTTTGACCACTGTGCGTGCCTTGACGCTCTGTTTCTGGTTCGTGGTCGCGATGACCGCCGTCGACCCCTTCGCGACCGCGTAGACGGCCCCACCATCGGTCGACAAATAGCCCCCCTTCCAGCCGGAAGGGTCGCTCGCCGGGTTGGACGAGTCGACCGGCGCCGCCTGGTTGACCAGCGCCGTCGCCGTCTTGGCGTCCCCGACGTAGACACGGACGGTGAGCTGGACCTTCCCGTCCGGGCGATAGAAGAAGCACGCCGGGTGCGGCTGGTCGGCCGACACGCGCACCTTCGACACGTGCTGGCCGTTCGACTCGGCCACGAATTCGCTCCCGAGGTACGGGCAGTCCCCGGTCGCGCCCGGCTGGGGATCCGGGGGCAGGCCGCCGGACCCGGTACCCGCTGCGGTGGACGCGGACGGCGGGCTGGGCGCCGCGGTGCCGGTCACGATGGTGGCGCTGCAGCCGGCCAGCAGGGCCACGGCGGGCGCGAAAAGTACGAGTCGTCGCATAGCGCGGACAGTCAACCACGAAGCATGTGTGGAAACCGCTGGCTGACGGCGGCGTGAGACGATGGCCGCGTGCTCACCCCGGAGCAGTACCTCGGCGCGATGGCCGAGCGCATCCAGCGGGCCGGCGGCCGGCTGCACACCGTGCCGATCGGGCCGGCCACGGCCGTCGTCGGGCTGTTCACCGAGGCGGTGCTGCTGACGAAGATGAACTACTGCGTCATGGCGGCCGCCATCCCCGAGGTCGGCGCGGCGGCGCTGTACGACTTCACCGGCCGCGCCACGCAGTACGCCCGCGCGAACCTGGAAGGCACCCTGGGCTGGACCGCGACTTCGGTGGTCATCGCCGGGCTCGTCGGCCAGCGCGTGTACCCGGACGCCGCGCAGGCCGCGTCGGCCAAGTCGAGCAACCAGTTCGGCGGCGAGACGCGGATGGTCGCGGTCGACCTCACGGCCGGGCAGCTGCACGCGTTCGTCGGCGGCAAGTTCTGGGGCGCCGCGATGCACGGGTCGATCAACGCCAAGCTGACGTACTGCTTCCCGCAGCCCGCCGAGGTCTACCAGCAGGTGCAGTGGCAGCAGGCGCAGCAGCAGCCCCAGCTCCCGATGCCGGCCCCGGCGCCGCAGCTGCCGCCCCCGCCGGTCGTCGGCCCGCCACCGCCGGGACACCAGCCGCAGCAGGGGCCGTACGGTTACTGACATGGTGCAGTTGCGCGGCTGGCCGTCGTTCCCCGAAGAACTTCCCGTGTTCACGCCGGAAACGGCGCCGGCGGACCCGCAGGCGCTGTTCGTCGAGTGGCTGACCGAAGCCGGCGAGCACGTGCTGGCCCCGCACGCCGTCACCCTGTCCACAGTGGATGCCGATGGCGCGCCCGACGCGCGCGTGGTGATCCTCAAGGACGTCGGGCCGGCCGGCTGGGCGGTCGCGACCAGCTCGGAAAGCCCGAAGGGCCTCCAGCTGCGCAAGGACCCGCGGGCCGCGCTGACGTTCTTCTGGCCCGGCCGCGGCCGCCAGGTCCGGCTGCGCGGCCCGGTCACCCCGGCCGCCCCCGAGGTCTCGGCGGCGGACTTCCTCGCCCGGCCGCCGGCGTCGCGCGTCGAGGCGTACATCGGGCACCAGTCCCAGGTGCTGCACGACCCGGCCGACCTCGACGCGGCGGCCGCGGAGGCGCAGCGGTGGGTCGAGGAGAACCCGGACGTGGCCCCGGAAACCTGGACGCGGTACCTCGTCGACCCGGACGAAGCCGAGTTCTGGCAGGCGAGCCACGATCGTCGGCACGTCCGGCTGCGGTACCGGAAGACGGGCGAAGGCTGGGTCCGCGAGCGCCTCTGGCCGTGACGAGCCGTTCGGGGGTATGCGCGTCCGGCGCGCGTGTGCGCATGATGCAGGTATGCGCTCGAAGCTCCTGACCGCCGGGCTGGTCCTCACGCTCACCGCCGCCCTCGGGGGTGCGGCCGACGCAGCCCCCGGGAGACGGCCGGCGCTGGCGGACCCGCACCCGTGTCCCGGCCAGCCGGGTTTCACGTGCTCGACGTTGACCGTCCCGCTCGACCACACCGGCCGCGTCCCGGGCACGATCGGCCTCCCGGTGGCGACCGCGGACAACGCGGACGCCCCCAAGGGCGTGCTGCTGTTCCTGACGGGCGGCCCGGGCCAGGGCGGCGTCGGCACGATCACGCGCATCGCGAAGCAGCGGCTGCCGGAGGTCGCGAAGGACTACCGGATCGTCATGCTCGACCAGCGCGGCACCGGCCCGTCGGGGGCGCTGCAGTGCCCGGGCCTGCAGGCGCAGCTGGGCAGTTCGGACATCGCGACGCCGTCCCCCGACGCCGTCCGGGAGTGCGCGGCCATCCTCGGCGAGACGGCCCCGCTGTATTCGACCGACCAGACGGTGGCGGACTTCGACCGGCTGCGGCAGGCGCTGGACGTCCCGAAGCTGGTGGTCGACGGCGTCTCGTACGGTTCGTTCACGGCGGCCCGGTACGCGATCGCGCACCCGGACCACGTCAGCAAGGTGATCCTCGATTCGGTCCTGCCGCACCACGCGACGGCGTCGGCCTCGCTGTACCTGACGGGCTTGACGGCGGAGGCCCGCGTGCTGCGCGCGGCCTGCGCGGTCGCCCCGGCCTGCGGCTACGACCCGGCTGCGGACCTGGCGTGGGTGGTCCGCCACCGCGGCACGGCGGACGGCGTGCGGATCTTCGACACGGTGGTGTCGTACGAGTTCTCGGACCCGACGTACCGCAACCCGCAAGCGGGCGACATCATCGGCGCCCTCCACGACGCCCGCACCGGCGCCCCGGCCCACCTGGACGCGTTGCTGGAGGCGTACCGGTCCGGCGGCGACGACCCGGCCGCGTTCAGCGCCGGCCTCCACGCGGCGACACTGTGCGCCGACCAGCGGTTCCCGTGGGGCTCGGCGGCCACGCCGGTCCCGCTCCGGCAGCCGTTGTTGTCCTTGACTGCCCACACACTGCCGGCGTCGGCAACCTGGCCGTACACGACGGAGGTGGCGACGCAGCAGGGGTTCGTCCAGAGCTGCCTGCCGTGGCCGGCGGAGCGCCCGGGCTCGAACCCGGCCGGTTCGCTGCCGAACGTCCCGGTCCTGCTGCTCAACGGCGACCGCGACCTGTCGACGCCGCTGGAGTGGGCCCGCGAGGAGGCGGCCCGGGCCCCGCGCGGCTCGTTGGTGGTCGTGCCCGGTGAGTCCCACTCGATCCAGAACCGGGAACGCGGCCACGCGGGCCGGGACGCCGTCATCAGTTTCCTGGCGTCCAAGTGACCGGCAACTCGTGCACGCCGTAGATGTTCATGTCCGTCCGCAGTTTCACCTCGCCGGCCGGGACCGCGAGCGCCAGGTCCGGGAACCGGCGCAGCAGACCGCCGAAGCCGGCGCGCATCTCGATGCGGGCCAGTTGCTGGCCGAGGCACTGGTGGATGCCGTGGCCGAACGACAGGAGGCCGCGGGCGTTGCGGTGGATGTCCAGCGCGTCCGGGTTCTCGAAGCGCCGCGGGTCGTGGTTGGCGGCCAGCAGTGAAATCACCACCGTCGAGCCCTTGGTGATCGTTTCCCCGCCGAGTTCGAGGTCCTCGGTCGCGTAGCGGAAGAAGATGTCGGCCACCGACAAGTAGCGCAGCAGTTCCTCGACCGCGCCCGGCAGCAGTTCCGCGTCGGCGCGCAGCTCGGCGGCCTGCTCCGGGTGTTCCAGCAGCGCGAACGCGCCCAGGGAGAGCATGTTCGCCGTCGTCTCGTGGCCCGCGAGCAGCAGCAGGAACGCGGCGCCGGTGAGCTCCTCGATCGTCAGGTCGTCGTGGCGGGCCAGGTCGGACAGGATGTCCTCGCCCGGCTCGGCGCGCTTGTTCGTGACCAGCTCGGCGAGGTAGGTGTTGAGCGCGATGTACGCGCCCATCTTCTCCTCGATCGTCTGCTCCCGGACCATGAACTGCGCCGAGTTGGCCTGGAACGTGTCCCGGTCCGCGTACGGCACGCCGAGCAGCTCGCAGATCACCAGTGACGGCACCGGGAGCGCGAACTCCTTGACCAGGTCGACCGGCGGGGCCAGCCGCGCCAGGTGGTCCAGCTGCCGCTCGACGACGTCGGCGATGTGCTCCTCGAGCTGCTTCATCCGCTTGACCGTGAAAGCGCCGGTGAGCTTGCGGCGCAGCCGGCTGTGGTCCGGCGGGTCCATCGCGACGAACATGCCCGGCATCGGCGGCGACGGCTCGGTCGCCGCCGGCATGCCCGTCTCGTACGGCACGTGGATGACGTCGAGGTCCAGGCGCGAGCTGAACCGCGTGTCGGCCATCAGCTGCCGGACCTCCTCGTAGCCGGTGACGAGGTAGCCCTCGTGCCCGTCGGGGAACACCAGCGGGCTGACCGGGCGGGCGCCGCGCAGCCGGGTGATCGCGCTCGGCGGGTCGAAGGGGCCCGCGTCGCGGTCCATCGGGAGTCCGTGCTGGCTCATCGGCTTTCCTTTCGTGGGTGTGCCGATGACGATCGCCGGGCGGGCTGACACGGACCTGACACGCCTCGGACACCGCCGTTCGTGGCAAGATCGGCCGGGTGCGGATCGGGATCCTGGGGCCCTTCGAAGTGCGTGCGGACGACGGCGCGCTCGCCGACGTCCCCGGCGCCCGCCTGCGGGGGCTGCTGGTCGCCCTCGCGCTCGAACCAGGCCAGGTGGTCCCGAAGGGGACGCTCGTCGACTGGATCTGGGGCGAGCACCCGCCCGCCGAAGCGCCGAACGCGTTGCAACGCCTGGTTTCCCGGCTGCGGAAGGCGCTGCCGGAGGGGGCCGTCGACAGCCGGCCGACCGGCTACCGGCTGGTGGTGGCCCCGGACGACGTCGACGCCGTGCGGTTCGAACGGCTTGCCGCCCAGGCCCGCACGGACGGCGATCCGCGGCGGCTGCGCGAAGCCCTCGCCCTCTGGCGCGGTCCGGCCATGCAGGACGTCGAACTGCCGGAAAGCGCGGCCTTCGGCGCCGCCGTCACCCGGCTCGAAGGGTTGCGCCTCGCCGCGCTGGAGGACCGGTTCGACGGCGAGACCGGCGCGGAGCTCGTCACCGAGCTGACCGACCTGGTGGCCGCGAACCCGATGCGGGAACGGCTCGTCGCCGCGTTGATGCGGGCCCTCGTCGCGAGCGGCCGCGACACTGAGGCGCTGCTCGTCTACGAGCGCACGCGGGAAACCCTGGCCGACTCCCTCGGCGTGGACCCGTCCCCGGAACTGGCCGAAGTGCACGTCGCCCTGTTGCGCGGCGAGCTCGGGCGGCGCGAGGAGACCCGCAAGACCAACCTGCGGGAGGAGCTGACCAGCTTCGTCGGCAAGGAGGCCGACGTCGCCGCGGTCCGCGAGCTCGTCGGCGAACACCGGCTCACCACCCTGATCGGGCCGGGTGGCTCGGGGAAGACCCGGCAGGCCACGGAAACCGCGCGCACGCTGCTCGGCGAGTTCCCGGACGGCGCGTGGCTGGTCGAACTGGCGGCGATCGGCCCCGACGACGACGTCGCCCAGGCGACGCTCGGCGCGCTCAAGCTGCGGGATGCGCTCGTCGGCGAGGCCCCGGACGCCGAGCCGACGGAGCGGGTCGTCGCCGCGCTGCGCGAGCGTTCGATGCTGCTGGTCCTGGACAACTGCGAACACGTCATCGAGGCCGCGGCGGCGTTCGCGCACCGCGTGCTCGGGGAGTGCCGCCGGCTGCGGATCCTCGCGACGAGCCGGGAACCGCTCGGCATCACTGGAGAGGCGTTGTGGCAGGTGGCGCCGCTGGTCCTGCCCGCTGAGGACGCGGCTCCCGCCGAAATCGAGGCCGCCCCGGCCGTCCGGCTGCTGCGGGACCGGGCCGGCGCGGTGCGCAAGGACCTGACGGCGGACGCCCGCACCCTCGCGCGCGTCTGCCGCGCGCTAGACGGGATGCCGCTCGCCATCGAGCTCGCCGCCGCCCGCCTGCGCACGATGTCGCTCGACCAGCTCGCGCACCGGCTCGACGACCGGTTCCGCCTGCTGACCGGCGGCAGCCGGACCGCACTCCCCCGGCACCGGACGCTGCGCGCGGTGATCGACTGGAGCTGGGAACTGCTCTCCGACGCCGAACGCGTCGTGCTGCGCCGGCTTTCGGTGTTCTCCGGCGGGGCGAGCCTGGAGGCGGCCGAGCGGGTCTGCGGCGGCGACGCGGTGCTCGACCTGCTGACCGCGCTGACCGAGAAGTCCCTGGTCGTCATCGTCGGTGACGAGGCACCGCGCTACCGCATGCTCGGCACCATCAAGGAGTACGCGCAGCAGCGGCTCGCGGAGGCGGGCGAGACGGACGTCGCCCGCCGTGCGCACCTCGAGTACTTCACCGAGCTCGCCGAAACGGCGGAGCCGCACCTGCGCCGCGCCGCGCAGCTGGGCTGGCTCGCGATGCTCGAAGCCGAGCACGAGAACATCACCGCGGCGATGCGCGGCGCCCTCGCGGCGGGTGAGGCCGAGGCGTCGATGCGGCTCGCCGCGGCGGCCGGCTGGTACTGGTGGCTCGGCGGCCACCGCGCCGAGGGCAACGAGCTGATCCTGGCGGCCACCGCCGTCCCCGGCGACGTGCCGGACGAGATCCGCGGCGTCGTCTACGCGTTCGTCGTCCAGTTCGTGACGGCCGGCCAGCAGAGCGACGAGTTCCGCGCCGAGGACTGGATCCGCAAGGCGCACGAGATCGGCCGCCGGGTCGAAAAGCCGCAGCTGGCGTTGAAGTTCGCCGTTCCGCTGGAACGGCTGCTGCATGGACCGGAAGCGGCCCTGTCGGCGTTCGAACCGCTGCTCGCCGACGAGGACCCGTGGGTGCGCGCGGTGGCCCGGCTGCAGCTGGGCAAGATGCGCATCCAGCTCGGCCACGGCGGCCAGGAGGCGGACGCGCTGCTCGAAACGGCGGTCGCCGAGTTCCGCGCGCTCGGCGAGCGGTGGGGCATTTCGTTCGCCCTGACCGAGCTGGCGGACCGCATCGCCGCGCGCGGCGAGTTCGCCGGCGCCTGCGAGTACTACGAGCAGGCGATCGAGGTGGTGACCGAGGTCGGCGCCATCGAGGACGTCGTCCGGATGCGGTCCCGGCAGGCGCAGCTGTACTGGCTGCTCGGCGACGAGAAGGCCAGTGCGGCGGCGTTGACCGAGGCGCAGGAACGCGCCGAGCGCGTCGCCTGGCCGGATGCGCAGGCCGAGCTGGCGCTGGCGAAGGCGGAGCTCGCGCGCTGGCGCGGCGATCCGGCGCAGGCCCGCCGTCAGCTCGCCATCGCCACGGAGATGCTGGGCGAGGACGCCCAGCGGGCGACCGTCCGGGCGGTGGCCCAGGACCTGCTCGGCTACCTGGCCGAGGACCTCGGCGAAGCCCGCGCCCACCGCGCCGCGGCGCTGGCCGCGGCGGCCGAAGCGGGCCACCCGCTCGCGATCGCGCGCGGCCTGGTCGGGCTGGCGGACTGGGCGTCGCGCACGGACCAGGACGCGCAGGCCGCGCGGCTGCTCGGGGCGAGCGCGGGGGTCCGGGGCCTGCCGGACCGCTCGCAACCGGACGTGACCCGGCTCGAGGAGACCACCCGACGTCGCCTCGGTGACACGAAGTTCTCCGAGGCGACGCGGGAGGGGGCGGCGGCGAGCTGGCGCGAACTGGCCGACGTCACGCTCGCTTCTTGAAGGTCGAGGACGCCCACAGGTAGCCGACGACGGCGATCCCGGCGCACCAGCCGAGCGCGGCCAGCAGCGTGCCGGTGGCCGGCGAGCCGTTGAGCAGCCCGCGCAGGGTCTCGATGATCGGCGTGAACGGCTGGTACTCGGCGAACTGCTTGAGGCCGGGGCCCATCTTGTCCGCGGGCACGATCGCGCTGCTGAAGAACGGCAGCATGACCAGCGGCACCGACGCCAGCCCCGCGGTTTCCGGTGTTTTCGCGGCCAGGCCCAGCGCGATCGTGAACCAGCCGGTCGCGAACCCCAGTAGCACGACGAGACCGGCCGCGCCGAGCCAGCCGAGGAAGCCCGCCGACGGGTTGAACCCCAGCAGGAAGGCCACGCCGAGCAGGGCGGCGATGGCGACCAGGTTGGTCAGCACGCTGGCGACGACGTGCCCGGTCAGCACCGCCCCGCGGGAGACGTCCATGACCTTGAAGCGGTTGATGATGCCCTTGGTCATGTCGGAGTTGACGGCGGTGGCGGTGGCGCCGAGCCCGTAGCAGACGGCCAGCAGCATGAGCCCCGGTGTCGCGTAGTCGACGTAGTCGACGCCGACGCTGAACGCGTCACCGAACATGTAGACGAACATCAGCATGACGACGATCGGCATCAGAACCGCGTTGAAGACGGAGACCGGGTTCCGGGCGATGTGCTTGAAGTTGCGGCGCAGCATGACGATCGAGTTCATTTCGCGGGAACCTCCGTGGCGTGGCCCGTCAGGGCGAGGAAGACGTCGTCGAGATCGGGGGTGTGGACGGAGAACTCGGCGGCACTGAGCGCGTACTCGTCGAGTCTGTCCAAAAGGGACCGGAGGGATTTCGTGCCGCCGTCGCCGGGCACCCGCAGGACGTCGTCGTCCTTCGTGGCGCCGGGCAGGATCCGCGCGGCGGCGTCGAGTTCGGCGGCGGTGGCGAACCGCAGGCGGACGTGGGTCCCGGGAATCCGGCGCTTGAGCTCGTCGGACGTGCCCTCGGCGACGAGGCGGCCCTGGTCGAGCACGGCGATCCGGTCGGCGAGCTGGTCGGCTTCCTCGAGGTACTGGGTGGTGAGGAAGATGGTGACGCCGTCGGCGACGAGGTCGCGGATGATCGTCCACATGGTCCGCCGGCTGCGCGGATCGAGCCCGGTCGTCGGTTCGTCGAGGAAGATGATCCGCGGGTTCCCGACGAGCGTCATGGCGAGGTCGAGCTTCCGCCGCATACCGCCGGAGTAACTGGCGGCGGGCTTGTTCGCCGCTTCGGTGAGCTCGAAGCGCTCCAGCAGCTCACCCACTGACCGGTGCGTGGCTTTCTTGCTGAGGTCGACCATGAGCTGCAGGTTTTCCCGCCCGGTGAGCAGTTCGTCAACGGCGGCGAACTGCCCGGTCACCCCGATCACGGCCCGCACGGCCTTGGCCTGGGTGGCGAGGTCATGCCCGGCGACGCTCATGGCGCCGGCGTCAGCCTGGATGAGCGTGGTGAGGATGTTGACGGTGGTGGTCTTCCCGGCGCCGTTCGGGCCGAGGAGCGAGAAAATGCTGCCGGCTTCGACTTCGAGGTCAACGCCGTCGAGGACGGTTTTGTCTTGGTAGGCCTTCCGCAGTCCGGAGGCCGTGATCGCCAGGTCTGTCATGGCAGTGACTGTCGAGGGACGGCCTGACACCGACCTGACACGAGCCTGACTTCGGTGTGGAGCTGAGGGGAATCGAACCCCTGACCCCCGCCTTGCAAAGGCGGTGCTCTACCAATTGAGCTACAGCCCCGGACGCGGGCGGCGCACCGCCCGCGTGGGAGATCAGTTGTGGGAAGCGCCCGCCGGCTTGGCCGGGGTGGTGCCGTTGGTGGAGGGCACCGGAGCGGTCGCCTCGCGCCAGAGGTCGGCTTCGGCCTTGGCCGCCTTGTTGCGCTTGACGACGAACAGGACGCCGCCCGCGATGACCGCGAGTGCCAGCAGCTTCTTCACCGAAGCCCCCTTCTCAGCTTGCTTCCCTTACCCTGCGATGTTACTGCACCGGGGTCGGCGGGGTGGCAAGCACGGGTGGTTCCACGTGGAACCACCGGTAACGCACGTCACACGAGCAGGGAAATACCGGACCGGGCCGTCCTGTTGTACTGACTGGTCGGTGCGCCCACCGTGTCCCCCGGGCCTCACACCATCGCCTTCGCGGAATACCGTCCGGCTGGAGCCGCGTCGAGCCACTCGCCGAGAGGCGACCGTGCGGCGCGCCGACCGTAACTGCTCAGCCCTGCCGGCCTTCTCTTCCCGGCAGGGCTGACCCGTATCCGGCCCTTCGTCACGCGCTGTACCCGGACAGATCATCCCGTGGTGGCGCCGACGTGCACGAACAGCGCTAGCGCCGGGCGCGCGTCCGGCTGAGGCTGAACGGGTGCCAGAAACGCAGAACGCGCTCAAGAGCTTGGAAGCGCTGAAGTACCAAGGTGATCCGCTCGCCGACGCCGTCATCGCGGACCTGGTGTCCGGCGGAACGACCGGGGTCGTCAACGAGGTGCTGGCCCATTTCCGGGACAACGACCAGCCCATTCCCGAAGACCTCCCGGAACCGGTGCGCACCTACCTGGTGGCCACGGACAACCCGCCGGCCTGGGCGGATCCGGACCGCATCGCGCGCGCGTACGAGTTCTTCGTGGACGACGGCGTGCATGTCGCATCGGTGCTGTCGTTCGGCGCGATGGTCAACTGCTACGCCCAGCCCCGGCCATCGCGCGTGCTGTCGCTCACCCACCGGCTCAACCAGCCCCACCGCCGGCTGTCGGAAACATCGCAGTTCGTAATGCACCTGATGGGCCAGAACCCGTTCGGCTCCGGCGGCAGTTTCGTACCGACGATCCAGAAGACCCGCCTGATCCACGCGGCCGTCCGCCACTTCATCACCCGATCCGGGGAGTGGAACACCGAGGCGGACGGCGTGCCCCTGTGCCAGCAGGACATGCTGGGCGCGTTGCTCATCTTCTCCGTCCAGGTCATCGACGGAATGCGCCGGATCGGTATCTCGGTCACGGACAGCGAAGCCGAGGACTACTACTACGTGTGGCGAGTGACCGGAGCCCTCCTCGGCATCCCGGCCGACGCGATGCCCGAGACCCTCACCGAAGCCCAGGCGCTGAACGCCCGGCTCGTCGAAGCGAGCTACGGCCCGTCCGCCGAGGGCATCGAGCTCACCCGCAACCTCCTGCACCTGTACGAGAACCTGGTGCCGGGCAAGGCCTTCGACGGCGTGGTCGCGGCGATGGTCCGCCAGGTCGTCAACCCAAAGGTCGCGGACTGGCTCGAGGTACCCCGGTCCCGGGTCTGGAGCCGCGCGGTGGGCGCCGGCGTCCGCGCGATGCGGCTCCTCGAGCGCTCGGAGGACCGAAGCCGGGTGGCCACGGCCGTCCTCGACAAGGCGGGCAGCCTCCTGCTCGGCGGCAGCGTCCGAACCCTGACGAACGGCCAGCCGACGGCGTTGACCATCCCAGCGGACTTGCGGGAGAAGTGGCTGGCGGCCGGGGTCTGCCCGGTGGCCCCGCCGCCCGCCGCTCGAAACGGCAGTTGAAAGGAGGCTCTCCCAGTACCTGTGTCACCAGGGTCTCCCCGACGTCCGGGACGCCTGCCAGCCTGAACCGATGGCGGACAACCAGTTCACAACTCACACCGGTCTTTTCGATCTGAGCGGAAAACACGCACTCGTCACCGGCGGCACCAAGGGCATCGGACTGATGATCGCGCGCGGCCTCCTGCAGGCGGGCGCCCGCGTTGTCGTCAGCTCACGCAGTGCAGAAGCGTGCGCGGAGGCGCAGCAGCTGCTGTCCGAATTCGGTGCCGTGCAAGCAATCCCGGCCGACTTGTCCAGCCACGACGAGTGCCGGCGCCTCGCTGATCTCGTCGCGGCCGGCTCGGAAAGCGTGGACATCCTCGTCAACAACGCGGGAGCGATGTGGCGCGAGCCGCTGGAGACGTTCCCGGACGAGGCGTGGGACACCGTGCTCGACCTCAACCTCAAGGCGCCGTTCTGGCTGGTGCAGGCGCTGCTCCCGGCCCTTCGGAAAGCGGGCACCGCCGACGATCCCGCGCGGATCATCAACATCGGCAGTATCGCGGCCATCCACGTCGCCGAATCGCCCAACTATTCGTACGCGGGCAGTAAAGCGGCACTGCACCAGCTCACCAGGGTGCTGGCCAGGGAACTGGGTCCCCAGCACGTCACGGTGAACGCGGTGGCGCCCGGACCGTTCCCCTCGCAGATGATGGCGTCCACGCTGGAAGCCGTCGGCGACACGATCGCGGCGAAGGCCCCGCTGCGCCGCCTCGGCCGCGACGACGACATGGCAGGCATCGCGGTGTTCCTGGCCGGCCGCGCCGGCGCGTACCTAACGGGCACGATCATCCCGGTCGACGGCGGCATCGCCACGACGGCAACCGGCACCTAGCCCTCGGGGGTATCCGCAGTACCTCCCTCCCCCCGCGGCCAGGGCCTACGGTGGCGAGGTGGCCACGATCGATCTGCGCACCGAGATCAAGGAGTTCCTGAGCTCCCGCCGCGCGCGAATCACCCCCGAGCAGGCCGGACTACCCGTTTACGGCGGCGGCCACCGCCGGGTCAAAGGCCTGCGCCGCGAAGAGGTGGCGCTACTGGCCGGCGTATCGATCGACTACTACGTCCGCATGGAACGCGGCAGCCTCAACGGCACGTCGGACGGAGTGCTCGACGCGCTGGCCGCGGCGTTGCACCTGGACGAAGCAGAGCACGACCACCTGTTCCACCTGGCACGGCAGTCGAGGACCCCCGGCGGCCCCCGCCGCCGGCGCGCAGCGGCGACGGTGCGTCCGGCACTCCAGCAGGTACTCGACGCGATCACCAACGCACCGGCGTGGATCTGCAACGGCCGTTACGACGTCCTGGCCACGAACCAACTGGCCCGGGCGCTGTATTCCCCGCTATTCGCCGAGCCCCAACGGCCGGCGAACACCGCGCGGTTCGTGTACCTGAATCCCGAGGCGGCAGAGGCATTTTTCGTGGACTACGACCGAATCACCAGAGACGTTGCGGCAAAGCTACGCATGGAAGCGGGCCGCAATCCACACGACGAGCAACTGATCGCATTGGTCGGCGAGCTCTCGACGCGCAGCGAAATGTTCCGGCGGAGGTGGGCATCCCAGGACGTCCGGCTCCACCGATCCGGCCGAAAGCGTCTGCACCACCCGGTGGTGGGCCGCCTCGACCTGGACGTGGAGTCGATGGAACTCCCGGCCGAACCGGGTCTGCTGCTTAACGTTTACACAGCACCAGCCGGCACAGCGACCGCGGACGGCTTGGCGTTGCTGGCGTCGTGGGCGGCCAGCCAGGAGAAGGCGGTGCGGTGACTTTGTCACCCGGGCCACGCAAAAGCCCGGTCCGCGAAACGCGAACCGGGCTTTGACTTGCCTGGGCCGACCAGGAGGGGGCACATCGTCAGCGTCGACGTTCACCGGTGAGGATCGCGCGGGCGTCGAGGGTGCCGCCTGCGAGCTCTTCGGCGACCACGCTCAGCTGCAGATTGTGGTTGCGACAATAGGAGCGCAGGCGTTCGAACGCCTCATCCATCGGAATGCGCCCGGCGTGGAAGAGCACCCCTTTGGCCTGTTCGATGATGACCCGGTTGTTGAGAGCGGTCTGCAGTTGCTCGGTGAGAACCTCGCCGCGGTGGATGGCTCGTTCCTGCAGGATGCCGACCGTGGCGGTGTCGGCCAGAGCACGGGCGACGTCGAGGTTCGATTGGCCCATCAGCGTGGCATCTCTGCCGAAAAGGTTGAGCGCACCGATGACCTGGCGCCGCAAGCGCAGGGGGATGGCCTGGACCGAGTGGTAACCCTCGGCGAGGGCTTCAGGGGCGAACACAGGCCAGCGATCCCGCTCCGCGGCGAGGTCTTCGACACGGACGGGGGCGCCGGCGCGGTAGGCGTCAAGGCAGGGGCCCTGGTCGGCCTGGAGCTGCAGCAGCTCCAGCAGCCGCGTGCGCTCGTCGGATGCGGCCACGACGTGCAGACTGCCCCGCTGGTCGGACAGCAGCAGGCCGGCCGCGGTCGCACCGAGCAGCGACACGCAGTATCCGGCGAGGCGGTGCAGCAGGTCGACCACGTCGTAGTCGTCGACCAGCGTGTCGGCCATGTCGACGAAGGCGCGCACCAACTGCTGTTCGCGAGTGGGGGCGCTCCCAGCTGGTGGGGTGTTCATCATTGTCATCTCCCCTGGTTCACGATACCGGCCCAGAATGGGCGGGGCCGAGGAGCCGAAAGTCGTAGGCGGACGCAGTGTTCATTCATCGATCACGCTCGGATGCAGCCGACCGGCGACCAGGTCTTCGGCGACCGCCTGGATCTGGCGGCCGGCGACGAAGGCGTAGCCCCGCAGGCGCGCCAGTGCCTGTTCGGCGGAGATCGCGAACTCGGCGACGACGATCCCGGTGGCCTGGTGCACGACCGTCCGGTCGCGAACGAGTTCGGCAAGCCACTCCGCGCTGATTTCGCCGTCCACCCCGGTGGTCGATACCGCCAGCAGGGCGCTGGTGGCGATGTCGGTGATCTGCAGTGCGGTGGCCAGTTCGGTCGGGGAGAGCCAACCCGGGGTGCGCCGGTACATGTCCATCGCGCCGAACCTGGCCGCCCCGCGGCGGAGCGGGAACGCGAAGATCGCGCCGACCTGCTCCGTCGGGATTTCGGCGGCGAACACGGGCCAGGTGTGGTCGGCTCGCTGGGCCAGATCCGGTACCAGCACGGGCCGGCCGGTGTCGAATGCCTCGAAACAGGGGCCTTCGCCGAGACTGAACTGCATTTCCTCCAGGTGCTCGACCACGGCGTCGCTGGCGTAGAGATTCTGGCGGTGTTGCGTTCCCAGCATGACCGAGATCGACGCACCGTCGACGGGAAGCAGGGACACGCAGGCCTGGCATACGCGGATGAGCGGGTTCAACGCGGTGCCGCTCTCGCGCAAGGAGGCCAGCACAGCTGATAGGAGGTGCTGCACCGATTCGGTGACGTCCTCGGGCCTGGTCACCCGTTGTCGCCACCTTCCGCCGTGAAGAGCTACCGGAGCTTCCGGCAGCGGCGAGGTGGGGGATCCATGCTATCCGAGCAGCCACGAGACACCCGATGACATCGCGGATCCGACCCTACACGCAACACGGGCGCGGCCGGTCACCGTCGCTACCTCCGGAGGGCGCTCCACTCGGTCGATTGCCCGCTGGGAGGACCGCGACCGGCTCGATTTGCGTGCCGTTGGGCTACCAGCGGGCGAACAACCCTCCTCCAGGCAGCGCGGCACGGGCTTCGTCGGTCGCCTGCTTCCGGAGCGTTGCCCGACACAGCGTGCCACCAGCTTCGGTGAATTGACACCGCGGCCGGCCGGCGGGAGCGTTTGCGATTCCCGCTCCGGCATTACTCCTCCGCTCGGCAGCAGGTCCCGGCGGACAGGGCCGGGTAGACCGCCAGTACCTGGTCCAGCTCGGTGATGGTGACGATTCGCAGGAGCGAGTCGGGTGCGAGCACCCTCAGCCGCGTGCTGGCTCCGGCGTTGTGCTGGGCATCAAGCAGGACGTGCACGCCGGCGGCGGCCATGAAACCCACCCCGCTCAGGTCGATGACGACATCCGCCGGCTGCGGCGCTAGGGCGGCCGTGATCGCGCGGGCCAGCGTTGGCCCGGTACGGAGGTCCACCGTGCCTTCGGCGGTCACCACCGGCACTCCGTCGAACCGGTGCACCGACACCGCCAGGTCTTCCCGCGCGTCACCAAGTCCGCCGGGATGGGGTTCACGACGTGTCACGCGACCATTTTCGCCCCTACAGGCCGGGAGTGCGGACCGGCTCAGTGCGTGGAGGCAAGTGTCGCCCACACCACTTTCCCGCCCGACCAGCGGCGGCTGCTCCCCCACGTCGTCGCGGTTTGGGTGACGATCTGCAGGCCGATACCGGGATCGCGCAGACCGGATCGTTGCAGGAGGGTCGCGGGCCTGGGGTTCTCGTCGGCGACTGCGATGGTCAGCACGCCCTCACGGAGGTCGAGCCGTACGTCGGGCGACGACCGGGTGTGCTGGAGCGTGTTGTCGACGAGCTCGCCGACCACCAAGAGCCCGTCGTAGGCCAG
Source organism: Amycolatopsis sp. CA-128772 (assembly GCF_002904295.1). Taxonomy (GTDB): domain Bacteria; phylum Actinomycetota; class Actinomycetes; order Mycobacteriales; family Pseudonocardiaceae; genus Amycolatopsis. Next base: position 93,050 of record NZ_PPHG01000082.1, read on the forward strand.
CTCGGGCACGCCCCAATCCTCCGTACGGTCCCGGAGGAAAGCGCGGGCGAGCTTCGCCGCGTCGTCGGTACGAGGGAACTTCTGCTGGGACCATCGTCGGGCGGGGATCTCCTGGTGGCGTTCGGCGGTTTCGACGGTGTCACAGACTGCGACGAGCTGGTCGGTTTTCTGGTCGCGGAAGGTACGCAGGTGCGCCCGCTGACGGGTGACGAGAGTGAACGGGATGCCCGGCCAGTGCCCGACCTGGCGGGCGACCAGGGAAAACACGGCCGTGGGGGACAGTTTGCCGATGACCAGCCCATCGACGTCGGCGATCAGCCCGGGTGGGCCATCCGCAGCCACCTTCAGCAGGCCGTCGCGGAGAAATCGGTAACCGGAGAGGTCAAGGTCCCCGGTGACCGTGGCCAGGGTGCTGGCGAGCCGGGGCGCCGGCTCCAAGGTGATGCCGCCGGCTATCACGGCGCGGATTCGGGGTTTTGCGCAGGCCGCGATTTCGGCCCGGGTTCTCGGGCGTCTGGCACTTCATGGCGAGGTGCCGCAGCACCCTCCCCGCCGATCGGGTGCAGCCTGTTCGATGTCAGGACGGCCCAGACGACCTTGCCCCCGGCCCAGGACTGGTTGCATCCCCACCGGTGCGCGGTCTGGGCGACCAGCCGGAGTCCGACCCCGTGCTCCTTGGGGCGCTCGAGCAGTATTGCCCGCCGCGGGTCGTCGTCGGCGACCGAGACGGTGAACGTGCGCGGGCGGAGCTCCAGCCGCAGCCGGGGGTACGACTTCGTGTGCCGGATCGCGTTCTCCACCAGCTCGGTCGCGATCAGGAGGGCGTCGTCGACGTGCTCGCGCACGTCCCACTGCGCGCATGTCCGGCCGACGAAAGCCCGGGCGGCCGCGGAGGCGTGCGGCGACGAGGCCAGCAGTTGCAGCGCTCGACGGCGGGTTGGGCGGTCACGTGCCCGTTCGGCCGTGGGAACGTCGGCGTGGACCGGCGGATCTGCTCCCCGCGTCGCCAGCAGTGCCACGTGGTCCGGCCGATCGGTGACCACCGCGAACGGGAGTCCCGGCCAGTCGCCGATCCGCACGGCAATCGTGGTGAAAACACTCATCAAGCTGTCGTCGTCGACTTCGAGGCCTTGGATGTCGGCGATCACGCTCTCCGGCGCGTCCGTGGCCACCTTGAGCACGCCGTCGCGCAGCTCGCGATAGCTGTCCTGGCTCAGCGCGCCGGTCAAGGTCGCGACGGTCGACTCGGCGCGGTAGTGGGGCACCAGCTGCAGGCCGTTTTCAGTGGTCATGTGCTCGCCTCGATTTCGTGACTCCGGACGAGGCGCGCCACGAGCAGGGCGCCGTGATCGGCTCCTGGCCGGGCGGGATGTCGGTCGGGGCAGGGCCGGAGCAGCAGATCAGCGACGCCGTCGGCGGCTGCCGGACCGCACACGGCGAGCCGTAAAGGTCGTAGGTCGGCGTCCCTTGCGGCTGAGGCGACCACTCGCCCCCCGCGATACCGCTGATCGGGGTGAGTTCAGTTTCGCCGGTCCGCTCGGGTGGTTCCGCCACTGCAGACATCAGACGGCCGATTCGAGGGCTGTCGCGGTGGTCATCAGATCCTCCGACGGTGTAGGCCACTTCGGTGGCACCGCCGGGGGCAGGAGCGGGACACGCCGCCAGCCGACGGAAACGTCAGCGCGGCTGATGCCCGTCATGATAGCCCAAGGCGGACGCCGCAAAGGGATGAAAACCGGCGTTGGACCACGTAGTCCCGGCGGGTCAGCGTTCGATGACGCCGTAGTGGATAGCGAGCCCAGCAAAATCCGATCCCTGACGCCGGGTTGCTCGATCGACAAGGTGCCGCATGGTCGACTTGCCAAGCCGGTGGCCGGCCTCCCAGAAGGCTGAGACGTCACCCGCCGTCTCGGGTACGCGCCACGGTGTCGACGCCGCGATGCGCCACAGCGGTGGGCCGCGTCGGGAGCGATTCGTTGCCAAGCAGACGACGCTGGTTCCGCCGAGTATCCGAAGGAATGACCGCCAACTCGGCATGTCACTCACTTTGTCACTCAGATGACGCAAAAGCCCGGCTCGCGTGAAGCGAACCGGGCTTGACGTGCGTGGGCCTACCAGGACTTGAACCTGGGACCTCTTCGTTATCAGCGAAGCGCTCTAACCACCTGAGCTATAGGCCCTCGAACGAGGAGAACTTTACAGGACCCCCGAAGGGGTCCCGCAACCGGGTCACTCCCGTTCCGACAGGGTGACCTCCAAGCCTCCCGCGAGGTCTGCCGACACGTTGTAGATGAACGCGCTCACCGTGGCCAGGGCCGACACCAGGACGATGTTGATCGCGCCGAGGATGGCTGCGATGCCGAACACGCGGCCCGCGCTGATCAGGGGCTCGGAAGACGCGTTCGCCCCTTCGCCGCCGACCAGGGACGAGTACGTTCCGTTCAGTTTGTCCCACACGCCCATGCCGTCCAGGACCGTGTACAGGACTCCGACCGCCACCAGCCAGACGAAGAACATCGCCACGCCCAGGACCAGGGACAGCTTCAGCACCGACCACGGGTCGAACCTCTTGACCTGCAGTGAAGCGCGGCGTGGACCACGGCCCGGGCGGCGCAGGGCGCTCGGGCGAGCTCGCTGCGTCGAGGCCGGGGGGACGTCAGCGGAGCCGGACGCCGGCGCGGGCGGCGCGTCCCCGCCGCCGAACAGGCGGGGGGCTGCGCTGCCCGTCACCACGGCCGGGGCTGCTTCCTCCGTGGCCAGCTTGACCGTCGCTTCGGCGTCGCCTTCCTTGTCTACCCGCTGCCAGGGCGGGCTCGCCGGCGTTCCGTTCGAACCCGCTGCCTCGGGATTCTCGGTCGGTGTCACGAAGAGTCAGTCCTTACCCGTGCCGTGGGGGCGCTGTCCGTAGCCGAACTTACTGCGCCGTCGTTTCTTCACCCGTCTCAGGTGCTTCGGGAGCCGGAGCGTCCTCGGGGGTGTCACCATTGGCGACGTCCGAGGGCTCGTCCGCGTTGCGTGCGACCGCGAGAAGAGTTGTTCCTTCGCCGAGATTCATCAGCCGGACCCCCTTCGTCTGCCGTCCTGCCTTGCGGACGTCGCCCGCCGGCGTGCGGATCACGCCGCCGCTCGAGGTGATGGCGTAGAGCTCGTCCTCGGCGTCGACGATGAGCGCACCCACCAGCCTGCCACGTTTGCGGTCGTGCTGGATGGTGAGCACACCCTTGCCGCCGCGGCCCTGGACCGGGTAGTCCTCGATCGGCGTGCGCTTGGAGTACCCGCCGTCGGTCGCGACCAGGAGGAATTTGCCCTCCTTGACCACGCTGACGCCGAGCAGCTCGTCGCCGTCGTTGAAGCGCATGCCCATCACGCCGGACGTCGGGCGGCCCATCGGCCGCAGGGCCTCGTCCGTCGCGTGGAAGCGGATGGACTGGCCCTCGGCCGACACCAGCAGCAGGTCGTCCTCGGCCGCCGCGAGCACCGCGCCGACCAGCTCGTCGCCTTCGCGCAGGTTGATCGCGATGAGGCCGCCGGAGCGGTTGGAGTCGAAGTCGGTGAGCTTGGTCTTCTTCACCAGGCCGCGCTTGGTCGCGAGCACCAGGTACGGCGCGACCTCGTAGTTCTTGATCTGGATGACCTGGGCGATCTGCTCGTCCGGCTGGAACGCCATCAGGTTCGCCACGTGCTGGCCGCGCGCGTTGCGGTTGGCTTCGGGCAGGTCGTACGTCTTGGTCCGGTAGACGCGGCCCTTGTTCGTGAAGAACAGGATCCAGTCGTGCGTCGAGCAGACGAAGAAGTGCTGGACGATGTCGTCCTGCTTCAGCGTCGCGCCTTGGACGCCCTTGCCGCCGCGCTTCTGCGAGCGGTACAGGTCCGTTTTCGTCCGCTTGGCGTACCCCGTGCGGGTGATGGTGACGACGACGTCCTCGACCGCGATGAGCTCTTCGTCGGTCACGTCGCCGCTGAAGCCGATGATCTTCGTGCGCCGGTCGTCGCCGTACTTTTCGACGATCGCCATCAGCTCGTCGCGGATCAGCGCGCGCTGCCGCTCCGGCTTGTCGAGGATGTCCTTGAGGTCGGCGATCTCGAGCTCGATCTCGGCCAGCTGGTCGATGATCCGCTGACGCTCCAGAGCCGCCAGGCGGCGCAGCTGCATGTCGAGGATCGCGGTGGCCTGGATCTCGTCGACGTCCAGCAGCTCCATCAGGGCCGGCCGCGCCTCGTCCGCCGAGGGCGACCGCCGGATGAGGGCGATGACCTCGTCGAGCATGTCCAGCGCCTTGACGTAACCGCGCAGGATGTGGGCCCGCTCTTCGGCCTTCCGCAGCCGGAACTTGGTCCGCCGGACGATGACCTCGACCTGATGCTTCACGTAGTGGCGGATGATCTGGTCGAGGCGCAGCGTGCGCGGCACGCCGTCGACCAGGGCCAGCATGTTGACGCCGAAGTTCTGCTGCAGCTGGGTGTGCTTGAACAGGTTGTTCAGCACGACCTTCGCGACCGCGTCCCGCTTGATCGTGACGACGATCCGCATGCCGGACCGGCTGTTGGACTCGTCGGCGATGTCGGAGATGCCGGTGAGCTTGCCGTCGCGGACCAGGTTCGCGATGTTCTCGACCAGGTTGTCCGGGTTGACCTGGTACGGCAGCTCGGACACGACCAGGATCGTGCGGCCCTTCGCGTCCTCCTCGACCTCGACGACCGCGCGCATCCGGACCGAGCCGCGGCCGGTGCGGTAGGCGTCCTCGATGCCGGACGTGCCGAGGATCATCGCCTTGGTCGGGAAGTCCGGGCCCTTGATCCGGACGAGCAGCGCGGCCAGCAGCTCGTCGTCGGTCGCCTCGGGGTTCTCCAGCGCCCAGACGACGCCCTCGGAGACCTCGCGCAGGTTGTGCGGCGGGATGTTCGTCGCCATCCCGACCGCGATCCCGGAACCGCCGTTGACCAGCAGGTTCGGGAACCGCGCCGGCAGGACGTCGGGCTCCTGCGTGCGGCCGTCGTAGTTGTCCGAGAAGTCGACGGTGTCTTCTTCGATGTCGGCCAGCATCTGCATGGCCAGCGGCGCGAGCCGGGACTCGGTGTACCGCATGGCGGCCGCGGGGTCGTTGCCCGGCGAGCCGAAGTTGCCCTGGCCGTCGATCAGCGGGTACCGCATCGACCACGGCTGGGCGAGCCGCACCAGCGCGTCGTAGATCGCCGAGTCACCGTGCGGGTGGTAGTTGCCCATGACGTCGCCGACGACCCGCGAGCACTTGTTGTACCCGCGGTCCGGCCGGAAGCCGGAGTCGAACATCGAGTACAGGACCCGCCGGTGCACCGGCTTGAGCCCGTCCCGGACGTCCGGCAGCGCGCGCGACACGATGACGCTCATCGCGTAGTCGATGTAGGAGCGCTGCATCTCCTGCTGGATGTCGACCGGTTCGATCCGGTCGTGGTCCGGAGCCGGCGGCAAGGTTTCCGTCATGAGGTCCTTCTCGGGTGCAGGGGCCTAGCGGGGACGAAGAACGGGGGACGCTTAGACGTCCAGGAAGCGCACGTCCTTGGCGTTGCGCGTGATGAACGAGCGCCGTGCCTCGACGTCCTCGCCCATCAGGACCGAGAACAGCTCGTCGGCCTGGGCGGCGTCGTCGAGGGTGACCTGGCCCAGCAGCCGGTTGGCCGGGTCCATCGTGGTCTCCCACAGCTCTTCGGCGTTCATCTCGCCGAGACCCTTGTAGCGCTGGATCGCGTCGTCCTTCGGGAGCCGCTTGCCGGCCTCGACGCCCGCCTGGATGACGGCGTCGCGCTCGCGGTCGGAGTAGGCGTACTCCGGCTCGGACCGCGGCCACTTGATCTTGTACAGCGGCGGCCGCGACAGGAAGACGTGACCGTGCTCGATCAGCGGCGTCATGAACCGGAACAGCAGGGTGAGCAGCAGCGTGGTGATGTGCTGGCCGTCGACGTCGGCGTCCGCCATCAGCACGATCTTGTGGTAGCGCAGCTTCGCGATGTCGAACTCGTCGTGGATGCCGGTGCCGAGCGCGGTGATCAGCGACTGGACCTCGGTGTTCTTGAGGACGCGGTCGATACGGGCCTTCTCGACGTTGATGATCTTGCCGCGGATCGGCAGGATCGCCTGGTACATCGAGTCCCGGCCCTCCTTGGCCGAGCCGCCGGCCGAGTCACCCTCGACGATGTAGAGCTCGCACTCCGACGGGTTGGTCGAGCGGCAGTCCTTGAGCTTGCCGGGCAGGCCGCCGATCTCCAGCGCGCCCTTGCGGCGGACGAGGTCACGCGCCTTGCGCGCGGCCATCCGGGCCTGGGCCGAGGAGATCGACTTGTTGATGATCGTCTTCGCCTCGGTCGGGTTGCGCTCGAACCAGTCCGCCAGCCACTCGTTCGACGTCTGCTGCACGAACGTCTTGGCCTCGCTGTTGCCCAGCTTGGTCTTGGTCTGGCCCTCGAACTGCGGCTCGGACAGCTTGATCGACACGATCGCGGCGAGGCCCTCGCGCACGTCGTCGCCGGTCAGGTTGGCGTCCTTCTCCTTGAGCAGCTTCTTGTCGCGCGCGTAGGAGTTGACGACCCGGGTCAGCGCGGCGCGGAAGCCCTCTTCGTGGGTGCCGCCCTCGTGGGTGTTGATCGTGTTGGCGAAGGTGTAGACCGACGGCGTGAAGCCGGTGTTCCACTGCATCGCGACCTCGACCTCGAGGCCGGTGCCCTTGGCGTCGAAGGAGATGACGCTGGGGTGGATCGGGTCCTTGCTGCCGTTGATGTGCTTGACGAAGTCCTCGAGCCCGCCCGGGTAGCAGTAGGTCTTTTCCTTGATCCGGGCGACCTTGCCCTCGGCGTCCGCTTCGGTCTCTTCGTCGGCGACGCGCTCGTCGCGCAGGGACAGCGTCAGGCCCTTGTTGAGGAACGCCATCTCCTGGAGCCGGCGCGAGATGGTCTCGAAGTTGTACGTCGTGGTCTCGAAGATGTCGCCGTCGGCCCAGAAGGTGATCGTGGTGCCGGTCTCGCTCGCCGGGCCGAGGTCCTCGAGCGGGCCGGGGATCTGGTCGGTGTACTCCTGGCGCCAGCTGCGGCCGCCGTACTTGACCTCGGCGAGCAGCTTCTTCGACAGCGCGTTCACCACGGAGACGCCGACGCCGTGCAGGCCGCCGGACACCGCGTAGGAGTCGCTGTCGAACTTGCCGCCCGCGTGCAGCACGGTGAGCACGACCTCGAGGGTCGGCTTCTGCTCCTTGGGGTGCATGTCGACCGGGATGCCGCGGCCGTCGTCGACGACGCGCACCCCGCCGTCGGCGAGGAGAGTAACCTCGACCTTGGTCGCGTGGCCGGCCATCGCCTCGTCGACGGAGTTGTCGACGACTTCCTGGACGAGGTGGTGCAGCCCGCGTTCACCGGTGGAACCGATGTACATGCCGGGGCGCTTGCGGACCGCTTCGAGGCCTTCGAGCACCGTGATCGACGACGCGTTGTACTCGCTCTTGTTCTCGGTCACCGGCGTTGTTTCTCCTCGTCTCGCCCGAGCGGACGCTCGCTCCCTCCCAGTGTACTTGGCCACGTTCGCTGGCATGCGGCAAGGACACCCCTGAATGCGTCACAGACGAACGAAATCGGTTCGAGCCGAGTCTTGACGTAGCTCGGGAGGTCTGAATGCGTTCTCGGGGCATTCAACCGAGCAACGCGCAACCCGGGTCAGCCGTACGTGTCACGCGGGCCGCGACCCGGCACGTGCCGGGGCCCTTTCCGCCAGCTCGGAGCGGTCGGACCCTGGATCCGCATGCGTTTGACCACGCCGTTGCCGACGCCCGCCGCGATCTTGGCCAGCAGCTTTCCCTGCAGCAACCGCAGCTGGGTGGCCCACGCCGTGGAGCTGGCGCGGACGGTCAGCTCGCCGTCCTTGAGCGCGACCGGCTGCGCGTGCTCGGCGACGTCTTCGCCGACCAGCCGCGCCCACTGCGCGAAGACGCGGGCGCTGGTGACGCTCTCGTTCCAGCCGCGGTCCCGCATCAGCCGGGAGACGAGCTGCCCGAGCGGCTGCGGGTCGCGCGCGTCCGCACCCGGCCCCGACCAGCGGCGACGCCGCGGGTTCTGCCCGCCGCCGGTCGCCGGACGGCGCCGGCCGGGCGAGGTGCCCCGCTCCTTGGCCTTCGCCTTCGCGGCCTCCAGCGCGGCGTGCGCGAGGTCGCGGCCCGTCATGGGGACCTCGTTCGGCCCAACGTTGCTCTCACGCTCCGTATCCGTGGGTGACGGCGAGCGGTTTTCGGGCGCTTTGCGTCCCCCACCTGGCCGCAGAGTCACGGGCAGCGATAACTCGTTCACCGTGTTATCCACACTGTCCACAGGTTTGTCCCCAGATCGGGTGCGGTTTGTGCCACCCGTCACACGGGGTGCTCGGTCGCCCGGTTCAGCCACGCGTGATCTCACCATCCGCCACCACGAACCGGTGGCCGGCCAGCTCCCCGGGCACGTCTTCGTCCACCGCGGCGGTCACCAGCACCTGTTCGGCGCTCGCGGCCACCTCGGCCAGCCGGGCCCGGCGCTTGCGATCCAGCTCGGCGAACACGTCGTCGAGCAGCAGCACCGGCTCGCCCGCCTCCGCCCGCAGCAGCTCGTAGCTGCCGAGCCGGAGGGCGAGCGCGAACGACCACGACTCGCCGTGGCTCGCGTAGCCCTTGGCCGGCGCCTGGCCCAGGATCAGCTCCAGCTCGTCCCGGTGCGGGCCGACCAGGCTGATCCCGCGCTCGAGTTCGGCCTTCCGGGCCTCGCCGAGCGCCTTGAGTAAGACGTCTTTCAGGACCGCCGGTTGCGCCCGTTCGCCATCCGGTACGCCGTACGTCTCCGGCAGGGCCGCACCCAGCGACGACCGGTAGGTGATCTTCGCCGGCCGCGAGTCGGGGGCAACGCCCATGTACGCCGAAGCCGCGTACGGCGCCAGGTCGGCGACGAGGTTCAGGCGCGCGGCCAGCAGCTCCGCGCCCGCCACCGCCAGGTGGTCGTCCCAGACCTCCAGCGTCGACAACGCGTACGGGTCTTCGCGGCCCGTACGCCGTTTCCCCGCCGTTTTGAGCAGGGCGTTCCGCTGCTTCAGCACCTTCTCGTAGTCCGCCCGGACCCCCGCGTACCGCGGCGCGCGCAGCACCAGCAGCTCGTCGAGGAACCGGCGCCGCTCACCCGGGTCGCCGCGCACGAGCGCGAGGTCCTCCGGGGAGAACAGGACCGTGCGCAGGATCCCGAGCACGTCACGCGGCCGGCCGACCGCGCCGCGGTTGACCCGGGCGCGGTTCGCCCGGCCCGCGGTGATCTCCAGCTCGACCGTCAGCTCGCGGTCGTCGTTGACCACCGCGACGCGCACCAGCGCACGCTCGCAGCCGTGCCGGATCAGCGGCGCGTCCGTCGCCACGCGGTGCGAGCCCAGCGTGGCGACGTACCCGATCGCTTCCAGCAGGTTGGTCTTGCCGCGGCCGTTCTGGCCGACCAGCACGGTCGGCCCCGGTTCGAGGGCGAGATCGGCCTGTGGCCAGGAGCGGAAGTCGGTGACCTGCAGGTGTCGCAGATACACCAGCTGCTCCTTACCCGCCGACCTTCTTCACGGCGTGCCCGCCGAACTGGTTGCGCAGCGCGGCGACCGCACGCATCGCGGCCGAGTGCTCCTGCCGCGACGCGAACCGCGCGAACAGCGCGGCCGAGATGACCGGCGCCGGCACCGCGTTGTTGATCGCCTCTTCGAGCGTCCACCGGCCTTCGCCCGAATCCTCGACGTAGCCCTCGAGGTCGTCGAGCTCCGGGTCCTCGTCGAGCGCGCGCACGAGCAGGTCGAGCAGCCAGGACCGGACGACCGTGCCGCGCTGCCAGCCCTTGATCACCGCGGGCACGTCCTTGACGACCTTCGCGGCCTCGAGCAGCTCGAAGCCTTCGGCGAAGGCCTGCATCATGCCGTACTCGATGCCGTTGTGGATCATCTTCGCGTAGTGCCCGGCGCCGACGTCGCCCGCGTGCGAGAAGCCCTCCTCGCGCGGGCCGTCCGGACGCAGCGCGTCGAAGATCGGCATCGCCTTCTCGACGTCGGCGGCCGCGCCGCCGACCATCAGGCCGTAGCCGTTCTCCTTGCCCCACACGCCACCGGACACACCGCAGTCGACGTAGCCGATGCTCTTCGCCGCGAGCAGGTCGGCGTTCAGCTTGTCGTCGGTGTACTTCGAGTTGCCGCCGTCGATCACCATGTCGCCGCCGGCGAGCAGGTTGCTCAGCTCGGTGACGGTCTGCCGGGTCGGCTCGCCGGCCGGGACCATGATCCAGACGATCCGCGGGGCGTCCAGTTTGGACACGAGGTCTTCGAGCGACGTCGTGTCGCTGACGTCCGGGTTGCGGTCGTAGCCGACCACCTCGTGACCGGCCGCGCGCAGCCGCTCACGCATGTTGAAGCCCATCTTGCCCAGGCCGATCAGACCGAGCTGAACCATCGAGATCCCCTTACGTGCCAAGGAAGTTTGCGGGTCAGCCCGGGAGGCGGACCGGCATCAGGAGGTAGAGGTAGCCGGGGACGACGTTGCCCTCGGCGTCGGCGGGCTTGATGAGCGCGGGGCGGTTCGGCGTGGTGAACGTCAGCTCCGCCCGGTCGCTGTGGAGGGCGCCCAGGCCGTCGACGAGGTAACCCGGGTTGAACGCGATGGTCACCGGCTCACCTTCGTACTCGACCTGCAGCTCCTCTTCGGCGCTGCCCTCGTCGTCGCCGCCCGCGGACAACCGCAGCGAGTTGTCCCCGAACTCCAGTCGTACCTGAGTCCCCCGCTCGGCCACCAGCGAAACGCGCTTGATGGACTCGGTGAGAGCCGACACGTCGATGACCGCGCGTGAGCTGTGCGACGCGGGCAGCAGCTGCCGGTACGGCGGGAACTCCGCGTCGAGCAGGCGGGTCGTCGTGTAGCGCCCGGACCCGGACAGGCCGAGCAGGCCCTCACCGCTGGCGAGGGCGAGGCGGATCGTGGCGCCGCTCGCGCCGAGCGTCTTGGCCGCTTCGGCGAGGGTGCGCGCCGGCACGAGCACCGCGGCGTCGGCCAGGCCCTCGGCCGGCTGCCAGGTGAACTCGCGCATGGCGAGCCGGAACCGGTCGGTCGCGACGAGGGTCAGCGAGCTGCCCGAGATCTCCAGCCGCATGCCGGTGAGCATCGGGAGCGTGTCGTCCTTGCCCGCGGCGACGACGACCTGGGTGACGGCCTGGCCGAACGCGTCGCCGGCAAGCTCGCCGGCGAAGGCGGGCTGGGACGGCAGCTGCGGGTAGTCCTCGACCGGCATGGTCGGCAGGGAGAAGCGCGCGCTGCCGCAGGTGATGGTGGCGCGGGCGCCGTCGACGGAAATCTCGACCGGCTGCGCGGGCAGCGCCTTGGTGATGTCGGCGAGCAGGCGCCCGGACACGAGCAGGCGGCCGCCGTCGGCGATCGTCGCCGGGACCCCCACCGTGGCGGAGACCTCGTAGTCGAAGCCGGAGACCGTCAGCGCGTCGGTTTCGCCGTCCGAGCCGGCGTCGAGCAGGACACCGCCCAGGACCGGCACCGGAGGCCGGGAGGGGAGGCTTCTGGCCACCCACGCGACGGCGTCGGCGAGCCCGTCACGCTCGACGCGGATCTTCATGCGCGCTTCCTTTCGACGGTCGAGCCCCCTGCGGGCTCGGGCCAGGCCTCGTTCTCGCGGGACGGGACCGGCGGCCCCCTCCGGCCGGATCCGCCCTCCGCGTGCGCGGCCGGAGCACGGACCAGGTGCAGGCGTCCACGTTAGGCCGTGGCGGGGGCTGCCGTCACCTCGGCCTCCCCTTGAGTTTGTCGACTTGACGACACGATCTCGCGGCTGTCCCCAACTTCTTCCGCCGCCTGTTTTTATCTTTTTCTCTCTTAGAAGAGATCTAAAGGCAGTAACAGTAGTAAGCGGTGTGGATTGTGTGGATTGAGCTCGTTCGCGCAGGTAGGACGGCCTGCGGGCGTGTGGGTAACCGTGGTGGTGGACCTGTGGGTAGTTCGGGCGGTCCGTGGATGGTTTCGGGCGGCCCTGAATTCGTCCACAGCCGAGGCCAGTTGTCCCCACAGTTGTCCCCAAGTGTGGGGCGATTTGTACCCAGGGTCTGGGGGTACCGGACGGGGTCCGAACCCCTCTTCCGAGTGATCGGCCCCTCCTGTGCACAGCATGTGGGCAACCTGTGGAATCAGCGTGGACAAGGGTGTGGATGCGCTGTGGATCGCCTGTGGGCGGCCTGGGGACGGTTCCGGTGTCGTCGCTGGTCGGGGATCCGTTGACGCTGTGGGCAAACTGCCCACACCATGGGGAAACTTCCTTGTGTACAAACAATTTTTGCGAGTTTTGCGAAGCACGCGTACGCGCCTTCGCTGCTTCGCCGGCGTACGCGTGCTTCAGACGCTCCAAAGACGACGAAGGGGCGTCCACAGTGTGCGGACGCCCCGAAGTCGTTGGGAGGTAAGGGATGTGCTACTGGCGGGCGCGCTGCTTGATGCGCGACGTCAGCTCCTGCACCTGGTCGTAGATGCGCCGGCGCTCGGCCATCTCCTTGCGGATCTTCTTGTCCGCGTGCATGACGGTCGTGTGGTCGCGGCCGCCGAACGTCTGCCCGATCTTCGGCAGCGACATGTCGGTCAGCTCGCGGCAGAGGTACATCGCGATCTGGCGGGCGGTGGCGAGCGCCTTCGTCTTGCCGGGGCCGCACAGGTCGTCGAGCGTGACGTCGAAGAACTCGGACGTCACGCCCATGATGGTCGGGGCGGTGATCTCCGGGGCGTGCGAGTCGGGGATCAGGTCCCGCAGCACGATCTCGGCGAGCGCGCTGTCGACCGGCTGCTGGTTCAGCGACGCGAACGCGGTGACGCGGATGAGCGCGCCTTCGAGCTCGCGGATGTTGGCCTCGACGCGCGAGGCGATGAATTCGAGGACCTCGCCCGGCACGGCCAGCCTGTCCTGCGCCGCCTTCTTGCGGAGGATCGCGATGCGCGTCTCGAGCTCGGGCGGCTGGATGTCGGTGATCAGGCCCCACTCGAACCGCGTGCGCAGCCGGTCCTCCAGCGTTTCGAGGCGCTTCGGCGGGCGGTCGGAGCTGACGACGATCTGCTTGTTCGCGTTGTGGAGGGTGTTGAAGGTGTGGAAGAACTCCTCCTGCGTACCTTCTTTGCCTTCCAGGAACTGGATGTCGTCGACGAGCAGGATGTCGATGTCGCGGTAGCGCCGCTGGAAGGCGACCTTGCGGTCGTCGCGCAGCGAGTTGATGAAGTCGTTCGTGAACTCTTCGGTCGAGACGTACCGGACGCGCATGCCCGGGAAGAGCCGTTGCGCGTAGTGGCCGACCGCGTGCAGCAGGTGCGTCTTGCCGAGCCCGGACTCACCCCAGATGAAGAGCGGGTTGTACGCGCGGGCCGGCGCTTCGGCGACGGCGACCGCGGCCGCGTGCGCGAAGCGGTTGGACGCGCCGATGACGAACGTGTCGAAGGTGTACTTCTCGTTCAGTTTCGTCTTCGACGTCTGCGGCTGCGCCGGCGCGGTGTACGGCTGGCCGGCGATCGGCTGGCCGGAGAACGTCGGCCAGATCTCGTGGACCGCGGCGAGCGCCTCGCCCTCTTCGTCGACTTCCTCGTCGGTGTCGCCGTCGTCGTCCGCCTTCGCCGCGACGGACTGGTGCGGCGGCATCGGCGGCATCGGCCGCGCGGGTTCGGGACGCGGCGGCGGCATCATCGCCGCGCCGTTGCCCGGCATCGGCGGCGCAGCCTCCGGGCTCGCGCCGTTTTCCACTCGGCCGGGTGACGGCGCGTAGCGGGGCGCGGGAGATGGGACGACCGCCTCGGCGGTGTCCACCTTCACGGCGAGCGAGATGGCCCGGCCGAGCCGCCGGGAGAGCGCGTCGGTGATGGCGCCGCGCAGCCCGCGTTCGATCGCTTCCTTCGCGAAGTCGCTGGGCGCCGCCAGGAGGGCCGTGCCGTCGAGCAGGCCGATCGGACGGGTCACCCGCATCCAGGCGCGCTGCTGGGGGGACAGGGTCCCGTCGGACAGTTCGCGTACCACCTGTTCCCAGATGACACCCAGATTGTGCTGGTGTTCCGACACCTGTCTGGCTCCCCTCCCCTCGTCCGCGTGGACGGCCGAGCCGGCCCCCGGAGCACCCGGTCACTCCACCCGGCGATCACAGGGAACCTGTCCGCGCACTGGCACAGCGAATATCCACATAGTTGTCCACAGCTGTGCACTAATGTACGGCGACCCACGGTGACGTCACCTGCGGGCTCGTCGTACGCCGGTGGGCACTCCACCACGCGGATACTCGTGCACCTCGACCGGTGACCCGAGAGAGGCACGCTAACAAGCCCCGCTCGCGGCCACAAGGCATCCTGGACGGCCAGCATTTCACGGTGCACGGCCGGTGGCCATTCGGTGTCACGGCGTCGAACTCCGCGGGGCCGCCAACCGGTCGCGTACCGTGGCGAGGGGGTGCCTACCGGCCGCCCGACGGGGGTGCGTACCCTCGTAAGGTCTCCCGTATGCGACGGGTGCGTTTCGCGTGCCCACGTTGTCGTCGCTCGTCGTGACGAGGCCACACGTTGGTAGGAGACACCAGAGACTGCCGTGCGCCCGCACGACACGCCAGGCGGAGAAGGAATTCTCCGCGGGGCGGGTCCGGGGCGGACGACATAGCGACACACAGGAGAAGCAGTGAGCAAGGGTAAGCGCACCTTCCAGCCGAACAACCGCCGCCGCGCGAAGACGCACGGCTTCCGCCTGCGCATGCGGACGCGTGCCGGCCGGGCCATCCTGGCGGGTCGCCGTCGCAAGGGCCGCGCCGCGCTGTCCGCCTGATCGCACGATCGGGGCGCGCCGTGCTGCCGGCTGCCGCACGCCTGCGGCGGAGTGAGGATTTCCGCGTGGTCCTCCGTCGCGGGTCCCGGGCAGGCAGGCGCCGCCTCGTCGTCCACGCGCTGACCACGGACCCGTCCGCGGCCGCCGACGCTGTGCAGTCCGATGAGACTGTGCCGTCGGCGGCCAGGGCGGGTTTTGTGGTGAGCAAGGCCGTCGGTAATTCGGTGGTCCGCCACCGCGTCAGCCGCCGGTTGCGTCACCTCGTTTCGGCCCGGCTCGGAACACTGCCCGCCGGCACGTCGTTGGTCGTACGGGCATTGCCGCCGTCGTCGACCGCGTCCAGCGCCGAGCTCGGGTCCGATCTCGACGCCGCGTTGCGTCGGCTGGGGCTTCTGTCGTCGCGCCGTCCGGCCGGGGATGTCCCCCGCCCGACGCGTCCCGCGGACGCGGCCCCCGACCACGGATCAGCGGTGTGACCGGCATGCGAGCCACCCCCGAGCACGACCCGAAACACGACCACGTCGACGGCGGCGCTGCGGAACCCGAGCCTCCGCGGCCCGGCCCCGTCGCCTGGGTCCTCCTGCTTCCCGTCAAGCTCTACCGCAAGGCGATTTCGCCGTTTCTCCCGCCGGCTTGCCGGTTCTACCCGAGCTGCAGCGCGTACGCAGTCGAAGCCCTCACCCGGCACGGTGCCGGCCGCGGCTCCTACCTCGCGCTGCGCCGGCTGCTGCGTTGCGGCCCCTGGACACCCCCCGGCCGCGATCCCGTGCCCGAGACGTTCTCGTGGCGACACCGCAGACCTGAAACACCGATCGAGGAGTAGCAGCAGTGCTCGATTTCATCTACTACCCCGTGTCCTTCATCCTCTGGTGTTGGCACAAGGTCTTCGGGTTCGTCTTCGGGGAGTCGACGGCGATCGCCTGGATCCTCGGCATCATCTTCCTGACGTTCACGGTCCGCGGCATCATGTTCAAGCCGTTCGTGAACCAGGTCCGGTCGATGAAGAAGATGCAGGACTTCGCGCCGGAGATGAAGAAGCTCCAGAAGAAGTACGCGAACGACCGGCAGCGCCAGGCCGCGGAGATGCAGAAGCTCCAGCGCGAGCACGGCGTCAACCCGCTGGGCAGCTGCCTGCCGATGCTGCTCCAGATCCCGGTCTTCATCGGCCTGAACCACGTCCTGCGCGCGTTCACCATGCCGCCGCCCGGTGGCGGGGTGAAGACCGAGAACTACTTCTTCAGCCAGCACGACGTCGAGTCCTACGTCAACGCGAAGCTGTTCGGTGTCAACCTCGGTGAGGCCGTCTACAACGGTGTCGGTGTCGTCAGCGGCGGAGCGACGAACGTCGGCTTCCACTGGAGCGTGCTCCCGGTGGCGCTGCCCCTGATGATCGTCGCGTCGATCGCCACGCACCTGACCGCGCGGCACTCGGTGGCCCGCCAGAACGCCGCGTCGGCCACCCCGCAGACCGCGATCATGAACAAGCTGACGATGTACATCTTCCCGCTCGGTGTGCTCGTCTTCGGTGCGCTGTTCCCGCTCGGCCTCCTCTTCTACTGGCTGGCGAACAACGGCTGGACCCTGATGCAGCAGCGGCTCGTCTACACGAAGATCGACAAGGAAGAGCAGGCCCGCAAGGCGGAAGCCGCGGAGAAGCGCGCGTCGCTCGGCCCGAAGCCGGGTCAGAAGCCGACCGCGCCGAAGGTCGGTCAGAAGCCGGTTCAGCAGAAGAAGAACCAGCCCGCCCAGGGCGGTGCCCAGAAGAAGGTCACGAAGGCGGGCTCGGCCCACGGCTTCGCGCAGACCACGCCGGCGGAGGCGGCCGCCGCCGCTGCCGCTGCCGCTGCCAAGGCGGACGGCGCGACCGCGGCGGACGCGACCCCGGCGTCGGCTTCGGCCGACACCGCCGGCCAGAACGGCTCGAAGGACAACGGCACCGGCGTGCCGGGCCTTCTCAAAGACTCGACCAGGAAGTCGGGCCGGAAGCGCCGCTGAGGCGCGACCGGTTCGGAGAGGAGACGAATGATGTCGGAGACGATCGACACGATCGACGCCGATAAGGACGACGTGACCCGGGAGCCGGCCGCATCTGCGGACGCGGCGGGCGAAGAGAAGGCGGGCGGTGACGACATCCTGGTTCAGGAGGGTGACATCGCCGGCGACTACCTCGAGCGCCTGCTGGACCTGCTCGACTACGACGGTGACATCGACCTGGACGTGGAAGCCGGCCGCGCGATCGTCAGCATTGACGGCGGCGAGGACCTCGAGAAGCTCGTCGGCCCGCGCGGCACGGTGCTCGAGGCGCTGCAGGAGCTGACCCGCCTTGCGGTCCAGCAGGAGACGGGCTCCCGCAGCCGCCTGATGCTGGACATCGCGGGCTGGCGCGCGGACCGCCGCGAGGAGCTGAAGGAACTCGGCCGGTCGACGGCGGAGTCGGTCCTCAAGAGCGGCGAGCGGGTGCGGCTGCAGCCGATGAGCCCGTTCGAGCGCAAGGTGGTCCACGACGCGGTGGCGACGGTCTCGGGCGTGACGAGCGAGAGCGAAGGCGAGGACCCGAAGCGCCGCGTGGTGATCTTCGCGGAGGCGTGAGACCCGGTTGCTTGGAGAGCGGCCCCATCCGACTGGTTCGGGTGGGGCCGCTTCTTTGTGTGTGGGTGTGGTCTGCGCCAGGAGCGCGTCGGTCTCCCGGGCGCTGCGCGTCGGCGAGGGTGGCCACCCCAAGCCGTGGCGGAGTGAATTACACGGGTGATGTTTCACGTGGAACGGTCCACAGGCGCTGCCGGCTGAGTGGAGTTGTCCACATCTTCGGACTGTCGGCTCGTCTTCTCCGGTTCATCGGGGACAATCGGACGAGCACGGTTTCACGTGAAACCGGCGGACGAGGAGTAGGCGGAGTGAGCTTGGAGCGGGCGGCGGAGCGGGTGTTCGGAGAGCACCTCGACCGAGCCGCCGGGTACGTCGAACTCCTGGAGCGGCATGGGGTCGAGCGGGGGCTGATCGGTCCGCGGGAAGTCGAGCGGTTGTGGGACCGGCACGTGCTCAACTCGGCCGTCATCGGCGAGCAGATGCCGGAGGGCGCCCGCGTGGTCGATGTGGGGTCGGGGGCTGGGCTTCCGGGTGTACCGCTGGCGATCGCGCGACCGGACCTCGATATCGTCTTGCTCGAACCGATGGCCCGCCGGGTGGACTGGCTGGCCGAGGTGGCCGAGAAGCTGGAACTCCCGATCACCGTCGTCCGTGGACGCGCGGAGGGGCGGCCCGTGCGTGAGCAGCTCGGTGGCGCCGACATCGTCACCGCTCGCGCGGTCGCCCCGCTTGCTCGTCTTGCGGACTGGTGCCTGCCGCTGGTCCGTCCCGATGGCTTTCTGGTCGCCCTCAAGGGCGCCAGCGCGGCGGACGAGATCGACCGGGACGGCGCCGCCATCCGCAAGGCCGGCGGGGCCGACCCCCTCATTGTCGAGTGTGGTGCGGCGGTTCTCGAGGTCCCCAGCACGGTCGTGAAGATCCGTCGCCTACCGACGGCCACCAAGCCGAAGGCGCGGAGCAGGAAGCGTTAACGGGCCGCCATGTTCCACGTGAAACGTAGCGACTCGACCACCGACCAGACGTCTAGATGGAGGAGGTGTCGAGACCGGTGAATCCCCCGCCGTCCGACTCCACGGAGACCAGCCACGACGTGGGCTGGACGCCGATCGCCGAAGAAGCTGCCCGCGCCGCGCGTCTGCTGCATCCCAAGGAGGGTGAGCTCCCCCGGCCTGGACGCCGTCGCGTGATGACGGTCGCCAACCAGAAGGGCGGCGTCGGCAAGACGACCAGCACGGTCAACCTTGCCGCCGCCCTCGCGCTCCACGGGCTCAAGACACTCGTCGTCGACCTCGACCCGCAGGGCAACGCGAGTACCGCGCTCGACGTCGACCACCGGTCCGGGACGCCCTCCATCTACGAAGTGCTCATCGGCGAGGTGACGCTCGCCGAGGCCGCCCAGCCGACCGAGCAGTCCCCCAACCTCTTCTGCGTCCCCGCGACGATCGACCTCGCCGGCGCCGAGATCGAGCTCGTCTCGATGGCGTCCCGCGAGTCCCGGCTCAAGGAGGCCATCTCCTCGGAGATCCTCGACGAGATCGGCGTCGACTACGTCCTCATCGACTGCCCGCCGTCGCTCGGTTTGCTGACGGTCAACGCGATGGTCGCCGCGCAGGAGGTGCTCATCCCGATCCAGTGCGAGTACTACGCGCTCGAAGGTCTGGGTCAGCTGCTGAGCAACATCGAGCTTGTGCAGCAGCACCTCAACCGCGAACTCCGCGTCTCGACGATCCTCCTCACCATGTACGACGGCCGCACCAAGCTGGCCGACCAGGTGACGAACGAGGTGCGGAACCACTTCGGCGACACCGTCCTCAAGACGGTCATCCCCCGCAGTGTGAAGGTGTCCGAGGCGCCCGGGTACGGCCAGACCGTGCTCGCCTACGACCCCGGCTCGCGCGGGGCGCTGAGCTACGTCGACGCGGCCAAGGAGATCGCCGAGCGCGGCGCACAGATGGAGAAGGGTAGTTCGACATGACCGAGCGTCGAGGAGGGCTGGGGCGCGGCCTCGCCGCCCTGATCCCGACCGGACCCACCGGCGGTGGTCCCCTGCCCGCACCCGGCGATGCGGCCGCGGCGGACAAGAAGACGGCCGAGGAGAAAGGCTGGTTCGCGGCGAACGGGCAGGCGCAGCAGCACGGCGGCGAGGTCGCCGGCGCGGTCTACCGGGAGATCCCGGTCAGCTCGATCAAGCCGAACCCGAAGCAGCCGCGCCAGGTCTTCGACGAAGACGCGCTCGCCGAACTCGAGCACTCGATCCGCGCGTTCGGGCTCATGCAGCCCATCGTCGTCCGCGAGCTCGGCAACGACGAGTACGAGCTCGTCATGGGCGAGCGGCGGCTGCGTGCTTCCCAGCAGGCGGAGCTCGACGCGATCCCGGCGATCGTCCGGCAGACCGCCGACGAGTCGATGCTGCGCGACGCGCTCCTGGAAAACATCCACCGCGTTCAGCTGAACCCGCTCGAAGAGGCGGCGGCCTACCAGCAGCTGCTCGACGAGTTCGCCGTCACGCACGAGGAGCTGGCGAGCCGGATCGGCCGCAGCCGGCCCGTCATCACCAACACGATCCGGCTCCTCAAGCTCCCCCTGCCGGTGCAGCGCCGGGTCGCTGCGGGCGTCCTGTCCGCCGGGCACGCGCGGGCGTTGCTGTCGCTGGAGGACGCCGAAAGCCAGGAGGAGCTCGCCGCGCGGATCGTCGCGGAGGGCATGTCGGTCCGGGCGACCGAGGAAGCCGTCACGCTCAAGAAGAGCGAGAAGCCGGCCAAGCCGAAGCCCGCGCCACGCAAGCCGATCCAGGCGCCGGGGTTGCAGGAACTCGCGAACCGCCTTTCGGACCGCTTCGACACCCGCGTCAAGGTCGACCTCGGCCGGCGGAAGGGGCGGATCACGCTCGAATTCGGGTCGGTCGACGACCTTGAGCGGATCGTCGCGATCATCGATGCGAACGGGATGAATCAGACACCGAAAACCGATTAGGGATCACCCCAGGGTGTTTCGTCACGGTGATGATTGCTCCTCGGAGCGGTGACCGGCACAACGAGTGATCACACGAAAAAGGCCGCCACGGAGAATCCGAGGCGGCCTTTCGCGTAGAAAAAGTCAGCGAGCGATCGCCCGCGCGATCAGTTCGGCGAACACCGCGCCGAGCGACTTGCCCGCCGCCTCGATCGCCATCGGCACCGTCGACGTCTCGGTCAGGCCGGGCGACGGGTTCACTTCGAGGAAGTGGACCGTGCCGTCCGCCGTCACGACCGCGTCGGTGCGGGAGATGTCGCGGAGGCCGAGCACGCGGTGCGCGGCGACGGCCAGTTCGGCGACCGCCTTGGCCGCGGTGTCGTCGAGCCGGGCCGGGGTGAAGAAGTCGGTCAGGCCGGCCGTGTAGCGGGCCGTGTAGTCGTACACGCCGCTCTCCGGCACGATTTCGACGGCCGGCAGGGCCTCGGGCCCGTCCTCGCCCTCGACGACCGTCACGGCCACCTCGACGCCGTCCACGAACCGCTCGGCGAGCACGGTGTCGCCGTACGCGAAGCAGCCGACCATCGCGGCCGGCAGTTCCGCCGCCTCGCGGACGACCTGCGTGCCGAGCGCCGAGCCGCCCTGGTCCGGCTTGAGGATGAGCGGCAGGCCGAGGCGCTCCACCATCGCGTCGAGCACCGCCTGGGCGCCGAGCTCGCGGAACGTGCTGTGCGGCAGCACCACCCAGCCGGGCGTCGCGAAGCCGGCGTTCTCCAGCAGCGCCTTCGCGGTCGGCTTGTCCCACGCGCGGCGGCAGCCCTGGGAGCCGGTGCCGACGAACGGCACGCCCAGCATCTCCAGCACCGTCTGCACCGAGCCGTTCTCGCCCTCGCCGCCGTGCAGCGCGACGACCACCGCGTCCGGGCGGTGCGTGCGCAGCCGCTCCAGGAGCCCCGCGTCGGTGTCCCACTCCTCGATGCCGAAGCCCTCGGACTTCAGCGCCGCGGAGAGCCGCCGCCCGGACCTCAGGGAGACGTCGCGTTCGTGCGAGAGGCCGCCGGCGAGCACGGCAACGGTACGGTCGACCACCGTGGAAACTCCTTAAGAAGAATGAATCAGACCGTGTCCGGGGACGGGTTCTGCGGTCCCTGGATCTGGCGCGAGGTCACGCTACCGAAGGTGCGGGCGAGGTCCATTTCGGACTCCAGCACCGCCGCCAGCCGCCGCACGCCCTCGCGGATGCGTTCCGGGGTCGGGTAGCAGTAGGACAGCCGCATCTGGCGGCTGCCGAACCCGTCCGCGTAGAAGCCGGTGCCGGACGCGTACGCCACCCGTGCGGTCACCGCGCGCGGCAGCATCGCCTTCGTGTCGACGCCCTCCGGCACCGTCACCCAGACGTAGAACCCGCCGTCCGGCTTCGTCCACGAGCAACCCGGGGGCAGGTACTGGTCGAGTGCGGAGAGGATCGCGTCGCGCCGCTCGCGGTAGTTCTCGCGGAACTTCTTGATCTGGCCCTTCCAGTCGTGCGTGGCCAGGTAGCGCGAGACGATCATCTGGTTGAACGTCGGCGGGCACAGCGTCGCCGACTCCGCGGCCAGCACGAGCTTCTCGCGCACGGCGTGCGGCGCGAGCACCCAGCCGACGCGCAGGCCGGAGGCGAACGTCTTGGAGAACGAGCCGAGGTACACGACGTTGTCGGGGTCGGTCGACCGCAGCGCGGGGTACGTCTGCCCGTCGAAGCCGAGCAACCCGTACGGGTTGTCTTCGACGACCAGGACGCCGTGCTCCCGGCAGATCTCCAGGATCTCCGCGCGGCGCTCGACGGCCAGCGTGACGCCGGCGGGGTTGTGGAAGTTCGGGATCGTGTAGAGGAACTTGACCCGGCGGCCGGCCTTCTTGGTCTGGTCGAGCGCTTCACGCAGCAGCGAAGGCACCAAACCCTGGTCGTCCATCGCGACGTGCACGACCTGCGCCTGGTACGCGGCGAACGACCCCAGCGCGCCGACGTACGAGGGGCCCTCGGCGATCACGACGTCACCCGGGTCGCAGAACAGCCGCGTGACCATGTCCAGGCCCATCTGCGAGCCGACGGTCACCACGACGTCGTCCGGGTGCGCCTTGATGCCTTCCAGGGCCATGATTTCGCAGATCTGCTCGCGCAGCACCGGGATGCCGTGCGCCGAGCCGTACTGCAGGGCCACCAGGCCGTCTTCGGCGATGATCTCGGCCACCTGCGCCGACAGCGTGTCGAGCGGGAGGGCTGCCAGGTTCGGCATGCCGCCGGCCAGCGAAACCACCTCGGGCCGGCTGGCCACCGCGAACAGGGCCCGGATCTCCGAAGCGGTCATCCCGGCGGTGCGTGCGGCGTACCGCTCGAGGTGCGGGTCGAGGTTCTGGCGGCCACTGGTTTGCCGGCCACTGTGCGGCTTGCTGGGGCGGTTCTCGGTCATCGACGATTCACCCGGGGGCTCGGTTGGCAGATCCTGTCGAGTGTAACCGTGCACCCATCCGGGACCCCTGGCCTTTCGGTGCTTGTCACATCGGCCTATCCTCGACCGTGGCCCCGTGTTCGTGCCGTGGATCTTGCGCGGCTTGACGGGCGGGCGGCCGGTCGGGACAGCAGGTCAGGGAGGTCGCGGGTGTCGCGTCGCGTCGTGGGCGTCACACTGGACAACCTGGAGCACCTGCCGAAGAGCTGCCGCCGGTGCGTGTACTGGGAGCTGGCGCCGCACCTCAAGCACCAGGCCGAGGAGTTCGGCGCGACCGAGGTCGAGAAGGAAGCCTGGGTGTCGAGCGTGCTGCTCGAGTGGGGTTCCTGCGGCCGCATCGTCTACAGCGACACGCTGCCGGTCGGGTTCGTGCTGTACGCCCCGCCGAACGCCGTCCCCCGTGCGCTGGCCTTCCCGACGTCCCCGCCGAGCGCGGACGCGGTCCTCCTGACGTCGTTCCAGATCCTGCCCGAGTTCCGCGGTGGCGGCCTCGGCCGGATGCTGGTCCAGGCGGTCGCCAAGGACCTGACGAAGCGCGGGGTCCGCGCGATCGAGGCGTTCGGCGACGCCCGCCCCGACGAGGCCGACCCGGACGGCGGGCACAGCTGCGTGCTGCCGGCGGCCTTCCTGCAGAGCGTGGGCTTCAAGACGGTCCGCCCGCACCAGAAGTGGCCGCGGCTGCGCCTCGAGCTGCGTTCGGCGATCACCTGGAAGGAAGACGTCGAGGCGGCGCTGGAGCGGCTGCTCGGCCAGGTGACGATCACCACCGCCGAGCCGAGCCTCGGCCGCGCCTGATTTTTGATCCGTAAACGTTTGCGCTTGTGTTTCGGCAGGTCCGGAACACGGTGTGCACAACTGTGGAAGAAGAGCCGAGTTATCCACAGAGCCCTGCTAGGAGCGGTGGACAAGCTGTGGAGAACTGCCCCGAAACCTGGGGACGCGCGCATCGCGTCCCCAGGGGTGGTGGGGCAGCTGAAGGAGAGCCGCTAGGGGTTGTGGTCGACCCTATTCGGCCTTCGCGAGCTCGTGCGCCAGAACGTCGGCGAACGTGAACGTTCCCGTCGGCTGGTCGCCTTCGCCGAGCAGGTACAGGCGCTTGACGGCGATCAGGATGCCCTCCGCGACGATGTCGCGGAACGCCGGGTCGCCGAGCTTGCGGGCGTCGTCCGGGTTCGTCAGGTAGCCGATCTCGACCCGGACGGCCGGGCACCGGGTGCGGGTGAAGATGTCCCACGACTTGTAGTGCGTGCGGCAGTCGAGCATGCCCGTTCGGGCCGCGACCTCGCGCTGGATGAAGCCGGCCAGCAGCTCGCCCACCGTGGACGTGGTGCCGTTGCCGTTGCCGAAGTGGAAGCTCGCGACGCCCTGCGCGCGCGGCGAGGGGTTCTTGTCGCTGTGCAGCGAGAGGAACAGGTCGGCGCCCGCGTCGTTGGCGAACTTGGCGCGCTCCAGCTCGGTGGGGCTGTGGTTCGGGCCGCGGGAGATCAGCGCCTCCATGCCGGTGGCCTTCATCCGGCCCTCCAGGCGGCGCGCGAGGTCCCAGGCGATGTCGGCCTCGCGCAGGCCGCCGGCGACCACGCCGAGGTCGTCGCCGCCGTGGCCGGGGTCGATCACGATGCGCTTGCCGCGCAGCCGCGGACCGGCCTGGCGCACCTGCTCCTGCTCGCGCAGGAAGACCGGGCGGCCGCCGCGGGCGCGCGGCGAGGACAGGCGGTGCAGTTCGCGGATGGTCGCCGGGCCGCACATGCCGTCCGGCGTCAGGCGCATGTCGCGCTGGAACGTCTTGAGCGCGCGCTCGGTCGCCGGGCCGAAGTAGCCGTCGGGGCGGCCGGCGTCGAAGCCGAGCTCGGTGAGGCGCTCCTGCAGCGTGAAGACGTCGTCGCCGTGGACCGGGGACGCGATCATGTACGACAGCGGGCGGCTGCCCAGGTGGTAGCTGGCGCCCTTGAGCGCCTGGAACGTCGCCGGACCCACGATGCCGTCGGTCATCAGCCCACGACGCTGCTGGAAGGCACGGACGGCGCCCTCGATGGCGACGTCGAACGTGTCGTAGGCGTCGGTACCGGTGACCGGCGGGAGCAGGTCCATCCCGGCCAGGATGGACCTGATCTCGGCGACGTCCGGACCGGCGTCACCGCGGCGGAGTACCCGCATGCACTCCTCGCTCTTCCTAAGGCACCGATGGGGAGCTCGGTGCGTGGTAAGAAAACCTTCGCTGGGACGGGCCCAGGTCCTCTATTGTGCCTTGCCAACTCTGGGTGACAGCGCAGGCCCGGTAGGTACGTCAAGAACCCGTTAGTGGAGTACCCGGCGTGGTCGCGATCACGCACGATTTCACCCACCTTGCGCAGATTCCCCCGAACGGCGACGAACCCGGGGCCACGAGAGGGATTCCCGCAGGCCCCGGGTTCGCCGGAGTGGTTCGATTCAGAGGACGTCGGCGAGGTCCGACAGCAGCGCGGCCTTCGGCTTCGCGCCCACGATCTGCTTCACCGGCTTGCCGCCCTGGAACAGGATCAGCGTCGGGATGGACATCACCTGGTAGTCACGCGGCGTGTTCGGGTTCTCGTCGATGTCGATCTTGGCGATGGTCAGCTTCTCGCCGTTCTCGGCCGCGATCTCCTCGAGCACCGGGGCGACCATCTTGCACGGGCCGCACCAGGTGGCCCAGAAGTCGACGAGGACCGGCTTCTCGCTGGTCAGGACCTCGTCGACGAACGTCGCGTCGGTCACCTTGACGGTGTTGGCCATGGTTTCTCCTTCAGGGGTGGTTGGAAGCCGGTAAGTCAGTTGGTGCCCGCGCCGTAGCCGCCGCCGACGAGCTCGGCCGCCTCGTGCGCGTCCGACTCGCCGTGCTCCGCGAGCCATCGTTCCGCGTCGATCGCGGCGCTGCACCCGGAACCGGCGGCGGTGATCGCCTGCCGGTAGGTGCGGTCCACCAGGTCGCCGGCCGCGAAGACGCCGTCGAGGTTGGTGAAGGAGGTCTTGCCCTTGGTGACGACGTAGCCGTCCTCGTCCAGCTCGACCTGCCCCTTCACCAGCTGGCTGCGGGGGTCGTGCCCGATCGCGACGAAGAAGCCCGACACGTCGAGCGTCGACTCCGAGCCGTCCTTGGTGTCCTTGAGCTGCAGGCCCTCGACCTTGCCGTCCCCGAGCACGCCGGTGATCTGCGAGTTGAGCTGCCACTTGATCTTCTCGTTCGCGCGGGCGCGCTCGATCATGATCTTGGAGGCGCGGAACTCGTCGCGCCGGTGGACGATCGTGACGGACTTCGCGAACTTCGTCAGGAAGGTCGCCTCCTCCATCGCCGAATCGCCACCGCCGGCGACCACGATGTCGTGGTCGCGGAAGAAGAAGCCGTCACAGGTCGCACAGGCCGACACACCGCGGCCGAGCAGCTCCTGCTCGCCCGGCACGTTGAGGTACCGCGCCGCGGCACCCATGGCGAGGATGACCGCGCGGGCGGCGTAGCGCTTGCCGTTCGCGACGACGTACTTGACGTCCCCGGTCAGCTCCAGCGACTCGACGTCCTCCGCGCGCAGCTCGGCGCCGAAGCGCTCGGCCTGCTTGCGCATCTCCTCCATCAGGTCCGGACCCATGATGCCGTCGCGGAACCCGGGGAAGTTCTCGACCTCGGTCGTCGTCATCAGCGCGCCGCCGAACTGCGTGCCCTCGAACACCAGCGGTTCAAGCTGGGCCCGCGCCGCGTAAACGGCAGCGGTGTATCCGGCAGGACCCGACCCGACGATGATCAGGTTCCTGATTTCCTCGGCAGCCACCCGTGACCTCCGCTCGTAGTGACCCGTGTACCAGGCTCAACACGATCGTAGGTGGCCATGTTCCCGGCCGTGACAGCTGCTACTTCTCCCCGACGACCTTGTCGAACAACACGGCCGGGTTTCCGGGTCCGCAGTCCGCTCCGAAGGCCACCAGCCGGAACTGGGCGAGCTTGCCGGTGGTCAGGATGATCATCACCCCGGCCTTGCCGCCGACGTTCACCGGGCGGATGCCCTCCGGGCGCACCTTCGGGTCCAGGCCGGCGGCCGCGATGCACGCGTCGAGCCGGTCCTCGTTCTGCAGCGGGCCGAAGTCGCGGACGCCGATCGCCTTGCCGACCAGGGCCTGCGCGCCGGCGCCGTCGGTGCCGACCGACGGGCCCGTCGGGGCGGCGACGTTCGGGGTGCCGGGCTGCTGCGACGTGCCGGGGATCGCGACGGTCACGGCGACCACCGCCGCCGCGGCCGCGGTCAGGACGCCGGCGGCCCAGCCGAGCCGCTTGTTCCGCTTCCGCCGGGCCGCCGCGAGGTCCACCACCGGGGCGTCCTGCGGTGCCGGAGCTGCCTGCTGGGCACCCGGCTGCGTTGCCCCGGGAAACCGCGCCGCTGCTTCGGCGGCCAGCGCCGCGTCCAGCCGGGCGGCGAACTCCGCGGGCATCCGCGGGGCGGGTGTGTGGGCCAGCGAAGCCAGGTCGGCCTGCGTGGCGTCGAGGGCGGCCAGGATCTCCCGCGCCTCCGGGTCGGCGTCGACCAGCGGCCACAGCTCCGCCGCCTGCGCCTCGTCCAGGACACCGGCGTGGAGGTCGGCGAGCACGTCGACAGACCAGGGCGGACCGACGGTCCCCCCGATCCCCCGGCTTTCGTCCGTCATCGTCCCTCCCCGCTACCCGGCTGACGCCCGGCCCGTTTGCTTTCGTGAGTTGGGACGTTCGCAATCGCATCGGGGTTCCGCAGGTGCCCGAGAACCTTCGCGAGTTTTCCCCGGCCCCGCGCGCACCGGCTCTTCACCGTGCCCTCGGCGATGCCCAGCATCTTGGCCGTCTCGGCGACGGAGTATCCCTCGACGTCGACCAACACGATCGGGGCACGCTGCTCTTCGGGCAGCTGGTCGAGCGCCTCGCGCACGAGCAGGCTGGTCTCGCGCTCGGCCATCGAGTCGCGCGGGGTGGCCGGCTCGTTGAAGCCGGTCTCCGGCAGCGGCACGGTCGGGCGCGCTTGGCGGCGGCGGATCCGGTCGAGGCAGGCGTTCACCACGATCCGGTGCAGCCACGTCGTGACCTGCGACTCCGCCCGGAACTTGTCGGCCGCGCGGAACGCCGAGATGAACGCGTCCTGCAACGCGTCGGCGGCCTCTTCCGGGTCGCGGACCGTGCGCAGGGCGACCGCCCACATGCGGTCGCGGTGTCGCTGGACGAGTTCGCTGAACGCATGGGGGTCCCCCGCGGCGTGAGCCGCTATCAGATCCGCATCCGTGGGAGCTGCAGCTGTCACCCGGCAGAGCCTACTGACCTCCTCGGGTGCGTCACCCCGCAGGCAGGAAGGACAGGTCACCGATCTGGGAGAGGTGGGCGCCGTCGTCGCCACCCAGCTGAGTGATCCAGACGATGAAGTATTCGCTCTGCGTCGGCTGGGCCAAGGCGATCGTCGTGTCGCCGTCCTGGAGGTCGCCGTTGCCGACCACCTTCGTGTCGGCCAGGTCCGGGTTCTTCTCGGTCGCCGAGCGGATCTCGACCTTCGTGCCCGCGGTACCGCCGCTGACCTTGACCTGGCTGAGGTTGATCGGGTCCTGGAAGGTGACGACCAGCCCGACACCCGGCTTGATGGTGGGGAACTGCTGCTTGTACTGCTCGGTCTTCCACACCGTGCCGGGGTCGCCGTCGATCGCGTTCTTCGCCCGCCCGGGGTTGTCGCCCTTGCCCTCGGGGTTGTAGACCGCCACGGCCTTCGGCGGCACCGCCGCGCCCACCTTCGGCGCCGGCGGCGGGGCCGGCGCGGACGACGACGCGGGCGGGGCCGCGGCCGGCTGGCTCGACGCCGGCGGCGCGGCGACGTTGATCGACGGCCCGCTCGCCTTCGAATCGCCCTGGAAGACGTTGATCAGCATCAGGCCGCCCCAGGCGAGGATGACGACCGTCGCGACGACCAGCACGGTGACGCCGAGGGCGAGCTTGCGCCGCCGGGCGACGTCCTTGACCGGCTTCTTCGTCGTCCAGATCGTGCCGTCGGCCTCGGCCGGGTCGCCGCCGACGGCCTTGATCAGCTGGGTGCGCTCCTCGGCCTCGGCCACCTGGTCGAGCACGCGGAGGATGGCCGCGCTGGTGCGGATGCCGCCGTTGCCGCCGTCTTCGATCGTGCGGACGGCCAGCGACGAGAGGTCGGCCGGGACCGTCGGCACCAGCTGGCGCGGCGGGACGATCCGGCCCTGCGGCGTCATCGGCGCCGCCGGGATCGCGGGCGGGCCGCCGGGCAGCGCCCAGCGGCCGGTCAGCAGCAGGTACAGGACCGCGCCGAGCGCCTTGACGTCGTCGCGCAGGGTCGCCTCCGGCAGCGGGCCGGGGAACGCCAGCTTGAGCGCGCCGTTCGGCGTCAGCCGCAGCCGCTGGGGGTGGTCGAGGCCGAGCACGAGCCCGTTCTGGTGCGCCTGCTCGACGGCTTCCGCGAGCGCCTGCACCATCCGCGCGGCCGCGGCGGGCGCCACCGGCCGCTGCGCGACGAGGTCGACCAGGTCGCTGCCCTTGGTCCACTCCGCGACGACGACGCCGAGCAACCCTTCGCTGGAGGTCACGCCGCTGCCGAGGGCGAGCACGTCCAGCACGCGGGCGACGCCGCCGTGACCGAACTTGGACGCGTGCGTCGCGCGTTCGAGGGTCCGCCGGGCCAGCCGGGCGGCTTCGGGATCCGCCGGGTCGCCGACCAGCAGGGTCAGCGCCACGTCCCGCTTCAGCTGCCCGTCACGGGCACGCCAGAGGTGCGCGTCGCCCCGCTCGTCCACGCCGAACTGCGCGAGGAGGCGGTAGCGGCCGTCGCCGACCACACGCCCGGGGGCCAGCGATCCGACCTGGGCCTTGCCCACGTGGTTCGCACCCCCCGCCTGTTCGCTCCGCCTCGTGTCCACCCGCACGCTCCCGTTAGCTCCCCGCTCCAAGGTTACCCAGAATACGACGCGGGAGTCGTCGCCTTCCGTACCGCAATCGTTACCGGCGCTTGATCAACCGGGTGAACCTCGAAGTGGCCGGCTGGAGCTCCTCCACCTTGAGCGCCATCAGCACCCCGAACGAGACGACGATGCCGACCACGCTCTGCAGCAGCAGCTTCGCCCAGGCGCCCAGCCGGGGCCCGAAGAAGTCCGGCACGAGCTTGCCGGCGACCCAGGCCGCGGCCACCCCGAGGACGCTCGCGACGACCGTGAAGAGAATCACGCCGATCACCCGCTTGCTGCGCAAGTTGCCCAGCGTCACCCAGAGCCAAACCTGGCCGAGGATCGCGCCGACCACGAACGTCAGCGCGTTGACCATCATCACGCCGAGCACGACGTTGTCCGGCGACAGCAGCACCGGGCACAGGTACAGCAGCGGCACCTTGACCAGCGTCATCACGATCATGATCAGCGTCGGCGTGCGCGCGTCCTTCATCGCGTAGAACACGCGCATCTGCAGCATCACCAGCGCGTACGGCAGCAGCGCGAACGCGGAGATGGCGAGCGCGTCGCCGAGCCGCTCGGCCGTCTCGACCGTGCCCTTGCCGAAGGTGAACAGCGCGATGCCGATCGAGCCGCCGACCACGGTCATCACCGCGGAGATCGGCACGAGCATCACCGTGGAGATCCGCGACGCGTACGACAGGTCGCCGATCAGCTTCTTGTGGTCGCCGTCGGCGGCCGCGCGGCTCATCCGCGGCATGATCGCCGTCAGCAGCGAGACGCCGATGACGCCGTACGGCAGCTGGAAGAGCAGCCAGGCGTTGCTGTAGGCCGTGACACCACCGGGTGAACCGCTGGTCAGCACGCGCGTGTTGATCGTGTACCCGATCTGGCTCACCGCGACGTAGCCGAGGATCCAGAGCGCGAGGCCGCCGAACTCCTTCATCTGCTTGTCGATGCCCCAGCGCCACTTGAACCGGAAGCCCGACCGCAGCAGCGGCGGGATGAGCAGCAGCGCCTGGGCGACGATGCCGCCGGTGACGCCGATGCCCAGCGTCAGCACCTTGGGGTCGGTGATCGAGACGTGCCCGGTGTCGATGTCGCCCGGCATGATCCAGACGACCAGGATGGTGAAGATGACGACCAGGTTGTTGATCACCGGGGCCCACGCCGTCGGCCCGAAGATCTGCTTGGCGTTGAGCACCGCCGAGAGCAGCGCGAACACGCCGTAGAAGAAGATCTCCGGCAGCAGCAGGTAGGCGAACGCCGTGGTCAGCGCCGGGCTCGCCTTGCCGGACGAGTCGACGTAGAGGCTCGTGAACGCCGGTGCGGCGATCACCGCCACCACCGTGCCGACCAGCAGCAGCGAGAACGCCACCGTGATGAGCCGCTGTGTGTAGGCCGCGCCGCCGTCGGGCTCGTCCTGCGAGCGCACCAGCAGCGGCACCACCACGCTGGCGAGTACGCCACCCATCAGCAGCTCGAAGATGATGTTCGGCATCGTGTTGGCGACGTTGAACGAGTCGTTCGCGATGCCCTGGCCGATCGCGCCGACCAGCAGCAGCTTCCACAGGAAGCCGGTGATCCGGCTGATCAGCGACGCGATGGCCATCCGCCCGGACGCCTTCGCCAGCGACGGCGCCTTGGCCGGGGCCTCTTCGGGCGCTTCCCCGTCCGGCCGGGGCTTGACCAGCGGCCCCTTGAGCGCCGGCATGACCTGGGTGGCCAGCGCGTCGTACGGCCGCATGACGTCGGGGTCGGCGACCGGCCAGCGCGAGTTCATCGGGACGCCGGCGGTGCGCGGGATGAACCGCGTCGCCTCCGGGTCGGGTGGGCGCTGGACCTGGGTGGCCTCCTCCTGCCACGGCCGGACCGGCGCCGGACGCCGGGAGCCGCGACCGCGCGGCGGCACCGGCGTGCCCGGCGGCGGAGTGCCGGGGCCGGGCAGTGGGGTGCCGGGCAGTGGGGTGCCGGGCAGTGGAGTGCCGGGCGGCGGAGTGCCGGGCGGCGGGGTGCCGGGCGCGTTCGGCTGCGGGAGCCGGCCCTGGTGGGCCGCCGGACCTGCCTGTTGACCGCCCTGCGGCGGCGGCCCGGCGGGCGGCGGGCCCGGGTGGGCGTTGCCGGGCGAGATGACCGGTTGTGCGCCGCTCAGCGGCTGGTTCGGCGGTGGTACGGCCGGCTGGGCGCCGCTGTGCGGCGGTGGGCCGCCCTGCGGCGGTCCGCCTGGGCTGACTGGCTGTGGGCCGCCCGGGCCGGCCGGCTGTGCGCCGCCGGGCGGCACCGGCTGGACCCGCGTGGGCGCCGGGCCGGCGTTGCGCGGCGGCTGGCCACCCCGCGGCGGACCCTGCGGCGGCGGCGGGACCCGGCGCGGCGGCCGGTCCTCGCGCAGCGCGCGGTCGTCGTGCGGGGCACGCTCGTCCCGCGGCCAGTCGTCGCGCGGCCAGTCGTCGCGCGGCGGTTCGCCGCGGGGGCCGCGCTCGTCGCGAGCCGGGTAGTCGTCGGGGGCAGCCCGATCGCCGCGGGAGGCGCGGTTGTCGCGGGCGGGGTAATCGTCCGGGGCAGGGCGGTCGCCGCGGGAGGCGCGGTTGTCGCGGGCCGGCCGGGCGCCGGGGGCGCGCTCGCCACGGACGGGCCGGTCGTCCCCGGAAGGCCGGTCGTCGCGGACCGGGCGGTTCCCTCGCTGCGGCTGGCCGTCACGGCGGGGCTGGCCGTCGCGGGCCGGGCGGCGGGGTGGGGCGTCGTCGCGGGGT